>CAWEMN010000011.1:0-378476 GCA_963810155.1 uncultured Acidobacteriota bacterium
CAGCGACTTCCTGACCCATTCTCGCGGCCCCAACATGCTCGGGGGAGGAGCCTCTAGGGTCCAGTGTTCCGCGACGCCCTTATCGTTGGTCACGTCGAAATGAATCTGGCAGTGCGGATTGGCCCATTCGATCTCGGTGATCGTGGCCTTCTTGAAGGTCGTCATGTTGGCCATGTCGTATCCCGCAGTTCCGTGGTGCGCCAAGGCAGCGCTTGCCATTAACAAGACAAGACCAACCGCCAATAAGCTGGCTCGCTTCATGTAAGCACCCTCCGTTCTCGTCGTCATTCCCGGCTCGTATTATTGCGGCGTCATTTTTACCGGTAGATTATACATCTAGCGGCTTTCTGTCGAGCGCGCACGCTTCTCGAGATGCTGCCCGTTCGCACCCTCACCAACGGTATGGCCGTGGACGCCTCCGGTGTGGTAGAACCGGCAACCAGCGCCCTGCATTCGACTCTAGACTGATCTCTCGTCACAGGCCGCCGGGGGGGACTATGGCAGGCGGCACTGCGGAAACCAGAAGCAAAGAGATGACATCACCCGCGACGCAGGGCTTGTCGGAAGAGGCGCACCGGATCCAACTCCGCCGCGCCGTGATTGCGGGCACAGTGGGAACCGCGATTGAGTGGTACGACTTCTTTCTGTACAGCACCGTCACCGGCCTCGTCTTCGCGAACCTCTATTTCCCGCGGTCGAACCCCCTCGTCGGAACCCTGGAAGCATTCACGATTTACGCCGTCGGCTTTGTCGCGCGGCCGGTGGGAGCGGCGATCTTTGGCCATTACGGCGACCGCATCGGCCGCAAATCTACGTTGATTGCGACGTTGCTGCTCATGGGCATCGCGACCTTCCTGGTCGGCCTGGTGCCGACCTACCAACGCGATCGGGATCTGGGGAGCGGTCATTCTGACGGTCTTGCGGTTTGTGCAGGGCGTCGGCGTGGGAGGAGAGTGGGGCGGTTCGGTCCTGCTGGCGATGGAATGGGCGCGATCCACCAAACATCGTGGCTTCATCGCCTCATGGCCGCAGTTCGGAGTGCCGGCGGGCTTGTTCCTCGCAAATCTCGCCGTGCTGGCGTTCAGCGCGATATCGGGCGACCAGTTTCGCCAATGGGGCTGGCGCATTCCATTTTTGCTCAGCATCGTCCTCGTCGGCGTTGGTCTCTATATACGTCTCGGCATTCTCGAGACGCCCGTGTTCACGCGTCTCGTGGCGGAGAACAAAGTCGAGCGCACCCCGATTGTCGAGGTCATCAAACGACAACCGAAAGAGATCGCCTTGACGGCGCTGTGCCGCATGGGCGAGCAGGCGCCCTTCTACCTGTTTACGGCTTTCATTTTTGCCTACGGCACCGTCACCCTGAAAATCAGCCGCGACTTCCTGCTCGTCGCCGTCCTCACTGCCTCGGTCTTATCGTTTGTGATGATTCCTTTCTTCGGCCATCTCTCCGATCGGTGGGGGCGCAAGCGCGTTTATATCCTGGGCGCGGGCGTGACGGCAGTTTTTGGGTTTGTCTACTTCGCGCTGCTGAATACGCGAGTTCCCAGTCTGGTTTTTCTTGCCGTGGCGCTCTCTCTGATCCCGCACGACATGATGTACGGTCCACAGGCAGCTTTGATCGCGGAGTGTTTTACGGGGCGGCTGCGCTACAGTGGCGCATCGCTCGGCTACCAGCTTGCATCGGTGATTGCCGGCGGCCCGTCGCCGCTGATCGCTACATGGCTATTCAGCAGGTACGCATCCGGGTATGCGATCGCGATTTTCATTTTCGTCTGCGCCATGATCAGCATTGCGTCAGCGTCGATGCTGAAGGATTACACGGATAGGGACATCTCCAGAGGAATACGAGCGCTAACCGCAGATCCAAGGGATGCGGTCCCGTCAGCCTTCTTTGAAAGGCTTCGGCAAACGCATTTTCGTCGGTTCAGAGTAATCCGCTCTCGGGTTACTTGCTTTCAGCGGCGCCAGGCCGGCTTCCCGGCAGGCCGACGGCGATCCACGCGGCTTCGCGCCATTTGCCCTGTTGCTTCGTCCATACAGTCATGACCAGGCTGTGGACGTCGGCGATATTGCCGCTGTTATTTGCCCGGAGGTGCATGTGTTCCTCGACAATCGCTGTAGTGCCATAGGAACGAACATGAACTTCGGACAGATCCAGCGCCAGGAACTTGTGCGCGCCGCTTCCGACGCCCTTCAGAAATTCGGCTTTGTGCTCCACCATGCCATTAGCGTGTGTGTGCGTGAAATCGTCGGTTTCACAGGCGTCCATGGCCGGCACATCGGCTCGTAATTCAGCGTCGTTGCACTGTGCGTTGATCTTGAGCACTTCCTGATCGACACCGGCCTTGGCGTCGTCAGGCCTGCCCGCGGCGAGGGCGCGGATGGCCCGCCCGGCAACAGAAAACCCAGTTGCAAATACGAAGGCACAGCCAAAAGCGGAGAGCAGAACACGGTTCAAACGCATTGTCTTTCTCCTTTTACAAATAGGAAGAGCGGAGCCTGTACGGGCAATTCTTCTCGGTTTGTCCTGATGCCTAAATTTGCGAGTAAGCCGTCGGTGTCAGGATCAAATTGGTGATATTGGAAACAATCGGCTCAAATGCCCACCGTGGCTGCGTCGAGTAGCTCTTCCAGTCATCCGACGCCCGGAAGGCGGCCCACTTTTTGTCCCGGTCCGCCATGCTGTCGAATGCGAGCATATACGTCAGATTCGGGAGCCGCGTTCCGATCAGCGTGTCGCTGTAAAACACCTGTTCGAAGCCGTTTTTGGTGAAGATTTCCGATTCACCCGACTGCATCATCTCCACTTTGCGCTTGTGATCCTGGTCGGTGGCGCCTTCGTAGATTCGAAGCTCGAAGATTCGCGGGCTCGCGCGTTTTGGTCGCCGCCGGCGGTACGAGCCTGGGCCACTTTTCGAACGCCTGCAGGAATGAGCTCTCCATCCGGTCGAACGCCGGCTCCTTGGCGGGAGCGTTCAAAAACGCCGATCCGGCTTTCATGTACTCGGCGTCCTGTGCCAGATGCGTTTCCACCGTGGCGAGGGTTTCGGCGGAAGTGCTCGGCATCAGGATGTAAATCGACGGCGTCTCCGGCCCAATCGAAAGATCGAACACACCGACCGGGCCGATGCCCAGGCGCGACACCGCGGGGATCAGCACGTCGCGGAAGAAGTCATCGCACAACTTCCGTTGCGGTCCGGTGATGACGTGATACCGGCGAGTTGATAGAACTCTCTGCCGTCTTTATGCGCGGCTCCTTGAGCGGCCTGGGAAGAGGAGCGCCGCGTGAGGGCCAGCGCTGACGCTGCTACGGACGATGCCATGAAGTTGCGTCTTTTCACGGGGCCCTCCTGTGTTGCTTGCGAATTGTGTTGCTCACGGACCTGCGCGGTATCCTCGCATAAAGCGATCCACGCGTCTATCGCCGCAGTGTAACGTTGAGGAAAGGGGATTGAGAGAGTTGGGATATAAATGAAAAGCCGCTTCCGAAGCTCCAGTAAGAGTACTTTCTGGAGAACGAAAGCGGCTTTGTAGAAAACGTTCGTTTCTACTCAACCAGCTGTGCTGCCGGGTGGCGTCAGTTTCGAAGCCGCGCGGCCTAGCGCCCTACGTCGGTGTCGGCACGCCCGCCGTTATCGGCCCCGGTCTGCGTATCGCGCATTACCTTACCATCGGGGAGAATGACCTTATTGAAGCGCCCAACCGGCAGGCCGGTCTTGGCGCGCCACAGGTAGATCGTGACGATGTCTCCGGGCTTCAGCGTCGTCCTCGTCCAGCCGATCAGCTTAGATGCCGGCGTGCTGCCCATCTCCATGGTCCAATGCTCGACGTTGCCCTTGTCGTCCTTGGCGTCGACCTTAATCAGGGGGTGGGGATTAATCCACGAGAACTGCGTCACGACCGCGTCCTTCAGCACCAATGGCTTGCTCATGTCGTACGCCGCGCCGCCGTGATGTGCGAACACGGGACTGCAGATCATTACAATCTCCGGCGATTAGTGCAATAAACGTTAGCACCTTCGTTTTCATCTTCCACCTCCTAAAGTTCGTCCGACCGCACTCCAGCAGTCCTTCGAGCTACTTCCGCGCCGGGGCAGCATTCCGGCGCTGTTGAGCCACGTTGGGATCGCTACCAGCGGGATCGCCCATCTGTTGTATATACTCCTGCACCTGTGACGGAATGCAGGTAAAGTCATCGAGCGGCTGATTCGGAATCCACCGAAAGATGTTCCTCCCCGATCACGAACGGCTTCGTGTAAATCGTCGGGTCGTCCATCGTGAGCGACAGTGTCAGATCGTTCTTGGAGTCCCGGTGTACCGTTCCGGCACGTCCGCATCGATAGTGTGAGGGTAACCGTTCTTGGTAGTCCAGAAGCCGTCGTCCAACCCGGTCGTGTGGACGACGAAGTTGTAGTCGTCTTCCCAGTGGCCGATGGAATAGCCGTTGACCTTTGGGGTCGAGCCCCGCGGGGTCGCCCACACCCGTCGGAAGCGCGCGCCCGTCCGACCAGATTTCGCGCCATACGTCCATGTACTGAATCAATATGAACGTCCGCGCCGAGGTCGCATGATGGTCATTCCGCGAATTTCGTTGGTCATGTTCTGCGGAAATCCAAAGGGATCGCAATACCGCGTGTGAGGATCGTTGGTGCCCGCTGGACTATATTTGCCGATGGGCTTGTTCTGGTCCATGAGCTGTTTCCCCAACGCAGTGAGAGGGGGCCCCGTGGGGTCTTGCGCATTCGTACCTTTGGGAACCGCGGCCCCGGACGAAGGTCCGGCCCATGTGCCACTCAGATCGCGTTTCGGAGCCGGCCCGCCATCCCCGACGGCTCTGTCCATCGGATAGTATTTCCATGGAGAACGTGCCTGGCTCCCTTTATTCGGAGCCGTTTGGGCCGTAGCAACCGCAGAACAGACCAGCAGTACCGCCAGGCCCGCAAGGGCGCCCGCGAACGGGTTTCGCATTTCCATTCCTCTCATCAGGGTTTTATCGAGTTTTTAGAGTCCGAATTCCAACCGCTTGCCGCGCCGAGGATACGCTCCGCCGCACCGGCGGTCAAGATGCGTGGTTCCTGGCCAATCCGCCAGTTCATTTGGCGGAATCGCCGGTACCTGCGGGCCTGCCGAGCGACTGCATATATTCATTGCTCTCCGACGGCACACAGAACGTCTCCTCAAAATCCTGCTTAACCATCCAGTAGTAAGACGCTTTCAGCCACTCAAACGGTTTCGTATAGAATTTTGGATCGTCGACCGTGACGGTCAATTGCACGTTGTACTGGTCGAGGCGCGTATAGCGCTCCTGCACATGCATGTCTGTGCTATGCGGATGCCCGGTATCGTCCAGCCAGGTTCGGTCGTCCACACCGGTTGTGTCGATCACGAGCGTGTTATCGCCGTCCCAGTGGCCCACGGAGTATCCGTAAAACCTTGAATCGGGTGCTCCCTTGGCGTCTACCTTCTTGGGAAGCTCTCTGCCGTCCATCCATATATCGCGCCACACCCGTTGATACTGATACATCATGACAATCCTGTTGGGTAACTGCGCAAACCACATTCCGCCATTGATAACCGGGTGGTTCAGAATGTTGCGCGGAATTCCGAGCGGATCGCAACTCTGGAACGGGTCGTTCGTGGCCGCAAGAGTGTACTCCCTCTCGGGCTTATTGAGCTTGAATCGCGCCTGCCCGGCAGGCGTCATGGGAGGAATCTCGCCCGCGACAGCCTTGAGAGGCCCTACCCAGGCGCCATTCAAATCGCGCTTGGGAGCAGGGCCGGGCGGGTTCGGCATCTTCGGCACTTCACGATTTTGGGCAAACGCAACTGAAGAAAAAGCCAGCACGGCCAACAGCAGCATGGCTCGCAGCGCAACCGAACTTCGCATTTGGGAGTTCTCCTTTACAGTCGGGCACGAGCCAAGCCGACCGCGCAGAGCGGTGCGGACAATCTCTTCACGGATGAGGCCTGTTTCAAGGATGCTTGTTTCCCCCAAGCACCGTATCGTTCAGCACGGTGCCTTTCACACCACACCTCGGGAGCCGTAATTTGCGGACTTATCCAAAGATGGAGCTGAGAATATAGTGCTCAAACTTTGGTGTCAAGCACGGCACTCCAGGACCTCAGCGGGCTCTAATTCGAGGGGCCGTCGAGGTTTAGCCGTATTTCAGGCTTGGGTATTGGCTTTGTCCGCAGTCGTACTTTAGGGCGCAGACTTTCCAGCAGGATGAGGGCGAACGTTACAACCATGAACGCGTACGCAATGATCTCAAAGACCCGGCCTTGCCGGGCGAGCACAAACAGGGGTGCCACGAGCGGGCCCAACAAAAGGAGCGCGGCGGTATCATTTCCAGCCTTGCCTTGCATTGTGGGCAGGCGAGATGCGACCACCCGTCGAGGTTGCAGAAAAATGGGGTGCGAACGTCGTGACTGCAAGCAGGGCACTTTGCCATAGAACAAAGCCCTCCCGTCTTGAGTTCAGTGTGTCGTGGGCGTTTTACCTTGTCAATGGAACCAAAGGATAGGCTATGTTCTTCAGGACACGCAGATTCTGCGCGATGGGAAGGGCCTCGAAGTGATACGCTCTGCAGCGGATTTCGATGCCTAACCACCAAGCCATCAGCCGCCGCAGCCTGTTGCGCAATGCCGCCGCCGGCACACTTGCGCTGGCTTCAGGGATCGAAGATCTATCTGGGCAGGGGGCCCCAAAGCCGCCCAACATTGTTTTCTTCCTGGCCGACGATCTCGGCTATGCCGATGTTTCCTGCTACGGGCGTCCGGATCTGAGCACGCCCAATATCGATCGCATGGCCGCAAGGGGCGTGCGCTTCTTGCAGGCCTACGCAAATTCCGCCGTCTGTACCGCCACGCGCGTCGCCCTCATTACGGGCCGCTATCAGTACCGGTTGCGGGTCGGCCTGGAAGAGCCTCTGGCCGGTAACTTCCCGGATATAGGTTTGCCGCCCGAACACCCCACCTTGCCTTCAGTGCTGAAGAGGGCGGGATATGGCACCACCTTGATAGGGAAGTGGCACCTCGGCACCCTGCCAAAGTTTGGGCCGCTGAAAAGCGGCTACGATCATTTCTACGGCTTTCGCGGCGGCGCGCTCGATTATTACTTCCACACCGGCACCGATCACCGGGACGATCTCTGGGACGACGATGTTGCAGTCGATCAGACGGGTTACTTGACTGATCTACTCGGCGGCCGGGCGGTGGACGTGGTCAATGGCTATGCGAAATCGGGTCAACCCTTCCTCCTCAGCCTCCATTTCAATGCGCCACACTGGCCCTGGGAAGCGCCCGGAGACGAAGCCGAGTCGAGCCGCCTCCGCTATTCGGATTTGAACGATTTCGACGGCGGCACGCAAAAGACATACCAACGCATGATTGAAGCGATGGATGCGCAAATCGGCCGCGTCTTGCAGGCGCTCGATGCCAACGGCCTGACCGACAACACCATCGTCATTTTCACCAGCGACAATGGCGGCGAGCGATTCGCCGATACCTGGCCCTTCACCGGCAGGAAGACGGAACTGCTCGAAGGCGGCCTGCGCATTCCCGCGGTGATCAGCTGGCCGGCTCGCATTCCGCAAGGCCGCACGACGGATCAGGTGGCGATCAGCATGGATTGGCTGCCGACGCTGCTTGCCGCGGCGGGAACATCGCCCGATCCGGAGTTTCCACCCGATGGCATGAACCTGCTGCCGGTGTTGAGAGGGAATACGGGACCCGATTCCGCGCACTCTATTCTGGCGCTACAAAGCGAATGCGCAGCGGGCCGCGCGCGACGGTGATTTCAAGTACCTGAAAATTCTCGAAAACACCTTCTTGTTCAATGTGGTCGACGATCCCATGGAGCGCGCCAACCTGAAGGAGCGCCGCAAGGGCACTTACGACCAGATCCTGGCGGAATGGAACCAGTGGAACGCGACTATGTTGCCGGAAATCGACGAGAGCTTCACCCTCGGCTTCACGGGCGATGAACTCGCGGATCATATTGGTGCGCCGAAGGCGAGTGGTAAGGCGGACAATCCATCTGCGCCGAAAGCCCCTTCCGACAAATCGCGCTAGCGGCAACTTCCCCCTGCATTTTTCTCCGCGGCCATCTCTGCGCGCTGCAGACTATTTGGCCATCCTGCGTTAAGCTTGAAATGCACAGCCCACACGGATCGGGATTAGTCTGGGAGGAGTTATGAAGATCAACGTGACCTGGTCAGATATCTGGAATGGGAAGTCCGGGAAGACAACCGAATGCATGGTCGCTCTGGCGCTACAGAGGCAGTTGCAGATTAGCTTCGCGAGCGTTGGCCTCACGGACGCAACGATTGTGGCCGAGGGTGTGGCCGCGGGCCTGAGGGAAGGCCAATATGTGAAGGTCTACCTACCCAACAAAGTGGCCCGCAAAATCAGGTTTTGGGACCGCTTTCACTTTGTTTTGCCTTTCAGCTTTGAACTGGTCTGCTCCGGATTTCTGGTCGGAGCGGAACCAGCTCGAAGATACGACTCCGGACATGAACGAAGCCTGCGCTTAGATCCTGTGCCAGCCTAGGCACGGAAAGTCCGGCAGGCCCGGCATCAGTTGCAGCTGGATCCATCGAGGGGAGACACAAGAATGCTCTCACGCCGTGGTGCGTGCTCAAGATTCCTGTTCGCTGGCTCTGTTGCCGTAATGTTTCTGGCCCAGCCGCTTGCCGCGGAAGTTCTGGACAAAGTGAAAGAGATCGCCGGAACAAAAGTCGAGTACAAAGTCGTGCTTCCTGCGGGTTACGATCCGGCGAAAGCCTATCCCGCGATCCTCGCCTTTCCGGGAGGGCCGCAGACGATGGATACGGTCGAGGGCACGACGCAGCGTAACTGGCGCGCACAGGCCGAAAGCCTGGGTTACATCGTCATCGTGCCGGCCGCGCCGAACGAGCAGCTGTTTTTCGAGGAAGGCGCGCGTGTGTTTCCGGAATTTATCGTGAAGCTCCTGGCCGATTACAAGGTTCTGGATAACAAGTTTCATATCGCCGGGGTTTCTAATGGCGGGCTCAGCGCCTTTCATATTGCGGCTTCCTATCCGCAATATTTCTTATCTGTTACCGGACTTCCTGGCTACCTGCCGGATGCCACGCCGCAGCGCATGCGTGCGCTTGCGAAGATGTGTATCTACATGTACGCGGGTGAAATGGATAAGGGCTGGCTGCAAAGCGAGCAGCAGCAGGCCGCACAGTTTCGCAAGCAGGGATTCGTCGTCGAATTCAGCGAGGAAAAGGGACAAGGCCACGTCATGCGCACGCTCGAAGGGCAGGGTGCGGCGCGGCTCTTCAAGCAGTTCGAGCAAGCCCGCAAGGGCTGCGCCAAGTGATGGCCTGTTCGCTTTTGTTGCTCAGCGGGGGTACATCGGAAGGGAAGAACCGGAGTCGAGGTCGAGCCCCAATTGCAATTTAGCGGCTTCTGACATTCGCCCGGGATTCCACGGCGGCTCGAACACGATCTCAGCATGAACTTCCTTGACCGCCGGCAACGCGGACAATTTCCGCTCGATATCGGCCCTCAGCACGTCTCCCATGCCGCAGCCGGGCGCCGTCATCGACATTTTGACGTCGATCTTGTGGCCGCTGCCGGCAGGCCCATCGACCGGCGTGATCTGGCAGGCGTAGATCAGTCCGAGATCAACCACATTCACCGGGATTTCCGGATCGAAGACCGTCTTTAACTGGTCCCAGACCAGCTTTTCGCTGAATTCGACGGGCGCAGCCGCTGCCGAAGGCTGCGGTGTCGCGCGTCCCAGCGCGTCAGCGTTCCTTGCATCGACGCGCATCATTTCGCCCCGTTCGGTCGTCACAGTAAAACTGTCGCCGAGCGACTGCATCACTCTCACGCGCGTTCCCGCCGGCAGTACCTTTACGCCTCCGTAGGGAACTTGAGTGGCTTCACAGTCGCGACTGAGCACGACGGCATCGCTCGACATAACTTGCTCCTCGGGATTTCTATTCGGTTGAAACGGCCTGCTGCTCACCCTGCAAGGCGGCGCGCAATGCGTGCCACGCCAGGGTGGCGCATTTCACGCGCACGGGGAACTCCGAAACGCCGGCAAAAGCGGCCAGCTTGCCCAGATCGTCCGACTCCACGTCGTTTTTTCCGGTGACCACGTCGTGAAATTTCTGAAAGAAGGCTTCCGCCTCCTCGGTGCTCTTGCCTTTAAGGGCTTGCGTCATCATGGAGGCCGAAGCTTTGGAAATCGCGCAGCCGGAGCCTTGAAAAGAGATATCGCGGATCTTGCCGTCACCTACTTGAAGAAAGACGGTAAAGTGATCGCCGCAGAGCGGATTAAAGCCCTCGGCGCTGCAATTCGCGCCTTCGAGCGTGCGAAAATTCCGCGGACGCTTGCTGTGTTCCAGGATGACGTCGTGATAAAGGTCGCGTAGATCGGCCATCAGGCGAATACCTCTTGCACTTTGTGCAGCCCCGTCACCAGCGCGTCAATTTCCTCCACGGTGTTGTAGAGCGCCAGCGAGGCTCGCGCCGTGGCTGGAATACCAAAGCGCTGCATCAATGGTTGAGCGCAATGGTGGCCCGTGCGGATCGCGATGCCTTCCTGATCGAGAATGGTGCCGATGTCGTGGGGATGGATGCCCTCGAGCACGAAGGAAAGCACGCCCGCTTTATCTTTGGCCGTGCCAATCAAGCGCAAACCGGGAACCGACTGCAGCCGCTCCGTGGCATAGGCGAGCACCCGATGCTCGTGCGCGGCGATAGGAGCGATGCCGACGGCATTCACGTACTCGATCGCCACGCCCAGTCCGATCGCGCCGGAGACGTCCGGCGTGCCGGCTTCAAATTTGAAAGGCAGGCGGTTGTACATCGTCTTCTCGAAGGTAACGGAGCTGATCATGTCGCCGCCGCCCTGGTATGGCGGCATCGCTTCCAGCAGTTCCGCTTTGCCGTAGAGGACGCCAATCCCCGTCGGCCCGTACACTTTGTGGCCCGAGAAGGCGTAAAAATCGCAATCGAGCTTGCACACATCCACGGCAATGTGCGGGACAGCCTGGGCGCCGTCCACCAGCACGCGAGCTTTCCGGCGGTGCGCCATTTCGATGATCTTGCCGATCGGATTTACCGTGCCGAGCGCGTTCGAAACGTGGCCGATAGCCACTAATTTCGTCCGTGGCCCGAGCAGTTTCTCGAATTCGTCCAGCAGAAGCTCGCCGGCGTCATTAATCGGCGCAACTCGCAGCTTCGCGCCGCGCTCTTCACAAAGCATCTGCCACGGCACGATGTTGGAGTGGTGCTCCATGGCGGTGATGACGATCTCGTCTCCGGCGCCGACGTTGGTTCGACCCCAGGTCTGCGCCACCAGGTTGATGCCTTCGGTGGCGCCGCGAACGAAGATGATTTCGCGCGGCTCGGCGGCGTTCAGGAAGCGTTGCACCACGCCGCGCGCCTCTTCATGGCTTTCGGTGGCTTCCTCCGAAAGCGTGTGCACACCCCGATGGATATTGGCGTTTTCGTTGGTGTAGTAGCTCACCAGCGCATCGATGACGGCTTGCGGCTTCTGCGTGGTAGCGGCATTGTCGAGATACACGAGAGGCTTGCCGTGAACCAGCCGCCTCAGAATGGGGAAATCGGCGCGAAGCTTCTGTACATCGAGATCCGTGATGGGTGGCGGGCTGTGCCGAGCGAACGGTATTTGTGGCAGTCGTCATCCGACCTCCTGCCATCGCCTCTCGGCTTCTCCCGCGGATGCCGCTTTCGCGTGTGTGGCCGTGGAATGCGCGGGCAGCCATTCCCGCACCACGGTTTCCAGGTAGTCGCGTACCGGCTCGCATTTCATGCGGTACCAGGCATTCGCTCGCGAACGCCAGCAGCAGCAGCTTGCGCGCGGAATCTTCCGAAATGCCGCGGGAGCGCAGGTAAAAGAGAGCGTTCTCCTCGACTTGTCCGATGGTGGCGCCGTGCGTGCATTTCACGTCGTCGGCGTAGATCTCGAGCTGCGGTTTGGTATCGATCTGCGCATCGTCGGAGAGCAGCAAGTTGCGATTGGTCTGCTTGGCGTCGGTCTTCTGCGCGTCCTTGTGGACGATGATGCGCCCGTGGAACACGCCATGAGAGTGCCCGTCGAGAATCCCGTTGTAGAACTGCCGGCTGCTGCAATGCGGGCTGGCATGTTCCACGAGCATGTAGTTATCCATGTGCTGGTTGCCGGAGCCCATGAACAACCCATTGATCAGGCATTCGCTGCCTTCGCCGGCCAGCACCGGGTGCACGTTGTTGCGCACCAGGCCGCCGCCCAGGAGTATGGAATGCGAACTCACGTTGGTGCTGCGCGCCTGCTGCATCCGCAGCGTCGAGATGTTGAAGGCCTGACGGTCTTCACGCTCGATCATGTGGTGCGAGATCACCGCGTTTTCGCCCGCGACCAGTTCCGTCACCACGTTGGAGAAGAAGGCGCCGGTGCCGAAGGAGATGTAATCCTCCACCACGTTGGCTTCCGTCTCTTGCTCCGCCACGATCAGGTTGCGCGGGTGCGTCATCTGCGGGCGATCGCCGGAAAGCGAAACGAACAGCAGGCAGATCGGTTTTTTCATCGCCGTCCGGCGCGGCAGATAAACGTATGCGCCATCTTCCATGAAGGCCGTGTTCAGGGCGCAGAAAGCGTCGCGCTCGATGTTGACGTAGCGGCCCAGGTGGCTTTCGACTCGGGTGTCACCCTTGGCCAGCGCATGCGCCAGGCTCTCTACCTGAACGCCTTTCGGCAAGCTGCCCATGTCCGATAAGCCGGCATCGAACCGCCCGTTGATGAAGACCAATTGACAGGCCGCGCCGGGAATGCGAAATGGCGCGAGCTTGGCGGCGTCAACCGCGGCGGACTTACGGGCGTCGCTGGCGAGCGCAAACGGCGTCTGCGCAATCGCGTTTACATTGGTAAAGCGCCAGTCTTCATCTTTGACAGTAGGGAAGCCGGCCTCGCAAAAGCGCTCGAAGGCGCGGTCGCGCAACTCACGCGTCCACGTGGGCTGCTTGGTGCGGCCATTAAAGTCGTTGAACGCGTCGAGGTAGTTGCTGATCCGTTCTGTGGATGTAATTGCCATCGCTTGTTTTGATCCCATGCCCTTACCGGGACGCAGCAGCTGACGCGTCCTCAGTCCAGGCGTAACCTTTCTCTTCCAATTCGAGCGCCAGTTCCGGGCCGCCGGATTTCACAATCCTGCCGTCCACCAGCACATGAACGTAGTCGGTAACGATGTAGTCCAGCAGCCGCTGATAGTGCGTCACCAGCAGAATGGCGCGGTCCGAACCGCGCATCGAGTTCACTCCCTTGGAGACGATCTTGAGCGCGTCGATGTCGAGGCCGGAGTCGGTCTCATCGAGGATGGCCATCTTGGGTTCCAGCACCGCCATCTGCACGATTTCGTTGCGCTTCTTCTCGCCTCCGGAAAAGCCTTCGTTCACCGGCCGGCTCAGGAATCGCTCATCCATCTCCAGCAGGCGCATCTTCTCTTTCAGGATGGGCAGAAAATCAATGGCGTCCAGCTCTTCCTGGCCGCGGTATTTGCGCACCGCGTTCAGCGCCGCACGCAGGAAATACGCGTTGCTGATTCCCGGAATCTCCACCGGATATTGAAAGGCCATGAACAGGCCTTCGCACGCAGCCTCTTCGGGCTTCATCGCCAGCAGGTCCTTGCCGTTCAGCAGGACTTGGCCTTCGGTGATCTCATAGGATTCGCGCCGCGCCAGCACCTGGGCCAGCGTGCTTTTGCCCGACCCATTCGGCCCCATGATGGAATGCACCTCGCCGGCGTTGATTGCGAGGTCGATCCCCTTGAGGATTTCGTGATTGTTGATTTTGGCGTGCAGATTCTTGATTTCGAGGATGCTCATCGTTATCCGACACTTCCTTCCAGGCTGATGCTGAGCAGTTTCTGTGCCTCCACGGCAAACTCCATCGGCAATTCGCGGAAGACTTGCCTGCAGAAACCGTTGATGATCATGGAGACGGCTTCCTCGCTGGTCAGGCCGCGCTGCCGCAGGTAGAAAATCTGGTCCTCACCGATTTTCGAGGTGGACGCCTCATGCTCCATACGCGCGCTGGCATTCTTCACTTCGATGTACGGAAAGGTGTGCGCGCCACATTTATCGCCAATCAGCAGGGAATCGCATTGCGTGTAATTGCGCGATCCGGTGGCGTCCTTCAGGATTTTGACCTGGCCGCGGTAGGTGTTTTGCCCGTGCCCCGCCGAAATGCCCTTGGAGACGATCGTGCTGCTGGTGTTCTTGCCGATATGGATCATCTTCGTGCCGGTATCGGCCTGCTGATAGTTGTTGGTCAGGGCCACGGAGTAGAATTCGCCCACCGAGTTATCGCCCATCAGAATGCAGCTGGGATATTTCCAGGTGATGGCGGATCCGGTCTCCACCTGCGTCCATGAAATCTTCGAATTGCGGCCCAGGCACTTGCCGCGTTTGGTGACGAAATTGTAGATTCCGCCTTTGCCTTCCTTGTCGCCGGGATACCAGTTTTGCACCGTCGAGTATTTGATCGTGGCGTTGTCGAGCGCCACGAGCTCAACCACCGCGGCGTGCAGCTGGTTCTCGTCCCGGATCGGCGCCGTACAGCCTTCCAGATAGCTGACGTAAGCGCCTTCGTCCGCGACGATCAGCGTGCGTTCGAATTGCCCCGTCTCCGCCGCATTGATACGGAAATAAGTGGAAAGCTCCATGGGGCAGCGGACGCCCTTGGGCACGTAGACGAAGGAGCCATCGCTGAAAACCGCCGCATTCAGCGACGCAAAAAAGTTGTCCGTGTACGGCACGACCGATCCCAGGTATTTCTTGATCAGGTCGGGATGGTTCCGCACCGCCTCTGAGAATGAGCAGAAGATGACGCCCTGCTCGGCCAGCTTGTCCTTGAACGTCGTAGCCACCGAGACGCTGTCAAACACCGCGTCCACGGCCACGCCCGCCAGTTTCTGCTGCTCCAGCAGCGGAATGCCCAGCCGCTCATACGTTCGCAGCACCTCGGGATCGACTTCGTCGAGGCTCTTCAGGCTCGGCTTCTTCTTCGGAGCCGAGTAGTACACCATGTCGTCATAGTCGATCCGCGGATACTTCACGTTCGCCCAAGTCGGCTCGGCGTTCGACTTCTCGAGCGTGGCCCAGTGGCGATACGCCTTCAGCCGCCACTCCAGCATGAACTCGGGCTCTTCCTTCTTCGCCGAGATGAGCCGGACGACGTCCTCATTCAACCCCTTTGGAATCTTGTCCTCGTCCACCGAGGTGATAAAACCCCACTTGTATTCCTGATTCGTGAGGTCCTGAATTGCATTAATCGTGGTCATTACTCTCTCCCTGAGCCCAGCGTAATGGATACGACGTTCCCGCCCCCGCCTCCCAAAGCCACCAGACTTAGCGGCCGGGTAAGGTCAGACAAATGGATATGATCCAGCGCATCCTGCAAAGTCCTGCCAATAACCCCTGAGTTGTAACGAATGGTGCATGACGGTTCCAAGTCGCAACATCCGTGAGTGGTGTTGCACTCGGTGAAGCCCACCGGCCCTTCGAGCGCGGCAATGATTTCGGCCAACGAGATCTCGTCCGGCGTGCGGGCCAGGGTATAACCGCCCTTGATGCCCCGGTGTGAAACGACCAGTTCGTGGTCCAGCAGCTCCCTTAGGATTTTGCCCACGGTCGCTGCCGGCAGCTGGGTATGCTCGGCCAACTCTCGCGCCGAGTGCAGCGATAGCTCGGGGCTGCTGGCGATATACGTCATTACGACGATCGCGTAGTCGGTAAGCTTGTTTAGCCTGAACATGTTCGGGTCACTTGGCTGAGCTGTCAGCCTAATCTTGACCAATCTAGTCAACAATCATTTTACGTCACTTAGGGCGGAACCGTCAACTTAGTTTAATTGGCTTAACTTAGGTTCACGCAGGAATTGGGGATCGTTTCCGAGCGGATTCCGCTGGCTTGAGGGCCTGGTATGAGCGCGCCGTCACATCGACGAGCGGCGCGCTCACACCGGCGGAAAGTGTCCCTTAGTATCGGGAGGGAGTCGCGTTATCCCGATCCGTCAACGTCGTGCCGTCGGCCAAAGTGAGCTTATTGAGGCGCCCAACCGTCAGGCCGGTCTTGGATTGCCACACGTAGAGCGTGATCAGGTCTCCGGGCTTCATCGTAACCCGGCTCCAGCCGAGCAGGGTCATGGACGGCGTGCTGCCTATTTCCACGGTCCAATGCTGCACCTTGCCCTTGTCGTCTTTAGCGTCGGCCTTGATTAACGTGTGCGGATTCATCCAGGCGTACTCAGTGACGACGGCGTCCTTCAGGATCACTGGCTTGCTCTCGTCGTACGCCGCATCGCCGTGATGTGCGAATAGCGGAGCGCCCATCGTGAGAACGCCGGCGATCACTGCAGCGAACGCTAGCACCTTCGTATTCATCTTCATTCTGCTCCTCCGGGTATTGAAATTTGCCTTGCCAAGACTGAACGCCAGGGGCACTTGGCCCTTTCGGCTTGCCTTACTCCGGCCTTCCACCAAGACGTTGTTGGGGCGCATTGGGATCGCTGCCAGCCGGATCGCCCAACTCCTGCAGGTACTTGATAACCTGCGATGGTATGCAGCTGAAGTCGTCGAATTTCTGATTTGGAATCCACCGGTAATTGTATGTCCCGAGCGAAAAAGGCTTCGTATAAATCGTCGGGTCATCAATCGTCAAAGATACCTTGAGCGTGTTGTGATCGACGCGCGTGTAGCGCTCTTGTACGTGCGCATTCACGGTATGCGGCAATCCGGCGGAGGTGACCCAGGTTCTGTCGTCCATCCCCGTGGTATCGACGACGAAGTTGTAGTCATCCTCCCAATGGCCTACCGAGTATCCGTTGTACGTCGGGTCGAGCGCATCTTTTCCAGTCCCGCCGGCGGTAGTCGGCAGCGCGCGCCCATCCGTCCAGACTTCGCGCCAAACGTTCATGTACTGCAGCAAAAGCACGACCCGGTCGGGCATCGTGGCGATCGTAAGTCCGCGTGCTTCGTTGTAGGCGTTCTGCGGGAATCCAACCGGATCACAATACCGGGCATGAGGGTCGTTGGTACCCGCCGGGCTATACCTTCCGATCGGTTTGGCCTGGCTCATTAATTGTTGTCCCAGAGGCGTCAGCGTGGGCTTCTCCGGCGCTCCGCCTCGTGGAACCGCCGGGCTCGACCCTGGTCCCGCCCAAGTCCCTGTCAGATCGCGCTTTGGAGCCGGTCCGCCGTCCCCAACGGCGCTATCCTTCGGGTAAAACTTCCATGGAGATTTTGCCTCATTTCCCTGCGTAGATTGAGACCGCGCCACCTGGACCACCAACACTGAAGAAACTAGGAGTACCGCTAGGCCCACGACGGCGCCCTTGAACCGGTTTCGCATTTACCTGCCTCTATCGAAGTTTTTTAAAGTCTTGACCCCTAACTATTTGCTGCGCCGAGTGTACGCTTGACTGAACAGGCGGTCAAGATGCCCCTGGGTCGGCGTATACGCACGGAAAACGGGACCTCCTCCCACGCTGCAATCGAAAGAACCACGCACTTTTGCGGACAGCGCGACCTGTGTGGGCCCTGTCAAAACTGACAGTTCCCCCCTGGCATAGACTCGGTAGTCTTGCCAGACCCCCGATGCTGGGGATGCCCAAAAGCAGCGCCTTGCCGAAGGGCTGGATCGCACAACTGGATTGAGTCCGAAGGGAAACGAACATGACCGACGATGTGATCGAGGTGAGCAACCCAGCCAAGTTTCTCCGCAATGAAAATGGAGCGTTCGAAGTGACTTCACCGTATGGCCAAATCTTTCAGGTCACGTGCCGCCGTGGGTCGAGGATGAACATTCGCCAAATCGGCGAGCCTCAGATGATCGGGAATCGACAAGAGATGAACTGGAAAGTTCGCCGCGTGAACGGCACTGCAGCGTAGTCTCGATGCGAGATAAGTCGGGTTGCGTCGCATGACTGGAAGGGAACCAATGGTCGTCTACAAATGTGACCTCTGCGGCAAGATTCGGGATTGCGCTCAGAAATTCATTGAGCAGAAGGAATATGATTTTTGCATTCGGTGTTGGGCCTCACTGGCAAAAAAGCTGAGCGGCAAGGGGAGGCGCTTAGGGCAAGCGGAAATAACTCTTCTCCCGGCCCGGCCCTCGAGCCACAAATGTATTGAGGGAGAACCGACACTCGGAGGCTCGTCGGAAATCCTCGGCGGATCAAAGAAGCCCAACTAAGTTTCAACCTTCCTCGCACTACTCCAGGCAGGTCCCGATAACTCGTTATCGAATTGTGGGCCAGACGATTTGCTCTTTAACGGGACGAGTTCCTCGCTGCTGGTTTTCGTTCACGCCGAGTCAAACAAAAATGGGTCATAGCCGCTGGCCGCCGCGGCCTTTGTTAAAGGTTCAACGGCCCGGTTCCATCTTCGCCGCTTTGTAGGCCGCTGCCGCTTCGGGAGAAGAGAGATACGTCAGGAGCTCTTTGGTCGCTGCCGCATCCTTCGCATGGGCGGACACGAACCCCATCACGACCGTCTGTTACCGATGCAGATGCTGTAAAAAGCGACAGTGGGATGCCGCCGCTCTCGGTCATACCCTTCAGGCAGCCAGCATGTTTGGAACCTCGGGGCTAGTTTTGACAGGAGGTTTCCAATGTGCGCACAACAAGCTGCTGCGGTGCAATCGAGGTTGGCGTCCCTGTGCACATTTACTGGCTTCCATGGCTACCGCCAACCAATTTGTCAACAGCGGTTCCTGCCAGTGACCGGCAATTCTGAGGAACGAACTTGAGAAAAGCATCAGTGTTGCTCATTTCCCTTCTGGCTTGCCTGCCGTTATTGCCCGCCGGTTCGCCGGCGCTGGAACTGAGTTGGAAGAACCCGAGCTACATCGGCGGGCCCTTCGGGAATATTCTGGTGCTGGCCCTCAATGGGAAGGCCGAGAATCGCTTGGAATTCGAGGATCAATTGGTTGCGGCAATTAGGCGGCCAGGACTAAAGGTTGAACCCAGTTATGCATTCATGGCGCGCGATGTTGCCCCTATCCAGAAAAATGATTTGAAGGCCTTGGTACGAGAACAGGGATTTGATGCAATCGTGGTCGCGCGCTTGACAAAAAGGAACGATAAAACGACCCACGTTCCCGGCCTGGCTTATAGTCCAATGCCTTATTCCAGAACCTTTGATGGCTATTACAGCACCGTGTACCCGGTCGTCTATTCTCCTGGCTATATGAAAACAGAGAAAATTGCGCAAGTGGAAGTGAATCTCTATTCCACCGCAAAACCCGAGGGAGAACTGGTGTGGACGGGAATCACCAATGCGTTTGAGATCAAGTCCGAACTGAAAGCGATCGAGCAACTGGTCAAAATTGTCGTAGCGGAGGTAGAAAAACAAAATATCATCGAGCAGGACTCCCCATAACTTTTCGGTTAGGTGGAAGCGCAATGTGTCCCGCTCGCACCGACTGTCCTCAGACTGAACGCCGAGGAGGCGCTCATCTACAATCCTAACCCCGACGATTCGCTGCACCAGCAGGTCCTGTGAGCTGTGACGTCTTGCCCGGTGCAAGCCATTCTGGTGGATCGGACGAGCCGGGGGAACAACGTGAAAACTTCTGCACTTGTGGCGGATCTCGTAACGGAATTTAAGACTAACCGCCGGATCGTCATTGTCGGCCCTCCCCGGCTGGGCTCCGCGCCGCCGAAGCCGTGCACGACGAAGGCTTTAAGGGCTTCCGCGAATGCGCCTCCTCCTCCACGACGGCAAGATTCAGGGACGTGCCGTCATCCTGCCGAACGGGTGAACCGGACTTAATTCGGGTTGTTGGTCCTACTACTTGCCGTCATAGCACACCCGCCCCAGGCTTCAAGCACATCCGACCAGGAGGGGCGGATAGTTCACAGTGACTTCAAGAACTCGATGACGGCATCCTGGTCGGCACGTTTCAATTTTTCGAATTGTTGAATGACCTGCTTGGCCTCGCCGCCGTGTCGCGTGACAGCTTCGAGAAGGGTTAGGGAAGCACCGTCATGCATCAATCGCGGACGCAAGCGGACTCCCCACAAAGGAGCGGTGCGAATCTTGTTCCGGCTGCGTTCGAAGTCTTGTTTCGAGAGATACGCGGACATCCGCTCGAAGACCTGGCGTCCGTAGTGCTCGGGCGTGGCCTGCAGGATTCCGTCGCCGGTGCCTACGTCGTGCATCAGGAAGTCGCCGTACGGGTGCAACGTGATGGAGCCAAGCGCGGCGGGAATCGTAAACGTTCCGCCGTCGATCTTTGTCCCCGCGCGAGCGGTGGTCAATGTTTCGACGTGGCAGGTCGCACAGCCGATCTTATCGAACAGACCGAGGCCCTTCTGTGCTACCGCGCTGCGGGCGAGCTGCGCATCGCGCGTGGGCGCCTTCGTTGCACGAATGAAGCGGGCGAAATGGTCAATGTCGGAGAGACCATCTGACCCAGGTTTGTCATTTGGCTCGGAGACCGTGGTGCAGAGATTCGTTACCTCGTTGGGTTGCAGGCGATTCGTGATGCCCATCTCGTTGAGGTACGCATCGCCGGCGAACGATAGCAGGCTGGCGTGCTGATCTTTCCAGCCGAAGCGACCTACGCCCATCTGTCCAGGCGCTTCGACGATGGGTACATAGAGAACCTGACCGCAGATTTTCCCATGTGAAGATTTGCATTGTTTCTTGGAAAGATCGACAAGGGTTTCGTCGGCAATCGCCTCAACGAATCCGTCGCCCAAAAGGTTCAGAGAAAGACGAAACGTGCGGATCGTCTCGGTCTCGGGAACTCGTTCTTGAATTTCCTTATCAGGGAAAGCCGCGTTCGGGCAAATCGCACGATCATTCACAAGGGACCGGCCAGTGATCATTTCGGTCCCGTGAGCGATCGGGATTTCGGGATTGCGGAAGCGTTTGTCGGGCCCCTGGTGGCCGACCCGCAATTCGGTGACCTGAGACGCCCCGCCGGACATCGGATTCTGGTGGCATTCGCTGCAGGACTGCGCATTGTATAGTGGTCCCAGGCCATCGCTGGGCTGCTCGACTTCCTCGAATTTCGTTTGGTCCGCCTGATGCGTAGCGTCATCGACCACGCCGTTCGATTTGTTGTCAAAGCCCGTGGGGGCCCCCGGAAACTGCGGTGCAGCGGAAACTAGAGCGAAGCTTAGGACAGCCGCTGCGATCAGGATCCTCATGGTTCGTCCTCCTTCGGGGGCGGGCTTATGTTTTGGGATACCATCTCACACGCCTGCGGCAAAGGCCAAAGAAAAACGGGACTGCCCAAATCAGCGAGTCCAGTGGGTTTGTGGTCGCCGCCATCGGTAAATCACAAGGAGCCACCACCAGGATCAACAATGAAGAAAAGAAACGCCTGGGCCAGATTCCGGACGAGTGGTCGGCGACTCGGAAGCGATGCTCAGACCGGCCCTCCACAGCGCAAGTCGGATAGGTCCTGAGAAGTCCTGAGAAGTCCTGTGATCGAATTGTGGCCGTCCGGCCCCAAGCGGGTCGCGCTGTCTCTCGCTAACCCGTCAAGAAGCCCTCTTCATATGGAAACGATATGGCAAGAAGCCACAACCGCTTCGGGCGGGTGCGTGAGCAAGGTCAACTCACATTGGGCACAGCCGCTGGCCGCCGAGGCCCTTGTTAGAAGTTCAACGGCCCGGTTCCATCTTCGCCGCTTTGTAGGCCGCTGCCGCTTCGGGAGAAGAGAGATACGTCAGGAGCTCTTTGGTCGCTGCCGCATCCTTCGCATGCGCGGACACGAACCCCATCACGACCGTTGGAGGAGAGATCTCGCGCGGCATGGTTCCGACAATGTCGATGCCCGGATCGGTCATTCCAGGGAGGAACGTGAAGCCGATTTCGACATCGCCCTTGGCGACCATGGTCATGGCCCCGCCGCCGCCCCGGCCGAATTTGGTCTTCGGTAGCATCTGGTCGGCAATGCCCAGCTTCTTGATGGTGTCGTTGACGCTGATGCCCGACGCCGGCAGGGCGGCCAGGTCGGGATAGGAGATGGATTTCGCGGCGAGCATCATGCGTTTCACCGCCTCCGTCGTGGAGATGTCTGGTTTGGGCGCGCCTTTTTGCACGGCGACGCCAACAAAGATATTCGCTACCGGCGTGGCACTTGCGGCCACGACATTGCCCGAGGCGGTCACCGCATCAATGGGCGTCTTCCCCGTGGTTTCAAGCAGCGGCAAGTCAAACGCCTCGCCCCGGATGATCTGTTGCTTGGTCCCGTCTTCATTGCCAAATGTCGCCTTAACCTTGTGGCCAGTCTTCGCTTCGAAGCCCGGAATCAGTTTCTGAATCGGCTCCTGCATGATGCCCGGCGCAAGGAGCGTAATCTCGTCCTGAGCGCGGATGCTGTGCGCGCTTACGAGCACGAAGGTGATCGCGGCGATCGCGGAAAGCCAACGTTTCATTATGTTTTCTCCTAATTGACCCGGCGATGGCTGCGGCGATGGCCGCGGCGAATGATTGCCGATTGCGCACCGGCGACGGCGGGTATGATTACATTACCGGGGTTTCATTTGATCGCCCGGGCGGCCACCGTTATAACATCCGGGAGCCTTCCGGGTGAACCGAATTATTCGCCGTCGTGCGCCCTTAATTCTCGCAGCCCCTCATTCTTGCGTCCTTCACTCTCGCAAGTAGATTGCCCGGATGCGTTTCACATCGCCATCCGACAGCCCCGAAGCCGAGGCAATGTCGCCCCTCGCGTGAATCTGCGTGCGATAACGGCCGAAGTATGCGGATATATCTCCGCCGTAACCGAAGAAATACATAATGTCGGCGAAATTTCGTGTGTGGTCGAGCCCGAGTGCGTGGCCGAACTCGTGCAAGCAGGTCAAATAAACGATGCTCTCCCGCAGAAGGTCGTCTTCCCTGGTGCGCCGCGCGATATCGGGGCCCAGCGATTCCATGTCGGGCCGTATGAAGACCGCCGCTCCACGCTTGCCGTTCACCAGCAGCGGTTGCGTCTCGCCGTACTCTCCGCCGCCGGGTTCCGCCCAGTACAGTCGAATGAGCGCTGCCGATTCGCTGGCTGCTGGCTCGAATTGAAGACCACTCCCTGCGCTTCGCTGCCATGCCTGCAGCGCCCACAGCGCGAGTTCGCGGTCCCCTGGACGATAACCAACGGCGCGCTTGCTTCCTTCCGCAATGAAGTAGGGAATTACGGAGGGAATTACAGGGGGAATGACGCTCTTGGAGTCCGGAGTCCGCGCGCTCGCCTCCGGGTTCGACTGTTGCGCGCTCCTTCCGATGGTGCCGAGCGCAAGTAACAGCAACAGCAGGCCGAGCGAAGCCACCACAGCCGTAATTCGGATACCGTCGCGTTTCATGGCCTATATGATTACACACCTTAATGTTTTAGCATCGCTGGTATGCCTGCGTCCGACGCCGACTTCCGATTCCTGCGCGTAGCATACGAGCAAGCCCTCAAGTCGTATAACGAGGGTGGGCTTCCCATCGGCGCTGCCATGGTCGAAAACGGGAATGTCGTAGCCGCGGGGCATAATCGCCGCGTTCAGGATGGGGACCCCATCGCGCATGGCGAGATGGACTGCTTCAGAAAAGCCGGGCGGCGCGCTCGCTATGAAGGCGTGACGCTGTACACCACCCTGAGCCCCTGCATGATGTGTACGGGAACCATTCTTCAGTTCGGCGTGAAAAGAGTTGTCGTTGGGGAGAATCGGAATTTTCCCGGGAATATCGATTTTCTGCGATCCCGTGGCGTCGACGTGCGCTTGATGGAAGATGCCGATTGCATTGCCCTGATGACGCGATTTATTCGGGAGCGCCCGGATCTGTGGGATGAAGACATCGCAGGCCGCGACGCGGTCTGAGCGCCGCTATCCAGAAGTGAAATGGGGAATCACCGCGCGCCGGAACCGCAATCACCACGAATTATAAGGCGTGTTCTCAAACGGAGAGCTGGCGTCGGAAACAGAGTGCACGTCATCGATGCCCGGCGCAGTTTGCTCGGTGCTGAGCAGTACGTCGTCGAAATCGGTATGCCAGTCGCGCCCCCGCGTCATGGGGTCGACAGGCACCTCGCGCAGGTAGCCGGCGGAGACCAGATCGTCCAGTGACTGCGGGGCCGCGGCCTTATCCAAAGTGTATTGCTGGATAGCGCTGCGCATTGTCTGCAAATCCTGTTTGAGCACGGCCTCGCGCGCGCGAATCACCGATTTTTCGTAGCGTCCCGCCGCCATCCCGATGAGCACCAGGATGATGGCAATCACCACCATCAGCTCCATCATGGTGAACCCGCGAGAGGCGTCGCCGGCCGGGCGCCTGCGTTTTGCGGCGCCGACCTCCGCGGGTCGATCGGCTCGGTCTGCTGCCGTAAATTTCATGGATCTACCAGTCTGCATACTTCGTGCCGTCCAAAGCCGTTCCGCTCGATAGCGAGAAGACGTCGAAAACGTTTTTGCCGCCCCAACTCGTGGTATCCGGATCGTCCTGCACCGAGCGCATGCCCCACTCGGCATGCCCCGTCATGGGGTCCACGGGAACACGCCTCAGAAAGCGCACGTGGCGGATCAGATCCTGACCAGAGGAGTTGTTTTGTCCAAAAGTTTGTCCCGCACTTTGCCGGGTATTGAGTCCGCCCGGACTTTGTCCAAGCCCAAAAGCCCCGCCGAAGCCGGCTGACGGGGCGATCGGTTGCCCCGGCGTAGTCGCGCCGGCGATGCCCGCGCCTGCTTGCGACACCATATCCACGCCCTTCACCAGCGTACCCAGGTCCGGCGGATAGCCCTCGCTGCCCGCCTCCACGCGAATCAGATTGCGGTCCGCGGCATCTTTGTAGCGATCGATGGCGTCTCGCATCTCCCGCAGTTCGCGATGCAGCTCCGCCTCCTTTTGCCGCTTCACCGTATAGCGCGCCAGCGGCATCGCCGCCGATGCCAGGATGAGCAGAATCGCGCAGGCGATGATCAGCTCGAGCAGCGTCATGCCCGCTTGGCCAACCCGTTTGTGATGATGCAGGGAGAGTTTGTGGCGCATAAGCCGCTTCGCGATTCCTACGGATTTATTACTGCACCTTCACGGAGGCTTCGCTGGTTACCAGTTGCAGCGGACGCTGCTGCGAGTCGCGCGCATTAACCTGCAGGATCGAGAGCGTGGAGATTCCAGGAGCCACTCCGCGCACCACCACGCCGAAGATCGTGCCGTTGCCGCTCACTCCCGGCGTATTCGGCATGCGCGTTCCGGAGACGATCGCCTGGCCGCGCTCTTTGTCCACGCGCTGCACCACGGCGATCGGTTGCTGTCCGCCCGAGAGGAATCCTCCCTGGCGCACGTCCTCGACGGAGATCACCTTCGGATCGTATTGCATCAGCATCGGAATCGAGTACAGGTCTTGCGCGCCTTGTACGACCACGCCAATCGTGGTCGTCTCGCCGGCCTTGAGCGAAATCTGCGCCGGCTCGAAGCCCAGGCGCGCCGTTCCGCTGGGCGATGCTGCCGTCGCGGGTGTTCCGTTGGCCGGAGCGCCGGCTGCCGCGGGCGGTGCGCTAGCCGCCGCGCCCGGTGCCGCTCCTGCTGGTGCTGTCGATCCCGCCGCGCCATTGCCCGCAATGGGAACTACCGTGGGCGACATCACCACCGACTCCAGGCGAATCTCCGGATTGGTGTCTGTGCCGGAGGCGATGCTGCGCAGATTTGCCGCCGTAATATTCGGGCATGCGAATAATGTGCGGGATCACCACGATGAGAACTTCCTGCTCCTCATTCTCGACATTTTCCTGAGAAGTAAAGTAACGCAGGAAGGGAATCTGCGCGAACCCCGGCCAGCCGGTAACCGATTTGCTGTTGGTCCGTTCGATCAGGCCGCCGAGGATATTCACTTCGCCGTCTTGCAGGCGCACGTCATGCTCGATCTTGCGCGTGCTGATCACCGGTTGGTTGATTCCGCCGATGCTCTGGGTGCCGGTAACCGACGATACTTCCACGGAAAGCTTCAGGCTGACTTCGCGGTTTTCCGGATGGATCCGCGGAGTCACGTCCACGATCACGCCGACGTCCAGATATTGGAATTGCGTGTTCACCAGCGGGTTCACGATGCTCCCGCCCGCTCCCGTCGCACCCACGCCGACGCCTGCCTGGAAGCTCCCGGTTGCCACCGGCACGCGATCGCCGATCCGCAGCTTGGCATCCTGTCCGTCCACCATGCGAATTTGCGGATCGTCGATGATTCTGGTCTGGCTGTCGGTCAGCAGGGCGGTGGCCGTCGCGCTGGGCAGCGTAATGCTGTAATCGCCGGTCGAGAGGCTCCGAAGTTGATTCAGCGTCAGGCCGGCGACGTTGTTTGTCGTGGTCGTACCGGCGGTGTTCGTCGAGGAGTTCGTCGTGTTGGTCGCGTTGGGAGGCGCGAAAGTCAACGACGCGGTCGTGCCCGGATTGATCCCCAGGTCGCGCACGCGATCGCGCCGCGCCTGCAGCACCGAGAACTGGATCACCACCTCAGACTTGGGTTTGTCGATGTCATCGATGATCTTCTGGGCCAGCATCACCTTGTCCGGAGTGTCCCGCACGATGATGGCGTTCTGCGAATTGATCTGCTGCACCCGCCGCAGGTCGAGCAGCTGCCGCAAGGCGTTGATGATCTCCGTCAGATCCTGCGGCAGAATCGTATTCTTCAGGTAGATCGTGCGCACGACTTCTTCTTCGTAGTCGCGCCGCTTCTGCGCCTGGTCGGGCGCCACGAAAATGATGTCGTTGGTCACCGGCTTCCAGAAGGCCTTCGCTTCCAGCGCCACAATGTCCAGAGCCTGTTCCATTGTTACGTTCGTCAGCTCTACCGGAATTCTCCGCGACGTAAAGTCCGGATCGAAAATCACCGTCAAGCCCGCCAGCTTGGCCACTGTATCGAAAATGACCCGCGAGTCGTTCGTGCTCTTCAGATTGATCGGCGCCCGGGAGAGAGGCTTCAGTTCAGGAGGGCCAGCCATCAGTTTGGGCTGTTCCTCGGTGGGCGCGGCTGCGGGAGCTCTGTCCGCCGCGTTCTTGGCCGCAATCGCGTTCATCGTGTTTTGAATTTCCTGCTGTGCGATGGGACTGGCGGCATCGATCATCAGCGCCTTCTGAAACTCAGCCAGCGCCAGTTGCAGCTCGCCTTTTTCGCGCAGCTTCCGCCCTTGATCGACGTGGTACTGTCCCGCCTCGAAGCGCAGGCGCATGAGTTTCAGCTTGTACTCTGTGTTCAGGGGATCGGATTTCAGTGCCCGGTCGTAATGCACCACGGCGGAGTCGTAGTCTTCGATAGACTCGGCTTTTTTCCCCTGGTTGAACTCCGAATCGCCTTTCGGGCAGCCCGTCAAGAGCAGCGTCGCCAGGGAAATCGCGAAGATGCCTGAATATCGCGGCACAACCCTGAGTGCGCGTAGTGAAACGCGCACGCCCATGCTGCGGACGCAGCTTTCTTTTTGTTCGCTCCAATTCACTTTAGGCGGCCCTTACTGGCGAAATCCAAAGCCGATGAGATTTGCTTGCCCTCTTGCAGAAGAAAAATAAGGCCTTCCTCATTCCGGTGGGGACAACTCCAGATATTTTCGCTCCGCTTCCTCGCTCGCCGGGAATTCAGGATCGCTTTCCTGATCGGCCGGGCGGGAGACCGGCCCGCATAGTAGCATCCGATTCGACGCCCAGCAAGGCACCTTGCCGTACTTGCAACTGCTCGCTAAGATAGCCATTCGTGGCTAAACCTGGAAAGAAAACCAACAAAAAGGATGCCTCGGGTGCGGAAGTCGTTGCCCAGAATCGCGCCGCCTCTTACAACTACCACCTCCTCGAGAAGATGGAGGCCGGAATGGCCCTGGTCGGCACCGAGGTAAAGGCTCTGCGCGAGGGCAAGGCCAATTTGCGCGATGCCTATGCCGAGGTGCGCGGCACCAGCGTCTGGCTGGTGAATTGCCATATCCCGCAGTACAACCCCGGCGGGCCCTTCAATCACGAGCCGCTCTCGCGCCGCAGGCTGCTGCTGCATCGGCAGGAGATCGAAAAGCTGATCGGCAAAACTCAGCAAAAAGGTTTAACGCTCATCCCCCTGCGAATCTATTTTCGTGATGGCCTCGCCAAGTGTGAATTGGCGCTGGCTCGCGGCAAGAAAGAATGGGACCGCCGCGCGTCCGAACGCGAAAAGGAAACACGGCGCGAAGTGAGCGACGCGATGTACAAATACCGGAGGCGTTGATCAGCGATGGGAACCAGCATACAAGTCACTTTGGATAGTCGGACGGCCGCAAAGGTCGAGGCCGAGGCGTTGGTAAGTTACGTCTTTGAATCCGAGAAAGAGGGAAAGGCCGTCGAAGGCGCGATTGCCGAACTCGATCAGGCCGCCGGAGGCGCTCTCGCCAGGCTGGCCGCCGCCGGCGAATTGACCGGCAAGATGCTCGAGTTCACGCTGGTCCACTTTGCTCCGGGAATTGCCGCGCAACGCGTCGTTCTGGTGGGCGCTGGCAAGCGGGAAAAGTTCGGCACGCCGGAATTGCGGCGCCTGGCGTCCGCCGCGGTGCGCTATCTGAAGGCGCGTTCGGTGAAGCGGATCGCTTTCCTCTCGCGTGAGGCCCAGCGAGGCGCCGACGCAGCTCAGGCGGTTACCGAGGGCCTCGTACTCGGTAATTTCGACGGTGATAAATACCGCACCGACAAGAAAAATCCGCCACTCGAATCCGTGGCGCTGGTGGGTTTCGATCCCGCCGCGCAGACCGGTATCGATCGCGGCCTCATCATCGCCGAATCGCAAAACTTTACCCGCGAGCTTGGCAACGAGCCCTCCAACCTGCTCACGCCGCGCCTGCTTGCCGACCGGGCCGAGGCCATGGCCCGCGAAGCCGGCCTGGCTATCGAGATTCTCGACGAAAAGCGCATCGAAGCACTGAAGATGGGTGCGCTGCATGGGCGTCGCGCGTGGCAGCGTCGAACCCCCGCGCATGATTGTGATTACCTACACGCCCGAAAAATCATTGCCGGGAGCGCCCGTATTGGGCTTTGTCGGCAAAGCCGTCACGTTTGATACCGGCGGCATCTCCATCAAGCCTTCCAACGATATGGAGAAGATGAAATTCGATATGGCCGGAGGCGCGGCCATGCTCGGGACCATGCGCGCCTTGGCGCGCCTGAAGCCTGCCGTCAAAGTCATCGCCGTCATCCCGGCAACCGAAAACATGCCCGGCGGCCGCGCTCAGAAGCCAGGTGATGTGCAGATCGCCATGTCCGGAAAATCCATCGAGGTCATCAACACCGATGCCGAGGGCCGCTTGATCCTTTCCGACGGCCTCGCCTATGCCCGGCAACTCGGCGCCACGCATCTGGTCGACGCCGCCACCTTGACCGGGGCGATCGTCGTCGCGCTTGGCAATGTGAACAGCGGCGTCTTTGGCACCGATTCCGCATTTACCGAACGCGTGCTGGCCAGCGCACGCCGCGCGGGCGAAAAAATGTGGCACATGCCGCTCGACGACGACTACCGCGACCTGATCAAGAGCACCATCGCCGATATTCAGAATGTGGGCAGCGGCCGAGGCGCCGGAGCCATCAGCGCCGCCTGGTTCCTGCGCGAATTTACCGGCGATACCCCGTGGGTGCACCTCGATATCGCCGGCACCGCGTGGCTCGATGACGCCAAGCCCTGGGCCGGCAAGGGCGGCACGGGCGTAGCCGTGCGCACACTCGTCGATCTGGCCATGAACTTCAACGGCCGCGGCTAGCGCCGCTGCTTTGGCTTCGTACAACCGCCATCCGATTGAAGCTCAGGGCGTCTTGCCTTTCAGGCGGCGCATCAGCCTTGCACCGCGCGTCACAGAGCAGAGTAGCTCTTTTGTAGCGCCGCCTTCCAACCGGCTTCAGAGTGGCCGCCTGAATCAGCTGATAGTTCGCCGCTTGCCTGCAGATTGCATATTGATAGGCGTGAGTGTACGTTATGCCGTCGGCAAGGCACTCAAAATGGAAGCCCCGGCTTAACCGCCAGCGCTGCCCAATCAAAAGGAGGTTTGTCGCGTGGCCGTTGTCAAACAATTCACAGCGAGTATGAAGCCTGGCGATGTGCTGCACTGGGCTGTCTGGGGAGCTCCTTACAACATATACGTCACTTGGTCGGTGCGGCCCACTTTGACGGGATTCAACATCGGCAAGATCAGGCTGGAACCGGTCGAAGTCGAATCGGTGATCCAGGGGGGCAATCAACAGGGTCCGTTAACCTACCATCTTACGATTACGAACACCGGCGGATATCCGGTCACAATTGATGCTTATTCGGGCCTGGAAAATTTCTAGATTAGGGGAATAACAATGAGAGTGTCTGTTCTGCATGATCGGCAGGGCAAGATCCGGTCCATCACTCAGGTAAGCCCGGATACGAAATTCGGCGTCACCGTCATAGCGCCGCGGGGGTTCTCCGTGACCGAAGTCGAACTGCCGCCTGAGTTCCATCTCCAACCTTTGCATGAGCTTCACGCGTCGCACCGTGTGGATATGCGGGAGAAAAAGCTTGTGCCGGGTGGGCCAAAGAGAATCGCCAAGCCGGGGAAGGGTGCAGGCAAGGCTGGAAGAAAGTAACCCCCTGCCGCGTTCGAACGGGTCTTCTGGAATATCTCCGTGTTCGAATGGCTAGCCAGTAAACACTGCTTGCCATATATATACTTATGTGATAACATGGCTTATGTTTGCCATCGACCTAGTTGGCTTTGCCTTTGGTTTGTCGCTTCACTCTCCCATCATCCACTCGATTCGCTGCGATGCTGCTTTTCTTGGATTGCCGTCGCTCAGTTCGGCCACAAAGCCAAAACCCGCGACTCTCGTCAAGTCTTGCAGAATGAACACTTCCAGATTTCTTCGCGCAACTCCTCTGAAATGAACACTTGCGCAATTTGTTGGACTGGAAGCCATGCAGAATGAACACTTACGCAAAATAGGGTGGGGGGGTACCTGCCCTCTGGAAGATTTCTGGGAAGGGAACTTCAGCCGCGCGTCGTCATCTTCCTCGCGAACCGCTGCCGCCACCGCGCGACCCGCTTCGCTTCTGCTCGTCCATCGACCAGGGCCCCGCGCCCACCGTGGCCAGCGCAAACGATCCCGCGCCCAGCAGCAGGACGAGTCCCGTGGCGTGCACGTCGCGCCAGCCCCCATGTGGAATGTGCACCGTCACCAGAGCGACGCCCATTTCGATGGCGAACATCAGCCCGATCAGCCAGGTGCCCAGGCCAATGATCAGCAGCATGCCGCCAAAGAACTCCATGGCCCCGGCAACATAAGCGAAATACGCCGGAAAGCCCCAGGAGGGGAAGAGCTTGAGGAAAACCGCCCGACTGACAAAAAGTTTCAGATATCCCTGCTGCACAAAAATGACCCCGATGCTCAATCGCAGCACGAGCAATGCCAGCGGCCGGAAGTGTTCGAGTATTCGCATCGTTTTGGGACCTCGCTTGGTGCCTGAACGCGGGCCATGCTAACAGCATCCGGCATCGTGCGCCAACGCCGTGTATTCCGCAACACTCGCTCCGCCGAGGAGATGCGCTGGCGCGTTCCCTATGTTCGCTCCTTATGTTATTGTTTTTGGCTTGCCCTGAGTCCGCAGGCAACATCGAAAACTTGCGCAAATTACCGAGGTGGAACTGATGAAATCGTCGTACAACTCGTTGCCAGTGCCGCACGATGGCGAGGCCATTGAATACTCCGGCGGAAAGTTTCTCATTCCGGACCGGCCTATTATTCCGTTTATCGAAGGTGACGGCACCGGCCGCGACATCTGGAAGGCTTCGCAGCGCGTGTTTGACGCGGCCGTGGAGCGCGCCTACGGCGGAAAGCGGCGCATCGTCTGGTTTGAGGTCTTTGCCGGCGAAAAAGCTTTCAACAAATTTCACGAATGGCTGCCGCAAGAGACGGTCGACGCCGCGCGCGATTTTCGCGTGGCCATCAAGGGGCCCCTCACCACTCCCGTCGGCGGCGGCATCCGCTCGCTGAACGTGGCGCTGCGGCAGATTCTCGATCTCTACGCCTGCGTTCGTCCGGTGCGTTATTTCCCCGGTGTTCCTTCTCCGGTCGCGCCATCCCGAGCGCATGGACATCGTCATCTTCCGCGAAAATACCGAAGACGTTTATATCGGCATCGAGTGGAAATCCGGCACGCCGGAAGTAAAGAAGCTGATCGACTTCCTGAATAAGGACATGCTCGGCGGCGGGCCCAAGCAGATCCGCACCGATTCCGCCATCACCATCAAGCCCATCTCTCCGTTTGGCACCAAGCGACTGGTGCGCCGCGCCATCCAGCACGCCATTGAAAACAAGCGCCGCGTGGTCACCCTGATGCACAAGGGAAACGTTCAGAAATTTACCGAAGGCGCATTTCGCGATTGGGGCTACGAGATCGCTCGCGATGAGTTCCGCGCGCAAATCGTGACCGAGCGCGAAAGCTGGATTCTGGACAATCTCGACAAGAATCCCAATGTGAGCGTCGAGCAGAACGCGGCCATGATCGAACCCGGCCTGCAGCAGGGCACGGAAAAGATGCGCCAGGAGATCTACGCCGAGGTGAAAGGGCGTCATCGATTCCATTTCCGCCAGCCACGGCAAAGGCCAGTGGAAACAGAAAATCATGGTCAACGATCGCATTGCCGACTCCATCTTTCAGCAGATCCTGACCCGCCCCGACGAATATCAGGTGCTGGCCACGCCCAATCTGAATGGCGATTACATCTCCGACGCCGCCGCGGCGCAGGTCGGCGGCCTGGGCATGGCTCCGGGCGCCAATATCGGCGATGGCTACGGCATCTTTGAAGCCACGCACGGCACCGCGCCGAAATATGCCGATAAGGACGTCATCAATCCGAGTTCGGTGATGCTCTCGGGCGCGATGATGTTTGACTTCATGGGATGGAAAGAAGTGGCGCGCCTCATTCAGGATGGGATCGAGCAGACCATCGGCCAGAAGCGCGTCACCTATGACCTGGAACGTCTCATGGAAGGTGCCAAGAAGCTGCGCACCTCCGAATTCGCAACGGCCATTATCGAAAACATGCAGACCGGCGTCGCAGCGGATTAGCGGCCGCGGCGAGAGTCGCGTCAAAAAAGTCGCGCTGACGAAAATCCCTGCGACGGAAACTATCCCAACTTCACGAAGGAGCTAGGAATGCGGAAGAAAGTTACAGTTGTGGGCGGTGGGTTCGTGGGCTCGACGACGGCGCAACGCATCGTCGATTCCGGGCTCGCGGACGTGGTGATGACCGACATCCTCGAGGGCGTTCCCGCGGGGAAAGCGTTGGACCTGGCGGAGTCTACGCCCATCGGCAGGACCGATGCGCGAGTACAGGGAATCTCCACGGCCTCCGGGAATTACGAGGCGACCGCCAATAGCGACATCGTGGTGATCACCGCGGGTTTTCCGCGCAAGCCGGGAATGAGCCGCGACGATCTCCTCCGCGCGAATTACGACGTCGTCAAGGGCGTGGTCGAGGGCGTGGCGAAGCATTCGCCCAATGCCATTCTCATTGTCGTGACCAATCCGATGGATGCGATTGCCCAGGCCGCGTTCAAGGTCAGCGGCTTCCCGAAGAGTCGCGTCATCGGCATGGCCGGCGTGCTCGATTCCGCGCGCATGAGCACATTCGTGGCGCAGGAACTTGAAGTCTCGGTGGAAAATGTGCATTCGTTTGTACTGGGAGGCCACGGCGACGACATGGTGCCGCTGCCGCGCTACTCCACCGTGGCGGGAATCTCCATTCTCGAGCTCCTCTCCAAGGAGCGCATCGCGGCGATCGTGGATCGCACGCGCAAGGGAGGCGCTGAGATCGTCAACCTGCTCAAGACGGGCTCGGCATACTACGCGCCTTCGGCGGCGATTCTGGAAATGGTGGAAGCGATTCTGAAAGACAAGAAAAAGATCCTGCCTTGCGCCGTCTACCTGCAGGGCGAATACGGGATCAACGGCCTCTTCATGGGCGTTCCCGTGAAGCTGGGCGAGAAGGGCGCCGAAAAGATCATCGAAATCAAGCTGACCGCCGGAAGAAGATGCGGCGCTCAAGAAGTCGGCGGCTTCGGTTCGTGAACTGGTGACCGTGCTGGGCGTCTAGCCAAAGAACTTCAGGCGTGGCCACGCTTGCGAGAGAGGCACGCGTGGCTTGCGGCAGAGGTACACGGGCAGATTATTTTCATCGGGGATGGCGTAGGGATCGCTGATCGTGGCGACTTTCTCGACGTCGGCGAAAAGCATTCCCAACTTGTCCGTGTCCATGCCCACCGCGATGACCACGTCGCCCGAAAATTCTCCGGGGCCCCACAGGTAGTAATTGTTATGCGGGCTGATGGCGCGCGGCAGGCCGTAGGCCGGGCCAAAATAGTCGATGGCGCCCGCTTCGCCGTAGTTCGAGGCCAGAATCGCGGTGCGCGAACGGTCTTCGTCCGAGAGGTTGCGATAGACCGAAGCCACTACCGCGGCTTGATTGCGCCAGCCGAACATGTCGGCAAAGAACTGCGGCAACGGGCCCGAATCGTAATTTTCCACGCGAACTTTGTGGATGTCCCAGAAATTGGAATAAGAAGCCGCAGCCTCGACGGGCAGAATCGGCAGCGCGAGCGGCGCAGCCACGATTCCGCCGATGGACAGCGGGATCAGGATCGCCTGCTTCGCCCATTGCCAATTGCGCTCTTCGATCTGGCTTTCGATCCACACCGCCCCCGCCGCAAACAGCATGGGATAGATCGGCGCCAGATAGTAGATACGGCCCCGCAAGATCAGCATCTGCGCGAGAACAAAAAGATACGTCCAGCCTAGAAATCGGTACGAGCGCTTGCTGAAGAAGAACCACAGGCCCGGCCAGGCACACCGGAGCGGCAAGCGGGTGCACCAGCAAGGCCTGCTCGGCGATAAAACCATACCAGGAGACCGGAGCGTTTTTATACTGCGCCACATTGCGCAGAATTTCGATGGTCGGAAAGTGATACTTGATCTCCCACAGCAGGTTGGGAAGGAAGATGACGAAGGAGAGCAAAGCGCCGAGCCAGATCCACGCATTTCGCAGGTAGCGTGTCCCGAAACTGATCCAAAGACCGAGAAAAATCGCCAAGCCAAAAATCAACGTGGAATGCTTGTTCAGAATTCCCACGCCGGCGATCAGTCCGAAAAGCAGCCACAGCCGAGGCGAGCCGCCCTTGGCGATGCGCATGGCCACGGCCACACAGGCCATCCAAAAAAGCGATTCAAACGAATTCATGGAAAGAAAGCCGTCCATGGTCAGGTAGATGGGACAGAAAAAGACCGCGGTCGCGGCGAGCACGTAAGCAAACCGGCGCCCGCCGAATTCGCGCACCATCCAGGCCGCCAGCAGAATTCTGGCGGCAGCGGAAAGAGCCGGGAAAAAGCGCAACGAAAAGAGCGAATCTCCGAGAAGCCGTCGCGCAAACCAGGCGATCAACGCGATGAGCGGCGCCTGATCGACATAGCCCCAGGCAAGGTGCTGTCCGCAGGCGGCGTAATAGAGTTCATCTCGAAAATAACCGTAGCGATTGGCAATGAGGAAGTGAATCGCAAACGCGGCCACGGCAAAGATTCCAATGAGCGCCGCGGTGCTTACGGGCCAGATGCGCGCTTCGACGATCCCTTCCGCAATCGAGGGGTCCAGTGCAGCGTCAGTGGGGGCGAGTTGTGGATCGGTCCAGTCAAACAGGCCGTTTTTATTTTGCCAATTTCCCATGCCGGGGCGACGATGCGACTAGCTTCTCCTTCGATGCGCCGAGTTCGGGTGACGAGCGCTTCCGAACTCGGCCATTCATTCGACGGATGGTCACTTACTTGGAGTTGCCGGGAGCGGTATTTTTTGACGGCGTCCCAGAGGAAGCCGGCCGCGCCGACATCGCTTCAGGAGCATTGGCCGGCGCAGGCCCGACGCGTTCGACAATGACATGCAGCATGTGCACCGGCGTGAGGGGCTTATCGCTTCGATCGCGCTGGACGCCGGTGATGGCTTTGACGACATCCACGTTGTCGCACTGTCCCCAAATCGTGTATCCGCCGTTCAAGGAAGGGTAAGCAGCCTCGGTGATGAAAGAACTGGCTGGCGTTGGTGTTCGGTCCGGCATTGGCCATGGCCAAGCGCCCGGGCATATTGAAGGTAAGGCCGGGCGATGTTTCATTCTGGTACGGGAAGCCGGGACCTTCCGGGCCTCCTGTGCCGGTGCCGAGCGGATCGCCGCCCTGAATCATGAACCCGGGAATCACACGATGAAAGGTGAGCCCATCAAAAAATTTCTTCTGGGTCGGTTGTTTGGTTCGCGGATCGATATAGGAGATCTTGCCAATGGCCAATCCCACCATCTTGCCTACGGTAATGGGGGACTCTTTCTCAAAGAGTTTGCAGGAGATATTCCCCTTTTCAGTTTGAAACGTCATGTAGAGACCGGGCTCGCGTTGGCCGGTCGCCGCCGTTTGGGCGTAGGTGGCCGCCGGCGAAAGAAGCAGCAACGCAGCCGATAAGCCGAACAGCTTGGATAATTGCATCGATAGCCTCCTTGGCATCAGACACGAAGAGGATTCTACTCCGGGTTAGCTACGCGAGCACAAGCCAAACAATAGTTGCGCGTCAAATCATCTGTCAGGAGGGCCATTGGCTATAATTGCCGCCGAGTATGCCGTCGGAGGCAGAAATGGCTACGAACCCCACCTCACAGGTGGAAGAAGTGCTCGACCGACTGGAAAAGGAAGCCGTTCCGCCGGATTCCGATTCCCTGGCCCAGATCGTCAAACAACTCGCGCAGCTATTTCGCGTGGCGGAGGACGAAGTGGCCATCATGGAAATTGCCCGTTCGGGCCGGACGCTTCGTTTTGTAGTCCCGGAGAAGCTTCGCCAGGTGGGATCGATCCCGCTCTCCAGCACCTCGGCTCTGGCTGCGCGAACGGCGCGCGAACGCCGCTCGGACATTATCAATAATTTCTCCGCCTCCCGCCACGCCAGTGTTTTTGAAGGCGTACACCTGGGGCAGCGCGACGCAGAGGCCATTCAAAAGATCATGAGTGTGCCGATTCTTCGCGGAAATGCAGTTATCGGAGTCGCCCAAATTTGTCGCAAGGGAGTTTCGACGACGGATGCGGGCGCGGACTTCACCCCCAAGGACCTCTCCGAACTGAGCGGACTCAATCAAGTATTGGGACGATTCCTGGCACTTTGCCGAGAAAACTGAGAGCGGCGAAGCAAAACTGGGACTGCCGTCGGAGACCTGCCGCAGAAGTATTGTTACAAACAGGTTAAAGTTATTGACAGTCTTCGGGGTTCTTGCTACTTTTCGGCTCCGTATTTTGTTCGCTCGCGTAGATTAAAGCAGGAGGCACCGCAGCCCGGCACCTACATGGCGTTCGTCGCGAAGCGAATCTTCCTAACTAAGGGCGTTGGTAAACACCGCGAACGCCTTTCCAGCTTTGAGTTGGCGTTGCGGAACGCGGGCATCGCCGCGTGCAACATCGTCCGCGTGTCTTCCATTTTTCCTCCCAACTGCCGGCTGATCCCCCGAAGCGAAGGGCTGAAGCACATCCGGCCGGGACAAGTGGCGTTCACGGTAATCAGCGAGAACTCGACGCGCGAGCCTCACCGGTTGATCGCCGCAAGCATTGGACTGGCGCTGCCGGCCGACAAATCCATGTACGGGTATTTGTCTGAACACCACTCCTTTGGCGAAACAGAAGAGGTGGCCGGCGAATACGCGGAAGAGCTGGCCGCGGAGATGCTTGCAACGACGCTGAACGTGGAATTCGATCCGGATCTTTCGTGGGATGAGAAAAAAGAGGTCTATCGCATCTCCAACAAGATCGTGCGCACCATGAACATCACGCAATCCGCAGTGGGCGATAAGCGCGGCCTGTGGACTACAGTTCTCGGGGCGGCCATCCTCCAGGGCACGGAAGACGACTAGCTACGGCCTTTTGACGAGCGCAGCAGACGTTCCCTATAATCCTTGCTCGGCTTCTTGCGACAACACATCTTTTTTGTGACGACCCATCTTCTTTGTGACAACCCTTCTGTGGGCAACCCGCCCATGGCGACCCGCCGATGAAAACCTGCCGGTGAAATCACGTGTATCACATCGTTGAAGCGCGGATTCGCGCTGCGCTGCGCGAATTCCTGATTCGGCACAACGTGCAGGATATTTCCGTGGTGACGCAGCGGCCGCCGAAGGTGGCCCTGGGCGAAGTCGCCACACCGATCGCCTTTGAGCTGGCCAAACGCCTGCGGCGCGCACCCAGAGAGATTGCGCAGGAGATCGCCACGGAGCTGGCGGCCATCCCCGGGGTGGCGCGTGTGGAACTGGCCGGGGCGGGCTACGTGAATTTCTTTTTCGATCGCGCGGCATTTTTCACCGCGGCAGTGGCGGGAGCAGGCCACACGCCTAAACCCGCAGGAAGGGAAGAGCCGAAATGCGTCGTCGAGCATACCAACATCAATCCCAATAAGGCCGCACATATCGGACATCTGCGAAACGCCGCGCTGGGCGATACGTTTGTGAGGCTGTTGCGCCGGGGCGGGCGCCGCGTGGAAGTACAGAACTACATCGACAACACCGGCGTGCAGGTGGCGGACGTGGTGGTGGCCTTCATGCATCTGGAGAAGAAGTCCGTTCAAGAGGTTCGAGCGCTGGCTGCGGAGCCGCGGTTCGATTATTTCTGCTGGGACCTCTATGCGCGGGTGACGCAGTTTCTGGAGGAAGACAAAACGCGGCTCGCGCTGCGCGGCGAGACACTCGCAGCGATCGAACACGGAGAGGGCACGGCAGCGGAACTGGCGGAGATCGTCTCCGTAGCCATCGTGCGCTGCCATCTGCGCACGATGGAGCGCCTGGGCGTGAAATATGACCTGCTGCCGCGAGAGAGCGAAATCCTGCACCTGAAATTCTGGGATGCGGCGTTTCAGCAACTCAAGGAGCGGGGCGCAATTCGGCTGGCGACGCGCGGGAAAAAACGCGGGCTGCTGGGTGATGAATCTCGCCACGGGAGAGGGCGGGGGCGAAAGCGAGGAGGGAAGCGAAGCGGGCGACGCTGACGATACCGCCAAAGTCATCGTGCGGTCGAACGGCACGGTCACCTATGTGGGCAAGGACATCGCTTACCAGATGTGGAAGTTTGGCCTGCTCGGCCGCGATTTCGCTTACCGGCGTTTTTATACCTATCCGGACGGGCATACGTTGTGGACCAGCGCGGCGACAGGCGGCGAGCCGGGCGCGCCCGGAATTCGGACATGCGGCGGACGTCTACAACGTGATCGACACGCGGCAGGCCTACTTGCAGAACGTGGTGGTGGCGGGATTGCGGGCGCTGGGATTCGAGGAGCAAGCGGAGCGCTCGGTGCACTTTTCGTACGACGTGGTGGCGCTTTCGCCGCGATGCGCAGCGGAGATGGGCTACACGCTTTCGGATGAAGATGCGCGCAAGCCTTACGTGGAGGTGAGCGGGCGCAAGGGGCAGGGCGTGAAGGCCGACGATCTGCTCGATCGCCTGGAAGCCGCGACGCGAGCCGAAGTGGATACGCGGCATGCCGACACGCCGAAAGGCGGAGCGCGAGAGTATTGCTCATGCCATCGCCATCGGCGCGCTGCGCTATTTCCTGCTGAAATTTACGCGGACGGCCATTATCGCTTTCGATTTCCGGGATGCGCTTGAGCTTTGAAGGCGAAACGGGACCTTACTGCCAGTATGCCGCGGTACGCGCGCGAAATATTTTTCGCAAAGCGGCGGAGCAGAAGCTGGAGCATTTCTCGCTGGCGCAACTTGATTCGGCGGGGGACGAGGCGTCGCTAAAAGAGCTGTTGAAGCCCGGCGAAGGCGACGATTTATGGGAACTGGCGCTGCTGGCGGGTTCGCTCGATGCGCAGGTGGCGACCGCGCTCAGCGCGCAGGAGCCGGCGTTTGTGGCGAAATATACGTTTGAGCTGGCGCAGGCGTTCAACCTTTTTTATCACCACCATCACGTTCTTTCCGAGGCCGACCCCGCGAAGAGGGTTTTTCTGCTGCGGCTGAGCCGGCTGGTGGAACGACAACTGGTGACGGCGCTCGACCTGCTGGGGATCGAGGCGCCGGAGAAGATGTAGAGCTGAATTCTCCGTCCGTTAACATCTGCGCTGGAAACTTGGTTAGCTTGTGCCGCCCCTACGGGGCTGTCAACGGAATGTACACAAAGTTAGTCAGCAGTTCGAAACAAGAAGGGCCCACCGGATGGAATCGGCGGGCCCTTTTCGATTTCGTGGACTGGCGATCTAAATATCGTAGTATCAAAAGCGACATGTGGGCGTTCTCGTCCCGCACCTTTCCGAGCATCTCAGCGAGCAGCAAAACTGAGCGGTATAATTGTTTGTTCCCATACAAGCGAGCGTAAATGGCTGACCCAAGTCCTGCGCCTGATCATTCTGCGATCACATCCGGCAAAGGCGTTACAAGCAGCGAACGTTATCTCGCCAAACTGTGCAAACGCTCATTCCTGTCAATGTGGAGCTATCCCGGTGTATTTCGGGATCAAGGGCAACACGCGGATAAACACGACGGAAAGGAAGTGTGTGATCTGCTCGTGGTTTTTGAAAACCACGTTCTCATTTTTAGTGATCAAGGAATGCGAACTCGTTGGGGGCGAGCACATCCGGACGAATTGGGCACGTTGGTTCAAAAAAGCCGTAAAGAATTCAGGGAAGCAGGTGTGGGGAGCCGAACGGTGGATCAAGACGTTCCCTAATCGCGTCTTCTTGGATCGGCAATGCAAAATTCCATTTCCGCTCAATCTGCCCGATCCTTCCAAAGCAGTTTTTCACCGTATCGTCGTAGCGCACGGCGCTTCCAAGGTCTGCCGAGAAGTCTTCGGCGGCAGTGGAAGTCTGATGCTACACAACAGGTTGATCGGGGATGCCCATCTCTACGAACCCTGCATCATCGGGCAACTGAATCCCGAGAAGGGATATGTCCACGTCTTCGACGACACAACACTGCGCATTTTGCTGGAGACATTGGACACCATCTCCGATTTCATTGCGTACCTGACGAAGAAAGAGCGGTTTTTGACGGGCCGCTTGGGTGTGCTTGCGGCGGGCGAAGAGGAATTGCTGGCCGTCTACTTACGTCAACTCAATGCCGCCGACGAGCACGACTTCGTTATCGACGGAGAGTATGACGACGTAACTTTTGAGGAAGGATTCTGGAGGCGTTTGTAGCAAGTCCCGAGCGACAAGCACAGATTGAGGCCGACAAAATCAGCTATTTCTGGGATGCGCTGATTGAAAAGTTCTCTTTCCATGCGATGACTGGAACTCAATATCTAACCAGTGGCGAGCCGATGAAGGAGCAGGAGGTTATGTTCCGATTTCTCGCTAGGGAGCCGCGGACTCGCCGAAGGCTCCTATCGCGGCACTTTCGCGAAGCCTTAGAAAAGAGCGCCAGTGCGACGGCCACTAATGGTTATGTCCGCGTATTGCAGCCGTCGCGTGCGGGCGATCCCTTTTACGTCTTCTATTTCCTAAGGAGGCGACCTGAATTTTCAGAAGAGGCCAATCGAAATGTTCGCGGAAATATCTTGATGAATTACTGCCGTACTGTAAAGTTGAAATACCCGGACGCTATCCACATCATCGGGATTGCTACGGAAAAGCGGCGTTCCCTTCGTCAATTCGGTCGGAAGACCTTATCTACTTGAACGCGTCCAACTGGACCCCCGAACAGGAAGCCGAAGCAAGACAAATTCAGCAGCAGTTGAGACTGCTTCAAAAACCCACCGTTCACTGGGGCCGGACGTGAATATCCGCTGCCGCTGGCTCCGAGACCTCGAAAAAAGCCTCTTTCTCGGAATTCTCCGTGCCCTTGTAATTCGGGCAAGCGATATAAGAGATGCCACGGTAAGGGCCTCTTTGGGTAGTCACGCCACCATCTTCGATCTGCTTCGTTCAGGCCCGGCCCACGGCCTCACCTTTTAGAGATACTGAAACTCACATCCTTGGCTTTTGTATCCGGTTCGAGTGATAGGCATAAAGACGGCCTCCGCTGCGAAAGCCAGTGGCCGTCATTATGGCAAAGAAGGTCTGTTCAAATAGCGCTTTCGGCTTCAATTACTTACGCCTAAATATCGTAGTAGAGGTGGAATTCGTACGGATGCGGGCGCATGCGCACGGGATCCGCTTCGTTTTTCCTCTTGTACTCGATCCAGATTTCGATGAGGTCTTCGGTGAAGACGCCGCCCTTGAGCAGATACTTGTGGTCGTCTCCGAGAGCCTTCAGGGCTTCGTCGAGCGAGCCGGGCATCGACGGGACGTGCTTCGCCTCGTCCTTATCGAGTTCGAAGATGTCCTTGTCGAGCGGCTTGCCGGGATCGATCTTGTTTTCGATGCCGTCGAGGCCGGCCATCAGCATGGCCGCGAAGGCCAGGTAGACGTTGCAGGACGGGTCGGGCGGACGGAACTCGAGCCGCTTGGCCTTGGGGCTGTTCGAGTACATCGGGATGCGCACGGCAGCGGAGCGGTTGCGGCTGGAGTACGCCAGGTTGACCGGAGCTTCGTAGCCGGGCACGAGGCGCTTGTAGGAGTTCGTGGTCGGCGCGATGAAGGCCGCAGAGCTGCGCCCGTGCTTGAGCAGTCCGCCGGCGTACCAGAGCGCCAGCTGCGAGAGGCCGGCGTACTTATCGCCGGCGAAGAGCGGCTTGCTCTTGGTCCACAGCGATTGGTGGGTGTGCATGCCGGAGCCGTTGTCGCCGAAGATGCGGCTTGGGCATGAAGGTGACGGTCTTGCCGTACTGATTGGCGACGCTCTTGATGATGCATTTGTACTTCATCATGTTGTCGGCGGACTTCAGCAGGGTGTTGAAGCGCAGGTCGATTTCGCCTGGCCGGCGGTGGCGACTTCGTGGTGCTGGCACTCGACGTCCAGGCCGCAGGCATCATCTGCAGGACCATGTCGGTGCGCAGATCCTGGAAGTGGTCGATGCGGCGGGGCGGGGAAGTAGCCTTCCTTGTAGCGCGGGCGATAGCCGAGGTTGTGTTCCTCGCGGCCGGTGTTCCAGCGGCCTTCGTCGGAATCGATGTAGTAGAAGCCGTGCTGCGCGGCGGAGTCGAAGCGGATGCTGTCGAAGATGAAGAACTCGGCTTCGGCGCCGAAGAAGGCCTGGTCGGCGACGCCGCTTTCCTTCAAGTGAGCCTCGGCCTTGATGGCGATCTGACGGGGATCGCGCCGATAGGGCTTCGCGGCTGATCGGGTCGACGACGTTGCAGATCATGACCAGCGTGGGCGTGTCGCGGAACGGGTCCATGAAGGCGGTAGTTGGGATCCGGAATGAGCAGCATGTCGGATTCGTGAATCGATTGCCAGCCGCGAATCGAGCTGCCGTCAAAGCCGAAGCCGTCCTTGAAGGAACTCTCTTCCAGTTCGCCGATCGGATAGCTGACGTGCTGCCAGAGGCCCGGAAGGTCGGTGAAGCGAAGATCGAGAATTTTGGCGTTGTTTTTGGCGGCGAATTCTAAAACCGATTTCGGATCCATCGCTTCTCCTTAAGACGAAGTAGATTTGATAAAGTCGGCAAAGCCCTGAGGTAAGGACCGGCGACAATAGCGCAACGAGCCAGCAACGTCAAGAACTGCCCAGCGAGGGGCACGCTCTATTTCGCAGCTTGTTTCGCCGCGTCCTACGAAGACCTATGTCCGCTATTTATACGCAGCCCGGCCGCCAAAATAGTGGCAAGCGCGGCGCAAGTAAAACTGAAAGTTTTCGATGAGACGAATCGATGTTTTCGATAGCAGACGATCGATCAAAACGCAGAGATTGCCGGCATCGGGCGCTTGAAAACCGCGACGTGGCAGGACCGTCAGTCGTAATATTCGGAGCCGAGGTGGGTGATCAGGTCTTCGCCCATCATCCAGCGCAGCGTGTTTTTCAGCTTCATCGATTGGATGAAGAGGTCGTGCTCGGGATAGAGCTCGCGGCGCGCACATCGGCGACTTGAAGAAGAAGCTCAGCCACTCCTGGATGCCGTGCATGCCGGCGCGCTTGGCCAGATCGAGGAAGAGCACCAGGTCGAGCACGATCGGCGCGGCCAGGATGGAGTCGCGGCAGAGGAAGTCCACCTTGATCTGCATGGGATAGCCGAGCCAGCCGAAGATGTCGATGTTGTCCCAGCCTTCTTTGTTGTCGCCGCGCGGCGGGTAGTAGTTGATGCGGACTTTGTGGCAGATATTGCCGTAGAGCTCGGGATAGAGCTTGGGCTGGAGGATGTATTCGAGGACGCCGAGCTTGGATTCTTCCTTGGTCTTGAAGGATTCGGGATCGTCGAGCACTTCGCCGTCGCGATTGCCGAGAATGTTGGTGGAGAACCAGCCGTTCAGGCCGATCATGCGGGCCTTGAAGCCGGGCGCGAGAATCGTCTTCAGCAGCGTCTGACCGGTTTTGAAATCCTTGCCGCAGATGGGCACGTCGTGCTCGCGCGCCAGCTCCTGCATGGCGGGGATATCCACGGTGAGGTTGGGCGCGCCGTTGGCGAAAGGCACGCCGGAGGTGATGGCCGCCCAGGCGTAGAGCATCGAGGGAGCGATGGCCGGATGATTTTTCTTCATGGCCTCCTCGAACTTCGCGGCGTGGAATGGACTTCGTGCGGCGTGAGGAAAATTTCCGTGGAGCCGCACCAGATCACGACCAGCGCGAGAGACCTTGGACTGCTTGCGGAAGCGGGCGATGTCTCCTTGATCTCGCAGCGCGAGGTCGTATTTGTTCTTGGCCTTTTTGACGTGCGGGCCGTCGAGGCGCTTGACGTAGTTGCGGTCGAAGGCGGCCTTCATGGGCTGGATGCCGGCGAGAAACTTTTTGGCCTTGCGCGAGGTCTTCCGGCGAGAGCACGGCGGCGTTGGCGGCGGCTTCGTAGGCGGAGTCGGGGAAGAGATCCCAGCCGCCGAAGACGAGATTGTTCGAGGCGGCGAGCGGCACGAAATCCTTGATCACCGGCGTGCGGCCTTCGGTGCGCTTGCCGAGGCGAATGGTGCCGAGTTGGGTGACCGAGCCGACCGGCTGCGCGCCGTGCGTTGCGCACCAGGTCCACGCCGGCCATGAAGGTGGTGGCCACCGCGCCCATGCCACACGGTCAGGACGCCGAGTTTTCCTTTTGGCGGTGCAATGGTCGTCGGCCGGCGCATGAATTCGTGTTCCTCCTGGTCGTCGAATGCGTAAATGCCGCGAGCGATTACGCGGGCGATGCAGAAATGCTAAGCCGTGGGCGTCACTCCGCTAAGCGACGTCGCGCAGCGAGCAAAGATGAATATCATGCGAAAAGCGCGAGGGAATTGCAAATGATCGGAGACGATTTTTTATTTTCAGGGCGCGCGGCCGTAAGCCTAAATCGTGCACATCCAAGATGCAGGTGTGTCCGCCTCGGTTCAAGAGCGGGGTCCGGCGGCAGCCTTCTTCGAGGAGGCGGCGCCGGGTTTGGGGCGCAGCGCGGCGAGCATCTGCGGAAGCGGCAGGGCGTTGAGGACGTCTTTTTTCTCGATCCAGCCGCGGCGCGCCATCTGCACGCCGTAACGCATCAGCTCCAGGTTACGGTGGAGTGCGCGTCGGTGGAGATGACGACGCGCACGCCGCGATCCTTGGCCATGCGCAGGTAGACGTCTTTCAAATCGAGGCGCTCGGGCGAGGCGTTGCACTCCATGGCGACGCCGTGCTTGCGGGCGGCGTCGAGGATGCGTTCCATGTCGTAGGCGAAAGCGTCGCGGCGCAGCAGCAGGCGCCCGGTGGGATGGGCGATGATTTGCGTGTAGGGATTTTCGATGGCCGGCGAGCATGCGGTCGGTCATTTCGGCTGCGCTCGAGGTTCATGTAGGAATGGATCGAGGCGACGACGACGTCGAGTTCGGCGAGAACATCGTCGTCCAGGTCGAGGCGGCCGTCCTTGAGGATGTCGACTTCGATGCCGGCGAGGATGCGAATTCCGCGCACTGCGGCATTCGCGGCGCGGATTTTGCGAATCTGCTCGCGCGTGCGCTTTTCATCCATTCCGTTGGCGACGGTGACGGCTTTGCTGTGATCGGTGATGGCGATGTACTCGTAGCCGATCGCGCGAGCCGCCTGCGGCCATCTCCTCGATGGAATGCTTGCCGTCGCTCGCGGTGGTGTGCATCTGCAGGTCGCCGCGCATGTCGGCGAGTTCGATGAGTGCGGGCAGGCGGTGCTCGCTCGGCGGCTTCGATTTCGCCGGTATTTTCGCGCAGCTCCGGCGGGATGAAATCGAGCTTCAGCTTGGCGTAGATCTCTTCCTCGGTCGCGCCAGCGACGCGGCGTTCGTCTTTGAGCGTGGCCAGGGCGTATTCGTTCAGCGTGTAGCCCATCTTGATTGGCGCGGCCGCGCAGGGCGACGTTGTGTTCCTTCGAGCCGGTGAAATAGATCAGCGCGGCGCCGTAGCTTTCAGGCTGCGAGCAGGCGCACGTCCACCTGTAGTCCCTTGGCTAGGCGGAAGCTCACTTTGTTTTCGCCGCGCGCCAGGACCTGATCGAGTTCGCCGTAGGCCAGGATGTGTTCGTGCAGCGCGCTCGATCTCTTCCGCGCGGTGCTTACCGGGGGCGAGGGTCAGCAGGAGATCGAGGTCGCCGACGGTCTCCTTGCCAGCGGCGCAGCGAACCGGCCGGCGTGACGGAGCCAACCAGCTTGCCGAATCGAGCGATGTACTCGGTCAGCTTGGCGGCCTCGCGTTCGGCGACGGTGATCAGGAAGCGCCCAGAGATTTTCTTGAAGACTTCGACGGCCTTGAGAATGTTTTCTTCGGTCTTTTCGCCGAAGCCGGCGAGATCGCGCAGCTTGCCTTCGCGGGCAAGCTGCTCGACGCTGCTCGACGGTGCAGCACTTGAAGTTCGCGCCAGAGCAAGAGCGACTTTCTTGGGGCCCAGGGATTGCAGAGAGAGCAGGTCGAGGATTTGCAGGGGATATTTCTTCAGCAGCTTTTTGCGCAGAGCGTAGTCGCCGGTCTTGAGAATTTCGTGGATGTGCTCGGCCATGCGCTCGCCGATGCCGGGCAGTTCGGTGAGCTTTTCCGGATCGCGAGCCAGGTCCTCGATGGATTCGGCGAGGCTGGCGATCAGTTCGGCGGCGCTTCTCATAGCTGCGATAGCGGCCGATGATGGCGCCATCGATTTCCAGCAGTTGCGCGGTCTCGCGCAGGATGCGCGCGACCTCCCGATTTTCCATGGGAACCTCCTGCGCTACTGGCCGAGTACGTAGGCGAAGATGAGAGGGGCGACGATGGATGCGTCGGATTCGATGACGAATCGCGGCGTGTTGCGGTCGAGCTTGCCCCAGGTGATTTTTTCGTTGGGCACCGCGCCGCTGTAGGAGCCGTAGGACGTGGTGCTGTCGGAGATCTGGCAGAAGTAGCCCCACAGGCGGCACTTCTCGCGCAGGTCCTGCATGATCAGGGGCACGACGCAGATGGGGAAATCGCCGGCGATGCCGCCGCCGATCTGGAAAAATCCGATGGATTCGATCCTTGCGTGTTGCGCGCGGTACCAATCGATCAGCGCGGCCATCTGTTCGAGGCCGGATTTCACGACCTGAATATTGGAGACGTCGCCGCGCACGACATTGGCCACAAAAATATTGCCGAGCGTGGAGTCTTCCCATCCCGGCGTAAAGATGGGCAGATTTTTCTCGCAGGCGGCATAGACCCAGGAGTCCTTGGGATCGATCTCGTAGAACTCGCGTGATGGTGCAGCTGCGGATGAGCTGGTACATGAATTCGTAGGGGAAGTAGCGCTGGCCTTCGCGGTCGGCCTTTTGCCAGATACTTCAGCACCTGGCGCTCGATGCGGCGCATGGCTTCTTCCTCGGGAATGCAGGTGTCGGTGACGCGATTCAGGCCGCGCTCGCGCAACGCGAGCTCTTCGTCGTCGGTGAGGTTGCGGTAGTTGGGAACGCGGCGGTAGTGGTTGTGCGCGACGAGATTGAAGATGTCTTCTTCGAGGTTGGCGCCGGTGGTGCAGATGGCGTGAATTTTGTCCTGCCGGATCATTTCGGCAAGCGACAATCCAAGTTCCGCGGTGCTCATTGCGCCGGCCATGGCCAGAAACATTTTTCCACCCTGCGCCAAGTGGCTGCAATAGGCCTCGGCGGCATCGACGACGACGGCGGCATTGAAGTGCCGGAAATTGTGCTTGATGAATTCCTGCACGCTCATCTTCGCGGATTGTGTTTTCAGTCAGTCACCTCCAACTTTCGATTTCAGTGAATCGTAGACTACCCTTGAGCGAGTTGCAAGCAACTATCGCGCGCAGGAGGGGGACAATCGGCGGCCCGGCAGTTCAGGCCAGAAAGCGCGCGTAAAAAAGAATTGCCGCGACGGACTTCGCGTCATGCAACTTTCCCTGGCGAATCATCTTTTCGAGCGCGGCAAGCGGAAACATTTCCGGAGTGATGCGTTCGTCCTCTTCGGGCTGCGCGGGGCCCTGCTGCAATCCGGTGGCGAGAAAAATCCACATTCGTTCGGTGATAAATCCGGGTGAAGGAAAGATCTCCAGCATCTGGCTCACGCGGCGCGCGGTGTAGCCGGTCTCTTCGATAAGCTCGCGCCGGGCAGCCGCGGGCCTGGATTCGCCGGGCTCGACACGGCCGGCCACGAGTTCCCAGAGAAAACTTCCCATGGCGTGACGGTATTGGCGCACCAGCAGGACGCGGCCGTCGGGAAAGACGGGAAGCACGACCACGGAGCCGCGATGCACGACGATATCGCGTGTGGCGACAACGGCGCCGGGTTCGGATACGCGATCCTGACGCAGGCTGAAGACTTTGCCTTCATACAAGATTTTGCTTTTGAGAATCTTTGCCCGACCGGACGCCCGGCGATTGGCCATGTCTGCTCCCGTGTTTGCGATCGAAGTAGGAACACTCTTCCGATGAAGGTCGTTCGCGAAAATTCAGATCCATTCGCAAGTGAATCGACCTCAATTTATCGGATTGGAGATTCTAGAGAGTGTTGGGGGGAAATGCCAGACGGGAGAGACCAACTTTTCCGAGGACAAAAGCTCCGATGAGCCAGCTGTCTCCCTCCGGCCGCAGCCAGGCGAGCTGAAAAAGCAGCTGCGAGGCCCCATCGGGAAGGGGAGGGCCTCCGGGCACGACGCGCAGAGCGAGGGCCGAACCGGCCAGCGGGCGGGTGTGAAGACGCAGGCAGCAGCCGGATCGGCTCACATTCACCGTAGAGGAGTGCTCCACGAAAAATCGGCCGGTGGATGCCAGGCCGCATATTGCAAAAGTCAGTTCCGTTTGAGATCGAGGCTCGCGACGCTCCGCGCGAAACGGTTCGGGCACCGGCGTTTGAACTGCGGCTTGCGACGTCAAGTTGATTGCCCCAGCCGGACGAATCATGCTGCCCCCTGCTCGCTTCCCTGCGCGCATCGTTACCTGATAGTAAATTAAGGGCAAAGCAAGGGCCGGAGTTGCACGAAAATCGGGGCAACCGACAATCCCTTCAAAAAGGGACGCTTTAGCGTTGGGCACCGATGGGGCAGGGCCGAGCGGCGAGCCGCCGCCGCTATGAATTTTCTATGCGAAAACCGACTTTTTGCCTGAATCGTCGAGGCTGAACGTAACAGAATGTCGCCAGGGGACTGTTATCAGTCATATTTTGACGTCGTGTCACGAGGCGGCGGCGCTCGCAGGAGTTGGCCAGTCTTTGGCCGCTCCCGTATACTCGTCTTGCGTGCGCAGACGTTCTTGAGTGCAACCCAGTGCGCAGGCGAGCCAGGAGCAGGTTCGATGCAGATGAATACGCTTATCGTTGACGACGAGAAGCCCGCGCGGGATGAACTCGCTTTCCTGCTCAAGAGCTTTCCGGACGTGAGCGTTGTCGGGCAGGGAAAAAACGGGCTCGAAGCGGTGGCACTGATCAAGGAGCACAGTCCCGACCTGGTGTTTCTCGACGTGCAGATGCCGGGGCTGGACGGGTTTGGCGTGATTCAAAAACTGATGGATCGCAAGCTGCGCCTGCCGCACATCGTGTTTGCGACGGCGTACGACTCTTACGCGGTGCAGGCGTTTGAGGTGAATGCGGTCGACTACATTTTGAAGCCGTTCGACAAGCAGCGCCTATCGCGGGCGGTGCAGCGCGCGCGGCGCATTCTGGGAGCGGAGGCCTCTCCGGCGGAGAGGCTCGAGACGCTCGTGCACCAATTGGGCGGCACACGGGCCGGACAGCCCGTGAAGCTGCTGGTGAAATCGCAGGGGCGACTTCTGCTGGTGGACGCGGCGGAGATGGTGAGCGCGTCGATCGAGGACGGCACCATCACGATATCGACGCGCGAGCTGGAGGGCACGTCGAACTACCGCACGATCGAGGAGCTTACCGAGGCGCTCGATTCGGAGCGATTCTGGCGGCCGCATCGTTCGCACCTGGTGAATATCAACCACATCAAGGAAGTGCTGCCGTGGTTCAAATCGAGCTACATGCTGAAGATGGCGGATAAGCGGCAGTCGGAAATTCCGGTGAGCCGCGCGCAGACCAAACGGCTGCGCGAACTGCTGAAAATGTAATGGGTACTCTCGTCGTGTGTTAGCATGCCGCGGCTGCAGAGTTTCCGCTCGCTGCGCGGCCTTCTCCCAATGGATTTTGCCCTCAACGATGACCAGCGCCTGATTCGAGAGAATGTGCGCCGGTTCATGGAGACGGAAGTGCGTCCGGTGATGCGGCGCTACGATCGCGAGGAAAAATTCGCGGGCGCCGAAATCCGGCGGCTTGGGGAGCTGGGCTGCTGCGGAATGCTGATTCCGGAGCAGTGGGGCGGCGCCGGGCTGGACACGATCTCTTACGTGGTGATGCTCGAGGAAGTGGCGCGCGTGGATGCGGCCATGGCGGTAGCGCTGAGCGTGACCAATTCGGTGGCGGCCTGGCCGCTCTGGCGGCACGGCAACGACGTGCAGCGGAAGAGATATTTGCCGCAGCTCGCGCGGGGCGAGATGCTCGGCGCCTTCTGCCTGACGGAGCCGCAGGCCGGTTCGGATGCCGCCGCGATCCAGACGCGGGCGGTGCGCGACGGGAATACGTACCGGCTCAACGGAACCAAAAGCTGGGTCACCAACGGCGGCGAAAGCGGCGTCTACCTGGTTTTTGCGAAGACGGAGCCCGCCGGTGCTCCAGGCGTTACGAAAGACGCGGCGGCGATGAACAAAGCGATAACGGCTTTTCTCGTGGAGCCGAGCTTCCGCGGCTTTCGCATAAGCCGTTACGAAGATAAAATGGGCCTGCGATCGTCGCGCTCGGCGGAGATTGCTTTTGACGATTGCGAAGTGCCCGCGGAAAATCGGCTGGGCGAAGAAGGGCAGGGGCTGAAGATCGCTCTCGAAGCGCTGGACGGAGGTCGCGTGGGTATTGCGGCGCAGGCCGTGGGCCTGGCGCAGGGCGCTCTCGAAGCGGCGGCGCGCTACGCGAAGGAGCGGCGCGCGTTTGGAAAGACGATCGGCGAATTCCAGGCCATTCAGTGGATGCTCGCGGACATGCAGACGGAGATTGAAGCGGCGCGGTCGCTGATGTGGCAAGCGGCTTACATGCGCGATACAGGTTCGAGCCGCGTAGGCGCTTACGCCGCGCGAGCAAAACTTTACGCCAGCGAAATGGTGAACCGGGTGGCCTACAAAGCGGTGCAGATCCATGGCAGCATGGGTTATTCGCGCGAGAGCGACGTCGAGCGGATGTATCGCGACGCGCGCGTCTTATCGATTTATGAAGGCACGAGTGAGATTCAACGCATGATCATTGCCAGGGACCTGCTGGCCGCAGGTCAGGCCCGAAGCACGGGGGAGTCAAGCTCCAGAGGGGCCCGTTAGAGTGACGCTCTCCGCAGAGAACGCCGGGGAGAAACGCAAACGCGTGCTGAGCGGCATGCGTCCCACCGGCCGGCTGCACATCGGGCATTATTTCGGCGCGCTCCAGAACTGGGTTCGCTTACAAAACGATCCGCAGTACGAATGCTTTTACTTCATCGCCGACTGGCACGCACTCACCACGGACTACGCCGACACTTCGTTTGTGGCGCAGAACACCATCGAGATTGCCACGGACTGGCTGGCGGCGGGGCTGGATCCGGACAAATCGACGTTTTTCGTGCAATCGCAGGTCCCGGAGCACGCGGAGCTGAATCTGCTGCTCCAGATGATTACGCCGCTGGGGTGGCTCGAGCGCGTGCCGACGTACAAGGAAGCGCTCGAAAACATCACGAACAAGGATCTGCACACGTTTGGGTTTTTGGGATATCCGGTGCTGCAGACGGCGGATATTGTGATGTATGGCGAGCCGGATACGGAGTTGGTGGTGCCGGTGGGCGAGGATCAGAAGGCGCACGTGGAGCTGGGCCGCGAGATCGTGCGGCGATTCAATAGTTTGTACGGACTTGGAGATCGACAGAGCCTTATTCAATCCGAGTAAGGAAGGTCTCGTTCCAGAAGCTGGAGGCTCTCTTCTCGGACGACGGTGATTCCGTTTGATGCCCGACTCGGCGCCTCGATGTATGGCTGGAGCTATTTCGGGTCGATGCTGCTCGAGAGTGGCATGCGAAATTTTCTTGAGAAAGCTCGGCGAAGATTGGGCGCTTCTTTCGTTACGAAGCACGTGTTGCGGGAGCCGGAGGTGATGCTGACGCATACGCCGCGGATTCCGGGGCTCGATGGGCGCAAGATGTCCAAGAGTTATGGCAACGCGATCATGCTCAGCGAGAGCGATGAGGAGATTCGGAAGAAGACAAAGGTCATGGTGACGGATCCGGCTCGCAAGCGGCGGACGGATCCCGGCAATCCGGATGTTTGTCCGGTATTCGATTGGCACAAGCTTTTTTCGCCGGCGGAGACGCTGGCATGGGCCGCGAATGGGTGCAGGACGGCGGGGATCGGCTGCATCGAGTGCAAGGCGGCCATGGCGGACAATCTGATCAAATGGATCGAGCCGGTGCGGCAGCGGCGGCAGGATTACGAGCAGCAGCCGCAGCAGGTGCTCGAATATCTCGACGTAGGGTCGAAGCGAGCGCGCATGGTGGCGCAGCAAACGATGGACCGCGTGCGCGAAGCCGTGTTTCACTGGAGCGAGAAGCGCGGGGAGATTGGGCGGAGCGGGCAGGCGAAGAACATTCCGGCGGGACGTTGAGCAAGCGTGCGGAAAGGAATTTTCATTTGGATGCCGCGCTCAAAGTCAAGGAAAAGCAGATTCCTCGTCGTCCGCTGGCGGCCTCCTCGGAATGACAACTATTTCCATGGTGAGCCGAGGTCAGGCAAGATGAGAATGGCAACGCTTGGGAGAGGTGGAAGTGGCGTCACCTTATAAAATTCATCTGGATGCGTACGATGGGCCGCTCGATCTGCTGCTGGATTTGATCCGCAAGCAGGAGATGGACATTCACAACATCCCCATCGCCAAGATTACCGGCCAATACCTGGAGTATCTGCACAAGCTCGAGAAGCTGGACATCGACGTTTCGGCGGATTTCATCTACATGGCGGCGACGCTGATCCTGATCAAATCCAAGATGCTTTTGCCGGCCGATCCGCTGGCGGGGCCGGAGGAACAGGCTCGATCCGCGGGCGGACCTGGTGCACCGCCTCGTGGAGCACGAGCAATTCAAGAGCGCGGCGCAATTGCTCTATCAGAAGCAGCAGATCGAGGCGCACGTATGGTCGAAGCCGGACCGTTCGCTGTACGAAGGCGAAGATATGGAAGGGGAGTTGGTGGTTTCGCTGGTCGATCTGGTGCGCGTCTTCCAGCAGGTGCTCGATCGACGCAAGGAAGTGACCAAGATCGAGTTGCGCCACGATACGTTCACCGTGGCACAGATGATGCAGTTGCTGCGCGCGCAATTGCTGGCGTCGGAGGAGGGCATCGAGCTGGTGGCGTTTTTCGACTCGTGCCCCTCGCGATCGGCTATGATCTGCGCGCTGCTGGCCGTGCTCGAGATGGTGCGCCTGCAAGCGATCATGCTCTCGCAGACGGAGATTTTTGGCGCGATTCGCGTGCGAAAGCATAAGATGTTCGACGCGGTGTTTGCCGGCGGAGCGCAGGCCGAATCCGCGGAAGCGCCGCAAGAGTCCTAGGCGATATTCATGACCCTGAACGACTTTTTTGACGCGCGAAAGCTCATCCTGTTGGTGACTTTCGCGCGAAAACCAAGGTGAGCCAAGACTCATGAGCATGACGCCGATCGAACTGAAGAGCGCGCTCGAAGCCATCATCTATGCGGCCGACGAGCCCGCAACGATAGAGCAACTTGCCAGCGTTATCGGCGAGGAGAAGCACCTGGTACGGGCAGCGCTCGATGAACTGGTGGCCAGCTACGGGAGTGACGAGCGGGGCGTGGAAATTCGCGCGGTGGCGGGCGGCTATCGCGTTTATACCAAGCCGCAGCACCACGATCTGGTCCGCAGGTTCATCAAGAGCCTGCGGCCGCCGTTGCGTTTGACCATGCCGGCGCTCGAAACGCTGGCAGTGATTGCGTACAAGCAGCCGGTGACGCAGCCGGAGATCCAGGAGATCCGCGGCGTCAATTGCGCCGGCGTGATCGAGACCCTGCTGGAAAAGCGCCTGATCACCACGGCCGGGCGCAAACAAGTGATTGGCCGGCCGATCCTCTACCGCTCCTCGAAGGAGTTTTTAATGCGATTCGGGTTGGGCGATCTCGAGGAGCTGCCGAGCCTGAAAGAGTTTGAGGCGCTGGCGCGCGAAGCTCTGGGCACCGACGACGGAATCGCCGAGGCCCCTGCCGATGCGGACGGGACCGAGGCAGGCTTCCCGGAAACCGAGAGTGAGGCTGCCGTCGCGCCGGAAATTGCAGGTGAAGAAGCGCCGCCGGCAGCGGAACAAGTTGCGGCGGGATCGGAAGTGGTCCCGGAGGCTCCCGGCGCAACGTCTGACCAGGCTGCCGAACAGCCGACCGAAGGGGCTGCCGAACCGGTTCCGGGGCAGGCGGCGAAGCAGGCCGCGCCGGGCGGGTCTGACTAAGCCAGAACGCAGAAATAATTCCTATGCTTGAACGATTGCAGAAGATCATCGCGCGCGCCGGCATCGCATCTCGACGCCATGCGGAGGAGTTGATCCGCAGCGGGCAGGTACGCGTAAACGGCGTGGTGGTCACGGAACTTGGCGCCAAGGCCGATCCGGAACGCGACCGTGTGGAAGCTGCGGGACGCCTTGCCGAGCAGCCTTCGGAGCTCAGCTATTATCTGCTGCACAAGCCGATTCATGTGGTTTCCACTATGTCCGATCCCGAGGGCCGAGCGACGCTGCGGCACGTGCTACGCGGGCTGGCCGGCGGAATCTTCCCGGTGGGCCGGCTGGACTATGCGGCGTCGGGCCTGATGCTGCTCACCAACGACGGCGTGCTGGCCAATCGCATCTTCAAGAGTTCCGCGCGCATGCCGCAGGTGTGGTGGTTGAAGCTGGCGGGCAAGTTGAGCGAAGACGACCTGCAGCAGGTCGGGCAGAAGGCGCACGCACGCCTGCGCCGACTCCGCGCGCCCGGTTCTGCGTCTTCCGACCCCGCGAACCCCTGGTATGAAGTGGAGATGAGCGACGTGCGCCAGGACGTGCTCAGGCGCTCTCTGTTTGAGCTGGAACACCCTGTGGAAAAAATGAAACGGGTGAAGGTAGGACCGTTGGAGCTGGATGACCTCGAGGAAGGGCGCTATCGGCGCCTCGAACCGAACGAAGTTTCTAAGCTGCGGAAAGTCGTGGAGCGGGCGGAGAGTTCGGCCCCGCCGCCACGAGCGGGGCGCACCGGCGGCCGTATTCGGCGCCGTCGAGGCATCAAGCCAAAGCCGAGGCATTCGGCCCAATGACGGCTTTTCATAAGGCACTGCCGTCCGAGCCTTCCGATCAGCAGATCACGGAACTCCTGCGCACCGCCCATACGATCGCCGTGGTGGGGCTTTCGTCCAACCGCTCTCGCGCGAGTTACGGCGTGTCGCAATACATGCAGTCCGCCGGATACCACATCATCCCGGTGAATCCAAAGGAGGCCGAGGTATTAGGAGAAAAGGCCTACGCGCAACTGGAGGATGTTAAGGAAAGGATCGACCTGGTGAACGTGTTCAGGCGGTCTGAATTCGTGCCGGAAATCGTGGATGCTGCCATAAGAATGGGCGCTCGGGCGATCTGGATGCAGGAAGGCGTGGCGGACGAAAAGTCCGCGCAACGCGCACGGGATGCTGGGATGCTCGTGATCATGGACAGCTGCATATTGAAGGAGCATCGACGGCTGCTCCATCCCAACGCACGCTAAACCGGCGCGCGTTGCACTCACACTGTTTCAAAACCAACGATAAGAGAGATTCTTCGCTTCGCTCAGAATGACAACCGAAGTTTACGGCAGCAGTTGGTGTCGCCGGCGCATGCCGGTCTTTCGTGCGCTGATTGGGGATGTGAGCTCAGAATAAAAACAGAGCCTTATGGCGGCAGCCGGGGTCCCCGGCGCGCCGGGGACTAAGTGAAAAGCAGATCCTTCGCCCGAAACCGGCTCGGGATGACACCACAAACAGACCTTCATCGCATGACTTATGAGCCGTTGCGATACCCTTTCACGCACTGACTTATTCGTTGTTGGCTGAGGAGTGAAGCTTCAGGCTTTTCCTGCTCCTGAGGCGCGGCGGGATTTGATTCCGCGGATCTCGTTCATGCGCTCCCGCAAACGCTGTTCGAATCCCTGCTCGCCCGGCTGGTAGTACTTCCGGCCGGCGAGGCTAGGCGGCAGGCAATCCATTTCGGCTACTTTATCCGGAGTGTCGTGGGCGTACTGATAGCCATGGCCATAGCCTTCGTGCTTCATCAGGCCGGTCACGGCGTTGCGCAGATGCAGCGGCACGGGTTCCGATGTGGTGGTCTGCAGATCCTTTTGCGCTTCGCCATAGCCGGCGTACAGAGCATTGGATTTGGGAGCGAGAGCCAGATATACGGCGGCTTGCGCGAGCGCAAGATTTCCCTCCGGCACACCGACAAAATCAGCGGCCTGCATGGCGGCGACCGCGATCTGAAGGGCAGCGGGATCGGCCAGGCCGATATCTTCGCTGGCCATGCGCACCAGGCGCCGCGCGACGTAGAGCGGATCTTCGCCCGATTCGAGCATGCGCGCCAGCCAGTAGAGAGTGGCGTCGGCATCGGAGTTTCGCACCGACTTGTGCAGGGCTGAAATCAGGTTGTAGTGCTCTTCGCCGGATTTGTCGTAAAGAAGAAACTTGCGCTGCAATGCGGCGGAGAGCAGTTCTTCGCGTGAGGACGCGCGCGCCATCCGCCCCGGGCAAGGCGGCGCGCACAAGCGCTTCCAGTGTGTTGTAGGCGGCGCGAGCGTCGCCATTGGCAAATGCGGCGATGCGTTCGAGAACGCCATCGTTTGCCTCGATCTTTTCGCCGCCCAGTCCACGCTCTTTATCGGCCAGCGCGCGGCGCAGCAAGCCCAAAATTTCCGGGTTGGTCAGCGCCTGCAAGGTATAGACGCGGGTCCGGGACAGAAGGGGAGCGATGATTTCGAAGGAGGGATTTTCAGTGGTGGCGCCGATCAGAGTGATGTTTCCGGCTTCGACGTGAGGGAGGAAGGCATCCTGCTGGGCTTTGTTGAACCGATGCACCTCGTCCACAAACACGATGGTGCGATGGCCCGCGCGGCGGGTACGCTCGGCGGCGGTCATCACATCCTTGATTTCGCGAATGCCGCTCAGCACGGCGCTGAAGGAGACGAATTCCGAATGGGTGCGGCGCGCAATCAGCCGCGCCAGCGTGGTCTTGCCGCAACCGGGAGGTCCCCACAGGATCATCGAGCCGAGGTCGTCGGTCTCGATGGCCACGCGCAGAGGCTTTCCGGGGCCCAGGAGCGCCTGCTGCCCGGCGAACTCCTCGAGCGAGCGCGGGCGCATGCGTTCGGCAAGCGGGGCACTGGGGGCGATCTGTTCGGGTTCGAGTTTGGCGAAAAGACTCATATGGATGCTCTCTATTCCGATGCTGGTTCCTTGATGATAGCGGCTTCGAGATTATCTCGCACCCATCAGCACAGGCCGCGCTGGCGAGCGGCTTCGTAAAGAAGGATGCTTCCGGCGACGGCTGCGTTCAGCGATTCGGCAGGCGAGTCTTCTTGATTTGCCGCGCCGGGATGAGCAGCATGTGGAATTCGCACGATACCGCCGGCGGAGCGCACCAGGTCGCCGGGCAAGCCTGCGCCTTCGTTACCGACGAGCAGGGCGACCGGCTGACGCCAGTCGATCTCCCAAGGCGCGAGAGGCTTCCTGGCGGAGTCACTTGCACCGCCATCCATGACTTCCTCGGGACAGGCCGCGTATACGCGAATACCCGCAATCCTCAGTTGTGCCAAAAGCACCGGCGCGGCAATCCCCCGAAGAATCGGCAACCGCAGGGCGGCGCCGGCGGAGGAGCGCAATGCCTTCGGCGAAAACGGATTGGCGGTTCCGATATCGCCAGCGGCGCATACGCAGATTCCGTTAGCGCCAAGGGCCTCAGCCGTGCGCACCAGAGTGCCGACGTTGCCGGGGTCCTGCACGCCAGCCATTACCAGGATCAAAGGGACTCCGGTAATCAAATCGTCAAAGGCCGCGGGGCGCGGACGGACCAGCGCAGCGATACCTTGTGGGGCCTCGGTTCCGCTGGCAGAAGCGAAGAGGCGGTCGCTCGAGCGGAGCAGACGAGCCTCAGCAGGAATCCACTGCCGGAGCCGGGAGATGTGGCGCTCGCCGGTTTCGCTGAAAAGCACGGCCAGGATTTCAACGCCGGAGCGCAAGGCCGTCTCCACCAGACGCGCTCCCTCGACTCCGGCAATTCCTTCGGACTCGTCTTCATTGTGGCGGCGGGCGGCTTCACCGGAGAGGGCGGCGCGAAAGCGCTTGAGCCAGCGATTCTCGCGGCTCTCGATGGATTCGGAGAGATGCGGCCCCGCTACCGCGCGGCCGGGAGGCACTTCGGCCATGCGCTTCATATTCAGCGAGAGTAGCAAAGGGAGATGCGGCGGTAAAGGCGGACACGCCACCGGCCTTGCTGGGAGTCGCGCCGTTATGGTACTTTCGCTGATTACAAAATTGACCACGCGCTTCGGACACGATCCGAGACTGCAGAGGCACACGCAACTTGCCAGCTGAGCTGTTGAAAGTTTCCGCGGGAACCCCAGAAACCGCCCTCATTCATTACGCAGCCGAGTTCATCAAACGCGGCCTGGTGGTGGGTGTGCCCACAGACACGTTTTATGGCCTGGCGGCCGACCCGTTTAATCTTGCGGCGGTCGAAGAGATCTATCGGGTAAAAGGGCGTCCGGAAAACCGGGCGCTGCCTATCCTGGTGAATTCGATCGAGCAGGCGGCCATCCTGGGCCGCGATCTGCCGCTCAACTTTCTGAAGCTGGCGCAGAAGTTCTGGCCCGGGGCGCTCACCATTGTGGTTGAGGCGTCGCAAAGCCTGCCCCTCAAAGTCACGGCCAATAAGGGCCGCGTGGCATTACGTTGGCCTAATTCAGCCGTGGCATGCGCGATTATCGAGCAAGTGGGCTCGCCGATTACCGGGACGAGCGCGAATATTTCGGGTTTCCCATCGTGTTCGAATGCACAGGAACTGGCCAAGCAGCTTGGGGAACGCCTGCCACTGATCCTGGACGGCGGCGACACCGGCGGCAGGGTTTCATCGACGATTGTGAATTTGATTGGCGGGAAGTGGAAGATCGTTCGCGAAGGGAAGGTCACGGAACAAGAGATTCAAAGCGTTCTCGCGAATCATCATCAAGGATGACAGCCTCCGAGCAGTCCTAAGCAGGTCCTACAGCGGCGGGGCATAGCAAATTTTTCCGAGGATAGCGGGCCTTGTGGCTCCGGTCGCGCTGGGTAAGTTGGCGGGCCGCCCATGTATGGTTTCGTTTGCCAGCAGGGCGAATATGAAGGCTTCCTTGGCATCGCCCGGCACGCCCAGTGTTTCCGACGGCAGGATTTCAATCTCCCTCAGCAGGGCGGAAAGCTGCGCCATGATGAGAGGGTTGTGCGCGCCTCCGCCGCCAACGATCAGTTGCGACACGGACGTCCGCGGCACCACCCACCGATTGATGGCGTCAACAATCGAAAGCGCGGCCAACAGAGTTGCGGTGCGAACGAGATCCTCGGGCTGCGCACGATGGCGCCGGCCCCAAGCCAGGATTTTTTCGAGGTAGGAGTTTCCGTATTGTTCGCGCCCGGCGGTCTTGGGCGGAGGTTGCCGGAAATAGGGTTCGGCGAGCAGAGTCTTGAGCAAGGCGGGCAGGAGATTGCCGCGCGAGGCCATGCGGGCTTCGCGGTCATAGCTGCTCCTGCCGCGTGTGAAATGGCGCACCAGGCCATCGGTGATCATGTTTCCGGGGCCGGTATCGAAGGCCATCACCGACTGCGGCTCGGCTCCCTTTGGGATTACGGTGAGGTTAGCGATTCCTCCAATATTCAGGATGACGCGGCCCCTGTGTTCATCGCGAAAGAGCAGGTAGTCGCCCCAAGGCACCAGGGGCGCTCCCTGGCCGCCGACGGCCATATCCGCGGGACGAAAATCCCCAACCGTGGTCACACCGGTCAGGGCGGCAATCACCGCGGGCTCTCCGATCTGCAAGGTCGAGGAGACCGCCGCACCCAGAAATCGGGCAGGTTTGCCCTGATGAAAGACGGTCTGACCATGCGATCCAATCAAGCTGAGCCGGCGGGGATTGACGCGAAATTTTCGGCAGGCGAGCAGCGCGGCGTCCGCGAAGACGCGCCCCACACGGAAATTTAGTTGGCTAAGCTCGCCTGTGGAGACGTGTGCGCCCTCGGCGATGCGCAGCACCGCGGCCCGAACGGCGCGAGGGTAGGGCAGGGTGACGAAATCCTCGAGGCGTGCGTGGGCGGCATTGTCTTTGATGGACGGCGAAATACGCACGAGAGCAGCGTCGATGCCGTCCACGGAAGTGCCGGACATCAAACCCAAAATGAGCCTGGACTGATTGCGCTGATTTTTCATGAGATTTGTTTTTTCAATTCGGCCAGCAGATTCAAGGCGTCGATAGGCCGCAAGTGGTCGAGGTCGGCCGCGCGGAGCGCTTCGAGCACCTCGCGGTCAATGGGTGTAAACAGCGCGTGCTGCTCTGCCTGTGCCATTTCCGGACGGCGGAGCGGCCGCCAGCTTTTCGCTCAACTGGCGCTCGCTCTGTTCGTGACGCCGCAGAATTTCGCGGGCGCGCGCGATGACATCGGGCGGAAGCCCTGCCATGCGCGCGACCTCGATGCCATAGCTTTTATTGGCGCTGCCCTCTTCGACGCGCCGCAGGAAGACGATCTCATTCGGTGTCTCCTCGACGGATACGTGGATATTTTTCACGCCGGAGAGGAGATCGGCGAGTTCGGTCAATTCGTGGTAGTGCGTTGCAAAGAGGGTTCGCGCGCGAGTATGAGATTGCAGGTATTCGACCACCGCCCAGGCGATCGACAGGCCGTCAAAGGTTGCGGTGCCGCGCCCGACTTCGTCGAGCAGAACCAGGCTGTGCGGCGTGGCCAGATTCAGAATGGCCGCCACCTCACTCATCTCCACCAGGAAAGTGGAGCGCCCGCGCGCGAGATTATCGCCGGCGCCGATGCGCGTGAAGATGCGATCGGTGATCGGAAGGCGCGCCTGCTCGAGCCGGTACGAACGATCCCATCTGCGCCAGCAGAACGATGAGTGCGGCTTGCCGCAGGTAGGTGGACTTGCCGCCCATGTTCGGCCCGGTGATGAGCAAGATCTGGTGCGAGGTGCCGTTGAGGTACAGACCGTTGGGCACAAAGCGCTCGCCCTGCTGCTCGAGAAGATGTTCGATGACCGGATGGCGGCCGCCCAGAATCAACAGTTCACCGCCATCGGTGAATTCGGGACGCGCGTAGTTCCGCGTCGCGGCCAGGACGGCGAAAGCGGCGAGCACGTCGAGCTGGGCGACGGCCGCGGCGGTGCGTCGCAAGCGGGCGACTGCTGGGCCACGTAGAGGCGCACTTCGGCGAAGAGCCGGCGTTCAATCTCGCTGATGCGCTCGTCGGCGGCGAGCACTTTGCTTTCGTACTCTTTCAGCTCCGGCGTCGTGAAGCGCTCGGCATTCACCAGGGTTTGCTTGCGCTCGAAATCGGCGGGAACCAGATGCAGGTTGGCTTTGGAGATCTCCAGATAGAATCCGAATACCTGGTTGTAGCGAATCTTCAGCGACCCGATTCCCGTGCGCTTGCGTTCGCGATCTTCCATCGCGGCGATCATCTGCCGGCTGCTGCTGGCTCAGATCGCGCAAGCTATCCAACTCGGCGTTGAATCCGCGGCGTATCACGCCCGGATCGGAGGCGAGAGCGGGCGGATCGTCGGCGATGGATTGGTCGAGACGCTGCTGGAGATCGGCAAGCTCATCCAGTTCGCCGTGAAGACGCGCCAGCCGCGAGGCTGCGCAATTGGCGAGGTAACGCCGAAGCAGGGGAATACGCGCGATGGATTGCCGCAGCGCAACCATATCGCGCGGGGTAGCCACGCCTAAGGTGGCGCGGCTCGCCAGCCGCTCAAGGTCTTGTATGCCGCGCAGGTTCTGGCGAATCTCTTCGCGCAGCATGGTCTGTGATTTAAGTTCGGCGACAGCGTCGAGGCGCGCGGTCGATTTCGTCGCGATCGAGCTCGGGGCGCAGAATCCAGGCGCGCAGCAGGCGCGCTCCCATCCCGGTGACGGTCTGATCGATCGCGCCAAATAAGGATGCTTCCGCCTGGGAGCCGCGCGGGGTTTCCTCGGCATGGAGAGGGGCGAGGAGTTCGAGGTTGCGCACGGTGATGGGGTCCAGCACGAGCGAATCCTGTTGTTCGTAATAGCGGATGGTGTCCAGATGAGCCAATGCGGGAGCCGACTCGCCGTCCGCCTTGGCTGAGGTCTCACGCAGGTAGTGGATCAGCGCGCCCGCGGCGCAAATTGCCTGAGGATGACCGGCTAGCCCAAAGCCTTCGAGGCCCTGCGACACCGAACTGCTCGGTCAGCATGCGCTCGCCATAGGCGGCGCGAAAGATCCATTCCTCCAGGCGCGTCTCGACGCCTTCGCGAGACGAGCCTGTGGCGCCGTCGAGGCGTGCCGTGCCGGGCTGGGCGAAGAGACCCGCCTGCCGCGGCAAGCAGGATCTCGCGAGGGCGAAGCAGCTGCAGTTCGTCGCGCAGCCTCTCCTCCGCGCCCCCGCCGGCAAATTCGGTAGCGCGAAATTCGCCGGTGGACACGATCCACGTAGGCCAGCCCGATCGGTGAACCTCCACTGCGCGCGGGCGACGGCGGCCAGGAAGTTGTTTTCCTTGGGCTCCAGGACATTGAGGTCCGTGGCCGTGCCGGGGGTGATGACGCGGACCACCTCTCGCCGGACGAGATGCTTGCCGGGTCCGGGCTGCTCCATCTGATCGCAGACGGCGATTTTGTAACCGGCACGCAGAAGCCGCGCGATGTAGTTTTCCGCGGCATGAAAGGGCACGCCGCACATGGGGATGGCTTCGCCGCGCTCGCGATTGCGGGAGGTAAGCGTGATTTGCAGCTCGCGGGAGGCCACGATGGCGTCTTCGTAGAAGAGCTCGTAGAAGTCGCCTACGCGAAACAGCAACAGCGCGTGCGGATAGCGCTTCTTGATCGCTTGATACTGGCGCATCAGCGGTGTGGAGGCTTCGATCATGCGGGGCCCACGCGGGCCGGACTATACTAGCCGACGATGCGCTCCGCGAGCAAAACAGCTGCAAGGAAATCGGGCCGCGGTGCTCCCAAAGGAGGAAGGACGGAGACTGAAATCAAGCTGCGCGTTGGCGACCGGCGCGCGCTGTTACGCCAACTGGCGGGGCTGAAGGCCAAATTGATCGCCCCGCGAGTTCATGAAATGAACACGCTCTACGACACACCTGACGGAAAGCTGGCGCGGCAGGCCCAGATGCTGCGACTGAGGGTGGAGCGCATGACACACGGGGCCGCTAGAGCAGGGAAGAGGAGCAAGGGCGATGGAATCTCTGCGCTGCTCACCTTCAAAGGTCCCGGGACGTCTTTGAGGAAGGGTTCGACCAAGTATTCGAACAAGGGTTCAAAAAAGCGCTCGAAAATGATGCCAAAGCCCGCCCCCGGCGAGCGCTACAAGGTTCGTGAAGAGCACGAGCTGCGAATCGCGGACCACGAAGAGATGCCGAGAATTCTCGAGGCTCTGGGCTTGCGTCCCTGGTTCCGCTACGAGAAGTTTCGGACGACATACGGTCTGCCCGGAATTGCACATTTGAAGGTAGAGCTTGACGAAACTCCCGTCGGCCTCTTTTTGGAGATCGAGGGAGAGCGGAGTGCGATCGACCGCGCCGCTGAACTTCTCGGTTTTGCGCGCTCCGACTACATCGATGGGAGTTACGGGGCACTCTTTATGGAGAAGCTTGGGTTGGCCCGCAAAGCGGCGCCCCAAAATGAACCAACCCCATTTTCAGGTTTGCCGGACATGGTCTTTCGGAAGTCAAGGCGACCACGAGAACGTTCATCAGGCCGATCATGATGCGCTCGCGAGGCCGATCCTTAGCCGCCGCCGAGCCCTCTGCGAAAGCAGTTGAATGAAAATTTCGCAATCTTGGCACTCTTTTCTTGACAAAGCTTTCAACTACCTTTACTAGATCAATTGAGGAAAAAACTGTTTGCAATGAACTATCCGTTGGACCAGGAGCCTTTACCAAGTCGTCGGGCCGGACCTGCGGCCAGGCTTTTGCGGGTCGGCCCTGCCGCGACCGGGGCGTTTCGTATGGCAAGCAGTCAACCTTGGGTTAGGAGCGCGAAGGCCGACTAGGGAAATTGGCCCCATTTGGGCTGACCCGTGGTCGGGTGCTCAACCCGGCCACGGGTTTTTTGTTTTCAGACGCATATTCCGGCCATTAAGGGTCGAAAGGGGGTGAAAAGCGATGCTTCATGCCACGGAATTGCTGGGCGGCGAGGCTTATGACGTCCAGGGGAACTTTGTGGGCGGGTCACCGAACTGTATATCGAGCCGGCCGACCAGCCCAATCGAGTTGCGCGCTACCTGCTGGGCCGAGGCAAGTACCTGCCGCTGCTGGCGCGGCACGACCAAGTTTCATTCGTGGCGCCCGGTGTCATCAAGCTGAATGTGGAGGAGAAGGAACTCGAGCATTTTCATCCGAACGAAGCCTGGCTGGCGGTGCGCAAGGACTTGCTGGACCAGCAGATCATCGATACGCGCGGCCGCAAAGTCGTGCGCGTGAACGACGTCGACCTGGCCGAGCAACGCACCAACGGAACGGTCGAGTTGCGGGTTACCGACGTGGATGTGGGCCTGACGGGGGCGACACGACGGCTGCTGCAAGGTCTGGCTTCGCCCGTGATGATCCGGCGCATCCAGGAGAAACTACCCGCGCGGACGATTCGATGGGAGTTCGTGAACCTGATCGAGGCCGACCCGCTGCGGCGGGTGAAGCTGCGCATCACCCATGACAAACTCGAAAAAATGCACCCGGCCGACCTGGCCGACATCATGGAAGAGCTTTCGCCCACCGAGCGCCAGTCGATCATCGCTTCGCTCGACGAACAGACAGCCGCCGAGGCGTTGGCCGAGCTGGACTCGCGGCTGACTTCGCAGATCGTCGAGAAGATGGAGCCGGAGAAGGCGGCTGACATTATCGAGGAGATGGAGCCGGACAAAGCCGCGGACGTGCTCGCGGATCTTTCGCCGGAGATGTCTCAGGACGTGCTCGAAGAGATGCCCGGGAAAGAGGCGCGTGAGGTGGAAGCGCTGCTGAGTTTCGATGAGAACTCGGCCGGCGGCATGATGACCACCGATTTCGTCTATGTCGGGGAGACCGCGACGCGTGCCGAAGTCGTGGAGTGGATCCGCGGCCGGGACATCAAGCTGGAACAGCTGGATACAATTTTTCTGATCGATGCCGACGCAAAGCTATCCGGAGCCGTTGCCGTGGCGCGCTTACTGCTAGCACCGAAGCAACGGAGCGGCTGGCCGACCTGAAGTCGGAGCCACTGGTTTCGATCGCACCGGACGCAAACGAGAAGGAAGTTTTCGACCATATTCGACAAGTACAACCTGCGCAGCCTGGCCGTGGTGGACGTCACCGGGCGTCCCATCGGAGCGATCACCGTGGACGATGTGGTTACGCGCTTACGGGCCTCCTTGTAGTAGCAGAGGGCAAATGAACTGGACTTCGAATCAGCGAGAGCACCGAGGAGTTGCAGCGGCGAGCCACGCAAGTGCGCCGTAGCAGTCGCCAGTTATGGCGCCGTTTGGCATTGTTCCTGGCGGTGCTGGGCCCGGGGCTCATCACCTCGAACGTGGACAATGACGCCGGCGGCATCTCGACGTATTCGCTGGCCGGGGCGCAGTTCGGCTATGTGCTTTTGTGGTCGCTGATACCCATGACCATCGCGCTGTACGTGACCGAGGAGATGTGCGCGCGCATGGCCGTGGTTACCGGCAAGGGGCTGTCGGATTTGATCCGCGAGGAGTTTGGCTTTCGTCCCACATTTTTCGTAATGGTCTCAGGCTTCCTGGTAGATCTGGGCAACGTGGTGGCGGAATTCGCAGGCGTGGCGTCGGCCATGGAAATTTTCGGCGATCAGCCGTTACATCGCCGTACCTATTGCGGGATTCGTCGTTTGGGTGCTGGTGTTGCGCGGCACCTACCGCCAGGTGGAGAAAGTCTTCCTCGCGCTCTGCACGTTTTATCTCGCCTACGCGTTCTCCGCCATCCTGGCGAAGCCCGACTGGCTCGAAGCGGCGCGGCACACGGTCATTCCTACAGTGCAATTCAATAGCAGCTATCTGCTGATGGTCACCGCGCTGGTGGGCACGACGATCGCTCCCTGGCAATTCTTTTATCTGCAGGCCGGTTTTGTGGAAAAGCGAATCGGTCCCCGACAATATTCGCAGGCGCGGGCGGACGTTATTGCGGGCAGCGTGAGCTGCATGGTTATCGTTTTCTTTATTATCGTGGCTACGGCGGCCACGCTTTACGTTTCGGGGCATCGCAATATCGCGGACGCCGCAGACGCCGCTCGCGCCCTGGTTCCATTAGCGGGCCGCTGGGCCTCGCTGCTTTTTGCTTTCGGATTGCTGAACGCGTCGTTATTTGCGGCATCGATTCTGCCGCTTTCCACGGCGCACGTGATTTGCGAAGGGCTGGGTTTTGAAGCCGGGATCGATCACAAATTCAAAGAGGCGCCGATCTTCTACTGGCTCTACACGATTCTGATTGTGGTGGGCGGCGGATTGATTCTGATTCCGCGGGCGCCGCTCTGGCGCATCCTGGTTCTGTCGCAAGTTGCCAATGGCGTCTGGCTGCCCATTGTTTTGATTTTCATGATCCTGCTGATCAATCGACGCGACCTGATGGGAGATCAGGTGAATTCTCCCACCTTTAACGTTATCGCCTGGATTACCAGCGTGACGATGATTGCATTGACGCTGGTGCTCATCTATTTCGGCCTTTTCCACCCCTCCGCGGCGACGGGAGGATTGTAGGCAACTCCAGTTCATCGTGTGTGGGGTAAGGTTGCGCGGGGTACAGCCCTATGTTAGCTTTGCGAAGTAAAGAAGCCGGCGCCTGCATCTCGCCGTTCGTGCTTTGCCGGAGACTCCTCGAAATACATCGGGAAAGAAGTGCAACCACCAAAATCACTTGAACCGGAAAGCCGCGAGGAAGCGCGCCTGCTCGAACGGCTTGATGCACGCAAACTGCCGCGACACATTGCCGTGATCATGGACGGCAACGGGCGCTGGGCACAGCGCCGGCACTTGCCTCGCGTCGCGGGTCATCGCGCTGGAGTGGAATCGGCAAGGATCATCATTGAAACCTGCGCGCGCCTGAATATTCCCGCGCTGACGCTGTATGCCTTTTCACTCGAAAACTGGCGCCGGCCCAAGGCGGAAATCGATTTCCTGATGCGCCTGCTGCGCCAATACCTGCGCAAGGAACTGCCCGTCATTCATCGCAATAATATGCGTTTACAAATTATCGGCCGAGTCGATCAATTGCCCAAGGAGGTTCAATCCGACGTCGAAAAGGGCAAGGCATTGACCGCGCACAACACGGGGATGTGTTTGACGGTAGCGCTCAATTACGGCGGCCGGGCGGAACTGGTGGACGCCTTCAATGCCATCCTCGATGGCTATCGCAAGAGTGGCTCCAATGGCAATGGCGCAGCGAGCTTTCGCATTGACGAGGAGACGATAGCCGAGCATCTCTATACGGCGGGTCTGCCCGACCCCGATCTGCTGATCCGCACGAGCGGAGAGATGCGCATCAGCAATTTTCTCCTCTGGCAGATCGCCTACGCGGAAATTTATGTCACCGAAACGCTTTGGCCGGATTTCCGGCGAGCTGAACTCTACGCCGCGCTCGTGGACTATCAGAAGCGTGAACGACGCTATGGCGGTTTGGCTGAGGATCGTCGCGAAGTCTCGGCCTTGCAGCCGGAATGACCTCCCCAAACAAACAAATTTTGCCTGCATCGGGCCGCTCGGGTACGGCGGCTCGCATTTTGACGGCAGGTGTATTAATCCCCGTTGTCGTCGCTTTGACATTGTGGGGGCCGACGTGGCTGGTGGCGGCATGCGGCGGTCTGGTTGCTTTGCTGGCTATGTTTGAATTCTTCGCCTTGGGTGAGCGGCTGACGCTCCACAGCTATCGTCTGTGGACCAGCCTCTGCGCGCTGGGCATATTTTTCCAGCAGTGGACGGCAAGCTCCGCGCAATCCTGGCGAATCGGGCGCACGCTGCGGCTCACGCAGTCTTCCTCCATCCCCGAATTGCCGCTGGAGCTGGTGCTCTTCGTTTTCGTTATCGGTTGCGCTGCGATTATCTTTGCTTCGCGGAGACCTCTGGCTGGAGCCTTGGGAGACATCGGAATCAGCGCGGCAGGACTCTTATTCATTGCCTTGCCTTTGAGTTCGGTCGTGAGCCTCCACGGGGTGGCGCTGATCGGGCCGAGATTGCTGCTTTTTACGCTCGTCCTGGTGTGGGTCGGGGACACTGTGGCGTACTTTGTGGGGCGCTCCTTTGGGCGGGTGCCCATGGCCTCGCAATTGAGTCCCAAGAAAACGTGGGAGGGCGCCGCCGCGAATCTCCTGGGTTCTGCAATTGTGGGCGTTGCCTTCAGTCGATGGCTGAATATCGAGCCCCTGCAAGTAGTCTTAATGGCGTGCTTGGCGAATGTAGCCGGTCAAGCTGGCGATTTACTGAAGTCGGCCTATAAGCGCGGCGCAGGGGTCAAGGATTCGGGTACCCTTCTACCAGGGCACGGTGGAGTCTTGGACCGCATCGATGCCTTGATCCTGGCTGCGCCGGTGGTCTGGTACTATTTTCGATTCGTATTGGCCTCGCGATTGTAAGCGAAAGAAGCTGGCAAAATCTTTTCAATGAAAGCACTCGCCATACTCGGCTCTACCGGCTCGATCGGTCGCCAGACTCTTCAGGTAGTCGAATCGCTACCGGAGCGATTCCGCGTGGTCGCCTTGGCGGCGGGTACGAATCTGGAGGAGCTTGCGGGCCAAATCGCGCGGCATCGTCCCGAGCTCGTTTCCGTTCGCGACGCCGGTAAAGCGGTTGAGCTTCGCGAACTCCTGAGGCGGTCGGCAGGCGATCTTAATTATTCCCCGGACATTCAGCATGGCAGGGAGGGCTTACTCAGCGTCGCGACGCATCCGGACGCCGCCGTGGTGGTGTCTGCGGCAGTGGGCGTTGTGGGGCTGGAGGCGACTTATGCTGCGGTTCGCGCGGGCAAGCAGGTCGCCCTTTCGAACAAAGAAGTTCTGGTGGCGGCTGGCGAACTCGTGATGGCGGCGGCTAAAGCCAAAGGCGTTGAACTATTACCCGTCGACAGCGAGCACAATGCGATACACCAATGCCTACGCGCGGGACGCCACTCCGAGGTGCGCAGACTCATATTGACCGCTTCCGGAGGGCCGTTCCGGCGCACGCCTCTCGCCCAGATGGCGCGGGCTACGCCGGAGCAAGCGCTGGCGCATCCGAACTGGCGCATGGGCAAGCGGATCACGATTGATTCAGCCACACTGGTCAACAAGGGCTTCGAAGTGATCGAGGCGCGCTGGCTTTTTGGCATGAGCTCCGATCGGATTGACGTGGTCATTCATCCGCAATCGACGATTCACTCGATGGTCGAATACGTGGACGGTTCTATTTTGGCGCAGCTTGGGCCAACTGACATGCGCATGCCCATTCGTTATGCGCTAACCTATCCTGAGAGGGAAGGGTCTAACGGAGTACAACTCGATTGGAATGCTTTGCGCCGGCTGGATTTCGAAAAAGTGCCGCCTCGCAAGTTTCCCTGTCTCCGCCTGGCTCGCCGCGCACTTGAAGAAGGGGGAGCGCAGACCTGCGCGCTTAACGCGGCCGACGAAGTGGCCGTGGAAGCCTTCCTGGAGCGACGCCTGCCTTTTTCGGGAATCGCACGGGTGATCGAACGGGTGCTCGATCTGATGCCGAAGGTGGAGCTCGGTTCGATTGACGATGTGCTTGCGGCTGACGGCGAAGCGAGGCGCCTGGCGCGTCATGAGATCGACGCGCATCGCGAATCTTTTGCGAGTACGAGCGCGCGCGCTTCGGCGATCAATCGAGTACAATAAATAAAAAGGAATCCGAGGGAATATCCGCCGTGCTTACGGGAATAGTGGCAGTAGCAATCGGGCTGGGCGTAATGGTTTTGGTCCATGAATGGGGCCATTTTGTCGTGGCGCGCGCGTTTGGCGTCCGGGTAGAGGTCTTTTCGATTGGCTTCGGAACCCGTCTTTTCGGCATACGGCGCGGCCCCACGGACTATCGGCTCAGCGCGCTGCCGCTGGGCGGCTATGTTCGCATGGCCGGCGACAACCCCGCCGAAGAACGCCGCGGCGATCCGGATGAGTTCCTCTCCAAGCCGCGCTGGCAGCGCGTGCTGATCGCGCTGGCCGGGCCGACCACAAACTTTCTGATGGCCGTTGTGCTAACCGCCGCGCTCTTTGTGCGCGGTGGCGAGCAGCCTTCTTATGCGGACAAGGCCGTCGTGGTTGCGGGTGTGGTGAAGGATTCGCCCGCGCAAAAGGCGGGCATCCAGGCGGGAGACCGGATTGTTTCGTTCGCCGGCGTCAAAGATCCCACGTGGGATCGGGTGGCCCTGGAACTCGCGCTTTCTGCCCCGGGGCGTTCCGAGCCTGTCACGATCGAACGCGGCGATCGCTTGATTACCACCAGCGTGGCCAGCGAGCCTCAACCTTTTGCCGTGCTGGGCTACCCACCGGAACCGGTAATTGTCGGTTCAGTGGCTCCCGGTCTGCCGGCGCAGCACGCGGGTTTGAAGGAAGGCGATAACATCGTTTCCGCAGATGGGCAGCTTCTGATGGCTCCATCGCAATTCTCTGAGGTAGTTCAGCAAAGCGCCGGGAAGCCCATGACCCTGGAGGTCGTGCGCAGCGGCCAGACGGAGATGCTTGAATTACGTCCGATCTGGGGCGATCCGGGAGATGGCACACCGCGATGGCAGATCGGCATCACGTTCCGCTTCGTTACTTCTCCGCGGCAATATTCGGTGCCGCAAGCGGTTCTGAAGGCAACGCAATTCCACATCGTCCTGGCCAACAAGCTGATTTATCTGGTGGGCGAACTCTTCACCGGCAAAGTTTCACTGAAACAGGTGCAGGGCCCGCTCGGCATCGTTCAGGAATCGAGCCGCGCAGCCAAACGGGGTTTCGGCGACGTGGTCAGCCTGATGGCGCTGGTGAGTCTGAACCTGGGAATTCTGAACCTATTGCCGATTCCCATCCTGGATGGCGGACATATTCTGATGCTGGCAATCGAAGGCCTGCTGCGGCATGACCTGAGTTTAAAAATCAAGGAACGTGTCGTGACGGTGGGAATGGTGTTCTTATTGTTGGTGTTCCTCATCGTAATGTATAACGACGTGCTGAGACTTTTCCCCAGCCACTAATGTATCGGTTATGCCGTCGACAAACGATCATCGTCGCGTCTCCTCCGGAGAGCGGCTCAACGCGCATTCCGAACCGGGTAAACTGCGCAGTGCTCTCTCCCGGCGTGGAGTGCGCCTGACGCGGCAGCGTCGCGTGCTGCTCGATATCATGGATCAGGCAGAGCAGCACTTGACCGCCGATTCCATTCTGGAGCGCGCGCAAAAGATCGATCCACGAGTGCACCGCGTGACCGTGTATCGCACCCTCGAAATGTTGAAGAGCTACGGACTGCTGGATGAGCTGGATCTTTTGCACATCCACGGCCACCGCCACTATTACGAAAGCCATGGACCGCGCGACCACATCCACGTGGCCTGTTTGCGCTGCGGCAAAGTGCGCGAAGTCGAAAGCGACCTTTTTGAGCAGCTCAAGCGTCAGGTGGAACGCGACACGGGCATCAGCATCACGGTCGCACGCGTGGAGATTGGCGGTTATTGCGAGAACTGCAGCGCCAAGACGGCGCCGCGCGGTTCTTCGTGAACTTCAGAGCGTGAACTTCGGAGCTGGATACGGAGTCGGGCGCTTCAGGCTGGTTGCGTGGCAGTGGCGTCGCGTCGCCGGAAATATTCGCGGGTCTCACGCAGGTCGGCCGCAATCTGCGTACGAAGTTCGCCGGGTCCGCTGAATTTTCGCTCATCACGCAGCCGTTCCCAAAAGCGTACCTCGAGGCGTCCCTTGGTTAATTGCTGCGCGAAATCAAACAGATGGCTCTCCACGCCCAGCAAAGTGCCGTCGAACGTGGGCCGAAAGCCGACGTTTGTTGCCGAGCGATATAGCCGCCCTTCCACCCGCGTCTCCGTCGCATAGACGCCGACCTTGGGCAACAGTTCCTGCTCGGGCGCCAGATTGAGAGTAGGGAAGAGCACCGTGGCTCCTCGGCCGGCTCCGCGGACAATCTGGCCCGTGAGGGCGAATGGCCGACCCAGGAGACGGGCGGCATACGAAACCCGGCCTTCCGTAATCGCGGTGCGCACGGCGGTGCTGGACACGAATTCGCCGTCGATGGCGACGGGCTCAACGACTTGTACGGTGAATCCGAATCGTCGTCCCAGTTCAGTGAGAGTTCCTACGTCGCCTGCCTGGCGATGACCAAAGCGAAAATTTTGGCCCACCAGGACCTCGGCGGTGTTCAATTCCTGGACAAGCACGCCGCGAACAAATTCTTCCGGACTCAACCCTGCCAAGGTTCGATCAAAACGCAAGATCAGCGCGGCTTCGAGTCCAATCGAGGCAAATCGTTCGATGCGCTGATCGAGTGTTTCCACGAGCGGAGGAGCCTCGCCCGGGCGTAGGACCTTGAGGGGATGCGGATCGAAAGTAATGACTCCTGCAATCGCCTGCAGGGCTTCGGCGCATTCGATCACCTGCCGAAGGATTTTCTGATGTCCGAGATGCAAGCCATCGAAATTGCCAACGGAAAGCACGGCCCGACGTCCTGAACCGCCATATTGGGCCGCCCACTCCGCGGTGGACCGGAATACGGAGAAGGCGGTCACGCTGCCACCTCAAAACTGAGGCCGTCGTAAGCCAGTTGTACCTGGGGGAATCCCAGGCGCACCAGCCGCTCATTCGTTTCACGATGAGGCAAATCGTGGGCGATGTGAGTAAACCAGGCTCGGCGGGGCCGGAGTTGGGTCACTACCGCAAGCGCCTGCTCCACGGTTTGATGCATCGGGTGGGGCTCATCGCGGAGCGCGTCGAGCACGAGATCGTCGGTGTTCGCAAACAGCGGGATCGACTCCGCCGGAATGCGGCTGAAGTCCGTCAGATAAGCCAGGCCCCCGACTCGAAACCCAAGCACGGACAGGTCACCATGCTCCGCGGGGATCGGTTTCCAAATCGTGCCCAGAAGCTCGAATGGGCCTTCAATCACGTGCGGAATTACCTCGGGAATCGTGCTCAATGCCGGCTTGCCGTCAAAAACGTAAGAGAAGGTACGCCGCAAGATCTCCAGAGTTTCGCGGGAGGCATAAATCGGCACGGCCGATTTTTGGCGCATGTTAAAGGGGCGAATGTCGTCGAAGCCCAGGATGTGGTCGGCGTGTCCGTGCGTATAGACGATCGCATCGAGGCTCTCCAGGCGCTCGCGCAATGCCTGGAACCGGAAGTCGGGGGAGGTGTCGATCACTACATTATGGTTCTCGCGAGAGACGAGTATCGATGGGCGGGTGCGATTGTCGTGAGGATCGTGCGAACGACAGACGCGGCAGTGGCAGCCGAGACTGGGAACCCCCATCGAGGTGCCCGAGCCAAGCACCGTCACGCGCAGGGGCGAGAGATTTTCAGTGGAGCGAGAGGAAGACACTTCGCTACGGGCGGGCCTTAGCCTTCTCCTGCATCGCCTTTGCCGCCGCCTTTGTCATCTCCATGAAAGAGAGCTTGAGGCTGCCCAGGACGTCGAGCAGCAGGCGCTCATTGTCGGCGGCCAGATTGCCTCGCGTGGCCTCGCGCAGGGCGTCCAGCATGTCGATGAGCTCCCGCGCGCCATCGAGATCAACCATGGCCTGGCCGCTTCGCGGATCGGGGTAAGCTCCCAAGAGCATCGCCGCGTTTTGCGCCAAAAAATTGATCAGCATCTCGATCGCTCGCGAGGGCTTAGGGAGCTCCGTTTCGGCCGCCGGCGCTTGCGGAGCCGGCTCGATTTTAGAAGAGGCCGGCTTGCCGGTGGGCGCGGAAGCCTCTCGCTTCTGCGCTCCCGCTGCCGACGAATTAGGCGCGGAAGCCGGATGAGGCTCCGTTTCCTGCTTGCGCCGCTCCTCGCGAACAGCCTCGTCGCGTATCTCGCCTTCGTTATTGAACAAGCGGCGGTCTATAACTTTGAAAGACTCTTCCTGCTTTGCGTCCGCCAAGGCTGTCTCCGTTTATATCAGGCGTTAACGTCAGATCGTTTGGATAACTAGTTTAGCATCGGCCGCAGCGTACCGACAAGCCGACGGGTATCTATCGAAATTCGCGAGCAGGGCAGAGCTGCCAGGAGCTTGTCAATTGATGGCCGCTACCGTAGAGTAGGTCGTTCACTAAAAGCGAACTCCACAGTGCCCCGATCAAGGTCTTTCCGCGCACATTCGCAACGCCCACGCGCCCGCCGGGCGAAGAAGCCCGTCGCAGGGAACGCTCGCACTGCACGGACGGGCTCGAAAACCGCAGGGAAAGGCCGCAAACGAATCGGCAAAAGCTTTGAAGCCCTGGTGGCCCTGCAGGCGCGGCTGCGCGCGCCCAAAGGCTGCCCATGGGATCGCGAGCAAACACATTCGTCACTGCGAACCTACCTTGTGGAGGAGACTTACGAAGTCTTAGACGCGCTCGAGAGCGGGGACCCTCGAAAATTTGCAGAAGAGTTGGGCGACCTGCTGCTCCAAATCGTCTTTCACGCCGAACTCGCCGCAGAAGCCGGAACGTTTGATATCACCGAAGTTATCGAGCAGATTCACACGAAAATGGTGCGGCGCCACCCCCACGTTTTCGGCAAGGTCCAAGCCAAGACCTCGACGCAAGTGCTGAAAAACTGGGAGAAGATCAAAGCCGAAGAACGGGCCAAGGACCCCAATCCACAGGCGGCGGCAAACCGTGCGTCTATTCTCGATGGTGTGCCGCGCAGCTTGCCGGCGCTGCTCGAAGCCCATCAGCTTACGCGCCGCGCGGCCAAGGTTGGATTCGATTGGCACGATGCGAATGGCATCTTTGATAAACTGGCGGAAGAGACGGCCGAACTTAAGGAGTCGCTGGCCCTGGGCGATGCGGGTCGGGAAGAAGAGGTGGGCGACTTGCTCTTCGTGGGCGTCAATTTGGCCCGTTTCCTTGGATTGGACCCCGAAATTGCGCTAAAAAAGGCCAATCACAAATTTTCGCGGCGATTTCGCGAAATGGAACGAATCGCCGCAAGTCGCGGACAAGCGCTAAGCGAGCGTTCCCCCGAGGAACTCGAATCGCTTTGGAATGAAGTCAAGAGCCGCACTCGTCAGAATGCGCCAGGGAAGCAGCCCGCCATAGCGGGATGACGGCGTTAGCCCGGCGCTTAGAAAGAATTTTCCATGAAAACAGCTGCCAAACGCGCCAACTCGCCTGAAGAAAAACCGCTCGAGGTTGTCGTTCGCCTGTGTTCGACCCTCTCGGATTTTGCCGCCTGCATCGAGATCGAACGCGCCGTGTGGGGATCCGCGGATGTTGATATCGTCCCGCCGCCGCTCTTCGTCGTGGCCTCGGACACGGGCGGACAGGTGCTGGGCGCGTTTGCCGGCGACCGACTCGTCGGATTCACACTGGCCATTCCCGGCGTACGCGGGCGCAAACCCTTTTTGCACTCGCACATGACGGCAGTTCTGCGGGCCTATCGAAACCAGGGCGTGGGGCGCAAACTCAAGCTCTTTCAGCGCGCAGGAGGCGCTCTCCCGCGGGATCGATATGATCGAGTGGACCTTCGATCCGCTGGAGACCCGGAACGCCTACTTTAATTTTCGACTGGGCGCCGTCGCGCGGCGCTTCATTCCCAATATGTACGGCATTACCACAAGTCCGCTGCATGGCAGCCTGCCCACCGACCGCCTGGTAGCGGAATGGCGCTTACGCTCACCGCGCGTGCGGCGGGCAGCGGCCGACAGGCGGCCGGCTGCGGCGCAACTGCGAAACAAGAAGTTCGTGCGCATAAAGGTGCCCGCTGAGTTCGCCAAAGTGCGAGGCACCAAGCCCGATGAAGCGGCTCGCCTGCAGGCTGAAGTTCGTCTTGAACTCGAGCATTGGCTGGCTCGTGGCTATGCCGCAACGTGGATTGAGGTGTCGGGCGAGAGTGCCGAATACCTGCTCGAGCCGTGGACCGATCCGAAGCGATAAATCTGCGGCGATCGAAGTTATAGAAGCTCTTTAGATTCTGCTTCCAGTTTCACTTGAACAATTGTTCGTTGCTTCCTTTGCTCTTATGCGCCTGTGCCAAGTTACGCTTCGGGAAATTCAGATGCCTCTCGTCGCTCCGTTTGAGACGAGCTTTGGCCGCACCACGCAGAGGCGCATCCTCCTGGTCGAAGTGGATGTCGACGGCGTAATTGGATGGGGCGAATGTGTGGCCGGCGAAGGCCCCTTCTATGCACCCGAGACGATCGAAACCGCGTGGCAGATCCTGCGTGACTTTATCTGGCCCGCGCTGGCCCGCAAGGAGTTTGTTGCCGCCGCCGATCTGTGGGGAATGCTCTCCGCCATCCGCGGGCACAATATGGCCAAGGGAGCCATCGAGGCTGCGGTTTGGGACGCAGAGGCACGGCAGAAGAACATCCCTCTATCGAAGCTGATCGGTGGCAGCCTCGCAGAGATTCCCTGCGGCGTTTCCATCGGCATCCAGGAAAGCGATGACGAGCTGCAGCGCGTGGTGGAAAGGGAATTGGACGCCGGCTATCAGCGCATCAAGATCAAAATCAAGCCGGGTTATGACGTCGAACCCGTCGCGCGATTGCGGCGTCGATTCGCGAACGTGCGCTTGATGGTCGATGCAAATTCGGCCTATCGGCTGGAGGATACGCCGAGGCTTCGGGAACTGGAAGCTTACTTTCTGATGATGATCGAACAGCCGCTCGGCTGGGACGATATCTGGAGCCATGCGGAGCTGCAACGCAAGCTCATGACGCCCATCTGCCTCGATGAGTGTATCCATACCGAAGAGCATGCGCGTGCCGCCATAGCGCTCGGCGCATGCCGGATTATCAACATCAAGCTGGGCCGCGTTGGGGGCTTCACTCCAGCACGGCGAATCCACGATCTTTGCCGCGACCAAGGTATTCCCGTCTGGTGCGGCGGCATGCTCGAATCGGGCATCGGCCGCGCGCACAATATCGCGCTTTCCACGCTTCCGAACTTTTCTCTTCCCGGCGACGTCACCGCCAGCAAGCGCTATTGGACCGAGGACATCATCGATCCCGAAGTGACCGTAACCCCGCGCGGAACAATTCAAGTGCCCGCCGGTCCGGGTATCGGCTTTGAGCCGAAGCGCGATCGCATCGACCGGCTCACCGTTCGGCGTGAGGTATTGCGCTAACCTGTGACCGGCGAGAGTCACTCCTCCAGCAGACCACCCGCAGTCTGGCTTTTCCTGGCCATGACTTTCCTCGTCGTAGTGTGGTCGCTCAACTATATCGTCGCAAAAGTGGGACTGAGGGAACTTCCGGGGATGGCGCTCGGATCGTTTCGGCTGGTGACTGCGGGGATCGTGTCGCTGCCAGTGTTATTTTTTGTCCGAGCAGAACGGCGAGCTTCAGCTAAAGAAGGACTTGAAGTACCGACACCAGGAGTCCGATCTGTATTGAGCGAGGTTTGGACGGTTACTTATCTCGGCTTTTTTGGAGTGGTCCTGAATCAGGGCTGTTTCACGGTTGGCTTGAACTATACGTCGGTCAGCCACTCATCTTTGATCATCGGCTGCGCGCCTATTCTCATCCTGTTGATCGCTCGGGCGATGAAGCTCGAGGCGATCACCATGCGCAAAGCCATCGGAATGGCGCTCGCATTTGCAGGCGCGGTCGCGGTGGGCATCGAGCAGGGTGGCGACGCCGGCGCCGGCAGCGCCCGCGGGGACCTGCTCACCGCTTGTGCCGGCCTCGGCCTGGCCCTATACACCGTGCTGGGAAAGCGCGCGGTGACGGAATATGGCGCCGTGCGTATTGGAATGCTGAGTAATATTGCGGCGGCGGTGATGGCATTGCCGGTGGCGCTGTGGCAGATTCACGCTCTCGCTAACGCCGGACGCTTGGGCATGATCGGGATCCAAGGCTGGGGCGCCGTGATCTATATGGGCGTGCTGGCCTCTGCTGTTTCCTATCTTCTATATTTCTGGGTCTTGCGATATATGACTCCGGCCCGATTGGGTGCGGTGAGTTATCTTCAGCCCGTCGGCGCGACTTTACTGGCACTGGTTCTGCTCGGCGAACCCATCACTCGGCGCGTTGCCCTGGGAGGGCTTCTGGTAATTGCAGGCGTCTACGCGATCCAAACCCGCTCTGGAGATATCCGACCCGATAGAGAATTAGCCTGAGCAGGATCTCAAGTGTCACTTGCATCAGTGCGTTATGCCGTCAGCGCGTTACGAGTTCCGGCGCGAGGATGGCAGCCCGCCATTCATGGAAGGGATGTTTCCGTCCGCAGTCGACACACGCGGTTACGGGGAACTGGGTTGCGCAGTGCGGGCAAACCGCTTGGGACTGGAAGGTGTCGAGTTGCTTCCGGCACTGAGGGCAAATCCAATAGGCCCCGATCGGTGGCGCAACTTTGCAGGATGGACAGGCGAACCCCTGATGACGCGGTGCTTTCGCAAACGCATACAATGCGCGCGCTTGTTTCAGCCCCCTCCAGCAATACATGAGGATGAAAAACGATAGGACTCCGTACCAGGCAGACTGCGTGCGCAGGGCTAAGAGAATGAATCCAGCGGCACCAAGGAAACCGATGATCGTAGCTGCCATCAAGCTGCGAGCGCGCCCGATCACAAACCAAAGCAGGGATCGAAGGATTTGTCCGCCATCCAGAGGATAGACTGGAAGGAGATTGAAAATCAGCAAACCGATATTGATGTACCAGACTGCGCGGATGAGGCCGAAGGCGTCCGGCATCGTTTGAGCCCACCCGAGCGAGCGCTCCAATGCAATCAGCATCGACAAAATCGGAACCAGGACCACATTAACGAGTGGCCCGGCGGCGATGCTCCAAAGAGTCGCTCCGGGGCGTGGTGGAGGATTTACATACGCCACTCCGCCCATGGGCCAGAGCATGATCCGATCCGCAGTTCCTCCAACCTGCCGGCAGGCGAGCGCATGACCAAACTCGTGAAGCATCACAATAAGGAATAGTGCGAGATACTCCAGTACATTCCAGGTGAGAGAAGAGTACGCTTTCGGCCGATCGCTAATCTCATATACCGCGACGAGAAACCACGACCAATGAATAAAGACATCGATCCCAGCGAAACGGAACAGCCGAATCGAGCCTCCGCGGGTGTTATCCATGTAACGAGCTTACACACGTTTTCGCGCGGCAATCGATCTGTTGTCTGCAAAGCTTGGCGAGAGAGACAATACCGTGATGGGATCAGACACTTTGAATCCTACTGAGAGAGCGGTTAAGCGCGTCGCAGCGATCCCTGGCGACGGCATTGGAGTTGAAGTAACACGTGAAGCCGTAAGGATTCTCCTGGCAGGTGTTGCTAAGTTCGAGCGGCAGCTTGAGGTTGTGGAGTTCGACTGGGGCGCCGAACGTTTCTTGCGCGACGGCACGACACTTCCCGCGGACGCGGTGGAGATGTTTCGGCGCGACTTTGACGCAATCCTATTTGGCGCCGTGGGAGACCCTCGCGTCCCGTCGAATCGACATGCCGCCGATATCCTCCTCGGGCTTCGCGCAAAGCTCGACCTTTACGTGAATGCCCGGCCGGTCGAGCTTCTCGACCCATCCCTCACTCCACTGCGCAACCGCACTGAAGATGACGTTCGCATGATCATTTTTCGCGAGAATACGGAGGGCCTGTACGCCGGAGCGGGCGGACAGTTCCGGCGGGGTGCTTCGGACGAGATCGCCGTTCAGGAAGATATCAATACGCGCCGCGGCGTCGAGCGCATCATTCGCTACGCATTTGAATATGCCCGGGCGCGCAACCTGGGCAAGGTGCTGATGAGCGATAAGTCCAACGCCCTCACCTTTGGCCATGAGCTATGGCAGCGCGTGTTTGCTGAAGTGCGCAGCGAATATCCGGAGATCGAAGCGCGACATCTTTATATCGATACTTTAGCTGCTGAGCTCGTCCGCGATCCGAGCCAATTTCGCGTGATCGTTACGTGCAATCTTTTTGGTGATATCGCGAGCGATCTCGCGGCGCAATTGGCAGGCGGACTGGGCCTTGCACCTTCGGGGAACATACATCCGGGGCGAGTTTCGTTATTCGAGCCGGTGCATGGCTCGGCGCCGAATATTGCGGGGAAGGGCATTGCTAATCCTATGGGCTCAGTGCAGGCTTCGGCCCTGCTGTGCGACCACATCGGCTGGAGCGACGTGGGTGACCTGCTGCGGTCGGCCGTGCGTGCGGCTGTTCGTGAGCGACAGACGACCAAGGACATTGGAGGAACACGATCGACACAGGAGGTCGGCGATTGGCTGCTCGAATTCGTCAGCAAGGCGGGCCCTGCGGATTAATTAGCTAGCCGCTGCTGCCGTAATGAGCGTAAGGGCGACTCTGGCGAAGCCCCCACACTAAAAATGCCCCTAGGATAAACCCACCGATATGAGCCCACCAGGCGACGCCGCCTTGATTGATCTGTCCCAGGGTACTCAGTCCGCTGAGAAATTGAATCACAAACCAATACCCCAGGATGAGCATCGCCGGTAAACGCACCGTGAAGAAAAAGAAGAGCAGGGGTACCAGCGTCAGCACACGCGAACTGGGAAATAGAACGATATAAGCTCCCATCACGCCCGAGATAGCCCCACTGGCGCCGATCGAAGGAATTCGCGAGCCCCAGTTCACAACGACTTGCGCCAGGCCAGAGCCGATGCCGCATATAAAGTAAAACCCGAGATACCGCAGATGGCCCAGCCGGTCCTCCACGTTCCCACCGAACACCCACAGGAAGAGCATGTTTCCCAGGATGTGCAGGAAGCCACCGTGCAAAAACATACTGGTGACGAGCGGGACGATCGCCGGACCGAACTGCGTACCGGGATGTGCCAGCGCCTGTTCGGCGCGCAGAGGGACCAATCCAAATTGCTGCACCAGGAAATCCCCCTCGCGCGGCGGCAGAGATAGCTGGTAGACGAACACCAGAAGGTTCGCCGCAATCAGCAGCATATTGACCCAGGCTATAGTGCGGCGCGGCGTTTCACTGCGAAGAGGTATCACTTACTTTCACCTTTTACTTGAAGAATGTTTTGTGTTCGCCGCGGCTCTCGACTGACGCGCGGCGCAGTTCCTCGTCGCTGAAAATCCGGTCGTGCCGGGGACCGCTTCGCAGCAAGTGCTCAATTTCGCTAACAGGACGAATACCTCCGCGGGCACCCAGCGCCGTGCAATTCAAGGCGGCGGCGGCGCAACTGAATTCAAGTGTTTCATGAAGGGAGTTGCCGCGCAGCAGAGCAAACGCAAGCCCGGCGTGAAACACGTCGCCAGCTCCCGTGGTGTCGACGCTCTCTACCTGGAATGCAGGGCAGTAATAAAACTGCGTTCCGTCCCAGGCTAATACTCCGTCCCGCCCCAGAGTCGCACCGGAAACTCTGCATCCGAAGCGTTGCGAAATTACGGGAAGGGATTCCAGCAGGCTCGCTATACCCAAAAGACGTTCTGGGAAATCCCGCGAGCCAATCATAAAATCGACAGATTCAAGCAAAACTTCAACCCCTGGGTAAACGTTGTCCAGATCTGCAGTAACCATCGCACCTGCATCTCGAGCCCAGCGTGCCGCTGCGGCCGCCGGAGCGCAAGGATGCCCGTCCACGTGGAGCAATCTTGCGCCGCGGATCCAGTCGATCGGCAATTCCTCGACTTGCAGATCAAGACGATCATCCCGCTGCCACAAAATGGTTCGTTCGCCCGTAAGCTGATCGACAATGATGAAGGCTGCCTGGCTCGCGCAGTTCGCAACCTCGACCAGGTGCGCTTCCACACCCTCGCGGGCAAGCTCTTCGCGTTGCAGGCGTCCGGCAGAATCATCTCCGATCTTGCCCACGTAGCGGCTGTGCAAACCCCACCGCTGACACGCTACCGCGGCTGTGGCGGCTTGTCCTCCAGGGAGCAAGGAGGAAGAGAGAATCCTGGTCTTAGAGTCAAAAGCGGGGAAGCGAGGCACACGGATCAGTGTGTCTGTCGCGTTGAGTCCGACAGCCACGATATCAGCCGCGCGTGTGCTGCCTGGCTTCGCCGTCATGCGTCACAAACTCTACGCAACTCCTGCTGATTTACACAAGCGCAAGGTGGACGAACTCCTAAAATTTCTCAATCACAAAGCGAATTTACAGAGAATGAATCGATAAATTTACGAAGGGGATTTACGAGGGCACGTTGCGCGGCTCGCTGCGGTGTGATAATTACTTTCGTCTGAGTTTTATGGCGCAGTCTGCTGGTTGCCGACGGTCGGCGCGCCGACACGCTGATGCCGGTTCACGAATCCGAAGTTTTGATTTTGCGCAGCTTTCCTCTCGGCGAGGGCGACCGGTTGGTGAGTTTTCTCAGTCGCAGTGAGGGGCGCATACGCGGAGTTGCGAGTGGCGCGCGTAGGCCCAAGAGCCGTTTCGGTTCGACGCTAGAACCTTTCTCTTATGTGCGCATGTGGTTTTATGAGCGCGAGACCCGGGATTTGGTGCGCATCAATCAGTGCGAATTGATCGAATCATTTTTGGATGCGCAACGTGAGTATTCCGCCGGCGTTGTTCTGGCCCTGGTGAGCGAAGCTACAGAAGCCGTACTCGGCGAGCGGGAAGTTGCCGAGCCTAATTTTCGGCTGCTCCTTGTGATTGCACGCGCGATTAAGGCTGGGGCGAACTTGCCTCTGGCGCTGGCCTACTTCGCGTTTTGGACGGTGCGTCTCGGTGGCTGGATGCCATCGCTCGATCGCTGTTCGCGTTGCGGAGCAACCTTGGGAGAACGCGCGTACGCAGCCAGAGCAGGCGCTCTCTTTTGTGCGAACTGTTCTCTTCCAGGACAGCGGGGAATATCTCAAGATGCACTTCAATTGGCGCGACGCATGATTAGTGAGAAGCTCGAGCAACTAATGGCCGCCACAATCGCTGCGGCGATCGTAAACGAAGTGAAGGATTACATGCTGAATCTGATCGAGCAGCACATTGAAAAGCAATTGCAGACTCGAAAGATGTTGGCCGATGAGCCGGAGCCGTTGGCGTGAAAACGAATGTAAAACATGACAAAGCGACCGGGCCTAGCTTTCAGGATCTTATTCTGGAACTTGAAAGATTCTGGGTCGAACGCGGTTGCGTTCTTCAACAACCTTATGACGTCGAAGTGGGCGCCGGCACCATGCACCCGGAAACATTCCTTCGTGTCCTTGGACCTGAACCCTACCGCGTGGCATACGTTCAGCCGAGCCGACGGCCTGCTGACGGTCGCTACGGCGAGAACCCTAATCGACTTTACAAACACCATCAACTTCAAGTGATACTTAAGCCGCCTCCGGCCGACATCCAGAACGTTTACCTTGAGAGTATTCGCGCGATCGGCATCAAGCTTTCCGAGCATGATATCCGCTTCGAGGAAGACAACTGGGAGTCGCCGACCTTGGGAGCGTGGGGAATCGGATGGCAAGTTTTACTTGATGGTTTGGAGATCACACAGTTCACGTACTTCCAGCAGTGCGGCGGAATTGATCTCGATCCGGTTTCGGTGGAGCTTACGTACGGACTCGATCGCATCGCCGCCTATCTCCAGAATGTCGATAACGTTTTCGACCTGCGTTGGTCTCGGGACCGCCGCTACGGGGAAGTGCGGCTTTCCGAAGAACAGCAGTTCTCAAGTTATAGTTTCGATTATGCAAATCCTGAAATTACCCGGGAACTTTTCGGTCTTCATGAGCGCGAAGCTAAACTTTTACTGGAAGCTTTTGATAAAGCTGGCGACGAAGAGAAAAAGCGTTTCCCAATCCTGGCCGCTTATGACCAATGCCTGAAGTGCTCGCATCTTTTTAACGTTCTGGACTCCCGGGGCGTAATTTCCGTCACGGAGAGAGTTACGTTGATCGGCCGGATCAGGCAAGTTGCGTGTCGAATCGCCAGGGCATACCTGCTGCAAAAGTCAGTGGCTTCGGGCGGGGAAGAGGGAAGCGTCGCAGAGGTAAACGCATGAAGGGCGCATTCGGCGAGCTATTTCTGGAAATAGGGTGCGAAGAGATTCCCGCGGGCATGATCGCTCATGCGGCGAAGGAACTTCAGGTAATACTTAACAAATATCTGTCGCTTGAAAAGTTGCTGGATGGTGAGGAGGCTGTGTCATTCGGCGCCCCTCGACGTCTGGTAGCCATGTGTCCGCGCCTCCGACTGAAACAGGAAGACGTTCGGCGAGAAATCGTCGGGCCGCCGAAGGCGGCGGCGTTTGACGCGCAGAATGCGCCTACGCGTGTTGCCGAGGGTTTTGCCGCGAAGCACGGAGTCCCGGTGCAGAAGCTTTTTGTGGTGACTACGCCGCGAGGCGAATACGTCGCCGCCGAGCAATTGGTTCCGGGGCGTGCATCTTCCGATCGCCTCGCAGAGATCATTCCGCGAGCGATCGCGGAGATTCCATGGCCTAAAACCATGTATTGGACAGGCGCTGCGGGACTGCGCTTCATCCGGCCGATCCGGTGGATCGTGGCACTGCTTGGCGGGCAGAGCTTGCGTTTTGAACTTGGAGGCGTGACGCCTGGCACAGCCACAGCGGGTCATCGTTTCTTAGGTAAGCCGTCGATCGCCGTCAATGGATACGAAGACTATCTTGCCAAGCTGGCCAAGAACTACGTGTTAGCTCTACCTGAGGAGCGGCGGAAGAAATCGGAGCACGAGCTTTCCAAGTTGGCGGCAGGCCAAGGGGCTTCGCGTGAATCCGGACGCAGCACTTTCGGAGCTTGTGGTTTATCTAAACGAATATCCCACGGCAATCCTGGGCAGCTTCGATCCTGCTTATCTGGAACTTCCCGAGGAGATTCTGATCACCGTCATGCGCGATCACCAGAAATATTTCGCCACGCGACGGCGCGACGGCCGCCTGGCTCCACATTTTCTGGCGGTGATCAATTTGAATCGAGATGCAAAAGGATTGGTGCGCGCAGGGCACGAACGTGTTTTGCGAGCGCGGTTCGCCGATGCGAAATTTTTCTGGGAAGTCGACCAGAGATGTCGGCTCGCCGACTATCTGCCAAGACTTTCGAGCGTGACGTTCCAGGCCAAGCTTGGTTCGTACGGCGACAAAGTCGAACGAATTCGCGCGCTGTCGCGCTGGTTTGCCGAGCAGTGGTTCGCTCGCGGAATTCATGAAGCACGAGTTGCCGATGCCGACCGCGCGGCGGAACTGGCGAAGTGCGATCTCGTAACAGGAATGGTCCGTGAGTTTACGGAGCTGCAGGGAATTGTCGGCGGACTCTACGCGCGAGCTCAAGGAGAACCTGAAGAAGTAGCTTGCGCTGTCTACGATCATCATCGTCCTACGGGTCTCGACGAACCCACACCTCGAAATTTGACCGGCGCCACCGTTTCGATAGCGGACAAGCTTGATACTCTGACCGGCTGCTTTGCCGTGGGCCTGGCCCCAACTGGTTCAAGTGATCCTTTTGGTTTGCGCCGCGCCGCTCTTGGCATCATCAAGATCGTCCTTGAGCGTAAGCTTACCCTTTCTCTTTCTGAAGCGATCGCAGCGGCGGCGCGGGGCTTATCGAATTACTCTCCAAAAATTAAGGTTACGCATGAGGTCGAGAAGTCTGTGTTTGATTTTCTGGTGGACCGCGCGCGTTACGTTTTCATGGAGCGCGATGGCTTTGCTTATGATGAGGTCAATGCGGTGATCGCCGCAGGAGCCGACGACCTGGTGGATGTGACGGATCGCATTGCGGCAGTACGTGAAATTCGCAAGACGCGAAACTTCGAACCGCTCGCGGTCTCCTTCAAGCGCGTTCGCAAGATTTTGGAGAAAGCCGGAAGCCAGACCGCTTGGCGGCTTCCGGCAGTGCGGCCGGAACTATTTCAAGAAGAGGCTGAACGGAAACTGCATGCCGCCGCTCGCCGCGTGGCCCAAGAGGCGGAGGGCCATAAGAAAGTTCGAGGATATCGTGAAGCCCTGCAGGGGATCGCGAAACTCCGTCCCGAGGTCGATGAGTTTTTCGACCGCGTAATGGTCATGGCGGAACAGGAAGATATCCGGCGGAATCGCCTGACACTACTCTCGGAGTTACTGGCTGAATTTTCCACGATTGCGGATTTCTCCGAGATTGTGGCTTCGGAGAAGTAGCTTTGGCGGACTTTATTTGTTTGTCGACGCGCCGACGACTTGTCAACCGTCACTTCAATAATGAAAGTTCCGCAACGGACGACTACGTAGGCATCTTCAAGAAGAAGTAGAGTCCAAAAAAGAAAAACATGAAATCGGGAGACCAAGCGCTCAGAATTGCGGGGAGTTGTCCAACCGCCCCCATGGCCTCAAATAGTGCCGCAGTGGCCCAGTAGACGACGGCCAGCCCCACGCCCAGCGCAAGTCCGCCGACGGCGCCTCGGCTTCCGACCAAAATCGAAAAAGGGATCGCGAGAAGAATCACAATGGGTGCGATCAAAGGAAACGCCAATTTCTTGTGCAGTTGCACCGCAAATCGGGCCACGTCAAATCCAGAACGTCGCATCTTGTCGATATAGTTTCGCAGTTCCCACCAGTCCATTTGCGAGCTTTGCCGGATTTCCCTGGTGAAGTACGCGGGCGCCTCGTCCAGTTCGGGGAGCTCGATGACGGGAAACTCCGCATATCGCGTGATGCTCCCATCCTTGAAATCACGAATCCAACCAGACTGCAGGATCCAGGCATTCTGGCGCGGCTCCCAGGAAGCCCGTTCCGCGTATACGCGCCGCCGGAGCGCAAAAGTCTGTGGATCCAGCTCAAAGACGCTGAGGCCACCAAAGAGGAAGTGATCCGGGTCGAAGAGCTGATAGTTATAGATCTTCGAATTGTTTCCAAAAATCCATTGCCGCTGGGGCTGATAGTAAGTTTGGGGAGGGCTTCCCTTAATGATATTTCGCAACTCTTCGGCGCGCTGATTCGCGTATGGAAGATATGTCTGATCGAAGGCGACCAGCCCGATCGTCACAATTCCACCGGCGAGGAGCAAGGGGAGGGCGACGCGATAGAGGCTAATGCCCGCAGCCTTGAAGGCGACCAGCTCGTTATTTTTGGTCATGATCCCGAGTGTGATGAGAATTGAAACCAGGCAGGCGAGCGGTGTGAGCTGGTATATCAAGTAATAGCTTAGGTATCTGAAATAGTTCGCAACATCCACAAACAGGGCGCGGTGCCGAGCAATATCGTCCAAGAGATCGAAGAAGGTGACGATCTCAAATAGAAGGATGAAGCCGACCAGCAAGAGAGCGAAATAGAAAATGAAGTTGCGCAACAAATAGTAATCTATCACTTGAGGGAATCTGCCCACATAGCGCGATCGGGGCGAGGCTTCCTTTGCCGTTCCAAAATCCGGCTCTGCTTTTAAGGGTGTCTCATGTGTTTGTTTAGGTTTCTGCCACAAACGTGACAAGCGAGCGATCGCTCCGGCCACGCGGCTTTCCCCACTCAGCCTTTCCACGGAGGGGAGCAAGGCAAACCCGGCGATGGCCATCAGGATATTCGCTGTCCAGATACCGAGCCAAATCGGCAGGGAGCCGTTCCGAGCCAGTTCGGCGCAAAAGACGAAGACGATGTAGTAGGCACAAACGAGAGCTACGGCGAGGACGAAGCCAGCCGAGCGCCCTCCCCTGCGAGGGCGCGACCCCACAGGCAGGGCTACGAGAGCAAACACCAAGCAGGCCGCAGGAAAGGCAAAGCGCCGGTGAAATTCCACGCGCGACTCTGTCGCCCTGGGGCCTTGATCAGACAGCAGCTGCCGCAGGGGCCGCTCCGAATTGATTGTTTCGGGAGCCTGAGTTCCGTTATTGGCGGAAACGGCCACGGCAAAGTCGCGCTCTCCGAACGCGGACAGGCCGTAATGCTCCGGCCCTTGCAATTCGTGCAGGGTGCCATTTCGAAGATAAAGCTGCAACTTGCCCTGCTCGCGGTCGGCTACTACAATTGCATCCTCCGCCAGGGTCAGGCGCGAAACGTCGCTCACATCAGATTCCGCCAGGAAGACCCCGTGCCAATTCATGGCGGCGGCCGAGATATCCTGCACATAGAGAACCAGGTGAGGGAATTGCTCGTTGAAGATGCGCGGCTGAACCTCAAAGGAAGCCTGCGTGCTACGCAGGCGTTCTTCGAGGGAGCGAAGCGTACGAATGGACATCGGACCAAGCCATAGCGTCATGCTCAGCGTGACACCCGTCGCCAGCGCGGCCAGGATGCCCACCGGAACCAAGATGCGCTTCAGGCCCATTCCCGCCGCATTCATGGCGATCAGCTCACTATCCGCCGACATCCTTCCCAGGCCGATCAGCACGCCGACCAGAACGCCAATGGGCACGCTGAACGTGAGCACGCGGGGAAATGCGCTGAGAAAGAGGAGCGTGATCTGCCTGGAATCGCCGGAATGCCGCGCCACCACGTTCATGATCTGCACGAGCTGCGGCACAAAAATTACGAAAGTGAAGACGGCCAGTCCCAGCAATGCGTGGGACAGAACTTCGCGGAAGATGTAACGATCAATGATGCGCATCGCTGAGAACCGCCATTCTAGCATGTTGACATCACGCACATTCGTGGGAGCGCGCGCGTGACGCGAATCCATATCGTGATGCTTTGGCACATGCACCAGCCGCAGTATCGCGATCCCGCCACAGGTCGCTACGTCCTTCCCTGGACGCGGCTTCATGCCCTTAAGGACTACTGGGGCATGGTTCGTGTGCTGGAGGAATTTCCCGATGTGCACGCCACTTTTAACGTCGTGCCTTCGCTCGCTGCGCAACTTGAAGAGTACGCGAGCGGCAAATTCGACGAGCCCTGGTTCACGCTCGCGTTTTCGCCCGCGAATGAATTAACCGATGAGGGCAAAGCCGAATTGCTGATTCGCGGCTTTCAGGCCAATTTCGATAACCTTATCGGCCGCTGGCCGCGATACAAAGAGTTATTCGAGCGCGCGCACTCCACGGAGCCTGGTCTAGCCATTCGTACGTTTGCGTTGCGCGACTGGCGTGATTTGCAGTTCCTGTCGCAACTCGCCTGGATGGATGAGGAATATCTATCCGCGGACGCCGAAGTGGCCAGGCTGTCGAAGAAGGGTTGTGACTATACCGAGGCAGACAAGCAGGCGTTGCGGGCCAAGCAACTCGAGCTTCTGGCGCGGGTTTTGCCCGAGTATCGTCGCGCGCAGGAAGCAGGGCAGATCGAGATTTCGACGACGCCGTTTTACCATCCGATTTTGCCTTTGCTTTGCGATACCAACATTGCGCGGAAGGCCAATCCCGCGTCGCCGCTGCCATTTCCCGCGTTTCGTCACCCAGAGGACGCCCGCGAGCAACTGGCGCGCGCGCGTGCTTATCACGAACGTCTCTTTGGCCGGCCACCCGCCGGCCTGTGGCCCTCGGAAGGGTCGGTCTCCAATGAAGCACTTTCCATTGCCGCCGAGATGGGCTTCCGATGGTTTGCGAGCGATGAGGGCGTGCTCGGCCGCACGTTGAATATCGGTTTCGGCCGTGATGCGGAGGGCGTCCCCTCGAACGCCGATCGTCTGTACGCCCCGCTGCGCGTAAATCTCGGGGACCGCCAAATGGCCGGCGTTTTTCGCGACCACTACCTCTCCGACCTCGTCGGCTTCGTATATAGCCGCATGGATGCGGCTTCGGCAGCGGAGGACCTCTACCGCCGCATCCACGCCATTGCCGGGCGAGTGAAGACGCGAGGCCCGCTTACTTTGCCGCTCATTCTGGATGGTGAAAATGCCTGGGAGTACTACGCGGGTAACGGCCGCGATTTCTTGCGCCATTTTTACGGCCGAATTGCGCGCGATCCGGAACTGCGCGCCTTGACCATCAGCGAGGCGTTGCGAGATGCCGACCGATGTGGCCACCGTGGACGGAATTTTCCCGGGATCGTGGATCAACGCCAACTTCGATGTCTGGATCGGGGACAGGGAAGATGTGACCGCATGGGAATTATTGGGAACGGCGCGCGACTTTTATTCAGAACAACTCGCGCGCCGCAAGCGCGGCGACCCCGGCGCTCCCACCGAGGCTCAGCTCGCCACTGCGTTTGACGCCCTTCTCATGGCGGAGGGCAGTGACTGGTGCTGGTGGTTTGGACCGGAACACAGCTCCGCAAACGACGATGAATTTGACGCTTTCTTCCGGCAGTTGCTGAGCGAGTCTTATCAGAGCTTGGGTTGCGAAGCCCCGGATATATTGGCCGAGCCCATCAAGCGAAAGTCTGAGCCGGCGCAAGTCGTGCCGCCGTCATCGTTGCTCGATGTTCGGGTCGACGGGCGTGAGTCGAGCTATTTCGAATGGCTGGGCTCGGGGTTCTACTCCGCCGAGCACCGGGACGGTTCCATGCACGGCAGGGCTCACTTCCTGAATCAGTTTCGATATGGCTTCGGCCGCGAATGGTTTTACATTCGTGTGGATGCCGTCGAGGGCGCTCTGGCCCGTTTACGGGACGCGGAATTTCGCATCACCTTGCGAGGGGAAGAGGAGCTGCGAATTGTGTTGCATGTGCGCGACGGGAAACTCTCCGGACAGCGCATTGAGACAAAGGATTTTTGTCTGTGGGGGCCGCAGGACATGGTCTCCGTCGCGTGGGACCGGATTCTGGAGGTTTCGGTGGCGCGCAGGCTATTGCGCATGGGCAATCGAAAATCATTTTCCCTGGTCATCGCGCTCTGGGAAGGTGGCTTGCCCGTCGATCTTGCTGCCCGCCGAGGGTTGGTTCGAAGTTCGTTTGGGCGAAGAACATTTCGCGTGGTCCTAGGAGTAGCGGAAGGGCTGGCGAGGTCAGAAAAGCAGCGCGACGATATCGGTCGGGTGCGAGCCCACCGGGACCATAGTAAGCAGGCTCGACGTGCGCAGGCGTATCACGGCGAGATCATTCGACTCTTGATTTGCCACCAATAATAACTCCCCGCTAGGGTCCATCTTGCAGGTCACGGGATCGCGCCCCACGGTGATCGGCAGCGCCAAATGTCGCGCGCCGATGGCGATGGGGAGAACCCGCCCTGCGGCGGAATCGGAAAGATAGAGCGACTCTGCGTTTGCGCTGAGCACTCCGTCTTCCGGCGCCAATCCCACCAGCATGGATTCGGCGATTTCCGTAGTCCACGTGTTGATGATCTCGATGGTGTGTAAATCGGGGACGGTAACGTAGAGCTCGCCGCCATCCGGTTTGAGGATCATGGCATGAGGCGCGCCGCCCAGCTGCAAGTTACTCAGCAAGACATTTCGCCGCAGATCGACCACAGAGATCTCGTTTGCATCTCCGGCGGAGACGAAGGCGATCGAGCTGTCCGGCAGGACGACGACTTGCTGAGGATGTTGGGCAACGCGAATTGTGCTGAGCGTCTCGAGCGTTTGCGCGTCAAAAACCTGCAGCGTGGAATCATCCCGGTTGGGCACGAGCAACAAGCGGCCGTTTGGCGTCAACCGAGCGAGCCACGGACGGCGCCCGGTACGCGCGCGGCCGGTGACCTGCTTGGCTGCCGTATCGATCCGAACGACCTGATTCGATCCCGAAGAAGCGATGTAGGCGTGCTGGCCGTCGCTTGAAAATTCCACAGGGGAGGGGAGCGGCCCCACGGCAATGTGAGAAGCCACACGTCCCGTATCCGCGCTGATCACCCACGCGTAGCCGTCGTCGGTAGATACGCCCCAAATCTCCTTACGGAGGGGCAATGCGTGCAGACCGGAGGGAATGGGACCCACGGGAATGGTGGCGATCGTTTTCAGCGCCACGAGGTCCACAACGGAAACACTTCCATCGCCGGCATTTGCGATGTAAGCGTAGAGTCGCACGCCCGCCTTTAACACGGGCGGCCGGTATTCGCGAAGAATCTGCCAGCCCGCAATTGCCGCGAGCACAGCAATCAGCACGACAGGCCGCAAATAGCGGTTACGCTTCACCGAGAGTCGCACATCATAGGCGTATGATTTTGCCACGCCTGCGCTCCTGAACGACAATATTTGCGGCTCTCGCAGCGATTGGATAGAATGACGGTTCCGCAACCCAAAACAGAATGACGGAGTCATCCCACACTTCTATTCTGGACTTCGATAGCGCCGACGAATACCGCCCGGAACCCGATCCCCGAGCCGCAAGCTCCCGTCGTGGTGCGACGGCAGCGTTCGCATCGGCATTCATACTTCTATCGCCGGCGACATCGCGGGCGCGCTGGAGATCGCCTGCGAAGCTCGGCTGCAACGCACTGCAGATTTTTTCCGCCAGTCCGCGCATGTGGCCGCGCGTCGGATCGAGGCATTCCGGAAATCGATGCGGCGCAATTCCGGGCCAAGCGCGCGGCGCTGGGCCTCGGCCCGCTGGTCATCCACGCCAATTATCTGATCAATCTGGCGTCCTCCGATCCGGTGATGCGCGTCCGTTCGATCCAGGCATTTCACGACGAGATGCGTGCGCGCGCTGCTCTGGGCGCCGATTTTCTGGTGGTGCATCCGGGTTCGTGCGCGCGGCGCAGACGCCTGGCACAAGCCATTCGCGAGGTGGCCCAGGCGCTGCGCCAGGCGGCGCGCGGCGTGCGCTTGTGCGGGAACTTCGACGATCAGCGCGATTGCCGCTTGCGCCTGCTGCTCGAAAATACTTCCGGCATGGGCACGGCCATCGGCTCGCGCTTCGAAGAACTGAAAGCCATCATGGACGCCGCGCCCGAGCTTCCGCTCGGCATTTGCCTCGATACGGCGCACGCCTTCCAGGCGGGCTACGACATTCACAGCGAAGCGGGATCTCGCGCAGACGATCGCCGCGCTCGATCGCACCGTGGGCCTCGCGCGCGTCGCGGTCTTGCACGTGAACGATTCGAAGACGCCGTTCGGTTCGCGCGTGGATCGCCACGAGCACATCGGCGCGGCGGGAAAGGCCATTGGGATCTGGCCTCGAAGCATTTCGCCGCATCCTGAACCACCCCGGCCTTTCGGCCAGCGCTCAGCCGCCGGGGCCGCCCGGGACGCGCGTTTCTTCTGGAGACGCCCATCGACGCGCCCGGCGACGATCGCCGCAACGTGCGCGCGCCTGTGGGAGCTGGTCGGCATCGCCCGCCAAGCAGGCTCCTCGCGCGCAGAACGGCTTTAGCATGCTGCGGCCAGCGCGGGTCTCGGCGCGCCTCCAGCGCGGCCGACAACGCGGCAACAGAACTCCAAGCCTGCATCAACGGCAGAGCGCGCACGCCGACAGCGCTCGCATCCAAAGGCTAACGCATCGTGGCCGAATACAACCCCCAGGCAGTGGAAGCCAAGTGGCAGAAGAAATGGGACGCCAAGGGCGCGTTCGAACGCCGACGCCGATCCCGCGCGCCCGAAATATTACCTGCTCGAGATGCTGCCGTATCCCTCCGGCACGCTGCACATGGGCCACATGCGCAATTACACCATCGGCGATGCCGTGGCGCGCTATCGCCGCATGCGCGGCTTCAACGTGCTGCATCCCGATCGGCTGGGACGCCTTCGGCCTGCCGGCCGAAAACGCCGCGATCAAGCGCGGCACTCCGCCGCGCGATTGGACCAACGCCAACATCGCGCAGATGAAGGCGGTCTGCCGCCGCTTCGGATTCAGTTACGACTGGCGCCGCGAAATTTCCACCTGCGAGCCGGAATACTATCGCTGGAATCAGTGGTTTTTTCTGCGCATGCTCGAGCGCGGGCTGGCCTATCGCAAGCGCAGCCTGGTGAACTGGTGCCCCAAGTGCCAGACCGTGCTGGCCAATGAGCAGGTGGTGGACGGCTGCTGCTGGCAGCACGACGACACGCCCGTCGAAGCCAAGGAGATCGAGCAGTGGTTCCTGCGCATCACGCAGTACGCCGACGCGCTGCTCGAAGACATGGTCGAGCTCGAAGGCGGCTGGCCCGAGCGCGTGCTGGTCATGCAGCGCAACTGGATCGGCAAATCGCGCGGCACTCGCGTGCGCTTTCCCGATTCGGCCGGCGAGAGCAAGCATCGCAGATCGAAGTCTTCACCACGCGCGTCGACACGATCTTATGGCGCTGCCGCTGTCATTCTTTCGCCCGCGCACGCGCTGCTGCCGGACCTTTTTGCCGGGCAGCCGAATCGCGACCAAACTGGAAGAGGAGTGCGAACCGCCTGCGCGCAGCGCATTATTCGCGGCGCCGATCTGGCCACGGCCGAAAAAGAAGGCTTCTTCACCGGGCGCTTCGCGACGAATCCTTTTTCCGGCCAGAAAGTGCCCATCTGGGTGGCGAATTTCGTGCTCGCCGAATACGGCACCGGCGCGGTGATGGCCGTGCCGGCGCACGATCAGCGCGATTTCGAATTCGCGCGCAAATACAAGATTCCGTTTCCGCGTGGTCATTCAGCCGCTGGAAGGCCCGCCGCTGCGAGCCGGATCAAATGAAGGAAGCCTTCACCGAGTACGGCCGCCTGGTGGATTCCGGCCCGTACAGCGGTCTTACCAGCGAAGCACGCCATCGAGAAAATGACCGCCGACGCGCAGGCCAAAGGCATCGGCGAAGCCGAGATCGACCTATCGCCTGAAGGACTGGGGCATTTCGCGCCAGCGTTACTGGGGCACGCCGATTCCGGTCATCTATTGCGCGCAATGCGGCATCGTTCCCGTGCCGGACAACGACTTGCCGGTGCGGCTGCCGGAAAACGTGCTGCTCACCGGCCAAGGCCAGTCGCCGCTCGCCAACGTGCCGGCATTCGTCAACGTGAAGTGCCCGAAGTGCGGCGGCGCCGGCGCGGCGCGAGACCGACACGATGGATACGTTCATCGATTCGTCGTGGTATTTCTTCCGCTATACCGATCCGCACAACGACCGCGCGCCGTTCGATCCGGCGGCCGGCGCGCTATTGGTTTCCCATCGATCAGTATATCGGCGGCATCGAACACGCCATCCTGCACCTGATCTATTCGCGCTTTTTCTGCAAGGTGATGCGCGACCTGGGGCTCGTGGAAATTGCGCGAGCCGGTGCGGCGCCTTTTTTCGCAGGGCATGGTGCTGAAGGACGGCGCCAAGATGTCCAAGTCCAAGGGCAACCTCGTCGGCGCCATCGACATGGCCGAGAAATACGGCTGCGATACCGCGCGCATGTACACGCTTTTCGCCGCGCCGCCGGAAAAAGATCTGGAGTGGAACGAGCAGGGAATTGAAGGCTGCGCGCGCTTTCTCCACCGCGTCTTTCGCCTGGTGGATCGCCACGCCGCGGCGCTGCAAGGCGTCTCGCGGCGCGCAATTCGCACAGCCGCTGAAACATCGAGCGCCGCATCCGAAAAAGAAAAAGTCCTGCTGCGCAAGGCGCATCAGACGCTTGCGGCGCGTCACCTCCGGATTTCGAAGCGCGCTGGCATTTCAATACCACGGTCGCCCTGATCATGGAGCTGGTGAACACGCTGCAGGACAATGAGCCGCTCGATAAGGACGCGCGGCCCGAAATCGTGAAGCAAGTCCTGGAGTTGCTCATCATGATGCTCGCGCCCATCGCTCCTCATCTGGCCGAAGAGCTTTGGGAAATGCTCGGCCACGCGGAGGGCCTGCACCGCGCGCGAATGGCCGCAGTATTCCGCGGAGCTCGCCGAAGAGGAGCAGGTCGAAATCGTGATCCAGATCAATGGCCGCGTGCGCGGCAAGATTCGCGTGGATGCGGGCCTGCCGGAAGAGGAATTAGCCGAGCGCGCCTTCGGCGATCCGAAGATCGAACAACTGCTGCGCGGCGCGCGCATCTTGAAGCGCGTCGTGGTGCCCAATAAGCTCGTCAACGTGGTGGTGGCACAATGAGCAGCCCCGGCCAGCTCAGCAGGCAGTTCGGGAGGAGGTTCCGCAGTGCAAGCCGCCAAGCCGCCGAAAAGCATCAGCCCATGAGCAAGAGCGAACTGGGCGGCATCATCGTGCTCGATTTCGGCGGCCAATATACGCAGCTGATCGCGCGGCGCATCCGCGAGCAGCAAGTTTTTTCCGCGATTCTTCCGTGCACGGCAAAGCTCGACGAGATCCGCGCCTATCAGCCGGTCGGCATCATTCTTTCGGGCAGCCCTTGCTCCGTGTACGATCCCGCCGCGCCGATTTGCGATCCCGGCGTGCTCTCGCTCGGCGTGCCGGTTCTCGGCATCTGCTATGGCCTGCAGTGGATTGCACACACGCTGGGCGGCAAGGTGCGAGCGCGCCGAGCGCCGCGAATACGGCCCCGCGGAAGTCGATCTGCGCGATGGCTCGCGCGCTCTTCGCCGGCCTGCCGCGCCGGCTGAAAATCTGGATGAGCCATGGCGATCACGTGCTCGCCCTGCCGCCCGGATTTCACGTCACCGGCGTCAAGCGGCAACGGCCTCTTTCCGCCGCCGAAGATCCCGCGCGGCGCATTTTCGCCGTGCAGTTCCATCCCGAAGTGCAGCACACCGAGCGCGGCAGCGAAATTCTGCGCAATTTTGTTTTCGCCGTCTGCGGCGCGCAGCCCAATTGGAGCGGCGCTTCGTTCATTTCCGAAACGGTGGAAGCCATTCGCAAGCAGGTGGGCCAGGAGCGCGCCATTTGCGCGCTCAGCGGCGGCGTGGATTCCGCGGTGGCCGCGGCGCTGGTGCATCGCGCCATCGGCGATCGCCTGATCAACGTTTTTGTGGACACCGGACTGCTGCGCAAAAACGAATTTCAGCGAGACGCATCGACCTGCTCGAGAATCGCGTCGGCCTGCGCGTGATGGGAGTGAACGCCGCCGACCGGTTCCTGGAGCGGCTGAAGGGCGTGACCGATCCCGAAGCCAAGCGCAAGCGCATCGGCGCGGAGTTCATCAACGTCTTCGCGGAACAGGCCCGCCAGCTGGGCGACATCCGCTTTCTCGTGCAGGGCACGCTCTATCCCGACGTGATCGAATCGGTTCCGGTGCGCGGCCCCTCCGCAACGATCAAAGACGCATCACAACGTCGGCGGCCTGCCTCCGGATCTGCCGTTCGAACTGATCGAGCCGCTGCGCGAGCTTTTCAAGGACGAAGTTCGCCGCATCGGCCGCGAATTGGGATTGCCCGAAGAGATCCTGACCAAGCATCCTTTCCCGGGGCCTGGGCTGGCGGTGCGACTGCTGGGCGAAGTTACCCCCGAGCGCCTGGAAACCCTTCGCGACGCCGATGCCATCGTAGTGGAGGAAATTCGCCGCGCCGGCCTTTACGAGAAGACGTGGCAGGCTTTCGCCGTTCTCTTGCCGGTCCGCAGCGTGGGCGTGATGGGCGACGAGCGCAGTTACGGCGATACCGTGGCGGTTCGGGTGGTTAATTCGGAAGACGCCATGACTGCGGATTGGGCACGCTTGCCCTACGATGTGCTCGGAGCGCATTTCGACGCGCATCGTGAACGAAGTGGCCGGTGTGAATCGGGTTGTGTACGACATCAGCTCCAAGCCGCCCAGCACGATCGAGTGGGAATGACGCACACGCCCACGTCAAGCCAAATCGCTCGGCAACGGCACGGCATTGAAACAATTTCAAAAAGCGGGAGAATGCGGCGGGGACGCGCCGCAATAAGTGCTACCGGTTAGCCATCTTCTGAGCCATGTACAGCAGCAGCCGCCGGTCGCCTTCGTCGATGCGGCCCAGCAGTCTGCGGAACATGGTCAGGAAACGCGCTTCTTTGCCCGTGCTGCCCCAGGCAATTTCATCTGCCGTCCTGCGCTTTGGCAGATTGGGCAGTTCGGGCGCTTCTTCGCCGTCGTAGAAGAGTTGATAAAGGGGCACTTCCAAGGCCCGAGCCATCTTTTCGAGCGTTTCTATGGCCGGAACGGTGTGGCCATTTTCGACGCGCGAAATATAGCAGCGGAGCAGCCCGGTACGCTTTTCGATGTCACCCTGTGAGAGTTTTTTTTCTTCGCGCAGAGCGCGCAAACGATCACCGATAATCATTCGCGCATTGTTTCATAGGGATATGGCGGGTGCAAGCAGAATGTGGCCGGCGCCCTTTGTGCAAAAAATGGTAACCAAAGAAGCGACGGCCTTGTAACCGAACTTTGATGCGACACGTCCCAAAAATGGAAGCCGAAGCGCCGCCGGTCCGGCTCGTGGCCGTCGCGCCCGCCAAGCGCCGAAGCGGAGCGCCAACTGGTGCGGCGTGCTCAGGCTGGCGACCAATCGGCCTACGAAGAGCTGGTTCGCATTCACCAGCCGCGCCTGCTTGCCGTGATCGGCGGCATCATGCGCCGCAGCGAGGATGTCGAGGATCGTAGCGCAGCAGGCGCTGTTGAAGGCGTACCTTTCGCTGAAGCGCTTTGACCTGCGCTCGGCATTCGGAACTTGGCTCTACAAGATCGCCGTAAACGAATGCTGGGACTATTTTCGCAAGAAGAAGGTTCGTCCGCTGGTCTACGAGTCGAACCTGAGTGACGAGCAGATTCGTCAGATGGAGGGGCTCCCGGAGGACCGCGACGGCGCTTTCAACCACCGCGGTCGATGCGGCGCGCCGCACCGAGCAGCGCGATTTGCTGGACCGGCTTCTGGTCGAACTGGACGAGAAAGATCGGGCCATGCTGGTGATGAAAGAGGTGGCGGGCTTCACGGTGGAGGAGATCGGCGAGGTACTGGAGCTGAACGTAAACACGGTCAAGGTAAGGTTGTTTCGGGCTCGTGGCCGGCTGGTGGACGTTTATCGTCGAAGGCTGAAGAGCTATCCGCCGAGGCCCTCCGCGAAATGAAGTGCGGCGAATGCACCGCAGACCCTGGTAGAGTGAGTTTCGGCGCGTCGATAGAGTAACGGCGGTTCGAGACGAGAAAGGCGGCACCGGTTATGTTCTCTCGGAATAAAAAGCAATTCGGTTGCCCCGAATACCAGGCCAGCCTTGAGGACGTTTTGCGGGACGGAGTAGCTTCCATTGAACCGGGGTCCCGGCTGCAAAGCCATCTCCAGGGCTGCGTTGCATGCCGGCAGGCATTGAACGATGGCCTCACTGCGAGTAAGCTCATGCGTCACGCGCGCTACCCGGAGAGCGAGCTTTCGCAGGCTTTTGTGACCCGCGTAATGGCGGCAATTCGCGAAGCGACTGAGGCCGCGCCCAATGCCATATGGCGACCTCTCGAATTGCTGGCCTCGCGGATTGCACTGGTAGCCGCGGTGCTGCTGCTCGCGTTGTCCGTGTATTTGCGGGAGTTTGCGCCTGCGTGGGGCACAGCAGCGGTCACTGCAGGCGCTGAAATCGGTGCAGGTTTGCCTGAGCCTCCGGCACAGCCTGCCAACGCAGATGAAGTTCTGATGTCTCTCGCGGATACAGGCGATGCAATTTAGTCCCACAAATCGCAAGGCTCTGGCGCTGATTGTCCTGGTGCTCATCCTGGGAATAGCGCTCGGCGCCGTTGGTCATTCGGTATTTGACCGCCGCGTCCTTGGTGCGCGCACGCAAACACGGACAGACCCGCCGCGAGGAGTTAATCGCCTGACCACGGAGCTCAATCTCACTCCCGACCAGCAAAAGCAGTTGAGCGCGATCCTGACGGATATGCAGCACCGCTACGACGACGTCCGCCAGCAGATGAATCCGCAGTTTGAACAGATTCGCGAGCAAGGCCACGACCAGATCCGCCAGATCCTTACGCCCGATCAGCGTCCCAAGTTCGAGGATTTCCTGAAACGTATCGCCGAAGACCGCCGCCGCCGCCCGAACCGCTAAACGAAGTCCCAACGTGCGGAAGAATGGCCTGCAGGCGAGCGTCAGCCGTGGCAATGAGTCCTCGGTCTCGAAAACAACGCGTTAAAAGAGGATGTGATTAGAAGGGAATATCTTCGTCTGAGATTTCCGCGGAGGGCATTTCCTCGGCTGCCGGTGCATGCTGCGGCAGCCACCTGAGGTTCCGCTGTCGACGACGTCGCCGGCACCTGCCGCCCTCACCGCGACCGCCCAGCATGCGGAAGTTGTTGGCTACGATCTCGACCGTCGTGCGCTTTTGGCCTTCGCTTGTCGTCCCACTGCCGCGTCTGGATGCGCCCCTCGACGAAGATCAGCGAGCCCTTGCGTAGGTATTGCTGCGCGATCTCCGCCTGCTTGCCCCAGACGACGATGCGGTGCCATTCGGTGCGCTTTTGGCGTTCGCCGGCGCGATCCTTGTAGGTCTCGTCGGTGGCCATGCGTGAAGTTGCAGACGGCCTGGCCCGCCGGAGGTGTAGCGCGTTTCGGGATCGCGCCCGAGCCGGCCCACCAGGATTGCTTTGTTAACGGACATGGATCACCCCCGAAGGCGGGCAAGATAGCACGGCGTTCCGCGCAAGTCCACGACCGTGCAAGCCAGGACATTGCGCTCGGAATGTCTGGATTTCCATCTTTTCAGTAGAAAGGAGCCGGTAGGTGAATCCATCGACTAGGAGGCGTAAGACAAGGCTCGCTTCCGTCTTCAACGCGGGTAGACGCGTATCAGGCCGCGATGCCCAGTTCCTTCAGCTTGGCCCGCGCGCGCCGTTCCTCTTCGGTGCCCGGATACAGGCGTACCACGGTGCGCAGTTCGCGCACGCCCTGAGGTCTTTTGTCCCAGTGGCGACCAGCGCCAGGCCCTTTTTCAGGTGCGCAGGCGCCAGCTTGAAGCTCTTCGGATAGTTGTCGATCACCTTGCTGTAGGCGTCCACGGCCTGGTCGATATTGCTGCTGCGCGTAGGAGATCTCGCCCAGGTAGAACTGCGCGTTCGAGGCCAGGTCGGTGCCGAGTAATACTTCAGATAGTCGTGAAATTCCTGCATCGCCAGGTCGTATTTCTTGCCGTTCAGGTCGCGCAGGCCATTGGAGTAGAGCAGGTCCGCCGAAGGCGCCGAGGGCTCGGCGGTCGTAGCTGGACTGTCGCGGCGCTGGAGCGGCCGCGGCAGCGCCATGCGCTCCCGGCGCTCCGGTGCAGCGGGAGCGAGCAGTCGCGCCCGGCTGTGGGCGGCGGCGCGGCCGCTGGCCAGCTTGGCATCGATGCCCTGAATGGCGTTCTGCGCATCGGTGAGTCTGCTGATTGAGCTTGCCCATGCGCGCCAGCATCTCCTGCAGATTGTCGGAGACGCCCTGGACCTGCGTGGACATCGAATCGAGGCGCGCGCCGGAATTGGCCTGCATGTCCTGCACGGTCTTCTGCAGCGAGGCTCATCGTTGCCGCTCAGCTTGTTCACCGAGTCCAGCGACTGCTCGATCAGCGTTTTCTGCACGGCGTTGTTCTGCGTCATGCGCGGTCTGCATCGCCTTCTGACCCTGAATGAGCTGGTTGACGCTTTGCTGCAGTTCCACGATTTCGCGTGCTACGGCCCCGACGGGCGCGGGCGCCAGCAAAGCGCCTCCCAAGGCGCCCGCCAGCATCGCAGACTCCCAGATAAACGATCCATCGTTTCCGCATGGCCGTTCCTCCTTCCGAGCTCTCCAGTTGGCGCTACCTAGTATGCCGAAAAAGTTTAGGCGGAGCAACGGGGTTGCGCTCGGACGAAGCCGGGGGCGCAACTCCTTGCGATTATTTGACGCGCGGGCTGGTTTATAGAGCACTGGCTTACTTGGCCATCACGAAATGAGCGCGACGATTTTGCTGCCAGCACTGCTTCGCTGTGCTCGTTGCAGAAAGGCCGTTCCTTTCCGTAGCTCACCGTCTGCATGCGATCGGCGGCTACTCCCAGCGAGACGAGGAAATCTTTGGCCGCCTGGGCGCGGCGATCGCCCAGCGCCAGGTTGTATTCGGTCGACCCGCGCTCGTCGCAGTGGCCCTCGAGCATCACTTTGATCTGCGGATAGGAGCGCAGAAATTCGGCCGTCTTCGACAGTGCGGCGCGCGCGTCGGCGCGGATGATCGGCCTTGTCGAGATCGAAGTAAGCGTCCTTCACTTCTCGTGTGAAGAGCTCATCGAGAGATGGGGCTGGAGCCGCAGCCACTGGCGGTGGCGGAGGAGGAACGTAACGGTGACGCGCACGTTGGCGTTGGCCGAACCGCCCGGCCCCGTCGCGGTGATGGTGTAGGTCGTCGAATCGGTTGGCGTGACGTTGGTCGTGCCTTCGGGAGCCACGTTGCCGACATTGCGGAGCGAGAGTTAACGACGTCGCGTTGGTGGACGACCAGCGCAGCGTTGACCGACTGGCCGCGCTGCACTGCGGCGGGTGCGGCCTGCAAGGTCACCGTGGGTTGAGCGCGGAGGAGGTGCCGCAGCCTGCGGCGGGGCCGGAGTAGCCGGCTGCGGGGTGTTTGCATCCGACGGCCACGATCACGAGAGCCAGCACGCCGATACAGGATGACCCTTCCAACGGAACGAGTCCGCATTTCACAATCCTCCTTGAGCCACTGCTCTTGGTGCGCTGGGATTGGGATCAGATCGAGACATTTATACCCCCTGGGGATTTGCGAGCCTGCCAAAGTGCCACTGGAACACTGGGAAAAATGCCAAAAGAAATCGAAAGCGATGTTTGCGGCGCGTTACCCTTGTTTGGTGTCAGCACTATTTCGGCGACCAATTGGGCGATTCGTTCTGCCCGTCGGTCGTCAGCTGCCGCGCGGACGGTTCCATCGGCCAGCATGGACCAGATTTGCCGCGTGCCGGTGCGCGTGGACTCGAACACCATGTGCCGTCCGTCGGGCGCCCAGCTCGGGCCGTTCGTTTCGGCCGGCGTCGCGCGTCAATTCCACCAGGGCGTGCGTGGCGATGTCCATCACGTACAGATCGTAGTTGCCGTTCGGGCGCCGCCAGCTAAACGCCAGCAACTGCCCATTCGGCGACCACGCCGGATCGATCACGTAGCCCATGTCCGGCAGCGGAATCTTCTGTACCTCGCCGCCGTCCGCGTCCATGGTGTAGAGCTGCGGAGTGCCGCCGCGATCGCTGACGAACGCCACTTGCTGGCCCGTCTTGGGATTCCAGGTCGCGGAGGTGTTCGCGCCCACGGAATGCGTGATCCGCTTTGGATGGCTGCCGTCGGCATCGGCAATAAAAAGTTCCGGATTGCCGTACATGCTGGACATGAACATGACTTTGCTGCCGTCCGGCGACCAGGCCGGGGAGCTGTTGGTGCCGCGATAGCGCGGCCAATTCAGAAGCCTGCTCGCTCACCGCCGAGTACATGCAAATCTGCGCGCTCAGGATCGATCCTGCAGTGGGATAGCAGGTGAAAGCGATGCGACTGGCGTCGGGCGACCAGCGCGGCGTGAGCGCGATCGAATGCAGGGAAGTAAGCTGGTGCTGATTCGCGCCGTCGTAATCCATCGCCCAGATTTCTTTGTTGCCGCTGCGCGTGCTGACGAACGCGATCTGCGTCGAGGCGATTCCCGGCTACGCCGCCGGAAAGCCGCGCGATGATTTCGTCCGCGAACTGGTGCGCGTAACTGCGCGTGTCTGCTCTTCGTTAGCGTCGCCGCGATAGACGCGGCCTACCACCGGCGGCGCGGATGCATTCTTCACGTCGTAGAACCACGCTTGGATCTCCATCGTGGTTCCGGTAACCGTCAGGTTGCCAAAGGCCAGGAACTGCGCCGATACGGCGGGTCGCTCCAGGCCTGGTAGTTCAGTTCGGTCGGCACGCTGGGCACTTGCGTGGGATAGAAGCTCTTGCTGGCGAGCTCCACAATGCCGCTGTAGTCCAGGTCGTTCCGCACGACGTCGCTGAAGAGTCGTCGTCAATGAAGTCGACGAGTCGATTGCGCGAAACGAAATCCGCCACGGCCACGCGCGGCTTGGAAACGCCCAGGCCGGTGCCGGTACGGAACCAATCCTGCGCGGACGCAGCCGGCAAACTGGTGAAAAGCGCAAAAACCGACAGCAGCAGCAGGGCAGGAAGTCCGCCCGGCCTCACAAACGATAGTCTTTGAATTCTCATCTGGTTGCTTCCGTCTTTATATCCGTCCTCTATCTTCATCCCAAGCAAAAAATTTCGGCGATTTCCTTAACGCCTGAAATCAAACCAGAATTCGACCGAAACCTTGTTGCCCGCGTACTCATTCGGCAGCGGGTTCACCGGATTCGATCCCATGATCGCCCGCACCGCCGAGCATCCACCGACGCGTTCCCGCTCGACTGCAAAATCTGAACGTTGGCGACCGCTCCGTTCCGCAGAATATCGAAGCGTCACCACGGCGCGCGGGCGCCCATCGCAGCGAAGGATCGACGGTGCTTTGCAGCCAATTGCTGCTCACGCGATTGCGCACCGCGTCCACGTACCAGGAAAAGCGCCCGCCAAAATCGCCGCCGCCTGGTCCGCTGAAACCCATGCCCGCCGTTGGTCGCCCCGCCGGCTGCCCATGCCGAATTGCGTGTAGGGCACCGCAGGCGACCCGCCCTGTCCGTAGGGGACCGCGTTCTGCGGCGGAGGCGTGTTGTCCTCCAGCAGCTTTCGACGGCCGAGTCACGTAACGAGGCTGCTTTTCCTTTGTGAACTCGGGAATCTGCTTGGTATCCGGCGGAGGCACTTTCGGCTTCGGCTGCGGCTCGGATTTGTAGAGCCCCTTGGTCTGTCCACCACTCGATTCGTGGTTACCGTTTCCGGGCGAGGCAGCGGCACCGCCGCTCACTCCGCCGACCAGTTTTACGGAGACTGCGCCTCCGCCGCCCGGTCCGCCCCACAAGTCCCCGCGATGAGACAGGATCGTCGAAACCGCGAGCGAGCCGAAGAGCAGAGAGTGCAGCACCATGGACCACACCAGCGGTCCTTTCAGGCCCGGCGGTCGATTGGATGCGTACCGTGGTCATCACTTCATTGCCCCCGGGGGCGGGAACTCAGCGGTTCGGTCACGATACTGACATTTACGATGCCGGATTGCCGCAGCGTGTCGATCACCGTCGCGAAGGTGCCGAACGGCACCGTCTCGTCGCAGCGCAAGGAACACCGCATCGCTCTGCGGATTGCGCATCTGCGCCACGACCTTGTTGCCCAGATCGTGAATGTTCACGGCATCGTTGCCCAGATAGACCAATTGCGCCCGGTCGATGGTAACCACCAGCCGCTCTTCGCTGATCTCCTTCACCGTCTGCGTCTTTGGCAGGTTCACGTCGATGCCCGACTGCAGGATCGGCGCGGTGATCATGAAGATGATCAGCAGCACCAGCATGACGTCCACGAACGGAACGATGTTGATCTCGGAAAGCGACGTCCCGGTTTGGCGTGAAAGCTGCGGCATTGGATTACTCGGTGTTTCCTGTTCCTACGAACGACATCGATTCAGGATACTGCACCTGTTTAAACTTGTCTTTAACTGGGCGGCAATGAGAACGGGCCATTCCGAGGCACCAATTGCGCAATTAGCGGCCGTCATTCCAGCCGGCAGCTCCTACAGATACTGCTTCTCGATCAGCGCCGCGACTTCCATGGTGAAGTTGTCCATGCGCGCGCCGATCTCCCTGATGTTATGCACGAAATGATTGTAGGCGATCACCGCCGGGATGGCCGTGAACAGACCCGGCGGCCGTGGTGATCAGCGCTTCAGCGATGCCCGGCGCGACCACGCGCAGGCTGGCCGCTCCCGCCGTGCCCAGCCCGGAGAATGCGTCCATCACGCCCCACACGGTCCCGAACAATCCGATGAAGGGAGTCACCGATCCCGTGGTCGCCAGCCAGGGCATGTACCGCTCGAGCTTGCGAACTTCGTCCGCGGCCGTTACCTGCATGTCCGCCGTTACGGCGTTGCAGGCTCTTCACTCGCGGATGCGGGTTGCTGGCCACCAGTTGGCTGGTCAGTTCCCGATATCCCGCGGCATACACCGCTTCCAGCGGAGAGCCGATGGAACCCACGGCCCTGGGCTCCGGCAATCCGCGCGTCGCGTGAAAGGCGCGCAGAAAGCTGGCCGTCTGCCGATTCAGCCGAGAAAACAAACTCAGTTTTTGAAAGATCAAGGCCCAGGAAAACAGGGAAAAGACAGAACAGAATCAACAGTACGGCTCGCGCCACCCAACCGGTTTGCTCGATCAGATTGTTGAGTTCGCCCGCATATAAACAAACCGCCAGTAGCGGAATCGTTGCTTTCTCCCCTACAATAACCAGACAACTTGCGGAAAATTACCGTAGCACACGCGCAATCGCGCGGTCAAACGCACCAATCATATAAGTTAAACTTTTAGCTACTCTTCCGACACATCGAGGCACGATATTTCTCCTTCCCGCGACGCGCTGACGGGCTCAGGTGCCCGGCTTTCGCCCGCATCAGGTGGTGCTTTTGTCCTGGGCTTCGAAAATGCTTCTCGCGAAGGTGGGGAGATCAGGCTCGGCTCGCTCCGCAAACGCCCCCGACAGCGTCCGTGGTTGGCGGTATTGGCTTCTGTCAGAAGCCGATGGGGATTGTAGCAGCAAAAAACCTTTCGAAGGACGTGATAACATCACGTTGTATGTCAGACGCGATTCACGTGCCTCTCGATTCTCTCCTTCCCGCGGTACCCGCGGCGCAGAATCCGGCGGATGGACCTTTTACATCGAGACATTCGGCTGCCAGATGAACGATCACGACTCCGAAAAAGTCGCCGGCGTCCTCCTTCGCCGCGGCTATCGCCAGGTCGCCTCGCCCGAAGAAGCCCGCCTGGTCTTCTACAACACCTGCAGCATTCGCGAAAAGGCCGCGCACAAGGTCTTCTCGCGTCTCGGCGCTCTTCAATCCCAAGAATGACTTTGGCCAGGACTCCGGCAAAGATCATCGGCGTCCTCGGCTGCGTGGCGCAGCAGGAAGGCGAAAAGATTTTCGAGCGCGCTCCCTGGGTGAGCCTGGTTTGCGGCTCGGCCAGCTATCGCAAGCTTCCGCTGCTCCTGGCGCAACTCGAAGCCGGCGAGCGCCGCGTCACCGGCCTGGAAACCGATACCGACGAGACCTTTGAGACGGAGTTGACGCGCCGCGATCATCCGTTCCGCGCCTATCTCACGATTATCGAGGGCTGCGACAAATCGTGCACCTATTGTGTGGTGCCCTACACGCGCGGGCCCGAGCGCAGCCGCGCCAGCGCTGCCATCCTGCGGGAGGTTCGCGAACTGGCCGACGTGGGTTACACCGAAGTCCAATTGCTGGGCCAGACCGTAAACTCTTACCGCGATCCTTCGGCTCGGCATCTTAGCTTCGCGGAACTGCTTCTTGCCGTGGCCGAAGTTCCCGGAATTCGTCGCGTGCGCTTTATGACGTCGCACCCGCGCGATCTCGGCGCCGACATCGTTGCCGCCATGGATGCCGTCTCCGGCAATTTGTGATCACGTGCATCTGCCGGTGCAGTCGGGCTCGACGCGCGTTCTGCGCGCCATGCAACGCACCTATACGCGCGAGGAGTATCTCGACAAAATCGGCGTGATTCGCGCGCGCGCGTCGTCCCATCAGCATTACCACGGACATCATCGTGGGCTTTCCGGGCGAGACTGAATCCGACTTCGAGGAGACGCTGAGCCTGCTGGATGCCGTGCAGTTCGACAGCGTGTTTGCCTTCCAGTATTCGCCGCGACCCAATACGGCAGCCGCGGTCATGGCCGATCCCGTTCCGGAAGGCGAAAAGGTCCGCCGGCTCGCAGGCGCTTGCTGGAGCGGCAGCGGGCCATTCAGGTCGCAGCGCAATCAAGCGCTCGTCGGCCAGTCTTTCGAGGTGCTGGTTGACGGCGCTTCGCGGCGCGAAACGCAGTGGATCGGTCGCACATCAAGCAACCGCATTGTAAATTTCACTTCGTCGCGCCAGGATCTTTTGGGAGAATACGTGCATGTTCGCGTCACTGGTGCGGTCCCAACAGCCTGACAGGCGAGCAATGTCATCGGATAGGTGTCGGGAGGGCAGCCGATGGAAGTTGAGATGAAGATCCGCGGCCTGATGATGGACCCGGTTACGAACATGCCCATCGTCGTGCTCAAGGATGCCAATGGCAGCGCCGTGCTGCCGATCTGGGTCGGCGTTTACGAAGCCAACGCCATCGCCCTGGAAATCGAAAAAGTGCAGACGCCGCGGCCCATGACCCACGACCTGCTCAAGAACGTTCTGTTCGGCCTGAACGTGCAGGTGCAAAAAGTAGTCGTCAACGATCTGCGCGACGATACGTTCTACGCTCTCATCTGGGTGGAGCGCAACGGCGAGCGCATGTCCATTGATTCGCGCCCCAGCGACGCCCTGGCTCTGGCCTTGCGCGTCGATTGCCCCATCTTCGTCGAAGAGACCGTCCTCAAGAGCTCCAAAATCTCCAGCGCGATCAGCGAGAAATCCACCAGCGAAGAGCTCCGCAAATGGCTGGAAGGTCTTTCCGACGACGACCTGGGCCGCTACAAGATGTAGCCTGAGGACTCCCGCAGATCTCACCGCGACCTTCGTCGGCTGCCTTCGTTGTTTATCCTTTGCGCATTTTTTGCTTGCGCTTGCACCTGACACCCGGTTAGATTTGCGGCACCCGAAGGGTTTGGGCCGAAGTTGCGAAGAAGTCGCGACATAGGCTGCGGACCAAAGCGCGAAGATAGGTCCCCGCGCTCGCAGACCATCGGCCTGGGGAGGCACGGGTCCTGCCGCTAAAGCGGGCAGGGCATTCTATGACGGCCATCCTGACTATTGCCAACCAGAAGGGCGGCGTGGGTAAGACCACCACTGCCATCAATCTCGCCGCCGCCATCGCTCAACGAAAGAAAAAGACGCTGCTGATCGATCTCGACCCGCAAGCCAACTCCACCATCGCTTTCTTTGATTCCGCTGACGTACAGACCTCCATGTTTGACGTGCTCGGCGATCATCGTGCCGAGATAGCCACCATCGTCAAAGCGACAAAAGATCCCATGCTTTTCGTGGCCCCGGCCAAGCTCGCCCTGGCGAAGATCGAGCAGCAGCTCTCCGGCCAGTTCGACGCGCCTTTCAAGCTCAAAGACGCGCTCGCTCCACTGCTGAAGGATTACGACTATGTGGTGATTGATACGCCCGCCGGCGCTGGGCATTCTCACCGTCAACGCCATGGTCTGCTCCACTCATCTGGTCGTGCCGATTCAGGCCGCATATTTCGCCATCGAAGGCACCGACGACCTGCTCGAGACTTATGAGCGCATTCGCGCGCGCCCCAACCCCGCGCTCAAGGTGCTTGGCGTGGTCATCACGCTTTTCGATAAGCGAACGAATATCTCGCGCGATACCCATGAGCAGATTCGGTCCGTCTTCGGCCCGGTTTTGTTCAAGACGCGCATTGGAAAAAACGTGCGCCTGGAGGAGAGTCCCGCCTACAAGGAGACCATCCTTACTTTCGCGCCCAAGTCGCCCGGCGCGCAGGAATATCGAAAGCTTGCCCTGGAGGTTATTCAACGTGTCGAAGAGGATCGGATTGCCAGTCACACTGAAGATGCGGCATGACGCCCACTACGTCGAGCAGCTGACCAGTTTCAGCGGCGCCGCCGTGGGCCGCATGATTCCCATCGACAAGATTCGCCCCAATCCCGATCAGCCCCGCAAGTTCATCGGCGATATCGGCGAGCTTTCCGAATCCATAAGAGAGAAGGGCGTGCTCGAACCGCTGCTGGTTCGCTTCATGCCGCGCGAAGATACCTACTACATCATCTCCGGTGAACGCCGCTATCACGCGGCCCGCGAAGCCGGCCTGAAGGAATTGCCCTGCATCGAGAAGATTGCCGATGACGCGGAAACCCTCGAGCTGGCCCTCATCGAAAACTTGCAGCGCAAGGATCTCACGGCTTTTGAAGAAGCCGATGGCCTGTATCGCCTGGCCGAGCAGTTTGCTTACACGCACGAAGATATTGCCCGCAAGATCGCCAAGGCGCGCTCGTCCGTCACCGAAACGCTCAGCTTGCGCAACATTCCGGAAGCCATCCGCCGGCAGTGCGTGGAGCACGGCATTGTCTCCAAATCGGTGCTTCTGCAAATCGCCCGGCAGCCCAACGAAAAGAAAATGGCCGAGACGCTGGTGCGTATCATTCAGGGCGGCCTGACGCGAGACGAAGCTCGCCGCGAACGCCGGGACGAAAAGTCCGCCGGGCCTCGCCCGCAGCCCTTCATCTTTAATTTCGAGCCGGATAGCGAAGCTTTCCGCCTGCGCATCCAGTTCCGCAAGAGCAACGTTTCGCGCCAGGAACTGATCTACACGCTTCGCGCGATCCTGGATTCGCTCGAAAACGAAAATGCCGACGCTGCCAGCGGCCCCGCCGTCGCCTGACCATTTTTGGCTGTAGTTGTTATTGGGTGGGTCTGACAGGCTGGCCTTGTCGTCCTGAGAAGTGCGTCAACGAAAGATCTCTCTTGCGGTCTCTTCCCTTAGGCGCGCGTTTTATACTTCCCGCGTATGCCCGATCTCACCGCCGCCCAAATCGCTGTCGTCCGGCGTCTGATCGCCCAAGGCTTCACGCCGGTAGCGTTCCCGCTTTACGCCAGCGCTATGGGAATCCGCCGAGGCTCATTCGCGGCCCTGTTGGTTCCGGCGGACAACGCCCCGCTGAAACTGCTCGGCGAACCCTGTTACCTGATCGGCTTGAATCTCGCCGTACGCACCCGCCGCCACGGCCGTCCCTGCTTCGTCTGGAAGCAACAATCCGTCGAAGCCACGCCTGAACTCTTGCAGGAACTCGCCCGATTTTCTGCCGATCTCACCGCTCTGCTCGCAGGCTAGTTACTTCTTCTTCCCGTCGTTCCGGCGCGCCATCTCCTCAGCCAGGTAGAGCAATAGCGAGCGTTCCGTTTCGTCCAGCTTGCTGAGAAAATCGACGGAACTTCTTCAGAGTTTTCTTGTCGTCGCCCGAACCACCCCAGAGACCGCGGCCTTCGCTATTCACTGGTACCAGAGGGGGCGGCTCTTTGCCGTCGTAGAAGAAGCGGTGGATCGGAACTCCAAGGCCGCGCGCGAACTTCTCCAGCGTCTCGACCGCCGGAACCGTATATCCGTTTTCTACGCGCCAGATATAGGTGCGCTGCAGGCCCGTGCGTTCCATGATGTCGCCCCTGGTCAGTTTCTTCTCTTCGCGCAGGGCACGAATTCGCTCTCCGATAATCATGGCCGCGATTATTCCAGACGCCTACGCGCTACACAAGCAGTTGCCCCCTCCGCGTTTCAGCTCGGCACATTCGGCCTCGTTCAGAATTTTGTACCGAAGGCCGGTCCGGTCGCATCTCACCTTGCAAATCCCAGCACGAAAATCGCGATAAGGAGCGCCACATGCCATACATTAACGTCGGTCAAGAAAACTCGGGAAAAATCGATGTTTGCTACGAGGACCACGGCTCGGGAAAACCCGTCGTACTAATTCACGGCTGGCCCCTCAGCGGTCGTTCCTGGGAAAAACAGACCTCCGCGTTGCTGGAAGCGGGATACCGCGTGATTACTTACGACCGTCGAGGCTTCGGCGCTTCCAGTAAGCCTACATTTGGCTACGACTACGATACCCTCGCCGCAGACCTGAACGAAGTCCTTACGACCCTCGACCTGCGGGATGCCGCGATCGTGGGCTTTTCCATGGGGGGCGGCGAAGTGGCTCGCTACCTGAGCGTCAATGGAAGTGAACGCGTAAGCAAAGCGGTATTTCTCGCGGCGATTCCGCCGTTTTTGTTGAAAACGTCGGACAACCCGGAAGGTGCAGACGGCGCTTTGTTCGAAGGAATAAAGAAGGCCATCGTTGCGGACCGGCCGGCATTTCTTTCCAAGTTCCTGTCCGATTTTTACAATGTGGACGTCTTGGGAGGCAAGCGCATCAGCGAGCAAGTGGTTCAACTCAGTTGGAATATCGCGGCGGGAGCCTCACCCAAGGGAACCTTGGATTGCGTCTCCGCGTGGCTGACCGACTTCCGTAACGATCTTAAGAAAATCAATGTGCCCACCTTGGTGATTCATGGAGATGCAGACCGCATTCTTCCCATCGCCATTACGGGAAAGCGTACCCATGAAGCGGTGAAGGGAAGCCGGTTCGTCGCGGTCCCGGGCGGACCACACGGCCTGATCTGGACCCACGCGGAGATCGTCAACCGCGAGCTGCTGGATTTTCTCGCGCAAAAGGGTTCAACCACCCAAACGGCAGCCACTACCCGATAATCCGGGTTGCCAGGCCATAAGAAAACCGGCTATCAGTCCTCTAAATTTGGGGCCGGTCGCGGACCATCTAGAGCGCGTGAGTGCAGGCGCGCCTTGACGTCGTCCCACCTTACAGCCGGTGATGGTGAGATACTCTCCGAGTTGAGACTCTAGCGGGCGTCGTTCCTACTTGCCGCCGGACTTGCCGAGCAGGCCGGTGGTCTGTTAGAAGTCTTTGGTTTGTGCTGAGCCGCCCGATGGAGTCTGGCTGAAGGAGACGAAAGATGGACCGACGCAATTTCGTGAAGCTTGGATGCGCGGTGGCCGCTGGCGCGGGGGTAAGCAGATTGCTGACGGCGCAGACGCAACCGATGCCGCCGATGCAGCCCACGCAAGTCTCGGGTGCGCCGGAGACGACACCGGCGGATTTCACATTGCAGATTGCGCCGATCTTAGTGGAACTCGCGCCCAACCGGGCCATCAGTACGGTCGGCTATAGCGGAAAGTCGCCGGGCCCGCTCATCCGGGTGCGCGAAGGGAAACCCGTCAGCATCGATGTGATCAACGACACGGACGTTCCGGAGCTGGTGCATTGGCACGGGCAACTGATTCCTTCCGAAGTGGACGGCTCCGAGGAAGAGGGAACACCCATGGTTCCGCCGCATGGTCGCCGGCGTTATCAATTCACGCCGCGGCCCGCCGGGTCGCGTTGGTATCACACGCATACCATGGCAGGCTCGGATCTACACCGCGGGACGTACACGGGGCAATACGGCTTCTTTTATGTCGACTCCGGAAATGATCCCGGCAAATACGACCAGGAACACTTCCTCGCTCTGCGCGACTGGGAACCTTTCTTCTCAAACGAAGACGAGGATGACGAGGAGGAAGACCCCAATGCGCCAATGCCGGAAAAACCGGCCCGAGCGCGAGGTGGGGCGAACGGCCACGAAGCGGTCTATCGCATTGTCTCCATTAACGACAAGCTGCTCGGCGGCGGCGAGCCCATTCGCGTGAAACAGGGCCAACGCGTGCTGTTTCACTTTCTCAACGCAAGCGCAACCTCGAACCGCCGAATCGCGATGACCGGCCACAAATTTGACGTAGTGGCTCTCGACGGCAACCCGGTGCCCTCCCCGAAGACTGTGGACGTGCTGGCCCTGGGGCCCGGCGAGCGCGTCGATGCTTTCATGACCATGAACCGGCCGGGAATCTGGGTCCTGGGCGCAGTGGCCGACGCCGATCGGAACGCGGGCATGGGCGTGATGGTCGAGTACGAGAACCAGAAGGGAGAGCCGCAGTGGCTGCGGCCCGCTAACCGGACGTGGGACTATACGGCATTCGGCCATCCTACTCCGCCGCCAGCGCCTGCTGACACCATCGACATGATCTTCGAGAAGATCGCGGGCGGGCAGAACGGGTTCAATCACTGGACGGTCAACGGCAAGGAATATCCCGCACGATAACGAGTTCGTGCTCCGTCAGGGCACACGTTACCGCATGGTCTTTCGCAACCGAACCGACGACGCGCATCCCGTGCACATCCATCGGCATCTGTTCGAGTTGGTGGATATCAACGGAAAGCCGACCGGCGGGATCATGAAAGATACCGTCATTGTGCCCATGTACGGACGCGTGGCTGTGGACCTGGTTGCCGACCAGCCCGGCTTAACGCTTTTCCACTGTCACAATCAGCTGCATATGGACTTTGGATTCAAAGCGCTATTCCGGTATGCGTGAATCCACGATGGCGGAGCTCAGAGGAAGCTAGCGAGATGGTCTCGCAGTTGAAGAGAACCGTCATACTCTGGTACTCTGCGAGAGAGCTGCCATGATGAAGTTGTTGCCCCGAGTTCTGCTGCTGACGTTGTTCGTGGGTACCGGCGCGGGTTTGCTGGCCCTTCAGCAAGGATACGGTTACCCCCAAGGCTACGGTTATCGCGGCTATCGCGATTCCGGCAACGAAGAGCAGAAAGACGAGTTCGCCTTTGCCCGCTTCCGCTATCCCATCAGGATGGCGAACTATGGTGGATTCGGCGAATTCGGAATGTTTCGAAATGGCGGCTGGTCGGAAGACTATCCCAGAGCCGACCGGCAGTTTGTGCAAGGCGTCCTCCGGCTGACGCGCATCGATGCGCGCCCCTTCCAGGAGGTGCTCGATCCAGACAGCGACGAGCTATTCAATTGGCCCTGGCTGTATGCCGTCAATGTGGCCAACTGGGACTTCAACGATGCCCAAGCCAAGCGCATGCGCGAATATCTGCAGCGCGGCGGTTTTCTGATCGTGGATAGTTTTCACGGGGCAGCGGCCTGGGAGGGATTCATGAACGGGATGCGCAAGATTCTCCCGGACCGGCCCATTGAGGATTTGCCTGCGAAAGATATCATTTTCCACATTCTTTACGACCTGGATGAGAAGCCGCAGGTGCCCGGTTATCAATACATTTATTCCGGCAGGACTTACGAGAACGATGGCATCTACCCGCAGTGGAAGGCGATTCGCGATGAAGACGGCCGCATCATGGTGGCCATCTGCTTCAATATGCACATCGGCGACGCTTGGGAACATGCCGATGATCCGCGTTACCCCGAACGATTCTCCTCTTTCGCTTATCGGATGGGCATCAACTACATCATCTATCCGATGACTCACTAGACCGCTCGCTACTTCGGACCTTCGCGAGGCTACTGTTCGTTTTTGGGCTCGCTGATTTGCTGATCGACTTTTACGGAGAAGAGATTGAAATCCGTGAAGCTGTGCCGGCGATAGAAGCGGTGCCCCCGAAAATCCATGAAAAGTTCGGTGCTCGCCGGCAACCAGATTTCCACTTTGGCGTCCCGGAAACGTACGGGCTGATATTCGACGCTTTGATGATCGAGGCTCAGGCGAATGTCCGGTATGGTCTCGGCCAGATCGGTCTCGAGGCGCGCAACCTGGTAGGAACTCGCTAAAATCCAGGCGCGTCCGCGAAGCTTGAGGCCATAACCGCGCCCGCCAATGTCCATGGCAATCATGGATAGCTTGGCGTCGTGGCTCTGTTCAAAGCGAACTTGCCACGCTGGTTTTCCGCCCCACTCTCCCAAGCCTTCACAGCTCATGGAGAAGCTCTTGACGTATCTGGGATGGAATATGAGGACGAGGCTGGGCGTGCCCACAGTAGAGACGTGGTCCGGGAATTCATCCGATCCGCCCCTGCGACCTTTGCGATACTCCTGGACATTCAGGTAGCCACTCGGAGCCTGCGCGAGCGAGACGAGGTAATCGAAGTTGCGAATCTCGGCCGCACGAAACCGACCGTCTCCATCTACTTTCTGGTGCTGAACGATTTCAGTAGCAGTGAACCGATCAAGATTGCGCGCAAGCTCTTCGATGCGATGCCCCGCGCCTGAGAGCACCTCGGGCAGAGAACAGGGCGGGTTCGATTTGACGGGTGGCAGGAACTTATCAACGTCGGTCGGTGGCCAAGGCGGGGCGGCAGTCAATTCAGGTAATGAAGACCGCGCCGACCTGGCGCGGGGCGGTGCGGATCCTGCCGCTGGTTTTTGAGGTGGCTTCTTACCCTGAGCGCCCGCTGGCATTCCTCGCAGGCAAGAGAAAACAAGCAAACAAATCAGGAGACAGGCCGGACTCGTTCGAGGCTTCATTTCGCCTCCGCTCTTCATGCTCCTGCCGCAGACTCTGCCCTTGCCGTAGCCCGCATCCAGCCGACACTTGGTCTCATTCGGGTTCTGCCCAGGAACAGGACTTCCGTATGGTTTTTTAGGCTCTCTTTATCTCCGAATGGTTGGTGGCTCCTGCGTTGGTATTAGGTTATGCCCTTTGGGGAGCCTCGGCAAGGAAGTTCACCGGCAAACTAAAGGAAGCGCTGGAAGATTAGCCCACGGCTTGGGTGGCTCCTGACCATCGTGGCACGGCAAAGACGTCCCCTCTCGTTTCTCGATGGATGGGCATGGGCCGGTGCTATAATTTTCGCATTGTGAGAAAGCTCCTGCCTTTCTGTATCGCTGCTATTGCCCTCTGGCTGGTGTCGGCATTCCCTGCGGCGTCCGCGACAAGCATCACCGGGTTGTGGGACGCAACGGTGGCGGTCAACCAGGTGGAGATACCGTTTCGGTTTGAAATCGCCCAGAACGGCAACAAGGTGCAAGGCTTTTTCTTCGAGGGCGACCGCAAAATTGGTTCGACCTCGGGGAGTTTCGTGGATGGGCGCCTAAAGCTGGAGTACGACTATCTCAGCACGACGTTGGAGGCCAGTTTCGAAGGGGACCAGCTTCATGGCATTTACCGCGACACCCGGCCGAATTCGTGGGCGCTCGAAATTCGCGGGCACCGATTTGCGCCTGCGCCGGCAACGACCGTTGGCGCACCGGACCTTGCAGGGAGTTGGGAGATGCGGCGCGTAGCGCAAGAAGTGCGGACGCCGAGCGACACGCGCACTTGGAATCTGTTCCTGCGCCAGTCTGGAGCGGAAGTTTCGGGTTCTATTTTGCGAGTTGACGGCGACACGGGGTTCCTCATTGGCCGCTGGCAGAGGGGGAGGCTCGTCCTGAGCCATTTTGCTGGACAGGGGCCCCTGCTCTTTGAGGCCAAGCTGAACCCAGATGGGACGTTGGCAATTGCGCTGAACCGTGGCGCCAACTACGTGGCCGCGCGCAAGAGCGAGGCCAGGGCGAAGGGAATTCCTGAACCACCGGATCCTTCGCGTTACACCAGCGTAAAGGACCCAAGCGTTCCTTTTCGATTCAGTTTTCCCGGTCTCGACGGAAAGACCGTTTCCAATGCCGATGCGCGATTTAAGGACAAAGTGGTGCTGCTGGCGATTGGAGGAAGTTGGTGTCCGAATTGCCAGGACGAAGCGCCGTTCCTGGTGGAGTTGTACAAGCAATTTCATTCCCAGGGCCTGGAAATTGTTGGTTTGATGTTCGAGGTGGACGACAATCCGGCCTTGGCGCGTCCGCATGTGGAGACTTTTATCAGGCGGTTCGGAATCCAATATCCAATGCTTTTGGCCGGTACAACCGATAACATTAACCAGAGGATCCCGCAACTTGTGAATTTCGGAGCTTATCCCACGACCATCTATCTGGGACGCGATGGTCGCGTGCGGAGTGTGCATGCCGGATTTGCGAGTCCGGCCACGGGCGAGGAGCACGTGCGCCTGAAGACTGAAATACGAGGCCTTGTGGAGCGGCTGCTCGCAGAAGATCCCCAAAAGGGCGGGCCCGCCTCGGCCGGATTCTAGCGTTCGCGGAGGGATCATCGATATGGTTCTCTTTTTTTCGAAGCGGCTCTCAGTCCTCCTCTCGACTCTTATTCTTGCGGTGGCCTTCAATCCCTGCGCGTCCGCGCAGTCCATCGCGATCACCCATGCCAAGGTGAACCTGGTCGCTGAAAGCAATTCGATCCAGGCGGGGAAGACCGCCTGGATCGGTGTATTGTTCGATCTGGAAAAGGGGTGGCACATTTACTGGGAGAATCCAGGCGACTCCGGAGAGCCGCCGAAGGTGCAATGGCAGCTTCCAGCGGGCTTCCACGCTGGGGAGGTTCGTTGGCCCACTCCGGTGCGCCTGGGCACCGGCACAGTGATTGATTACGGCTACGAGGGACGTGTTCTGCTGCCGGTACCGGTTCAAGTCCCGGCAAATTACACGCCGGGCAAGCCGGTGATGGTGTCCGCCGATATCCGTTATCTGATCTGCCGCGAGGTGTGTATACCCGCAAAGGCGCAGGCCAAGCTATCGATTCCATCGGCAAATGCTTCGACTGATGCGACACATCGCGAGCTATTCCGCAGCACGCTTGATAGCGTGCCAAAGGCTTGGCCCGCCGGTTGGAAAGCACAGGTTAGCGACAGCGCGGGTTTTTTTCTGCTCTCGCTGGAAACGGGAGCCAGCGAAGCCAAAGCCGCGTTTTTTCCACTGGAAGAGGATCAGATCGACAACCCCGCTGCGCAGGGCGTGATGCCAACGCCACGCGGCGTGCAGATCAAGCTTAAGAAATCGGGCCAACTCTTGAAGCCGATCAGCACGCTCAAGGGCGTGGTGGTGCTGGGCTCGGGCCGCGCGTACGAGATTACAGCGCCCGTAGCCGGGAAGAAATGAGCTGGACGCCGGTGTTCGGTAAAGTACCCCGGCACATGGTGATCGTGTAAAGGTTCAGCGACCCGCATAGCGGCTTAGGGGGAACGTTGCGAGTACTCGTGGTCGAAGACGAGAGACGGCTTGCGGAGAACGTTGCGCGAGCCTTAAGAGAGAACGCGGGCTACGCGGTGGATATCGCCGGCGACGGCGAGGAGGGGCTGTACCTGGCTGAATCAAGCGCCTACGATCTCATGGTCCTTGACCTGATGCTGCCGAAGCTGGATGGTCCGGGGCTGCTGGCCCAATATCGCAAAAAGGGTCATGCCACGCCGGTTCTGGTGCTAACCGCGCGGGACGAGAAAGAGAACGTGGTGCGCCTGCTCAACCTGGGCGCGGACGACTACGTGTCGAAACCGTTTGATCTCGGGGAGTTTCTGGCGCGAGCCAAAGCCCTGGTGCGGCGCGGAAAGGGGCAGCGGTCCCCCGTGATCTCAGTGGCCGATCTTCAGCTCAATACGATTGAACGTACGGTGCGACGCGGCCAAAAGGAGATCGCACTTGTGCCCATGGAATATCGCGTCTTGGAGTACCTGGCCCATCGGCCGCGCGCGGTGGTTTCGAAGAGCGAGTTGCTCGAGCACCTCTACGATTACAATTGGGAAAAATTCAGCAACGTCATTGAAGTCTATATTTCCGGGCTTCGGCGCAAGATCGACAGCACTCATCCCGTAAAGCTCATTCATACCGTGCGCGGCCACGGCTACGTCCTGCGTCCTGAGCGCGATCGCAATTAGAGCAGGAAGGCCCAAATAGAGCAGGGAGGAGGGACATCAGGTGGCATCGAGAGGCTGGCCCCAAACAGATGGGGCGATAAGCGATGTCGTAACCTGTGAGGAAGGGAAACGTCCATCCGCCTCCGCTCTGAGCCGCGAAGCCAACCCTGCGTCGCGAGCTTTTTCGCTGGCGGGTCGCATCATCGCCCGGGTAATCGTCTGCCAGCTTGTGCTTACGGCTGCGCTCACCACTGTTGCGGTGCTTTACACGCGGCAGGAGCTGGGTCACGGCTTCGATGCCGCACTGAATGGGTGGGCCATCAACACACTGGCGGCCGTCCGTTATACAGAATCTGAAGTTCCGGACCTGCTCTTCGATCCCTCGCTTCTGCCTCCTTCATCCGATCCGGCACACGCTGATCTCTTCGAGATTCGCAGAAGCAATGGCGACGTTCTGGCCCGGTCTGCGACTCCGCTCCCTTCGGAAGTGGAGGACGGGAGGAGCACGTTCACCGATTTCACGCTGAATGGCATTCCATACCGCGCACTTACTTTGCGGCAGGTGCCCGTGCTCGATCGGGAAGAAAATATTCCCGTGCCCATGCGAGTCACGGTGGCGTATGCGGCATCGCTTATTGCTGTGCATCAGCACCTGATTGAGCTTGGCGCCTCTGTCGCCGGAGTCGGCCTGCTTTTGCTTTTTATCGTCAGCGCGGTGGCCGCTTGGGGCGTGCGGCGAGGCTTGGAGCCGCTGCGCGAATTGGCGGGCCAGGCGGGCGCAATATCCGTGCTCAATTGGGAGTTTCGACCCCCTGCCGAGGCTTCCATCGCGAAGGAGTTAGCGCCACTTACCCGAGCCATTGAGACTGTGCTCGACCGGTTACGCGAGTCGTTCCGGCAGCAGCGTGATTTCACCAGCGATGCTGCCCACGAATTGAAAACCTCGGTAGCCATTGTCAAGTCGACCTTGCAATCACTGCTTCATCGTCCACGTCCGGAGCATGAATATCGCACAGGCTTGGAGGGTCTCCTCGAAGATTGCGGGCGGCTGGAGGATCTACTCGCGCGCCTGCTGAGATTGGCGCGAATCGAGCAGTGGGCGGAGAACGGAATGCATCGCAAGCTGGGCATCACCGAAATTACGTCCACTTGCGAGGCGGCGATTTCTCGCATCCAGGCTTTGGCGGACGAGCGCAATATTCAAATTGAATTGGTTAATCCCCAAGAGGTGCATCTGCAGGCCGATCCGGAAGACTTGGAAGTGATCTGGGTGAACCTGTTGGAGAATGCCGTCCAGTACAGCCCTGCGGGATCCAGAGTCACCATTCATGTGGACCGTAATGGCGACGATAAGGCATGCGTTTCGGTGCAGGATTCGGGTCCGGGAATTCCCGAGGAGCAACTGCCGCACGTCTTTCAGCGGTTCTATCGCGGCGACCCCTCGCGCTCCCGCTCAACCGGAGGATTCGGCCTGGGATTGGCGATTTGCAAAGCAATGGTTGTCGCGTACGGGGGGGACATCCAGGCAACGAACCGCAATGGGCGGGGAACGGAGATGCGGGTACACCTTCCCCTTAAACTAATTATCCCCTCGCGTTAAGGTTTATTTAATGTAGGGGGTGGCAGCCTACCCGTATTGAGACCCCGGTAAAAGACGCCCTGCTCGGTCCCTGTGCCGGGCGGGGCGTTCGTATCTGGAGTCGGATTATACGTCTTAAGGTCAGCTTAACCTAGCGCGAAATAATTTAGCACACTTTGGGAATCCTCGTAGAGCCACCCATAATGGGAGGGCGTTTGTGCGCTTGCGTAAAGATGTGGAAATGCGATCATGTCGAAACCGAAGACGGTAAAGATTCGTCTACTATCGGTAGCAACGGCTAGCGGACAGGGACACCAAGTCGGATTGGCGATATTCGAAGGAATTTCAGGTTATTTAGGGCAAAACTTCAATCGGGAGGAATTGAACGTGACAGCTGTGCCGGGTGGGCCTGCAATTCTCGAAATACGCTCTGGCAAAGCGTGCCGCGCGAGTCATATTCTTCCCGTCTTTTTCGCACTTTTTGCCTCGATGGTGACGTGTGCCGGAACGCTCCCCGCCCGTGCGCAGACGCCTGAACCCCAGACGGCTGCCGAGGCGCCCGTACAGCTTGCATTGCCTCCCAAGCCGGCAGAGCAGACTGGGCCGCCGATAACGATCACCCTGGCGGACGCGCTGCAAAGGGCCCAGAGGAACGACGCCACGTTTCTGGCTGCGGCTTCGGACGCAAAATCGGCACATGAAGATCGCCTGCAAGCTAGAAACGACCGCCTGCCGTCTGTGGCCTATCAGACGCAGTATTTGGGAACCCAGGGGAACGGATTAACGCCAAACGGAAGATACGTCACCAATGACGGCGTGCACGTCTACCGTTCCTGGGCACAGCTCCACCAGGAGATTTCGCCGAACACCATCATTGGGACGGGCTACCAGCGGTCGGCAGCGGCGGAAGCAATTGCGGCAGCCAAAGCCGAAATAGCGCGCCGGGGGCTGACGGTCACGGTCACGAAGACCTTCTACGCTCTAGTCGTTTCGCAGCGAAAGTACGCGACCGCGCAGCAGGCGCTCGATCAGACAAGGCGGTTTTTCCAGCTCACGCAGGATACGGAACGGGCAGGCCAGGCGGCACACAGCGACGTGATCAAAGCCGAGATTCAATACCAGCAGCAAGAGGCTGCCTTTGAGGAAGCTACTCTAGCCATGGAAGATGCGCGACTCGACCTTTCGGTCCTCATTTTCCCGACTCTGGATGAGAATTTTACGGCGGTGGATGATCTGAACGCGCCCCGGCCCTTACCCACCTTCGGCGAAGCCCAGCAACTGGCCGGCCAGATGAATCCTGATATCCGTGTGGCTACTGAGTCCCTTCGTCAGGCAGGTCTCGACGTCAAGGGCGCCAAGACGGCATTTCTGCCTTCGATAGATTTGGCGGTCGATTACGGTATCGAAGCGAACTGTTACGCGCTTCATTGCATATCTGCATCGTTTCCAGAGGCTGGTGTGTTGCCCAATCTCGGCTATTTCATAGAGGCCCACCTGAATCTTCCGGTATGGGACTGGGGAACCTTACGCGGCAAACTGCGCCAGGCTTCGCTGAAACAGGAGCAGGCGCGCGTGGAGCTTACCCAGGCGCAGCGGCGTACGTTAAGCGAGCTCTATGCGGCATACAATGAGGCCTTGGTGGCGCGTAATGCCGTCGACAAGCTTCGGCAGACCGCCGATCTTGCGGCGGAGAGTTTGCGCCTGGTCAACTTGAGGTATCAGGCGGGATCTTCGCCGGCATTGGAAGTGGTGGACGCGCAAACAACGCTCATCACCACGCGCAATGCTTACGATGACGCTCAGGTGCGGTATCGTGTGGCCCTGGCTACTCTACAGACGTTTACTGGAAACTTTTAATCAGGGCGGGAAGACAGCTCATATGAACGGAAAAAAGATGCGAATATCGAGCTCTAAGACGAATCCTTGCTGCGTATACGCCCGTAGTTGGGGAGTTGGCGGCTGGCTTGGCGTTGCTGTCGCCGCGAGCCTCCTTTCTTTCGGCTGTTCGACCAAGGAAGCTGCTGAGGGAACGCCCACCGTGACGGTACAGGTGGGTGCCGCGGAGAACCAGACAATCGAACGAAAGGTGATCGCCGAGGCGACTCTTTATCCCTTGGAGCAGGCGGCCATCGTGCCGAAGATTACCGCGCCGGTTAAGAAATTCTACGTGAACCGCTCCAGCAAGGTGCATGCAGGCGAGTTGCTGGCCGAACTGGAAAACAATGACTTGCTGGCCGCCAAGCAGGACAGTGAGGGAGCCCTTACTCAGGCCGAAGCAAGCTACCAGCAAGCTGTTCAGAAGGCGGAGCAAGACCGGACGCTGGCGAAACAAGAGTTGGACTCTGCGCAGAGGCTTTACGACAGCCGCCAAACTCTCCTCAAGCAGGGAGCTGCTTCCGCCAAAGATGTGGACGACGCTGCCGTCGCTTTGACCCAGGCTCGGAACGCCTATGACCTGGCGCAAAAGCAGCTCGATCTGAGGGTAGCCGAGGGCCAACTTGCATCGGCGAAAGGCAAGAGCGCCGGCGTGGACGCCAGTGTGAGTTACTCCAAGATTGTGAGTCCCATCGACGGTGTGGTCACGGATCGGCCGCTGAACCCCGGGGAGATGGCCTCAAGCACGACCCCCCTGATTACCGTGATGAACTTGTCCCAAATCGTGGCCCGCGCCCACATCGACCAGCAACAAGCAGCGCAGCTTAAAGTAGGCAATAACGCGACGCTCTCTGTGCCGGGCCAACCGGGCTCAGTCAAGGGCAAGGTGAGCTTGGTCAGTCCGGCGCTCGACCCGAACAGCACTACCGTGGAGGTCTGGGTACAGGCTCCCAACCCTGGCGAGCGTCTAAGGCCGGGAAGCGGTGTGCGCGTGGAAATGGTGTCCCAGGCCGTTCCACATGCGATCGTAATACCGGCAGAGGCACTTCTGACCGCTTCGGACGGGCAGACGTCAGTGATTGTCCTGGATACGGAAAACAAGCCGCATAAGAAGAAAGTAAAGGTCGGAATCCGCGATGTGGGAGACGTGCAAGTGACCGAGGGCCTGCAGGGAGGGGAACGAGTGGTGACTGTGGGAGCATTCGCATTGTCACAGGTAGATGACCCCATCCTGGCCAAGACAAACATACAGGTCCAGGCTCCGCCTAATATTCCGGAAGACGACGACGAGGATCAATGAACGGGATGCAGCTTCCCGGATAACTCGGCATGGAAAACAAGACAACGATAACGACGACACCCTCCGCCAAGGCGGGGACTTCGGTAATGCCCCCTCCTCGGCGAGCCTCCTCTATTGAAGATCCCAACCGTTACTGGTTTGCGCGCCACTCGAAATCGATCATCTTCATGATCCTCACGCTCGCCGTGGTCGGAATCTACGAAGCCTTTACCCTTCCCATCTCCGTGTTTCCCACCACCAACTTTCCGCGAATTATCATCGGCGTGGACAACGGCGTGATGCCCATCAACCAGATGGAAGTGACCATCACGCGGCCGATTGAAGAGGCGGTAAATAGCGTTGCCGGTTTACAGGATGTGCGCTCGATCACCAGCCGCGGATCGGCGGAGATCGACCTGTCGTTTGACTGGAGCGTGGACATGGTGGTTACGCTCCAGTTGGTGAATTCCGCCGTGGCGCGTATCCAGAGCACGCTTCCGCCGACGGCCCAAATCGAGACCCATCGGCTCGATTTTGCAAGTTTTCCAATTTTGGGTTACAGCCTCACGTCCGACAAGGTGTCCCAGACTCAACTTTGGGAGCTGGCAACTTATCAGCTCAAGCCTCGCCTGAATCGGATGAATGGGGTGGCGACCGTTTTGGTGCAGGGCGGACAGCAGCCGGAATTTCAGGTCACGCCCGATCCGGTGCGCATGCTTCGCGCGCACGTGGCCTTACAGGATATTCTCGATGCCGTAAATCATACGAATGTGATCGATTCGCCTGGCTTGCTCAATCGCAATCATCAACTCTTTCTCGGGCTGATTACCGCCCAAGCGCAAAGCCCCGACGAAATTGGCGATATCGTCATCAAGACGACAAACGATGTGCCCGTTCGAATCCGGGACATTGGAACTGTTTCCCCTTCATCGGCGCCGGTCTACACGGTCGTCACCGCGAATGGCAAGCCCGCCGTATTGGTCAGCATCAACCGCCAGCCGGACAGTAATACCGTGGACGTTGCCAACGAAGTTCACCAGGAAATCGACGCCATACGTCCGACGCTGCCCGCCGGCGTGGATCTGCAGGTATTCTACGACCAGTCCAACATCGTCAGAGCGTCCATTGGAAGCGTGCGCGATGCCATCATCATCGGGCTATTTCTCTCCGGCGTAATCATCTGGCTCTTCTTGCGCGATTGGGGCACTGCCATTATGACCGGCCTGGTTGTGCCGGTGACGATCATGGTGACCTTCATCGTCATGAAGATCATGGGCCAGAGTTTCAACATGATGACGTTGGGTGGATTGGCCGCGGCGGGTGGATTGGTAATCGACGACGCGATCGTGGTCGTGGAAAACATCGTTCTCCACCGAGACGGCGGTGAAGGTCCCCTGCAAGCGACCAGCAGTGCGCTGAAGGAACTCACGGTTCCCCTGATTGGTTCGACGCTGACACCCATTGTTGTGTTCCTTCCGCTGATCACCATTACAGGCGTGACGGGAACCTTCTTCCGCGCTCTGGCGATCGCCATGAGCGTGTCGCTGCTGACTTCGCTCGTGCTGGCGCTCGGCTGGACTACGAATCTCGGAACATTCCTGATCCGTCGCGGTAAACATGGCGCTGTGCCCGAGACGAATGGGGCAGATGGACTAAATGGAGCTCGCGAGGAATCCGAAAGTTCAGGCACGGGCAGCGAATCCGCCGATGTCGAACAGATCAGACGCATGATGGCGGCTGAGGAAGCCTCTCTAAAAGGGGGATGGTTCGAGCGCATCGTGCAGTTCTACGAGCGCTGGCTGCGGCGTGCTTTGGAACATCCGGTCTGGCTCGGCGGATTATGCGCGATTTTGATCGTGGTCTCTTACGTTTGCTACAGCGCTCTGGGCAGTGATTTGCTTCCAGCGATGGATGAAGGTGGTTTCATTCTCGACTACGTGACGCCTCCTGGGAGTTCTCTGCAGGAAACCGACCGCATGGTTTCGCACATGGAACAAATCGCGCGCACGGTGCCCGAGGTCGAGAGCACTTCGCGGCGCACAGGATTGCAGTTAGGCTTGGCTGCGGTTACCGAAGCGAACACCGGAGACATATCGGTCAAGCTGAAGGACAAGCGCAGCCGCGGTATCGACGAGGTAATCGCAGACGTTCGCGCGAAAGTGACATCCGCGGAGCCTGCGGTCGATGTCGATTTCGTTCAGGTGCTCCAGGATATGATCGGGGACCTGACCGGCGCGCCTCAGCCGGTGGTCATCAAGCTTTACTCCGATGACGTGGATGCGCTGAAGCAATGGGCTCCGCGAGTGGCCGATTCGATCGGCGGGATCTATATCAACAATAAAAAGCCCGTGGTGGACGTCGAGGATGGTATTGACAACTCCACGAGCGGCCCGGCGGTTATTTTTACCGTGGATCCCATGCGAGCCGCCAAAGCGGGTTTCACCGCCGACCAGATCACTACGGTTGCCGCCTCTATGGTGGATGGCGAGCCTGCAACGACTCCGGTGATCATTAACGACCGGCCGTACACTCTGCGGGTGCGTTACCCGAAAGCAAGCCGCGCTTCTCTCGAAGCCATGAGCAATACGGTTCTGGTCAATTCGGCGGGCGGAACGACAACTCTGGGCTCCATAGCTACGGTCAGTGAGGTGCCGGGCCAGATCGAAATCATCCGCGATAATCTGCAGCGTGACGTCGAGGTTACCGCGCGGCTTGAGGGACTCGATTTGGGCACGGGTGTGAAGGCAGTGCAAAAGACCGTAAGCGATCTGAAGTTGCCGCCTACGATTCGCGTGGATTACGGAGGCACATACAAGGAACAGCAGAAATCGTTCCGCGACCTGGTTATGGTGCTCCTGCTGGCTCTGGTGTGTGTGTTTCTCGTCCTGCTGTTTGAATTTCGCGCTTTTTCTGCGCCGCTGGCAATTCTTTCCTCCGCAGTGCTCTCCACATCGGGCGTGTTTTTTGCGCTGATGATCACCCGGACTACGTTCAATGTCTCCTCCTTCATGGGGTTGATCATGGTGATCGGCATCGTCGCTAAGAACGGTATTCTTTTGCTCGATGCCAACCAGAAATTTAGGTCCGTGGGCTTCTCGGCCGAAGAGGCGCTAGTACAGGCTGGGCGGCGCCGGCTTCGCCCCATTGTTATGACCGCGATGGCGGCTGTGGCCGGCATGCTGCCGCTGTCATTGGCGATCGGTGCGGGTTCGCAGATGCTTCAGCCGCTGGCAATTGCCGTCATCGGAGGCATTTTGATCTCAATGGTTTTGTCTCTGATTATCACTCCGGCGATGCAGTTCTTCATGACTCGCAAGAACCAGTCCGCGGTAGAGGCGTAGGCGCGGCGGGCCAATGCAAATGGGCGAATCGAGTCTCTCAAGCGGTGAATGAAAGAGAAGAAGATTTGTCGAGGATATTTCAAAAGGTTTATGGTTCGGCTTGGGAATCCGTACGTAACGAGGAGGAATATATGTCACTGCGACGTTCCATAGGATTGTTGTGCTGGGCCTGCGTTCTTGCTTCATCTCTGCTTTTGATCTCCACGAGCGCGGCCTACGGTCAGACTTACAAGGTGGTGAGGCGACTCCCAGTGGGTGGTGACGGCGGCTGGGACTACATGCGGGTGGATCCCGATGCCAAGCGCATCTACGTGGCGCGCGGCGATCACATGATGGTGGTCGATGAGGAAAGCGGAAAAGTGGTGGGCGACCTGCCGAACACCAAGGGTATTCATGGCACAGCTCTCGCCCCTGAACTGGGCAAGGGCTACACCAGCAACGGCGGTGCGGGCACCGTCACGGTATACGATTTGAAGACTCTGAAGCCGCTTTCGGAGATTAAGACCACGGGCGACAACCCAGACTCGATTATTTACGATCCTGCAACCAAGCGCGTCTTCACGTTTAACGGCAGGGGCAACAACTCCACAGCGATTGACGCGACGACCGGGCAGGTCGTCGGCACGGTCGCGCTCGGCGGCAAGCCCGAGGAGCCGGCCCTGGATGGCAGGGGCAATATGTTCGTTAATCTGGAGGACAAGAGTTCTATCGTCGAATTCGACACGAAAACTCTCGCCGTGAAGGGTACCTGGCCGCTTGCTCCTTGCGAAGGGCCATCTGCTCTTGCTGCGGACACGAAGAATCATCGCCTGTTCGCTGCTTGCGGCAAGATGATTGCTGTGGTGAACATGGATAATGGCAAGGTCGTGGCAACGCCCGCTATCGGCGGGGATCCGGACGGCAATGGCTTCGATCCCGGAACCGGCTTGATCTTCGCAACCTGCCGCGAGGGATTGTTGACCGTCATTCATCAGGATGGACCTGATAAGTACAGCATCGTGGGCAACGTCAACACGCAATTTGGCGCGCGCACGATGGCCCTCGATCCAAAAACACATCACGTTTTCACCGAGACAGCGGACTTCAAGCCGGCCGGGCAGCCAACGCCGGACAATCCACGTCCGCGGCCGCAAGCCATTCCAAACTCATTTGTAATTCTCGAACTCGCTCCCCAGTAGTCGAATGGCAGCATCTTGGCTCTCGCAGGCGCCGGCTGGACCTGGCGCCCGCGGGAGCCAAAATACTCTTACCCTGTACTAATCCGCGTCCTCGGTAGTCAAAATCCTCTTGCGCGACCTTGGCGCCGTGCGTAAGATACCGGGCATTTAAGGAAAAGAGTGAATGCCTAAGGAGAAGCCCAAGGTTAATATCGGCGAAGTGATCCGCACCTACCGCGGCCAGCGGGGGCTATCGCAGGGAGATATTGAACGCCGCACGGGGCTCCTGCGTTGCTATCTCTCGCGAGTTGAGAACGGGCACACCGTGCCGTCCCTCGAGACCCTGGCAAAAATCGCTGAAGCGATGGATATCAGCCTGGCTGATTTCTTCCCGGGAACGGAAACGCCGCACGATCGTGATACGCAAAAGATGCTGGGTGAACTTTCCGACGATGAGATTCGGTTCCTGTCGGAAATCAAGCGCTACAGCACGAGCCTATCCGATGGTGATAAGCGTCTCGTCCTTGCCATGATACGGAAAATGGCCAGTCTCATTCCTCCACCCACACGCAAACCCGCTGCACGCCGTACGGCTTTTTAATCCAGATCGCCGCCAGGTGTAAATTCGCGCAATTTACGGGTATCGCTGCGCACGGACGGGCAGCCGCGCTGCGCCGGGATTAGGCGCCGTCGGGGCTTGGACGGGTAGAGGTCGAATTGGCGGGGCGAAGAAAACTCCCAAGTACTTCTCCAACAGTTGCACCGAATTGTGTCCACAGGCGCTTCTTGAGTGAGGTGTAGTCTTGCGCGCCGCTGAAGAGATCGCTCATCAGCGTGCGGAAGGTCACGCTGCGTTCAATAAACTGGATCATGCGCGTGGCAATGGCGCCTCCCAAAAAGCTTCCCCAATAAAATCGGCGGGCGATTTGCGCGGCAATCTCCAGATCAGCAGAAAAGTCGTCTCGCACGCGCCGGGGATACTCCTCCGGTTGGCCGGAAACGAGCGATTCCGCCAGTAGATCCCCCGAGCGCAAAGCATAGTAGAGGCCTTCGCCCGTAACCGGATCCACCCATCCCGCGGCGTCCCCGATGAGGGCCCAATTGGGTCCGCCGATTCGCCGTGAGGCCAGAGTGTGTGCCCGGGGCGAGGGAAGTATGTGGCTATAGAAGCGGGCATTTTCGATGGAAATCCGCTCGTCGCGCAAGAACTGGGCCAGGTAACCGTGGAGTTCTCGACTCGTATGCCTGGCCAAGCTGCCGCAGATTCCCACAGAAAGATGGTCGGGACGCGGGAAGGACCAGATATACCCCTGTAAGCGGCGCAGGAATTTCACATGAATCGTGTCTGCGCGTGAGTCTACAAAGTAACCGAGCGTCATCTCCAGGTCCGCGGGCTCCAGTGGGGCTGTCGTGGGAAAAAACGAATTCCGCGCGCCGGAGGCCAAGACCAGAAAGTCTACCTGCTGTGTCGTGTTCGCCGTGGCGAGCCAAGGGGACTTCCCTGCGATATCGATCGAAGTCACGCGAGAACGAACAATGCGGCAGCCCGCGGCGGCGGCCCGCTCAAGTAACAGCCCATTCAACACCGTGCGGGAATAGATCACGATCGGGTGATCGAGGGGCAGATGCGCGCAGTTTCCGTTATTGGAGATCAGATAGACGCTTTGAACCAGTTTTTTCGGTTGGGGGCTTTCAAGCAAAAACGGATACATGCGAATCGCTTTGTGCGTCAGGCCTCCGCCACAGGGTTTTTCCCACGCGAGATGCTCGTCATAAAGCGTCACCTGGAAGCCGGCAGAGGCCAGGCGCTCAGCACACAGAGCCCCGGAGGGACCTCCGCCAACGACACCAATCCGGCGCGGCGTCGTGGATTCGGTTGTTTTCGCCCTTCGGCTCGAGTCGGAATGAATTGCCACTGGGGTTATTGGATTCGCCGCCACGGATCGCTCTTGACCGGCTAGTTCGCGGCCGGGATCGCTTCGTGAGCCATCATTTGCGATCCGCCGGGGCCTGCTCCATTAGAGGCGAAGTATATCACCGAAGCTGGAGGCCGGCCGCGCCGGGCAGGAATCGGAGTTCCAGCAGGGCACAGCCGCACATGTTAATATTTGGTATCTACGTGATGATGCCTGTGTGGAAATAGATGGGGCGAATCGTTTCGCAGGAGGAACTGATTTCGCTGATTGGCCGCGCCAGCCGTGGTGCGCGGAAAGTTGTGTTTACCAATGGATGCTTCGACTTGCTGCATCCCGGTCATATCCGATCTCTGGAGGCGGCCCGTTCGTTGGGAGACGTCCTGGTCGTGGGATTGAATCGCGACGCGAGCATTCGGCAGATGAAGGGCGATGCCAGGCCGGTTATCGCCGAGAGCGAGCGCGCGGAATTGCTGGCGGCACTCGAAGCCGTCGATTTTGTGGTTCTATTTGGCGAGGCCACCCCACGCGAGATCATCTCCCTGTTGCTCCCTGACGTGCTGGTCAAAGGTGCGGATTGGGGGCCCGGCGAAATTGTTGGCCGGGAGGAGGTCGAAAGCGCGGGAGGAAGAGTCATTTCGGTACCCCTGGAACCGGGATATTCCACGACCAGCATCCTGCAAAAGATTCGTAACTTGCCACAGGACTCCCCAAACCTGGCGACCCGTTAATGCTTTTCTCGGCAGTCATCGAGCGGCTCGGCCATCTGGCACGCCTCCCGGCGTTGGACGACGCTTTTGAAGCGCTCGGTCAAGGGTCGCCTGCCGAGGCGCTGGCCGGACTTACGAATCCCGCCAAGGCTCTCGTGGCGGCGCTGGCGGCCAAGGAACTTCGCAGGCCGACGCTGTTGCTCGTGGAAAATGAGCGGCGCGCCGCGGCGCTCCTCGAGCCGCTGCAGTTCTTCAGTCGGACGCTCAATGGCAATTCCGCCGCGCCTGTTCTGCTGCTGCCTGCGCTTGATACGCTGCCCGGGTTGGGGGCGGGCCCACATCCTGACGTGCTCGAGGTGCGCGCCTCCACCCTTTCACGTTTTGTCAGCGCCCCAAGCTCGGTCGTCATCGTGCCGATTGAGGCGTCTCTGTTGAGTTTCGCGGCTCCGCAGTTCTACAAATCCTTGTCACTGTCGCTGGTTCGGGATGTTGAGATTTCACTGCAGGACGTGGTGGCGCATCTCTCGAAAGTAGGGTACATCCGCGCCGAGTTGGTGGAGATGGAGGGCCAATTCAGCGTCCGCGGCGGAATCTTGGATGTCTTTCCTGCCGAAGCGGCAAAACCCGTGCGTATCGAGCTCTTGGGGGATTCGGTGGAATCTCTGCGCGAATTTGACCCCCAGACTCAGCGCTCCACCGGACCTGTCCCGCGAGTGACGCTGCCGCCGTTAACAGAATTTCCCTTTGCGGGGGCCGGTTCTGGCAACCACGACTCTGACTCTGCGATATCAGCGAGAGCGGACGGAGCGCCAGGAACGCTGATAACTTTGTTCGATCTTCTCGACGATACCCTTGTCGTGCTGGATGAGCCGGAAGTAATCGCCCAGAAAGCCGTGGAATCACGCGATCGGTTGATGGGCGATTCCGCCTTGCTCAGGACGCAGGATGCCGCCAGTCCTGCGATTTTGTCCGAACAGCAGTGGAAGATCGCTCTCGAGCGCCGGCAACGATTCAGCTTGGAGGAACTGCCTCTGCGCCGCGGCGATACGGAACCTCGAACACTCAAGGTTCAGCCCACGTCGCGTTATCACGGGCAAATTCCCGCGTTCCTGGGGGAGATTCGAGGACGTTTGGGCTCGGGTGAAGAAGTATTGATTGCCGCGGCAAGCGCGGGCGAGCTCGAAAGGCTCGCCGACCTCTGCCGGGAATACGACGTCCCTTATCGCCTGGGAGAGCTCGAACAGAGCGCAACAGGCGCGCGCCTGGTGGAGGAAGTCACGTCGGGCAGCGCCCCGGCTGCGGTCCTGCTTCGCGCCCCCCTGCCGGAGGGATTTGTAATTCCCGAAGCGAAGCTGGCTTTCTACGGCACGGGCGATCTCTTCGAGACTGCACCCGTGCAGGAGCGGCCTCGATCCCGCCCCAAAACTGCCGGTTTTTTCAGCGATTTCAGCGAGCTCAAAGCCGGCGACTACGTGGTGCACTTGGATCACGGGATCGGCCAATTCGAGGGCCTGCAGACGATCGAGACCGATGGGCGCCGCGGTGAGTTCATGCGCTTGCAATATGTCGACGACGCGCGGCTGTACGTTCCGCTGGAGCGTATGGACCTGGTCCAGAGCTATCGCTCGCTGGAGGGCGCCAAACCGCAACTCGATCGGTTGGGCGGCACTGCTTGGGTGGCGCGAAAAACCAAGGTGAAAAAGTCCCTGACCGATCTTGCCGACAAATTGCTGGAACTGTATGCGGAGCGAAAGACGGCGGGTGGCTTTGCTTTCGCCGCGGACGCGCCCTGGCAGCGTGAATTCGAAGATGCATTCGAATTTTCGGAGACGCCCGATCAGGCGACCGCCATCGCCGATATCAAGCGCGACATGGAAGCCTCGGCGCCCATGGACCGCCTGCTCTGCGGCGACGTGGGATACGGGAAGACCGAGGTCGCCATGCGCGCGGCGTTCAAAGCGGTGGCCAATTCGAAGCAGGTCGCTGTGCTCGCGCCGACCACCGTTCTGGTCTTTCAGCACTATGAGACATTCCGGCGCCGCATGGCGGCTTTTCCCATGCGCATCGAGATGCTGAGCCGGTTCCGCAGCGCGCGGGAGCAGAGCGAGGTTTTGGCCGCGGTCGAGGAAGGGAAGGTGGATATTCTGATCGGCACGCATCGGCTGCTTTCGCGGGATGTGAAGTTTCACGACCTCGGGCTGCTGATCGTCGATGAAGAGCAGCGGTTCGGCGTAACCCACAAGGAACGGCTCAAAGAGATGAGTCGGAATGTTGATGTGCTCACGATGACGGCCACTCCTATTCCGCGCACCTTGAATATGTCGCTGGTCGGGCTGCGGGATATGTCGCTCATCGAAACGCCGCCCAAAGACCGGCTGGCGATCCAGACGGTGGTCGCGCCTTTCTCCGAGGCGCTGATTCGGCGCGCCATTGCCGAGGAAGTCGAGCGCGGAGGGCAGGTCTTTTTTGTGCATAACCGCGTTCAGTCGATCTATTCGCTGGCCTCGCTGATTCAAAAGCTGGTTCCCAAGGCGCGGGTCGTGGTCGGCCATGGTCAGATGGGCGAGCGTGAACTGGAAAAAGTGATGCTCAAGTTCGTCCGCGACGAAGCCGACGTGCTGGTGTCGACGACCATCGTGGAAAACGGCCTGGACATACCGCGTGCCAACACCATCATCGTCAATCGCGCGGACCGTTTTGGCCTCTCCGAGCTCTACCAGCTCCGAGGCCGCGTGGGACGGTCAAACCAGCGTGCTTACGCGTACTTGCTTGTTCCTCCAGAGGCCACCCTGAGCTCGCTGGCTCGACAACGGCTGGCGGCGTTGCGCGAATTCAGCGATCTCGGCGCCGGGTTTCGCATTGCCGCCCTGGATTTGGAATTGCGCGGAGCCGGCAATTTGCTGGGCCGCGAGCAGCATGGTCACATCACCGCGATCGGATTCGATCTCTACACTCAGATGCTGGAGCGCGCCGTGGCCGCCAAGAAGGGAGAGGCGGAACAATCCGACCTTCGGGCCACACTGAATCTCGGCATGGACATTCGCATTCCGCCGGAATATCTGCCCAGCGAAAGCCTGCGTCTGCGCACTTACAAGAGGATTGCGGAGATCCGCAACGAAAGCGAAAGGGAAACGCTCCGCCGCGAACTCGAGGACCGTTTCGGGCCTCCTCCTGCTCCCATAGGCAACTTGCTGGATTATGCCGTTTTGAAATCGTTGTGTGAAAGCCTGCAGATATCATCCGTGGACCGGCGGGGAACTGAGGTGGCCATCAAATTCCACCCCACCACTTCGGTCCGTCCCGAAAGGCTGGTGAAGTTGGTGCGGAAGCAAAAGGGCACCAAACTCGACCCTGCCGGGGTCTTGACGATCACCGTGGAACGCAGCAACGAAAGCCTTGCCGAGGCCATCCGAAACGTATTGCTTCCCCTTGAAACAGGGAGCTAAAATGCCAGAGGAGCAATGGAAGTATGCTGAAGAAGATCGTAACCTGCGCGTGGATCCTCCTGATCGTCCCTGCGTTATCGTGTCTCGGGCAAACCAAGAGCATCATCCTTGAAGAGGTGGTCGCCCGGGTGAATAACGAGGTGATCACCCGCAGCGACCTCACGCGCGCGCGAAGCCAGTTGCAGTCCGAGGCGCAGCAGGATTGTCCGAAGTGCACCGCCAAAGAGATTGACGAAAAGGTGGCCGGCGAGGACAAGAATGTTTTGCGCGACCTCATCGATAATTCCTTGCTTGTGCAGCGCGCCAAGGATATGGGTGTGAATGTCGAGACGGACGTGGTCAAGCGGCTTGACGACATTCGCGTCCAGAACAACATTCCTTCCATGGAAGAGCTCGAGCAGCAAATCGACAAGAGCGGCGTCTCTTTCGAGGATTTCAAGAGCAATATCAGAAACCAGCTTCTCCAGCAGGAGGTAATCAGGCACGAGGTAGGCTCGAAACTTATCCTGGACCACGCGCAGGTGCAGAAGTATTACGACGAACATAAACAGGAGTTCGTGCGCCCCGAGCAGGTCATCGTTCGGGAGATCTTCGTGAGCACCGAAGGGAAACAGGAGACGGAGATTCCCGCGTTGCGGAAGAAGGCCGATGACCTGCTGCAGCGGGTCAAGAACGGCGAGGATTTCGGAGAGCTTGCGAAGCACTTTTCCGATGGCAGCACCGCCAAGCAGGGCGGAGACTTAGGCAGGTTCCAGCATGGGCAGCTCGCGCCAAATATCGAACAGATGGTTTTCGCGCTGCAGCGAAATCAAACCACGGACGTGATCCCGACGAAGACGGGCTTCGATATTCTCCAGGTGCAGGAGCATTACGCGGCCGGCCAGCAACCGGAGGACAAGGTTGAAAATGAAATTACGGATAAGCTGTATAACGACCAATTAAGGCCGGCGCTCCGCGATTATCTGGAAACTCTGCGGGAAGACAGCTATGTAAGCGTGAAACCTGGCTATACGGATTCAGCGGCTGTGCCCTCCAGCACGATCGATGAGGTCCCTCCCACTCCGGACTCTGACGACAAGAAAAAGAAAAAGCAGCAGCCGGCGTTACCTCGCTCGGCGGGCTCGAAGAATGGTGAATGAAACCAGCTTACGTATCCGATCTCACGCCTGACAGTGTAATCACGTCTTTTTTCCTCGTCTCTGAAAAAGAACTGCGCTCAACACGCGAAGGAAGGCCTTATTTGCGTCTGGAGCTGAGCGACAGAAGCGGCACGATCGAGGCTCGGCTGTGGGATAACGCCGAAGGCTTGGCCCGCCAGTTTGATCGCGATGACATCATCAAGATTCAAGGGCGCGTGGAGAGCTATAAGAACCGGCTGCAGCTCGCCGTAGACAAAATACGCCGAGCGGAACCGGCAGAAGTGGACTTGGCCGATTATTTTCCGCATACCGCGGAGGACGTCGATCAGCTCTACAAGCGGCTGCGCGAACACGTCGCGGCGATCAAGAATCCGTGGTTAAGAGGTCTGGTATCGGGAGTGATTGAAGATCCAGCCGTCACTCCGCGCTTGAAGCGCGCCCCGGCGGCGAAGATGATGCACCACGCTTTCCTGGGCGGCCTTCTTGAGCACATTGTCAGCCTGTGCGATTTGTGCCGCCTTGTGGCTCAGCATTACCGTGAACTGGATGTTGATCTGCTGCTTGCGGGAGCGATCCTGCACGACATCGGAAAGCTCGATGAGCTGTGTTATGAACGCGCGATTCATTACACGGATAGCGGGCAGCTGCTGGGCCATATTATTCTCGGTCTCGAACAGGTAACCGCGAGAATGAATGCGATCGAGGGGTTCCCGATCGAGTACAAGACTCTGGTCAAGCATTTGTTGATCAGTCATCACGGCCAGTATGAGTTCGGTTCGCCGAAACTGCCGATGTTTCGCGAAGCGCTCGTGCTGCATTACCTCGACGACCTGGACTCTAAAATGGGCGCCGCACGCGCTGTCCTGGGCGCCGATGGGGGCGAAGACGGCTGGAGCGCATATAGTTCAGCACTGAATCGCAGGTTGCTGCGCTTGGACCAATTTCGGACCGCGGAGCCGGAGCCGCCTGCTGCCGCTGTTGCCGAGAAAGATCTAGAGGCCGCTGCAGAAACAGAGTTTAAGACGAAGATTGTTTAGGATGTCTAACCAGCCGAACCAGCCCACTCGAGTCACGCGGCGTTCCATACTGGATCTCGCGCCACTGGAGCTCGATTGCATGAACGCGCTATGGCGCCTGGGTGAGGCTACGGTGCGCGATATTCACGCGGCGCTCGCCACGACGCGTCCGCGCGCATACACCACGATTATGACCATCTTGGATCGCCTGGCTCAGAAGGGCGTGGTCGAGCGGCAGAAGTCCGGCCGCGCCTGGCTCTACAAGCCCAGTCTTTCGGCTGACCAGGCTCGCACCCACGCCGTAGAACGGCTCGTGGAGGGATTTTTTCAAGGTTCAGCCGAGGCCCTGGCTTTGCACTTGTCCAGCCTGAGTGACGCATCACAAGCGGCCGCTCGGCGAGCTCGATCGAGAGTAAGACTCGAGTGAGGCTTGGAACGCTTGGAATCGAGTCCGGGGATTTGAGTCGCTAACGATGCAACAGAACTTCCGAGTTCGTGACATTCAGATAGCCCCGGCAACGGTGCTTGCGCCGATGGCTGGTGTTACGGATACGATTTTCCGGCGCATGATCCGAGGCCTTGGTGGCTGCGGGCTGATCATGACGGAATTCACCAGCGCCGAGGGCGTGACCCGGAATGCCTCTCGAACGCTCAGTTATCTTTACTTCGAGCCGGATGAGCATCCCATCACGGCCCAGCTCTTCGGTGCGAATGCTCGGGTGATGGCGGATGCCGCGAAGCTGGTGGAGGACCTGGGATTCGATATCGTGGATATCAATCTGGGATGTCCCGCGAAAAAGGTCGTGAAGTGCGGCGGGTCGGGCCTGTTACGCGATCTCCGGTCGTTGGAGGAGTTGCTGAGCTCCGTGCGCGCCGCCGTGCGTATTCCGCTGACGATCAAGACTCGTGCCGGCTGGGACGATAAGCATATCGTCGCCGTGGAAGTTGCTCGCATGGCCGAAGGGGTCGGCGTGGAAGCTATCGCCGTGCATCCCAGGACGCGGGAGCAGGGTTATAACGGATTTGCGGACTGGACGTTGATTCGCGCCGTGAAGGAAGCTGTGCGCATCCCGGTTATTGGTAACGGAGACATTCGCACGCCGGATGACGCTGTACGCATGGTGCGCGAAACCGGATGCGATGCCGTAATGATTGGGCGCGGAGCGAGCACGAATCCCTGGATCTTCCGCCAGATCAGCCAGTTTGTCTCCACGGGGCGCTACGACGAGCCGGCGGACAGCGATCGCTACGAATTGCTTTCGAGTTATTTCCGCCATCTCAGGGATGCGGGATGGCCCGACGCGATCGGTAAGATGAAACAGTTCGCGTGTTGGTTCACGCATGGCGTTCGCAATGGCGCCGAGCTGCGCCGGCAAGTGACGACTGCCCAGTCTGCGGCGGAGATACTGAGCCGGGTGGACGCTTTCTTCAGCGTCGAGCTTGCGTCGGGAAGCGGCCACTAGCCGCGTGTTTTGGGCAATCGCCCATCTACCCCCCGCTCAATAGCTGCTTATAAGCTTCGCGTTTTGTCAGGCCGCGCTCGCGGGCCGCGAGCTTCAGGGCTGCTTTGCGGTCCACCTGTTTTTCACGCATGAGCTGTTCCACGCGTTCAGGTAGAGGGGCCACGCATAATTGAGCGAGCTTTTCCGCGCCGGGCGAGGGCGGACCGATCAGAATCGTGATCTCTCCGCGCACGGGCTGCTGCTGCACGCGGACGAGCAGTTCAGCCAGATCGCCGCGCAAAAACTCCTCGTGGACTTTTGTGATTTCCCGCGCGATTACCGTGGGACGGCGCCCCAGGCGTTCCAGTGCGTCGGACAGCGTTTCCACGAGCCGGTGCGGGGCCTCGTACAGCACAATCGTCCGGTTCTCTTTGGCCAGCCCCTGCAGCGCTTTGCGGCGGGCTACGGATCGGGAGGGAAGGAAGCCGACAAAGAGAAACTCATGGTGGGCAGGCCCGAAACTACCAGGGCGGCGATGACAGCCGAAGGACCGGGAACCGGGATGACCGGAATCTGGCGTTCCAGGCAGAGCGAAACCAGACGGTACCCGGGATCTGAAATCAGGGGCATCCCGGCGTCACTCACCAGCACGATTTGCGCACCCTGTTCCAGCCGCGTGACGAGCTCGACGGAGCGAGCCGCTTCATTATGCTCGTGGTAGCTGATCGTCTCTTTGTGAATGCCATAGCGTTGAAGCAGTTTTGCGGTGTGGCGGGTATCTTCGCAGGCAATCAGGTCCACCTCTCCCAGGAGGCGTAGGGCTCGTATGGTAATGTCTTCCAGATTCCCAATCGGAGTACCGACCAAATAAAGACAGCCCCCTGCGCGCCGTTCGGTCTGGGGCTGTAGGGGCGGCGATTTCCATTGCGCTCGTCAGTCTAGCACGAGCTCAATCCGCGGGTTTTAGGGGGCGATTTGGCGGTACCCGCCCCGCATTCCAACGGTGAATTGCTCCTCATGGTAAAATAATAGTTTTAGGGAGAGACCCAGACGTGCCTCTATACGAATACGAGTGTGAAAAGTGTGGCAAGCACGTTGAAAAGATCGAGACGTATAAAGGCCCGCATCTGAAGAAATGCCCGACGTGCGGAGGCCGAGTGGAGCGCTTGATGTCGGCGCCCGCCATTCAGTTCAAGGGAAGCGGTTGGTATGTCACCGATTACGCCCGGGGTTCTTCGGCAGGCTCAAAGGAGAAAACCGAGGGCGGCAGCACTGGGGAGAAATCCGACGGCAAGTCAGACAAGTCTGAATCGAAAACTGAATCAAAGACCGAAACAAAGGCCTCTTCCGACGGTAAAGAGAAGAAAAAGGTCAGCAAGGAAAAGTGAGTGCCGCACCCCGAGATAGCGCGTCAGAGTTTGAGTTCGCGCAGATAGGCGCGAAACTCCTCGCCGAACTCATTGTTTTGCAACGCGATCTCTACCGTCGCCTTCAGGAAGCCAAGTTTGTCCCCTGCGTCGTAAGATTGGCCCTCATACTCCAGAGCGTAAAGCCCCTGTTCCTGTGCCAGCAGTCGCAATCCATCTGTTAATTGAATCTCGCCTCCGCTTCCGGGAGCAGTGCGTTCCAGGCAGTCGAAAATTTCCGGGGGAAGCACGTACCGGCCCGTAACAGCCAGATTCGAGGGCGCGTCTGCGGGTTTCGGCTTTTCCACCAGGTTGCGGATGCGAAGCAGACGTTTGCCCCATCTCGTTTGGTCGGCGGGCTGCGCGTCAATGATGCCGTAAAGGTTGGTCCTTTCGGTCGGTACAGGCTCAACGGCTATCGTGCCGACGCCGATCTCCTCGTACACTTCCATGATTTGGCGCGTCGCGGGACGGGGTCCCGGGATAATTACGTCGCCGAGAAGCACGGCAAATGGCTCATCGCCTACCAACTCCCGCGCGGTGAGCACGGCGTGTCCCAGTCCAAGAGGCTCCTTTTGGCGCGTATAACTGAAATTAAGCATGTTGCTGATCGAACGCACCATTTCCACTTGCTCGGTCTTTCCCTTGCTCTCCAGGAATCGCTCCAGCTCGGGCGAACTGTCAAAATGGTCTTCAATGGCATTCTTTCCGCGACCGGTTACGATGATGATGTTCTCGATGCCCGAAGCCATGCACTCTTCCACCACGTACTGGATAAGCGGCTTATCGACGACGGGAAGCATCTCCTTGGGTTGCGCCTTGGTTGCCGGCAGAAAGCGTGTGCCCAGTCCGGCGGCGGGAAGCACGGCCTTGCGCACGCGTCGGTTCTTTTTCGTCATGGAGGATTCCAATTGTGATCCTTGCGCTGAGAGTTTGAGGGCTCCAAGGCGTTACTTTATATGGCCAGAGAACCTCGCTTCTTCGATGAAGAGAAGAAGGATTGGGGGCAACACCGCGTCGCCAGGGCAGCCGGAGCCGTATGCTACCATACGCGAGCGCGAAAAACGCGAAGGCATATGACGACGCGAATTCTTGGAATCGAGTCTTCGTGTGACGAAACTGCGGCAGCGGTCGTCGCCGACGGCCAGCAAATACTCTCCAGCACGGTAGCGTCGCAAATTAGCGTCCACCGCAAGTATGGGGGTGTCGTGCCGGAGCTCGCCTCGCGCGAGCACCTTCGCACGATTGTTCCGGTGGTGCGTGAGGCCCTGGAGAGCGCGGGCCTGGCATATCGAGACATCGATGCGGTGGGGGTAACGTATGGGCCCGGGCTGGTGGGCTCGTTGCTGGTCGGCCTTACGTACGGCAAGGTGATCGCAAATGCTCTCGCCAAACCGCTGATCGGCGTGAATCACCTGGAGGGGCATGTCAGGGCTGTGTTTCTGGAGGCTTTTATTTCTGGCCGGGCGCCCTCCTTACCGGCGGTTTGCCTGATTGTTTCGGGCGGCCACACTCTCTTGTACGAAGTTGGGGCTATCGGGACCGTTGAGCCCGTGGCAGCCGCACTTTTGCGCTATCGCAAGATCGGGCAGACCCGCGACGATGCAGCGGGCGAAGCCTATGACAAAGTAGCGAGGCTTTTGGCTTTGGGATATCCGGGTGGGCCGATCATCGATCGCCTGGCGGTCCACGGTGCTAATGCGATCGGCGCAAATGCAGAGCGGATTGAGTTCGGAGCCACGAAAGTAAAAGGGAATCCATACGACTTCAGCTTCAGCGGCATAAAGACTGCGGTGCTTTATTACCTGCGGGCTCACCCGGAATTGCAGGCGGAGATCGACGAGCGACGCATCGCCCTCAGCGAGGGCAAGCGCAAGGCGGATGAATTGCTTCCGCTCTGCAGCGCGCAAACGTTAGGGCTGCTCGCCAGCTTTCAGAGGAGAGTCGTGGCCGAACTGGTCAGGCGCACTCTCGATTCAGCGGAAGATATTGCAGCGTCGAGCATCCTGGTTTCGGGCGGCGTGGCCGCCAATGCGGAATTGCGGGCGTCCTTCCAGCAGCGAGGCAAGCCGGCGCGGATTGCAGGTTTTCTTACCCAGCAGGGAACTATCGACCGACAATGCTGCAATGATTGCTGCTGCCGCTTATCCGAAGCTCCTCAATCAGCAGTTCGCAGGTTCGGACCTCGATGCCGAACCCGTCTTGCCATTGGACTGAAGCCATTGAACTGAAGCTGTTGAATTGAAGCCATGAATTGAAGAAGATCGGCCTGAATGTGCAGGGACCTCCGGCAACGGGCCATCAGAAATGCAAAAAGGGAATACTTCAGCGGATAAACGGCAATTGCTACGAAATGGTGGCTCTTACGACCGAAAGGGTGGAAAAGTCAGTCTGCTGCGCTAGCTTCTTCACCTGTAGGAGGCATGCGCAGATGCGCTTTTGCCAGGGACTTGATTAACACCGTTTCCATACTCTCCGCCGTCGCATTGCGGGCGGTAGCCAGTTCTGTGATCAGGAGGTATTTGGCGCGTTCGAGCATCTTTTTTTCACGGAAGGAAAGCGGCTTGGTACGGCTTAAAGCGACCAGGCTTTTCAGAACCGCAGCCACTTCGATCAGAGAACCCGTGCGCATGCGTTCCGAATTTTCCTTGAACCGGTGTTTCCAGTCGTGATGAGAATTGAATTTGCCCTTCTCGAGATAGCCTAACACCTTGCAGGTATCGCCGTTTCGAATCACTGGACGAAGCCCGACTGCGTCCGCATTCGAACGCGGAACCATCACCTTGAGCGAGTTGGAAGTGATGCGCAACATGTAGTAGGTTTCGGTTCTTCCATCCAGCATGCCGTAACTGATTTGTTCGATTACGCCGACGCCGTGATTTGGATACACTACCTTGTCACCGATCTTAAATTCCATGGAAGGAGTTCCCCCTAAGGCAATGCACGATACATCCATCATAGGGAATCTGTTCCGGACAGTCAATATATTTCTAGTAGAATCAGGCAGTTAAGCTGAAATTGATCGTGAATATGGCACGCAAATTGCTCAGGGCCGAGAGCCTGTTTCGATCATTTTGGAAGTTCCACGAGCGGCACCGCCAAGAGGGAATTTTGAAGCATGCTCATTTTCGCGTTAGACACGAGCACGCCTGCGGGAAGCTTTGCCGTGCTAAGGGACGGCACCTTCCTGGGGCAGTGTGCAGTCATTCCGGATGAATCGTACTCGCCAAATCTTCTGCGCTATGCGGCATCATTACTGGAAAGCACGCGCATCTCACTCGAACAGATTGACTTATTCGCAGTATGTGCGGGCCCGGGCTCGTTTACTGGATTGCGGATCGGCCTGACAACTGCAAAAGGTTGGGCAGAGATCTGCAGGAAGCCGGTCGCGGCGGTAAGCGGCCTGGAAGCTGTGGCCGCCCAGGCTGCACCGTCGTGTGCCCCGGGTTCGCTCCTGGGTGCTGTTCTCGATGCTCGTCGAGGCCAGATTTTCGGAGGCCTCTTCCGCATACCCGAGGATCGTTCAGGAACCCTCGATCCCATTGGGGTGGAGGTTCTGGCCAGCGCGGACGAATTCTTGAAATCGCTGCGGACGGAGATAGCCGACGGTTCAACTCTGGTTCTAGCCTGTACCTCGCCTGAATTGATCCGACCCGCAGTTGAGCGCCAAAACCTTCATTGCCGGATCGAGGCGGTGTCCAACGTTCTGGCGCCCACGATCGGTCAGCTGGGATATGCCAAGGCCCTTCGGGGAGATGTCGTGGACGCACTGCATCTCGACGCGAATTACATTCGGCGGTGCGATGCCGAGGTTAATTGGAAAGGCGCTGAATGACGGGGGCTTGTGCCTTCACTGGTGTTCCCCGATGAGTGCGCGATGATTCGTGAATTTGCCCGCAACGATATCGATAGCGTGCAGAAGTTAATCGCGAGCGTTCCCGAAGCTGCCCCCTGGTCTGCCGGCGATCTTCTCCTTGCCCTCCGAAATAACCTCTCCTTCTCCTTGCGCGTAGCGGAAGAGCGCGGGTCCATTTGCGGAGTGATTGTGTTTCGGGTGATGGCGGACGAAGCAGAGATTCTGAATCTGGCCGTAGCTTCCGACCTGCGGCGCCGAGGAATTGGTTCGAGCCTGCTGGAGGAAGCCGTCCGGGCGTCCAAAGCGGCGCGTGCGCAGAAGATCTTTCTGGAGGTTCGGGAATCTAACGAACCTGCGCGGAGTTTCTATGCGCGAAGAAAATTTATCGAAGCCGGCAGACGCCGCCGAATACTATCGTGAGCCCTCAGAGGATGCCCTGATTTTGGTTCGGATGATCGAGTAGGCGCCGAAAAGCCCTTGTGAGCAAGGCCTGTGTATGTTAGGTTGCGATTATGTAAAACTTCTCACATTCAGGAGGCGCATAATGTCCCTGCTGCAGGAAGTTCGCGAACGATTGCTCGCCGGCGACGCGGAATTCCGACACTTGGCTGAAGAGCATTCCCGCTATGAAGCGCAACTGGACCAACTCTCTGAAGAGTCCCTACCTGAGTGCAGACGACATCCTTCTGGAAGCTACCCTGAAGAAAAAGAAGCTGCGGATCAAGGACGAGATGGAGAAGCTCATCGCGCAGCGCACCAAGTCAGCACAAGCGACCCACTAGGGCGCGCCTCTCCGCGATAATCTGTCGTAGAATATAATGCTGCAGCATAGTAGTGCGTGTGTACGGCGCGCTTTTATGGCATGGAATGGTAAAAGACGGATACAAGTTTGCAGTTCCGCCGCTTCTCGCCGGCTTGGGCGCACTCGTCCTGGGCTGGCATGTTACGGCTACCATACTTTTGGTAGTGGGCGCCTGTGTAGCTCTTTTTTTTCGTGACCCGGAGCGCGTGCCTCCCTCTGAGCCGGGAGTGGTGGTTTCACCGGCAGATGGCCGGATTATGGAAGTAGCCGACGAAAGCTTCGAAGGCCGTCCGGGCCGGCGCATCAGCATTTTTTTAGCAATCTGGGATGTCCACATAAATCGCGCGCCTATGGCCGGACAGTTTGGAAAAGTGGAATATCGGCCCGGACGCTTCTACAATGCCATGCGGTCGCGAGCATCCACTGACAATGAGCAGAACGTAATTCGACTGCAAACCGAGCGTGGAGAGATGGTTTTCAAACAGATTGCCGGAGCGATAGCGCGGCGTGTGGTTTGCTGGAAAGCGCCCGGCGACACCGTAAAATTGGGAGAACGGATTGGCTTGATCCGGTTTGGTTCTCGCACGGATGTCTGGCTTCCGCAGGATGCCGAAATTTTGGCGCGTCCCGGTCAGCACGTCGCGGGTGGGGTGAGCGTGCTGGCACGATGGCGATGAAAGAGCCGGACCAACAGGAATTCGGTTTCATCGAGCCGCGGAATCATCGGTTGAGGCGCGGCGTTTACCTGCTCCCAAGCGCATTTACCGTCGGCAATCTGTTGTGCGGGTTTTATGCCGTGTTGGCGACGGTCAAGGGTGGCATCGTAGATCTGGATTACGCGGCGCGAGCCATCGGTTTCGCTGTTGTATTCGACGCATTAGACGGCTTCGTTGCGCGAGTCACTCACACGAATACCGATTTCGGGAAACAATTAGACTCCTTGGCCGATATGGTCAGCTTTGGAATTGCGCCCGCGATTTTGGCCTACACCTGGGGAGTCCGCACCATCGCGCAGAGTGATATTCCCGAAGCGCGCCACATCTACGATCTGGCATGGGTGGTAAGCCTGGCCTTCGCCCTTTGCTGTGCCTGGCGGCTGGCGCGATTCAACGTGCATGGCATGGCGCCCGGCGGACTGCGCTCTTTTGTGGGCATGCCGACGCCCGCGGCCGCGGGTGTGATCGCCGCGACGGTGCATGCCTGGAAAGTACCTATCGAGGATTGGCGCTGGTCAGCGGCTTGGTTGATGCTGGTTCTACTGCTCGCGGGCCTGATGGTCAGCACGATCCGCTTCGCCAGCTTCAAAGGCATCCCCTGGGGTAAGCGGCAGCACTCCCTGATTATCGTCGCGGTGGGGCTGCTCGTATGGTCGATCGTGGTTTATTCAGAGATCGTACTCGTCCTGATCGCTGGCGGCTATGTGATCGGGGGCCTTACGATTCACCTTGTGCGGGTGGTTCGCCATCGCCTCGTCTCACGCCCGGCCTGAGAAATGCCACTCCCCGAGAGCTTTGTGCGGTTGGCCATTGCCGGTGCTACGTCGCTGCGCGGTAAGGATTTGAAGTACTACCTCGAAGAGCATGATTTTCCCGCAAGCGAAATCAGGCTTGTAGATGAAGATCTGCTGTCAGGCACGCTCACCGAGGTTGGCGGCGAGCCGGCTATCGTCCAGGCTGTTAACGAGAGCAGCTTTCAGGGACTGCGTTTCGTTTTCTTCGCCGGCTCTGCGGCGTTCGCAGCGCAACATGGTCCCGCCGCTGAAAGGGCCGGTGCCTCGGTCATCGATATGACCGGAGGTCTTTGGTCCGGTGACCGTTCGCGACTCTGGATACCGGGGCTGGATCCACTGCTCTCTCCTCCGCCGTTTCCTTTGGCAACGGGGCGACCGTTTCCACACTTGGGTTGCGCCTTCGACCCCGGCAATCATTGCTTGTTCTCTGGCAACAGCTCTTGCGGATCTCTCTCCAACTCAGGTGGCGATTACTTTTTTTCAGCCCGTCTCCGAGCGGGGCGAGGCGGGCGTAACGGAGTTGGAAGGCCAGACGACCAAGCTCCTCTGTTTTCAGCCCATGCCGCAGCAAGTCTTCGACACGCAGGTAGCCTTTAACTTGACGGCGCGTTGGGGCGCCGGGAGCAATGGACGGCTGTCGGATGTACGCACGGCAATTACTCGCGAGGTAGCACGATACCTCGACAAGCGCATCTCAATACCTGCAGTCACGCTGGTGCAGGCGCCGGTGTTCTACGGATATGCCTTTTCGGCGTGGATTGGCTTCAAACAGGCCGTGGATCAGGAGAGCCTGACAAAAAGGCTGGCGAGCGCAGGATTCAGTGTTGTGCCGCGCGATGAGCCAAGCCCCTCGAATTTGAGCGCTGCGGGGGAAACCCAGGTGCTCATCACCGAGCCGGAGCACGATGATAATCTTGAACACGGGTATTGGTTTTGGGGCGCCGCCGATAATTTTCGATTGGCCAGTGTAAATGCCACACGGATCGCAGAGAGGCTTCTTGCGTCGTAACCTGGGCTCCCGTGCCGCCTGGGTTGCCTTGATTCTCCCACTCGTCTTGGTGGCGGGCGGCTGCGGGTACCGCGTGGCGGGGCGGGGAACTACCCTTCCCCCCGGAGCGCGCACGATAGCGATTCCCGCATTGGTGAATCAAACTACGACGTATCGAATTGAACAGCGCTTGACCGGTGCGTTCGCACACGAGCTTATCGCGCGAACGAAGTATCACGTAGTGCCCGAAGCGGATGATGCGGATCTTGTGCTTCATGGCGAGGTAACGACTTTGGCTGCCGGTGCTGTGCTCTTCGATCCCACGACTGGAGCGGCAACGACGATCCTGGTGACCGTGCAGCTTAAAATTGCATTGGTAGACCATTCAGGAAAGAGCGTGTACCAGAATAATGGTCTTGTATTCCGCGAGCCCTACCAGATCTCCGGCAGCATTGCGTCATTTTTCCAGGAAGAAAGCCCGGCCCTCGATCGCATGTCGAGGGACTTTGCAACACGTGTTGTATCCGATATTCTCGATAACTTCTGATGCCTACAATTCCCGCCGAATCGTTGATTGCCCGGCTGACGAAGAGTAAGGTTGCGCCTCCGCTCTTGGTTCTGGGCAGGGATGTCTACCTGCGGAAGGCTTTCCGCGAGCAGGTTATCGAAGCGTGTATTGACCCCGCGACGCGGGACTGGGCCATATCCCGCTTCTCGGCGGCGGATGGTGAGTTCCCGAATGCCCTGGCGCAGGCTCGAACTGTTCCCATGCTGGCGCGCCGGCAGGTCGTGATCGTTACGGAGCTCGAATCGGTGGAACAGATGCCGGAGCGCGAGCGGGACGCTGAAGTCCAAAATCTGGCGGACTATTTCAAGGATCCCGCGCCCTTCACTGTGCTGATCCTCGAAGCGAACCAGCTCGATCAGCGGATGAAATTCGCGAGGATGCTCTCCGAACAGGCCCTCGTGCTCGCAGCGGAGCTCCCGGAAGATCCGCGAGAGCGCTCGAGGCTGGCCGCCACCCTCGCAAGCCAGATGGCGCGCGATCGCAATTCCGCTATCGAAGACGACGCGGCGGATGTGCTGGCCGATCTCTGCAATGGCGATCTCGGGGCCATTCAAAGCGAAATTGATAAGCTGGCGACTTACGCCGGCGCGGGGAAGGCTGATTCGGCGCGTGGATGTAGAGGCTCTGGTGGTCGCCGAGAAGAAATATACAGTTTGGGAACTTGCCGACGTATTGGCCACGCGCCAGCGTGAGCGTGCGTTCCGCTTCTTGGCTAATGTATGGCAACAGGGAGAGACCGCACCCGCCCTGATCGGTGCGATGGCCTGGATGTGTCGCAAGCTGATCGAGGCTCAGCAGTTGAGTCCCCAGGCTGCCGATCGTCTGAAGATGCGTCCCGCGAGCGCGGAGGCCGCCATTCGGAACGCAAGAAGAATCCCTCGGCGACAGCTCGTCGAGGGCTTGCGGGCTCTGTACGATGCGGACAGCTCGGTAAAAGGGGGCTCACCGGACGACCGCGCAGTGATGGAGTTTGTGCTCGCGCGTCTTCTGGGTTCGCCCGGCAAGGCGGGAGACGAGCCGGATCGTGCTAAGGCCGGAAACTCTAAGCCTGGCGTGTAGCTTGCAGATTGTTGCAGGCAAGCGTGAGGCGAGATTTGTAGCGATTCGCCGCGTTTTTTGCGAGGACGCCCTTGGCAACCGCACGGTCAATCGAGGCGACTGTGGTGGAGAGCAGCTTCCCCGCGACTGCGGCGTCGCCGGTGTTAATGGCGCTGCGCAGTGTCTTGATCACGGAGCGCACGCGGGTACGTTTGGATCGGTTGATGGCGGCGCGCTTGATCGATTGGGCCGCACGCTTGAGTACTGATTTCTTGCGCTTTTTTACTTTAGTAGCTGTTCCCTGAGCCATCCATTGCTCCTTCTCTCAACACGGAACGATTACGGTAGCCGACGACCGAAGCTTTGTCAAACGCGGAACGGCGTGTTCTTCCTGCGTGCGGCGCTTGCCTTGGCTGTGCTTTGCTCTTTCTTTCAGTCCTTCGATCTCGCCGCTGCTGAAAAGGTTGAGCAGCTCTCGCCTCAAGGGTATGTCAACGATTTCGCAGGGGTTGTCGATGCCGATTCACGGCAGAAAATTACGGCTTTATCCGAACAGTTGGATCAGAAGGCGGATGCTCAGCTCACCGTCGTAACGATCCGCTCGCTCGAAGGCGATACGGCTCAGAATTTTGCCAACCGGCTCTTCGAGAAATGGGGCGTTGGACCGAAAGGCAAAGACCGCGGCGTCATGGTGCTGCTCGCGGTAAGCGAACATCAATACTGGACCGAAGTTGGGTACGGCCTTGAGCCCATTCTTCCCGATGGCAAGGTAGGCGGCTTCGGCCGGGAGATGCTGCCGCTTTTGCGGCAGAATCAATATGGCGCCGCGCTTCTGCAGATAGCCTCCCAGATTGCCTCCACGATTGCACAGGATCGCGGCATAACCCTGGGAGTGCCGGCGGCACCACAGCCGGAATCTGAACCGCCGGAATCTTTCCACGGAATTCCTCCGGCCGTAGTGAATCTACTGATTTTTCTGGCCATTTTCGGAGGCTGGCGGTTCTGGCGTTCGTCTTTGCCTTAGCCGGATGGTCACGTTATCGAAGCGGCAGAGGCTCACGCGGAGGAGGATGGTGGGCCGGTCCCATGGGAGGATCGGGTGGTTGGGGCGGCTATAGTGGAGGCGGTGGGGGCGGGGGATTCGGCGGCTTCGGCGGAGGCTCGTCAGGTGGCGGCGGCGCAGGCGGGAGCTGGTAAGCGAGGCGGCATGGACAAAGAGAAAGATCTGAAGGAGCTCGTAAGCCGTCTCAAGCAAGCGGCGGGCGACAACTTGAGTGCGGTCGTTTTGTACGGCTCGGCCGTCGATCACGACTTCCAGGAATCTTCGGACCTGAACGTTCTGTGCCTCCTCAATCGGCTCCAGGGCTCCGATCTGGAGAGCCTCCGGCCAGTCGGCTTGTGGTGGTGGCAGAAGGGCCATCCGCCGCCGCTTGTTTTTACGCTCGCGGAGTTGCGGAATTCCGCCGACGTATTTTCGATCGAGCTTCTCGATATAAAGACCCGCCATCGCATGTTGGAGGGCGCCGATTTTTTTGCCGGGCTGGAAGTGCCGATGACCATGCACCGGTTACAGGTGGAGCGGGAGTTCCGCGTCAACGTCATCCGTCTGCGGCAGTCGTTTTTGCGGTGTCGCAGCCGCCGATCTGAACTCGCGGAGCTGCTGCTTGCATCGGTTTCTTCGTTCGGCGCGCTATTTCGCCACGCATTGATTACCATGGGCCATGAAGCGCCGGACTCGCTTCGCAATGCCGGCGATCAACTCCTGGAGGTATTCACTTTGGACGCAGCGCCATTCCATCGCGTTCTCGACCTGCGTGAGGGGAAGAGCTCCGCGGGAGAGTCTGACATGGAAGGGATATTTGAGAGATATTTGGACTTGGTTACGGCGGTGGCGGAAGAGATCGACCGGCGACTCGCCAGTTGAGTGGGCAGGGCGCGGGAAGCGAGCATAGGATTTTACGTTGGTCTAAGATTCTGAGTGATGATTCGTTGAAGAAACAGGTGGGGAGCACATGAAAAGAGTGCTGATTGCAGTTGTCTTGCTTGGAGTTGTCGCGCTTGCCGTTGGATCGATGTACGTCGGCAGGCGCAATCAAATGGTGGTGAAGAGCCAGGCGGTCTCAGCCGCATGGTCTCAAGTGGATGTCGTGCTCCAGCGGCGCGCCGACTTGATTCCGAATCTCGTCGAGACGGTCAAGGGCTATGCGACGCAGGAGCAGACAGTCTTCGGCGATATTGCCAAGGCGCGCTCCGCGCTTCTTGGCGCGCAGTCTCCTTCCGAGCGCATCGCTGCCAACGGCCAGCTCGAAGGCGCGCTGGGCCGGCTTCTGGCCATAGCCGAAAATTATCCCCAGCTCAAGTCGAATGAGAATTTCTTGCGCCTTCAGGATGAGCTCGCGGGCACCGAGAACCGTATCGCGGTTGAACGCCGCCGCTACAATGAAGCGGTTCAGGACTACAACACTTATATCGGCCTTTTCCCCAACAATATCTTCGCTGGATGGGCGGGCTTCAAACCGAACAATGCTTATTTCGCCGCCACGGAAACGGGCAGGGAAGTGCCGAAGGTACAGTTTCCGGCGCCGGCCACAAAGTGAACCATGCGGCCGTAATGGCGGCCCGCATAAGCTAATCTATTGTAATTACAAGCGTTTAAGTGTGCCCCGCTTGACCGCGTATACGCATTCGGTTAGGCTGAATCCAATCTTCGTGCAAATCGAATCGAGAGGAGACATCGTCCCGCGGCATTTGTGAAGCAATGGCCGCAAAGCCTATGCGACGCGCCATACAGATTGCCGGGCAAGTTGAAAATCTATTTGGCACTCTGGACGAGAATCTCAAATTCCTTGAGTCTGCTCTTCACGTCACGACGTTCTTCCACAATGATCGGCTAACGGTTGAGGGGGAACCTGCGCAGGTCGATCGCGCGGTTCAAATCCTGGACCAGTACAACGATCTGGTGCGCGAGGGTCGGCTCATGGATAACGGCGCGGTCAAGGCTTTGTTCCGCGTCGCCACCGAGGATCCCAAGACCAGCCTTCGTCATATCCTTGAGCCCGGGCAGCCGGCGCGTCCGCGCGTCTTCGGCAAGAAGTCCATCACTCCGAAAAGTTCGAATCAGCGCCGCTACATGGAGAGCATCGAGCATCACGACATGGTTTTTGCGATCGGCCCCGGCGGCACTGGCAAGACGTATCTGGCCGTGGCCATGGCCGTGTCGGCACTATTGGCCAAGCAGGTGAACCGCATTATTTTGGCCCGGCCGGCCGTCGAAGCGGGCGAGCGCCTCGGCTTTCTTCCGGGTACTTTGCAGCAGAAGATCGATCCTTACATGCGGCCGCTTTACGACGCCCTCTATGACCTGCTGGATACCGATAAGCTCGAAACGTATCTCGATAAGGGAACCATCGAAGTGGCGCCGCTCGCCTTTATGCGCGGCAGGACGCTAAACGACTCCTTCGTCATCCTGGACGAAGCGCAAAACACGACCAGCGAGCAGATGAAGATGTTTCTCACCCGGCTGGGCTTTAACTCCAAAGCCGTAATTACCGGAGACATCACGCAGATTGACTTGCCCTCGGGACGACGCTCCGGCCTGATCGAAGCGATTGACGTGGTCGGAAAGATCGAGGGTATCGCGTTCATATATTTCAACGAGCGCGATGTCGTGCGTCACAATCTGGTGCAGCAGATTATCAAGGCCTACGATGAGTTCGCCGCATCCCCGCAAGGGGTTCGTCCCGTTGCGGGCGGCAATGGACCGGTGAGCGATCCCGATCCGCCGGGTTCGAAGTAAGCCGATAGCCGTGGGTCGGCAGCTATGATTCTAAATCGCCAGCGACGTATACCCTTAGCCGTAAAACCGTTGGCTAGCTTCTCGGAGCGTGTGCGGCGCGTGCTCCGCTTCCCCGAAGAAAGCGTCACGATCTGTTTTGTAAGCGATCCCGCTATCGCGCGCTTGAATCTCGAATTTCGCGCCAAACCGGGACCTACCGATGTGCTCTCGTTTCCCGCTCGGCGGACCAGGGCTCGTCGGACGCAGTCGCGTCGCCACGACGGCAAAATCCGCCCGGATGATTACGTCGGCGATATTGTCATTTCACCGGAAACCGCGCGGCGATATGCCCGGCAGCGCGCTCGTGGACTGGCGTCGGAGCTGCGAGTGCTGATCTTACATGGAATGATTCACCTGGCTGGCTACGACCATGAGAGCGACAAAGGCGAGATGGCGCGCCTGGAGCGGCGTCTGCGCCGCCGGCTTGGCTTGGGCTAATTATGTCCATCTTTGGCTACACTCTCGGCGTCCTCGGGCTGTGCGCGATTCTGGTCGTTTTCTCCTTCCTCGACCGCATCTACCGGCAATTGGGTCGCGTGGCCACCGGACCTCTCCGCGATCACTGCGAGATATTTGAATCCGAAATTGCTCCCCGCTTCAAATTGGATCGCCGGCGCGCAAGCCTGGGCTTTGCGATCCTCGCAAATCTGTTCCTGGTCGCCGTTGCGGTCGAAACCGCGCGGGGCGTGCTTGTTTTTGTTCCTGCCGCATGGGAGGCGGCGGCCCAGCTCACTGTTTACGTCATCGTCGAGGTGCTTTTTTGTGTGCACTTCGCTCCGGAGATTTTGATGGCGCGCACGGACACGCGTTGGCTGGGACCGCTCGTTCCGGCATTCCGCGCGGCTCTGCTTGTCATTTGGCCGCTGCGGGCCGTTCTGGAGTTGGCCATCTCCGTGGCGCACATCTCCGAGGACGAAATGCCGGAGGGAACTCAGGCGCAGCAGGATGGCATCGAGGCGCTCATGGAAGCGGCGCAGGAGGGCGGCATCCTTGCCGGTGACAAGGCCCAATGGATTGAGCAGGTCGTTGAGTTCAGCGATAAGCGAGTGCTCGAAGTGATGACGCCTCGGCCGGATATCGTCGCCATTCCCGCAACTGCGACCGTCGAGCAGATGAAGAGGCTGATGGTGGAGACAAAATTTTCCCGCGTGGTTGTTTATCAGCAAACGCTTGACGACGTGTTGGGCATCGCTCATGTGCAGGATGTGCTGCAAATTCCCGAAAGCGAAGCGAAGCACCGCACCGTCCGCGAACTGGCTCGTCCCGCCCTGTTTGTCCCCGAGACAAAGCTGGGCTCCGATCTGCTTAAGGAGATGCGCCAGCGCAATGAGCCCATGGCCATTGTCGTCGATGAGCACGGAATGGTCGCCGGAGTGGTGACGGTCGAAGATCTTGTGGAAGAGATTGTTGGGGAAATGGGTAAGCAGGACGATCGCGTGGCGCCGGATATTGTGCGCGAAAGCGATGGCAGCGTGGTGCTGCGCGGCAGCGTCTCGGTCAACAAGCTGCAGGAGCTTTTTGGAATTGAGTTCGTGGATGAATCGGACGAGGCTGCGACCACCGTGGCGGGCCTGTTGAATCACATCGCCGGTCACGTTCCCCGCGCGGGCGAGCAGCTCCATTACGAAGGGCTGCACTTCGAAGTTGTGGAAGCAAACCAGCGTAAGGTTTTGCGATTGCGCGTCCGGCCGCGCATTTTGGCCGCGCCCGTCTCGTAGCGCTTCAGCTCACCAGTCGCGCCAGGCCGAATGCCGCAGCGGCTGCGATTCCCCCTGTAACCACCGTTTGGAATGCACCCCGCCACGGCGAGATTCCCGTGAAATGACTCTTCGCGAAGCCAAACAGCGCCAGGGCTAGCAGAGTGATCACCACGGAGTACCGCAGCGCGACCAGGACGTTGGGCAGGGACATGTAAGGCGCAAGCGGTATCAGGCCGCCGATCACGTAAGAAACTGCAATGGTGGCTGCGCTGCGAGCCGCCCGCCCTTCTTCCGGAGGTTCGAGTCCAAGCTCGAAGCGCATCATGAAATCGACCCAATGTTTCTGGTCGCCGCAGATGGCCTTCACCACCGGCGCCATCTGCGTTTCGCTCAACCCGTATTCGCGAAAAACCTTGGCCACCTCCTCCGTTTCGACGTCGGGAAGTTCTACCGTCTCGCGGACCTCGCGCTCGCGCTCGGATTCGTAGTGCTCGGAGTCGGTTTTCGCTGCCAGATAACCGCCCAGCCCCATGGCAATCGAGCCGGCGGCAATCTCCGCGAGTCCGGCCGTAACGACCAGATGTGTGGCATTCGCGCTGGCCGCGATGGCGCCCGATATCCCCGCCGCAAGCGCAAAGGGAACCGTCAGGCCGTCGGCCATACCGATTACGACGTCCCGCACGCTGGCGCTGGCCGTGAAATGTGACTCCACATGTGGAGTTTCGGGCATGGATTCTCCTTTTGAATGGCTAGAAAACGGTCAGTCTATCACGCCTTGTGCGCCAAGAAATGCGGCGGAAGGCTGCGTAACTGTACTCTCAGGAGGTAATATGGTCACGTCATCGTACTTTTGGCTAACGATTTCTCTATGGAAAAATCATTTCATTCGGGTTTTGTTGCCGTTCTTGGGCGGCCCAACGCCGGGAAGTCCACATTTGTAAACCGGCTGGTCGGCCAAAAAGTCGCTATTGTCACGTCGAAGCCGCAGACCACGCGAAATCGCATTCTCGGAATCGTGAATCGTCCGGAAGCGCAGATCGTCCTGATTGATACGCCGGGAGTGCATCGAGCCAGCACCGCCCTTGGGCGGCAGATGATGGAAGAGGTCGCTCAAGCCTTGGAAGGCGTCGATCTGCTGGCGGTAATGATCGACGCTACCGGTGGATTGACCGCGGCGGATCGGCTGACTCTCGAACGCGCTCGCCAATTCGACGGACCTGTGTTCCTGTTGTTGAACAAGATCGATCGCGTTCCAAAACCGACGTTATTGCCGCTGCTTGCGACTTGCGCGCGTGAATTTACATTTACGGAGATGATTCCCATCTCCGCTCTGACCGGCGACGGCGTGGAGATTGCGTTGCAACAATTCACCGCGCATCTCCCTGAGGGAGAGCCATTTTTCCCGGTGGATCAGGTCACCGATCAGCCCGAGCGATTTCTGGCCGCCGAAATCATTCGCGAAAAGGCGATGGCCACCACCCGGCAGGAAGTGCCTCACGCCGTGGCTGTGCGGGTGGAAGCCTTCGAGGAGGGCCAGAAGCTTACCCGCATCCGTGCCAGCATCTCCGTCGAACGGGACGGCCAAAAGGGCATCTTGATCGGAAGCGGAGGCGAAAAGCTGAAAGCCATCGGAACGGCCGCTCGCAAGGAGTTGGAAGAGATCCTCGGCACAAAGGTCTTCCTGGAACTGCGCGTTAAAGTGGATCGTGACTGGCGCCAGGACCCCCGCATCGTGCAGCAACTGGACTGGCGCCGCCAGCTCGAACGGCTCAGAACCGGCGGCGAGTAGATCTACTCCTCTGCGGAAATTCCCAGCGATTTCATCTTGCGGTACAGGTGGCTGCGCTCCAGGCCCAGGGCCATGGCCGTTCGCGTCATATTCCATTGATTTTCGCTCGAGCTTCCGCAGGATGAACTCGCGCTCGTAGGCGCTGCGCGCTTCGTGCAGGGTCGCATTGGGTCGCGACGCCACGGTCGGAACTCCTCGAAATAGTTCCGGCGGCAGATGCAGCGGATCGATGCGCGAATGAGGGCAGGTGATCATAAGCCGCTCGATCAAATTGCGCAGCTCGCGCACATTCCCCGGCCAGCTGTATTTGGCGAGCACGGCCAGAGCCGCATCGCTGATCTCTTTTGGTTTGCGGCCGTAGGCTGCGGCGAATTCAGTCAGGAAATGCCGCGCAAGGATCGGAATGTCTTCGACGCGCTCGCGCAAAGCCGGAACCGTAAACGGAATCACGTTGAGGCGGTAAAAGAGGTCCTCGCGAAACAGCCCTTTGGCAATCTGCTCCTCGAGCTTCTTATTCGTCGCGGCAATCACGCGCACGTTTACCGCCGTGGGATGATTTGATCCTACGCGCTCAAACCGTTGCTCCTCGAGAACGCGAAGCACTTTGGCCTGCGTGCGCAGGCTCATGTCGCCGACTTCATCCAGGAAGAGCGTGCCATTGTCTGCTTTTTCAAATTTGCCGATTTTATCTTCGCTCGCTCCGGTGAAACTCCCTTTCACGTGACCGAACAACTCCGATTCAATCAATTCCTCGGGAATGGCCGCGCAATTGACTTCTACGAAGGGCTCCCGGCCGCGAAGGCTGGCGGCATAAAGCGCATGGGCCACGAGCTCCTTGCCGGTGCCGCTTTCGCCATAAATAAGCACCCGGCTATTCGTGGGGGCGGCGAGCGCGATCTGCTGCCGCAGGGCCTTCATCGGAACGCTCTCGCCCGAGAACCCGGTAGCGTTCCCCCAGTTCCTGGCGCAGCCGCCGGTTTTCCACCTCCAGGCGCATAAATTCGAGCGCCCTTCTCACGGATTGGGTGGTTTTCTCAATCGAGAGCGGTTTTTCAACGAAGTCGAAGGCTCCCAGCTTCGTCGCTCGAACCGCTGTTTCGATATTGCCATGCCCTGAGATCATCACGACCATCGGGAAATGACCGTCCTGCCGCATGCGCTCCAGCGTTTCGAGCCCATCCATTTTTGGCAGCCACACGTCGAGCAGTACCAAATCCACCGGCTCCTTGGCGAGGTGTGCCAGGCATTCTTCACCCGAGCCCACGGCTTCGACTGCGAAACCCTCTTCGATCAGGATTGAGGAAAGGGAATCGCGTATTCCGGCTTCATCGTCGACGATGAGAATAGACTGTGGCATAGGGGGTCTAAGGGTTTGCCGGGCTCGGAAGAGGCTCTTTCGTCATCCCAAAGGAAGCGCTGGCGGCCGAGGCCTCCTGCCGCAACCAGTCTCCCGACCGTTGAGTCTCTTCGGAATGACGACAGCAACCAGAATCACGTTCTTCGGCATGGCGTCAACTCTCTGCCACAGGGGCCGGCGTAACCTCAGCGGCCGGTAATTCGATCACAAAACGCGCACCCGCGGGCACATTGTCTTCCGCATGGATGAGCCCGTGATGCTCGGCGATGACCCGGCTGGCAATCGCCAACCCCAGGCCCGTACCACGGTCCTTCGTCGAGAAATGCGGCAGGAAAAGTTTGTCTTTGTCTTCCGGAGAAATTCCGTACCCGCTGTCTGCGACCGTAATCTCCACGGAGTCGTGCGCCGGCATGGAAGCGGGTCGTCAATTCCAGGTCTCGGATCGAGGAAGCTTCCATGGCTTCGGCGGCGTTGTCGATGAGATTGACGATGACTCGCCGTAACATCTCCGAATCCGCCTTCACCAGCGGCACTCCCTGGGCCAGATTCGTGCGGATCTGCACGTCTTCGAGCCGGCCGTTGAAGACGTCGAGAGCGCTCAGCACAATGGCGTTCGGGTCTGTCGGCACGAGCCGGGCCACGGGGAAGCGCGCAAACCTGGAGAATTCGTTCACCAGGGCCTCCAGCGTTCCGACTTCGCGTTCGATAAGAGCGGAGCATTCACTGACCAGGCGCACAAGCTCCGGTGCGCTGGAGTCGCCGCCATGCCGGGTGACATAGCGCGAGAGACGTTCTGCGGATAGCTGGATCGGCGTGAGCGGATTTTTTATTTCGTGGGCAATGCGTTGCGCCACTTCTTGCCAGGCTGCGGCTTTCTGCGCCCGCAGCAGCTCGGTCAAATCGTCTACCACGACTACATATCCGGCGTGATTGCGCCGTGCGCCGAGCGGACTCACCGTGACCGCGGCATGAACGACGCGGCCGCTCAGCCGCAACTCCAACTCCTTGGACGCGCTGCCCATCCTCAATGCGCGCCGGATCAGGTGCTGCACGTCCCGTGCCGCGTCAGTCCCGGCCAGCGCGAGCAGATTGGGCGCTTCGCGCGCCGTGTCTCCAAATATTTCCCGGGCGGCTCGATTCATGCGCGTAATACGGCCATCGGGATCGAGGGCCAGAACGCCGGTGGGAATATTCTCGAGCACGGTTTCGATCAGTGTTCGGCGCCGGTCCAGCTCCTGAATGGCCTGCTGCAGGTTGTGGGTGAATTCGTCGATCTTTCGCTGACTATCGGCGAGCTGCGCCGTCATTTTATTGAAGGAACGTACCAGCGTGCCCAATTCATCCTGAGCCCTGACGTTGACCTGGGTATCCAGGTGCCCGGCAGTGATTTCCCGCGTCGCTTCCGCCAGAGCTTGAATGGGAATCGTAACTTGCTTGGAGAGGTAGAGAGCAGCCCAGGTAACAGCAAAAAGCAGCAGGACGGTGAATAGCGATAGCGTGAGCTGGATCTGCCGTTTGAACGTCTTGATGCGCTCATTTTGGTAGGAATAGGCGGCAAGCTGCGTGTCGATCTTGTTAGATCGAGCGAGAAAGTCGGCCGGCAGCCGGCGCGCCACGTAGAGAAATCCCGTGCCAAACGGTGAACGGGCAGCGAGAAAGGAGCCGGAGCGCGAGTTCCAGAGCTCGCCCCCGCTGGGGAGCACGCTTTGAAATGTGAGGGAAGAGTCGGTCACCAGGGGAACCGTCAACGGGGTGGGCATGCGCGGAGCCGCGCCCGTCGAGTCCACTGCCCAGATTGCCTCGGCGCCCTGATCTGCCGCGAAACGCGCCACTGAGTCAAGCGACGCCGGCAGATCTGCATCCGCGGCAGAAACTAAAGAGGCCGTGCGTTTTGCCAGCACATCAAGCCTGGAAAACTCGGAATGGTCGACCTCACTGAGCAGCGTCAAGGCCTGGGAATTCGCATCTTCGAGCTCGGCTGGGAACCAGCGGTTTAGCGTGCGATTCATGAGCGCATAGCTGAAGAAATAGAAGAAGACGAGCGGCAGCAACGAGACGGCCATGGCGCCCAGGACCATCTTCGTTTTGAATCGAGAACCGAGTTCATCGGCGCGGCGCTCGGCCCACAGACGGATCAGCGTTCGGCCTAGGATCAGCCCAAAAACCAGCAGCGTGGCCACGATAAGCGTGGACAGAGCGTAGAGGACAATCAACTCATCCCATGCGTGCGGCTCGATGGGTACTCGGAGAGAACCCATCGTGATGACCGCCGCGAGGAGCAGAGTGATAAAAATGCCCCCGAGCGTCAGCAACAGCCGCGATTTGTGAGGGGAAGTCGTCACAAGGCTGACTCCACTTCCATAACCAGTGCGGAAGCTTTTCGTTGGGCGATGTCCGGCATGAAAGGCCCCAATGGGCACTCACCGCAGCGAGGCTCCCGCGGGCGGCACCAGTTCTTGCCCACGTTCACCAGCAGGGCATGAAATTCATTGTAGAGTCTTACATCGGCAGGCAGATTCCGCTCAAAAAGAGCTCGTACCCTCTCGTAGTCGGGTTTGCCGTCGCTAATGCCGTGCCGGGCAAGGATGCGGTGCGTGTACGCATCCACGACAAACGTGGGGTGCTCGCCCGCATAGAGAAGAATTGAATCGGCGGTTTCGCGGCCGATGCCATGCACCTCGAGCAGGCGCTCGCGGAGCGCGGCAGTGGGCGTGCGAAACATTCGCGCGAGCGAGCCGCCGAAATCGCGTCGAAGAAATCGCGTGAAAGCCTTGAGCTTCTTGGCTTTTTGCCGGAAATAGCCCGAGGGGCGGATCAATTGCGCGAGGCGCGGCGTGGAGATCCGTTCCATCGCACGCAGCGTCATCACCTTGGCGCGACGCAGGTTGACGATCGCTCGTTCGACATTTGACCAGGAGGTGTTCTGCGTCAAAATAGCGCCGATGATGACCTCAAATGGCGTTCGTGCCGGCCACCACCGCATCGGCCCTAGAGAGCGCGACAGGGTCTCGAAGTACAAAGGCAGAGTCTGGTCGAGCGGCTGCGCTGGCATAATTGGCTCGGCGCCGGCTTCGCCGACAATCCAGTCATCCGGGCTCGCCGGCGCCGTCTGCGAAGCTTCCAGCATACTTGGCAAGATATCTACCGCGAAGGATACAAGTCAAGCCGCCAGCGTGTCCAAATAGCCACACTGACCTTTAGCTGAGTTTCGGGTATTAGCGCTTTCAATACGATAGGCCAAACCCCTCTGCAGCCCCGGCTTTCCTTCTGTTACTTTCGACTTTGAGGCATTTTCGTCTCTGGGGTTCTTGTTATGTCTTCCCGTCTTGGCGAAATCCTGGTCAAAGAGAATCTGATCACTGCCGATCAGCTCAAGCAGGCCATGGCTCACCAGAGGCAGAACGGCGGCCGCCTGGGTACCGCCTTGATGAAATTGGGTTTCGTCAGTGATGACGAGATCACCGAGGTTCTCTCCCGCCAATATGGCGTTCCATCCATCAACCTGAAGTATTACGAAGTTGATCCCACGGTCATAAAGCTTATCCCCCAGGATACGGCGGTGCGATACCAGATCGTCCCGCTCTCGCGTGTCGGCTCGACTCTGACCATCGCGATGATCGATCCGACGAACGTCTTCGCGATGGACGATATCAAGTTCATGACCGGCTTTAACGTCGAGCCCGTCGTCGCTTCGGAGACTTCTGTTAACGAAGCGATTGGCAAGTTTTATGGCGACGTGCAGAGCGGGGAAGAACTCTCCAAGGTAATGAAGGATCTCGGCGCCGAAGACGGCGGGGACGTCGAGCTTGCCGCGGAAGAGCAGGAACTGGACCTTGCTACCCTCGAAAAAGCCGCCGAAGAAGCACCCATCATCAAGCTCGTGAATTTGATCCTGACCGACGCCGTAAAGCGAGGCGCCAGCGACATTCACGTAGAGCCCTATGAGCGCGAATTGCGCGTGCGCTTCCGCGTGGATGGCCTGCTGCAAAGCGTGATGACTCCGCCGCTGAAATTAAAGGACGCCATCACCAGCCGCATCAAGATCATGTCCAAGCTGGACATCAGCGAAAAGCGCCTTCCGCAAGACGGTCGCATCATGATCAAGTATCGCAAGGAGGGCAGAATCAAGGAGCTCGACTTTCGAGTCTCTACGGTTCCCACACTTTTCGGCGAAAAGATCGTCATGCGCTTGCTGGATAAGGAAAACCTCCGGCTGGACATGACCAAGCTGGGATTTGAGCCCGAGTCGCTGGCCAAGTTCGAAAAAGCGATCCTGCGCCCGTATGGAATGGTGCTCGTCACCGGTCCGACCGGTTCCGGAAAAACCAACACGCTCTATTCCTCGGTAGCACGCCTGAACACCCCGGATACGAACATCATGACTGCGGAAGATCCGGTTGAGTTCCAGTTGGCCGGCATCAATCAGGTGCAGATGAAGGATCAGATTGGGCTGAACTTCGCCTCCGCTCTCCGAGCTTTCTTGCGGCAGGACCCCAACATCATCCTCGTTGGCGAAATTAGAGACTTCGAAACAGCAGAAATTGCCGTCAAGGCTGCGTTAACCGGCCACTTGGTTCTATCCACCCTGCACACCAATGATGCCCCGTCCACGATCAGCCGGTTAATGAACATGGGTATTGAGCCTTTTCTCGTGGCCACTTCGGTCAACCTGATCTGCGCCCAAAGATTGGTTCGGCGAATGTGCCAGAGCTGTAAGGAGCCGTTGGAAATTCCCGAGCAGGCCCTCCTGGATGCCGGTTTTAGCCAGGACGAGGTGAAAAAGGTCACCGTCTACCACGGCAAGGGCTGCGGCACCTGCAACAAAAATGGTTATAAGGGCCGTCTTGGACTTTACGAAGTTATGGAAGTAAACGATGAGTTGCGAGAACTGATTCTGGTGGGGGCTTCAGCTCTGGAGTTGAAGAAGAAGGCTCTGGACCTGGGGATGATGACGTTGCGGCGCAGCGGATTGACCAAAGCCGCCGCTGGCCTGACCACGCTGGAAGAAGTGCTGCGCGAAACCGTGCTCTGAGGAGAACTGTCCCATGCCAGGCGTCACATTAAGCGAACTGTTTAAGAAAATGATCGAGATGGGCGGTAGCGATTTGCATATATCCACGAATAGCGCGCCGCGCGTTCGTGTTCATGGCAAATTGCGGCCGTTGGATATGCCGCCGCTGACCGCCGCAGACACCAAGGCGCTCGCCTATAGCGTGCTGACCGACGCTCAGAAACACCGGTTTGAAGAGAACCTCGAACTGGACTTCTCGTTTGGTCTGAAAAACCTGGCGCGCTTTCGCGGCAATCTCTTCAATCAGCGCGGTGCCGTGGGAGCCGTATTCCGTACCATTCCGTGGGAGCTGAAGGGGTTTGACGCGCTCGGTTTGCCTCTCGTGGTCAAGACTCTATGCGATAAGCCGCGCGGGTTGGTGCTGGTGACGGGCCCAACGGGCTCCGGCAAATCCACGACATTGGCCGCCATGCTCGACAAGATCAACAACGAGCGCGAAGAGCACATGATCACGATTGAAGACCCTATTGAATTCCTCCACAACCACAAAAAATGCCTCGTGAACCAGCGGGAAGTGCATTCCGACACGCACTCCTTTGCCAATTCACTGCGCGCCGCATTGCGCGAAGACCCCGACGTCGTGCTCATCGGCGAAATGCGCGATCTGGAAACCATTGAGTCCGCCCTGCGCATTGCCGAAACAGGGCATTTGACCTTTGCGACTCTGCACACCAACTCTGCGATCTCCACCATTACCCGAATTGTGGATGTCTTTCCGGCTCACCAGCAGCCACAGATTCGTGCCCAATTATCGCTGGTGCTCGAAGGGGTTCTTTGTCAGGCGCTCTTGCCGCGTGCCGACGGGCGGGGCAGGGTTATGGTCATGGAAATACTCATTCCCAATGCCGCCATTCGCAACCTGATTCGTGAGGACAAGATCCACCAGATCTACTCGGCGATGCAAACCGGCACTGGCCAGTCGGGCATGCAAACCTTCAATCAGAGCCTGGCCACCTCCTATCTGGGCAAGTTGATTACTCTGGAAACAGCGCTTTCTCGTTCGTCCAATCCGGACGAATTGCAAGATATGATCAATCGAGGGGTGACGGGCACGGCTAGCGCGCGCGGGCCGGTACCGGTAAGGCGCTAGGGGGCTGCGGGTTCTAAATCGGAATATTAGATCGCAGGATCGATACGAGGAGGTAAGAAGATGCCGGTCTACGTTTATCGCGGCACAAATCGGACGGGCGCCGCCGTCAGCGGCGAGCAAGCTGCCACCAACAAGGCCGAGCTGGTTACTTTGCTCAAGCGGCAGCAGATCAAGGTAAGCAAGCTGTCCGAGAAGGGCAAGGAATTCAACCTGCCCACCTTCCAGAGCGGCGTTAATGCCAAGGACTTGGCCGTCTTTACGCGTCAGTTCTCTGTGATGATCGATGCCGGCTTGCCCCTGGTGCAATGCCTGGAAATCCTCGCGGGCCAGCAGGAAAACAAGACCTTTGAGACCGTCTTGACCGCCACGCGTGCGTCCGTCGAGGGTGGTACGACGCTTTCCGGCGCAATGCGGCAACACGAGAAAGTATTCGACGCCCTGTACGTCAACCTGGTAGAGGCGGGAGAAGCAGGCGGTATTCTGGACACGATTCTTCAGCGGCTCGCCAGCTACATCGAGAAAAACGTAAAACTAAAGAGAGCGGTGAAGTCTGCCCTGGTTTATCCCGTGGCCGTACTGCTCGTCGCCGGCGGCGTCATCACCCTTCTGCTGTGGAAGGTGGTGCCGATTTTCGCCACGTTGTTCCTCGGCTTAGGCGTGGATCTGCCGCTCCCCACGCGGATTGTGATCGGGTTGAGCAATTTTATAGGAAGCATCTTTGGCTTGTTGATCTTGGTGTTCTTTGTCGGCGTGGTTGTGGCCATAAAGCTCTGGTACGCCACCGAAAACGGTCGCTTCATACTCGACGGTGTGCTGTTGAAGATGCCGTTGGTCGGCATTCTGCTGCGTAAGATTTGCGTGGCTCGGTTCACACGTACGCTGGGTACTCTGATCTCCTCGGGCGTGCCCATCCTCGAGGGACTCGATATTACCGCCAGGACAGCAGGGAATGCGGTGATCGAAAAAGCGCTTCTGCAGGTTCGCAAGTCGGTGGAACAGGGCAAAAACCTGGCGGATCCTCTCAAGGAAACCGATGTTTTCCCTGGCATGGTCACGCAAATGATCGGGGTAGGTGAGCAGACGGGCGCAATGGACGCCATGTTGCAGAAGATTGCCGACTTCTATGAAGAAGAGGTGGACGCTGCCGTGAAGGATCTGCTCGCGGCCTTGGAACCCGCCATGATCGTGTTTCTAGGCGTCGTGGTCGGCGGTATCGTGATCTCCATGTACCTGCCGCTCTTCTCCTTGATCGGCAAGTTGAGCAGCGCTCACTAATACGATTTCAGGTCCCCAAATCGGTTGCGCAGTGCCCCGGGATCGAAAGCCCGGGGCCTGCGCCCACAATGTCGGGCATGCGGCTCATTTCAAGGAGAGTCTTGCACCCCAACCCCTGGTGCTGCGATGGAGCTAAATGAGAACTTAGGAGATTGGCTCCGCTGGTTGAATCGTGTTCGCTTTCTTCTGATCACCCTCCTGCTGGGAATCGTCATTGTCCTCGTTCAATACACCCAGGTAGCTGTACAAATGCGTTATTTCGTACCTTTGGTCATTCTGTGGTACACGCTGGCGCTTTTTTATCTGATCCTGCTGCGATGGGTGCCGGTGGCCCGCTGGCACGCTCCTCTGGAGATCGTTTGCGATTTACTGCTGGTTACTGCGCTGGTCTACGTTACGGGAGGCCACGAAAGCTACTTCATCTCGCTCTATTTATTGGTGATTATTGTCTCCAGCATCCTTTTTTCCCGCCGCGCCACGTTCCTCGTGGCCGGATTTGGCTTTATTCTTTTGGGGGGAATGGTCGAACTGGTCTTTTACGGTGTTTTGCCCCGCACCGCCTTAGCCATGCCGGGCAGCAAGACCCTGCAGACCTGGATTTTGAGCAATCTCTTTGCTTTTCTCGCAGTGGGTTATCTGTCGAGCCTCCTTACCTCCAGCTTGCGCCGTCAAAGCGCCGAACTCGAAATGAAGCGCGGGGAGCTGCAGGATCTCCAGGCCTTCAACAAAGACATTATTCATTCCATGCGCGGGGGTTTGATCACCACGGACTTGGAAGGTCGGTTGAGGTTGCTCAATCGAACGGGAGAGGAGATCCTTGGCCTGCGTTTCGATCAAGTGAGAGGCCAAAGACTGGGCGACCTCTCGCCGGGAATCTGGCAAATGGCCGAGGGCTGCGAAGAGGGCGCCTTGCCTCAGCGACGCGAGGTTGAATTTCGAACACCTGCTGGCCAGCAGCGCTACCTCGGCCTTTCCGTCTCGGTTCTGAGGACCGCTGAACGCCAGGCAATGGGTTACGTCATCAATTTTCAGGACCTCACCGAGCTGAAAAGGCTTGAGCAGGAGGTGGCCACAAAAGATCGCATGGCCGCGCTCGGACGCCTCTCTGCTGCAATTGCTCATGAGATTCGGCAGCCGTTAACGGCCATGGCCGGAGCCGTTAAAGAGTTGGGACGGATGGTCCCTTTGCAGGAGGACGAAAAGCATCTAGTAGGCATCGTCAGCCGGGAATCAGAGCGGCTCAATCGCATCATTACCGACTTTCTGAATTATTCCAGGGAAAAAAGCTATGAATTCGCCGAAGCGGATCTCTCCGACTTGCTGGATGAAACGTTGACTCTGCTCGAGAAGAATCCTCAGTGGCAGGGTAAATACCGCGTCGAGCGCGTCTTTGCCGCAAAACCCCTGCGGGTTCGCGCCGACACGAACCGTCTCAAGCAGGTATTTTGGAATCTTTGCGACAATGCCCTTCGCGCCATGCCAGAGGGAGGCACGTTGACCGTAGGGTTGGAAGCAGCGCCCTTTTGGATACGCATTCGATTCCGCGACACCGGCGTGGGTATCGATCCCGCGCAGCGGGCGAAGATATTCGAGCCGCTGCAATCGGGTTTTGTGGGAGGCACGGGCTTGGGCTTGGCCATCGTTTATCAGATCGTGCACGCGCACAGCGGGCGCATTACGGTTACGTCGGAAAAGGACCGCGGAGCCGAGTTTACCGTCGAATTGCCGCGGGTGGCTTGATTATGGCCAGCATCCTCATCGTCGACGACGAGCGCTCCATCTGCGAATTGCTGGAGATCACTTTTCGCAAGGATGGCCATCGTGTGGAGATCGCCACGACCGGCGAATTGGGCCGCCGCCGGCTGGAGTCCAAGATCTTCGACATCATTATTTCTGATATCCGCATGCCGGATATGAGCGGCGTCGAGCTGCTTGCTTACGCCAAAGAGGTGTCTCCCTCCACGATTTTTCTTCTCATTACGGGCGTTCCAACTGTGGAAACGGCCATCGCTGCAGTTAACGCCGGCGCCGATCGTTACGTGATCAAGGACCATGATCTGGTAGACCAGCTGCGTCGCGCTGTCGGCCAGGTTGACGAAAGCCTCAAGCTCAAGAATGAGGCGGGTTATTTGCGACGGGAGCTGCGGCGGCTCACCGGGCAGGACAACATTATCGGCCGCAGTCCGAACATGCGGACCCTCTTCGACCTCATCTCCACGGTTGCGCCCCAGTCGAGCCGCATCCTGATCACCGGCGAAAGCGGGACCGGTAAAGAACTGGTGGCGCGCGCGATCCATGAAAACAGTCCGCGTTCCCAGGCGCCGTTTATCACCGTCAACTGCGGAGCATTTCCGGAGACATTGCTGGAATCCGAATTGTTCGGTTATTTGAAAGGCGCTTTTACAGGAGCAAACGAAAACCGCCAGGGATTATTTCAGGCGGCCCATGGCGGGACGCTCTTTCTGGATGAGATCGGCAACATGAGTCCCTCCATGCAGGTGAAGCTGTATCGCGTCCTGCAGGAAGGCAAGATCCGGCCGCTTGGCAGCACGGAGGAGACCGACATCGATGTGCGTGTTATTGCCGCAACGAACCGGGACCTTGAAAAGGCGATAGCCGCTGGGGAATTTCGTGAGGATCTCTTCTATCGCCTAAGCGTGATTCCCCTTCATTTGCCGCCGTTGCGCGAACGGCGCGAGGATATTCCCTTACTCGCGCGTGCATTTTTCGAGCGCTTCCGCAAATCCATGGAAAAGCCGGTCGAAGGCATTGAACCCGCCGCAATGGCCCAAATGGAAGCCTATGATTGGCCTGGCAACGTTCGTGAACTGGAAAATACTATGGAGAGGTCTGTAGCGCTGGAGACCGGAAGATTGATCTCTGTGTCCGTACTGCCCGAGAAAATCCGTTATGGCGTCCCGGGAGGTCGCGCTGTCGGGAGTCCCAGGAATGGGAAGCCCGATCTGCCGGAAGGCGGAATCGATTTAGAACATTACATTCAGGATATTGAACGCGCTTACCTCTTGGCCGCGCTCGAGGCTTCCGGCGGCGTAGGCACGCGCGCCGCGGAACTGCTGAAAATGTCGTACCGCTCCTATCGCCATTACGTTAAAAAATACAACATCACCTGAGCTTTCGGTTATTGGAAAAAAAGCCGCTAGCTTATTCCGATAGCGGATTCGACCGGCCGCTCCGCCGCGGGAGTACGCTTGGCTATAAGAGACAGCGGGTACGCGATCGCAAACACGGTGAGTAATCCCATGATGGGGTCCATGGGGTATCGATAACGCCCGCTGGTGTGGGTCACGTAAAACACGACTGGGAAAAATAGCATAAACGACGTAAACGGCAGCGCGTACTCGTTTCGCGTGCGGTGCACAAACAGGGCGCCGACAAATGATAAGAGGGAAAACAGAAGGTTCCACACCAGCGTCAACTTGATGTACGGTGGCATGAATCTCCACATATCGGCCGGCGCGTCCCAGATTCCCATCCAGTTGTCCTCAAACCGGCGAAAGAAAAATCGCATGGTATCCGCCGGATGTGTGCGCATGAACGCCAATGCTTCGCTCTGCTTCTCCTCCATGTACGGAATTTCCGTCATGCGAATGTACTTGGCGGTTTCGTCGGGGTTGTCCGTCGGGTGCATGTATCCGGCAAAGGTATCCGGCACCAGGGGGCTATTGCTCAACCACAGCTCAAGTCCAAAGTTCGAACGCAGGGGAATGAACTTGTGAAACACGACATAATTGCGCACGGTCCAGGGAGTGATGCCAACGGCAAAGATCACCGCGGCGGCCAGCGCCAGCTTGGCAGCCAGGGCAAGCTGCTGCCGCAAGGGCCACAGCGCCCAGAGAGCGAAGAACGGAAGCACGGAAAGCACCGACGGGTTCACCATGGCTCCAAAGGCCCACAGCGCGCCGTACCCGATCCACCAGGATAGTTTGGTACGGCCACGGATCTGCAACGTTGCCGCAAAGAGCAGAGTCATGCACAACGCCGTCAGCGCCGTGTCCCAGATCCAAACTGCAGAGTAGAAAATTCCATCCGGTAAAATCGCCCAGAACCATGCGGACGCGATCCCAATTGTTTTTCCGAATGACCGCGTTCCGATGGAATACACCGGCCAGCAGACGAATGCGGAGAAAGCCATGTTGATGACACGAGTGATAAGGCTCGACTTGTAAGTAAAAATTCCGAAGAGCTTAAAAATTCCCGCAAGTAGATAAGGGTATATTGGCGCAAGCCAGGCGGTGGGTCCCGTTACGACACCCGGCAGCGGCAGGGGAGAGCTGAACCCTCTTCCCGATGCGATCGCATTCGCTATGGAACCAGTTTCGGCCCCAAAAGCGAGATTGCCTGGCAGTGTAGCTCCAAGAATCAACTGATCGTAGCAGCAATAAGCCAGCCGAAAGACAAATGCGGCCACGACGATAAAACCAGCCGAAGAGACCACGCGCTTCAATCTTTCCATCAAGGAAGTCCGCCCTTTGAGAAGTCTCAACGCAAGCTTATTTCTTCGATGCGCTGAGTGCTACAAGGCTAAGTGTCCTGCAGGTAAGTGTAAGGAGAACCGCACTCTCGAACAACAGCCTAGCCCAACACTCTCAGCGCCGGGTGTTTATTCGGTTATGAATCGCTCGGGCGATTCCGATTCATTGCTACGCTCCGGCTCAGATCCGCTGCCTGATCTGTATATGAGGGCTCCAGTCTGACTTTTTTCGGCTCAATAACGTGACGTTTTTTGGCAGCACTATCTTGGATCGGGATATTTTTTGCCCCGTGAGCGCCCACTCCGCCTCGCACTGCCACCATCCATCTCTTGCAACTGCTGGGGTTGTAGCTTTTGTGTCACATCAGTTACCTCCTCCGCGTGGGTTGGTAGTGGGGTTGCATCCATATTCGCGTAGCCCCGGTGCGATCTTAATTTCAAGGAGAAGTCATGCGGAACAAACAAAAGGGTTTCTCGCTCATTGAGCTCTTGATCGTTGTGGCGATTATTCTGATTATCGCCGCCATCGCCATCCCCAACCTGTTGCGGTCGAAGATGGCTGCCAACGAGGCTTCTGCGGTTGGCTCGCTGCGAACCATCAATACGTCCTGCGTTGCCTACTCTACGAGCTACGGCACCTTCCCGACAGGCGCTTACGAACCTCGGCCCGATCGCTGCGGGCGGCACGGCCAGCTCGACCTCGGCAGACTTGATTGACTCGGTCTTGTCCGCGGGCTCCAAGAGCGGCTACACCTTTACCTATTCGCCAGCCTTCCGCCAACCAGACCTACACGCTTACCGCGACACCTATCGCCGTGGGACAGACCGGACAGCGCATGTTCTTCACCGACCAATCCGGCGTGATCCGTGCGGACGTTACTGGTGGGGGCGCAACCGTCGCCAGCACCCCAATCGGATAAGTATTCAACGGCGGGAGGGAGCGAGGCTCCCTCCCGTTATCTTCGAAAACGCTGGTCAAAGAGTTGCGGAGCAAGTTGCGAGGTCAAAATGTTATCGCCAACCGTACAAAGAACTACCCGCAAGAATGGTGCTGGCTTCTCGCTCATTGAGCTCTTAATCGTCGTCGCGGTAATTCTGATTATTGCCGCCATCGCCATTCCCAATTTCATTCGTTCGAAGATGCGTGCCAATGAAGCCGCATCCGTCGCGAACCTGCGAAATATCGCAACGGCCGAAACGGTTTACAACACAACTTATGGAGTCGGCTTTTCTTTGACGCTGGCCAATCTCGGAGGCTCTCCGGCAATCCCCGACGCGACGCAGGCGGGTCTGATCGACTCCGTCTTGAGCGCGGGCACGAAGAGTGGATACACCTTCACATATAGTGTGTTGGCTACCGACGCAAATGGCAACTGCCAGGCGTTTTCTGTAAACGCCGACCCAGTCGCCCCTGGAACAACCGGTGACCGTCACTTCTACACCGACCAGAGCGCTGTGATCCGGCAGAATCTGACCGCTGCTGCCGGGGCCGCTGATCCTCCCATCCAATAAGCCCCCAAAGCAACGCGGCTGTCAGCACTCCGCTCGCCTGGGAGCACTCTGCTAGACTTGTACCCATGAAGCAGAGGGCGGCTCTCCTCCTCGCCGGTACACTGGCGATTGCCTGTGTGACTACATCGGCTCGAGGCAATGTAAGTCCCGAGGCTGCCCCCGTCGCTCGCGCTTTAGAAGCTCGCTATCACGATGCCAAAACGCTGCAGGCGATTTTCCTCGAACGATACAGTGATAGCCGTCAAGGTTTGCAGGCGGAGTCGGGAACCGTCTACTTCAGCCGGCCCGGTCGTATGCGCTGGGAATACGAGGCTCCCGAACGAAAACTTTTTGTCTCCGATGGCAAGACGGTCTGGTTTTATGTGCCTTCCGACCGCACCGTAACCCGCGCCCCCATCAAACAAAGCACGGATTGGCGAACCCCCCTCGCCTTGCTTACGGGCAAGGCCAAACTCTCTCAGCTTTGCGAAAGCGTCGATGTCAGCGCGAATAGCCCGGCGACGCGAGGGAACGTGATATTAAGCTGCCGCCCTCGAGGCGAGAAATTGAAATCCCGTGGAGCTCAGGCGGAGAACGACATTGAGAGTCCTATAGCTCCCCTCGATCAACCGTTCGACCAGGTGCTTCTCGAAGTCAATCCGGAGACAGGCGAATTGTCGGATGTGCGCATCGTCCAGCCGGGAGGCGTTGAGCTGGAGTACCGCTTCGGAAATTGGCTGGAGAACGTGCCCCTCGCTGAATCCCTCTTCCGGTTTCAGGCGCCCGCTGGCATTGCCATCGTGGATGAATCAAAACAGGCGCATCCGCAGGGTCCCTGAGTCTCACCATCCGGTTCAGCCAAGGAACATCCGCAGGAAGGCTCGTTTTCTGTCTGGCTGCGGATAAGGTAGACTGAGGCCTATGGCAGAGTTTGTGTGCAAGGTGGCCGACCCGGCTGGGCGGGTCTTTTCGCATGTGGAGGCTGCGCAGTCGGTGTCCGAGGCTCGCCAGAAGCTCTCCGATCGTGGTCTATTTGTCTATTCGGTGCAGCGCCGGGGCGGCTTGCTCGGCCACACCATGGGCGCCCAAAAGAGCCGGGTTCTCAAGAGCGGCGACTTTCTGATTTTTAATCAGCAATTCAATACCTTGGTCAAGGCGGGCCTGCCTATATTGAAGGCTCTCGACCTGCTCGCAGAGCGCGCCGCCTCACCCACCTTGCAACCGCTGCTCAAGGATGTTCGCGACAGCGTCCGTGAAGGATCCTCGCTGTCCGAGGCTCTGGGGCAGCAGGGACTCTTTCCCAAGGTTTATGTCACTTCCGTTCTGGCAGGCGAAAAAAGCGGCAACCTTTCTGGCGTTTTGGACCACTATATTGCCTATCAGAAAGTCTCTTCGGGCATCCGGAAGAAGTTAGTCGCGGCATTGATCTACCCCGTGATTCTGATCACCGTTGCCACGCTGATCGTGACGTACCTGGTCACGTATGTCGTTCCCCAATTTGCAAAGCTCTACTCAGACATGAATGTGCAATTGCCGACCGTGACCCGCCTGCTCTTGACGCTCACCGTCAGCTATCGCTTTTATGTCCTCGCGGCTGGCGCTCTACTGATTTGTTTTGCCTTGAGTGTTTTCTTGTGGTCGCGAACGGACAGCGGCGGCACTTCCGTCGACCGCATCAAGCTGAGGTTGCCGTTGATCGGGGAGACTTGGATCAAATTCCAGGTTGCGCAATTCTGCCGTACGCTGTCCACTTTGCTTGCGGGCGGCACGCCGCTGGTGGCCGCGCTAGCCACTTCGGCGGATTCGGTGCGCAGTCGGCTGGTTTCCACCAACATCGATGATGCTTCCAAGCTCGTTCGCGATGGCCAGTCTTTACATACCGCCCTCTCAAGCATGGGGCTCATGCCGGCCATGGGTATCGAGATGATCGAGGTGGGGGAGGCCAGTGGAGCCCTGGCGCCGATGCTTGCCAGCGTCGCCGAATTTTACGAGGATGAAACCAACCAGCGGATCGGAACTCTCATCGCAGTTGTGGAACCTGCAATTTTGGTGTTTATGGCGATTATGATAGCCTTCATATTGATTTCGCTCTACCTGCCCATTTTTTCCTTCTCGGTCGGCGCTGGACCCGGCTAGCGCTAAGCGGAATTATTGCTCATGGGAACCAGCGACTACAATGTGGCCTCCTCCGCGCTTCAGGACGTTCAGGCGGAACGCGAGCGCAGCCGGCGCACCGCCGAACGTTACCGTTGTCCTTTTGTCGATCTCAATGAGGTGCGCATCGATCCGGAACTATTTCGAAGCATCCCCGCTGACCTGATGTTCCGCTTCAATTTTGTTCCTCTCGAGGCCCGGGAGAACCAGTTGATCGTCGCCGTGGCCGATCCTACCCAGATTTTATTGAGTGATGAATTGCCCCTGTTGCTGGGGAAGAAGCTGGTTTTGAAAGTTGCCACGCCCACGCAGATCAGCGATCTGCTCAAGCGCACCGAGCAATCGCAACGTGTGCTCGAGCAGGCCACGGAAGCATTCACTCTTCAGGTGGTTCAGGACGAGGAGGAGAGCGAAGAGGCGCTGTTTGCCGAGCGGCTTACCGAAGAGGGCGGCGTCAGCCCCGTCGTGCGGCTTGTGGATACTGTAATTTTCACCTCGCTCGAGCGGCGTGCCAGTGACATCCACATCGAGGCGCGCGATATGGAGGTCGTGGTCAAGTACCGCATCGATGGCGTTCTCGTCTACGCCATGCCTCCCATTTCCAAGGAATGGCACTCCACGATCCTCTCCCGTATCAAGGTGATGAGCGAGTTGGATATTGCCGAACGCAGGGTGCCCCAGGACGGCCGCTTTCGCGTGCGCTATAAGGGCCGCTTTGTGGATTTCCGCGTATCCATCATGCCTTCCATCCATGGGGAAGATGCCGTGCTTCGCGTCCTTGACAAGGAGACGCTCTCCGAAAAATTCCATAATCTCAGCCTCGAAGTCGTCGGCTTTTCGGATGAAGATTTGCGTAAATTCCGCCGCTATATTCGAGAGCCCTACGGCATGGTGTTGGTCACGGGTCCCACCGGTTCCGGCAAAACCACCACTCTTTACGCCGCCATCAATGAGATCAAGACCGATGAGGATAAGATCATCACCATTGAAGATCCGGTGGAATATCAGGTGCGGGGAATTACGCAGATACCCGTGAATGAGAAAAAGGGGCTGACTTTTGCCCGCGGCTTGCGCTCCATCCTGCGGCACGATCCCGACAAGATTATGGTGGGCGAGATTCGTGACGAAGAGACCGCGCAGATTGCCATTCAATCGGCATTGACCGGCCACCTCGTTTTTACGACCGTGCATGCCAATAACGTCACCGACGTGATCGGTCGATTCATCAACATGGGCGTCGAGCCTTACAATTTCGTGTCGTCTCTGAATTGCATCATGGCTCAGCGGTTGGTTCGCGTCGTGTGCGAAAGCTGCAAGAAGCCGGTGCATTATCCTGCCGACGTTTTGCTTGCTGCGGGTCTCGATCCCGAGGTGTGGGGCCCGGTGACCTTTGCCGAAGGAACGGGTTGCCTCGAATGTTCCGGCACCGGCTATCACGGGCGCACGGCCATCACCGAACTCCTGGACCTGTCGGATCGCATCCGTGAAATGATCGTGGGCCGACGTCCGACTTCGGAGATCAAGCGTGCCGCCCGCGAAGAGGGCATGACCTTTCTGCGCGATTCAGGGCTGGAAAAAGTCCGGACGCGGGTCACCACCTTGAAAGAAATTAATAAGGTCACCTTTATCGAATAACCCGGGCGATGCGGCGCGTCGCCGCGCGCAGTAGTCGGGGGAACTCTCGGAGAGCAATCGACTGTCGATGACGACCGCTGAGACAACTCACAACGGAATCTATCGGAGCCAGGGCGTCCGCCGGTTTGTGCAATGGCTGGACGTCGCACCGCACCCGCTGATTGCTTGCGAAATTGCCGCCGGATATATTGCCGCGGCGCGTTGGGCTCGGGCCGGCGGTGGCATCGAGTCCTTTGCCATCGAGCCGCTCTCTCCGGGCGCGATAAAGCCCAGCGCCGTGGAAACGAATCTGGTCAATTCCGGGGAGGTCCGTGCCGCAATGAGCACGGTGTTCGGTCGGCTGCACGCCAAGACGAAGGATGTAGCGTTATTCTTGCCTGACCCCGTCATTCGCGTGTTTGTTCTCCACTTCGACGTTTTTCCTCGCGCGGCTGACGAAGCTTTGCCGTTGCTGCGGTGGCGCCTGAAAAAGAGCGTTCCTTTTGAAACCGACGAGACCGTGATCTCCTTTATGCGACAGCCCGCGCGCGAAGAAGGCGTGGATATTGTCACCGCATTGGCCCGGCTGCGGATCGTGCGAGAATACGAGCAGCTTATGGAATCGGTGGGCATGGCTCCGGGTGTCGTGATGAGTTCCGCCCTTGCGGCGCTTCCTTTGCTCAATGATCGCAAAGCCGCGCTCCTGGCCCGAATTTCCGGTAAAGCCATGACTGCGGCGATTGTTCGCGAGGGTGTTCTTTGCGGCTATCGTTGCGTCGATCTTCCCGCCGAGGAAGCCGACATTACGCCGCAGGCCTTGCTGGATGAGATCTATCCCCTCGCCGCGTACTATCAGGATTCGTGGCGGGAGCCAATTTCCATGGTTGGTCTGGCCGGATTAGCCGGCCGCATCGACGAATTTCGCGAGCCGCTGGAGCGGGAACTGCACTGCCCGGTTGGGGGATTGCTTAGCGCCGCCGCCAGTGAAGGTCAGATCAGCGGCGAATTGCGCCCATTGGTAGAGCGCGAACTCGACGCCCTGGTCGGCTGGTCGCTTTATCGGGGCTCATGAGCGGAGTCTGATTCCGGATACGATGATATGAGAGCACGCCTTAACCTAGCCAGTTCGCCGCTCGCCAGCAATCGGCGATTCGCGGTTTTTTCCATCGCCATCGGCGGCGTGGGCCTGGTCGCCATGGCTCTCCTCTCGTGGCACGTTTACAGCGTGCGGCGCGCCAATGCCGCGATTCGAGTGGAACAGGCGCGAATCGAAAGCGATATGCAAACGCTTCGCCAGCATCGCTCCGATCTGGAGGTATTCTTCAACCGCCCCGAGACGGTTCAGCGGCGGGAACTTTCGGGCTTTCTGAACGGTTTGATTGCGCAGCGGGCATTTCCCTGGACCCAAATCTTTATGGATCTGGAGCGCAGCTTACCCGATGGAGTTCGAATCGTCAGCATCGAACCCAGGCTGGCTGAGGATCACCTTGAATTGAAATTGACGATAGGAGCGAGGAACGACGAAAGCAAATTGAAATTCCTGAGAGCGCTCGAAGATTCCCGCGAGTTTTCCGATATCCAGGTGCTTGGGGAAAGTCGCGCTGGCCGGCCCGGAGACGCCGACGTGGTTGTGATGGGATTGATCGCGCGCTACTCCTCCAGCTAAAGCCAATGTCTAAGACCACCAAAATAATTATCCGCGTCATCCTGGGTATCGTTGTGGCTGCCGACATCGTATTGATTGGCATTAACTGGCAGATGGCCGCCGCCAACCGTGCACCGCAGTCGGAATTGAATGCGCTCAAGCGGCAGCATGCCTTGGTGGCTGCCGATATTACTCGCGCCGAGACCATTCGTAAGACCTTGCCCCAGGTCGAGCAGCAGTGTGATCTGTTTTTTAAGCAGAATTTCAGGCCTGCCGCTTCCGGGTACTCCTCGGTCGTCGCCGACTTCGGCTCGCTCTCGCGCGGCGCCGGATTGCAGACCGAGAATCTCAATTTTCATCAGCATCCGACGGACAAGCGCGGCGTAACCGAAGTCGACATAAATGCGGTCATCGATGGCGATTATTCCAGTGTGGTTCGTTTCATAAATGCCTTGCAGCATACGGACACTTTCTACGTTCTGGATGGTCTTTCCCTGGGATCTTCCGGTGCGGGAGGGGAATTGAAGCTGAATCTCCAACTGCGCACCTATTTTCGCACTTGATATGTCGAACCGGCGAAATCAGATCGTCTTCCTTACCGCTCTGGTCGTGGTGTTCTTGTTCATCGTCTATCGAGCGACCCGGTCCCCTGAGGTTGCCTCGGTGGTCTCCAGGGCCGACGAGAACTTTCGTCCCATCGCTGTGGAAAATCCGGCGCTGCGCCTGGACTTGCTGGATCGTCTGAAGAAGCTTCAGTACGAGGGTTCGCATCGAAACATATTCAGTTCCTCGGCTCCGCCGCCGATTTCCGTCGCGCCGCCTGTCGCTGCGGTGCCGCCTGTAGTTGGGCCAGCCCCGCCTCAGGGTCCTGCGCCGCTGGTTGTGCCGGCCACTTTTTACGGCTACGTGACGGACGCGCAGACAGGTGCGCGTAGGGCTTTCTTTATCGAGGGTGACAACGTCTACGTATTGGCCGTCGGCGAAGTCTTGCTCGGACGTTTCCGGCTGATGCAGATCGGCAACAGTAGCGTTGAACTGGAAGAGACCAGCACGGGGCGCCGCGCCACTTTGACCATGGAGGAGCCTACCCCGTCGTGAAATCGCGCCGCATGAGCGCTCGCCGCGAAGCAGGGTATGCCGTGCTGCTCGCGATTTTTCTGGTCGCCACGATGCTTCTGCTGGCCGCTGCTGCCGCGCCCAATATTCTCACGCAGGGACGCCGGTTGCGCGAGCAGGAGGCAATTTGGCGTGGCAATCAGTACGTGCGGGCGATTCGTCTTTACTATCAGAAAAACGGAAAATACCCCGCCAGCCTTGAGGACCTCTCCAAGGCGAATGCAGTCGGAGTTCACTTCCTGCGCAAGACTTACAACGAGCCCATGAGCGCCGACGGAAAGTGGCGGCTCATCTACGTGACTCCTCAGGGTCAACTTGTCGGCAGCGTCCACTTCCATAGTTTGCAGGAGATGGCGGTCTCCGCTGCGTTCGCGGGACAGATGGCGGGCGGAGCCGCAGGCTTTGCAAGTCAAGTTTTCGGCCAGCCGGATCCGGGGCTGGCGGGTGGCGCGCAAGCCTCGACGACGGGTCAGCAAAGCGGCGCCCAGCCTGGCCAGCAAAACACCTCGCCATCGGGCCAACAACCTGGTGCCCCACAACTGGGCTTGAGTGGCCCGGGTTCCCAGAGTTCGCTGATGAGTTCGGCGCAGCCTGCTCCGCTCCAGGCCGTCGATTCGCCGGTCTTTGGCGGGTCGGTGATCGGCGTGGCCAGTAAAGTCAAGCAGTCTTCGATAACGGTTTATCAGGGCGGCAAAACATACTTTGAGTGGGAGTTTATTTGGAATCCGCTTTTGAATGCCAGCGGTGGCGCGGCGGGACAGCAGGTTGTTGTTCCCGGTCTTAATGGCCCAGCCCAGCCTGGTGCGGTACCGAATCCCGCTGCCCTTCCAGGCGGTGCCAATGGATCCCCGAATTCGCCCGGAACCTTACCCGGCACCATGCCCATCGCGCCTCAGCCCGTTCCCGCTCCCCAGAACTAGACCAAACGTCGTTTGAATCCGCTTGCCGCGCTTTACTGGCTGGCCGGTTTGGCTGCTCTACTTGGCTGTCCCACCTCGATGCCCGACTTGACTGGAAAGTTCAAAGGGGTCTGGTTCGCAGATCCGAGGAACAACTCCGGGAAGCTCGGCAGACTCCGCAAGTTCGTCATCACCCGGTTGATGTACGTGTGAGTTTCCGTGAAGGGCGGAATCCCGCGATAGAGGTCCACTCGCTTAGGACCGGCGTTATAGGCGGCGAGCGCCAGCGCGACGTTTTGGCCGTAGCGATCGAGAAGCAGCTTCAGATATCGTGTTCCACCGTCGATATTTTGTTTTGCGTCAAACGCATTCCGCACCGCCATTTGTGCCGCCGTTTCCGGCCGCAACTGCATCAACCCGAGTGCCGATCGCCGGGAGATGGCGCGAGAGTTGAAATTAGACTCCGCGGAAATGATGCTGGCGACGAGCCCGGGATCGACACCGTAAGTCTCGGCTGCGGTGCGAATTTGTGCGGCATAAGGCACATCCATGGCGCGTTCCGCGCTGGCTCCAAAAATCTCTTCCGGCTCGATACCCGCGAGTTCCGCTGCGCTGATGGTTACGCTGCCTCCGGTCAAATCCAGCCGTACCGTGTCTCCCAGAGGTTGCCAGCCCGTGATGTGCAGACGCTGCCCGCTGCGCAGCACGGCGTAATCGGCGCGCGCCGGTTGCGGCGCGGTCGCGGCGATAAACAGTGCCGCCGCGGCCAGAAGCATCGTCTTTTTCCGCGAGCGTCGAACTCCGGTTTGTCTGTAAAGATCTGCCACTAGAAACTCCCCAGCGCATGCTCGTGAATAGCGGCGGCCACGCCACCCTCATCATTGGAGAGGGTCTGCCGCCATCCCAGGGTTTTCAACTCGGGAATGCTGTTGGCCATCACCACGGGCAGGCCCGCGAATTCCAGCATCTCGCGGTCATTGAAATTGTCGCCGATGGCCATCACCTCTTCGCGTCCAAACCCGCGAAGCGCTGTCCACTGCGCAAGCGTGGCTCCCTTTGAACAATTCAGGCGGATGACATCCACCATGGCAAAGTCCCGGTGATCGTAGAAGGTCATCGCGAGTGAAAACTCCAGCGTCTTCGCCGCGATGTGCAGTGCGGCAGTTACTTGCCGCATCTCGATGACCGAGCCACTGTACATGACTTGGATCGGATCTTCCGTCAGGCACTCCTCGAGCGGGCAAACCTGCGCGATAAATTCCCGATTGCGCGCAAAATAGCCCTTCCGCCGGGGATCTTCCCAGTCGATGGCTTCGTAGATCACTTGGTTGGCTCTCAGGCGATCGAAGACCACGGCCGCGCCGGCGCGGAACTCCGGAGTGTACTGCAAAACCGCTCGTGCGGTCGCGCGCGGAAGCAAGTGCCTCAAATGGGTGCTTCCGTCCTTCGACTTTACCAGGGCCCCGTTGTTGACGATCATCGTCAGGGGGCAGGGAATCTGCTCCGCAATCGGGAGCGCAAAATCAAATCGTCGCCCCGTGACCAGGGCCACCTCGATACCTTTCTCGACCGCCGCCTCGATGGCTCGCCGGTTGACCTGTGGCACCTCGGAAGCGCTGTCGAGCAGGGTCCCGTCGATATCGAGCGCGATCAACTTTACAGTCGGTGGCATCTTGATAGTTTACACGCTGGACAGCGAGGCTGCGCCTCCCTGACGTGCGGATGTTCCGCAGCGGCAGCCGCAGTGCCTCGTCTCGGCGGGCTACTGACTTGACACGCCCAGACTACGGGCGTATCGTCGCCGCAAATCAGTACTTTCTGACCTGTAACATGGAGGCGACCCATGATGTATCGTCCAGCCAAGCATTGCGGTTCCGTGCGCCTTGCTGATGTGCCTGGTGTCCAGGCGCGATTCGGAAATCTTGTGCGCAAACCAAAGTATGGGAAGTTCAGCTTTGCCATTGGCGTGCTTGTTTTGCTCTGCCTGGCGCCGTTTGTCGGCGCACAGAATGTCCCGAAGGTGACGGCCGTTGATCCGGGGACTGGCAAAGTCAACGATAGCGTGACGCTGACCGGCGAAAACCTTGGGAAGGCTACTGTTTCCGGGGTATTTCTCTCGGACGACAAGGATGATTACAAAGCCACTCTTGTGGAGCAGGAGACCGGCAAGATCGTCTTGAAAGTGCCTCAAGTGAAGTCCGGCGGCTACAACATCTCCATTCAGGAAGGCGACAAAATTCTCATTTTGCCTCTCCACTTTACGGTCCAGGGTTAGTCGCTTGTAGCGCCGCCTTCCAGGCGGCACATCGCATTTGCAGGCTGTCGCGCGCTCACGTTTTTAGTTTTCGTGCGCCGCCGTGGAGAAGTTCCGCGCCCTACCGTCGCGCGAGTCGATTTTTCAGCGCACTTTTTGCCCCGGCGTTTCTCGCCGATGCCAAAGGTTGACATATCGCCGGGTTGCGCATAGAGTCCCGCCAACATTCCCCCACGGGTTGAAAAATTGATGGTTCCGGGGTCCGTGTAAAGGTTCAATGCGGACGTCCGCTTAACGGCGTCCCGATTCATGCTCTGGATGACTTGCGGAGGAGATCACATGAAATCGAAACTGACAGGCTCTGTTCTATTGGTTCTCGCTCTTGCTCTAACTCTCAGTATGAGTGCGCGCCCGGACCGAGATCGTGATGATGGAGATCATCGCGATCGAGATAACCGAGTATGCGACGATGGAAACCACGAGCACAACATCAACACCCCTGTTGCTTTCCGTGCCGTTATCCCCATCCCGGGAAATCCTCTCCTCAGCACTGACCTTTCCTTCACCGACCCCGGAACCGAAAGGTTTTATCTCGCCGACAGATCGAATTTCGCCGTGGACATCGTCGACGCGGAGAAAGATATGTTCGTAGGGCGAGTTACCGGTTTTGCGGGCGCGGCCGGCACGAACGGCAATGGACCAAACGGCGTGCTGGTCACTCCCGACCACAGGCTTTTCGCAGGTGATGGGAATAGCAAACTGCAGGTGGCCGACGCGGACCCGAAATCGCCAGATTACCTGAAGTTCCTCTTTCCCACGGTTGGCTGCACCACCAACTGCGGTGTGAATACTGCCGATCCCACTTTCGCCGGCGGCAAGCAATGCAATAACGGTACGACGAACAAGTGCAATCGCGCCGACGAACTTGGCTTCGATCCGGCGGATCACATCATCATGATTGCGAATGACCAACCTGTGCCGGTTGCTCCGGCTACTGTGGCATGGCCGTATGCAACGTTCGTTTCCACCGACACTTACAAAATTCTGGGACAAATCATATTCACGGGCGCTGGCGGGGCGGAACAGCCGGTGTGGGACGCCGCCATACAGCGCTTCCTGATCACGCTGCCGGGAACCACAACACAAGCCCCGCAAGTCGAGGTCATCGACCCGAAGACTCTTACGGTCTCGGCTCATTACTTTTTCCCCTGCTCGACCATCCCGGGCGGCACGGGTACCGGCGCTAACGGCGCGGCGCTCGGCGCTTTCCAGCACCTTCTCATTTCGGCGTGCGGCGAGCCGATCATCATCAACGCCCTCACTGGCGCGGTCATCCACGTCGTTCGCGACGTCGGCGGCGGCGATGAGGTCTGGTACAACCCAGGCGACGGCCGCTTCTACGTCACCTCCACAGACAACACCGTGGTGACTACGCCTGCACCAACCGTGCTCGGCGTGATCGACGCGGAGGATAGCAGTTGGTTGCAAAACGTGCCTGACCAGGGAGGCCGGAATCCTTCGGCATTCCCCGAAAACAACCGCATATTCACTCCGGTGCGAACGACGGCGGCGTTTGTCGCCAACCCGGCAACGGACAATACGATCTGTGCCGCCAATGGACTGAAAGGCACAGGTTGTATCGCCGTTTTCGTTCATAAGGCTGGAGAAGACGAGTAGTTAGTGAGAACAGCCAGATGGGACGGGCCGGGCGTTTCAGACGCCCGGTCCGTTTAGCTTAGCCGCCTTAACTGGGCCGCCTTAACTTAGCCGCCCACTTTTCACGCGGGCCGCGGTGAAGGGCGCCGAGCGCAACCGCACGCCGGTGGCGTCAAAGATGGCGTTGGCCAGTGCGGCTGCAACCGGCGCGGTGGCAGCCTCGCCGGCGCCAAACGGCGGCAGCATGGGTCGGTCGATCAGCGATACCTCGATGGCCGGCACTTCCGGGAATGTGAGGATAGGGTAACTTGCCCAGTTGACGCTCGTGACCCGGGAGCGATCGAACTTCACTTCCTCGTGCAGCGCACGGCTAAGCGTTTGCGTGATGGAGCCCTCGATCTGGTTGCGCAGTCCGTCGGGATTGATGACCAGTCCGCAGTCGTGCGCACAGGTGACGCGCCGCACGGTGACTTTGCCGGTCAACGGTTCGACAACCACTTCCATGGCCATGGCGACGTAATTTTCCATCTGCTTGTAGCGCATGTACGCAAAGCCGCGCCCGGTGAGCAAGCCGCCTTGCGCGGGACGAGGCATCGGCGACGGCCGTGTCTGCCAGTCGATCATCTCCGCCGCGCGCTTGATCACGTCGATCGCGCGCGGATCGCTGAGTCCGCGCAGCCGATATTCGACAGCGTCCACGCCCATCTCGGCGGCCATCTCGTCGACGAAGCCCTCCACAGCGAAGACGTTGGCGATCTTGCCCGGAGCGCGCAGGTTCGACGGGCGCAACGGCGTTTGCTTGAGCCAATGCGCCACGACGCGCACGTTTTCCGCGGCGTACGGCGGATCGCCATTCTGTGAGATCGCGCCGGAACCCTGACCGTGCGCTTGCGGAATGCCCGCGGCGTCGGCGGCGAGCAGCGGACGCGAACCGGGAACCGTGACGGGAATCCACATCTGCGTATCCCAGGCGACGATGCGCCCCTGCGCGTCGAGGCCGCCTCGCAATTCGAGCAGTTGCGGCGGACCCTTGGGGTCCCAGCCGTGCTCATCCTCGCGCATCCATTGGACGCGCACCGGCCGCTTCAATTCACGCGAAAGCAGAAACGCATCGGCCGCGACGTCGTCGTTGCCGTTCCCGCCGTAGGAGCCCGAACCGTCGAGGAAGATCACGCGCAGTTTTTCTTCCGGCATAGCCAAAGACCTTCGCGAGTTGCGCGCGCTGGCCATAACTTTGCTGAGTCGCGCTCCAGATTGTGGCGCCATCCTCGCGCACATCGGCCACAGCGCATGACGGGCCAAGCGAGGCGTGGCTTTGGCACGGCCAACTATATGTGGCGGAAAGTTGTCGGGCTGCCGACGAAAGCGCGGCCGCCGGGTCGCCGCCTTTGGTGGCGACGGTTTCGTCGCGATCCACGGCGCTTTCGCGGACGAATCGCTCGAGGCCGTCGCTGCCGGGCAGCCCTTGCCACTCGGTCCAGGTCGCTTTGAGCTCGCGAGCCGCACGCACCGCAGCCCACTCGTCGGGCGCGACCACGCCCAGAAAACTCTCGATGCGCACGATCCGCACATCGGGAATGCCTCGGATGGAAGACTCATCGACGGAAACGAGCTTCGCGCCGATGGCCGGCGGACGGATCACGCGGCCGTGCAGCATGTTCGGCACGACGTGGTCCTGCACGTACTCGCGCTTTCCGGTGCACTTGGCCGGAACGTCGGGTCGCAGCAGGGGCTTGCCTACGATGGTGTAGGTCGCTCGGATCTTTCAGCGTCGCTTTCGCGTCAACCGCAAGGTTGAGGCGCTTGCCACCGATCAGCTTGCCGATGCTGACGCCGGAGCCGCCTGCAATGGCACGAACCGTGCCGCCCGTGATGGTGAGTTCGCTGGCCGGGCGCTTGAGCTGCGTGGCTCCAAGATCGAGGATGGCCTGCCGCGCCGTGGCCGCGGCTTGCCGGACATCCACTGCGCCACGCGGAATTCCCGTGCTGCCGCCGGTGCCGCCGTGATCGGGCACGAGCGCGGTATCGCCCTCAACGATGGAGATCCGCTCGACCGGCACGCCAAGCTCTTCGGCGGCCATCTGGCTCATGGCGATGCGCAAGCCGGTGCCGACGTCCACTTTGCTGGTGTAGATCGTGACCGAGCCGTCCGCGTGAAATGCGAGAAAGCTATCGACCTGATGCGGATCGAGCGGCTTACCAAGATCGGAAGTTGCGGCACTCTGGGCGAGAACAAACCTGGGCAGGGAAGAGCCGAGGCTGAAGCCAACCACTACCGCGCCGCCTGCCAGAAGGAAATCGCGCCGGGAAACGCCGCGAGCTGGAGAGCGTTTAGACATGGCGCCTCCTTATGCCTTCGCCGCGTGGAGGACGGCGGCGAGAATGCGAGTGTGCGTGCCGCAGCGGCATAGATTGCCGCTGAGCGCCTCTTTGGCTTGGTCGAGCGTTGGATTGGGAGTCTGGCTGAGCAGCGCGGTCGTCGCCATGATCATGCCGTTAGTGCAATAACCGCATTGGGCAGCCTGTTCGGCGATGAAGGCGGCCTGCACCCGTCCGGGCTTCTCCGGCGTACCGAGTCCCTCGAGCGTGGTGACCGCGCGGCCCGCGACCTGCTGCACCGGCGTAACGCAAGAGCGCACCGGCTTGCCATCCAGCAGCACCGTGCATGCGCCGCATTGGGCCAAACCGCAGCCGAACTTGGCCGCGTGCAGGCCCAGGGTATTGCGCAAAATGTAGAGGACCGGCTGGCCCGGGTCCCAGGAATCCACCGATACAGCGCGCCCGTTGACGCGAAACTCATATTTCGGCATGGAAGGCCTCCCTTTGGTGAAGGCGGCAGCGACCAGCGGCGGAGTTCATGCCGAATTCCGTTTTGGCCGCCCGATTTCCGGATCATACCTCAATTTCGTAAAGGCAGACGTCGGTAGTTGGTGTCCCTCCCCCCTACCCATTTTTGCGCAAGTGTTCATTCTGAATGACTTTGAAGTTCACGCATTGCGTAAGTGTTCATTGCAGAAGAGTTGTAGAGGGATTTTACGCAAGTGTTCATTCTGCGTGGCTTGCGGTGAGACACATGTGGGTTGGCAGTCAATCGTCGAAAGTTGAGAGTTGGAAAGCACCGCCGCGTCACCAGCAAAGAAAGCGACGAAGTAAACGTTGACAGGGGGCGCAGGCTGATCGGAGCGAGAGACGAAAATGGAAGAGCTAAAAAGCGCAAAGGGAGATGGATTACCGAAGAACATGCGCGAGTATAGCATAGTATCATCTAGTTATCAATAGAATATGAGGTTATTTCTATAGTATTCGAAACGGATCGATTCGAATTGCTGACTGTAATTTGCCGGATCTTCACAAGTAACCGAATATTCATTTTTGTTCACAAGCCTGTAACAACAAAATCTCTCACTAGCCATACACTCCCCCCATTAATTCCCGGTGAGCGGCTGTTCGGGCCAATGAAGTGACAACTTGGAGGAGATGGAATGAGAGCCATTCATTTATGGATGGGTTTAGCTGTGGTCTTACTGTCTCTTGTGGGACTTGCGGGCGGTGCATTTGCGCAAGTTGATAGCGGAAGGATCACCGGCACCGTCGTGGACCCCACTAAAGCGGCCGTGGTCGGCGCTGATGTCACGGTAACGAATGAGCGCACAGGAGAGGAACGCAAGGTCACTACAAACGCCGAAGGCTCTTTTGTGGCCTCGCCTTTGCGCCCTTCGGTCTACACAATTAACGTCACCAAAGACGGATTTGCTACCGTCAAGCAGACTGGGGTGCAGATCACGGTTGGACTGGAGCTCCATCGCGACTTTACGCTTCAAGTGGCGTCCGTCAGCCAGACCGTCACAGTAACGTCCGGTGGCGAGACACCCATCGATACCACGTCGTCGCGGATTGGGGTCAATGTGACGGAGCGCGAAGTCTCCAGCCTGCCCATAAATGGCCGGCAGCTCTCGCAGCTTGAGCTGCAGGCTCCGGGGGCCACCAATGCCGGCACAGGCAATTTTCAGGACATCCGTTTTAGCGGGCAATCTACGGAGCAAAACGCAGTTCGATACGACGGTATTGAGGGAAGCGCCGTCGTTGACGCCGATCCCGGCAATCTGAGCGGCGAAACAGCCTCGCCATTCCACCTGCAGGCCAGTCTCGAGAACGTGCAGGAGTTCCGCGTCGAATCGAACAACTATCCCGCCGAATACGGAACCGGCGATGGCGGTCAAATCAGCGTGATCACGAAGTCGGGTTCGAACGCGTTCCACGGGTCCGCATACGAGTATCACCGCAACGACAAATTTGACGCCAAGAACTTTTTCGACCTGCCAAATTCGAAGTCAGAGCTGCGTTTGAATCAGTTCGGCGCGTCGGCCGGCGGCCCGCTCGTCAAAGACAAGCTGTTCTTCTTTGGATACTACGAAGCATATCGACTTCACGCGGGAACTAACGCGATCGAGTCGGCTCCCAGTTCTAAATTTAACGCCTTGCCCGATTGCGCTGCAGGACAGTCCTTCCCGGCCGTTCAGTGCGTGAACCACGACGTCAAGCAGTTGCTTCCGGGATTTCACTCTCCACAAGCGATCCTGGTACAACCTGACGCCACCACCAGCCTGGGCAACTCCAGCTTGGATGTGTATTTGCTGCCGGGGCTTTTTACAGTCAATGAAAGCTCCGGGGGAGTGCGCTTCGATTACCACGTTAATAACAACAACAGCGTCTACCTCCGGTATTTCCGGGACCAGGGCAGCAACGCGTATCCCGAAGGCATCACTGGACGCAACGTCGTCATCAAGGCCGTGCCGCAAAACGGCGTGGCTGCTTTGAATAGCGTCCTGCAGTCAAATTTAATTAACGAAATTAAGGTCGGTTTCAACGAGGCCCAGACGCAGATTAACGGTATCGGCCCCACGGTTAATGGCATCGACTATTCCCAGATCGCCATAAACGCCACAGGAAGCATAACCCTTTCGGGTATCGCGGGTCAGGGAGGCAGTACGGCCGGCTTGGCCATCCCCGGGGGGTTGGTCCGCGCGAATAGCGCCACCAACGGTCGGGGTTCGCCCTACACGCCGTACTCGCTTTCGTTTATCGACAATCTTTCCTGGACAACCGGTATTCACAGCTTGAAGTTTGGCACCGAAGTCAGGTTGATCCGGATGTACACGGACCGTCTCGGTGGGACAACCTACTCATTCTCGAACCTGACGAGCTTGATCAACGGTTCCCTTTCCAGTGCCGATAACCTGGTTGATGTGAGCGCGCCCAGCCCCTATAACAACGGCGCGACTGGCCGGCTGCACCTGGGACAGGAGTACTACATCGGCTACGCGCAAGACGAAATCAAGCTCCGTCCTAACTTCACGTTGAACGTCGGATTGCGATATGAGTACTACTCACCGCTGCGTGAAGCCAACAACCGGTATATTTTCTTCGACGTCAATACGGGAACGCTTTCGAGCCCAGAGTTTTGCTATAACCCATTTGCTGGATTACAAAGCGTTTGCGCTCCGAAGAAAACTACTTGGTCCAACAGCAGCACCAACAACTTTGAGCCCCGGCTCGGAATCGCCTGGTCGCCCTTTGCATCGCGCAGCGGATTGCTTGGAGGAAATCGGTCGGTTTTTCGCGCCGGATTTGGAATCTACGCCGGCCCAGGCCAGACCGAAGACCAGCTCCAGCCTGCGGAAAGCGACCGCGTTTGGACTACGCCATCAGGCGGGAATTATTGCGGCCAGACCAGCACGTGCGCGACAAGCTCCGCGAACCTAACCGCCAACTTCCTGGCCAACCCGGACAACCGCGCAGCGCGCGTACGCGCCTACGCGCCTGAGTACACGGTTCCCGAGCGGGTTTATCAGTACTCCGCATCGTGGGAGCAGCAGTTGGGTTCATTCGTTTCCACGGTTGCCTACGTGGGTAGCCAGGGCCGTAACCTCTTTTTGCGCAACGTTGCCAACCGCATCGTTTCGGTGCGAACCAATACCAACTCCGGGGCTGCGATTCCCGTGCGGCAGTTTGACATAGACTGCAATGGCGTGACTCCAGTGGCGGGCACCCCAACAGCAACCTGCCCTGCCGTTCCGAACGCCAATACTGTGCTCCATCCTTACGCCGAAGTGGATTACAAGACCAGCGGCGGCTATGACAGTTACAACGCGTTGCAGACCCAGTTGCTTCGCCGCTTCGGCTCCAGTCTGTCGCTCAGCGCGTCATACACGTTTTCAAAGAGCTATGGCGACTCCGGCGGCTCGAATGAAGCACTCACGACCGCCAACCCTTACGACTACAACTTTGACCGCGGCTACACGATATTCGATATCCGGCACAATTTTAACGTCAGCGGGCTTTACCGATTGCCCATTGCGCGCAACGCGCACGGCTTCTCTCGAGCGGTGCTGGGCAACTGGGAAGTCGGTACCATCGTCAACGCGCGCTCGGGCATTCCGGTTCCTGTACAGATCACGCGTCCCGATGTTGTGTTCCGAGGATTGCCAGGCGCAGTGGTTAGCGGGACGCCGATTGGCGGGAAAATTTTTGGTTCTCAGATCACTAACGCTGCATGCCCCGGCGCCGCAGGCATATGTACGGAGGCCATCATTAATACGCCAGGCGGCGGGAACTCCAGAAACGTCCGTCGTCCGGATGTGGTTCCCGGCGTGCCCTTCTTTCTGCCGAATGGCAATTTGAACCCAGCAGCATTTGCCGTGCCTCAGCCCGGCACCTTTGGCAATCTCTTGCGTAACTCCGTTAAGGGTCCAAACCTGACTCAGGCCGATTTAACGGTCGTGAAGAGGTTCGCCATCGAGGAGAAAGCTTCGGTTGAATTCAGGGCGGAGATGTTCAATATCTTTAACCGTCCGAATTTCGCTAACCCGCCAGCCCAGTTGGGTAACGTCCTGCCAAGCGCGGTCAACACGCTGGGTACTGGGGCTACTCTACAGCCAGGGCAGGCCTACACGGCTGCAACTCAGGGCTCTTTCGGCGTGCTCAGTTCGACCGTGGGACAAACCGTGGGGATCGGAACCAATCGGCAGATTCAATTTGCTCTTCGGCTGAACTTCTAGGGAAGGGCAATGTCAACCGGAGCGGCGGGACGCAGGCAAACAAGAACCGGCTTGCCTGTGTCCAAGCCGGTCCGGGATGTGGATGTTCCAGTCGAGAGTCTCCCGAGTGTAGCTACAATGCCGGCCGATCTGACTCTGCTCGTCTTGGCGCTGCCTGAAGGCCGGGCGCTAGACTTGATCAAACAGATACAACACAGTCAATCGCCGGATAATTTGCCAATTGCGATTCTGAAGATGCAGAGCCCGGCGATGGCCGGAGTTCTCGGTCTTCTGGGAGACCGCCGGAGTGAACTTCCGGAAGATACTCAGCCGCCTCCCGATCCGTTCGACAAGCCAGTGGAGGTGGGGGAGTTCGTGCTGGACCCATCGTCCCAAAGCGCGTCGCGTGCAGGGAGAGTGGCAAGCTTCACAATGCTTGAATTCAGGCTGCTTTATTATCTCGCCGCGCGGCCTAACCAACTGTTCACGCGCAACCAGTTATTCAAGGCGATATTTTCGGAAGGGCGATCTGCAAACCCACGCATCGTAGATGTCTATATCCGGCGGATTCGGCTAAAGCTCGAAACTGACCCCGAACATCCCATCCATCTCAAGACGTCTCGGGGCGTCGGTTACTTTGTTGACTCATCCGGCAGGAGTCCGCACGAGGCAGAGTGACGCGTTCGGATCGCTCCACTATTTAGCGGGCGCGGAACTGGCGGGCTTGACGATGCCTTGCTCGAAATTTTTATCGTTGGCCGCAACACAGATGTCTTCACTGATGTGCCTTCGGACGTTGTAACACCTGGCGACTAGTCGCTGGGGCTGTAGTAACCGCTTCTGGCATACACGTGCACGGGTGGCACGGGCGCCGGGGGAGCGACTCTGACTTTGATGGCTCGCCAAGCGCCGTCGCGCGCGCCGCCGGGTTTAAATCCCAGGACGTACCGGTCGCGCAGTTCCATACTGATTTTGGCGGCAACGTCGGGCAAATCGTCCAAGCTCGGCACCGGGAAGGCATGGCCGCCGGTGATTTCGGCGAGCTCAGAAAGCAGCGCGGGGCCTTTGCGTTCTTCGGAGGTACGTTTCATGTCCTGGTCATCAAAAATTCCCATGGCGTAGAGCTGGCAATCCGCTTCTCTCAAATCGCTTCGGATGCGAGCCTCATGGTACCGGCTGTGATTATCGCCGCCATCGGAGACGACCACCAAAGCGCGCTTGCGGTAGTGCGCGCCCTTCATCTGCTTCATGGCCATGTAAATCGCGTCCAGCAGGGCGGTGCGGCCCCGCGTCTTCGTGGCCATCATGCGCCGTTGCAAATCTTCGAGGTCCGAGGTGAAGCCGCTGGTGAGTTCGGCGCGATCGTTGAAGCTGATCAGGAAAAATTCATCCTTGGGATTGGCGGTCTTCAGGATTTGCAACGCGGCCTGGCGGGACTTATCGAGCTTGTCTGCCATGCTGCCGCTCATATCAAAGAGAAGTCCAATCGAGATCGGCTGGTCTTCATTGGAAAAGGTCAGGATTTCCTGTTCGACACCATTCTCGAAAAGCCGGAAATTGTTTTTATCCAAACCCATCACCAGGTGATCCTGAGGATCCGTCACGGTGACGTTGACCAATACCATTTCCACGTCGATTTGAATCGGCTTGTCGGATTTTTGCGATGGATCTCCGGCAGGTCTGGGCGGCGCGGCGGGGCCAACCACTTGGGCGATCCCAGGAAGCGTGAGGAATGCGATGGCGACAGCGCTAAAAACAACGAAGAAGCGTTTGCGTCTTTGCGTCATTCGTGCCACCTGCCAATGGGCCGTGACTGGTCGACCTGAAATCGCGCATGAAGCGCCAGACCCTGAAGGACGCGTGATTCTAGTCCACACGCAGTGGCCACAGCAATAAAGCAATCGAGCTAGTAGTAATAGAACCCGGCTGGCCGGGATAGTGAAGTCCACGGGCGGCACGGACCAGCCCTCTATTCGGCGGGCCGGCAGAGACGCCGGGCCGCTATTTTCGTCCATGGTGCCGTAAGGATTTACCCCTCGTCCGCCTCGTCCCGGACACCTCTGTATCGCATTGATTAGTAGACGTTTACATGTGTTTTGATTGGTTCAAACAGTTACTAACTTAGCTTGAACAGGGGCAACGCGTAGTGTTTGAGCCCCGGACGGCGGGGCGGATAAACTTTCAGCACGTGGTAAGCCTCACGCGCTGCCCGGGGTGAGCAGGCAGCCGATTACCAAATCTCTTGGAGGAATAATGATGCGACGAATCATGTTAGGGACGATCGGTTTGCTTCTGCTCTCAGTGCCGGGGTGGGCGCAAGAGTCGAGCTATCCCAAAGCAGAAGTTTTCGGAGGTTTCTCCATATCCAGCATGGGCGTGTCGTCGACTGATCCGGTGACGGGGTTGACGGCATCGATCCGCGACTCATTCTGGGGCTGGCAGGCCTCGGCGGACCTCAACGTTCATCGCCACCTTGGTTTCGTGGGCGATTTCGGCGGACAGTACAAGAACATAGCCGGTTTCGGAATGAGCAACTACCAATATATGTTCGGTCCCCAAATCTCCATGCGTGGAGATCGGGTCACGCCCTTTGTCCATGCTCTTTTCGGCGCGGCTCGAACCAGCTTCTCGGCGACCGACCCGATTAGCGGGCTGGCGATCAGCGCGTCCAGCACTGGCCTTGGGTTGGGCATTGGCGGCGGCTTGGATGTAAACCTCTCCCAGCGGCTGGCGCTCCGGGTTCCGCAGTTTGACTGGACCCCGATTCACGCCGGCGGCGTCTGGAACAACAATACGATCCGCATCGGCATCGGCTTGGTGATCAAGGCCGGCCAGAAGTAGTCCGATCAACAAGGAACGGGCATGGGGTAGGCTCTAGTCGAAACTCACTCTCGAGCAGACCTTTCTAGGCCCAGCAAGAAACGAGCCCCGCCGGCCTTCCGGTGGGGCTTTTTCTTTGCCGCCGTAGTGCCGGCATGTGAGGTCGGGGCGCCGCGCGAGAGGCAACTTTAGCGATCCAATATGGTTCTCGACAGAACGTTTCTACACACGTACCGTGAAATGCGCGGTTCGCCGCGAATTACCGATGAGAGGAATTACCCGTGAAATTCCCCGCTTTTTTGCTCGATCAATGGATCCAGCAGCATGGCAAGGCGGAATTCAATCTTGGTGGCAGCACGGGCCCGCGATGGACTCCCCGCCAGTTGCTGGCGCTCGCGGGCGACGGCGTCAGCGAAAGGATTTTGGATCTCGAGCTAGGCTACCCGCCGACCGCCGGTTCATCGACTCTTCGCGAGGCGATCGCTGCCGTGCGAGGTGTTCAGCCCGAGGACGTGATTGTCCTGGCGGGGTCGGCCGAGGCGTTGTTCCACATCTTTTTTCTTGCCACGCAGCCCGGCGCGAACGTGATCGTTCCGTTTCCGTGTTTTCCCGCGCACCGGCTGATTCCTGAATCCTTAGGGTTCGAGACCCGCCTGTATCACTTGACGCGCGAAAATTCCTATCACATCGATCTCGATGAAGTGAAGAGTCTCGTCGACCACAACACGAAAATCCTGGTGGTGAACTCCCCGCACAATCCTACCGGCGCCACGCTCAGCGCCGAAGAGATGCAGCGGCTGCACGATTTTTGCTGCGACCACGGAATTCAGTTCGTGTCTGACGAAGTGTTTCACCCGATCTACCATGGCCGCCAAAACGATTCCGCTGCGCGATTTCCGCGTGCCACCGTGGTCGGGGATTTCTCGAAGGCGCTCTCGCTGCCGGGGCTGCGCCTTGGCTGGATCATTGAACGCGATCGCGAGCGGCTCCGCGAGTATCTGAACGCGCGCGAGTACATCACTGTCTCCAATACGCCCATGGGAGAGTTTCTCGGCGAAATTGCCATTCGCCACTACGATCAGGTGCTCGCGCGGACACGCGAGGTGACCGGCGCCAACCTCGCGCTGCTCGATCGCGTAATTGCCGAACATGCGGACGTCGTTGACTGGGTGCGCCCGCAAGGAGGAATGACCGCCTTCGTGCGACTGGTGTCCGGCGGCGATGCGCGCCTGTTTTGCGAAGCGGCGTTAGAACGCGGTCTGCTTCTGGCCCCCGGCGATTGCTGGGGCGTCCCCGACCACTTTCGGATTGGGTTTGGAGTCGGGATGGAGTGGTACCCTCGCGCAATGAGCCGTCTTTCGGAGCTTCTCCAGGTGTGGTGTCGCAAAGCGCAGGCTGGCGTTACTTAGCCAACGTCCACCCAAGACAAGGACGGGGGAACTTGCGGCCCCGGCCCGAGACAGTGCGGCTAACTACCACGATATACACCCTCTTTTGGCAAATGATTTTGAATGATATAGTCGCTTAGGATTGGCAGGGACAAGCTAAAGAATCTGATCTCTGTCAAAGGAGAGATCCTGATGAGAGTAAGGTTTCCAGGTGTATTGATGGCTATTTTTGTTGTTATCGGCGGGGCCGTTCCGGTGTTTGCGCATCACGGATTCGGCGTAGAGTTTGACGTAAATAACTGCATGGATCTGAAGGGTACTCTCACGGGTATCACTTGGGAGAACCCACACGCGTATTTCGACATGGATGCGAAGGATGCCGCCGGCAAGATGCAGTCGTGGCACCTGGAAATGGTCACCCCCAACGCCCTGAAAAGGACCGGCACGACGAAAGCGGATTTCCTCGGGAATATCGGAAAGCCCATTGCCGCAAGGGTCTGTCTGGCTAAGGGTGGTGTTGAGCACAGAGGGGCGGCGTCGTACCTGGCATTACAGGATGGCCAAATCCGTCTCGTTGGGCAGGGTGTCGAACGCAGGTCGGACGAGGATAAACACTTCTAGCGACGGCGGGCACTTCTAACGATGGCACTTCTAACGACGGCGGGACCGAGTTAATCAGGCGTTTAACTAGCGTTTAATTGGGGCCGGTGTGAAAAGGAGAATTTGCAAATGACAGCAGTAAGGCGAGAGTCTCGCTATTGGCTTGGGAATGCTGGAGTGGTGATCGCGGCTTTGTGCCTGTTGTTCATTTTCGCCCCAGATTCGTCCGGGCAAGGACAAGGACGAGGTCAAGGGCAACAAGCGCAGCAAGGACAAGGACAACAGGGACGTCGAGGGGCACAAGCAGAAGGACCGGCAAAACCCATACCTCCCGGCTTCTTCGACCCGGGATTAAACAGGCATCTATTGCCGCCAGGCGGACCGACGCCCCGCACGGCTGACGGACATCCGGACCTCTCCGGGCGCTATTATCCAAACGGTGTTGGAAGAATGGTAGGTTCGTACACTCCGGCTGGTGTTGACCCAGATGCGAGCGGACTATTCATTCCCGGGAATCCGCCGCAGGAGGACCCTGTCTTCAGGCCTGAGACGAAGGACAAGTACCAGTTTCCGACCCCATATGGCACTTGTGCTCCGGGTGGCACTCCCACCTCGATAACCACGCAAACCACTGAGCACGGCCCCATCGAGTTAGTCCAACGCGCAGGAGTCTTGTGGATTATGGATGAATTCCCGCAGGCCATCCGATGGATACCCACTGACGGGCGTGCACATTCCAAAGACCCGGATGTCTCCTTCGCCGGCGAGTCGGTGGCGCGCTGGGAGGGAGATACGCTGGTCGTTGACACCGTCGCGATTGACACCCGGATGAGGAATATCTCGGTGGGGAAGTCGGGAGACGCCAACGCATGGACTCATAGTGAGAAAGAGCATGTCATCGAGCGTTTCAGCCGCCCCTCGAAGAACTTCCTTATCTACCAGGTCACCGTGGAGGATCCCATCGTGCTGGTGAAGCCGTTCGTTTCGGCGCCTCTCCGTTGGTCTCTGGCGCAAGGAAAGGATGACAACTGGACAGAATACCTCTGTACAGCTAACGAGGATTCAAACGCCTATCAGGGAATAGACCCCAAAATACGGGAAGACTATGAGAAGGGCAGACTGCCTGCGCCTAACGGACAACCCTGAGGAGAGCTGGTGACTCTCGGCTCTCGCACCGGCTACCGGAGGCGGACACAAAAGCTGAGTGCCAATTTTCTCTATCAAGGTGAACGCACGGATGGAATTTGTGCGTACCAGGTATGGCTAATCACATACCAAGCTCACGAAAGGAGCCACTCATGAAAACGTGGCTGAAAGGTTATTTCTTGCTTGCAGGAATTCTGATGGTTGGCCTGCCAGCGTCCGCACATCATGGAAATGCGGCGTTCTCAGACAAGCTAACGGAATTCAAGGGCGTGACGGTGACGAAATTTGCCTGGGCCAATCCTCACTGCCTGGTTGAATTCGACGCGAAGGATGACAAGGGCAAGGTCGTCAATTGGTCCGCCGAAAGTGGCAGTCCCGAGGCGCTTCGGCTTACTGGCTGGAATAAGAGTTCGCTGAAGCCGGGCGACGTCATCACGATCTATGTACACACCTCCAAAACGGGCGCACCCGCAGGGCGTTTGACTAAGGTCGTGCTCGCCGATGGCACGGTGTTGGGCGATACCCAGGGCAATGCCGTACCGCCGATCAGTGGCGGCTATGGCTCCGGTTCTGGACGCGGGGCGGGGGGCGGCACCCAATACTAGAAGTAAAGCTGAATCCTGGCTGCAGTCGGTTTCGTCCGAGAAACGATCGGTTTCACGGGCTTTAAGATTGAGACTAACGAGGGCTCTTCAAATGCGCAATCTGTTCGCTAAGGTAATCGTTGCTTCGTTGGTTGTGCTGACGCTTTGGCCGGTCGCGGCCCAGGCTCAGGGTCGCGGTGGACGAGGCGGCGGCGGCCGGGGTTTACCGCCGGGTTTTGTTGCCCCCGGTGTTCCCGCGATGCCCGATCCCGTTGGTCCTGCTCCCAAGCAGGATTTGACGGGCACCTGGGTGGGGCCCCTGAGCGTTGTGATGGGTCCTTATCCGGCTATGACGCCTGCAGGCCAGGCGGCATTCAAGCGCAATAAGCCAATCAAGCGCGCTTCAGACAATGCAACCGAGGTGGAGCCCAACAATGACCCCTACGCCATCTGTGATCCCCTTGGGTTTCCGCGCGACCTTCTGAACCATTGGCTAAGCAGCCGCGGAGGAATAGCGTTCCAGCCGGCGGCCAATCGCATGCTCATCTTGTTTGAGCAACAGCGCGTGTGGCGAGAAGTCTGGATGGACGGCAGACAACTCCCCGCGAAGGTGGATGCGGCGGGAGCGCCTGATTCCAGGTTTTACGGATATTCCATAGGTCATTGGGACGGGGACAACGTCTTCGTGATCGATACGGTAGGCCTCGATCCCAGAAGCTGGCTCGACGAAGCCGGCCTGCCGCATACGAACGCTGTGAAACTCCAGGAGCGCTGGACGCGAGTTGACCAGTACCACCTGGAGGCGACAGTAACTGTGGATGACCCGCAGTACTTCACGAAGCCGTTTCAGTTAATGAAGACGGCTTACTACTGGAAGAAGGATCAGAACGTGGAAGAGGAGCTCTGTCTGGCGTCCGACGCGCTCGAGTATCGCGACCGACAGGCAGGCCCTTCGGGTTATGGCTTTGGGGCCAAACCGTAGAAGCAGGAAGCCCTAACGCGGCCGCGCCTGGTTCGATTTGGAAGCGGGGCGGTTTCCGCGGAGATGATCGGACTCGGACTTCCAGTCCCATCTAGCTCTCCTGGCTGGCTGCGAGATGGGTTAGTCGAACGCAGTTGAGCTTCAGCTTCTCTACCAGTGCAGCCAGACGATTGCGCGAGCAACAAGGATTGCACGGAAGTGGTGAGAAGCAATAGCAGAATGGCCGCGAGTGCAACGCGCAGCCTCAGTGGACTTCTTTAGCAGCACGATCTTACACTCAATTTAGACCCAAGAAGTTCTCCCTGGTCCAAGTCCTGATAAACGGCCTTATCCAAATGTGGCACCCGGCGAATTGGGCAAAAGCCAGTTTCCGATAATCCCTGCCGGCTCAACCGGTCGATGCAACACCATTTAATCGGCTGATTGGACAACACTTCTCGCAGGGAACTGATCTTTCCGAGCTGTACCAAGGCTTTTCTCCCAAACGCACCTGTAACTATTGACAGTAGCCCTAAGGTCCCCTTTGTATAGCCTACGTACTTTCAGGTAAGGCGGAGGTATCAAAGACGGCTTAGAGCCTCTAGTGAGAACCTCTGTCGCATTCAGAGGAAACCCGCCACTCTGGATCCGCCCAGCCTATTGCAAGATGACTGCATCGCCCCCTGGCCAGTCAGGAGACCAACCAATGTCTGCAGTGAACTTGCTGATAGCAGATGACCACGAGGTCGTCCGACTAGGACTCTGTGCGTTGATTCAAGGGCAGCCTGGATGGCACGTAGTCGCCGAAGCGACAAACGGAAGGGACGCCGTAGCCAAAGCAGATGAGTTCAAGCCTGATCTGGCTATTCTGGATATCACTATGCCTTCTTTGAACGGGATCGAGGCCGCCAAGCAGATAGCAAAGATCAGTCCGCGTACGAAGGTCCTTATTCTGACCGTACATGACTCGGACCAACTGATCCCTAAGGTCTTAGAAGCGGGTGTTCGCGGATATATCCTCAAGGCAGATGCGGGCCACGATTTAGTAACGGCCGTGAATGCGCTGCTATCGGGCGAGACCTTTTTTACGCCAAAGGTGGCACAGATCCTGATGGAAGGATATTTAGGTAAAGGAGCAAAGGCAAGTCAGGAAGAATTCTCGAAGTTAACGGGAAGGGAAAGAGAAATTGTGCAGCTTCTGGCGGAGGCCAAGAGAAGCAAGGAAATCGCGACTGAATTAAATCTCAGCGTCAAGACAGTGGAAACGCATCGAAGTAACATTCTGCGGAAGTTGAATTGTCATTCAGTTGCAGAACTGGTTCGCTACGCGATCCACAATCATATTGTGGAGGCTTAGTCCTCGATTTCATGGGTCTCTAGCGGGGCTACGAACGCAGAAAGAATCAGCGTTCGAGTTCCAGGAGGCGCTTGTCTACTAGTTCTTTTCGCGGCGAATTTCAAATACTGCCCTACAGTCCACTTTGACATTGAGTCACTACCTGCTACGGCCTTCTTGCCATCTGGATCCTCCGCATCAGACCGGACGTTGTCTTTGCAACAATTGAGGCGCCACACATGGTCTTGCAACGAGAGCCATAGAAAGCCGCAAACCTCATCGTCGCATTCATCGCCAAGTCCTGATAAACGGGGTGGTCTCAATGGGTCAGTGCAACACTGGCTCGAAGTCTACTCGCAGGAGTTTCAAAACCCAAGGTCTCTCGCGGCCGTTGATTCAGACGCAGGGCTATTTTGTCCAGGTCCGATTGCGTGAAGCGAGACAGATCGGCTTTCTTGGGCAAGTACTGTCGTAGCAGCCCGTTGGTGTTCTCGTTCGTGCCGCGCTGCCAAGGACTCTGCGGATCGCAAAAATAGACTTTCACATTGGTGGCTACGCTGAAGTTCTTGTGCTGCGCCATCTCCAACCCACGGTCCCAGGTTAACGAGCGCCGCAGCGTCGCGGGGAGTCTGCGAACGTGCCGGCTTAGGGCAGCGGTTACAACAGCTGTATCTTTGCTGGGCACCTGCACCAGCATGCAGAAGCGCGACTGACGCTCCACCAGTGTGGCCACGTGACTGTTGCCGGCCCCGCGCAAGCAGATCACCCTCCCAATGGCCGGGAACGGCACGGTCTTCGACTTCGGCTGGCCGTTCGCGAATGGAGATCGCATCGACAATCTGGCCGCGCGAGTGCCCGTGAACACTGGAATGGCGCGAGCGGCGGATCCGCCGCTTGGATCGCAGATGCCGCACTAGTTCCTGCTTCAGCGCTCCGCGCGCTTGGATGAACAGGCTCCGATAAATCGTTTCGTGAGACACGCGCAGGCTCTGATCCTTGGGATACTGGTTCTTCAGCCATCCGGAAATCTGCTTAGGCGACCAGTCTAAGATCAGTTTACTCGCAACCATCTTCCGGAGCTGATCCTGCATGGCCAAGAGGCAGAGCTTGGGGCGCAAGGCCGACTCCCAGGCCTGCTGATCGGCTTCGTTGGCGCGATACTGCGCGCGCCCGCCATGGCGGGCTACCTCTCGGCTTACCGTGGAGCAAGCGCGACGCAGACCTTGGGCAATGGCCCGCATCGCGCAGCCGCTGGCGATTCCACGGGAGATGTCTTCGCGCTCGGCCAGGGTAAGCACTCGCCGCGAACGGCGACGAGCGGGCGGAGCGATCCCACCATGACGCTCTAAAACGAAGTGAACGACTACGTGGTCTTTACCCAGGGCACGGCCAATCTCATTGAGCGACTGGCCCGCCTTCCAACGGTTCCACAACTCGGCTTTCTGCTCCGCAGAAAGCCCTCTTCGCTTGCCTTTGATCAACATAAACACCACCTTTGCAAAGAGCTTCTAGCTCAGATGGTGTTGCACTGACGAGTTGAACTGGCAGGACTTATCAGGACTTGGCTGACAAAGACCTTGCGATAGAATCGTCCCTCGCAGGGGTTTGCCCTGCCTATCAGATCCGGACTGCTCCGGCCTAATTCCTCGAACCAACCGAAGGGATGTGAAGTATGACCAAGGGCCGCATGGAGGCTTTCAGTGACGGGGTATTCGCGGTAATCATCACGATCATGGTGCTGGAAATGAAAGCGCCACAAGGAACCGGTCCTGCGGCCTTGCAGTCAGTTCTTCCTGTCTTCCTTAGTTATGTGCTGAGCTTCGTTTATGTGGGCATTTACTGGACCAACCATCATCACCTGCTTCAGGCGGCCCAGCATGTCTCGGGCCGCATCCTGTGGGCAAATCTGCATTTGTTGTTTTGGCTGTCGTTGACCCCGTTCGTTACTGCTTGGATGGGAGAAAACGAGTTTGCTTCTTGGCCGGTAGCCCTATACGGGCTCGTGTTGCTCTTGGCCGGAACCGCTTACTTCATTTTGACTAGGTTATTGATCGCCCACCACGGCAAAGACTCAACACTCGCAGCATCGATTGGAAGTGACAGGAAAGGCAGAACGTCGCTGGTGGTCTATGCCGCGGCGATTCCTCTGTCGTTCGTGCAGCCGTGGATCGCCTGCGCCTGCTATGTGATGGTCGCCGTCATGTGGCTGATCCCCGATCCGCGTATCGAAAGAGCACTACATGAATGAAGGAAAACGTCAGGCCGAGGTGCAGACACATTCATCCTCACAATTCGCGATTCTAGGGTCTCAGTCGGGAACGACCACTACCGTAAATCCTGGGATTTATGATCAGGCTCATTACCGGACCGGTGGGGCGTGCACAGTTCTTCTGTTATTAAGACTCGGTTTTTCGTTTCTCGCAGTCTCTACTTCGCAGCGGCCTTAGACGTGGAGAGCCATTCGAGCTTTCGCGGCACGAAGCCAAGCTGTTGTTTCGCGTATGCGTTGGAAGCGCCACGCAGCCGCATCGCGTAATAAACCGCGTCTGGTCCGGTGGTCTGAAGCGCCTGCTCTTCGCTGATGCGTGCCGGAGCGGGCGCTCCTAGGAACCGCGCAAACGCTGGCAGCCACACCGCCATCTCCGAGGGATCGTCGTCCACAACGTTGTAGACGCCCGGGTCGCATTCGAGCGCTGCTACGGTCGCGGCGGCGGCATCCTCCACATGCACAAAGGAAAATACACCTCGGCCCGAGCCAATCACCGGATACGACTGTTCTCGGAGTTGCACGGAGACGCTTCCGTCCATCGGGTCATGATACGTTCCCGGCCCGTAGAAAAACCCGTAGCGCAAAGCGACGCCTTGCATGTTGCGGTCGCCCAGCACCCGCTCTTCGATTTGCATATAGGTTCGAGCGCTGCCCGCAACTCCCGGTGAGGCGTTCACTGCCAAGCCGTCTTTCTCCGTCGCCAGGCCCTGGCCCGGCCCATAGAAAAATCCCGTGGACTGCACAACGTAACGCTTCGCACCGGCTGCGCGCGCCGCATTCTGTACGTTGCGCCCGCCCACGAGCCGCAGGTTTCTGTCCCGTTCCGCGGCGGCGCGCATCTCGTCGGCCGTGTAGCGCTTGGGCAGCGATGTGAGTTCTTCAATTACGGCATCGGGCCTGACTGTTTTCACAACATTTAGAACCGCGTTTTCATCCAAAGCGTTTGCGACTCTGCCTTCGGCGCCCTTTTCGCACAGGCTGCGCGCGCCAGTTTCGGTGCTGCTCATTCCGATTACTTCATGCCTCGCCGCCACAAGAGCGGAGACCAACGGACCTCCAATCGCGCCCGTTGCACCGGCAACGAATACTTTCATATATCCCTCCCTTGCTGTTCTAGCTAGCGATCCCCAACGGGTGTGGGCAGGCCCAACATCCGAACCCGCAGCGCATCCCTCTCATTCGCATTTTTTCCGGCTCGTGTTCTGTTCGACGGCGATTCCGCCGGTCACTTTGCCGGCAGGAGAATCGGAGCGCCCTTGTCTTTTACCAAGAACACCACAAATTTTGCTGGTTTCGTATCGCTTGCATTCCTGCCGACTACATGAACATCGTCTGGGCCCTCATAGAAGGTCTGCCCAGGTGTCAACGTCACTTGCTTTCCGCCTCTCACCTGCATCACAACGGAGCCCTCCAGTACGTAGACAAACGCATGTGCATTGTGGCGATGTATAGGGTCCGAACTACCTGGTGGATATTCCACGGTGATCATCAAACCTTCCTTGCCAGGAAGGTTTGTCAGGTCTTTCGACAGGAGCTGCGTTACCTTAGCTTCCTGCGATACCTTAGCTCCCTGTGCTATCAGCGTGACGGAGATGAGACATGCCAACGCCAAAATTAGTTTTGTGAACGTCATAAATTAACCTTTCGCCTGAGCGACGCCATTCAATTTGCGTCGCGTTTGGTCGTCGGCACTTCGCAGTTAGCTTATGCCGTACGAGTTCCTGTTCGGCACGCAGCCACTCTTCAGGCTCGTTTCGTCGCAGTTGCGGCCGCTGCGGACGACGACGACTTTGGTTTCGGGGGTTGAGATGCAGGGCTCTCGAGCCAGTCTGCAAAGCGCGTTCCGCCAAGTCGTGCTTCTTTGCCGGGGAGTAGCGTTCGCTCACTGACCTCCGCGCCGTCGTATCGCGCGTGTGGGTCGGCGATGACTTCGCGGAGATCTTTGAGGCTGGCCAAGCGCCGCCGGACTAGTTCATCCACGCGAAACTGTTCCGGCCCCGCTATTTCGACGATGCCATTTATCGGCGGGTCGACTGCGAACCCTGGCCACTCCACTCGCGACATCGTCGGCAGCCATCGGCTGGAAAAGTACCGGTGGCAGATGCACTTTGCCGTCGATGACGGAAATGTCGGCAAGACCCTTGAGAAACTCGAAGAACTGCGTCGCGTGCACGATGGAGTAGCGAATTGAAGATTCTTTGATCAGTTTCTCCTGAGCGATCTTTCCCCGGAAGTACCCGCTCCCGGACAACTGGTCGGTTCCCACAACCGATAATGCAACGTGATGTCCTACGCGTGCGGCCGCTTCATAGGTAAGGAGGTTGCGAGTTGATGTTTCGAAGAACTTCAGCACTGCTGCGTCCTCCCACGAGGGAGAGTTTGATACGTCAACGACTACGGAAGCACCTTTCAGTACTTCGGCCAGTCCCTCGCCCGTAACGCTGTTGACGCCCGAATCGGGCGATGCCGCCACAGCTTGATGGCCATGAGCGGCAAGCTTTTCTACGACCTTTGAACCGATAAGCCCGCTTCCGCCGATCACCACAATCTTCATATTCTTCCTTCCTTTCTATTCTGCCGAGGCTGCCGAGCCTTCGGTTTGCGAAGCAACTAGGCCGCTGCCGTCTTCACGCCCTTGAAGAAAGCCAGCAATTCAGCATTGATTTGATCCTTAAGAGTCGAGCACATGCCATGCGGAGCGCCGGGTATGACTTTCAACGTGGCTCCCTTAATGATTTGGGACGACACCATTGCCGTGATGCCGATCGGCACGATCTGGTCGTCATCGCCGTGGAGGATAAGAGTCGGCACATCGAAGCGTTTGAGGTCTTCGGTGAAATCTGTCTCGGAAAAAGCTTTGACGCACTCGTAGAGGGCCTTATGCCCACCGAGCATCGACTGAAGCCAAAAGGAGTCGAGCAGGCCTTGAGAGACCTTCGCTCCGGCCCGATTGGCGCCATAGAACGGCTTGCTGAACTCTCTCCAAAATTGAGCTCGGTCGGCTAGGATCGCGGCGCGGAGTTGGTTGAACTCCTCAATGGGCAACCCACCGGGCTTCACCAATAGCGGAGGAACCGCGCTGATGAGCACGGCCTTGGCGACACGCTTTGTCCCGTGGCGGCCGATGTACCGAGCGACTTCGCCACCACCCGTAGAATGGCCTACGTGGATGGCGTCCTTTCAGGTCGAGCTGCTTCGACGAGGGCTAGCCAGATCGTCCGCGTAGGTGTTCATGTCGTTTCCGTTCGACGGTTGGCTCGACCGTCCGTGCCCGCGCCGGTCATGGGCGATGCAGCGATATCCACGGTCGGCCAGAAAAATCATCTGGTCTTCCCAGGCGTCTGCGCTGAGCGGCCAGCCATGGCTGAAAACCACGGGTTGTCCCTTTCCCCAGTCCTTGTAGTAGATTGTCGTGCCATCTTTCACCGTAATCGTGCTCATGATTGTCTCCTTCGTTTTCGAGCTAGCATTTTGACTGGCCGGTCGTACTCGCTAAGACCGAACATTCCATCTTTTTGTGACGCTCTGCTTTCATCTTCTTACTGCGAATGCCGCCTCGGCGCCGAGTTAGTGGACTGATCCTGCGAAAGCTCGAGAATCTACGAACCCGCGGGAGTTTGAAAATACCGGCTTCCATTGAATGCACCTTAAACTGTGGAAAAGTGGATCGAACTCTTTGAATGGCTCGTACACAGCCCTGCGCGTGATTCTGCCGGCCCAGGTCCTGATAAACGGGATTATCGGACTCTGACTTTTCGAGGGGAATTCATCCGGATCTATGGGAGGACCTGCTGCCGAAACTGCTTGTCTACACGCAGTTGTGCGAGTAATAGCAGGACGGAAAATGATTGAATAGCAGCCAGATTGGCCAATAGAGAGCCATCGGAGCTCCCAAGAGCAGCCACAATCCGCGCTTCTCGTAGCGCCACAGAGAAATGACAACCACTATCGCCCAGGCGGTTGAAAATGGAACACTCGACCAAATCATGGCATCGTAATCAAGCGGCATTCGATGCCTCGGAGCAAACCAGCCTAGGAAGCCAATAATCAACGAGGCTATGAACACGATCCAGTATCGTTGATACTCAGTCATGCAATAATCCGATTTCCGCGAATCCAGGGAGCCACATCTTAAATGTCGGGCACCAGCCACAGCCTAGCACTCAGCGATAAACTCCCCAAGTCCTGATAAACGGGATTATTGGAATGTGGCCCCTAGCCCCTGGTCTTCGCTTTTTGCGGCTCCTCCAAGTGGTGAGACTGTGGCATTCTGCCGATACGGAGGTGCCTCGTGGAAGTAGATGAAGACAAAGTCGACGACATGGTCTTGGCGCTATTGTACCTGACCACATTTGAGGACAAGCCAAGGTTGAGGGCATGGAAAGGTCACAGTTGGGACGTCCTCAATCGTCTCCATCGGTAAAGGCTATATCTCCGATCCAGCAACAAAAGCGAAATCAGTCATATTGACCGAGGACGGTGCAAAGCGGTCACAAGATCTCTTTGAGAAATATTTCACGAAATAGATCATGCAGACTTCTGGATATGCCATTTTCCGGTATCAATCGTCCGGGCATGATCGAGAAGGTTTCCAGACCGATTTTGTCATTGACCGCTTCTCGCAGCCGTTGCTTGCAGCCCAAGTAACGCTCGGTTGTTTGCACGCTGACGTGCCCGAGCAAGAACTGGATCTGCTCAAGCTCGCCGCCTGACTCGTGGCATAGCCGCGCACATGTTCGCCGCAGATCGTGCGGCGCCAATCTTTCAATCTTGGCCTTTGAGGCGCACTCCCGAACCATGCACCAGACGACCTTTTCGGTGATGCCCCGACCCCAAATGGAGCCGGTTTTGTTCACACATCGAAACAGCTTGCCAGTCTTGATGTTCGCGGTCGTGGACCAGATGTCGATGGCCTCTTTAACCCATGCGGGAATCGGAACGGTTCGCACATGACCACCTTTGCCGACCAAGTCGATGATGGCCCAGTGCTCCTCTCGTTGCTGCAAATGCTCCATCGTCAAGTGAACCAGTTCCGAGCGTCTCAGGCCACAACCGAGCAGCAACGCCAACATCGCAAAGTCTCGCTTGCCACGGACCGAAGCTTCCGGCAGGAATGCTGAGAAGCGCTTTGCCTTGCTGTGCGGTAAGCCAGTTTCCGAGCCGGACCCCGAGCTTTTTCGGACCCTTAACTCGGCGAATGCTGGCGGCAAGTTCAGGGCTGAGCAAACCGCTATCAGCCGCTTCGTAGGCAAGACGACGAACCGCAGCCAGACGCACATTGATCGTGGATGCAGATAAGTGGCGAGCTTCGAGTTGCAACCGGTAACGCAGAACGACAGTCTTGTTGAAGGCGAGCCTCGGTTCAGAGCAATACCAAGCAATGAAGTCGTCGATCGCAAATCGATATGATCGTTCGGATTCTGGCGAGCCCAGAGTATTTAAGACAGCAGTTTTGGCGTGATCTAGATCCGGGAGCCGAAGAACTCGCTTGGGCTTCCAGCGCACATGGTTTCTTCTTCATCGGTCAGCGGCCTCCAGACCGCCGACCTACAATGCGACCTCAAAGCCACATTCCGATAATCCCGTTTATCAGGAGTTATCGAAGAGTCCGGTCTGCGCGAGAGCGTCTTATTGACATACCGGCAGTTGATGCATAGTATCCGCCCAACTCTTTTCCAAACGTCGGAGGTGTTTCGTGAACTCGGCAACACGATTGCGTCTGCTTCGCGTGGCGTTGATAGTTTTCGGCCTTATTTTCCTTTTTGGCGTCTATCCCATGATGATGGCGTTGTGGCCTTCGGGATGGCGCTGGAACCCGAACCAAACGGAATAAGAGCAGATGATACTGGGAGTCTTTGCGACTCTTGGCGTCTTTTTGCTAGCTGCCTCTCGGAATCCGCTGCGGCACCTCAGTCTGATTTGGTTCACCGTCGTTTCAAGCCTAGTGCATGGTGGGATTATGGCTATACAGGCGATGAACATGCCTAGCGAACACGGTCATTTGCTCGGAGACGTTCCCGCACTGATCCTCGTTGCGGTTGTTCTGGCCCTACTGACACCCCGAGGGGCTGCGGCTCTGGCCGCACCCAGCACGGCCTAAAGGAAAGAACACAAATCGAAGCTCGTTTTCCCGGAAAGTGTCTCACCTTCCGATCACCCCGTTTATCAGGAGTTGGCCCAAGCAGTGCGCGCGAATAGCAGCGCACGCTTGCTCGAATCCGTTTGGTCGCATAGTAGCCCCACTTTATCGGAAAGAAACGGCAGAGTGTTCTGCACAGATGTTCTTAAACGCGCTATCGTCTTTCTCAGGATGGAAGCTGCTCGACGCATACGCGCAAAGAAGATCAAACTCATAGATTGTAGCTAGTCGGTTCAAGAACTGTTCGAGCCGGATCGCGGCGTCCACTTTACCTTCCGCCCACAACAAAGGCCCACATTCTCCGCAAATCGCGACCCGCGAATGCTCTCCTTTCCCTGCCTTGGCGCCTCCACTGACAAGACCGCCCACAACCTCGACAAATCTTTCCCAGTCGGGCATGTCATTGACCATAAAGGTGGAGAGAGTTTTGGCAACATCCAACGAAATGTACCTTCCGTGTTTAATTTCTGCATCAACATCCAAGCCCTCTGCCTTCAATCTGTGAAAAAGACTATCCCGGTGTGATTCGGTGGCAACAACGGCAGCCACATCACCGGCCTCTAGAGCCGCAGCAATAAAACGACTACAGCTGTCCAGAAAAGCCGCGTCATCAGGATAGAGCAGAACCTCATGGCGGTTCGGAGCTCTCAGTTCCGGGGCATCGGTGAGCTTGGAGCCTTTTATGCTGCTGAAAAACTGGTTACCTCGTAGAACTGCGTCGTCAGAATAGATGAGCATCTCGTGATTATGGGGAGGAGCTTGACCGGCCGTGCTCTTGCTAAACTCACCTTCCAGATCGCTGCTGACAAATTGCTTGCCTCTAAGAACCGTCTCGATAGCGGGCAGGAGTTCGCTTCCGACATGCAATTTATAAACATATCCGGAGCCGCCCATCTTTAGGGCTTCTCTTACCACATCCGAAGAGGACTCAACGCTCACGAAGAGGATTTTTGCGTGAGGGACGAGGTCACGCAATCGCCTAGCAACCTGTATTCCATTTAAGGTCGGCAAGGCGATATCAAGAAGAACCAGATCCGGCCGCAGTGCTTTGGCTTTCTGAACGGCTTCCAAACCATCTGACGCTTCGCCGATGACCTGGAGGTCATCCCTGAGTTGCAAGATCGAACGGACTACTCGGCGAAGCGGTTCGTAGTCATCGACCACCAGTATTCTAATAATGGGCTTTGCTCATCGGGCTCGATATGGACGTGTTTCTCGGGGACCGGTACGAATCTCATAGGTTCGTTCTGTTTGTCAATAATTAACCCTCGGCATGCGCAGTGCATCCCTGTGAAAACGCTGTGCAAATCGCGCCGATTCGACAACTTTCGACAACTAAGGTAAAGAAAAACTCCGGTTTGCGGCCTTAGATTCCGGCAGTTAATCTGAAAATGGGGGTTCCAAACGGCTCTACCGACAAATTGGAAAGTCCTTGTATGACATAAACTTGTCGGAACCACGATGACGGGAACTGCGTCCAGAATATGGCGCTTCCAAAGGACATCGCTGCAGTCCGGTTGCGCCCTCCGGGAAATGATGCTATTTACTTGGACGCTAATCACTTGAACGTTAGAGGTGCATGACCTATGCGCTTGGAGACCGCTGCACACCAGATCCCAATCGTCGTTCCTCCCGGTTGCGTGGTGGCGAAGAGCGGCGTCGAGAGGAAAAACAAGCGTTGCAGGAGAGCGGGGAACTCCTGCGCTCTATTATGGATACAGCCCCGGTAATGATCTGGATGTCTGGCGTCGATAAGCTTTGCACCTATTTCAATCGGCCCAAGCTTCAATTTACTGGGCGATCTCTGGATAGCGTACTGGGTAATGGGTGGACGGAATGTGTTCACCCCGAAGACTTAGGGCGGTGCGGGGATATTTCCACAAAGGCATTCGATATACGCGATCCTTTCGCCATGGAGTTTCGATTCCGGCGTTATGACGGGGAATATCGTTGGATTCTCAGTTCAGGTGTGCCGAGATTCACCGCAGGCGGTTCCTTTGTCGGCTACATAGGCTCGGCCATCGACGTCACGGAACGGAAACTGGCCGAAGAGTCTCTATCCAAGGTGAGTCAAAGATTGATCGAAGCGCAGGAAGAGGAACGTGTCAGAATTGCCCGAGAGCTCCACCATTACATCAACGGCCTCACGTTGCTGCACATAAATCTAGATCGCTTCCGTCATGCTCCCGAATCCATGGTTGAAGTCCGCCAGGAATTCAGGGAGGCAAGACAAGAGGTGAAGGGTATTGTAAGCGGCATCCTTGACCTGTCGCACCGCCTATATCCCTTGAAGTTGGAATACTTGGGGCTCGCGGCGGCCGCCGCTAGCTCGTGTAAAGAGCTTTCCGACACGCAAATAGTGAAGATTGATTTTCACTGTGAGGGCGTCCCGACCGAACTCCCGAAGGAGATCGCCCTTTGCCTCTACCGCGTCTTAGAAGAAGCCTTGCAAAATGCGATAAGGCATAGCAGTTCACGAAATTGTGAAGTATCGCTCCGCGGAGAATCAGACGAGATCCGACTGGTTGTGCGCGATTGTGGAATAGGCTTTGATTCCGCTGCGGCTCTGAAAGGGAACGCGCTCGGCATCACGTACATGAAGGAACGTCTGAAGCTAGTTGGCGGGGAAATTGTGATCGAATCTCAACCTCAGCACGGCACAACGATCCGCGCCCGCGTGCCCCTTAAGACATAACCAACCAAGTTGGGTTCTTTCATTTCGAAAGCTTGCCGGTCCGTGCCAACTCCTGATAAGTCCGGTGGTCTCAAGGGGTCGACGCAACACTGGCCTGCAGTTTATCCGCCGGAGTTCGAAATCCCAAGGTTTGTCGTGGGCGGGTATTGAGTCGTAGAGCGATCTCGTCCAGCTCCGATTGCGAGAACCTGGACAGGTCGGCGTTCTTTGGCAGGTATTGCCGCAGTAGGCCGTTTGTGTTTTCGTTGCTGCCGTGCTGCCAGGGACTCTGCGGATCGCAGAAGTAAACCTGCATATCAGTCGCCATCGGGAAGGTTTTGTGTTGGGCAGTGCTTCCAGCGCGGCGAGCTTGGGAGATCGTCACAGCTTCCGCGCCGGTCGAATTTCGAATTGCCGCGGAAATGAGGTACATCCGTAGTGGATTGATACCGGCGAGGCCATCGGATTCGAGAACGAAGCGTCCGCAGCGCGCGCATTTAACCTGGAGACTAAGGTTGGGTCCATCCATCTGCTGTGCCGGCTTCCCACAGAGGGGGCATCTCGACGCGGGCGTGCTTGGTGTGGACAAAGCGACTCTCCCTTGATGCGGCGAGCGCGGAAAATTACTTCTCGGCTTTCGCCTGTGCTGCAGATGCCGATGCGGGCTTGCTCTTGCGCTTCTGAAGCTGGCCCAGCCCTTCGAGGAAGCTCTTATCCTTAGTATCCCTAACTTTCAATTCGATAAACACGTGCTCGAAGACAGCCCGGCTCTGATCGAAAACGTCGATGCACTCCGCGTCGCTCAAGTGGTGAATTCCTTCGCTGGCTAGATCGTGGAGCAGGTCGATGGGGTTCGCTGCGCCCGGCTTCAAACTGGGCGGCAAGATCAAGGCAGCGTAGCTAACTTTGTCGTCGAAGACTCTGCTTGCCTTTACCGATTCCAGCCTTCTCACGTGTTCGATCTCATAGCTGGCTTGGCGAGCCGTCCACGTCATCTGCACTCAAATAGGAGAACTCACGGTACAGCGGCCACTTCTCGAGAATCTCCCGAAGTTTGGCGTGCAACTCCTCGTTTGTTAAGTTCTGTGGCAACTAAGCGTCTCCGGCGAAGCTCCGTTGAAAGGAGAATGCCTAAGCTAACACGCGGCTTTCGAAAGTGGGATTCAGAATCATTGGCGAGGCTCGTCAAAAATCCCGCGTTATGGTAGAACCAAAGTAGAACTGAGCCGGTTGGTGTCCGGCCCGCCGACGACAACCACTGTTTTATAAGGGTTTTTGGTGGACGGCGGGGGACTCGAACCCCCGGCCTCCTCGTTGCGAACGAGGCGCTCTGCCAACTGAGCTAGCCGCCCACGGTCTGCCAAGCCCTCGCGCCAAGCGCAGACAATCACTTGGCGACTCAAAGGATTCTCGGCTGCTATCGGCGATTGCGGTTCATCCTAGCAAACGACTTTACGGTTGCCAATCCCTGCGCGGCACATAGGTACTCTGCTGCGCCCGTCGGCCGCGATCAAATTCGCCTCTCGCTCCACGAATGCTGGAGCACGGGCGACGTGCCTACGCCGCACCGTTCACAGAAATGCAAGTAGAGTCCCGACTTTATTGCAGGTTGGGTTGACCCAGAGTCCGCTGCGCCATCACCTTGCGGACGTTCTGGTAGAGGGCGCGAGCCTGGGGGATGCTTTCAATCGCTCGCACCACTTGCGCATCCTCCTCGAGGTCTACCTGGTAGCCGGCGGGGAGCCCGAAGATGGAAACAAAGACTTCCTTCTTGATTTCGCGCTTGATCCAGTCGAGATTTTGCTCGATGTCGGCGTTGGTATAGGCAATCTTTTCCTTGTCCAGATCGCGGCGGAAGATCGCCAGCACGTTATCGTTCACCACGAAATTCTTGGTAATTTCAGGCTTGGTTCCCAGAAAGTACGTGGTGAAGCTGCCCACGCCGCCTTGCGTCTGGAAAGGGAAGAAGATATCGCGCCGCAGCAGCAACTGCTGAAACTCATTGGGTTTTGGCTCGCTCACGACGACATCAGGCGTAATACCGCCGCCGCCAAAGACCTGCCGGCCTCCATCGGTCAGCTTGACTTCGGTCGGCTGCGGATTCTTGTGGTTATAGAGATAGTCGTACAGGGAGACGTCTTTGTAGTCACGCTGAATCAGCCGTCCGCTGGGCGTGTAGTAGCGCGCGGTGGTCAGGGCGAGCCCGGTGTTTTCGCTCAGGGGCGACACCGTCTGCACCAATCCCTTGCCGAAGGTCTGTTCACCCACCACGAGCGCGCGATCATGATCCTGCATCGCGCCGGTAACGATCTCCGAAGCGGAAGCCGAGCCTCCATTGACCAGCATCACCAGCGGCACCTGCACGCCGCGGTTCCCGCGAACCGCATAATAGCGGCGCTCCTGCGAGGCGCGCCCATGATGCGAGACGATCAGCTGGTTCTTGTCCAGGAACATGTCTGAAACCGAGACCGCTTCGTTCAGCAATCCTCCGGGATTGCCGCGCAGGTCGAGGATCAGCCCATCCAGGTTCGCGACCTCCAGTTGCTTCAGGGCCGCGGCGAGCTCGGTATCGGTTTCTTCGTTGAAAGCGGACAGGCGCACGTAGCCAATGCCCGGGCGCACCAGGAAAGCAACGTCCACCGAGTGCTTCGGAATTTCGTCGCGCGTGATCGTGAAGGCCAACGGCTGCGCATAGCCCTCGCGCACCATGCTCACGTGCACGATGGTTCCCTTGGGTCCCTTGAGCAGATCGGCAACTTCGGAGGTGGTCAGGCCGTCGGTCATTTTCCCATCGACGCTGTGAATAATGTCGCCGGGGCGTATGCCGGCCTTGGCCGCGGGCGAACCGGGCATGGGAGCCAGCACTACCGTGTGATTTTCCTGCGGGCCAACGTTCATTCCCACGCCGTAGTATTTGCCGCGCTGATCTTCACGCAAAAGCGCGTACTGGCGCGGGTCGAAAAAAGTAGAATGCGGGTCGAGCACTCGCAGCATGCCGGGAATGGCACCCTCGTAGAGCACGTGGTCGGTGTCTACGGGCAGGGCGTACTCCTGCTGAACGATCGAGAGAACCTTTGTGAAGCTCTTGATGGAGTCCTGCAGATCGGTTGTTCCGGAGGCGGTGGCACGCACCGATGGCCCGTATATCCCACCGAGCACGGCAGATAAAACCAATACACCTAGAACGACAAGAGCTCCACGCCGCTCGCCTCTCATGCCAACCTCACTTTCGGGGCACAGTATAACATGCTTTCCGAGGCCGATTTGACACCCCTCGCAGGCTCCTCTATGATGCTCGCTTAGAGCCTTTTTCGGCCGGAACCTCTGATTCGCTGCAATTTGTTTGACGCTTGCAGGCCGGTTTTGGGTTCAAAACGCGATGCTGAGCATCCCCCATCTCATCGTTATCTTTGTGATCGCCTTGATCGTGCTGGGGCCTGAGAAACTGCCTCAAGTGGCGCGCGTCCTGGGCAAGGCCATGGCCGATTTCCGGCGCATTACCACCGACTTCCGCGTGCAAATCGAGGACGAGATGCGCGACATGGAGCGGCAAACTCGATTGCAAGAAGCGGCGATAGCCTCGGCCCATCCGCCCGCGGCTTTTCCTCCTTCTGACATGGAATTGCTGGGTGCCCCGCCTGCTGAAGCTTCGGTAACGCCGAGCGCAGAGCCGCCAGCGGCGCCGAGCGCACCTGTGGCCGCGTCCGAGAAGCCCATCGATGGCGAATCCCATCCCGCTTAACCGCCTTCCAGAATCCGAAGAAGGCGGCAAGATGTCATTTTTCGAACATCTTGCTGAGCTTCGGACGCGCCTGATTCACGCCTCGGGCGCTATCGTTGCCGGCACGTTCATCGGTGTTTACCTCTCCAAGCATTTGCTCGAATTTGTCGCCCGGCCCATGGTCGATGCTTTGCGAGCGGCGAACCTGCAAGACAAACTGATTTTCACGCATCCCGCCGGCTATCTCTATCAAGTGATCACGCTCGGGCTCTATCTGGGGATTGTGATCGCTTCGCCTTATGTTCTTTATCAGGTTTGGTTGTTTGTGGCGCCCGGGCTCTATCGTAATGAACGAAAGGCGGTGGCCGTCTTTGTCATCTCCTCCGTGGCCCTGTTTCTGTGCGGGATTGCCTTTGCCTATTACGTGATTCTGCCGTACCTGTTGCGTTTCCTGGTCAACTTCCAGACCGGCGGGGCATTTACGCCCTTGATCAGCGTGAACGAATACTTTGATCTGGTGCTGAACGTGTTGCTGGGCGTGGGGATCGTCTTCGAGTTGCCGGTGCTGGCATTTCTGCTCTCCCTGTTCGGCATCGTGACCCCACGGTTTCTTTGGAAGAATTTCCGCTATGCCATCCTGATCATTGCTATTCTGGCGGCCGTCATTACACCGACGCCAGACGCAGTCACGATGTTGGTTTTCATGGCCCCGATGATTGTTCTTTACTTCGTAAGCATTGGCGTTTCGGCGATGGTGATGCGCAGCAAGCGGCGCGCCAAGGCCATCGCAAGCCAGGGAGCGGACTAAAGTGCGCACGCAGAGTGCTCGTTTGTGGCGGCCGGGCCTGGCTCCCATCGCGGCGTTGCTCTTGCTGACTGCGTGCAGCGGCAAAGGCACGGTTGCGACGGAGGCCGCCAGCGAAGCTGCTTCGGCCCCCGCCGTTGCGCCTCAAGCAGCTCCGCCAGCCGACAAGACGGGCGGCTTCGACGGCCAGCGAGCCTTTCAGCACGTCGTCAATCTCGTAGCCATCGGCCCTCACTCCGCGGGCACCGACGGCATCCACCGCGCTCAGGATTACATCATCGGCCAGCTGAAGGGCTTCGGCTGTCCAGCGGACATCGAGGCATTTCACACGCCCACGCCTGTCGGCGACATGGAGATGAAAAATATCGTCGCCAAAATTCCCGGCGCCTCTCCGCAGATCGTGCTCTTCTTGACGCATTACGATACCAAGCGCCTGCCGAATTTCGTGGGTGCCGATGATAGCGGCTCTTCCACCGGCGTCATGCTCGAACTGGCTCGCCAGTTGTGCCCGCGAAAGAATGCGCTCACGATCTGGATCGCTTTCCTCGACGGCGAAGAAGCCTTTGACCCCGACAATTGGAAGGATCCTGACCACACCTACGGCAGCCGCGAACTCGCCGCGCGCATGGCCCTCTCCGGCGATCTCGCGCGCACCAAGGCCGTGATTCTGGCCGATATGGTTGGCGGCAAAAATCTCCGTCTGCAGAGGGAGACGAGCTCCACTGCGTGGCTTACGGACATGCTTTGGTCTACCGCGGCGCGGCTCGGATATGGGAACACCTTTGTCTCCTCGCAGACGGCTGTGGAAGACGATCATGACCCGTTTCTCGCTCGCCACGTTGACGCCGTGGACATCATCGATCTGGATACGCCTCAGCGCCTGGCCTATTGGCACACGCCGCAAGACACGCTCGACAAACTCAGCCCGACAAGTCTCGCAATCGTCGGCCACGTTTTGGTCGCGGTTGTTCCGCAACTCGAGCAGAAGTTCGCTCCCTCCGGCGCCGCCAAGCTCCCGTGAGCGTCCGCCGCATTTCCATCCATTCCGAGAATGGCCGCTACAACGTTGTCTATGGCGCAGGCCTCTTGTCCAGCGCCGGGGCACAGGTTGCCTCTCTTGGCCAGCATACGGGCGTTTTCCTGCTCTGCTCGCCGCGCGTGGCCGGGCATTGGCGAGGGAAGCTGCAAGCTGCGCTGCGAAGCGCCCCTCTGCGCCACACCATCATTTTTGACGATCGCGAAGCCGCGAAGAATATCGCCACGGTCGAACGCCTGTGCCGGGAATTAGTGCGCGCCGGAGCCGATCGTCGGGCCGTGCTCGTGGCCGCGGGCGGAGGCGTCGTCGGCGACGTAGCGGGCTTTGCCGCCGCCAGTTATTTGCGCGGCGTTGGCCTGGTGCACGTCCCCACCACGCTCGTGGCTCAAGTTGATAGCGCCATCGGCGGGAAAACCGGCGTGAATCTGCCGGAAGGGAAGAACCTCGTCGGCGCGTTCTACTCGCCCCGGCTCGTGCTTGCCGATCCGGTGACCCTCTCGACGCTGCCGGCCCGCGAATTTCGCTCCGGACTCTACGAAGTCGTCAAATACGGCGTTATCGCCGACGCAACCCTGTTTGAATTCCTCGAAAAATCCATCGAGACACTCGTTCAGCGCGACGCCGCAGCACTCGATTTCGTGATCCCGCGCTGTATCCAGGTAAAGGCTAAAGTCGTAAGCCACGACGAACGCGAGTCTGGCCTGCGCGAAATCCTGAACTTCGGCCATACCTTTGCGCATGCGTTTGAGACGGCCACGGCGTATCGCAAGTATCTGCATGGCGAGGCCGTCGGCTGGGGAATGATCGCTGCGTCGCGGCTGGCGCAGCGAATCGGGCTGCTCTCGGCGGAAAGTGGCGCCCGCATCGAGGAACTCGTGCGGCGCATTGGTCCGCTGCCCGCCTTGCCGGCCACAAAGGCTTCGCGCCTGCTGGAAATCATGCATGCGGATAAAAAAACACGAGGCGGCACGCTGCGTTTCGTCTTGAGCCGCAAAATCGGAAGCGCCGACACCTTTGGCACGATTCCGCCCAAAGTCGTGGCTGAAGTCCTCGCTCAGCTCCATCGAGACGCATAAATCGCCATGAACCCACGCGGATCGGCGCGCGCCAGTTTGCCCGGTACGCGTCCGTCAGAAAGCTCACGACGAAGCGGCAGCCTCGCGCCAGGTGCGCGAGATGTTCAGCCGCATCGCTCCGCGCTACGACCTGCTCAATCATCTGCTTTCGATGCGCTTCGATGTGATTTGGCGGAGGCGTGTCGCGCGGCGCTTCACCCCTATCCTCGCGCGGCCTGACGCACGCGTGCTCGATCTTTGCTGCGGAACGGGCGACTTGGCACTTGCTCTCGCCGGCGCTCCCGAGTCTGCGCATGGCGCTGAATCGGCACGCCTGGTCGCAGCCGATTTCGCGCATCCGATGCTCCTGCGTGCGAGAGAGAAGGGCGCGCGGGAATCGCGGCCGTCCGATCGAGTTTCTCGAAGCGGATGGGCTGGCGCTCCCCTTTGCCGACGGAACATTTGATCTTGTGACCACGGCGTTCGGATTTCGCAATCTAGCCAATTACGCGGCGGGTCTTCGGGAGTTGCGGCGCGTGCTCGCTCCGGGCGGCTCGCTGGCCATTCTGGAGTTTGCAGAACCCCGGGGAGTGCTTTTCGGGCAGCTCTTCCGTTTCTATTTTCACCGCGTGCTTCCCGGGATTGGCGCCCTTGTGTCGGGAAATGCGCAGGCCTATAGCTATCTGCCGAGATCGGTGGCTCGTTTTCCGCATCCGGATCAGCTTGCGGAGTTGATGAGGCAATCGGGTTTTAGCGATGTTGCCTGGGAGGGCTGGACCGGTGGGATCGTCGCGCTGCACACGGGCCAAGCCGGTTGAAACTTAAAGTTGAGACGACTCTCGCGCGTTACTCTTCCATGCCCAGGGCGCGGATTTTGGTCAGCAGCGTCTTGTAGGAAACGCCCAATTGCTCGGCGGCCCGCGTCTTATTCCATTTCGAGGAGCGCAGCGCCGCATCAATTTTGAAGCGTTCGATATGCTCGATGGCCCGCGTGCTCACATCCTGCAGGGTCCCTTCCCACGAAAAGCTATCGTTCAGCATTCCGTCGGGCATCTCTCCCTCGGGCGGACGTGGCGCAGGCAATTGCAGCGCCGCTGCGTCGATGGCATTGCCGTCGCTGAGGATGGCGGCGCGTTCCATGGTGTTTTGCAGTTCGCGCACGTTGCCGGGCCAGCGATAGGCCAGCAGGGCGGCGCGCGCCTTGGGCGTCAACTCCAGGGTGGGTTTGCGAAACTCCCTGCGAAATCGCTCCAGAAAAGTATCGGCCAGCAGCAAGACGTCATTGCCTCGGTCGCGCAGCGGAGGAATCGTGATCGGCATGCCGGCGATGCGGAAAAACAGATCCTCGCGAAACATCCGCGCCGCCACGGCAGCGTTCAAATCCTTATTGGTCGCGGCAATGATCCGCACATCGACCTCTGTGCTCTGCACGCCCCCGACCCGGTCGAAGCGCTTTTCTTCGAGAGCGCGCAGCAGCTTGGACTGAATCGCGATAGGCAACTCGCCGATTTCATCCAGAAAAATGGTGCCTCGATGGGCCAGCTCCATTTTCCCGATCTTACGCGCGCCCGCTCCCGTATAGGCCCCGCGTTCATGCCCAAAAAGCTCGTTTTCCACCAACCCTTCGGGAATGGCCGCGCAGTTCAGCGCCACGAAGGGCTGGGTACGCCGCGTGGAGAGGCCGTGAACGGCCCGCGCGAAGAGTTCCTTGCCCGTACCGCTTTCGCCCAGCAGCAGCACCGTGGAATCGGTCGCGGCGACGCGCTGCGCCTGCTGCGTGGCCGTCTGCATGGTCTCATGCTCGCCCACGATGCGCGGAAATCCATAGCGCGCCGTGTACTCCTCGCGCAGCAACAGGTTTTCGCGCAGCAACTCCTGCTGCCGCGCCGCGCGCCCCACCAGCAGGTTCAGATGATCGAGATCGACCGGCTTCTGGATGAAGTCAAATGCTCCGTCTTTCATCGCCGCCACGGCTTCTTCGATCGAGCCAAACGCGGTAATGAGTATGAAAGGGATGGTGGGATCGGCTTGCTTGGACTCCTTAAGCACTTCGAGACCCGAGCAGCCCGGCAGTTTCAGGTCGCTCAGCACCAGCAGATAGCGTCGAGACCGCAGCTTGCTTACCGCGGTGGAGCCGTCGGCAGCCTCGTCCACCAGATAGCCGGCGCGTTCCAGCGCCTTGCGCAGCATGGCTCGCAGTTCCGGCTTGTCTTCAACCAGGAGAAGGGGTTCCATCGTCTCTTTCTATCACGAATTCACACGGAGACTGCGGCCTGAAAGGCAGGGATGTGCGCGAGAGCGAACAGGGAATCAAACTTTTATTGTTGTCCCGCGGTCAGAACGCCCCGGATCCGGTTAAAGCGATCCATCGATCCGGTGAACCGACCATCGATCCGGTAACGAAGACCCATCAGAGCGGAGCGTTATTGGCAGCGCTCGAAGCGCCGGAGTTGGAAGCCCCACCGCCCGCCTTGCCGGAATCCGAGTTGCTCGAACCCGAGTTGCTCGAACCTGAGCCCGACCCGAGCTTCCAGAGTTAGCTGACTCCTCCGCCCAACCCGCATTGCCCCCCGCTTTGCGCAATGCGTCTTGAAGGTCCGCCAGCACCTGCTTGTCTTTTTCGACGTCCTGCTTCTTCGCGGCGATATCGCTCTGCGCTTTGTCCACATCTTCGCGGTTATTTTGCTGCTTCATCGCGACGGTCGGATCCTGGTAATACTGCTCCTGCTTTAAACTCAGCTCGCGCTGCAGGAGATCCAGCTCTCGGCTGTCTTCAGCCAAGGCCTTTCGAGCCGCTGCAAATTCCATGCGCCAGCCGGCCTCGTCTTTTGCCCCAGATGCGCCAGCCTTCTCACTTTTGCCATCGGCTTTCCCGGTCTTCGAGGTGTCGTCCGGCGCTGGCGTCCGCGGCTTTGCTGCTGTCGGAAGGCGCACTTCCGACCACGGAGATCGTCCCCTTAAGGCCAGGGACGTCCTCGTTGGTGAAAACCCTTGGCGGACTGCTTTGCTCCTTCTTTGAGGCGCGAGCCTTTCGCGCGGCATCCCCCAGGGAATCGGATTGGGCACTGGCTTGTGCGTGCCCAAGCGATGCGCTGCCGACAAACACGAGAAGTGTGGCGATGGAGCAGACGATTTTTCGCGAAATCATGGTATTTCCGCCTTTCGGGCGACAATGCAGTACTAGGACTTCTCTGTTGAGTCTAGGTTCCGGCAGCCAGGGAATCAACCGTCCCGGCCCGAGGCGTGCCTTGTCTGATAAGTGGCAGCCAAACGATGAATTCCGCGCCCCCGTGCGATTGGTTGCGAACCTCGACGGAGCCGCCGTGCTGCACCACGATCTTTTGCACGATGGCCAGCCCCAGGCCGGTGCCCTGCGTCTTGGTGGTGTAAAAGGGCACAAAAATCTTGGAGAGATCGCCCTCCGCCACGCCCGGCCCGTTGTCGGTAATGGAGATGCGCTGGACTTCGCCGCCCACCGCATGTTCGAGCGATCCACGCACGTCGACGCGTCCGCTAAACGGCTGCTCTGCGGTGGCCTCCGCCGCATTGCGAATCAGATTCAGCAATGCCTGGCGCAGGAGCGCTTCGTCCCCGGAAATGCTTTCAAACTCCCCAGTGGATGAAATGGCCACCCCGGGGATGGCCTCTCGAATCTCGGTAATCGCCCGATCCACGACGGCACGCACCGGAACCTCTTCGCTGGAGAGATCGAGCGGCCTGGCGAACTTCAAAAACTCCGTTACCACGTGGGTCAAGGCGCGGGTCTGGTCCACAATGAGGCGCGCATTCTCGGCCGTTTCGCCCTGGGACTCGCTGCGGATCATCTGGGCGTAACCCGAAATCGTTGCCAGGGCATTCTTGAACTCATGGGCAATGCCGGCGGAAAGCTCGCCCAACGCGGCCAGATTCTCTTTCACTTGCACCTGGCGTTGCAGAGCCGCAAGCTCGGTCAGATCGCTCAGCAGGCACAACGCTCCCGTAACCTTCGTAGACCTGCCCAGAATCGGCGAGATGGTCACGCCCAGCTGCCGCAATTCGCCGTTCGGGGTGGTGTACTCAATCTCCTCGCGCCGAAAGGTGCGTCCCTCGGCCAGGCAGCTGGCGAGCAGCTTGGAGAGCGCCGATTCTTTTCCGAACACCTCGGCATAGCGGCGATAGGACAGTGCGCGAACGTCGAGCGAGGCTTCCGCGGCTGGGTTTGCGCTGGTGATCAGGCCGGCAGAACTGATCAGCAGCAGGCCCGCGGGCATATTGCGCGTCACCGCTTCGCTCAGTCTCTCGGTCTGCTGGGCTCGTTCCTTGTCACGGCGATGCAACGCGGCGAGCTCTTTTTCCTGGTCTCGAAGTTTCTGAATCACGGCCTGCATCGACGCGGCCATGAATGCAGAGGGGTTATCCATGGAAGGCTTGGGCAGCGAAAACTCGCCGTCATCGCCCGGTTTCCGTCCGCGCAGGCCGCGCCGGACGGCGTACAAGATCAATGCCGTGGATCCCAGGATGAAAGCCGCCAGCATGACGGCCGCGGCCGCCCAGCCGAAACGCACTGATGGCGCTTGCGCGAACGCCAGCCACGATCCGGTCAGCAGGTTTTTGTACAGGTTATACATGTGCGAACGCGCGGTACCAATCGAGTGCCGCCGAGCCAAAGAAAACGACCAGCATGGCTCCCGCGCCCAGAAAAGTTCCAAATGGCAATTCGAAATCGCGCCCCTTTCGCCCAATTGCGATCACCGCCATGCCGATGATGCTGCCAAGCAGCGAGCCCAGCAAAATGGTGAGCAGAGCACGTTGCACCCCCAAAAATGCTCCGGCCATGGCCATCATCTTTACATCGCCCAGGCCCATGCCTTCCCGGCCCCGCGCTCGGAAATAGCCCTCGGCCACGAGCCAGAGCAGACCGCTGGCCACGCCCGCGCCGATCAGGGCGTCGGCAAAGGAGAGAGCCGCTTCCGGAGGAGGGAAGGCAAACAAACGATTGGCCAGCCAGAGTGCTGTGCCGTCCACGGGTCGCGTAAAAAGACTCAGGAGCAATCCCAGCCCCAGGCCAAGGAAATTCACCTTGTCGGGCAGAATGCGTTCGCGCATGTCCGTGATGGTCAGCACGATCATCAGCGCGCCGAAAATCGTCCACTTCAGCGCTTCGGTGCTCAACCCGAAAACCAGGTAACAGGCCACGAATAGGAGTCCTGTCGCCAGCTCCACCATCGGGTACATCGCCGAGATGCGCGCCTTGCATTTCCGGCAACGTCCGGCCAGCACCAGCCAACTCACTACCGGAATATTGTCGTACGGCTTGATCGACGTGCCGCACTTCGGACAATGCGAGGCTGGCAACACCACAGACTCCGAAAGCGGGATGCGGAGAATACAGACGTTCAGAAAACTTCCGATGATCAGGCCAAATACAAATACGGCGATGGCGATGGGGATCATGGAGGGGTCAGATCAAAATTACAGTTCAATGTTGTTTTGAACTCTGGCTCCAGTTCACTGTGCCACAACCATCAGGCGTCCTCAATGGCGTCTCGCTTGACCGTGCCTCATCTTTAACGCTTTAACCGCGGCCGCGCCCAGCTCGGCATGCCATAATTTGCCCGACATGCCCTGGCTTGAGGAGAGAATCCGCCGCTATGAGCATCGGCGCTGGACCACGGACGACAATCGGCGCGCGCGCCCGTTTGAGTGGGGACTCGAGCACATCGGCGGCGGCCGCGACAATCCCGACCCCCACGGGTTTCTCAACGCCTGGGTCCCACGGACGCTGGCGAATAGCGAAGCGTGGTTCCGGACCGACCCGGCAGCGGATTACGTGCTCCATCCTCGTGAGCAGGCGGCCAGCAATGGCGCGCATGGCGACCGTGTTCTGACCTTTACCAGCAGTGTGCAGTCGCCTTGGCCGGAAAATAACCGCGTCCACGCGCGTCTTTTTGCCGTCAGCAAATCCGGTCCCGCCGTCGTGGTGCTGCCGCAGTGGAACGCCAAGTGGGATGTGCAGGTAAAAATCTGCCTGTGGCTGAATCGTTTGGGAATTACGGCGCTCCGCTTATCCATGCCTTACCACGACCGGCGCTCCGTGCCAGGGCACGAGCGCGCCGACCACCTCGTTGGCCCCAATATCGGTCTCACGCTGCAAGCCAATCAGCAGGCCGTCCACGACGTGCGCAGATGCCTGATATGGCTCGCGCAGCAGGGTTACGGAAAATTGGGGTTGGTGGGCACAAGCATCGGTTCGGCAGTCGGATTCATCACCATGGCTCACGACCCGATGGTGCGTGCCGGAGTCTTCCTGCACGTCTCCACCTATTTTGCGGACGTGGTGCGCACGGGAATGAACACGGCCCACGTCTGGGAAAGCTTACGGACAAAAGTCAGCGCGAACGATCTCCGCAACTTCTGGTCGCCGATCAGCCCTTTTCCCTATGTCGGGCGGATGCGAGGGAGCACGCAGAAAATGCTCATGGTGAGCGGCCGCTACGATCCCACATTTTTGCCCCAGTTTTCCGAGGAGATCATCCGCGAAGTACGGGGCACAGGGATGGATAGCGAGGTTTTGTCGCTGCCGTGCGGCCATTACTCGCTGGAGCTCGCGCCGTTCAGCTATGCAGCCGCGCTGCGGATGGGTTCGTTCTTGTTTCGGAATCTCGCATGATCGAGCGTGTCCGGCCATCCCTCTATTTGTCTGCGGCACGCTCGGCTTTTACCCGGAGCGGGAAGAATCGCCGATACTTCTCGGGCAGCGATTTCGGCCGCCCTTCGCCATTGCAAATCACGTGAGATGTCTCGCCGGTGGCCAGTAATTCGCCCGTGCCATCGTGGAGGATCTCGTAATCGAAGCGGATGGTGCGGCGGCGCGCTTCGCTCACGCGCGTCCTGATTCGCAACAGGTCGTCGTAGCGCGCCGGGCGCAGGTAGCGGCAGTTCGCTTCGGCCACCACGATGTAACTGTCGTCCTCGCGCTCCATCTCTTTGTAGGCGATGCCGCGTTCACGCATGTACTCGACACGGCCTACTTCAAAAAACGTGAAGTAGTTGCCGTAGTACACCATGCCCATCTGGTCGGTTTCCTTGTAGCGCACGCGAGCGAGCGTCTCCGACCACTCGTTCATCTCTTTGCCCGTCGGCTTTTGCCCGTCAGACTTTTGCCGATCAGATTGGGCCCAGCGCGGTTTGCGTTTTTCCAGGAACGCGGCGAGCCCCTCCCGGAAATCCGGCGTCGCACGGATGGCCACGCTTTCGGCCACGGCCAGCTCGATGCGGCGATCGATCTCGGCTTCGCTGGCGCGCACCAGCAGGCGCTTCGTTGCCAGCACGCCTCCGGGGCTATTGGCAGTCAGGGTAGCGGCAAGCTCCTTCGCCGCGGAGAGCAAACGCTCCGCCGGCACTACTTTTGTAACCAGGCCGATGGCCTGAGCTTCGGCAGCGTCGAGAATTCGGCCGGTGAGGAAGAGATCGCGCGCCAACTTCTCTCCCACCTGCCGCTCGAGAAACATCGAGACCAGAGCGGGCATGAATCCCACCCGCACTTCGGTGTACCCGAAGGTCGCTTCCGGCGCCGCGAGCGTGAAATCGCAAAGCGTGGCAATGCCGCACCCTCCCGCCAGCGCGGCGCCCTGGACCGCGGCGATCAAGGGTTTGGGAAAACTCCACAAGCGGCGAAAAAATCCGGCCGTCCTGCGCGCATCGGCCAGATTTTGTTCGGGCGAGTGCGCTGCCAGCGCTTTCAGCGCTTCAAGATCCATTCCGGCGCAAAATGCCTTGCCGGCCCCGCCGATGATCGCGACTCGCGCTCCGCCCGATTCCACTTCGCCGAGCGCGGCCATGAGTTCGTCGATCATGGTCGCCGAGATGGCATTGCGCTTTTCAGGCCGATTGAGCGTGATCAGGGCGAGTTCGGCATCGCTTTCAAGCTTGATTGTGCTGTACGGAGGCATTGCGGCTCAGGCGTGTGCGTAGCGATTGCGGATTTCCGTGGCCTGCGCAAGCGCCGGCGCAAGCGCGGAAAGCTCGAGGCCGGTATCGACTCCGTTTTCGGCAAGCGTGCGCACGACGGTTTCCGTGGCGATGTTGCCCACCAATTCGTCGCCGGCAAAGGGACAGCCGCCGAGTCCGGTGAGCGCCGAATCGAATCGCCGGCACCCGGCATTGTAGGCAGCCATTACTTTCTCCGCCATTCCCTCGGGCCTGCTGTGCAGATGCACGCCGAGCTCAATTCCGGCCACGCAGTCCTTCACGGCGGAGTATAGCTTGCCGACAGCTTCCGGCGTCGCCGTCCCTACGGTGTCCGCCAGCGAGACCGTGTGCACGCCGATATCTTTCAGCCAGATGAGCGTGTCCTCCACGAGTTCCGGCCCCCAGGGCTCGTCATAGGGATTGCCGAAAGCCATGGAAATATAGACCAACAGGCCGCGGCCCTCGCTCTTCGTGGCTTTCCTCAGCTGCTCCACCAAGCGCGCGCGACTCCGCGCGCGACATATTGGCATTGGCGCGGCGAAAATATGCGGACATCGAATACGGATAGCCCAGCGTGGTCACGCCCGGCGCCGCGAGCGCTCGTTCCACTCCTTTTTCGTTTACGACGATGCCGATGATTTCGGGAGCCTCGTGGCCGGAGGGCAGGGAAGCAAAGAGTTCTTGCAGCACCGCTTCACTATCCGCCATCTGCCGGACATGCTGCGGCGAAACGAAGCTCACGGCATCGATATGCCGGAAGCCCGCGTCCACGAGCGTGCGCAGATGCGCTGCTTTCACCCGAGTGGGAATCTGCTGCGGCAATCCCTGCCACGCATCGCGCGGGCATTCAATGATCTTCACGGTTTCCATGGATTGTGGGGGGCCTCGGTCTAGGTTTGCAGCACTCCGGTCTTGAATTCGCGTACCTCGGGATTGAGCGCGGCGGCGTCGAGCGCCCAGATGAGGGCTTCGCGTGTGTGCGCGGGGTCCAGAATGGCGTCCACCCAAAGCCTGGCGGCGGCGTAACGCGGGTCGGTCTGGTGCTCGTAGCTCGCACGCACCGACTCCTTCAGCTCCTCGATCTCAGCCGCGGAGAGTTTTTTGCCTTCACGCTGAAGCTGTTTGATTTTGATTTCCGCGAGCGTTTCCGCGGCGGAATCGCCGCTCATCACGGCGTAGCGCGCCGTCGGCCACGCGAAAATAAACCGGGGATCGTAGGCCTTGCCGCACATGGCGTAATGGCCGGCGCCAAAACTGCCGCCAATAATCACGGTGATTTTCGGGACGACGCTATTGGCCACGGCGTTCACCATCTTGGCTCCGGCGCGAATGATGCCGCTCCACTCCGCCTCTTTGCCCACCATGAATCCATTGACGTCGTGCAGGAAGATGAGCGGCACCAGGTTCTGATTGCAATCCAGGATGAAGCGAGCCGCTTTCTCCGCCGATTCCGTGTAGATCACGCCGCCAAATTCCACGCGGCGCTGTCCGGTGCCCGGATCGATGGTGGAGACGTGCATCTTCTGATTGGCCACGATGCCCACCGCCCAGCCGCCGATGCGCGCGTACCCGCAGAGCACGGTCTTGCCGTATTCGGCCCGATATTCCTCAAAGCTGCTGCCGTCCACGATTCGCGCGATGATCTCGTGCATGTCGTATTGCCGCGCCGGATCGGATGAAAAAATGCCGTAAATCTCCTCGGCGGGATAGGAGGGCGGCTTGGGCGCGATGTGATCGAAGCGGGCCTCACGGGATGCCCCATCAGGCCCACGAGCGTGCGGATGCGTTCGATGCACGCGTCGTCATCGGCTTCGCGAAAATCCACGGTGCCGCTCACCTGCGCGTGCATTTTCGCGCCGCCGAGTTCTTCCGCCGAGACGCGCTGCCCGATGGCCGCCTGCACGAGCGCCGGGCCGGCCAGAAAAAGCCCCGAACCCTCGGTCATCAGAATGTGATCGCACATCACGGGCAAATAAGCGCCACCGGCGACGCACATACCCATGATGGCCGTGATCTGGGGAATGCCCATGGCGCTCATCACCGCGTTGTTGCGGAAAACGCGGCCGAAGTCGTCGGTGTCCGGAAAGACGTCTTCCTGCAAAGGCAGAAAAATGCCGGCGGAATCCACCAGATAGATGGTCGGGATACGGTTTTCGATGGCGATATTCTGCGCGCGAATCACTTTCTTGGCGGTCAGCGGAAAAAATGCGCCGGCCTTCACCGTGGCGTCGTTGGCAATGATCATCACCAGGCGGCCCGCGACGCGCGCCAGGCCGGTGATCGTGCCCGCGGCCGGAGCGCCGCCCCATTCCTGATACATTTCGTAAGCGGCGTAAATCCCCAGCTCGAAGAACTCTGTCTTGGGGTCGACCAGCCGGGCGACGCGCTCGCGCGCCGTGAGCCGGCCTTTCTTGTGCTGCGCTTCAGCGGCTTTGGCTCCTCCGCCCTCTTGCAGACGCGCCTCTTCGTTTTTGATTTCGGTGAGCAGGTCCACCATGCGACGCGTGTTCTGCTCGAAATCAGGCGAGTTATGGCGGATGCGGGATTCCAGAGTGGTACTCATATTTTCTCAGGGTAGCCGAAACCGATGCTCCAGGGCCATCACTCAGTCGTGAGCGCGCACATGATTGCGGACAAAATCCACAATCTCCTGCGTGGGTGTTCCCGGCAGAAAAATTTCGGCGATGCCGGCTTTTTTCAGGCCGGGGATATCCGCTTCGGGAATGATTCCGCCGACCAGCACAGCCACGTCGTCCATATGCTTGGCATGCAGCAACTCCATCAGCCGGGGACACAGAGTGTTGTGCGCGCCGGAAAGGATGGAAAGCCCGATCACGTCCACGTCTTCCTGCTCGGCGGCGGAGGCAATCATTTCGGGTGTCTGCCGCAGTCCGGTGTAGATGACTTCCATGCCGGCGTCGCGCAGCGCGCGGGCAATGATCTTGGCGCCGCGATCGTGGCCGTCGAGGCCCGGTTTGGCGATCAGGACGCGAATTTTCCGCTGCGGGCATGGCCGGAAGAGAATATAGCAAATGTACGTCGGCGAAGTAGCGTTGCTAGGTGATGGCGACCTCTTCATAGGCGCCGAAGACGGTGCGCAGGGCATCGCAGATTTCGCCCAGGGTGGCGTAGGCTTTCACGGCGTCGTAGAGGTGCGGCATCAGGTTTTCCGTGCCTTCAGCGGCACGCTTGAGAATATCGAGCCGGCGGCGCACCTCTTCGCCGGAGCGCTCGGCGCGCAGGCGGCGCATTCGCTCCTGCTGGCGCAAGGCGACGCTTTCGTCGATCTGCAGCACTTCGATCGGTTTTTCCTCGGCGGCGTATTCGTTCACGCCTACGATGATTTTTTCCTTGCGATCCACGGCCTGCTGATAGCGATAGGAGGCCTCGGCGATCTCACGTTGCGGATACGAGCGCTCGATGGCCGCGACCATGCCGCCGAGCGCATCGATTTTTCGGATGTAGTCGCGGGCGCCGCTCTCGAGCTCATTGGTGAGCGTTTCGACAAAGTAGGACCCGCCCAGCGGATCGGCGGTATTCGTGACGCCGCTCTCATACGCGATGATCTGCTGCGTGCGCAGCGCCAGAGTCGCGGCGAATTCGGTGGGCAACGCCCAGGCTTCGTCGAGCGAATTGGTGTGCAGCGATTGCGTGCCGCCCATTACCGCGGCAAGCGCCTGAATCGCCGTGCGCACCACATTGTTGTAAGGCTGCTGCGCCGTGAGCGAGCAGCCGGCCGTCTGCGCGTGGAAGCGCAGCGCCCAGGAGCGCGGATTTTTCGCGCCAAAGCGGTCGCGTATCTCCCGCTGCCAGATCCGCCGCGCGGCGCGGTACTTGGCGATCTCTTCAAAGAAATCGTTGTGCGCGTTGAAGAAGAACGAGAGCCGCGGCGCGAAGTCGTCCACGGCCAGGCCCCGGCGGATGCCACGCTCGACATATTCGATGCCGTCGCGCAGCGTGAACGCGAGCTCCTGAATGGCCGTCGAACCGGCTTCGCGAATGTGGTAGCCGCTGATGGAGATCGGATTGAAGCGCGGCGTGCGGTGAGCGCCGAACTCGAATGTGTCGATCACCAGCCGCAGCGACGGCTCGGGCGGATAGATGTATTCCTTCTGCGCGATGTACTCCTTGAGGATGTCGTTTTGCAGCGTTCCCGACAGCAGCTTCCAATCCGCGCCTTGCTTTTCGGCCACGGCCAGATACATGGCCCAAATGACGGCGGCGGGCGAATTGATGGTCATCGAAGTGGTGACGTCGGCGAGCGGAATCCGATCGAACAGCACTTCCATATCCGCGAGCGAACTGATGGCCACGCCGCACTTGCCCACTTCGCCGCTCGCCAGCGGATGATCGGAGTCGTAACCCATCAGCGTCGGCAAGTCGAAGGCGACGGAGATTCCGGTTTGTCCCTGCGCCAGGAGATATCGAAAGCGCGCGTTGGTATCCTCGGCAGCGCCGAAGCCTGCAAACTGGCGCATGGTCCAGAGCCGGCCACGATACATCGTGGGATGGATGCCGCGAGTGTAGGGCGGCTCGCCCGGCAGGCCCAGATCGCGTTGAGGCTCCCAGTTCGCGAGATCCGCGGCGGTATAAAGCTGCCGGATGGGATGGCCGGATACAGTTGTGAAGCGCTGCGGCCGCGCAGCGGGGACGAGTCGCCCCGCTCGGAGCAGATAAATCGGTGGGTTTCTCTTTGCTCATCCCGGCAGTCTCTTGCGAGCCGCTCGGCGATGCTCCCAATTTCGGAGCATTGCTCACGCTGACATTTCTATAGGTCTATTCTAGGCCCTGCCAAGTGAGGAACAAAGCGATTGCCTTCGAAGGAGCGACCGGACTCGATCCGGTGCGTGCAGGCCGATACCGGCGTCTGCCCGGGTGTTTGCCAGCGCGAGCGTTTGCCAGCGACTAGCGCCCGAAGGATTGCGTGATCTTATCGGCGGAATCGGCAGTGACGGAAGCGGCTTAAATCCGTGAGTGCGTCCGCGGGCTTCCAGTCGTTGCTGCTGTAAGTTTTGTAGACGCGCCCGTCGGGCGAGATGATTGCCGTGCTCATGGAATGGGTGATCTGGCCTTCCTGTTCGCTAATAAAGACGTCGAAGAACTTCGTAACGTCGGTTTTTTCGGCGGCCGGTACGGTGGCGAACTCCCAATGCTCGTAGGTGCGCGGGCCTCGGTCTGAAACGAACTGCCGCGCGTACTTACGTAATATTTCCGGAGTATCAAACTGCGAGTCAAAGCTGATGCTCAGCAGGTGCGTCTTGGCGTAGAGTTCGGGAGATTTTGCCAGGGCCTTTTCGATTTCCGCAAAGTTGTGGCTCATCAACGGGCAATAATCGGGCAGAGGGCAGCGCGTGTAGATAAACGTCAGCAAAACCGACTTGCCGCGGTACTGCTGCAAGCGAATGCGTTTGCCATCCTGATTTACGAGAGTGAAGCCGGGGAGCCTGGGTTCCCTGATCCGAGGGCTGCAGGCGAGCGCCAGGCGGAGGAGTTTTCCCGTCCGACTTTTTCACCACAACGATATTTTCCAGGTGAATTTCACTCTGGCTGGCTACCACATCCGCAGTGATCTGGTCGCCGGGTGAGAGCCGATCGAGATCCTTCGGGTCCGCGATCGGGTAGGGCATCGTCATCGCGCCCATGAAGCCTTTAATCTCTTCATGATCCACAACCAGATGGTTCTGGGATTTATCGACCTGAACGACGGTCCCTTTCAATTGAAACCGGCGAGCTTGCGGCGCCTGCGAGCCGCATCCGCTCACTCCAAGGACCGCGCCCAGGGCAATCAAGCAAAGGGTGCGGCCCGTCCATTTTGCTTAATTGGGTTCTGAATTCCAGTGGCATTCGTTTGTGCTCACCTCGATGAATTCGACTTCTGGCCGACGAGTTCGCCCGTCAGGCTTAGTCCCTGGAATCAGCGTATCACGCGGAATCGTTCCTGACTTTGCGTCGGCGATGGTGATGTTGTTGGCTTCCAGGGTGCGACCCATGGCGCGCTGGAAGTTCACCAGCGCCTCCACCAAGTTTACACCTGCCCGGACCTCGGCGGCGGCGGCCACGGCCAACAACTGCTGGTCGGTGACGACGATGAAGATCGTCGAAGCGCCCACCTGCAGTCTTCTCTGGTCCGCGTCGAGGGTTTGTTCCTGCAGTTCGCGGGTTTTTTGGGCGGCAACGAGCGCGGCGCGGTCCTGCTCCAGCGTGATCTGTGCATTCTGGACGTCCACCGCGACGTTGTTAATGGTTTGCTGCAGGCGCGCCTGGTCCTGCCGCTCGGCCAATTGGGATCGTGCGCTATCTGCCTGAGCGACGCGGTTACGAATGGGCAGAGTCAGCGCGAGTTGGGCGAAATATTCGGGCGAGGTGCCCGTCAGGGCGCTGCCGGCGGCATCCGTAAAGCCGCCGGGAGCAAGCGTCTTGGACATACCGTTAAGCCCCACTCCGGTGGCGAAGGCGGAGAGACTGAGAATGGGCAGCAACGCATTGCGCGTGGCTTTAATGTTCAGGTTATCTCCATCGATGGCCACGCGAGCTTCCTGGACGTCGGGACGCTTGGCCAGCGCTTCATTGACGGCATCTGTTAATGGCATGGTCTCGATTTGCGGTGGGTTCTGGACGGTATCCGTGGGAACAATCTCCACGTTTCGCAACTCGGGCGCGGTCGGGTTTTTGGTGATCACACTCATCAAGACCGTTTGTTGCTGCAGTTGAACTGTCTGCGCGCTGATCAGCGCCTGCTGTGCGGTGGCGAGTTGCGCTTGCGCGCGCACGATTTCGATGGGCGCGAGCGTGCCGACCTGCACTTGCCTTTGGTTGTCCTCGTAGAGTCGTTGGGCCAGGTCCACGGCGCGTTGCTGCACGTCCACGTTTCCCCGGCCGAAAACGAGCTCCCAATAGTCGTCTTCGACCGCGGTGATATCGGTAATTAACGTCTGCGCAAAGGCGTAATCGACGGCTTTCTTGGTGAGGATGGACATGCGAATGTAGCGTTCGTTCGCGAGACGGCTGAAGCCATTCAGCAATTGTTGCGTAAGAGAGATCGATGCAGTTGTCTGCACGGCGGGGTTGAAGAAAACGGCCGTCGACGTGGAAGAGGAGCGCGTGGTAGCCAGGGAAAGACCGAGATTCGTGCCGGTACCAAAGCCTTGAGCGTACGCAAGATTGGCGATTTCGGAGTGTGTTCCGAGGAACGCAGCGGAAGTGGATGCGACACCCGTGCCGGAAGTGAGAGGGTTGTTGACCGGGAGCTTGCGGCTATCCAGGCTCAACGTTCCGGTCACGATCGGGTCGAAAGTGATCGCCGGAATGTTTGCGAACGCCTGCGGCACGCTCGAAATCTGCACGCCGCGCTGGGTGCCGCCGCCGTTGGCCCTCAAGATATCCGTCTCCGCCATCCAGGACCAATACCGATTGACGCTGATATCCAGATTGCTCTCCAGCGCCAACTGGATCGCGTCGCGAAGACTCAGCTGGAGCTTGCCATCGTGAATGAGGTCATTGAGCTTCGGAGAGTTTATAAATTGCGGCTGGTCGACTTGAATCGGCGTGTAAGGAGCGAGAAAGGTGGGATATGGCTTCTTCGGCCGCGTAAAGTCGGGGCCCGCCGCGATATTAAAGGGGATGGGCGACTGCGGCTGTGTCTGGCCCCCAGCGGGAGTCTGCGATTGCGACGCCGGCGGGGCTTGCTGCGCTGGCGGGTTCTGGGTGGGTGACTGCGGTGCTGGCGACGCTTGATTCTGGCCCAGCACCGGGGCCACGGGCGAAATTGTGATCAACACCGTAAGGCAGGCAGCGGCAATCGAACGGCAGAGCTTTCCGGTCATTCGTTTTCCTTTCGCGTGAAGCTTCCAAACTTCGGGGACAGCGCTAATGCACAAACATCAAGTTGTTGTAACGTGAGGCAGGAGGTATTTGTTTCACGAATGTGAGCAGAACGTTCAGTAGCGACACTCTCGCCGCATGCCCGTCACGCAGGCGGCCGCGCAAAAGCCTTCCTAAGCGGCCAATAAGACGCAGTAGTGTACTGTGGCCCGGCCAGCTTGACAACGTGGGATAATCTGGCCCCGCTATGCACAACATTAAGCTGACCGTGGCCTACGACGGCACTGATTTTAGCGGCTGGCAGCGCCAGCCCGGGCAGCCGACGATTCAGGGTACGCTCGAGGGCGTCGTGCGGCAGCTCACCCAGCAACGCGTGATTTTATATGCGGCGGGCCGCACCGATGCAGGTGTCCATGCCTGGGGACAGGTCGTGAATTTCAAGACGCCATCCGAACTCACCCCGGAGGAGTTCAAGCGCGGCTGTAACGCGTTGCTGCCGCCGTCGATTCGCATTCGGGCAGCGGAAGAGGTGGAACCGGACTTTCATGCGCGGTGGATGGCTCAGGCCAAAACCTACGTCTATTCGATTTATCGCGGCGGCGTTGTTCCGCCATTCCGTTGGCGCTACGTCTTGCATGTCCGGCAGGAACTCGATTTTGCAGCCATGGCGGAGGCCGCGCGTTATTTCGAGGGCCTGCGCGATTTCACTTCGTTTGCAGCTTCCACGGGTTCGGAGGATGAAGATCGGGAGCGAACCATGGTCCGTTCCATTTTTTGCTCTCAATTGATTGATTGGTCCGAAGAGCGGCGACGCGGCGGCCTCGATTTGCGGCTTGCAGCCCTATCCCGAGGAGTGGGCTTATGTCGTCCGCGGCTCATCTTTTTTGCGATACATGGTAAGGAAAATTGTCGGCACGCTTTTGGAAGTAGGCCGCGGCCAGCGGCCTGCGAGCGACATTCCGCGGCTGATTGAAAGGCGCGATCGCGCCTGTTCCGGACCGACGGCGCCACCGGAGGGTTTGTGCCTGCATTCTGTCGAGTACCCCGATCCGGCTGCTTCACTCACCGAGAAACGCGTCAAGAGCTAGGGGGAATCCTCGCAGCGCTGGAGGCGCAGTGCTTTAGTCAACGATGGCCTGCTCCGGACGCTTCGAGTAAAATACATAAGCATCCGCGCTACGGGAGCCGGCGCGGCGCCCGCCTTCTTCGGCGGCCAGCGAATCTAACGTACCGGGAAACCGGCAGGAGATACGACGCATGGGCGATACACCAGACGCAGCGCAGAAAGTTGCTGCCGGCACGCAGGCGACTGCAACTGCCGCGCCGGTGGCCGAAATTCCAGCGCCGCCGAAAGTAAAGATTCGCAAACACCGGCAGCGCTCCTGCGACGAAAAAGATGCCAAGGGCAAGCTTTGCGCGGGGCATCTCAAGCGCTGGTATGACTATCCCAAGGAGATCGAGGCGCTCGTCGGGCCCAAGGCGGAGATCTACCGGTGCGAATTCTGCAAAACGCTCTACCGGCCCGATCCCGAGCAACTGCCTCACAGCTTCACCCTGCGCTATTAGGGCCGCCCAAATTTAGGGCCGCCCGTTAAGGCAGCCCGATCACGGCTCTGTGCCGATCCCGAGAGGGACGATGGGTTTACGGCGATGAATGAAGCAGAGCTGATCTACGACTGGAACAACGTTGGGCCGGTCCAATTCGACCCGAACCGGAAGGTCACGCTCGACGATGAGACCCTGCGCGACGGTCTGCAGAATCCCTCCGTAATCGATCCCTCCATCGGTGAAAAAATAGAGATCCTCCATCTGATGGAAGCTCTCGGCATCGAAATGGTGAATATCGGCTTGCCGGGCGCCGGACCGCGCGCCTACGCCGATACCGAAGCTCTGGCCAGGGAAATCGCCGGTTCGCGCATGAAGATCCGGCCGAATTGCGCCGCGCGAACTCACGAACACGATATCCGCCCCATCGCCGAAATTTCGCAGCGCGTCGGCATCAGCATTGAGGCGTCCACGTTTCTCGGTTCGAGTCCCATCCGCAGGCTCGTCGAAAACTGGACCACCGATCATTTGCAACGCACCGTGGAACACGCGGTGAGCTTTGCCGTGCGGCTGGGATTGCCGGCGATGTTCGTCACTGAGGACACGATGCGCACCGACCCGGAAACCGTCGAGCGGCTCTACTCCACGGCCATTCGTTGTGGGGCCACCTCCATCGTTTTGTGCGATACCGTGGGCCACGCCACGCCCGCCGGGGCTTACAGCCTGGTGAAATTCGTGCGCGAGAAAGTGGTGGCGCCCTCCGGTGCCAGGATACGCGTGGACTGGCACGGCCACTGCGACCGTGGCCTGGCGGTGGCGAATTCGTTGGCCGCCGTCCTCGCCGGTGCGGACCAGGTGCATGGAGCGGCCAATTCGCTGGGCGAACGCGTGGGCAATACTCCCATGGAGTTGCTGCTGGTGAACCTGCGGCTGCTCGGCTTGATCGACCGCGATCTTTCGCAATTGAAGCGCTATTGCGAGACCGTAGCTCGCGCCACAGGGATTCCGATTCCGCCCAATTACCCGGTCGTCGGGCGTGACGCCTTCCGCACCGCCACGGGCGTGCACGCCGCCGCCATCATCAAGGCGTTCAAGAGATCCGACCCGATGCTGGCGAATATGGTGTACAGCGGCGTGCCCTCACATCTGTTTGGCCTCGAGCAGGTGATTGAAATTGGTCCCCTGAGCGGCCACTCAAACGTGCAATACTGGCTCGAACGGCACGACATTGCCGTAACCGAAGAGCTGGTTCTGCGAATTTTCGAGACAGCCAAGCAAGCCTCGCGCGTGTTGACCGATGAAGAGATCCTGGCGCTCTGCGGGCAGCAATCGAGTCATTAGCACGAAGGCGGAGAGCATCGCGCGCGGGCCTCAGGCTGTCCCGGTTTCGCCGCGGCCCTGATGCTCAAGCTCATGCACACCCGAAGCCGTATAGCCCAAATTATGACTTGGGGCCTGCTGTGCGTTATGCTCTCGGCGGTGGGAGTACTCTCTACACGCAACACCGTTCGGGCAGGCCGCTCCTCGGCGGCGGAGATCACCGCCGATCCGCGCGTGCGGCAGGCGCTGGCGAAACTCGCCGGCGAGGCCGCCTCAGTGACCGAGGACCAGGTGCGCATCACGGAAATACCTGCGCCCACTTTCCATGAATCCCGCCGCGGAACCTATCTTGCCAAGCTTTTGGAAGATGCCGGCCTGAAGGTGCACACCGATCAGGTCGGAAACGTAATTGGTGAGCGCACGGGCAGCGCCAAGTCCGACTTCATCATGGTCACCGCCCATCTGGATACCGTCTTCCCGGCGGGCACGGATGTGCGCGTGCGCCGCGAGGGAGGCAAGCTGCGTGCCCCGGGCATCTCCGACAACGGAACCGGGCTCGCCACCCTGAGCGCCATCGCGCGCATCATGCGCGAAACGAAACTCGAAACGCGCAGCTCCATTCTCTTCGTTGCCGATGTAGGCGAAGAGGGAGAGGGCAACTTGCGGGGCGTTCGCAAGTTGGTGGAGAGCTATCGCAAGCAGTTGCGCTACGTGATTGCTCTCGATGGGGCATCGACGGACTACATTTCGACCGCGGGCTTGGCCTCGCGTCGCGTGGAGATCACCATCAGCGGCCCCGGCGGTCATAGCTGGTCCGACTTTGGCGTTCCCAATCCCATCCATGCGCTGGGGAGGGGAATTGCGCTCTTCGTGAAGACACCCGTGCCGGAGAGCCCGCGTACCACCTTCAACATCGGCAATATTGAAGGGGGCACATCGGTGAATTCGATTCCCGCGAAGGCCTTTATCAAAGTGGACCTGCGCTCGGAAGCCGAGCCGGAAATCCTGAAGCTGGAAAATATCCTGCGGCAGGCGATCCAGAGCGGCGTGGATCAGGAAATGGAAGCGGCGCGCGAACGCGGCGTGACCGGGGGCGCCGGATTGTCGATCGATACCAAAGTACTCGGCATGCGGCCGGGCGGCGAATTGCCGGACAACTCTCCGCTTCTCGCCGCGGTGCAGGCAGCCGACGATTACCTCGGCAATCGCTCGCGCATCGAACGGTCCTCCACCGATGCCAATATTCCTCTGTCGTTGGGCATTCCCGCGATTGCCGTGGGCGCTGGCGGACGCTCGGGTGGCGCTCATTCACTCGACGAATGGTATGACCCCTCCGGCCGCGAAATCGGGATGCAACGTGTGCTGCTTACGTTGGTGCAGGTAGCCGGGCTGAATCCACCCAGCGACTGAATAGCCTGACCGTCCTCCTGCCGCGCGCGTCCCGGAAGCTCAACGTGTTGGTCAAAACACGAGCAAACACGCTGTTTCTCTGACCTGCTGTATAACCGCTTTATATCTCGGAAGGGCGTGGAGCGCTTGCCGGAAGGGGGAGGGTGTCCTAAATCGCAGAAGGTCCTACGCGATTCACTAAGGGGTATCGCGATGTCTAGAACCCTTCCTCGGCCCAGGTTTGGGCTACTTCCCGGAAAACGGAACTGTCAGGTAGCGAGACCGCTCCACTTACTCGCGACTACCGCCTCACTGCATGTTCCTCGCGGGCGCCAGTGGCACTGTTTGAGCCGGTTTTGCCGCGAGTCGTCCTCCGAAGTCAATGAGTAACTCGCCGAACTGACGGCGATAAATGCTGAGCTGAAGCGTAGCCCCCACAAGAGCTCCGATCAAAAGTCCGGTCAACAAGCCGCGGAAGAACCAAGTCGCCGCTGCCTTGTTCTGTGCTGGAAAACTCTGAGGTGAGGGTCGAGCGTAGGGCACTTCAGTTCTTGGCCGCGAGACCCGGCGGCGACCGCCCATAACGCGCAGAGCGAACCCATACATGGAGACCGCCAACGCCGAAACCATAGTCCATATCTTTGCGGTTTCGCCAGCGACCCAGAGCCGTTGCATCACTCGCATCACGCTGCAGCTCTTCAATCGCCGAAGCGAGAAGTGGTCCGATCCGCTTGCGTTGAGCGCACGAAACGCCCGCGTTTCGGGTGCCGACCGCACTGCCCCCACCGGGGCGGCGGCTAAACCTGTGGACCCACTGATCGATTGACCGATTTGTTTATGGGTTTCCGGGGATAGCGAAATGAATCGGAAGCCTCCTGTCTTTTGCGTCTCATCTAGCCATATCAGTTCGACGCAGGCTTCGATTGGCGTGCCGTTGACAGAGAACGAGACCCGGAGTCTCTCCGTCTGTTGGACAGGACGAGCGGCGTGAAAGCAAAGTCCTTCCTTAGAGATATTCGATAAAATGCCGCCATTATCTGCGTCGAAACTGATGTATGTGATGGCTTCTACTGTTGTCCTTGGTGTTTTGCGGCGCTCCGGAAGGGCTGATAGCTCCATACCTCACCACTTTATGTTTTATATTTTTGCCCGTAAGACTAGCGTAATAGAAATCACCAGCGGACTGTCCGTTCAATACCTGTAACACCGTAAGCCCTGAGGCTAGATACTCTATACCCCGCGGACGCCAGTTAGTGCCGCGTCTACGGTTGCTCGACGTGATCAAGGACGAGCACGGCTTCAGGTGTGCCAATTTTTGCGGAGAGTACACGCTCAATTGCAGGCACCAAATCGCTTGCCAAAGCCGACTTGTGTACGAAAGCATTTGCTAGAAGCGCGTTCGCGAAGGCCAAACCGTCCTCGGGTGGGAAGTGGAGGCTAATCAATATGATCTTGGAGGAAGGTGAGCGTTGACGGATCTCGTAGGCCGCCTCAAGTCCATTCATTTCGGACATAACCAGGTCCAGAACAACGACATCAGGTTGCAATTCGCAAGCCTTATCGATGGCTTGCTTCCCGTTTTCCGCTTCACCACAGATTCCTACGGAAACCTCAGCGAGAAGAGCCCGCAGGGTCTTCCGCACCGCAGGATGGTCGTCCGCCAGTAAGACACGCCCTACCATTTGCGAATCATTTCCTTCGGTTTGTGCCAAGCTTCCTATGCCATGCGCCGTGACGCGATCTTCGTGGCGTGTGCCGTGGGCTTCGGGCGAAGGCCGTGTCCGCGAGGCCGAGCCACAATCGCTCGTGCTGGAACTCCTCTGTGCGGCACAGAAGAGCCTTAAATAGGAAATCTTTAGCCCTCTTCGTGAGGGGACGAACCATACGCTGGGCTCGCATAGTTTTTACCTTCTGTCCTAAAGGGACCATAGTCTCCGAAAGAGGCCATAGTCCCCGGCCAGATTGACTAGAATTAGGGACTGAGGGCAGGCTAGTCTTCGCCAGAGCAGCTAGCGATACACGATTTTGCTGATTTCTCCAGGGTTTTACCCCGATAACTGTCCTTGGACTTCAGGGTTTTACGGCATCTCCCGTATTGTTAGAACAGTACGTTGGTGTTTTCCTCCATGTCAGAGGATTAGTGATGCTCTTCGCGATTGCCGCACTTCTCATTCACCTTCCAGCGGTCCCGCAGAACTCGATTCCGATGGCCACTACGGTTGCATCCGATTCGGGTTCAAGCGCCGTGCTTACTCTCGGTAATATCGTGCTGGAGCCAGCTAGCTCAGCTACTGTTGTTCCAACTTTCTTGTCACTTCCGTTGTCCGCGCCAAAGGCATTTTTGGCGCCAGTCTATCGAGGTCCGGAAAAGCCCCGCTCCGAACAGCCTAACCGACGTCTCTGGCTCACACTGACCATAGCGCAGCATAGTGCCGCAACATTCGACGCATGGTCTACCCACCGCGTGATTTCGTCGGGCCAAGGTCACGAACTGAATCCGTTACTGAAACCGTTCGCCGGTAATGCATCTCTGTACGCAGCGATCCAAGTGAGCCCGACCGTACTCGATTATCTGGGCCGCCGAATGATGAAAAGTCGGCAAGGGTGGGCGAGGCACGTGTGGTGGTTGCCGCAAGTATTAGGTACAACCGTATCCCTCGCGAGCGCCGCACATAATCTGCACGGCCAGCGCAGCCCAGTGATCGGCTTCCTTGGGTCTCCGTTATAGAGCAAAACCTTGAGCAAAATCTTCGATGCACTGAAGCAGGCCGAATTCGCCCCCGTTGATCGCAAAGACTGCGCAACGTGGGGGAGAGACACTTCGCCGCCACCGGAGCGTCGGCGGACGCGCAGGGTCCATGTCTGCGTCCCAGTATTCGTGTACGGCTACGCGGGCGACAACCCGTTCCATGAAAATGCCTGCATCGTCGAGATCAATGCGCACGGAGGATTGATATCCATGCTGACTGCGATCCTACCCCGCCAGAAATTGCTCGTGATGAATGAGGGACAGGAAAGCACGCAGCAGTGCGTCGTCTTATCTGTCAGGGCGCGGCAGCAGCGCGGCTTCGACATCGGTTTTGAATTTTCCGCTCCGGCACCTCAGTTCTGGCAAAATTTCGAGATTGGAAGAGGCCCGCTGGGTCGTTATCTTGACACTTTGGGCGCGGTAGCCAGCAGCGAAGCGGTACAGACTCAATCAGTTGCAAAGGCGGCGGAGGGATTTCCGAACACGGGTGCACAAGCCACTCTCCCCGACGGGGACGCACCAGCGCGCTGCTAGTGATCATCAGCAGAAGAAAATAGATCATTTTCATCCTCTCTCTTCGGAACGCGGCGTACGGCCGCCCCCCAAGGAAAATCATCCTGGTTGGTGGGACCGCAGCAAAAGCATCACCAGGCCGATCCGCATGCCTCTTACAATTACGGTTGCGAGACGACGCTGCGTTTGGCTTCCAATACCGTCGAGATTGCCGCTGGGGGGCTGGCCAAGTTCCGAGAAGAGGACTTCACAACACTTGGCTCCAACTAGCGGTCGGTTTCATGCGTTTTGCAAATGGGTGACCAACGGTTAGGCTAGACCGCGTGTCCCGGAAGCTCAACGTGTTGGTCAAACCACGAGCAAACACGCTGTTTTTTCTGACCTACTATACAGCCACTGTATATTTCGGAATGGCGCGGAGCGCCTGCCCGAGGGCACAGGGCTGCGCTTGTGGCCCCATCGGGCTGAAGTTGAAAAATCGAACCAGACATCCGTTTGCTGTCTCAGCCCGGCAGGGCCTCCACAGAAGATTGAATTGGTAATCTCCTGCCAGTCTCGAAACATATCAGGGGTCGGCCTTCCCCTGTAACTTTTGACAGTAGCCCTGTAAGGCCCCTCGCGGAGAATCCTGCGTTCAGGGTAGGTAGTTTCTACTAAGCCGCGGGCTGGGAGTGCGTTATGGATAGGGTAACTACATTAGGCCGGTTCCCGGTCGCAGCCTGAGGTTTTGCAGCGGAGAAAAAGTCAAACGAAGCCAGAAAGAGAGGAGTATGAAAATGGAACGGATGACCGATTACGAATGGTTTTGTGCGAATTGCATGCGGATGGTTGACGTTTTGAGCAGACATGGCCGATGTCCGTACTGTGATAGCAATGCTGTAGACGTGGCGTACCGATGGAATCACCCGGGAGCCAGACGCGGCGCAGAAGTGGAGACGATGATGGCAGCTCGATGACACTTTGGTCGAGCGAATGATAGAAGGATACCGCCGGACTAGACTCAAACTCATGAAAAACGGGATTATCGGAATGTGGCTTTTTGCCGCTGAGCCAACTTCGGAGAAGAGGACTTCACAAGACTTGGCTCCAACTAGCCGTGGCGGTCAGTTTCATTCGTTTTGCAAATGGGTGACCAACGGTTAGGCTAGACCGCGTGTCCCGGAAGCTCCAAGCCGACCTCCTGCTCATCTTCTGCTGTTTGATCTGGGGCGCCACGTTCGTGATGGTCAAGGACGCGCTGGCTGATGCCTCTGTCTTTGTCTTTCTGGCACTGCGGTTTTTCGTGGCCACCGCGGTTTTGGTCTTCATCTACGGTCGCGAGCTGAAGCGGATTGGCCCGACCGGCTTTCGCGCCGGAGCGCTCATGGGCTTTTTCATGTTCGGCGGCTACGCATTTCAGACGGCGGGCCTCAAGCTGACCACGCCCTCCAAGGCCGCCTTCATCACGGGATTCTTCGTCGTGCTCGTTCCTCTGCTGCTGGCCTTGTTCGGGTCGCGGCGCCTGTCTTTGTGGGTTTGGCTCGGCGCACTCTCCGCGTTTGCCGGCCTCTACTATCTTGCGGTTCCACCCTCTGGACTGGCGGCCTTGAACCGCGGCGACCTGCTGGTATTGGGTTGTGCCTTCATGTTCGCGTTGCAAGTCATCAGCATCGGTCATTACACGATCCGCTTTTCCCCGGGTGCCCTGAGCCTGATTCAGATCGCGGTCACGTCGCTGCTCACGGCTCTGTGCGTGCCGATTTTTGCCCTGGTTGGGGCGGAATCGGCTCGCGTGGTGTGGACGCGGGGACTACTTTTCGCCGTGATTGCGACGGGAACCCTCGCCACAGCCCTCGCTTTTTCGGCACAGGTTTGGGCGCAGCAGTTCACCAGTGCGACGCATGCGGCGATTATTTTCACGCTGGAGCCGGTTTTTGCCGGGCTGACGTCCTTCGTTTTTTATCATGAGCGGCTCGGCGCGCGGTCTTTGGCCGGCGCCGGACTCATCCTGGGTGGAATTCTGATTGCGGAACTATTGGGGCCCACGCCAGCCGCCGCGGAATCGTAGGCAAAAAGTGTCGTAGGCAAAAAGAATCGGGGGCGAAAAGAATCGGAGGCGAAAGGTGCGAAACTACTGCTTGAAATCCACCGCCTCGTACATCGTCGCGGCCGGATGGCTGCGCTGCTCGTAAGCCGTGATCTCCGGCTCGTGCTTCATCGTTAACCCGATATCGTCCAGGCCTTCGAGGAGCACCGTCTTGCGGAAGTCGTCGATTTCGAAGTGGAGCTTGAGCCCCTGCGCATCCGTCACGGTCTGGCTGGGAAGGTCTGCCGTAAGCTCGTATCCTCTTGGCTTTGGCGTTGGCCCTCTTGAACAGTTCCTCCACCTGCGCGTCGGGCAGCGTGATGGGCAGGATGCCGTTCTTGAAGCAGTTGTTATAGAAAATATCCGCAAAGCTGGGCGCGATGAGCACACGGAATCCGTAGTCGAGGATGGCCCACGGCGCATGCTCGCGGCTGGAGCCGCAGCCAAAATTGGCGCGAGCCAGCAGCACCGATGCTCCCCGATAGCGGGGAAGGTTCAGCACAAATTCGGGATTGGGAACTTCGCCCGGCAGGTAGCGCCAATCGTAAAAGAGAATGCGTCCGAAACCCTTACGCGTGAGAGCCTTCAGAAACTGCTTGGGCACCATCTGGTCGGTATCGACATTGACGCGGTCGAGCGGCATGACCAGGCCCTGGTGTTGGGAGATTGGCTGCATCGTATTACTCCGTTACGTCCACGCCGAGGTCGCGGACATCGACGAAATGGCCCGCGAGAGCCGCGGCAGCGGCCATGATCGGGCTTACCAGATGCGTGCGGCTGCCCTTGCCCTGGCGCCCCTCGAAATTGCGGTTCGATGTGCTGGCGCTTCGCTCGCCGGCAGGCAAAACATCTTCGTTCATGCCGATACACATGCTGCATCCCGCATCGCGCCATTCGAATCCTGCATCCGTCAGAATCCGGTCCAGCCCTTCCTCTTCCGCTTTCGCTTTCACCACGCGCGACCCGGGCACAACCAGCGCCGCTTTCAGCGAGCGCGCCACGTGCTTCCCGCGAACCATGCGTGCGACTGCGCGCAGGTCCTCCAGGCGCGAGTTCGTGCACGAGCCGATGAACACCCGGTCGACCGGAATGTCCACGATGGGCGTTCCGGCGCGGAGGTCCATATATTCGAGCGCGCGAACCGCGGCTTTCTGTTCGTCCAGGTCCCGAAACGAATTCGGATCCGGAACGCGGCCGGTGACGCTCGTAACCATGCCGGGATTGGTGCCCCAGGTGACTTGCGGAGCAATCTGGGTGCTGTCGAGCTCCACCGTCATGTCGAATTTGGCCCCAGGATCGCTCGGCAGAGACTTCCATTGGTCGACAAGTTGTTGAAATTCGCGGCCTCGGGGCACAAACGGCCTGCCCTCGAGATATTCGAAGGTGGTCTCGTCCGGAGCCACCATGCCGGCGCGCGCGCCGCCCTCAATGGTCATATTGCAGATCGTCATACGCGCGTCCATGGATAGCCCGCGGATGGTATCCCCGGCGTACTCGATCACGTGGCCGGTACCGCCGGAGATTCCGATCTTGCCGATCAATGTCAGGATAAGGTCTTTTGAGGAGACGCCCGTCGGCCGCTTCCCGCGGAACGCCACCAGCATGGTCGCCGAGCGATCCTGCAGCAGGCACTGGGTGGCGAGCACATGCTCCACTTCGCTGGTTCCGATGCCGAAGGCCAGCGCGCCAAATGCTCCGTGCGTGGACGTGTGGCTATCGCCGCAAACGATGGTCAGCCCGGGCTGCGTGATGCCCAGCTCAGGCCCGATGATGTGCACGATGCCCTGGTTGCGGCTGAACATGTCGAACAGCCTTACCCCATGTTTTTTGCAATTGCGCGCCAGCGCCTCGAATTGCAGGCGGGCATTCTCGTCGAGGATGGGCAATTCCCGGTTTTTTGTCGGGACGGAGTGATCCATGACCGCAAACGCCAGGTCCGGCCGGCGCACTTTGCGCCCGGCGGCCTCGATCCCGGCAAAGGCCTGGGGGGAAGTGCCCTCATGCACCAGATGGCGGTCGATGTAGATCAGGCTGGGTTCGCCGGGAACCTCACGTACGACGTGGGACTCCCAGATTTTCTGGAACATCGTTCGGGGTGCCATATTCAAGTGCATTCTAGCATAGGGGCGGCCCGTGGAGCCGCGTCGAGCCGCTTTCTGCCCGCCAGGCGTAATTCCGACCGGGGGTTGTCTTCGGGGAACTTGGGAGTTTCCGTTTGCCTTTCGAGGCATGGACGGATGCTATAATCCCGCATCCCATCTATGCCGGCATTTAGCGGCTTTCGGGAGCAACCATGGGTTTCCACCTTCGGGAATTAGCCAGTTGGTCGCGGAGCCGCAAGCTTGTCGCCAGCCTGCTCATTTTGCTTACGCTGTCGGTCGGAATTTTGGTCGGAACCGTAATTTCCGGACGCGTAGGCGCGACACGCGCCTTCCTGGCCAATGGCGCCACTCCTCTCGACCTCCCGAACCCAGTGGTCCTGTCGAACGCCTTCCGCGGCATCGTGGAACGCGATGAGCCTGCCGTGGTGAATATTTCGACCACTCAGGTGATTGAGCGGAAGGGCCAGCCGCAAGGCCGCGGCGGCGGGGGGCAGGACCCCTTTCACGATTTCTTTAATCGATTTTTCGACTCTCCCGACGCCGGCCCGGAGGCCGAGCGGAGTCTCGGTTCCGGCATTATTGTCGACAAAAAGGGATTCATCCTTACCAATAACCACGTGGTCGAACAGGCCACGAAGATTCAGGTGCAGTTGAATGGCCAGCCGACCCTCTACACGGCCAGAGTCATCGGCGTGGACAAAGAGACAGACCTGGCGGTCATCAAGATCGAGGCGAGCCAGGATCTTCCTGTGGTCAAGCTCGGCAATTCCACCGGGGTGCATGTGGGCGACTGGGTTCTGGCCATCGGCAGCCCCTTCGGCCTGCAAGCCACGGTGACCGCCGGGATCATCAGCGCCAAGGACCGCGGTAACGTAGGACGGCAGTTCCAGCATTTCCTGCAAACCGACGCGCCCATCAATCCCGGCAATTCCGGTGGGCCGCTGGTGGATATGAGCGGCAGCGTGATCGGCATCAATACCGCCATCATGACCGGCGGAAGAGGCTACGAAGGCGTGGGTTTTGCTTTGCCTTCGAATATGGCCATCGGCGTTTACAACCAGCTGATCCAACGCGGGAAGGTGATCCGCGGCTCGATCGGCGTGACGTTTACCGAAGAGCAAAGCAGCAATCCCATTGTGCTGCGCCGGCTGGGAGCGACCAACGGCATGGTGCTGCAATATGTGGAGCCCGATAGCCCCGCCGCCAAGGCTGGAATTCAGGCGGGCGACGTCGTCACTAGCGTCAATGGCCAGCCCGTAAAGACGGGCAGCGACCTTGTGGATCCCATTGCGCAAACGCCCATCGGCAATAAAGTGCACGTCGTGTATCTGCGGAGTGGCGTCGAGCATGAAGCCGACGCGACGGTGGAGGATCGCGCCAAGCTGTTCCCGGATCGCGTAGCCAGCTACGACGACGAACCATCGCTCTCGCAGCCTGCCGACGTCGCGCCCGCCGATTTTGGCCTCAAGGTCGAAGATGTTGGCGCGAGTGGAACGCGGCGCTCCGATTTCCCGAACAATCGCGGCGCGGTCGTTTCCGAGATTCATCCGGCCACTTTTGCCGAAGACGTAGGCTTTGTGCGCGGAGATTTAATCCAGGAGATCAATCACGAGCCCGTCGCTTCCGCAGCCGACTACCGCAAAGCAGTCGGCCAGCTGAAACCCGGTCAGGATGTGGTATTTAAAGTGTTGCGTCATGCGGATAACGAGCGCATGCTGACCATCTTTTTAGCGGGGGTTGTTCGGGAGTTGTTCCGCCGTCGCCGAGCAACCGCGGATCGAGCCGATAATGCGCCTCGACGTAACCTCAAAGCTCGCCATCTCAACGATCGCCATCTCGAAGACTGCCATCTTAAAGATCGCTGCGGCCGTTCTCATGTGCGCGACGCTGGGTTTCGCTGCACCCCAAGCGCCGCGCCGCAAACGACCAAACCGAAGACCACCAGAACCGTCGCCAAGCCGGCAACGTCCAAGGCCGCCAGGGCGCGAGTGGTGAAGAAGCGCAAGCCCCGTCAAAAAGCGCAAACCGCGCCGACACCCGCGCGCATCTCCCAGATTCAATCGGCCCTCGCGGCCCAGGGAGCCTACAAGAGCCAGCCGAACCCACAGCCGAGTGGCAAGTGGGATGAGTCCACCGTACAAGCGATGAAGGCGTTCCAATCCGCACACGGGCTCAGTCCCACCGGCAAACTTGATGCGATTTCGCTGCAGAAGCTTGGTCTCGGCTCCGAAATTGCCGGCCGCGGCGCGCCCGTAACGTCGCCTCAAACCCAGCCTTCCGCTCTGCAGCAAAGTCCTTAGCTGGCACAGTTCGACGGCTTCGTTTTCGATCTTTTCCTCCCCTCCGGCGCGTGGCCCTTGCGTCCGCGCTCACACTGCAAAGTCGCGCATCCAATAGAAGAGAGCAGGTTTGCTTGCCTTTGCGCAGGGAAAACAGGGGTGTCATGCAGCGATCTAATTCGATTAAGGCGCGCCGGTTCGTGTGGTTCCAGGTCCCGGCTGCTTTGGCTTGCACGCTGATTTATTTCGCCGCCGCCGCCCAGAACCAAGCGCCCCGCAAGACCCTCCGGATGCGGCAGCGGTACGCACCGAGATGCGCAACGTGATGTATCACTTCACGGATTCCATTGTCGTGCACGTCAGAAGCTTTCAGGGAGCCGTCATCCCGGTCGGCAAAAATCCTTTTCCGATCTTCGACGACAAGAACTCATTCGATATGAAAATTGACAGCGCGGAAATCGCCATTAGCGCCAGCTCACTGGCCAACGCGCTCAATTCGTATGTCTTTGTGAGGCAGGATGCGCCTTTGAAGAACATCGCTGTCTCCGTTGAAAACGGCCAATTGAAGGTGAAAGGGAAACTTCGCAAGGGCGACGTTCCTTTTGAAATCGCCGGGACTCTCACACCGACGTCCGATGGTGAGATACGACTGCACCCCGAGAAAATCAGGGCACTGCACTTGCCCGCCAAGGGGTTGATGGACTTGCTCGGCATCGACATCGCCGATTTGATAAAAAACGGCAAAGTTCAGGGCGTGCGCACAGACACAGACGATCTTATCCTCGATCCTTCGCTGATTCTGCCGCCTCCGCATATCCACGGGGCAGTGACAGCGGTTCGGCTGGAAGGGCAGAACATCGTTCAGATTTTCGGCACCTTGAATGCCAAAGAGGGGCCCGGCAAAGAGATGACGACCGGCAAAGACGTGGGAGGCGACCAAAAGCTGCGGCTGGCAAGAAAGCGGGCGGCGAATTGGCAATGCCGGCAAAAAACTTCATGCGGCTTAGGAAAAATCGGTTGCAGTTCGGAAAGCTGCTCATGAACGACACCGAGTTGACCATGATTGACATGGATCCGGCCGATCCATTCGACTTCTTTCTCGATCACTATCCCGATCAGATCGCGCAGGGTTACACGAAGATCACGCCGAGCTTCGGCCTGGTGGTCTATACCAAGGACTATGACAAACTTCGCGTAGCGCGGCGGTCCGGGGATGGCAAGGACGCCAAAAGCGGCCAGAAAGACGAGCAGAAAAAAGATAACAAATGAGCGGCAAGCTTAGCCTCGCTCTGTGCCTGGCCCCCGGTTTGACGCAGTCTGTAGCCTTTGTTACGCTCAAATTGACGGAATTTCACATCGCTGGGACTTGGTTTTCTCACCGAACACGCCAGAAGTACCGCGACCGCTTCCGCACAGGAGGCGCTTTCGCGGCCAGTTCGGAGGACCTTATGGCCACCGCTGCGCGACCTACAGTTTTTAAAAATTTCATCAATGGCGAATGGGTGGAATCGGCGAGCGGCGCCTCTTTTGAAGATCGCAATCCGGCCGACACCCGCGAGCTGATCGGTATGTTTCCGCGGTCCACGGCGAAAGACGTGGACGCTGCGGTTCGTTCCGCGGCCGATGCCTTTGAATCCTGGCGTTTGGTCCCTGCTCCCAAACGCGCCGAGATTTTGTATCGCGCCGCCGAAATGTTGGTCAAGCGCAAGGACGACCTGGCGCGCGATATGACGCGCGAGATGGGCAAAGTTGTGGCGGAAACTCGCGGCGACGTTCAGGAAGCCATCGATATGACTTATTACATGGCTGGGGAGGGCCGCCGCCTCTTTGGCCAGACCACTCCTTCGGAGTTGCCCAGCAAGTTTGCGATGTCGTCGCGGCAGCCGCTGGGCGTTTGCGCCATGATCACGCCGTGGAATTTCCCCATGGCCATCCCTTCCTGGAAGATCATGCCGGCGCTCGTCTGCGGCAACACGGTGGTGATCAAGCCCGCCGAGGATACGCCGCTCTCGACGTATAACCTGGTTCAGGTCCTCACGGAATCGGGCGTGCCACGGGGCGTGGTTAACGTTGTCAATGGCACTGGCCCGGACGCGGGCGCCGCGCTCGTCGAACATCCGGATGTGGCCGCCGTGAGCTTCACGGGATCGAGCGAAGTGGGCCGGCTGGTGAGCCAAGTCGTGCGCGCCAAAGCTGCGCCCCTGTCATTTGGAGATGGGCGGCAAAAATATCTTGATCGTGATGGAAGATGCCAATCTCGATTTGGCCGTCGAAGGCGCGGTGTGGGGTGGCTTTGGCACCACCGGACAGCGTTGCACCGCGGCCAGCCGCGTGGCGGTACACAAGAAGCTTTATAAAGAGTTTTTGCAGCGGTTTACCGAACGCGTCAAGGCGCTTCGCGTGGGCGACGGACTCGATCCCGCCACGGACATGGGACCCTGCATCAATGAAGAGCAGCTCAACAAAGTGATGGAATACGTCGCCATCGGCAAAAACGAAGGCGCTAAGTTAATGACGGGTGGCCATCGATTGACGGACGGGCCCTACGCCAATGGCTGGTTCCATGAGCCCACCATTTTTGCCGATTGCAATCCCCGCATGCGTATTGCGCAGGAGGAGATCTTCGGGCCGGTTGTCGCGGTGATGCCGATCGAAAGCTTCGAGGAGGCCATCGAAGTCGCCAACGGCGTGCGTTATGGCCTTTCCGCTTCGATCTACACTTTGGACGTGAACCGGGCCTTCCAGGCCATGCGGGACCTGCACACCGGGATTGTGTATATCAATGCCCCAACCATCGGCGCTGAGATACACTTGCCCTTTGGCGGCACCAAAGAGACCGGCAACGGCCATCGCGAAGCGGGCAATGCCGCTCTGGACTTCTATTCCGAGTGGAAGACGCTGTACATCGATTACTCCAATCGCTTGCAGCGCGCCCAAATGGACAGCTAAAATGAATCGACCGAATGATAGCCAGACAGGTTTTGACGGGAAACTCATGACGGACTCTGTCCTTAGCTCAACCCGGAATCAGCAGGTGCTCGCCGATATCGTGCGCGCTTATGTGACTTCGGGGGAGCCTGTGTCGAGCCGCGCCATCTCCAAATCTCACGCCGAGCAATTGAGCTCGGCCACCATCCGTAACGTCATGGCGGATCTGGAGGATGCCGGATTCTTGTACCAGCCGCACACCTCGGCTGGCCGTGTTCCCACGGCCGCGGCCTATCGCTTCTTCGCGCAGCAGATCGCCCCGCAGGCTACGCTTAGTGAAGAAGACAAGACCTGGATTCGCGATCGAGTTGGAAGGCGCCACGACAGCCGAAGAGATCACCGAGCGTGCCGGACACGTGCTGGCCGCCGTCTCTCGCGGCCTGGGAATCATCGTCATGCCTCCGCTGGCGCATACGGTGCTCGAACACATCCGCTTTCTCCTGCTTCCTGACGGGCGTGTGGTGGTGGTGTTGATTTCGGTGGGTGGCGCTACCCGCGACAAGGTGTTGCGCCCGGAACACGAATTTACGCAGATCGGATCTCGACCGCACGGCCGATTATCTCGAACCGCCACTACAGCGGCTGGACGCTGGAGGCGATTCGCGCCGACCTGCTTGCCAAGCTGGCTTCGGAGAAGGAGCGCTATGGCAAGCTTCTGCCGTTGGCCCTGGAACTTTGCGATCCCGCCGTTCTCGAGACGGACCGGGCTCGCGAGGTGTACGTGGAGGGTGCCGCGCAGTTCGCTTCGGCGCCGGAACTGACCGAAGCGAAGCCCTTGCGCGAACTGCTCGCCGCCATCGAGGAAAAAAGCAGGCTGGTAGCCTTGCTGAATGGCTGCATCGAAGCCCCCGAGCCGGTGCACGTCCAGATCGGCGTGAAAGAGATCAATGGCGCCGGCGAGCATCTATCGCTGATCACCGCGCCTTACCTGGTGCGAGATCAGGGGCAGGGTTCGCTGGGCGTGTTGGGACCCATGCGCATGCAGTACGAGCGCGCCATCACCGCAGTGGCTTATATGGCGCGCGCCTTCAGCGATGCCATCAGCCGCGAGCGTAGATCTCCGAGCGAAGCGATGAGCGAGTCCGACGGAGCATCACAAGAAAGAGGCCCCGATAAACGTGATCGAATTCGATCCACGCTCCCGTCCTGTTTCGGAATCGGCCGAGCCTGCCTCCGGCGCGCGAAGCGCCGGAGATCCGGCGATGCGCGGCGCTGGCCGAGCGAGTGGCGCGCCTGCAGGCCGAGAAGGACGAACTGATGCAGACGATGGTGCGCCGCCAGGCCGACTTCGAGAATTATCGCAAGCGCGTGGAGCGCGAGCGTCAGGACGATCGCCGGCATGGAATCGGCCGCCTCATCGAGGAGCTTCTGCCGGTGCTGGATGGCTTGGAGCGCGGCCTGCAGGCTCACGACGATCCGGCCTACGAAGAGTATCGCAAGGGACTGGAGCTGATTTACCGGCAGCTGTGGGAGATCCTTTCCGCGCCATGGCCTCGAGCGCATCGTTGCCGCGGGGAAGCCGTTCGATCCGCACTTCCATCAGGCCATCGAACGCGTCCAGTCCACCGATTATCCCGAGGGGACCGTGCTGGAGGTTTTGCAGGATGGGTTTATCTTCCATGGTCGCGTTCTCCGGCCCAGCTCGGTTCGCGTCTCTTTCGACCACTCGGATGGCAAATCTTCGGCTGCATAGCGGCGTAACGGCGGCGTACAAAGGATCGCTTCTGAAGATACATCTTATTTTCGCAGGAGATTGAAACCCAGGTATGAGTCGTCAAGCGAAGCGCGACTATTATGAAGTGCTGGCGGTGGTCCGCACCTCTACGCAGGACGAGATCAAGTCCGCGTACCGCAAAGCCGCGCTCAAGTGGCATCCGGATCGCAATCCCGAGCAGAAGGACACAGCGGAAGCCAAGTTCCGCGAGGCCACCGAGGCCTACAGCGTTCTCTCCGATGCTCAGAAGCGCGCGGCCTACGATCGTTACGGCCATGCCGGCGTTTCCGGCGTCTCTGCGGAAACCGGATTTAATGCCACCATCTTCGAGGAATTCCAGGACATCTTCGGGGACTTCTTCGGATTCGAAGATATCTTTGGGCGCACCGGCGGTCGCGGGTCGCGCGCGCGTGCAGCGCGGCGCCGACCTGCGATACGACATGGAGCTTAGCTTTGAGGAGGCGGCCACCGGCGTCACCACCAAGATCCGCCTGCCTCGCCAGGAGCTGTGCGCGGCCTGCAAGGGAACCGGAGCCAAAGCCGGCACCGGCGTCGTGACCGTGCGACACCTGTAAGGGCCGCGGCCAATTGCATTATCAGCAGGGCTTCTTTTCCATCTCGCGCACCTGCCCGCAATGCCAGGGCGCCGGTCAGATGATCCGCGAGAAGTGCGCGGATTGCCGCGGCCGCGGCCGTGTCGAGCGGACGCGCACCATCGAAGTGCGTATCCCGCCGGGGGTCGATTCACAGACGCGCATTCGTGTCCCCAATGAAGGCGAGCCCGGCGCCAACGGAGCGCCTCCGGGCGATCTCTACATCGTGCTCGATGTGAAGGAGCATCCTTTCTTCGAGCGTCGTGGTGCGGACCTCTATTGCACCATCCCGGTCAGCATCACCCAGGCCACTCTCGGCGCCGAACTCAGCGTTCCCGGCCTGAATGGCGAGGAAAAGGTTTCCGTTCAAGAGGGAACTCAAACCGGTTCGATCATCCGCCTCAAGGGCAAAGGATTGCCCGATCCGCACGGAGGCGGCAAGGGCGACCTGTACGTCAACGTGCGCGTGATTACTCCGACCAAGGTTACCCGCGAGCAGCGCGTCCTTCTGCAGCAATTGGACGAGATGCTGAAGATGGAAAATCGTCCGGCCGATCGCAACTCGTCTTTCTTTGAAAAGGTAAAGGATATTTTCGGCTAGCTGGCCGGAACGCCACAGGAGCGAGCATTGCGCCGGCGTTTCTTCGTCGAGCGGTTTGCCAACGGCGCAGCCCGCCTGGAGGGCGAGTCTGCGCGTCATCTGGGCCGTGTTCTCCGCGCTGAGCCCGGCCAGATTTACGAATTAAGCGACGGCGAATCGATCTTTCTCGCGCGCCTCGACCGCGTCTCCAGCCAGCAGGTCGATTTTTCGCTGCTGGAATCCCTGCCTGCCTGCGCCCCTCGATTTCAGACGTCATTGCTGCTTGCCCTGGTCAAATTCGATCGCTTCGAATGGGCGCTCGAAAAAGCGACGGAACTCGGCGTGGACACTATTGTGCCCCTGGCTGCCGAACGGAGCGAGAAAGCTTTTGTCGCCGCCGCCGCGAAGCGCGCAGCTCGCTGGCAGAAAATTCTGCTGGAGTCGGCCCAGCAGGCTCGGTGCGTGCGAGTCCCCGTACTCCAGGCCGCCATGCGGCCTGCCGCGGCATTTGCTCAGAGTGTGGCGCCGGTCCGGGTCTTGCTTTCGGAGCGAGCCGTGGCGCCTCCCATCCAAGTCTGTTTTCAGCGGCGCCGCGTCTAAAAGGGTAGGGGCGGAACCGCTGCGAATCGACTTGTCGGTTGGGTCCTGAGGGCGGTTGGACGGAGCGCGAATTCGAGGCGGCTTCCTCGGCGGGCTTTCTGGAAGCGTCATTGGGCAAGAACATCCTTCGCACCGAGACTGCCGTAATTGCGGGCCTTGCCGCTGTCCATCTCTATTTCGACGCGTAGCGTGACTCGGGGGACTCGGGGTGACTTTAGGATGCCCGGATGCATCTGAATATTCAGCGGCGTCGGCGCATGAGCGCTCTGGCTCTCCGGCGCCCAGCATGGTATAAATGAGCGATCCACACTTATCCATGGGGCAGATCGTCCAGTCTCCGGTTCCTTCACGCGATAGTAGTCCCGATGAGCTTTCGCGTCTGCACGTAGAAGACAGCGGCCGGCAATCGTCCTCAGGGCTTTCATCGCGAACTGCGTGTCTGGGCGCGCGACCTGGTGGTTGCGCTCGGCCTGGCCATGATCATCATCGTGTTCTTTTATCAGCCCGTGAAAGTGGAAGGCACGAGCATGGCGCCGCTGCTCTCCGATCAGGAGCGCATCTTCATCAATAAGTTTGTCTATCATTTCGAGCCCATCGAGCGCGGAGACGTGGTCGTTTTCTGGTATCCCCTGGATCGCACCAAGTCGTTCATCAAGCGCGTGGTGGGACTTCCCGGCGATGAGGTGGAGATTCGCCGCGGGCGGGTGTACATCAACGGCAAAGATCTTGATGAGCCTTACGTGCCTTCACAATATATTGACACGGCGGCCTACGGTCCCGTACAAGTACCCCGCGAAGAATATTTCGTGATGGGCGATCACCGCATCAGTTCCAATGATTCGCGCATCTTCGGGCCTGTGCCCGGTGGGTTCATTTATGGCAAAGCGGTATTTGCCTACTGGCCCTGGACGCATTTCGGTACAATATCGCCGGTCAACGCGTCCGAAAGCAGCCGTTGAACTAAGCTCTGACGTTAGCCTGGTTTAAGATGCACGTTCCTGGAGGAACCACTGGCGGAATCACCGCTTCGCCCTGCCGCTCTCGCACTCGAGGACGGCCGGATTTTTAACGGGCGCGCCGCGGGCGCCCGCACGCGCCGTGGCGGCGAAGTTGTCTTCAATACCAGCCTCACGGGCTATCAGGAAGTCTTCAGCGATCCCAGCTACTCCGGTCAGATGGTGTGCCTCACTTACCCGCACATCGGCAACGTGGGCACCAATCTTGATGATCAGGAGTCGCGCCGGCCCTTCATTGAGGGGCTGATCGTCCGCGAGTTTTCTTCCCTGGCATCTAACTGGCGTTCCACCGAAACCGCGCAGGGTTACCTCGACCGTAATCAAATTCCCGTGATCTGGGATCTGGATACGCGCGCCCTGGTCCGGCATATCCGCCGCGTCGGCGCGCTTCGCGGCATGCTCTCCACCGACGGAACGCCGGTCGAGCAGCTCGTTGCGGAGGCGCGAGCCTTGCCCTCCATGAGCGGCCTCGAACTCGCCAGCCAGGTAAGCTGCGAGAAAGCGTATCGCTGGGACGAAGGGCTCGTCCGTAGCCTCTTCGCCGTGGAATAAGTTGGCGGAGCCTGCCGCCGACAAGAAGCCGCAACATTTTCGGGTGGTGGCCTACGACTTCGGGATCAAGCAGAACATTCTCCGCCTGCTCGTGGACTCCCACTGCGATGTGCAGATCGTTCCGGCGAAGACTCCCGCTGCCGATGTGCTGGCCATGAAGCCGGATGGAGTGTTTCTTTCCAACGGGCCCGGCGATCCCGAACCCATCACCTACGGCGTGCAAAACATTCGCGACCTGCTGGGCCGCGTGCCCATCTTTGGCATTTGCCTCGGGCACCAGCTTTGTGGCCTCGCCCTGGGCGGCCGCACCTACAAGCTGAAGTTCGGCCACCATGGCTCGAATCACCCCGTCAAGAATATGCGCACCGGGCACATTGAGATCACCGCCCAGAATCACGGCTTCGTCGTCGATCCGGATTCGTTGCCGGCCAGCGAGGTTGAAATCACGCACGTCAACCTGAATGACTTTACGAATGAAGGCATGCGCCATCGCACGCTTCCGCTTTTCAGCGTGCAATATCACCCGGAAGCCTCGCCCGGCCCGCACGATTCTCACTATTTATTTAGCCGCTTCACCGAGATGATGAGCGAGAATAAGTCCGCCAGGCGCGCGAGCAGCGCGCTGTGAACGGCAGGGAACCCGCGTTCAGCTAATGCCAAAGCGCACTGACATCAAAAAAATTCTGATCATCGGTTCCGGCCCGATCGTTATTGGCCAGGCCTGCGAATTCGATTATTCGGGCGTGCAGGCCTGCAAGGCCTTGCGCGCCGATGGCTACCAGGTGGTGCTGGTGAATTCCAATCCAGCCACCATCATGACCGACCCGGAAGTCGCCGACCGCACCTATATCGAGCCCCTCACCCTCGAGTTGCTGGAGCAGATCATCGCCCGCGAGAAGCCCGATGCGTTGCTGCCCACCGTCGGCGGTCAAACCGGGCTCAATCTTGCCGTCGAGCTCGCCGAAGCCGGCGTCCTCGAGCGCTATGGAATCGAGCTGATCGGCGCGTCGTTGCGCGCCATCAAAGTCGCCGAGGATCGCCTCCAGTTCAAGGACGCCTGCCGCAAAATCGGGCTCGATATGCCCGTGTCGGCGCTGGTCAACAACGTCACCGAAGCGATGCGCCTTGCCGACGAGCTTGGCTATCCCGTCGTCATTCGCCCCTCTTTCACCTTGGGAGGCACCGGCGGCTCCATCGCCTACAACCGCGAAGAGTTTGGCGAAGCCATCGCTCTGGCGCTCGATGCCAGCCCTGTCCACGAAGCGCTGATCGAAGAGTCCGTGCTGGGCTGGAAAGAGTACGAGCTCGAGGTGATGCGCGACTTCCGCGATAATTTCGTCGTGGTTTGCACCATCGAGAATTTCGATCCCATGGGCATCCACACGGGCGACTCCATCACCGTCGCTCCGGCGCAGACCCTGACCGACAAGGAATACCAGCGCATGCGCGACGCCGCCGCCGCGATCATCCGCGAGGTGGGCGTGGAAACCGGCGGCTCGAATATCCAGTTTGCCGTCGAGCCCTCGACCGGCCGCATGATCGTGATCGAGATGAACCCGCGCGTTTCCCGCAGTTCCGCGCTGGCCTCCAAAGCTACCGGCTTCCCCATCGCCAAGATCGCCGCGCGTCTGGCCGTGGGCATGACCTTGGACGAAATCCCCAACGACATCACCAAGAAAACCCCGTCCTGCTTCGAGCCTACGATTGATTACGTCGTGGTGAAGATTCCCAAGTGGCAGTTTGAGAAATTTCCCGGCGCGGACACCGCGCTGGGTACGCAGATGAAGTCCGTCGGCGAAGTCATGGCCATCGGCCGCACGTTTCAAGGAAGCGCTCTGCAAGGGCATTCGCTCGCTGGAACCGAGCACCGCCTGGCGTCCGCCGGCCGAGGTTACCACGGCGTTGCTGCGCGAACGGCTGCACGTCGCCGGGCCGGACCGAATTCACTGGCTGTTTGAGGCGCTGGAGCGCGGGATGTCGCGTGACGAAATCTGCTCGCTCACCAAGATCGATCCGTGGTTCATACAGCATCTCGAGCAGATGCTGGAGATCGACTCGCGCGTGAAGGCCACGTCACTGCACAAGATTTCCGCGGAGTTGCTGCTCGAATCGAAGCGCTCGGGCGCGAGCGACGAGGAAATTGCGCAAGCTCTGGAACGTGAAATCGGCTTCGGTACGCAAGCGGCGGCACGAATTGGGCGTCCGTCCGGTTTTCAAGCGCGTCGATACCTGCGCCGCTGAATTTGAGTCCTTCACTCCCTACCTTTACTCGACGTACGAGGAAGAAGACGAGGCCGAACCCGGCGAGCGGCCCAAGATCGCCATTCTCGGCAGCGGGCCCAATCGCATCGGGCAGGGAATTGAGTTCGATTACTGCTGCTGCCACGCCTCTTTCGCGCTCCGCGAAGACGGCTACGAAACCATCATGGTCAATTGCAATCCCGAGACGGTTTCCACCGATTACGACACCTCCGACCGTCTTTATTTCGAGCCGCTGACGCTCGAGGATGTGCTCGCGGTAATGGACCGCGAACGCCCGCAGGGCGTCATCGTGCAGTTCGGAGGGCAAACGCCGCTGAATCTCGCGCTCGAGCTCAAGGCCAATGGCGTCCCGATTATCGGCACGCCCCCGGAAATGATCGATCTGGCCGAAGACCGCCGCCGCTTCGGGCGCCTGCTCGACGACTTGCACATTCCGCAGCCGCGTAACGGCACCGCGCTCATCCCGGAGGATGCCGCACGCGTCGCTCAGGAGATCGGATTGCCGGTTCTGGTGCGCCCCAGCTACGTGCTCGGCGGGCGCTCCATGGTCATCGCCTACGATTTGCAAACCGTGCGGGATTACGTCGCCCAGGCGGCGCTGATGGGTCCGGCCAAGCCCGTGCTCATCGATCAGTTCCTCGAAGAAGCCACCGAGGTGGACGTCGACGCCCTCGCCGACGGCGAAAGCGTGGTCATCGGCGGCATCATGGAACACATCGAGGAAGCCGGTGTGCACTCGGGCGATTCTTCTTGCGTGATACCGCCGGTCTCTCTCACGCCTTCGGCTCTCGCGCGCATTCGCGACTACACCAATCGCCTCGCCCGCGCTCTCGGCGTCGTCGGCCTGATGAACGTGCAATACGCCATCCAGCGCGACACGGTATTCGTCCTGGAAGTCAATCCGCGCGCCTCACGCACCGTTCCTTACGTCAGCAAAGCCACAGGCGTGCCCCTGGCCAAAGTGGCGGCCCGATTGATGACCGGACAAAAACTTTCTTCCATGAATCTTCCGGTGGTCGAAACCGACGGCGTGTCGGAGCTCTCCGTTCGCGACTATTACTCCGTAAAGTCTCCGGTCTTTCCGTTCAATAAATTCCGTGGTGTCGATACCATTCTTGGGCCGGAGATGCGCTCCACCGGCGAGGTGATGGGCGTGGCGCGGACCTTCGGCGAAGCCTTCGCCAAGGCCCAACTTGCCGCCGGGCAAAAGCTTCCTCGCAAAGGCACCATCTTCATCAGCGTCAATGACCACGACAAGCGCCATGTCGTGCCCTTGGCGCGCGAGCTGTCGCAAATGGGCTTCACTCTGCTCGCCACTCGAGGCACGGCAGCGGTGTTCTCCGGCGCCGGCATACGCGCCGAAGCGGTGTATAAGGCCAACGAAGGGCGCCCCAATATCATCGATCTCATCAAGACCGGCCGCGTCGATCTCATTATCAATACGCCTCTCGGCCGCGAATCTTTCTACGATGAAAAGTCCATTCGTCGCGCGGCCGTGCGGTACAAAGTGCCTTGCATCACCACGCTTTCCGCCGCTCTGGCCGCCGCCCGTGGCATTCGAGCGCTGATCGATCACTCCTTTGAGGTCAACGCGCTGCAGGATCTGCATACAAACGGCACACGCGCCAGCGCGAGTGCGGCCCAGATCCATGGCACCTCCGCAGATTAGCCGCGCGGGCCGGCTGCATTAAATCGCGCGACCAACCGGGTTCGGGAACATCCTATAGCGAGTGCTAGCCGGGGGTAGGGAACTCGATTTGCCGGAGACTTTTCCGGCGTGTATCATGACGGCCGATCCTATGGAGTGTCACTGTATCCGCGCGGTTGACGTCCCTCACGCCACTCGCCTCTATTCCTCTTATATTCAGGACTTTCCATCCGTCGCCCATTTCTACGGCCACCCGCCGACTTTGGAATCCGTCAAGGGCGTTGCCGCTGAAATCCGGCCCGATCTCGCCATGCGGCGTAATGTTGCGGAGGTCCTTCGCGCCCAGAACCGTGCTTTCGGCAGCGATCAGTCGGTTCAGGATGCCCTCGATCGCTTCGCATCGGGTGCCGTCGCCATTGTTTCCGGGACAGCAGGTAGGTCTCTTCTCAGGCCCGAGCTATACGTTTTACAAGGCGCTTACGGCCCTGCGGATGACAGAGGAGTTGAACTCTGCAGGCACCCCTGCCGTGGCTATTTTCTGGCTGGCCACTGAGGATCACGATCTTGCCGAGATCAACCACTGTTTTTGGCCCGCCCGCGACGCCATCGAAAAGATTGAACTGCCCACCGCTGATTTCGAGGGGCGCAGGGCCGGGGAAGTACCACTCGGAGAAGCTGTCCTCGGCGCCGTGGAGCGCGCCACGGCAAAGCTCGAAGGTCCGGCTGCCGATCAAGTCCGCTCGGCGCTCGTTGAGTCGTACACGCCATCGGACAACTACGGTTCCGCGCTCGGCAAGCTGCTCGCGCGCCTTTTTGCGGGCAAAGGCCTGATTCTCCTCGATGCTCTCTCCCCTGATCTTCACCGCCTGGCCCAGCCGCTCTATCGGTCCGCACTCGAGCGGCACGCGGAATTGAATCAGGCTCTGCTCGCTCGCGGCCAGGAGCTGGAGCGCGCCAACGATCACGTCCAGGTGAAGGTCACCGACCAGAGCACGCTGCTTTTCGTAACCCTCGATGGAAAGCGGCTCCCCCTTCGCGCCCGCAATGGCGATTTCGTCTTGGGCCGCCGCTCGTTTTCGCTGCCTGAGCTGACCGAGCTTTTGGCCAAATCGCCGCAGGACTTCAGCGCCAATGTTTTGTTCCGGCCCGTGGTTCAGGATTCGCTGCTTTCCACCGCGGCCTATATCGCCGGCCCCTCTGAAATCGCTTACTTCGCTCAGGCCTCGGTAAATTACGATCGGCTCCTCGGCCGGATGCCGGTGATTTTGCCGCGGGCCAGCTTCACGCTGGTGGATGCGCATACCGTTCGTCTGTTGCGCAAGTACGATTTGCAGTTTTCCGACCTGCTCGCCGGGCGCTCCGAATTGCGCGCCAAAATGGAAGGGACCCTGTTGCCCAAGGTCCTTACCCGGCGTTTTGATGCCGGTGAAAAATCGCTTCAAAAGATGCTTACCGAACTGCGCGAGCAGCTCACGAAACTGGACCCCACTCTCGGCGGAGCGATGGATACGGCCGAATCCAAGATGCTTTTTCAATTCTCCAAGATTAAGGAAAAGGCCGGGCGCGCTTTGGCCTTCCGCTCTTCTGTGCTCGACGCTCACGAGCGCGAGCTGACCGCGCACCTTTATCCCCATGGCGAGTTGCAGGAGCGCTCCGTATGCTTCTTGCCCATGCTGGCCATGCAAGGGTTCGAGCTCCTGGACGAGCTCCAGCGCCGCATCAAGCTCGGTGGCGCCCAGCACCAGGTCCTCTATCTTTAAGACCGGCCCTATTTCCCTGGGTGAACCCATCCCCTACGGCCCAACAAGAGCCCCAACAAGTGAAACGCCGGGGCCCAGCGAGCCTTGCCGGATCGTGCAACAGCTGCGACTGGAGTCGTAGCGAACTGTCGCATCGCCCGTGCTAAAATGAGCCGCACACTTCGGTTCGTCACCAATCATCTCGATCGGGAGGCATAGCGAATGAAAATCAGCCCGGGTAAACAGAAGGGCATGCAGTCGGTCTCAGACTCGCGCGGCGTAATCGGCGCGGCGGCCATGGATCAGCGCGGTTCTTTGAAAAGCGCCATTGCCAAAGAGAAGGGCGTTGATAAGAAAGCCGTGACCGATCAGATGATGGCGGAGTTCAAGGAAGCGGTCACCCGTATCTTGACGCCGCACGCCAGCGCCATTCTGTTGGATCCGGAGTATGGGCTTTCTGCCGCCAAGGTGCGTTCCAAGAATGCCGGCCTTCTGCTCGCTTACGAGAAAAGCGGCTACGACAATACGCAGCCCGGCCGGCTGCCCGACCTGCTGGACCACTACTCTGTCCGGCGCCTGGTCGCTGCCGGCGCCGATTGTGTGAAAATTCTGCTCTACTACACGCCCTTCGATCCGCCTGCGGTCAACGAAACCAAGCACGCCTGGGTCGAACGCATCGGGGGCGAATGCGCCGCATGCCGACGTGCCGTTTTTTCTGGAATTTGTCGGCTACGAAGAGAACGCCGACGAAAAAAGCGCCGACTTCGCGCGCAAGAAGCCTGAAATCGTGGCGCGCAGCATGGAGGAATTCTCCAAGCCCCAGTACGGCGTCGATGTCCTCAAGGTGGAAGTGCCGATCAATATGGCTTTCGTGAAGGGCGCGCGCTCCTCCAAGGGCGAGTCGGTCTACACCCGTGATGAGGCCAAGGATCACTTCCGGCGCGCTGCTTCCGTGGCGAAAAAGCCGTTCATCTATCTCTCCGCCGGCGTCAGCAACGATACCTTCAATGAATCTCTCGAGCTCGCTGCCGAAGCCGGAACGAATTTTTCCGGCGTGCTCTGCGGCCGCGCTACCTGGAAAGACGGCATTCCCGTCTACGGCAAGCAGGGTTTGAAGGCTTTCGAGGAGTGGCTAGGCAAGCAGGGCGTCGAAAATATCAATAACGTGAATCAGCGTCTCAAGGCGGCAAAGCCCTGGTTCAGCTTCTATGGCGCCGCCTCGGTGTCGGCGCTCTCGTAAAGCAATTTGTTGTGACGTTGTCGCGCCGAAAAAAGCCGTTTTTGCGCGAACGTCATGGGCATCAGGAGCTTCGCGCGTAAATAAGTCCACGGCGTTTTTTCGTTTCGTAGCGCCTCCAGGCGGCAGCCGTATTTTCCTCGCCGTGATTTTTTGTGGCGCCGGTCGCGGCCCGTTCCGTAGCGCCGCCTTCCAGGCGGCAGCAGTACGTCGCTGCGCTCTGTCGCAGTAGTAGTTGCGGAAGAAACGCAGGTGCTCGACGTTACCGCCATGGAGCCCCTTGGGGCGGAAGACTCAGCCCAGGGCGTAGCCCTGGGAGTAGATTGCCGGCGGGATAAGCCCCGCAGGGGCGACACGTCCTAATCCACGCTAACGCGAGATTGGCGCGTCAAAAAGTTGGCATCTCGAAGTTGAAATACAGCCGTATTGCCGAGCAAAAATCAACCATGCCATCCGGATCCAGCAAACCTACGCGACATGCGCCCGCGGGCGAAATCTCAGTACCCACGGAGCGCCGCACGCAGTTGCTCGACGTTACCGCGGCCGTGGCCAGGCTCGTCAAAGATGCTGGCGTGCAGAGCGGCGTTTGTTACCTCTACGTCCCGCATACGACGGCCGGAGTGCTCATCAATGAAAGCGACGATCCCGATGTGGCGGCCGATATCGAGGCGGCGCTGGCTCGTTTGGTTCCCAAGGATGACGGCTACCGGCACGCCGAGGGCAACTCCGATTCTCATATCAAGACGGCTCTGGTTGGCACCTCCGCAACCATTTTTATCAGTAACGGAGAGCTCGACTTGGGCCGATGGCAGGGAATCTTCTTTTGCGAATTCGACGGCCCTCGCCAACGTCGCCTGCGCGTCAAAATCGTCCCGGACTGATCCGTGGGGCGTCTTCGCGCGAACGTCATGGGCATCAGGAGCTTCGCGCGTAAATAAGTCAACCGGGCTTTCGCTGACGGTTGAAGGGGAATTGAGCAACTCATGATCCGCATTGTCGAGCCCGAAAGGGCCGTGGCCATCACGGCGCCTTTCGGGCATAAAGAAGTTCTCGGAGTCTACATCCAGGTGCCCTTTTGCCAGACCAAGTGCACCTACTGTAATTTCCATACCGGTGTCGCCGCGCGCGCTGCCTATGCGCCTTATGCCCTGGCTGTCGAACGCGAAATCCGCGATTGGCGCTCACTGCATGCAGCTGCGGGTCTCGCATCCGTTGCGCGTCTCGCGCATCTCGACGCCATCGAGCAACCCAGCTCTGGGATTGTCGAGCGCGAAAAGGCCGTGGCGATCACGGCGCTTTTCGCGCCTAAAACCGACACAATCTACCTGGGCGGCGGCACACCGAGTCTGTTCGATCCCGCGGACCTTTCGCGCATTCTAGCCGCGGTGCGTTCTCAGTTCGCCTGTTCCGACGGGGAAGTGACGCTCGAAGCCGATCCCGAAACCATTACTCCGGAAAAAGCCGCACAGTGGCTTGAGGCGGGCATAAATCGCATCAGCCTTGGCGCCCAATCATTCAGCGATCCTGAATTGGTTGCAGCCGGGCGCATGCATCGGCGCGAGGATATCTTCCGCGCGATCGCGCATCTGCGCTCGGCGGGACTTGCCAACGTGAGTCTCGATCTCATCGCTGGCCTGCCCCATCAGACTCCGTCGAGCTGGCAAGCCTCGGTCGAAGAGACGCTGCGCCTTCGCCCCGAGCACATCTCGATCTATTTGCTGGAGGTCGATGAGGGCAGCCGCCTGGGCCGTGAGCTTCTCGCTGGAGGCGCACGCTACGGCGCTGCGCAGGTTCCCGGCGACGATGCCATGGCCGACTCTTACGAACTTGCCTGCGAGCAATTGCGGCAAGCTGGCTACGAACACTACGAAATCTCCAATTGGGCGCTGCCCGGCTTTCGTTCGCGGCACAATTTGAAGTATTGGCGGCGCGAACCCTATCTTGGTTTCGGCGCCGGCGCGCACTCATTCGACGGCCAGTGGCGTTGGGCCAACGCGCACGATCCAGCCGCATACGTAACCGCCATCGAGCGGAATCGCCTTCCGATCGAGCAACTGGAAGAGGTGACGCCCAGGCAGGCGTTCGATGAAGAGCTCTTCCTCGGCCTCCGTCAGCTCGAAGGCATTGATCTCGCGCGTCTCGAAACTCAATACGGAGCGCAGTACAATAGAACGCTCGGCGCCCGCATGGACGAGTTGAGCGCCCAGGGCCTCATTGAGCGAGCGGGCACGCGAGTGCGCCTCGCGCCGGATCGCCTGGCGGTATCGAACGAGGTGTTCGTCGCGTTACTCGATGAAACTTAGGACTTTGGAGAAACGAATGCGGACCCGTTTGGCAATCTCCTCGATCGTCTTGATCTGCGTGCTCTCCTGCGTTGCGCTCGCGCAAGACCGAGCCGCCGGTGGCAGTGTCAACGCACAGAAACCGGGCGCGCAAAAATCCCCGGCCGCCAAGGGCTCCGCTTTTGACGCGCATGACCTTTCCGGCGTGTGGAACGCTCGTCCGCCGGCAAACGCCACGGAAGAAGAACTCGAGGCCTACGTGTCGCAATTTGGCAAGGGCGACGTCCCCATGACGGCGTGGGCCAAGGAGCGGTTCGACAAGAGCAAGCCGTCCTTTGGGCCGCGAGGCGTGCCCGTTGAGAAGACCAACGATCCTGCCTTCGCGTGTTTTCCGCCGGGCGTGCCGCGCATCTATCTGCATCCTTTCCCGATGCAGATCGTGCAGGCGCCAAAAGAAGTCATCATGCTCTTCGAATACGATCACAACGTGCGCCATATTTTCACCGATGGCCGGCCGCATCCCGCTGACGTCACTCCAACGTACATGGGCGATTCGATTGGCCATTGGGACGGGGACACGTTCGTCGTCGACACCGTCGGATTTAACGACAAGATCTGGCTCGATCGCGTCGGGCATCCGCATTCGGATCAGCTCCACGTGATCGAGCGCTTCCATAAAACCGCGGCGGACACATTGCAGATCGATTTCACCATCGAAGATCCCGTCGCATTTACGCGGCCCTTCACCTCCACTTTGTATTTCCGGCTGCACCCGGACTGGAGTCTAATGGAGCAGGTCTGCGAAGATAATACCGGCTTTCTCGGGTTCGAAAAGTGAGCATCCGGCCAGGATGCTCCTCCCGAGCGAAGATCGTGAGCGAGGGATCTCTCACATCAAAGGAGCTACGATGAATCCCGTAACCGCGACGCAAAGCGTCTCTGAACTCGAAAAGCAGCCCGCCAGCATGGCCGCCGTCGATCTCCGCAGCGACACGGTCACGCGGCCCACGCCGGAGATGCGCCGCGCCATGGCCGAAGCCGAAGTCGGCGACGACGTCTACGGCGAAGATCCCACGGTAAACAAGCTGCAGGCGCGCGCCGCGGAAATCTTCGGCCGCGAAGCCGGCGCTCTTTGTGCCCTCGGGCTCGATGGGCAATCTGATTGCCATGAAGATCTGGACGCACCACGGCGACGAAGTGATCATCGAAGAGCGCGGCCACATCAATCAGTTCGAAATGGCCTCGATCTCGGCCATCGCCGGCTGCATGCCGCGCACGACTTACGTCGACGACGGCATCCTCACCTGGGACCGCATCGAGCCGCTCATCCGCCCCAAGGGCGTACTACCGCGCGCAGACTGCGCTGATCAGCCTGGAGAGCTCGCACAATATGGCCGGCGGCACGGTCTATCCGCCCGAAGTCAGCGACGAAATCTGCGACCGCGCGCACGCCGCCGGCCTGCGCGTGCATCTGGATGGCGCGCGCATCTTCAACGCCGCCGGTCTATCTCGGCCGCAGCGTCGCGGAACTGACGCGCAAATTCGATTCCGTGATGTTCTGCCTCTCCAAGGGGCTCGGCGCGCCGGTCGGCTCGATGCTCGTCGGCTCGCGCGACTTCATCGACAAAGCGCGCGCCTCTACCGCAAGCTGTTCGGCGGCGGCATGCGGCAAGTCGGCGTGCTGGCCGCGGCGGGTCTGGTCGCGCTCGAAAAATCGCCGGCGCGCCTGCACGAAGATCACGCCAACGCGCGTTACCTGGCCGAAGGGCTGGCGCGCCTGCCCGGCATCCGTGTCGATCTCGAAAAGGTGCAGACGAATATCGTCATCTTCGACGTGAGCGGCACCGGCCGCACCGCCGCGGAGATTTCCGCGGCGCTCGCCAAGCGCAATGTGCTGGCCAATCCCACGGGGAAGCACGCCATCCGCATGGTCACGCACTGCGATGTCGATCGCGCCGGCATCGATCGCGCGCTCGTCGAATTCCGCGCCCTCCTCGCCGCCGCGTAGTCTCGGCGCCCGTAGTCTCGGCCGCTCGGCTGGCTCCGTTTTTGCAGCGCCGCCTTCCAGTGCAGTAGCGCCCGGCGTCCTCGTAAGAGGAGCCCGGCGCGTTCAAGAAGTCCGTCCGTCGGCCTCGATCGTTTACCCTCTCGTCCCGGTATCTCGCTTACCGCATCCAACCGTGTGATATTAGAAGTGCATCGCAAACACGCTCAGCCGAGGCCCAAGTGGATTTCTCTCTGACCGACGAACAGCAGCAGCTCCAGCGCACCGTGCGCGATTTCGCCCAGTCGGAAATCGCCCCGCACGTCATGGAGTGGGACGAGGCCTCGCAGCTTTCCCGCCGAGCTTATTCCCAAGCTGGCCGAACTCGGGCTTCTGGGCGTCATCTTCCCCGAGAAATACGGCGGCGCCGGCCTCGGCTACATCGAATACGTCATCGCCATCGAAGAGCTCTCGCGCGTCGACGGCTCGGTCGGCCTCATCGTCGCCGCGCACAATTCGCTTTGCACCAACCACATCTACAAATTTGGCACCGAGGCGCAGCGCCAGAAATACGTCGTGCCGCTGGCGCAGGGCAAAAAGCTCGGCTGCTGGTCGCTGACCGAGCCCGAAGCCGGCTCCGACGCCGGCGGCACGCGCACCGTGGCGGCGCGCGCCGGCGGCGGCTGGGTGCATCAACGGCGCGAAGACCTTCACCACCAACGGCCACTACGCCGACGTCTGCGTGGCCATGGCCGTGACCGACCGCGAAAAAGGCTCGCACGGCATCTCCGCGTTCATCATCGAAAAGGGCACGCCCGGATTTCGTCCCGGCAAAAAAGAAAACAAGCTGGGCATGCGCGCCAGCGATACCTCCGAAGTCATTTTCAGCGATTGCCGCGTGCCCGACGAAAATCTGCTGGGCAAGCCGGGCGACGGCTTCATGAATAGCCTTGCAGGTGCTCGATGGCGGACGCATCTCCATCGCCGCGCTGGCGCTGGGAATGGCGCAGGGCGCCTGCGACGCCGCCACGAAATACGCCAAGGAGCGCAAGCAGTTCGGCAAGCCCATCGGCGAATTCGAGGCCATCCAGTTCAAGCTGGCCGACATGGCCACGGAAATTGCCGCCGCGCGCATGCTGGTCTATCACGCGGCGTGGCTCGCCGACCAATCCGCTGCCGGCGGCGGCGCGATTCGCTTCACGCGGGAATCCAGCATGGCCAAGCTCTACGCCAGCGAAGTCGCCGTGCGCGTGGCCAACGAAGCCGTGCAGGTTTTCGGCGGCTACGGCTTCATCAAGGATTATCCGGCGGAGAAGTTTTACCGCGACGTGAAGCTCTGCACCATCGGCGAAGGCACCAGCGAAATTCAGCGCCTGGTGATCGCCCGCCAAATCCTCGGCAAACAATAACCTTATATCAGTCGTCATTCTGAGCGGGTCATCTTGCGCTTGTACACGATTAGGACACCGGGAACTGCATTTGCGCGACTTCGGCCACAGCGATTTTCAGCTACGATCCCGCTTGGAAGTGATTTCGTCTAACGCGAACGTCGCCAGTTGCCCGTCATCATTTCCGTAAGCTTCGCAATCGACGCTAGAAGTTCGTTAACCAGACTTGAATTCCCCTTGCCTGGAAGCCACCGATGATCACGACGACTTCTCCATTGTCATTCGTCCGATAATTCTTCGGGTGATCGCTTCCAAGCCGAGTCCTCAAAGTTTCATGTCTTATCGGCTATTATTTTCTCCGTTCAGCACTCGCACGATTATTTCGTTGACGACAGGACCGCCGGAAAGAGTTGTCTGATCCGCAGGATACGGAGCAGCTACCGTGCGAACCAGAAGTATAACCGTCAAGAGCGCCTTCATATCGGAGATAGTGTGGGTGAGGGTGAACCGCAAGCGAGCCAAAGCCAAGAAAGGCGCGTCGAAGCCGACCGCGCCCTAGCTTCGGCCGCGGCTCAAACTACGTGCTCGCTTGTTACAATCGCAACCCTGTCATGACAGAGAGCATCTCCAACTGGGCCGCGCAGGTTCGCGCGGGCGATACGCGCGCGATTTCGCGCGCCATCACCGCCATCGAGAATTCCGACCCGCGCGCCGACGACCTGCTGCGCGAACTCTTTCCCTCCACCGGCCGCGCTTATCTGATCGGCGTCACCGGCGCGCCCGGCACGGGCAAGAGCACGCTGGTCGATAAGCTCGCCGCCCACTATCGCGCGCAGGGCAAAACCGTCGGCATCATCGCCGTCGATCCGACCAGCCCTTACACCGGCGGTGCGGTTCTGGGCGACCGCATCCGCATGCAGCGGCACGCCACCGATTCCGGCATCTTCATTCGCTCCATGGCGACGCGCGGATTTTTCGGCGGACTCGCCCGCGCCACGGCCGACGCGGCGCTGGTGCTCGATTCCGCGGGCAAGCAGATTGTGCTGATTGAGACCGTCGGCGTCGGCCAGGACGAAATCGACGTCGTGCGCCTGGCCGAATGCACGCTCGTGCTCGTCGTGCCGGGCTGGGCGACGACGTGCAGAATATGAAGGCCGGGCTGATGGAAGTGGCGGACATTTTTGTGCTGAATAAGGCCGAACGCGAAGGCGCGGACCGCCTGGAGCAGCAGCTTCAGGCCATGCTGGAGCTCGCGCCCGGCAATGAGCGGCGCGGCTGGCAGCCGCCGATCGTTCGCACGACGGCCACGGAAGGCAAGGGCATCGGCGAACTCGCTGAAGCCATCGAGAAGTTTCACCGAGCAGCGGCGAAGCAAGCGGCGAACAGCGCGCCAAGATGCTCGAGTATTGGAAGCAGCGCCTGCTCCTGCTGCTCGAAAGCGCAACTCCTCGCCCGCGCGCTCGGCGACGAGGGCCAGCGCGCGCTCGAATCTTTGGCGTCGGAAGTCGCCGAGCGCAAGAAAAACCCGTACGACTGCGGTGCGCGAGCTGTTAGCTCGCGCCGGACCTCAATGGGAGACGGTCGGGAACGCCATGAAACTCGGCGACCTCGAATTTCACATTCTGAATGACGGCACGTTTCGCCTCGACGGCGGCGCGATGTTTGGCGTGATTCCGACGCCGATGTGGGAACGCGTCGTCGCCGGCCGACGATCGCAATCGCATCACGCTGGCCATGAATTCGCTGCTGATTCGCGCGGCGGCGAAGTGGATTCTGGTGGAAACCGGCGCGGGCGATAAATGGGACGCCAAGCACCGCGACATTTACGCCTTTGAAGGCGCGCCGCGCCTGCTGGAGCAGTTGGCCGCGCGCGGCCTTGAGCCCGAGCAGATCGACATCGTCGTGAACACGCATCTGCATTTCGATCATTGCGGCTGGAACACGCGCATCGTCAATGGCAAGGCGGTGCCCACGTTTCCGAATGCGCGCTACTTCGTGCATCGCGGCGAACTCGAACACGCGCGCCATCCCACCGAGCGCGATCGCGCCAGCTATTTCCCCGACAATTTCGAGCCCATGGCCGAAATCGGATCAGTGGCAGCTTGTCGAAGGCGAACGTCGCGAAGTCGTGCCGGGCGTGGAGTTGATCGTGCTCGCCGGGCCACACCAGCGACATGATGTGCGTGCGCCTTTCCGGCGGCGGCCAGACGGCGATTTTTCTTGGCCGATCTGGTGCCTACGACGGCGCATCTGCCGCTTGCCGTGGATTATGGGCTTCGATCTTTATCCCCTGACCACGCTGGAAAACAAGAAGAAATGGCTGCCGCGAAATCGTCCGCGAAGGCTGGCTGGCGCTTTTCGGCCACGACGCCAAGATTCCCGCGGCCCGGCTGCGCGAGCAGGACGGCAAGGTCATCGCCGAGCCGGTTGTAGTAGACTGACGCGCCGCGCGATAGTCGTGAGCGGATTCAGGCGGCATCGATATTCCGCAGCCGATTAGAGCGAGATCGAAATGCGCGAAAGCACGAAGAACGAAACCGAAGCTCAAAGCGCAGCAGCAACGACCCAGGCCGAGATCGGCATCATCGGCGGCAGCGGACTCTACTCCATGCCGGGCCTCGAGCGCACGCGCGAAGTGCGCGTGAAGACGCCATTCGGCGATCCTTCCGACGCGCTCGTGCTCGGCACGCTCGAAGGCCAGCGCGTCGCCTTTCTCGCGCGCCACGGGCGCGGCCATCGCTTCACGCCCTCGGAGATCAACTATCGCGCCAATCTTTACGCCATGAAGCTTGCTCGGCGTGGAGCGCGCTGATTTCCGTGAGCGCGGTCGGTTCGTTGCGGGAGGAGCTGCGGCCGCTCGAATTTCTGATTCCCGATCAGTTTTTCGACCGCACGCAGCTGCCGCATCTCCACATTTTTCGGCGGCGGCATCGTGGCGCACGTGGGCTTCGATAAGCCCACCTGCGCGCAGCTCGGCAGCGTGCTGGGCGATGCTTGCGACGCCGCCGGCGTCAAGGCGCATCGCGGCGGCACCTACGTCTGCATCGAGGGGCCGCAGTTTTCGACGCTCGCCGAGGCGCACGTGCACCGGCAGTTGCGCTTCGAAGTGATCGGCATGACCAACGTCACCGAGGCCAAGCTGGCCCGCGAAGCCGAGCTTTGCTACGCCACCGTCGCCATGATCACCGACTACGATTGCTGGCATCCGGAGCACAGCTTCGGTCACGGTGGCGGAAATCATCGCCAACCTGAATCGCAACGCCGAAAACGCGCAGACGTGATCCGCGCACGCCGTGCGCCAGATGCCGTCCGAGCGCGAATGCAAATGCGGCCGCGCGCTGGCACACGCCATCGTGACCGATCCGCAAGCTGATTCCGGCCGCGGCGCGCGCGGCGTCTGGCCGCCATTGTCGGCAAATACATCTCCTAGGGGACTCCTCATGTCACTTCTCGTTGTTGGTTCGGTCGCGTTCGATGCTCTGGAAACGCCGTTCGGCAAGGTGGACCGCACGCTGGGCGGCGCGGCCACGTATTTTTCTGTGGCGGCGAGTTTCTTCACGCACGTCAATCTCGTCGGCGTCGTCGGCGACGACTTCACCGAGCAAGGACGCCGCCATCTTTCGCGGGCGCCGCATCGACATCCGCGGCCTGGAACGCGCCGCCGGCAAAACTTTTTTCTGGGCCGGGCGCTACGGCACCGATCCCAACGAACGCGTGACGCTGGCCACCGAGCTGAACGTCTTCGCCACGTTCCGCCCAAGCTGCCGGAAGCATTCCGCTCCGCCGAAGCACATTTTCCTCGCGAATATCGATCCCACGCTGCAGCGCTCCGTGCTGGAGCAGATCAACGGCAAGCCCCGCATGGTCGGCTCTCGACACCATGAACTACTGGATCGAGAAGACGCCGGCCGAGTTGCGCGAAATCCTGAAGCGCACGCAGAGTGCTGATGATCAATGACGCCGAAACGCGCATGCTCTCGAACGAACACAATCTGCTGCGCGCGGCGCGCCATATCTTTCAAGCTCGGCCCCAAGACGCTGGTCATCAAGCGCGGCGAGTACGGCGCCATGATGGTGCACGATGGCGGCGTCTTCTCGCGTGCCCGGCGTTTCCGCTGGAAGAAGTGCACGATCCCACCGGCGCCGGCGATAGCTTCGCCGGCGGCTTCATGGGCTATCTCGCCAATGCCTCGCAGCATGAACGACGCCGTGATGCGCCGCGCGATGGTCTATGGCTCGGTGATGGGCAGCTTCGCGGTGGAGCGCTTCGGCCTGGAACGCATTCGCCAGCTCAAGCGCCGCGAAATCGACGCCCGCGCCCGCCATTTCTTCAAGCTCACCCAGTTCCAGCCTGCGTTGACAAAATCGCAGCATTCGCCGCGCCGCGCCCGCTTGCCGCGGCGAGCGCCAGTGTATACTCGCCGCTTGCCTATCGCCGCGTACGCCAATGTATACTCCAATTGCGGCTCCGATGACCGCGCCGTCAAACCGCCCGCGCTCGCTCCCGGCGGCCTGGTGCGCGTGATCTCTCCCGCCAGCCCCGCCGACCGCGACGCGCTCGGCCGGGGCATCGCGGAACTCGAACGGCTCGGCTATCGCGTGCGCACGGGTTCGGCAATGCAGCCGGAGGGCTACTTCGCCGGCTCGACCTTGCGCCGCAAGGCCGAGCTCGAAGCGGCGCTGCAGGATCCGGACGCGAGCGCGGTGATCTGCGCGCGCGGCGGCTACGGCACGGCTGCGCTGCTGGATCAAATCCGCCTGCCGCGGCGCCTGCGGCCCAAGCTGCTCGATCGGCTACAGCGACGTGACCATGCTGCAGGCATATCTTTGGACCCGCTTCCGCTGGACTTCGCTCTACGGCCCTATGGTCGGCGCCGGGTTCGAACAATGGCGCAGGCGCTCGCTCCGGATATGATCTCGCGTCATTCATCGACGCTTCAGCGGGAAAGCGCAACTCCTGGTCGATCGCGCTCGACGGCGAAGCCGCTTTCGCGCGGCGAAGCTTCGGGCTTGTTGCTCGGCGGCTGCATCACGCTTCTCGAGACGACGTTGGGCACACCCTGGGAATTCGATACGCGCGGCGCGATTCTTTTTCTCGAAGATCGCGGCGTGAAGCCGTACCAGCTCGATCGCATGCTGCTGCACTTGCTGCAGGCCGGAAAATTTCGCGGCGTGCGCGGCATCGTCTTGGGAGATTTTCCCGATTCCGAGCCTCCGCGGGAGCGGCGTCACCGTGCGCGACGTTTGCCGGCGGATTCTGGGCCGCTGCGCATCCCGATTATTTTCGGCGCGCCCATCGGCCACACGGTGCGGCCGATGCTGACGATTCCGCTCGGCGTGCGCGCTCGCCTGCACGCCGCCGGAGAAGGCAAGCTCGAAATTCTGGAGCCGGCTGTGGCTTGCGCACATGAAGCCACGAAATGAATGAACGCACAAACATCGATTCGATCTACCTGATCGGCATCGGCGGAGCGGCCATGGCGCCGCTCGCCGGCATGCTGGCCGAACGCGGCTATCGCGTCACCGGCTCGGATACCGGCGTCTATCCGCCGGCTTCCACGCTGCTCGAAAAACTTGGGCATCACCTGGAAAGACGGCTTCCGCGAAGACCAATCTCGCGCCGCGTCCCGATCTGGTGGTCATCGGCAATGCCATCTCGCGCGGCAATCCCGAAGCTCGAATTCGTTCTCGACCACAAAATTCCGTATCGCTCGCTGCCCGAAGTGATCAAGGAATTTTTCCTGCCCGGACCACGATTCGCTCGTGGTCACCGGCACGCACGGCAAAACGACCACCACTTCGATGCTGGCCTGGATTTTTCACGTCGCAGGCCGCCGCCCCGATTTTCTGATCGGCGGCGTGGCCGAAAATTTCGGCAAGAGTTACGGCCTGGGCGGGGGCAGGGAATTCATCATCGAAGGCGACGAATACGACTCCGCGTTTTTCGACAAGGGCCCGAAATTTCTGCACTACCGTCCCGACGATCTGATCATCACTTCGCTCGAATTCGATCACGCCGATATTTACGCCGATCTCGCCGCCATCGAATTGCAGTTCCGCCGCCTGGTCAATCTTGGTTCCGCGCCGCGGACGCATCGTCTGCTGGGGCGAAAGCGCCAACCGTGCGCGGAGTCGTCGCGCAGGCATTCTGCCCGGTCGAAACTTACGGTTTCGGCGGCGACAACATGTGGATCGCGGGCGATCTCGAATTTCGCGATGGCGCCACGCATTTTCGCGTCGCGCGAAAAGGCGAAGAACGCGCGCGCATTGCGCTTGCCGCTCGTCGGCCGCCACAACGTGCTGAACGCGCTCGCCACGATTGCCATCGCCGATGGCCGCGGCGTTCCGCGCGAAGCCATCGAAGAAGCCTTGCGCACTTTCGCGGCGTGGCCCGCCGCATGCAGATTCGCGGCGAAGCAGGCGGCGTCACCGTCGTCGACGATTTCGCGCACCATCCCACCGCCATTCGCGCCACCATCGAAGCCGCGCGCAGCACGCTGGCCCCGTCGCCGCCTGTGGGTGGCCTTTGAGCCGCGCTCCAACACCATGCGCCGCCGCATCTTCGAGGACGATCTCGCCGCCGCCCTCGCTACAGCCGATGGCGCCGTGCTCGGGCCGGTGAATCGCGCCCAATTGCTCTCGGAAGCCGAGCGGCTTTCGCCGGAACGCGTGGTGAAAGCCGTGCGCGCCGCCGGACGCACGCGCGGAGGCGCTCAGTCTCGGCGAGCGAGATCGCCGAATTTCTCGGCGGCGAATTGCGCGAGGGCGATATGATGCTGGTGCTCTCGAACGGCAGTTTCGACGGACTATGCGACAAGCTGCTCGCGCTTCTCTTCGCGGTCGCCCGCTGCGCGCGGCGTGCAGTGATTTCCTTCCTCTTCTCCCAAGCGCGCAGCCGAAGAGTGCCTCTTCTTTCGCCCGCCACTGCCGTTCTCGCTCTGGTTCTCAGCGCGTTCGCCCTGGTGTCGCCGGCTCCGGCGCGCGCCACGATTCGCTACGAAATTTCGCTGGCGCACCCGGCCCAGCACCAATTCCACGTGTCCATGATCATCCCGGGCGTTCACGGCAGCATCCTCGTGCAGATGCCGGCGTGGAACGCGCTCTATCAGATTCGCGACTTCGCTTATCGCGTCAGCGACTTCCACGCCGCCGACGCTTCGGGCAATGCGCTGCCCGTGCAGCGCCTCGACAAGCACACCTGGCGCATCGAAGGCCCGGGCGAAATTCGCATCGAGTACGCGAGCTTCTGGGACGATCCTGGCCCCTTCGATACGCAACTCAACGACGACCACGCCTTCATCAATCTGGCGATGGTGCTTTGCTACGTTCCCGAGCGCCGCGCCGAAGAGACGGTCGTGCGATTTGGCGATGTGCCGCAAGGATGGCATATCGCGGTCGAATTGCCTGCGGCGGGAACGGGCGCGGCGGAATCCGCCAGCTATCAGGCTGCCAATTACGACGCGCTCGTCGACGCGCCGGTCGAGATCGGCCGCTTCGATGAGTGGACGTTTCAGGCCCGGCAGGCAGCGGGCCGAGCGGGGAAAGACGATCCGCGTCGTTCTTCACGGCGAGGCCGTGGATCACGCCGCCCTCACCCGCATGCTTTCCCAGATCGTGAACTACGAAACGCGCTTGATGGGCGACGCGCCGTTTCCCGAGTACACGTTCATTCTGCACGTTGGCCAGGATTACGGCGGCGGTGGAATGGAGCACGCCAACTCCACGGCCATCTCCGTGGGCTTCCTTCGCCACGCTCGCCAACGTCAGCGCGCACGAATTTTTTCATCTCTGGAACGTCAAGCGCATCCGCCCGCAATCGCTCGAGCCGGTGGACTACACGCGCGAGATGTGGACGCCGGCGCTTTGGTTCGCCGAAGGCGTCACCAGCACCTACGCCTCTTACACGCTCGTGCGCACCGGCATCTGGACCCACGCGCAATTTCTCGCCGACCTGGGGCGGCAGATCACCGAGCTGGAATCGCGCCCGGCGCGAACCTGGCAGAGCGCCGAGGAGTCCAGCCTGGACACCTGGTTCGACAAATATCCGCTCTACGACCGTCCCGATTTCAGCATCTCTTACTACAACAAAGGCCAATTGCTGGGCGTCGCTCTCGATATTTTGATTCGCGACACCACCGATAATCGCGCCAGCCTCGACGACGTGTTGCGCCGGCTGAATCAGCAATACGCGCAGCGCGGCCGCTTTTACGCCGATAGCGCCGGAATCGAAGCGACGGTGGAAGAGGTCGTTCGTTGTCAGGCCGGCAACTGTCGGGTGCCAAACTCGCCGCGCCCCATCGCTTCGATGGATCTCGCGGAATTTTTCAAGCGCTACGTGAGCGGCACAGACGAAATGCCTTTCGCCGATCTGCTCTCCCGCGCGGGATTGACGCTCAAGACGGAAGGCGAAAAGCGCGCCGCGCTAGGCTTTGCCGTCGAACGCGATTCCGCCGGCCGCCGGTCGTATCGCATCTCGATGTTTCGAGCGCCGCGGGGCGCGCGGGCATTCGCGATGGCGATCTGCTGCTGAGCGTCGACGGTGCGGAAGTGCCGCGCAATATCGACCGCTGGCTGCGCGGGCGTCCCGGCGGCGAAATGGTGCGCTTTCGCATTCGGCGCGGCGGGCGCGAAAGCGAAATCACCTTCGTACTGGGGCAGGAAGCCGCGCAAATTTACACAGTCGAAGAGATGACGCAACCGAGCGACCGCCAGTTGCGCATTCGCAACGGGTTGTTTCAGGGCACCACGGAGCAGGTCACACCGCACAATGAGCGTTCCAACCAGCAGCCGCGCGCGAGATGATTCGCACCCTCGTTGCGACGGTATCTTTGGCCATCGTCACCGTCCTGGCGGGCCCGCCTCTTTTGCTCTATGTCGCGCTCACCGGCTCGGTGATGCCGCTTTATCGCGCGGGCGTTGCCGCGGCGCTGTGGGCCAGCCGCGTCGCGGGCATGCGCATACGGGTCGATGGACCTGGAGAATATTCCCGCGGGACCCTGCCTTTTCGCGGCCAACCACACCAGTAACGCCGATCCGCCCGCCATCGTCGGCGCCACCCCGCGCCGCATCGCGGTCATGGCGAAAAAATCGCTATTCTCCATTCCCATCGTGGGCACCGCTTTTCGCATGTCGGCCTATGTCCCCGTGGATCGCGGCAATCCGGAGCGAGCGGCGGCGAGCGTCGATGTTGCCGTGGAGCACATGCAGCAAGGCGTCTCGTATCTCGTCTATCCCGAGGGCACCCGCAGCCGCGGCGGGCGGTTGCTGCCTTTCAGAAAAGGCGCTTTCGCGCTGGCCATAAAGGCTGGAGTGCCGGTGGTGCCGGTCGCTTGCATCGGCGCGCATCGCGTGCTCCCCAAAAACTCGTTTCGGATCAGGCCCGGAGAGATCGCCGTAAAATTCTGCCCGGCGATCGATGCGCGGGAATATTCGCTTGACCAGCGCGGTGAACTCGCCGAGCGGGTTCATGCCGCCATCGCCGCGGCCCTGCCGCCCGACCAGCAACCAGACCAGCAGCCCAATCAGCAACCGGGCGCAAGAGCGAAACTCGTCCCGAACGAGCCGGCCTAGGGCACGTATCAGGCTCCGACTTGTGCCTTGAGCCTCGCGATTTCGGCCTCGAGTTGCCGCACTGTTTTGGCGAGCTCCGGGACGCGGCTGATGGCTGCGGCATTCTTGAGCCATTGCCGATGCTCGACCACGGGAGAGCCGGAATAGAGCGCGCCAGGGGGAACGTCATTGGGCACTCCGCTTTGGGGCGTAATCATCGCGCCGTCTCCTACGGTGAGGTGCCCGGAGCAGCCGACCTGGCCTCCGAGAATGCAGTTATTGCCGATCTTCGTGCGTGCCCGCGAGACCGACTTGCCCGCAAAGCAGCGTATTTTCACCGACGGTGCCGCCATGGCCCACGAGCACGAGATCATCGAACTTGGCTCCATTGCCGACGCGCGTCTCGCCGACCGTAGCGCGATCGATGCAGGAGTTGGCCTGAACCTCCACGTCGTCGCCGATCACGGTGATGCCCGCCTGAACCATCTTGTACCAGCGACCGTCCGGCTGCTTTGCGAATCCGAAGCCATCTCCGCCGATCACCACGCCATTCTGCAAGATGACGCGGTCGCCGATCCGGCAGCCCTCCCGCACGACGGCATGGGCGTGCGCAAAGAAGTCGTCGCCGATGCGCGCCTGGCGATAGATGGCCACGAAGCTGTGCAGGACGGCGTTCCGGCCGATCACGGCGCCTTCGTCCACGTAGCAGTAGGGACCGATGTGGGCGCCTTCGCCGATCTTTGCCGACGCAGCGATGACAGCCGTGGGATGAATCGACGGGGCATAATGCGGCGAGGCGTAGAAGAAGGGAATCGCGCGGGCGAAGTCGAGGTAAGGATTTCCAGAGCGCAACAGCGCAAGCGGGGGAAGGCCCGCCTCGCGTTCGACGACCAGGTCCGGCGCAACCAGAACGGCGGAAGCGCGGGTGGTGCGGGCGGACTGGCGATAGCGGGGATTGGCGATGAACGCCAGCTCCCCGGATTTGGCGGAGTCGATGCCCGCGACACCGTGAATTTCGGTTAGCGGATCGCCTTCCACCGTGCAGGCTAATTTCCGTGCAATCTCTGCGAGTTTCATCCCTTGCTCCCCGTCATGCCGTAATGACCGCGCGCACTCAATTAACTGGCGGCAGCGGCCTCACTCTACACCAGCGCCGCGACAAAGTAGTTTAGCTAGCCACGACCCACCCCACCCCTTTTTTGCGCAAGTGTTCATTCTAAAGCTATTTGCAAATAGCGCTTTTGCGTAAGTGTTCATTTCAGAAGAGTTGCGTGTCGTTTTTCGTGCAAGTGTTCATTCTGGAAGGCTTGCACGGATGAGTCGGTAGTTCGTAGTCGAAAGTCGAGAGGGTCGGCTGTCGCGGGGGAATCGCGGATGGGATTTGATGTGGCCAAAAGCGAGGCGCAGGAAATGGAAACGAGGAGAGTGAAAAGCGGCGGTGGACCGATTGCGACGGCGAACATAGGACACTATAGCATAGAAGTAAACTTATTTCAAGATATGTTTACCTTATAGCATTCGAATGGGTCGCGCCGTTCGAACGAAGCTTGCGACAGCATTTCGAATGGGTCTTCGCGTTGCTCAGGATGACAGCGAACAGCAGATCGCTTCCCGACCCCTTTCACGCGCAAAACGCGCGCGCTGAAGGCGCTTCGCTCGGGATGACAGGCTGGGGCGAGGGCGCCTACTTGCTGGTGAGGTGCCAGGAATTACAGTACAAGCACAGGTAGGTTTTAAGTTTCGACGGGCCGGTTGGATCGGCTAAGCGATGATCCGCAGAGGCCTGCGCTTCTCGTTCGCTCGAGTATTTTCGCTTGCCGGTTGTGGAGCAGATCGCTGTGGCGGGCGCTTTCCGATCTGTCATGTTAGTGGCGTTCCCGTCGGTCTAAAGACTGAAGACCGACTTCTTTAACGCGCTGGGCTCCTCTGGCGAGGACGCCGGGCGCTACTTTTTTAACGCGCCAAGCTCATTGCAAGCGATGACGTGGCGCTACTTTTTTAACGCGCCAAGCTCATCGCAAGCGATGACGTTGGCGCTACTGCACTGGAAGGCGGCGCTACAAAGGCTTGCAAGTCGGATGGTACACCAAGATGAGATGCTGCGGGCCTGCGGCGGGAGGGAAGTACCAAGAGAGATCCTTCGCTCCCCACCCCAGCACACGCAAGAGCGGCGCGTGCTGGGGACCCCGGTTCGCTCAGGATGACAGCAAACAGCAGATTCCTTCCCGGCCCCTTTCACGCGCAAAACGCGCGCGTGAAGGCGCTTCGCTCGGGAGGACAGGCTGGGGCGAGGGCGGTTACTCGACCCCTGTTTGCTCAGGAAGTCGTTCGCGTTGGGCTCCAGTCCCACACGCAGAATCGGCGTGTGGGGCACCCACCAAACCAACTCCCTCGCACAAAAAAGTCACACGCTATTTAGAATGACAGCGAACAGCAGATCCCTTCCCGACCCCTTTCACGCGCAAAACGCGCGCGTGAAGGCGCTTCGCTCGGGAGGACAGGCTGGGGCGAGGGCGGTTACTCGACCCCGGTTGCTCGGGATGTCGTGCGGGTTGGGCTCCCAGTCCCACACGCAGAATCGGCGTGTGGGGCACCCACAGGCTGACGGCGAACAGCAGATCGCTTCCCGACCCCTTTCACGCGCAAAACGCGCGCGTGAAGGCGCTTCGCTCGGGATGACAAGGGGCGGGGAGCCGGGGGATTACTCGAAGTAGCTGCGGCGGCCGGTCTGGATGAGTTCGTAAAGTGATTTGATCTCGTTCTTTAATCGTTCGTAATTCCGCCAATCTTTGTATTGCGGAAACGTGAGAGTCTCCTGGGCCTGTTGCAAGGGGATGCCTTTTGCGACGGCGTCCTTTACCGTGGCGTACTCGTCGGCCAGCATGCTGGCGAGCTCCTTGACGTCGTCGCGGTGAGCCACATCGCCATGCGCCGGCAGGATGTAGTCGTAATCATTCCTGGCGGCAACCTGATTGAGCAGCTTGATCCAGTTGTCGACCGAAGGCGTAAACGCCATGTTCGGCATGCTGTGCCGCGCAAATGCGCCCGGCGTGAATAGCGCGCGGTCCTGGGGAAACAAAACGAAAGTGTCGCCGGGCTGCTGGCCGGGGCCGAAATACATCAGGCGAATTTCGCGGCCGCCGAGATGGAGAGTCAAGTCCGTGTCGAAGGTCACGTCGGGCAGAATCAACTTCACTTCGCTCGGGTCGTATCTGTTTGCTTTGAAGTAATCCTGGCGGCGCGCCATCTCTTTTGGCTGCACCAGCGCCATGATGCGCGCGGTCTCCTGCTGCGCCACGAAACTCGCTCCGGCTGCCTGGAACGCTGCGTTTCCGAAAGTATGGTCGCCGTGGAAATGGCTGTTGATCACCCATTTGATCGGCCTGTCGGTGACCTTGCGAATACGGTCGAGCAGATCCTGGCCGGCGCGCGGGTGTTCGCGCGTGTCAATCACCAGGACGCCCGCGTCGGTGACCAGAAAGACGGAATTTGAACCGTCATAGTCGTAAAAGAAATAGAGATCGCTTGCGACCTGCTTAACCGTAGCAGGTTGGCGGGGACGCGGCTCTTGTGCGGCAGCGGGTGCGGCACCGGGCGGGGCCGCGAGGGCGGCGGCAACCAGCGCGAAGATCGCGAAGACGAACCGGCTTAATGGCAGCTTCGGCTTATTCATACGAACGATGTGGGCATGGGCGTGGTGCCGATACTACCAAGGGTGCGCTATTCGGAGAAGAGCTTGGGCTGCGCGGGCGAGGGCGGCGCAGCGGGTTTGCGGCGGGCCATGCCGACGACGCCGAGGACGGTGACTTCTGATGAGCGCGCTTCTGGGCACAAAGATGCGGAGGGCGGGGCCATTCAAATCCGGGGGCGTGATTTGCATGCCGGAGTCCATCAAGGCGAGCAGGTCATTGGTTACGACGCCCTCGAGGGTTTCCTTGTCAAGAAACGTGAGCCGGACCCAGAGCCCGTCGAGCTTCGGGCGGCTGAGGAACGCTTTGCGCTCCGGTTCGTAATCGGCAGTGAAGTCGCGCACGAAATAGACCGCGCGAATCTCTTTTAGCGGAACCGAACGCTGCTCTCCATTCGTCGTAAGTAGATCGAGGGGATCGCTCGGCAGGCGCAACGGATTAATATAAGCCTGCAGAGTGGTGCGATCGGAAAAGGTGACGATGACCTTTTTGTGGGTGGAGGCTGCGGCGCGGGTCTTCACAGAGAAACGGTGCGAAAGGTAGTGCAGCGGCGGAGTATTGCAAACCGCCGCCGGGTATGTTATGTTATCGCCCCGTAAGCCGTCAACCTGTTATTTTTCAGAGGCTTAGGCTGAGACGCCGCCTTTTGAACCAAAAGAAGCAGATCCTCAAGTCGGCCTCGGTCATCTCCCTTGTTACTGTAGTCAGCCGTATTCTCGGATACGTCCGGGATCAGCGCATTACGCTGCTCCTGGGCACCACACCAACGGCTGATGCCTTCGTTCTGGCTTATCGCATCCCTAGTCTGCTGAGGAGGCTCGTGGGAGAAGGATCGGTGACGGCATCCTTCATACCGGTATTCGCCAACTACCTGAACAACAAGCCGAGCGACGAGGTATGGGAGTTTGCCAATCGGCTGTTCTGGAACCTGGCGGTGCTGCTCGCGGCGATTACCGTGCTGGGAATGGTGTTCTCGGCGCAGTTCATGCGTCTGTTCACATTGTTTGCGCCCGGCCAGCCCGCGTGGGAACAAGCCGTATACCTGAATCGGATCATTTTTCCGTATATCTTTTTTATCGGCCTGTCGGCGTTGGCCATGGCCATCCTGAACTGCTTTCACGTTTTTGGCCTCCCGGCGGCCACTCCGGTGCTGCTGAATATCGCCATCATCGCGTGCTCGGTGGGGGCGGTGTCGCGCCACTTCTCGAGTCCGGCGGTATCGCTGGCCGTCGGCGTGCTGATCGGAGGGGCGCTGCAATTTCTGGTTCAGGTGCCGCTGCTGGTGCGCCGGGGAATGCATTTCGATTTCGGGCTATCGCTTCGCCATGAGGGCGTGCGGTCGGTGGGGGGATTGCTCGCTCCCGGATTTTTCGGGATTGGCGTGGCACAAATCAATTTTTTTGTGGGCACGGTTTTCGCCACCTCCGGGCGGATGCCGTCGGGCAGTGTGACGGCCTTATACGTCGCTGAGCGGGTGATGGAGCTGGTGATGGGGGGATACGCGATCGCCGTGGCCACGGCTATTCTGCCGATGATGTCGCATCAAGCGGCGGCCGGCGATATGGAAGGATTGAAGTCCACGCTGGCTTTTTCCCTGCGCATCGTTTCGTTTATCACCATACCCGGCCGCCGTCGGACTGGTGGTCATGCGCGAACCCATTATTCGAGTGCTTTTCGAGCACGGCGAATTCGCGGCGGAATCGACGGGACTCACCAGCCGCGCCCTTTTTTACTACGGTTTTGGTTTGCCGGCATTTGCCGCAATCAAACTGATCGTGCCCGCGTTTTATTCCAATCACGACACGCGCATGCCCGTTCGGATCGCGGCGTACTCTCTGGGCTTGAACATTGTGTTGAACGTGCTGTGCCTGCGCTGGTTTTTTCCGATTTTTCGAAACGGCGGGCCGGCAGTGGCCACGGTGATCGCCGCGTATTTCAATTTTTTCACCTTGTTTGCTATTTTTCGGGTGCGTTTCGGCCGGATGGGAACCCTGGACATCCTGGCTTCGATTGCGCGGATCGGCGTCTGCGCGGCGTTGATGGGTATGTTGTGCTGGGTGGGCATACACAAGTCGCACTTCGACAGTTACGAGCAGTTCCTGCCGAGGCTGGCGATCTTTGGCGCATTGCTGGTGGGCGCGACGGCCCTGTATCTGGGGCTGGCGTGGATCTTGCGTTGCGATGAACTGTCGGAGATTTATGGAATTGCCGCGCATGCGGAGCCCGCGAATATCGGGAGCTTGAGCGAAGGATCATGAAGATGCAGATGGAAGCCCTGATCAGCGCCTTCCTGACTTACACCAAAGTCGAGAAAGGCCTGGCCGCCAATACCGTGGCGGCCTACAAGCGCGATTTGGGCAAGTTCGCGGCCTTTGCGGAGAAACGGGGCCTGGCGCTTGAAGAGTTGACGCGCGATCGCGTGGTTGATTTTCTGAGCGAGCTCTACCGGCAGGAACTCGATAGCCGGAGCGTGGCGCGCCATCTGGTGTCGGTGCGCAATCTTTTCCGCTTCGCGCTGTCCGAGGAGGTACTCACCAGCGATCCCACGCTGAATCTGGAGTCGCCCAAGGTGCGGAAATCGCTGCCGACGTACCTGCGCATGGAAGAGGTGGATCGCCTGCTGAGCCAGCCGGACCCATCCACGCGTAACGGATTGCGCGATCGAGCCATCATCGAATTGCTGTATTCGACCGGGCTGCGCGTTTCCGAACTGGCCGACCTGCAAGGTTTCCGACGTGGAGAGGCGCATGGGCTGCTTGCGCTGCGTGGGAAAGGGTGATAAGGAGCGGTTGGTACCGGTCGGGCGGAAGGCGCTTGCGGCGGTGCAGGAGTATCTGGAGAAGTCGCGGCCGCAACTCCAAGGGGGGCACGATTCGGCGAAGAAGGCGCCAAGTCCCTATCTATTCGTCAACCGCAGCGGCAATCGCATCAGCCGCATCAGTATTTGGCGGCTTTTGAGCGAGCACGGCCGGCGTGCCGGCATACAGGGCACGCCTCTCGCCCCATAAGCTGCGGCATAGCTTTGCCACGCACCTGCTGGAACGCGGCGCGGACCTGCGCTCGGTGCAGTTGATGTTGGGCCACGCCGATATTTCGACGACACAGATCTATACGCACGTGATGGAGGAGCGCTTGAAACAGATTTACAAGGCGCATCATCCGCGCGCGTAATGCGTTCCCGGTGAAGAGGTGACTTCTGCTTGGGGAAGAGAATGACTGATTATGCCTGACTACATGTACATGCTGGAGAGCCGCCTGTCCGCCGAACAGCGGGCCGCGTTGCTGCGCGTGCAAGAGCTAGCCGCCGAGAGCTCCACGAATGTTTATCTCACGGGCGGCGCGGTTCGCGACCTGATTTCAGGAATGCCCATCCGGGACCTGGATTTTACGGTGGAAGGAAATCCCACGCGGCTGGCGCGCGAACTGGAGAAGGGAGGCGCCCGTGTGGTCACGGAAGACGAAAAGCTTCGATACATCGAAATGGTCTTTTCCGGTGACGTGGACGGCAGCATCGCGGCGGCACGCGAGGAAGTCTACGCGCGGCCCGGCGTCCGCCCCGAGGCGCGCTGGTCCACGATTACCGCAGATTTGCACCGCCGGGACTTTTCGCTGAATGCCATGGCGATCTCGCTCAATCCGGCGTCGCGCGGCTTACTACTGGACCCCACCAATGGGCTTGCCGATCTGGAGAGCCGCGAGGTGCGCGCGCTTTCGATCCACAGCTTCACCAATCAGCCGGTGCGCCTGCTGCGCGCCGTTCGTTATGCCGCGCGAATGGATTTCAAGCTGGAATCGCGGACGGAAGAGTGGTTTGCACTGGCGCTGGAGAGAGGCTTGCAGGAGAGCATCACCCCGGGCGATGCGGGCAGCGAACTACGACAGCTGGCGCGGGAGGACAAGCCGGTGGCGATTCTCAAGCTGTGGGAGTCGCGCGGCCTGCTGGAGTCCATTTCTCCGCAACTAGCCAAACGGCATCCGCATTATGAAATGCTCACTCGTATTCTGAAGGCGCGTGACGATCTCGCTGCGGCGGGCATTCGACCGCGCCTGGCCTCGGCGATCACCTACGCCGCGCTCGGGAAGCTCAAGGACAGGGAAGCGTCGAGCGCGCTGCACCGCCTGGAGTATCGAGCGGACGAGATCGAAGCGGTGGTGGGTATCGAGGATCGCGCGCAGAAAGTGGCGGCCGTACTGGCCGGACGAAAAACGGCGGCTCCCACCGATGCGTATGCTTTTTTGGAAAAGGCGCCCCCGGAGTTGCTCGTTTTTATCCTGGCCGAATCCTCAAACTCCAAGGCCGTGGCCAAGATTCGCACGTACCTAACCAAGTGGCGACCGTTGCGGCAGGCTTTGCCGGCGGCGGTGCTGGAACTGGAAAGCATCGGCATGCCGCACGGGCCGAAATTCGACAAGGCTATCGAGGATTTATTCCTGGCACAACTGCTGGGCAAGGCCAGAAATCCGGAACTGCGCCTTAAGCTGCTGCGCAAACTTTCCGGCATCAAAGAACCGCCCAAGAAAAAGATCGACGAAAAAGGAAAGAAGCCGGGCGAGAAGCCCAAGAAAGGCGGCAAAGACAACACAGTTGCCGCGGCGCCGCCGGGAAAACCTGTGCAACCGCCGGCTAGAAACGAAAAGGCGGCGAACGATACGCGCGCGCGCCTGCAAGCCGCTCGGCAAGGCCATCAAGCGACACCGCCAACTCCGGCCAAGGCCGCAAAGGCAGCTCCGGCGCGCAAGGAGAATGCCGCCCGCAAACGGTAGCCGCTTCCGACGCAGAGAACGCAGCTTGTTGAAAACGTGCGCGACTTACCTGGAAAATCAGGCGCGCACGGACTAGAATGAAGTACCGATGGCGACCCCGCGTTTTGTCCATCTACACCTGCATACCGATTACAGTCTTCTCGACGGCGCATGCGATATCACCGAACTGGTGGATGAAGCCGCCCACCAGGGCATGCCCGCAGTAGCTGTCACCGATCACGGCAATCTCTTTGCCGCCGAGCAGTTTCATCACAAAGCCGTCACGCGCGGCGTAAAGCCGATTATCGGCTGCGAAGTTTACGTGGCCCGAACCAGCCGTCACGATCGCGGCGCGGAAAAGACGAATGGCGGCACGCGAGGAATGGCCGCCGGACAAGCTTCCGATGTGGCCCAGCGCGGCACCAACCATCTCGTCTTGTTGTGCGAAAATGCCGAAGGCTACCGCAACCTGATCCGACTGGTGTCCGCCGGTTTTCTGGAAGGCTTCTACTACAAACCACGCATTGACTATGACCTGCTGGCGAAGCACAGCCAGGGGCTGATCGCGCTTTCGGCGTGCCTGAGCGGCGCGGTGGCGGAGCCTCTGGTGGACGGCCGCTATGACGACGCTCGCGACGCCGCGCTATCGGCTGCGAGACATCTTCGGCAAAAACAATTTCTTCCTCGAGGTTCAGGACCAGGGCCTGGAGATCGATGGCCCCGTCAATCGAGAACTGGTGCGGCTGTCGCGTGAGAGCGGTATCCCGCTGGTGGCGACGAACGACTGCCACTACCTGACGCGCGCCGATTCCCGCGCGCAGGAAGTGCTGCTGTGCATTCAGACGGGCAAGACCGTTTCCGATCCGTCGCACATGCGCTTTGCCACCGATCAGTTTTATTTCAAGACGGCCGCGGAGATGGCTCAGGTTTTCGAGGAGCTGCCGGACGCGCTCGAGCGCACCGTGAGCATTGCCGAGCGCTGCAACGTGCGTATCGAGCCAGTGCGAAATTCGTTTCCAGAGTTTCAGGTTCCCCCGGGATTTACGCTGGATAGCTATTTCGAGCGGGTGGTGCGCGACGGATTTGCCGAGCGGGTACCTTTTCTCGACGCGCTTTCGAAGCAGGGCCGGCTGCGGCGTCCGCTCACGGAATACGAACAGCGGCTCTCCGATGAAATCAAGATGATCGTGAAGATGCGCTACGCCGGCTACTTCCTGATCGTCTGGGACTTCATGCGCTATGCGCGAGCGCAGGGAATTCCGGTAGGTCCGGGACGCGGATCGGCCGCGGGCAGCCTGGCCAGCTACGCCATGAAGATCACGGATGTGGATCCACTGCAATACGACCTGCTCTTCGAGCGCTTCCTGAATCCCGAGCGCGTATCCATGCCCGATATCGATATCGATTTCTGCATGCGGCGCCGCGGGGAAGTGATCGAATACGTGACCAGCAAGTACGGCCGGACGAACGTCGCGCAGATCATCACCTTTGGAACCATGGCGGCAAAAGCGGCGTTGAAAGACGTCGGCCGAGCCATGGATCTGCCCTACGGAGACGTCGACCGCCTGGCCAAGCTCGTTCCCAACCAGATCAACATCTCGCTCGAAGACGCGCTCAAGCAATCCGGCCAGCTGCGAGCGGCGATCGACGGCGACGAGCGTTTCAAGGAACTGCTGGAAGTTGCCAAGCGCCTCGAAGGAGTCGCGCGCCACGCCTCCACGCACGCCGCCGGCGTGGTGATCTCTCCGCAGCCGCTCACGGACATCCTGCCTCTGTACAAGACGAACCGCGATGAAATCACCACGCAGTACGACATGAAGGGACTCGAGCGGCTGGGCCTGCTGAAGATGGATTTCCTGGGCCTGACGACGCTGACGGTTCTCTCCGACACGGTGAAGCTCATCGCTGCGAACCGGGGTGCGTCCATCGATCTCGAAACGCTGCCGCTCGACGACGCGCCGACCTACGAGCTTTTCTCTCGCGGCGATACGACGGCCATTTTCCAATTCGAGTCGCATGGGATGCGCGATATTCTCCGGAGGTATCAGCCCACACGCCTCGAGGATCTGACGGCGCTGAACGCGCTCTATCGCCCCGGACCGATCCAGGGCGGGATGATTGACGATTTCATCAACCGCAAGCACGGCAAGAAGAAAGTCACCTACGACCTGCCGGAATTGCGCGAGATCCTGGAGGAGACGTACGGGGTGATCCTGTATCAGGAGCAGGTGATGCAGATCGCCAACCGGCTCGCCGGCTTTTCCCTGGGTGAAGCCGATATCCTGCGGCGCGCCATGGGCAAGAAGAATCGCGAGGAGATGGCGGCGCAGCGGGAAAAGTTTCTGACCGGCTGCGCGGCACACAAGGTGCCGCCGAAGAAAGCGGAGCGGATTTTCGACCTGATCACGGAATTTGCGGGATACGGATTCAATAAATCCCATTCCTGCGCCTACGCGCTGCTGGCCTACCAGACGGCCTGGCTCAAGACGCACTACGCGGTGGAGTTTGTGGCGGCGCTGCTGACCTCCGAAACCGGCAACACCGAAAAAGTGGTTAAATACATCCACGAGGCAAAGGGCATGGGCATCACGGTGCTGCCGCCGGATGTGAATACCAGCGATCTGGACTTCACGCCCGCGGGCGAACAGATTCGCTTCGGGATCAGCGCCATCAAGAACGTGGGAGAGAATACGGTACGCGGCATACTGGAAGCACGGGAAAAGCTGCGCGGATTCAGCTCCATTTTTCAGCTTTGCGATCAGGTGGACCCGCGCCTTTTGAACCGCCGCGTGCTGGAAAGCCTGGTCAAAGCCGGAGCTTTGGATTCGTTTGGAGCGCGCAGGGCGCAGCTCTATCAGGTGATCGATCGCGCCATGGAGCGCGGACAGCAACTGCAGCGACAACATGCCAGCGGACAGCACGGACTTTTCATGGGGGGCGCGGCGTCCCACGAGCCACCCGAACCGGCGCTGCCTGAAGTGGACGAGTGGCCGGAGCACGAACTGCTTGCAAACGAATTCTCAACGCTGGGCTTCTATATTTCCGGGCATCCGCTGGATAAATACTCCGGGCGGCTGAAGGAGCTGAAAGCGGTGGAATTGGCGGCGATGGAGGGCCGGCGCAACGGCGAAGAAGTGGCGATCGGGGCGCTGGTGTCTTCGCTGCGCCCGATGCGTTCGCGCAAGGGAGATCGCTGGGCCATCTGCAATCTGCAGGATATGACGGGGGAGCTCGAGGCGCTGGTGTTTCCGGAAGCCTTCGCGCGCCTGGAGACCGTGCTGAAATCGGGAGCGCCGCTGCTTTTGCGCGGGCGAGTGAACGTGGAAGACGCGGGAACGCGCGTGGCCATCCAGGAAGCGCAGCCGCTCGACCGGATCGCGGGCGCACCGGAAACCGCGGCGCGCGTGCGCGTGCGAATCGATCTCGGTTCCATGGACGAATATACGCTCGACCAGATCAAGACGGTCCTCGCCAGTTCGCCCGGGCCGAGCCAGATCGCCTTCGATCTGCTGGATCATGACGGCTCGACGGCCACGCTTGCATCAAACCAGCGAGTGCGCATTAATGATGAGCTGGTGGGGCGCCTGCGCGATATGTGCGGGCCCAATTCCGTCGAAGTGGTGAATTGAAATGGCTAACCGCGAGCGCCGGCGTGAACTCGAGCAACTCGAACGTGAGGTAGAGGATTTGCACCGCCTGTCCTCGGGGGTTTCCTCAGCCTCAGAGCTGGAGAAAATTCGACAACAGGTTTCCGAGCTTCGGCGCGAATTCTACACGCATCTGGGCGCCTGGCAGCGAACGCAACTGGCGCGGCATCCGCAGCGTCCGTACACCCTGGATTTCGTCCGCTTGCTGTTCACCGATTTTTCCGAACTTCACGGGGACCGCGCGTTTGGCGACGATCCCGCGATTGTTGCGGGTTTCGCGCGTTTCCATGGCCGGCCCGTGCTGATCGTGGGTCATCAGAAAGGCCGCGACACCAAGCAGCGCGTGGCCCGCAATTTCGGGCAGGCCAAACCCGAGGGGTACCGGAAGGCGCTGCGCCTGATGAAATTGGCGGCGAAATTCGGCCGCCCGATTTTCACGTTTGTGGATACGCCGGGGGCCTATCCGGGGCTGGACGCCGAGGAGCGCGGCCAAGCCGAAGCCATTGCTCGAAACCTGCCAAACCATGGCTCGCCTTCCCGTGCCGATTATCGTGACGATCACCGGCGAAGGCGGTTCCGGCGGCGCGCTAGCGATCGCGGTGGGAGATCACGTGAGCATGCTGGAGAATTCGGTTTACTCGGTTATCTCTCCGGAAGGTTGCGCTTCGATTTTGTGGCGAGATGCCGCAAAAGCCGAGCTGGCGGCGGAATCCTTGCGCATTACGGCGAAAGACCTGAGTGACATGGGCGTCATCGACGAGATCGTTCCCGAGCCGGAGGGAGGGGCGCACTCCGACCATGAAGCCGCCGCGCAACTACTCGAGCCCGTTCTCCTGCGAGCGCTGGACGATCTTTCCTCGAAATCCGTCCCTGAGTTGCTGCAGCTGCGGTACGCGAAATTCCGACGCATGGGCCAGATGGCCAACGCGGTCAGCGGCTGAAGCCGCGACCTTCCGCGCTGTCTTTTACCGTCGTCCTCTGACGCAAGCAGCAATCTTCAAGATGTTGACGCTTTGCGCTCCGGTTGCGCATCCGCGCCGAATTCAGCACTTCCGTGCGTGTGCTGCCGGTTTCACCGCGCGAAAACAACACGAATGGCCGCCGCGATCTCCAGGGTTACGCCCCTCACTAAGCACGTAGACAGATTGGCTACCTTCCGCATTCGTTAACATTGTCGGGTCACGTTATTTATTCTAATTTATGAGTGGTCATGATACCGACACGAGAGGACACCGAAATTCAAGTAACGGACCCCTTCCGTCCCTACGAGCGGCTGGTCAAGATCAAGCTACTGAAGAAGACGGTGGAAGTTCCCGAGAAGAACTCACTTCTACGCTGTTTCCAGTTCCTGAGCCCGGAGACGATTCCGTACGGCCGGTTCTGCTGGAACCAGGATTGCCAATATTGCCGAGTCATGGCCAAGCTGCCGGACGACGACAAACCGACGAGAAATGCTGAGTTGCAAGTTCCTGGTCATGCCGGGAATGGAAATTACGGAGATCAGCCCCGAACTGAAACTTTGCCTCCGGCGTGTTCTGCAGAAGTAGATTCGTCCCCGCAGCCCGGCCCACTGAAAAGCGCAAAGATTCTTAGCATCGCAAACCAAAAGCCTCGGAAGAGGCCTTTGCGCTCAAGCGAGGGCGGCGAAATCCGCTGTGCGCAGATTCCGCCGCCGTTGGTGACTCCCTGAAGGCTACAAGCCCCCTCAGGCTTTTGCTGTCGTCGAGAGTTGATTCTGCATCTGCTTCATCATCTAGCCCGGACAGTTCCAGATCACGAGGATCGTGCACTCAAACTTGGCGTGGGCAGCGAGCCTCTTCGGCAGGGGCCGAAATTGTGGTAAGATCACCGGTTAAAGGGAAAGTATGGAGGCCAGGTGAAAGCCAAAACGAAATTTGGGATTGGCATCGGGATCATTTTGGTTTCGCTGTCGACTTTGGCTTGGATGGGCGCCTCGCGAAAGCCAGACCTACTACCACACCGTTGCCGAGCTTTCCACGCTCAGTGCGATCAGCTTGCATCAGCGCATCCGCGTGGGCGGCGACGTGGCCGCAGGATCGATCCAGCACTTGCCTGGCCGCGTGGATTTCGTCCTGAAGGAAGAAGGCAAGAGCGCTGCCCGTCAGCTACGTAGGCTCCGATCCGCTGCCGGATACGTTTAAAGACGGCGCGCAATGCCTGGTCGAGGGACACGCCATGCCCGACGGTCGCTTTGTCGCCGAACAAGGTGCAGGCCAAGTGCGCGTCGAAGTATGAAGTCGCGCCGGGCGGCAACGAGTCGTCCCAGCCGCTCCCAGCTCAGACCGCAAGAGCTGACTTGCTTGACCGGCGAAAGTAGGTGACTTTCAGCCGGAGCACCATCGGGGGAAAGTCGTTGGACCTGTTTGGATCGTTTGCTCTGCTTCTGGCATTTCTGTGCGGAGTCTACGCGTTTGGCGGCGGCATCGCCGCCATCGTCACTCGCAAGCCGCTGCTGATCAAGAGCGCGCGCAACGCCGGCATGGCGGTTTGCGTGCTGGTCTGGCTGGGCTTCGGCAGCCTCGCTTACCTTTTCCTCACCGACAATTTCTCCATGGCCTATGTGGTGGAGCACAGCAATCGCACGCTGCCGACCTTCTTCAAGTTCGCGGCCATCTGGGCAGGGCAGCAAGGCTCGCTGCTGTTCTGGAGTTTCCTGCTTTCGATTTACGTTTTTTCGGCGTTGTTCGCCTATCGGGACAAACATCCGGAACTGATGCCTTACGTCGGCGTGGTTTTGGCCGGCGTGCAGCTCTTCTTCCTGACGCTCAATAATTTCCTCGCCAGCCCATTTCAGGTGTTGGGCTCCGCGGCGCCGAACGGGGCGATGCAGTGGGTCACGCGCGGCGACGGGCAAGGGCCTGAATCCGCTGCTGCAATATCCGGAGATGGTGATTCATCCGCCGATTCTCTACTCCGGCTACACCGGTTTTGCGATTCCGTTTGCGTTTGCGCTCGCGGCGCTGCTGGGCCGCTATCCCGGCGAGAAGTGGATTCACCTCACGCGCCGCTGGACGATGATCGCCTGGGGCTTCCAGGGCGCGGGCATTCTGCTGGGCGCGCACTGGGCCTATGCGGTGCTCGGCTGGGGCGGCTACTGGTCCTGGGACCCGGTTGAAAACGCTTCGCTGATGCCGTGGCTGACCGGCACGGCGTTTCTGCATTCGGTGATGATGCAGGAAAAGCGCGGCATGATGAGGGTGTGGAACGTCTGGCTGGTGTTCATCACGTTTCTGCTGACGATTTTCGGCACGTTCCTGACGCGCAGCGGCGTGGTCAGTTCCGTGCATGCCTTCGCGCAATCGAAGATCGGGCCCTGGTTCTTCGGCTTCATCGGGCTGGTGCTGGTGGTTTGCCTGGCCGCGTACTGGCGGAATCGCGACTACCTGCGCAGCGACAATCAGCTCGATTCGCTGGTGTCGCGCGAGTCGAGCTTCCTGTTCAACAATCTGATTCTGCTGGTGGCCTGCGTGGCGGTGATCTCCGGAACGCTCTTCCCGGTGCTTTCGGAATGGGTGCGCGGCACCAAGATCAGCGTGGGCGCGCCGTTCTTCAACAAGGTGAACCTGCCCATCGCCATGTTTTTGCTGTTTCTGACCGGCGTAGGGCCGTTGCTGGCATGGCGCAAGACTTCCTGGCCAGCTTGCGGCGCAATTTCGGCGGGCCGCTGCTGGCGGGAATCGTGGCGGGCGTGCGTGGCGATGGCGCTGGGGCTGCGCGATTTCTACGTGATGGTCTGCCTGATCCTGTCGGTCTTCGTCACGCTGACGATTCTGCTGGAGTTTTATCGCGGAGCGCGCGTGATCTCGGCGCGCAGCGAACACGAACCTGCTGTTTTCGGCGTGGCGCAGCTGACCATGCGCAACACGCGCCGCTACGGCGGCTACGTGGTGCATTTCGGCATCGTGCTGATCTTCATCGGCATCTCCGGCACGGCGTTCAATCAGGACAAGCAGATGGATATGCCGATCGGGCGCGCAGATGCAGATCGGTCCCTACCACCTGACGCACCAGACCTTCGATTCCACGCCAGTGGGCAATTACACGTCCGAGAAGGCCACCATCGCCGTGGACCGCGACGGCCAGCAGGTCATCATGCTGTATCCCGGAGCGGCGCTTTTATCCCTCGAATCAGGAATCGGGCACGATGGTGGCGATCTACTCGACGCTGAAGGAAGATCTCTACGTCGTGTATGCCGGCCGCAGCCCGGACACGAAGCAGCCGGTGATTCACGCCTATCTGAATCCGCTGGTGAAGTGGATCTGGCTGGGCGGCGCCATCGTCGTGCTGGGCACACTGCTGGCGCTGGTGCCCAACCGGCAGCCGGTGCTGGCGCTGCGGACCGTGGCAGAGCCATCGCCCGCGGTTCCGGGAATGTCCCCGCGACGGCTCCGATGCAGCGCCCCGATCGATTGTGACGGGGATTATGAGGGCAGGGTATTTACGGCCATGATTCAGTTCCGCGCATTGACCCTCGCGCTTCTCTTTTCGCCGCCGCAACTTTCGGCGTGGCATCTCTGCGCGCGCAGGCTCCTCAGGGTGCTTTGCCAGGAATGCTCCCGGCGACTCCGGGTCCGGTGTCGATGCCGCCCGCGAACTGGGCAAACAGATCATGTGCAACTGCGGCTGCGGGATACGGCCGGCACGTGCAGCCATCCGGGGGCGGCATTTTCCGGTCCCTGCGAAGTGGCCAAAGCCATGCTCAAGGAGATGGACCAGCGGATGTCGCAAGGCGAATCGAACAGCGCTATCCTGCAATCCTTCGTGCAGGAATACGGCGAGGCAGGTGCTCGCGGCGCCGCCCACGCACGGCTTCAACTGGTTGGCCTGGACCATTCCAGGGGTCGCCTTTGCCATCGGACTGGGACTGGTCATAATGGTGATCAGGCAATGGCGGCATCGCGTTACGCTTGCGCCGGCCTCCGGGCCGGCTGTTCCCGGGCGATACCGGACGACGTGCGCCGGCGGATCGAACGCGACACGCAACAAGATGATTGAGACGTCGAATCCCTTCGCAATCGCAGTCGCACTGGACACACTCGCGGTGATAGCGTGCGTGGCGCTCACGGCCGCGACACTGATTTTCGTTTTCTTCATCGAGCCGGATCTTGCGGACTCCGCTCCGCATCGTTCGCATCTCGACCAGTTAATGGAGCGCCGCGACATCATTTACGATAATTTGCGCGATTTGAAGTTCGAATATCGCACCGGCAAATTCGCCGAGCAGGATTACGAGCAGATGAAGCAGACTCTCGAAGGCGAAGCCGCAGTCGTGCTGGCGGAAATCGACATCGTTACCGAAAATCCGGCGGCCTTGCCCCGCCCGGGCGCGGTGGTGCGCGGCAAAGCGGCGCCGGCTGCGCCCAAGGTCAGCGGAAATTGAGAATGCCTCGTCCTCTACTGAGAATCATGGCGTGTTTTGGCCTGCTGCTGGTCTTCCTGCTGGTCTTCGCAAATGGCGCCGCGGCGGGCACGGTGACCGGCGTGGTGCACAACGGCACCAACGGCAAGCCTGGCCGCCGGCGTGGACGTGATCCTGATCCAGCTGCAGGGCGGGATGGAACCCGTCGCCAACACCAAGACGGACGCGAAGGGCAACTACAAGTTCGATAATCCCGCGATTGGCCAGGAGCCCATGCTGATTCGCGCGGTCTATCACGGCGTGATGTTCCACCAGCCGCTGACGCCGGGCACAGCACCGTGGACGTCACCGTGTTCGAGCCCTCCTCCGACCCCAAGATCATGAAGATGGGCTCGCGCGTGATCGTGTTTCAGCCCAATGGCTCCAGTTGCTGGTCGGCGAGGAGTATGCGCTGCAAAATCAGTCGCAGCCGCCGCAGGCCTATTTCAGCGAGAAGGGCGATTTCAATTTCGACATTCCCGAGGGCGCCCAGCTTTCTCAGGTCTCCTCCTGGGGACCGTCGACGCATGCCGGTGGTGCAGGGCACGATCAACCGCGGCAAAGGCAAGTACGCCATCGCCTATGCTTTTCAGCCGGGCGACAACGGCGTGCGTCTTGTCCTACCAGGTGCCGTATCCCTCGAATCAGCCGACGCTGCACTTGACGTCTCCGATATGCCGTGCAGCCGAGTGATGCTGGTCGCGCCGCCCACGGTGCAAGGTGAGCAGCCCGGGGTTCACGTCCGCCGGCAACGAGCAAGGGTTCAATCTTTATACGCGCGATGCCATGCCCGCGGGACTTCCTTTCGATGTTTCCGTATCCGGGACCGCGCTCCGGCGCCGTCGGCCAGCCGTCAGGCAGGGCCAGACGCAGCAGCGGAAGCGACCAGGATCCCGAAGTAAATGGCCGCGATTCGGCACGTGCCACGATTCAAACGATGCCCAATCGCCTCGACAGCTTGCGCTGGATCTTCATCGGCGGCTTCGCCGCGCTTTTCGCGCTGGGCGTTCTCATCCTGTGGCGCACACCCGGTGCTTTGGCGCCGCAAGCCGCGGGCGCAGGCGATCTGCCTGTCCTGCTGCAACGTCCGCAGGCCCGCGAAAGCGCAAAGCGGTTCCACCGCTCCGACGCAACCGGCTGCGGCAGCGCCAGTATCCTCACCCACATCTTCTTCGTACAAGCCGGCCGCGGTAGCCTCCGCACCGGCCGCCGATTCGCCGGGGATAGAGCGCGACGTCGAGGAGAGCCTCGACGGCCTGAAGGACCAGCTGTTCCGCCTCGAACTGCGCCGCCAGGCCGGCACCATCTCCGAAGAGGAGTACGCGCGGGAGCGCGCCCGCACCGAAGAAATTCTGCGCGAACTCGTTCGAGGCTGAGCCGGCGGCGTGGCCACGCTTCGCAGGTCGCTCGCCGCGCGGCTTGGCGAGTGGAATTTCGAGCACGTCGACAAACGCTACGGCGCGCGATTCGCGCCTGCGTGACGTTTCGCTTTCCATCGCGGCCGGCGAGTGCGTGGCGCTGGTCGGGGCGAACGGCTCGGGCAAGACAACGCTGCTGAAGGCTGCCGCTCTTCTGGTGCGGCCCACCGCAGGGCGCGTGCAGTTTTCCAGACGTCAATGCAAACGGCGCCGGACGAGCATTCGCTCGCCATCAAGCGCGCATCGGCATGGTTGCGCATCAGCACGCTGCTGTACGACGAGCTGACTGCCGAGGAGAATCTGGAGCTTTTTGCGCGGCTCTACGGCCTCGATTCCGCCGAGGAGCGCGCTCGCGCGGCGCTCGAGCCCGCGGGCCTGGCTTCACGGCGCAACGATCTGGTGCGCAATTTTTCGCGCGGCATGCGCCAGCGCCTGGCCATCGCGCGCGCGCTGCTTGCCGGCGCCCGGGCTGCTGCTGCTCGACGAGCCCACGACCGGCCTCGATCCGCCGGCCAGCAGTGGCTTGGCGAGACGCTATCGAGCGTGGCGGCGACGGGCTGCACGATTATGATGAGCACGCACGGCGCGAGCGAAGCACACGCGATCGTCACGCGCGCGGTGCGCCTGCTCGCCGGATCGATCGTGGAGGATTCCGCGCCCTCCGGCGACCCGCGGGCCATGCTTGCGGCCGCACTGGCCGCGCAGCAGGAGGCCTGAGTGGCACTGGCTCGGCCCACCGGCATACTGCTAGACAAGGAACTGCGCACCGAATTCCGCACGCGCGAACTGCTGACCACCACGCTGGTCTTCGTGCTGATGGTGCTGGTGCTTTTCAGCTTCACGTTCGATCCGACGGCGGTCGAATCGCGCCGCTTCGGCCCCGGCTTGCTGTGGCTGGCGCTGCTATTTGCCGGCTCGCTGATGCTGCATCCTTCGTTCACGCGCGAGCAGACCAACGACACGCTGGCGGCCTTGCGCATGGCGCCGATCGATCCGGTGGCGATTCTCGCCGCCAAGATTCTGGCGAATTTCTGTTTCTGCTGGTCGCCGAGGTCATTGCTGCTGCCGATTTTCGCGGCGCTTTACAATTTGAGGCTCTGGCCGGTGCTGGGGCGCCTGAGCGCTGGTGCTGATCCTGGGCACGCTCGCGTTTGCGCACCGTGGGCACGGTCTTTTCGGCGATTTCTTCGCAGGCGCGCATGCGCGAACTGCTGCTGCCGCTGCTGCTGCTGCCGCTGCTGACGCCGGCGCTGATTGCCAGCGCCGAGGCGACCGCCGGCCTGCTCGAGGATCCGCCGTCTCTCTCGCCGGTTTGGACTGGCGTTGCTGGCCGCGTTCGAACGTATTTTTTTGACGGTGACCTGGCTTTTCGGCGAATATCTGCTGGAGGAGTGAGCATGGCAATCCATGGCAACCGCTCGCAAACCCGATCTGACGCGTTCACAACGAGCAAGGCATGCAGGCTTTCGAGACGCTGGCGTGTTGCGCTGCTGCTGGCCGTTGCCGGTTATGCGCGCTTTTCGTTGCGCCCACGGAGCGCACCATGGGCCTGATCCAGCGAATCTTCTACTTCCACGTGCCCAGTGGTGGACGGCGTTCGTGGCCTTTTTCATCTCCTTTGTCGTCCAGCATCGCGTATCTTGCGCGAGCCGCACGCCGAAATGGGATTGGCTGGCGGTTTCGGCGGCGGAGGTCGGCGTCGCGTTTGTCACCGTCATGCTGGTCACCGGACCCATCTGGGCGCATCCGGTGTGGGGAATCTGGTGGACGTGGGACGCGCGGCTGACTTCCACGTTTGTGCTGTGGGTGCTGTACGTCTGTTATCTGCTGCTGCGCACGCTGATTGATGAACCGGAGCGTCGCGCGGTGGTTTCCGCGGTTTTCGGAATCTTCGCGGCTTTCGATATTCCGCTGGTCTACTTTTCGATCTGGTTTTTCCGCACGCAGCATCCGCAGCCGGTGATCGGCGACGGCGGTTCGCTCGATCCGCGCATGCTGGATGTGTTGCTGCTCTGCTGGGCGGCGACTGCTGGCGCTTGCGGTGCTGTTGCTGCGCGCAGCGCTATCGTTTGGAAGCTCTGCGTTACGAAGTTGAGCGCTTGCGCTGGGAATCAGACGCGCACGGAGCGGGGCGAAGCAACTTTTTCGGAGGCAAAGAAATGAAAGAATCTGGACAGCCTGATGGCCGCGTATCTCGCCGTCTGGGCCATCTTTTTCGTTTATCACTTCACCGTCTCGCGCCGCGCTGGCGCACCTGCAGGACGAAGTGGAGCGGCTCAAGGAAACCCTCAAGCAGCTAACGCGCACGGCATGAGCAAAACCAAAGGCTAGGCGTGGTTCTGTTTCAGCTGGGCGGCCCCGACTCTCCCGAAGCCGTCGAACCTTTTCTCTACAATCTCTTCTGCGATCCGGACATCATCAATTTTCCGCTGGCGTTGCTGGCGCGCCGTCCGCTGGCGCGCTACATCTCGCGCCGCCGCGCCGGAGTGGTTCGCGAGCATTACGATGCCATCGGCGGCCATTCGCCGATTCGCCTGCTGACCGAGCGCCAGGCGCGCAGGCTGGAGCAGGCGCTGGCGCCGGATTTCGACGTGCGCTGCTGGGTCGCCATGCGCTACTGGCATCCGCTGACCGCCGAAGCCGCCGAAGCTGTGCGCGCATCCGATCTCGACGCACTGGTCCTGCTGCCGCTCTATCCGCACTATTCCTTCGCCACCACGCTGAGCAGCCTGAAGGAGTGGAAGCGGGTGTACCGTCCGAGAGCCGCAGCGCCCCGAACCGGTGGTGATCGAGGAATTTCATACGCATCCGCATGTATATCCAGGCGCTCGTCGGAAGGATCAATACCGGCCCTTACGCATTTCGACGATCCGAGCAAGGCGCATCTCGTCTTCAGCGCTCATGGCTTGCCGCTGAGCCTGATTGCGCGCGGCGATCCCTATCAGAGGCATGTGGAGGAAACGGTGCGCGCGGTGATGGCGCGCGGCGGTTGGCCCAACGGCCACACGCTTTGCTATCAGAGCCGGGTCGGCCGGCAGAAGTGGCTCGAGCCTTCGCTTACGCAGACGCTCGAACGCCTGCCTCGGGAAGGGAAGAAGCATCTGCTGGTGATTCCCATCTCGTTCGTGACCGAACATATCGAGACGCTGCACGAGATCAATATCGAGGCGCGCGAGGACGCCCTGGCCGCAGGGGTCGAGCAGTTTGAGATGATGCCCGCGCTGGGCGATGCGCCCGATTTCATTTCTGCGCTGGCGTCGCTGGTCCGCTCCGCTCTGGGCGCGAAGACGCGCGAGGCCGCCCATGCCTCCTAGAGCTGCCTATAGAGGGCTGAAATGAATGTGACAACGGTCGCCGGTGTATTGCTTGCGGTTACTTCGTTCTCACTCGTGGTGCTGGCTCGGGTGCAGCTGGGCAAGTCGTTCGCTGTAACTCCAAAGGCAACGGAATTAGTGAGACACGGGCTGTACTCGCGTCTGCAGAACCCGATGTATGTCTTTGTGGATTTGACTATCTGCGGGATCGCGTTAGCGGTCCACCAATGGTATGTGTTGCTTGTGCTGGCCATTCTGGTTCCGTTGCAGATTCGCAATGGTTTCAAGGAACGCAAGGTACTCGCGGAGAAGTTTGGGGAGCGCTACGAGGCATATCGCGGCAGCACGTGGTTTTAGCGCGGCCTGGAGGGAGACAAGGGAAACCTCAAATCGGCTTGACAGAGGAGACCTTGGAGCTTATAAGAGAATGTTTTATTTGTTATATTTATATAAGCCCTACTGATAAGAGGTCAACGCACTACAAATATGGCGGACCACGCCGAAACAAAATCTGCTGAGATTCCGAGTTCAACTGCTAAAACCACCGGAACACCTACCGTTCCGGCAAAACCTCCGGTCAAGGCCAGCGCCGCAAAGGCGGACGATCAGCTCCGCCCGACCGCATGCGCCGGCGCGTGATTTGGACGGCCATCGGCGGTTATCTGGGCATTAATTTCCTGATGTTTCTGCGCTTCTTCTTCCCGCGGGCGCTCTACGAGCCAAATACCGTCTTCTCGATTGGCTATCCCGCCGATTTCGGATTGGGCATCGATCAGCGATTTCTGATGACCAATCGCATCTGGGTGATCCGGGAGCCGGACCGCATCTTCGTTATCTTCGCCCGCTGCACCCATCTGGGCTGCACGCCGGAATGGAAGCCCAGCGAGAATAAATTCAAGTGCCCGTGCCACGGCAGCGGGTACGATACGGAAGGCGTCAATTTCGAGGGGCCAGCACCGCGGCCGATGGACCGCGCGCATATCGAGATCGATGCCACGGGCAAGATCATCGTCGATACCAGCCGGCTGTATGTCGACGACCCAAATGCCGGCGTCAATCACTTCAACGACATCCAGGTGCGTTCATAAACGTTTAATTCGGCAGAGCACGTCCCGCCCCAGGACGTTGGCAATGGGGAAAGTCAGGGGGGAGTAATGGCGGAAGAAAACGGCGGTAATGGGGGCAAGCGCGCGGGCCTGATCGACCGGGTCCGCGAAGACGCCGAAGACATTAAGAAGCTGGTTAAGGAAAAGGGCAAGGAAGAGATCGAGGGCCTGAAGGATCCCGAAAAGACCCAGCTCTACCGCTCGATCTTCCGCGTCAAGCACGAGGAGACGCCGCGCAGCCGTTCGCTGGGCGTGCTCAGCAACGTCTTTCCTGCACCTGCACCCGGCCAAGGTCAATCGCGACGCAGTTCGCTACAACTACACGTGGGGCATGGGCGGCATCACCTTTTACCTCTTCATCGTGCTGACCTTTACCGGCGTGCTGCTGATGTTCTACTACCATCCCACGAAGGTGCAGGCCTTCCGCGACATTCTGTACCTCGAGAACGACGTTCCCTTCGGCAAGCTGCTGCGCAACATGCACCGCTGGGCCGCGCACTTGATGATCATCGCCGTGTGGCTGCACATGTTCCGGGTCTTCCTCACCGGCTCCTACAAAAGGCCGCGCGAGTTCAACTGGTGCGTCGGCGTGCTGCTGATGGTGCTGACGATGTTGCTCTCCTTCACCGGCTACCTGCTGCCCGACGATCAGCTCGGTTTCTGGGCGGTTACCGTAGGAACGAACATGGCGCGCGCCACTCCGGGACTTGGCAACGAGGGCCCGTTCGGCTCGCTGTTGGGAATGACGCCGTACAATGATGTGCGCTTTGCGTTGCTCGGCGGCTCTATCGTGGACGCCAATGCGCTGCTTCGCGCCTACATCTGGCACTGCATCGCCATACCGCTGATTGCTTCGATTTTCATGGGCGTGCATTTCTGGCGGGTGCGCAAGGATGGCGGCATCTCCGGACCGGCGCCGGTGATGCTGGAGTCCGAGATCAAGGAAGAGAAGGGGCCGCGGCCGGTCATCATGCGGCCAAGCGGTATGGTCTGATGAGGCGAACGGAACCTAAAGTCCTGAGCAGCGGAGAAACGAAATGTTAGGCAACTGGCATCAGCTTTGGGAAATTGTTTCGGCTCCGGACAACGTGCCCATCGTGGGACTGTTGTTTCTGGTGCCGTTTTACGTTTGGTACGCCTTCCGTCAGGCGCTCGCCAATGATGAACTGATCGAGAAGCTAGAAGCCGATCCGGCGGCGGCCAAGACCGCGCATCGCAAGACGCAACCCTGGCAACCCCAAATGGGAACGCGAAGTTCACACCTGGCCTTACTTGATGCGCGTCGAGTTCGTCGCGGCGATTCTGGTCACCGTGCTGCTGATGGCGTGGTCGCTGACGCTGAACGCGCCGCTCGAAGAGCCTTCCAATCCCAACGTGACCATGAACCCCGCCAAGGCTCCGTGGTATTTCCTGGGATTGCAGGAGATGCTGGTCTACTTCGATCCGTGGATGGCCGGCGTGGTCATGCCCACGCTCATCATCGTGGGCTTAATGGCCATACCCTATATAGACGCCAATCCGCTCGGCAACGGCTACTACACCTATAAGCAGCGGCAATTTGCGATCTGGACTTTCTCGGCGGGATTCATCGGTTTGTGGGTGGCGATGATTGTGATTGGCACATTCATCCGCGGCCCTGGATGGATGTGGTTCTGGCCAACATCGACATGGGACGCCGAGCGTATCGAATACGCCGTTAACCGCAATCTGGATCAGATCTTCGGCATTAATGGCGCGTGGCTGGCGCATCTGATGCCCGCGGCGAACCGGAACTATGCTCCAATCCTCGGCCGCATCATTTTCGGATTTTTCCCGATCGCGATCTATTTCATCGTCGCGAGCTACCTGGGCTATCTGGTGATGAACTGCACCGCTTTCGCGCAGCGCATTTTCCGCCGCATGACGCTGCTGCAGATCGTCACGACCGATCTGCTTCTGGTGTCTGATGCTGGCGTTGCCGGTGAAGATCCTGCTGCGGCTCATCTTCCGGATCAAATATATCTGGGTGACGCCATGGTTCAGCATTTGATGTCGCCCGCCAAGTACAAGGAGGAACGGGGTGCCTGAGATCCCGCCGCAGGACGATCCCATTACCAGCAGGCCGTTGAGCCTGCTGATTCTGATTTCTGCTTTTCTGTTGTTGCTGACCGTGGCCTGGTCGCTCTACAGCGAGTTTTTCGGCCTGCGGCCGTGGCGCGACTATCAGGATCGCTTCCGCCAAGTCTATTCCAATTATCTCCACAAGCAGATCGCGCAACGCAAGAGCGCCGAACAGGCGCTTTACGCCACACCCGACTACCAGAAGCTGAAGGCCGCCGTGGATTCGGCCGCGATTGTCCGCGCTGCCCGCCGACCGGCAGATTCAGGCGCAGATCGACCTGCTCGATCGCCAGCGCGCCGCTATTGACGCCGGCTTTCCAGGACGGCACGCGGCAAAGTTGGCGCGCTGACGTATCAATGTGGAGGAGATCCCGGAGAGCGACAAGAGCGCAAAAGCGTCCAAGCTGAAAGATCTCAACGAGGCCAAAGCCGAAACCTACAAGCTCAATTGGCCCACCGCGGATGGCGGCACGGAAGTGCGCCAATTTAACTACGATGAACTGAATGCCACGTTCACCAGCATCATGACGCAGAAGGCGGCGCTCGTGGCGCAAGCGCGGCGAACAGGATAAAGCCGGCGAAAGATGCGCAAGCTGACGCTGGACGACTTCGTAAAAGAGAAGCTACCCGGGCTGGGTTCGGCGGACCTCGCCGGCCTGCTGCAAAGCCTGGAGAGCATGGACATCAAGCTGCGGCAGGTCAACGTCAATCCGCCGGGCACGCAGATCAACTACGTCGGCGGCGTCGGCTTGGTGGATCGCTGTCAATCGTGCCACGTGGGCACCGACCCATTGGTTGTTCCAGTGGTCATGACGCTGACCAAAGCCGACCTCGGCGTCGCCAAGAGCAAGGACGCGCCATTTTCGAGCCATCCCGATCCCGACCTGCTGAAGTTCCATCCGCTCGAAAAATTCGGCTGCTCGCCATGCCACGGCGGCAACGGGCGCGCTCTCGATTCCGTGGAGAACGGGCACGGCCGCTATGAGCACTGGCTCTGGCCCTTGTATTATCCCGAGAACTACGACTCCGGCTGCCAGCAGTGCCACGCTTCGGACATGGTCACCGAGCACGCCCCGGTTCTCAATCGAGCCAAGGAGCTCTACCGCGAGAAGGGCTGCATCGGCTGCCACAAGTTCCAGGGCTTCGACAATCAGGATGACCTGCTGACGGCTGCGCGGCAGCAGATTATGCAGATCGAAAGCGATCGCAAGAACGACCAGCTGGAAATCCCGCGCCTCAACAAACTGGGCGACCAGGCCACCAACAACGACGTCGCCAACAGCTTTTACCAGCAGGCCAGAATCTGACCGTCACCGTCAGCAATATGGATTCGCAGGAAGAGCAGCTCGAGCAGCGCTCTCACAACCTGCTGCAGGAGATCAAGAAGGTCGGCCCGGACCTAAAAGAAGTGCGGATGAAGATTCACAAGGAATGGATCCCTTACTGGTTGCAGCATACGCACGAGTTCCGGCCAACGACCAAGATGCCGCAGTTCCGACTGCAGCCCGACGAAGTGCAGGCCATCGCCGCGTTCATCTGGCAATCCGGGATCACCGGCCCGCAACTCCCGAAGCAGGCCGCAGGCAACGCGACGCACGGCAAAGAGCTGCTGGAGTCGCGCGGCTGCCTGGCATGCCACTCGGTTGGCGAAGGAGCCAACATGCTCGGCGGCACTTTCGCCGCCAATCTCAGCCGCGTCGGGGAAAAGGACAATTACGATTATCTGGTTCGCTGGGTACATAACCCGCGCGAACGTACGCGGCCCTACAGCCCGTTTGAAAAGCGCGACCTGGGCCCCGAGGACTACGCCAAGCACGGGCTTGCCGTTCGTTTTCGACCTCGATCATTCGCGCAGCCCCAACGACGGTCACGAGCTTGTCGTTCAGCAGCCGACCGTGATGCCCAATCTGCGGTTGAGCGAGGAAGACGCCCGCGACGTCGCCAGCTACCTGATCACCCTGAAGCACGCGGACGCTCACTACGATGCCGCCGATTTCATGGACGATCCCAAGCTCAAGGACAAGGGCAAGGCCCTGGTGCAGTTCTACGGTTGCGCGGGATGCCACGAAATCGCAGGCATGGAAGACGAAGGCCGCGTCGGCACTGAGCTGACCAACGAAGGCAGCAAACCCATCGAGCGCCTCGACTTTGCGTTGTTTACCGAAGATGCCAAGCGCGGCGTAGAGCCCGACGGGAAAAAGTCAGCGCGTGGCTCCTGGTACGACCTGAAGGGCTTCTTCGAGCACAAGCTAACGAATCCGGCGGTCTACGACACCGGGAAATACAAGCCGAATCCGCTGGACCGGCTGCGCATGCCCAAGCCGAACGTCAACGGCGAGGACATCAACGCGCTGACCACCATGCTGCTCGGCAGCACCGACCCTTCTTTGCCCGCCGATTACATGTACAAGCCCTCTGACGAACGCGCCTCCGTTCAGAAGGGCTGGTGGATTGTCAGCAAGTACAACTGCATGGGCTGCCACCAGATCGATATCGGCCAAAAATCCGTGCTGATGGGATTGCCCATGTATCAGGGTGAGGACAAGATCAATCTGCCGCCCGTGCTCACCAGCGAAGGCGCGCGCGTGAATCCGGAATGGCTGAAGAACTTCCTGGCCAATCCGGCCCTGAGCACCACCGACACGAATCGCGATGGCGTGCGCAGCTATCTGCAGGTCCGCATGCCGACCTTCTCTTTTTCGGACGACGAGATTCGCATCCTGGTGCTTTTCTTCGGGGCTATTTCCCATCAGGCCCAGCCGTTCATTCCGCAAAAGCTGCAGCCGCTCACGACAGCAGAGGCCGGGATGGCTCGCGAGCTCTTTACCAGCACGGCGGCGCCCTGCCTGAAGTGCCATGCTACGGGCGATCCGGCGCACGACAAGAACGCCACGGCGCCGAATTTCCTGCTCGCCAAGGATCGTCTGCGTCCGGCATGGACCGGGACGGTGGATTACCAACCCGCAGTTGATCATTCCCGGTACGGCCATGCCCTCCGGATTGTTCCACCGCGATAACGACCGATGGGTTTTCTCCGGGCCGCTGCCGGATAGCTTCCGCGGATATCAAGGCGATCATGCGGACTTGCTGGTCCGCTACATGTTCCAATTGACGCCGGAAGAGCAGCGCCAACTGCTGGGGCGCAGCACCGCCGCGGCTGCAGGAAATTAAAGGCAAAAAGTGCCGGAATCATCTTCGATACGGCCCAGACGAGATTCGGAAATCATGGATAGGAGGAGTCATACGTCATGAGAAGTAAATCTTTATGGTTGTTTGCAGCTGCCGCAGCGTTGGCGGTGGCGATGATCAGTTGCGGAGGGAAGGAGCAGACGTCAGAGGCCCCGGCCGCTACTGCCACTCCGTCCGGCAAACCGGTGGATACAGCCACGGCGGGAACCGTCACCGGGACGATCAAGCTCGATGGCACGCCACAGAAACCCAGGAACATTAACATGGCCGCCGAGCCCAATTGCGCCAAGGCAGCATAGCACTCCGGCGCATGACCGAGGACGTTGTTCCCGGCGATGGCGGCACGCTGCAGAACGTCGTCGTGTACCTGAAGGGCGACTTCAGCCAATACTCGTTTCCCCCGGCGACGACACCTGCGACGATCGATCAGAAGGGCTGCCAGTATCATCCCCATGTTCTCGCGTTGATGACGGCCGAGCCTCTGCAAGTGGTGAACTCAGATCATGACCACGCATAACATCCACCCCGTCCCCAAGGACAATCGCGAGTGGAACGAGTCGCAGCCGCCAGGAGCGACGCCGATCAACCAGAGCTTTGCACGTCCTGAGGTGGCTATTCCGGTGAAGTGCAACGTGCACCCGTGGATGAAGGCCTATATCGCCGTCTTCAATAATCCTTACTTTCAAGTGACCGGCAAGGATGGCTCGTTCAGTCTGAAGAATGTGCCGCCGGGAACCTACACTGTGACCGCCTGGCACGAACTGTACGGTTCGAGCGAACAGAGCGTCACGGTCGGACCCAGTGAATCCAAGTCCGTTACCATCACTTTCAAGGCCGCAGCGGGAACAGATTAACGAAGGCATTTCGCGATGATTCCATCTGAGGGCGGGCGCGTGCCCGCCCCTCAGCGCCCAATTCTCATGAACACATCGCGCCCAAATCGTAACGTCCATCGGTTTGCCGTCTTCACAGCGGCGTGCACTTTCTGTCTGCTTATCGCCGGCGCACTGGTCACATCCAATGACGCCGGACTGTCTGTTCCGGATTGGCCGCTCTCCTATGGCTCTCTTACTCCTCCCATGGTCGGAGGAATATTCTACGAGCACGGCCATAGAATGATCGCTTCGTTTGTCGGCCTGCTCAGTATTGTGCTGGCGGTGTGGCTCTGGCGCGTGGAGCCGCGCCGCTGGGTACGCTGGCTGGGATGGGCCGCTCTGGGCGCGGTGATTGCGCAAGGCTTGCTTGGCGGCTTGACCGTGCTGTTTTTCCTGCCCGCCCCGATCTCTTCGGCGCACGCTACGCTGGCGCAGCTCTTCTTCGCCACGGTTGCCAGCATCGCGCTATTTACCAGCGCCTGGTGGGAAAGGGACAGGGGTTGCGCAGCTTAGCGACGCCGGCAGCCCATCGATTCATTCGCTGGGCATCGCCACGGTGGGCGCGGTGCTGGTGCAGTTGATGCTGGGAGCCGCCTTTCGCCACAAAGCCTTCGGGATTATTCCTCATCTTGTTGGCGCCGTTGTCGTGACGCTCCTGATTTTTTGGCTTGCGGGAGCACTCAAGCGGCGTTTTTCGGGTGTACCGGAATTGAGGAGTGCCGCGCGCGGCCTGCATATGTTGATCGGGCTGCAGTTGCTGCTCGGCGCGGCTGCGTGGTGGTCGCGGGTCTACGCGGCGCCCTTTCCACAACCGATACCGGTGATGGTTACATTGACGGTCGCGCACGTTGTCATGGGCGCTCTGGTTTTGGTGAGCGCCGTTCTGGTGACGCTGGTATGCTACCGGCTGGTGCTGCCCGCGAGCGCAAGGATCGGCACGCCCGAGCCGCGGGCGAGCGCAGCCGTTTAGCGAATGGTGCCTTGAATTATCGAACGACAGATGCAGGCATGAGAGATCGATGAACACGCGAGCTATCCCCGTCGCCACAATGTCGCGGTCCATGGCTTACGTGGCACTGACCAAGCCGGACGTCTCGTTCCTCGTTGTCCTCACCACTCTTGCGGGCTACGCCCTGGGTACTGTGGGCCCGTTGGATTGGCTCAAGATGGCGCAGACGGTGATCGGAACCACACTCGTTGCCGCGGGGACGTGCGCGTTGAATCAGTATTTCGAGCGCGAATCCGACGCGCGCATGCGACGCACCGCTTCGCGCCCCTTGCCAAGCGGGGTGCTGGCTCCGGCGGAGGCGCTGTGGTTTGGCGCGGGCTTGGCAGCGGTGGGATCGCTGCAACTTCTCTTGACGACGAACCTGCTGGCTGCGGCGCTGGCCGTGTTCACCAGCGTCACTTATCTGGGCATCTATACGCCTTTGAAAACCCGCACGACTGCCGCTACGCTGATCGGCGCTTTTCCGGGCGCGCTTCCCCCGGTGATCGGCTGGGCGGCGGCGCGTGGCTCGCTCGGCGCCGGCGCGTATGTGCTCTTCGCAATTTTATTTCTTTGGCAGGTGCCCCATTTCCACTCGATTTCCTGGGTTTACCGCGAAGATTACGCGCGCGCCGGGATTCGCATGCTTCCGGTGGTTGATCGCGACGGCCGAGCCACGTTTGGCCAGATCGTATTTTGCGCCGTGGCGCTCATACCGGTGAGTTTGCTGGCTTCGGTGACCGGCCTCGCGGGAGTACCGTATTATTTCTCGGCGCTCGTGGTGGGATTGCTGCTCGTGAAGGTGTGTTTGTGGGCCGCGGCGGAAAGGACCAACGTTCGCGCCAAGTGGCTGATGCATGCCACGGTTTTGCATCTGCCCATCTTGCTGGGGCTGATGGTGCTGGATAAGTTTTCGCGTTAGTTTGGCGTCTTTTACGGCGAACGTCACCCAGTGACGAGTTTTCGCGTTTCAACAAATCGAAAGGGGTAAAGCAGACACTACGATGACGACACAACGCGGCATTCTGGGTTTGGTCGGAATCTGTGTGCTGATTGTGCTGCTTTCAGTCGCCGGTTTGGCCTCTGCTTTTCTCACTCACCTCGATTTGAGCCTCGACGGTCTGCTGCTCATCATGACTTGCCTGATGATGGGCGGCCTTTTTCTTCTGATGCTTGCGCTGATCGCCAAAGAACAGGGCTGGCTCCCCGGCGGCCACAAGAAAGAATCCTCGGAAGCTCCCGCTCCCCAGGCGGCAGCACCGCGGACCGCTCCCGCAAAATCCAGCGAAACCGTGACCGCCAGATCGGGAGAAGGGAAGTAGGCTCGCGGCCGCCACGCAGGTGATCTCTGCGCCTACGCTGAATGCCCTGTTGAATTCGTGCAGCGCCATTTTTTTGACCGCCGGCTACGTGCAAATCCGGCGGAAGCGCGTGATGGCGCATCGCACGTGCATGGTGATCGCGTTTTGCTGCTCGACGGCCTTCCTGGTGTCCTATGTCCTGTACCATCTCCGCGCGGGTGTGGTGCATTTCGAGGGGCAAGGGTGGATTCGTCCGGTGTACTTCACGCTGCTCGGCACTCACACCGTGCTGGCCATCATCATTGTGCCCCTGGCGTTGGTAACGCTCTCGCGCGCCCTGAGCCGGAAATTCGACCGGCATCGCCGGATCGCGCGCTGGACTTTGCCGATTTGGCTCTACGTGTCGGTTACAGGCGTGATCGTCTACTTTTTGCTCTACCACCTCTACGCGCCGTCGATCGTGTAGACTCAATCAATCGTATAGACGGAATACGCAAAGTCGAATTACTTGCCAGATCAGCCCACTCCCGGCACGCCGCCCGCTAAACCGGGCCTGAAGGCCCGCTGGCTTTTCATCATTCTCGCGCTGACGTTTCTTTTCGTGCTGATGCCATTCCTTTTCTGGCAAGCCACATGGTTTGGCAAGCCGCTCAATGACGCGCAACTCGAGAAATCGCTGGCCGACCGCCAACATCCCCGCGAGATCCAGCACGGCCTTTCGCAGCTTGCCGATCGAATTCTCGCGCGCGATACGCTGACGCGCGATTCCGCGCGGAGCTTTTATCCAGAGGTGGTGCAGATCGCTCAGACCGGACAGGACGAACTGCGGCTGACGGCCGCCTGGGTCATGGGCCAGGATAATTCCGTTCCCGATTTTCACCAGGAATTACTGCAACTCATACACGATCCCAATCCCATGGTTCGCCGCAATGCGGCGCTGGCTTTGATCCGTTTCGGGGACGTTTCCGGCCGCGAGGAGATTCGCTCCATGCTTCGAGCCTCTGCCGTTACGGCGCCGCAGGCCGGGGGCGTGGACCAGCGACTCAAGCCGGGCGAGAGTATCAACCCCGGAACACTCCTGGGGCATATCCGCACCGGAAACGGCAGCAGCGAATTACGTTCGCAAATCCCCGGCACCATAGACCACTGGCTCGTACCCGATAAAACTTCCATCGTCGCAGGGCAGCCGCTATTGCTCGTCAATCCCAGCACAACTGAGATCTGGGAAGCTCTCCGGGCTCTTTACCTGATCGGCGAGGCTCAGGATTTGCCCACCGTCGATGAATTTGCCCGCGGCGCCGGCAGCATGCCCCCCAACGTCCGCCAGCAGGCCGAACTTACCGCAGCGGCCATCCGCTCGCACGGCGCACACTGACACAAAGAGAGCTCCGCCGCTTTCGCGAACGTGCCGCACTTTGATTTTGGGTTTTTAAGGATTAGAAGGGAAGAGTGCCCTGCTGACCTTCAAAGTCCGCAAGCGGCACCATATCAATGGCATCCCAGGGGCATCCCTCGAGAAATGCTCCGTCCGGGCCTTTGCTCGTGCAAAGCTTGCAGCCAATACATAGCAACGGGTCAACGATGATTCGTCCAAAGGGGGGATGATCCGGGTCGGGATCCCAATACATACAGTCTTCGACCGGGCAGTAGTCCACACAGGCAGGCGAGCCGGAGCAGCCGGTGCAACTCTCATTGATCACGGCCAGAATATGCGGCTTGCGCTTGCGCTTGTTGCTCTGGCCGTTAGACTTAGGCTCGTATTTTACTACTTCGCCAGCGACGAATTCTTCGATCGTTGGGGTGGTGTAGGCCACAATCCTTCCTTCCCGATGAGTTCCAAGACTCATTTTTGCCGACCTTAGCCGCGATGTCAATGCACATCCGGGCTTCCGTGCGAGCTCAATTGTAAATGTGTCACAGCAGGTTTCTCCGGTGGCGAGGCTCCTTTCGCCAAGAAAAGCCTGTAGGAGCCTCAAAGTGATCGCAGGCAGCTGTAGATTGCCGGTTTTTGGGGCAATTACTGTGTTATAATGAGCCTGCGTTTGTTGCTCTTGTAAAAACCTTTTGATCCGTTTAAAGGGGCTGCGAGTCCACATCACTCGCAGCCCTTTTTTGCCTTTTTGGGCCGCAAGGTGCCCCAAACCCGTCCGCGGCCCGAGCACTGCGCCAAAAAGAGGCCTTCCGATGAAGTTTCAAAGAAAAGAAAGCCATATCGACCGACTGGTCCGCGAACGTTGGAACCTGGAAGAGGCCCTGACCATCCTCAAGGCTGCCTGCCGGAAATTGCTGCGCTCCCGGGCCAGCCTCGATCGTATTCGCGCAGTCGCTGCTGAACTTCGAGGGACCTTGCAGATCAAGGCTGAGCTCGAAAAACAGCTTACCGAAGCCCACTGTACCGTTGAATTCGTCTACGCGCTCTGAACAGTTTCATAATCGACAGGCAATGTTTTGCGTGGCCCAAAGGAGGGTCGTATGAAAATGATCCCAGAGGGGCAGTACATCAAGCACTATCGCTATGGTATGGGAGTGGTTACGGAATCCGACGACAGGCAGACTTCGATTGATTTCGACCTCCACGGATTGAAGAGATTCGTCACCAACCTGATGGTTGTTGAGCTTTCGAACCTGGTGCCACCCCAGCGAATCCGTGCCAAACATGGTGACAAGGTCTATGCCCGGTTGGCATCCAAAAATGGCAATGGCAAGTCTGCTTCGGACAAGACGTCGTCATCGAAAAAGCAAGTATCCCGTTCTGCTGGGGAACAATAGGATGAAGAACGTTTTTGTAGGCAACATCAGCTTTCAAACCACCGAGGGAGATTTGCGGAACCTGTTCGAACCTTTCGGTGTGATTGACCGCATCCACATCGTCAACGACCGCGACACCGGCCAGCCCCGCGGTTTTGCCTTCGTGGAGATGTCCAATGATGCGGACGCCGCTAAAGCCATGGCCGATCTCAACGGAAAAGAAGTCGCCGGGCGCAACTTGCGGGTCAACGAAGCGGCGCCCAAGCTGGAACGCGGGCCCCGCGGGCGTTTGTGATTTCGGCCATCGTGCCAGAAAAGGCTAGATAAAAGGCGACTTTGCTCGGTGATCGTGAAATTCGGTTGTTTGCAAATGGAGAGGATGCGTGTTCGCATACTTCTGCAGGCGCTGTTCACGCTGCAAACACGGATTTATTTTGCAACTGGTCCTGAACCCGGGGACCGGAGAGCCGGTATTGCCGTTCGATGTGCCGCCTGGGAATACCTGCCCTTTGTGCCGAGCGATCTTCCAACCCGCCAATTACTTTGTTCTGCAGAGATCCGAACCGCTCGGCAACACGCTCGGCAACAATACGTAGCGATGTTGTGCCTGGAAATCAGCAGGGAACTGAGCCGCAGGGCTCAGCGTCCCGGCTGCATCCCTTGTTTCTTGTAAACCGCGGCTGCGTCGGACGACGAAAGATAGTCGAGAAGGGCCTTGGCCGCAGCGGGATCTTTCGCATGCGCAGACACAAAGCCCACTAGGGACGTCGGAGTGGAAATTTCTCGCGGCAGGGGGCCTACCACGTCAATGCCCGGGTCTTCCATTTCACTGAGGAACGTAAGCCCGATTTCGACCTCGCCCTTGGCGACGAGCGCCATGGCACCGGCCCCGCCCTGGGCGCGCTTAATCTTCGCCTGCAGTTGCTCGGCGATCCCCAGCTTCTTGAGCGCTTCATCGACGCTCACGCCGGCCGCCGCGCCGGCCGCGGCGTCCGGATAGGAGATGGTCTTTGCCGCGAGCATCATCTGCTTCACCGCACCCGGCGTCGAGATGTCCGGTTTGGGCGCGCCTTTGCGGACGGCAACTCCTACTGCAACGCTGGCGAGCGGCTTGGCGCTAGCCGCTATGACGTTGCCGGAGTCCAGCACGTTCTGATATGGGGGCTGCACGATCGGCACGTCAAACGCATCGCCGCGCGCTACCTGCTGCTTGGTTCCGCCGCCAGAGCCGAATGTCGCCTTTACTTTGTAGCCCGTTTTGCGCTCGAATCCCGGAATGAGCTGCTCGACGGCTGCCCGGATACCTCCCGGGGCGATCAGTGTTACTTCGGTCTGCGCCCGCATGCTGTGCGCGCTCCCCAGAACCAGCCCAAATAGCATCCCCACGCAAACCAGATATTTCATGGCGTCCTCCTGAAGTGCCTGCATTGTGGCACTCTCGCGGTGCTGGTACAACCTCGACATTTGCGACGGCCCTCCCACGGCCGGCATCCAATAGCGGTGATTCGCGAAAACACGGATCGACTTTACATGCGCCCTGACCGCGCGTTTGTTATACTTAGCTTAGCCGGACGAGCCAACGACGGCCGGCGGACAAAAAGGGGAGGGAATTCGAATGCTTCAACTGACTGAAACGGCAGCCACTAAGGTACGGGAAATCATGACGCAACAGAATCCTGCGCCGGCTGCGTTGCGCGTTGCCGTGGTCGGTGGTGGGTGCTCTGGATTCAGCTATCATATGGCCTTCGATAATCAGGAAAACCCCTCCGACAACGTGTACGAGTTCGAAGGCGTCAAGGTGTACGTCGACCAGATGAGCGAAATGTACCTGGACGGCGTCCAGATCGATTACATCGAGAGCCTCGAAGGCGCCGGCTTCAAGTTCAATAATCCTAACGTCAAGAGCACCTGCGGTTGCGGCAGCTCCTTCAGCGTTTAGAATCCACGGATCCTGCGACATAGAATCTGTAGCCCAGGGCGCGGCTGGTTTCCACCCGCCCTGGGAGTTCTGCCAGCGCGATTAATCCTTGCGTTGCAAACCGCTGTAGCTCCCCGTATGCTTGATCCAGTATGTATGAAAATTGCTCTCTGCCAATTTAACCCCACTGTAGGAGACTTCGCGGGTAATGCCGCGCGCATCCTGGATATGGCCCGTCAGGCATCGGATCGCGGCGCGGACCTGGCCGTTTTTTCCGAGCTCTGCGTCTGCGGCTATCTTCCGCTTGATCTGCTCGAGCGCCCTGCCTTCCTCGACCGTAACCGCACCGAGGTCGATTGCCTCGCGAAAAAAGCGCCTTTGCCCGTGCTGGTTGGCTATGCTGCGCGTGCCGATTCATCCATGGGTAAAGCGGCGTGGAATGCTGCCGCATTGCTTGCCGAGGGACGAGTACTCTTTGAGCAGCATAAGATGCTGCTTCCCACCTACGACGTTTTTGACGAATCGCGTTATTTTCAGCCTGCTGCGCGACAACAGATTTTTGCGTTCTCCGGCGAAAAGCTCGGCATCACCATCTGCGAAGACATTTGGAACGACAAAACGTTTTGGGCGAAGCCGCTTTACGAGATCGATCCCGTCGTCGATCTTATCCGGCAGGGTGCGAGCGCAATCGTCAACTTGTCCGCCTCTCCCTACACCATCGACAAACGAGGAGTGCGCCTGGAGATGCTTCGCGCTTTAGCCCGGTCGAACCGTCGGCCGATAGTCTACGTAAATCAAGTCGGTGGAGACGATACTCTGGTCTTTGACGGCACGAGTGTCGCTCTGACTGCCGATGGCCGAATCGCCGCTCAAGCGCGCGCCTTTGAAGAAGACCTCGTTTTATTCGACACGGTCACGTCCGAAGGCGACGTTCATCCGCAGCCCGAAAGCGAAATCTCTACGTCGCTTCAGGCCCTTGTCACTGGAACGCGCGACTACGTTCACAAGTGCGGCTTTAGGAAAGCCCTCATCGGTTTAAGCGGGGGTATCGACTCTGCCGTCGTCGCCAGCATCGCCGTCGCTGCGCTCGGCAAGCAGAACGTTACCGGGATCTCCATGCCCGGCCCATATTCCTCTGAAGGCAGTATTCGCGACGCGCGCCAACTCGCGTCGAACCTGGGCATCGAGTTCCTCGTTCTACCCATCAAGAACCTGTTCGAGAGCTATAAAGCTGCCCTCGCTGATGCTTTCGCTGAGCATCCACAGGACACTACCGAAGAGAACATCCAGGCCCGGATTCGCGGGACAATGCTCATGGCCCTGTCCAATAAGTTTGGCGCCCTGGTTTTAAGTACGGGAAATAAGTCGGAGATCGGAGTCGGTTATTGCACGCTCTACGGCGACATGGCCGGCGGCTTGGCGGTAATTTCCGATGTACCCAAAACGATGGTGTATGAGCTTGCGCGCGAGATCAATCACGAAAGGGAACTCGTCCCCCTCGCCACCATCGAGAAACCTCCCTCTGCGGAACTCCGTCCGAACCAAACCGATCAGGATTCCCTGCCGCCCTACGATGTACTCGACCGCATCCTGAAAGCTTATGTGGAGGAAGTCCGCACGCCGGAAGAGATTGCCTCGCACTATCGCTTTCCTCTCGAGTTGGTTCGCGATATAACGCTTAAGGTCGATCGGAGCGAGTACAAGCGAAAGCAAGCCGCTCCCGGATTGAAAATCACTTCTCGCGCCTTTGGCTTTGGGCGGCCGTTTCCGATCGCGCAGAAGTTCGTGCCTTGATCCGCGGCGCAGCGATAATGCAAGAGGCGAGTGCAGCGACTCGTGCGCGGGGAATCAGCGCAATTAGTTTGGCCAGGAATCAAGAGTCCGTTTGCAGTGAAAGCAGAATGGAAATGGGAACTACAGCAGACTCAGATTTCTAAAAGAAGAAAGTTCCAAATGAGGAGGCTTAATGTCACCCCGAAGTTCTATCCGTGCCTTGTCGAGCCTGCTGCTCGCAGGGGCCGTTCTTGCGGGTTTAATCGTCGCTGGCCCGATGCATGGGGCGCCTCCGCAAAGCGCCGCAGCGGGCAAAGAAATCCGAACAGACCGATTCCAAGTCCTCAGCCAAGGCCGCGCCTGCTCAAACGCCGTCCGTTCCTATCGAAAAGCGTGTCGAGGACTTTCTGAGGAAATGGTATGCATGGGGCTCCGATTTTCAGGTCAAAGTCGGACCCGTCAAGCCCTCGCCCGCAAGCGATCTGTACGAAGTGCCGGTGGAGGTGAACTGCCGAAGGGGGCTCGGATACTGCCGTCGTATATGTCACTAAAGACGGCCGCTTTATGCTCCGTGGAGATCTCCAGGATCTGATTGCGGATCCGCTCTCAGAAACGATGATGAAGCTGAATATTGAAGGTGCGGCGTCCAAGGGCCCTTCCGATGCCTCTGTAGTGCTCGTCGAATTTGGCGACCTCGAATGCCCTAGCTGTCGACAACTCGATCTCGTCTTGCGCGCCGTTCTTCCGAAATATCCGCAAGTACGCCTCGTGTTCAAGGATTTTCCACTCGTGCAGATCCATCCCTGGGCGATGAGTGCGGCTATCATGGGTAGGTGCGCTTTGCAGCAGAGCTCAGACGCGTTTTGGAAATATCACGATGCTGTCTATGATAACCAGGATCTTATCTCGCCGGAAAATGCTTATACGAAGCTAACGGAGTTAGCCACCCAGGCGGGCGCCGCTGAGGACAAGCTTCGCACCTGCGCCTCTGATCCTAAAACCCAAGCCCTTGTCGAGCAGAGCATTGCAGAAGGCCGAGCGGTCGACGTCACGAGTACTCCAACCACTTTTGTTGACGGCCGCAGGCTGCTGGGCCCAGACCAACCCCTCCTCGAGCAATACATCCAGTTCGATTCTCATAAGTAACATAATATACATTATCGGCGCACAGAGGAAGCGTCAAGGAAAAAAGAAAGACGAAAAAAAGGCAAGCTCAGGCGTGGCGCGATTGCTCGAGCCCGTCTTTTCCGATGATCGGTCAGCGAGAGCGGCAACGCAGCAAGCGCGCCCATCACTCCGCCGATGGCAAACCAGGTTTTGCCCCCGTGCGCGAGGTGTGACCGGAATCCTCCGCACGGGATGCTTTGACGGCGGTGTCGCGTTCGAATCGTGAGCGCGGACACTTTTGCTTGTTCGTCCTTAAGGTCCTGTTGGGCCGTGGCAAATTGTTCCTGGCAGGCGCGGCAATCCTGGAGGCGATCGAACAGCGGCTTCAGATCAGCCTGGGGCACGGTGATGACCGCAGGAGCGCCAGGTTCGTCTTGAGTGTTTGGCGGGAGATTGACGGAGAATGACTGAGGCAAGGGAGCCAGTGCCTCGGGCAGCCGCGCAGCCGCTTCCGCGGCAGTTTTTACTGCCCGCTTAGCTTTCGCGCTTGTACGAAGCTCCTGGGCGAGAATGGCGTGGCGCGATTGCTCGCGTTTTTCGGCTTGGGCAACAATAGGTTCCTCAGTGCTGAAGGTTGCGCGCATCTGCATGGTCGCCTGGTGCGAAGCGTTGCGCGCACGCACAACGATCATGGCAAGAGAAAAAACGACCAGGGCAGCGATCGCGGCCGCCACGGCAAGTGTGCGACTCAGCAGGGGATTGGCGGTTGGCATCACAGTTCCCTTTCCGATTTTTCCGTGATGGCCCAGGAGTTTTTCTTCCGGCGAGTCTGCGATGATCCGGTGTCCATCAGAAATCCTCGAGCATGCCAAGTGCCTCCGCCGCGGCGCGTCCGGTCAGATAGAGCGGCTCGAGCGATCCTCCACGCAGCGGATATTCCCTTGCGCGAAGCCGTTTGGCACAGTCAAGGCACACGGATCGGCCCGCCTTTTCGAGTACCGCAGAGCGGGCACAGAGATTCGCGAAAAAGCACGGTACGGATATATTCGTTTGCGCAGCGCCTAATTCCCTCTGCATCGTGTAAACGCTCCTTGTAGAATTCTTTCGACCGGCGGAAATGCAGTTGCGCAGCACGTGTGGAATTGGAGAAACCACTGAATTTCGCGGCCTGACTAGAGATAGCGCCCAGCGCGAGCATGCACCGAGGCGGGGTAGTCCTGATTCCCTGCCCCATTCCAGAGGAGCAGCGCGCGCGTGGCATTGCCTTCGGCGGCAGCGAGTTTCGCGGCGAAGACGCCGCAGCCAATTTTGAGGCCCACGGCAGGGTCACAGAGAGAGGCGAGAGACACGGCGGTAAAGCCGTGTTCGCGCGCGACCTGGCCCATCACCTGCATCAATCCCCACGAAAAGGCGCGAGCGCGAGACTCCGTAATGTCCACAATGGCTCCGCGCGCGACCTGGGGCACGATGTATTTTTCATGGAATGCCGGTTCATACCGCAGAGCCCAGGGATCCCAGGCGGATTCCTGCTCGACGATTGCGCAGACCAATTCCGGCCATAGCCCGTGCGCCTGCGCAGCGCTGCGTGCCAGCGCAACCAGCTCCGGCGATGTCAAAGTTACGTTCATGACAGCAGCAGAAAGTAAACTCGTCTGCGGTTACCGTGGATTCGGCTTCCGGTCGGCACCCAGCTCGAAGAAGTTCACTGGCGGGGGATCATCGATCTCCACACCATGATGCGCGGCGATGAGCCGCAGTGCGTGGTAGATGTGCGGCAAATGATGGGTGGCCACGTCATGAACGAAGGCACGTTCCATGGCGGCATCGCGCAGGCGGCGATGCAGCCAGCGCAAAAAGACAAAGAACTGCGTAAGGAGTGTGAATCCTACGATCAGCCAGTATGGGTTCATAGTGCGATTAAGAGCCGTCGCTACGAGGCTGTGACCCAGAGCTGATCCAAGCAACGATGAAGAGATTTCGATGACAGGAGATCAGTTCAGAAATGATGTTCGCCGGCGAAGAGTTGCCTGGACACGGCGAACCAGCTGTCAGAAATTGATCGATGAGGGCGCTCCGCGATTGGCCAGAGGGCGGGGCTGTCGCGTTGGCGCGAAGGGGAACTTGGTTGAAGCGGCCGCGAAGAGTGTGTTAGGTTCGCGGCATGCGATATGTGTTGATTTCGGCGCTGGCGCTATGCGCGCTCACCGCGCAGGCCCTACCCCAGCAAACTTCAAAGCGCGAAATTCCTTGCAAGACACCTGAGATTGTGGGCGAGCTCGCGTCCCAAAACTGCGCATCAATCGTGTCGTTATTGGCAGTCGTGGTAAGAGCGGTCGGCTGGATGTTTGAGCCCGCGTTGGTCGTGGCTGCTGTGATCGCTACGCACTCCCCGGCCCCATCAAGGGCGAGCTCGACGGCACGTTGTAGTAAATCCGATAAGCGGCCTGGAAGTCGGCGATGGTGACGTTCGGCGTTACCGTGACTTGAGTGGCCGTGCCGGAAGCGAGAGTCTCCCACAAGTCATAATTCCAATTCGCATCCGTACAGGTGAGGAACTTCGTGTAAGTGTTCGTCCCGCCGGATTTGTTGTCGGCCACCGTGACCGTGTTGGCCAGTGGATACTTCAGATAGATCATCAGCAGATGGCCTGAAGCGAGCTGCCTCGGCCCGCTGTTTTCGAGGTTCAGAAAGAACGGCTTGACCGTATTTCCGGCATTGTTGCTGCTCAGGCCGGTAAAGCCCCACGACCGATAGAGCACCGGGCTGCTCGCGGTGTTCGGTGTCGGATCAGCCCCACGGATCTGCGCCACAAGCGAGATCCAGATTCCGCTCGTCACTGTGCAGGTATGCGAGGCCCAACTTGAAACCGTGCCGTTGGAGTCCGCGACAAGAATGTCTGCATTGCTCGCACGCGAGGTCAGCCCGGAAGCCGGGATACACGTGCTTCCCGCGGCGCTCCCCATGAACGCCACAATCCAATTATTTGAGTTCTCGACAGTCAGAGCACCATACGTGACGGTGGTGCTGGTGGCCCCCGATTTGATGATGATGGAAACGCCGGTCACTCCACAGTCGGTGCTCGCCACGCCCAGCGTATCTACGACGGAGCCAGAATAAGATACCCCGGCAACGTGCGTGGCATTCGTCGCGGTCCCTGAGCCAGTGTCGCCGCTCGAGGTCGCCACCTTGCAGTACAGCCGAAACGAAGTGGTGCTCTGAGAGAACGTCCCGATGTTGGTGTAACCGGCCGGAAGCGAAGGCGCAGTAGCCGAGCTGCTTCGATACGCAGCGAAGATATTGACGGCGCCGGTCGCGGTAGCGCTCAGCGTGCAACTTGTGCGCCGTGGCAGCGCACGATCCTGCAAGTTGGCGATGGCCGCATGCGCAGGAGCCGCGCAGAGCAGCCATAGCAGCAATCCGAGAATGGGCGAGAATCGTCGCATTAGAACTTCGTCCACCATACGAGCGCCTGAACGCTCACTGCCGCGTCCGTTACGATACAAAGCTCGTTGCTCGCGAGGGTCTGCAATCCTGTATATCCAGGCGTCATCACGACCATGCCGATCGGCCCTGTCGAAGTCGCGGCTTGGAGCGGATAATTCGGCGTGATCTTTACCGGCGAAGTGGCGCAGTTGCTGCCTGTGCCGTATTCGAGCGCAACGTGTACCGCCGTGGTCTGCGAAGTAGAAATCTGGAAGCCGCACACGTAAATCTTTTGGCTGCTCGTTAGCGCCGCGAGCTGCGTGGCTCCGTTGGTGCTGGCGTCGTAGGAGGTCGCGTTGTCGCAATTCAGGTAGCCGGTTAAATTCCCGGTGCCGTTCCCAGCTTGATACTGCGCGCCCGTCGGCACTGCCGATCCGGTCGCCCCCTGGCCCCAGGCAGCTACCGCCGTGTTGTCGCTCGATACGGTTACGCGAGGCGATCCCGTGCCGCGTTGTGCCGTTGCCCATCAGCGGAGTCACACCGTTAATCTGTGACTCGTTTACCGACTGATTAGCCGCTAGCGATGAATCATTCGAGATTGTGACCCGCGGGATTCCTGCCCCGCCTGCTCCGGTTCCAGTCGATACGTTCGTCCCGCCAAATTGCGTGACGTTCGTGGACGCATTTGCTGGCGGCGTGGTCGTGACTGTCCCGCTCACGGTTTGCGTGCTTCCTGTTGCTGGAGTCGTCACCACGGAGGGCTGCGCCGGGCCAGCACTTGGCTGCACTCCGACATTAACCGTGGCGCTTCCGGTGATCGTCGTGGAAAGCCTTACCCGAAATGCCTGATAGCTCGCCGCGTTGCAGACGAAGGCCTGATTGGTGGAAGCGACCAAGGTGTAGGTCGAAACGATGCTGCCCGTGCCCGCCTGCCAGCACGAGGCGTTGTAGGCATTCGTGAACGCAGTGGTGTCGCTTACCTCGAACGTTACGGCTCCGCCACTGATCGTGCTGCCTTGATTCAAGGTCACCACTACGGTTGAAAGAGAGCTGCTTGATGCGCTGGTGTAAAGATTGACTGAGACCGCAGTATTACCGCCAGTGGCCGATGTCCACGCCGCGGTCGATTCGACTGGCGTGGAATAGGAAATTACCGGATCTTCCGCGCCGATCGCGCCGGCATTATTGAAGAGGAGCTGGCCGCTAGAGCCGGGGATAGAGCCGATATCGGCGGCAACGGGCTGCGCGCAGGTTACGTTGAGTCCCGACGCCAGGCTGATCGTGAATTGATGCGCCGCGCAGCTATTGGCGCTGGCAGGCACGTCGGCCGCGGCGATCGCGCGGAATGCGCCGACGCCGCTCGATCCGTTGGGTGAGGCAAAGAAGAGGTTTTGCGATTGACTGATGCCGGCAAAGGAAAATGCCGGCGTGCTGGTATTGGTCGCCACGCTCACGTTGAAGAGCGGAGAGAAATTCCCCGAAGTAACCTGCGTGACAGTCCCCGCGCCGCCCGCGGGCATGCAGTTCGCGCCGCTCGACGTCAGGCACGCCAGCAGATGTGTGGCGCTCGATAAATAAAGCCGGTTATTGCCGGCTGCGGGATTCGCCGGCGCCGATATCTCCGTCGCGTCCTGGAAGCTCGCGCCCAGGCCGCCGCTAAATGCTCCGCTGCCTCCGGCACCGTTCACTTTCAGCCACGAGCCCGCATTGCAGTCATATAGATCGCCGGTTGTCGTATTGACGTACAGCGAACCGGCTCCGCAGTTTCCCGTGGGCGCGACGCTTCCCGTCAATGGTGGAACGTTTGACGTCTGGCCGCCCTGCTGCGCATGTGCCGCGGCAGCGATCAGCAGTGCCGCGAAGATCCACATATGCGCACCGGGCAGTTGCATTTTGTTCTTAAGAGATGGAGGGCTTTGATGTGCGCCCGGCACGCCGACGCCGGATGCCTGAGTCTGCACGGCTGCAGGCGCATCAGAAAGGACGCCGGCCAGACCAAAGTATGTGTACACACTTTGTACGCGCGGCCGCAGCCACAGCAGTATTTTGATCATCCACTGTCGCATCTGTTGGTTCACTCTCATCCGAAACCTATGGCCGTGGGCGGCGGTGACTCGCATAAGCGCCCGGAGCATCCGTAAGGACCACTTTGTCTTGCGCAGCGCTCGGAGCTTGTGCAGGCGGCGGCTGCGGCGGCTGGCCTCCCAAGGGGTTGTTTGTTGAAATGCTGGAAGCTCCGGGATCTGGATGGCCGCCATTGATGCTCATAGCTAAAGCCTCCGGATATCTGCGGTGACGTTCACGCCATTGGTGCGCGAACGCATCAACAGGCGTGCGAATGTGGCCAGCACCGTTGAGCCGTCGAAGTGAAAGGTCTGGTTGGTGGCATCAACGGATGTGAGGTTGCCGTTGGCGCAGGTCTGATATTGCGTGTCCACATCTACGTCGCTCACCTGTACATCGATTTCAAAGCTGCCCGGCGCCGCCGAGAAAAACCCGGTCACCGAAAATCCGCCCGGACTCCCGCCCGGTGTGCCGATGGCGATGCGCTGACTTGCGGAAGCGCCTCCATTCCCGGCCGCGGGTTGCTCCGCACTCCACACCTGAGCGGAATCCCCCGGCCAGATCGCGTTCGGTGGAACTGTATTGCTGTATGCAGACATAGCTTCCTCCAAAGGGGCATTCGCCCCGGAGCACGAAAACGACTCAGCACAATTTGGTGAATCACGAAGGCCTCGGAAGAGGCTTCGATTCAACAGAGGATTGAAAACGGAAGGGCCGGAAACTACAAAGGCTGGAAATAAAAACGCCCGGGTGAATGTCCCGGGCGCAGTTTCTTACAAGAAGAGTATAACACGGCCGTCAACTTTTTCGTCGCAATGGTCGTCTTCAACAAATTTGTCGTTGGCGCTCATACCCGTTCGCGCCGGTGCCCGAGTCCAGTTTTCGGCGAAGAGCATGCGGCGCTCGGGTGCCACTCGCGTTACACTGTGACGAGATCTCATGCGCGCGATTGCTTCGATCCGAGCCACGACTCCGTTTCGCTATATCGACCATCCATTCGATAAGAGATTCGGCCTCGACACCAGCGGATACATCAGCAAACGGGATCTGATTACCGGGCATCCGCACGACGCTTACGTCACCGGTTATTCCGCGGTGGCTCCCTCGGTGTTTCGCCAGATGTGCCGCCGCTGGATCGATACACTCGCGGCGCGCAGTCGCGTGCAGGCGTTTAGCTTTATCGATGTGGGCGCCGGCAAAGGCCGTGCCCTGCTGCTCGCCTCGGAGCTGCCCTTCCGCAAAATAATCGGCGTCGAACTGAGTGACGATCTGGCGCGCCTGGCTTCACAGAATATCGAGATATGGAAAGAGCAGCATCCCTCGCGCACCCCGATTCGCGTGGTGCATCAGGATATTCTTGATTTCCGCTGGCCTCGCACGCCGCTGGCCGTCTATCTCTACAATCCCTTCGAGCGCGAATTGGCCGAGGAACTCATCGAGCGGTTGCGGTGGGCGGCCAAGGCTGGCTCGCGCTGTATCGACGTGCTCTATGTAAATCCCGTGTTTGGATATTTACTGACTCGTTCCGGCGCATTCCGCGAGCTTTGGAGCGAGCGCATTACCATGAGCAACGAAGATCAAAACGCTGATCCTTACGCCACCAGCACCGACCTGGTTTCCGCATACCGATTTACTTCTCCGTAGACTCGATCGACGGCCTTTGCTGAACCTGCAGCACCAACAACAAGGAGCAATCCATGCCTGATGACATCCGATACCAGCGCGGGCGCGCCCAGCTGAAGCAAATGCTGGGCACAACCGGCGAGCAAGCCCTCGAGAATATCGCCGGCATATCGCCCGACATGGCGCGATACGTTGTCGAGTTCGTTTTTGGAGACGTTCACACGCGGCCGGGGCTTGACGTCAAAACGCGGGAAATCGCAGCGGTCGCCGCGCTCACGGCGTTGGGCAATGCCGCGCCGCAACTTCGCGCGCATCTTCACGGCGCGTTAAATGTGGGCTGCTCGCAGCAGGAGATCGTCGAGTTGATGATCGAGATGGCCGTCTATGCAGGTTTCCCCGCGGCGCTCAACGGCCTGTTTGCCGCGCGTGATGTTTTCGCCGAGCGCGCAGCCACAGGTGCGGCCCCGAACGCTGCAGCATCCGCAAAAAAGTAAGAGTCATCTCGGGAGAGATGTGGGCCCTGTGGCCGCAGCTCACCGAGCCGGCGAGCGACGCAATTCACTGCTCGCCGTAAATGGCGCTCGACGCGTGGCCACACTCTCCGGATAGCCAATCAGATAAGTGATGGGCAGACTCAGCAAACCGCGCTTCTGGCAGCCAATTTTCCACGTATACCCCGCGCCAGACAGATTGGCGATCAGTTCTCGCAACTCGTCCGGCGAATAGGCACGCAGGCAGGAGACGATTCCGTCAAACAATAGAACCAAGGGAATGATGGGGATAAGCCATCGCCATACCAGCCGCTTTAGAGAAAACGGACTGAGAAATGGCACCAGCAGGATATCCGCGATCAGTACGAGCGGCAGAAGCAACAACGTAAGCGGACGCCGCCCGGGAATCTCGAATACGCCAATGCCCCTCCCGCTGGCGGTAGCGTCCTCGCAGAATTTCGCGCGCCTGCTGCGGTGGAAAATGGTGAAACGAAGTGAACAGGGTGCGAAAGCCGGGAAGCTCGCGAGGCACGCGCGTGGCGTCAACCGGGTCGGAATGGTAATGCAGATTTGCGGAGCTGCCTCTTCGCTCGCTCCAGTGCGCTGGTGTTTGGATATTTGTCGCTCAGTTGAACCTGGATTTGCTGTCTTTCCTCCCGCTCGATAGCGTCCACCAACCAGGGCCAGGGACCTCCCGCGCCCGAGCATAGATCGAGCACGCAATCGGCGCCGGCGCGCTCGATGCCCTCGCCCAACTGCGGCAGGATAGCTTCGTATGGCTTGCCGATATTCAACAGAACTTGCAGGTCATCGGTCACCTGGTCGCGTAACGAGGCGGGAAACCACGACTGATCGTGTATTTCGATGAACTGTATCCTGCGCATCCGTCAGTTTCACCCGTTCCAAGCGCAGTGTATCGCAGGTGGGATTTCGCAGGCGGCGGGAGATGTTCTATCTGAAAAGCAGTCTCCTGAGGACTAGGCTATCGGCACTCGATAGTTCAGGAAGCAGCGAAATAGGGCAACCGTTGCGGCGCAGCCAGACGAGCGTGGAGCGGGCTGGCGAGCAAATTCCCTATGTCGCGGCTCTGGAGTCTGCTGTTCAGGAACTTGCCCATGGTGCGACGCAGCCAGGGCCCGCCGTAGCACAGGCCAAAGCCTTCCTTCAGCAGTGACTCCAGGCTGCCCGGCGGGCAATGCGGATGGCGCCAGACCAGGTGCTTGGTGTCGTATTTGGCCCAATCCTTTTCGAAGATTCCGTACTGCGTTTCGAGTTCGTTCCACAGTTGCGTGCGAGGATGCGGCGTGACGATAGTGATTTGCGTGACGTCGAGCTCGAGCGAAGCCAGCGTGCGCAGGTCTTCGCGAATTGATTCCGGCGTTTCGCTCGGAAAGCCGATGATGTAATAGCCGTGCGCGTAGCGCCGCGCACGATTCAGTCGCCGTGTCAGTTCCACTACGGCCTCGACTTTTTCGCCTTTGTGAATCTGCTTGAGCACTTCCTGGTGAAAACTCTCGATACCGAAAAGAGCTCCCTCCATGCCTTTCGCCAGCCATTCATCGAAATTGCGCAGAAAAAGATCTACTCGCGACTGCACCAGCCAACGAATGCCATATCGCGCGAGCAACTCGATCACCGCCTCCGCATGATCCGGGATATTGCCGAAATTCTCGTCCAGGATCAGTGCGTAGCGGATGCCGTGCGCCACGTAAAACCGCAGTACGCGCTCAATCGCGGCCAGCGGAATCGCCTTTGGGCGCGGAGCAAACGCCGTCGTCTGGCAAAACGTGCACTGAAAGCTGCATCCTCGCGTGGTGAAGAGCACGCCGATGGGCATCGGCCAGCCTCCGGGTAGCCGAAATTCCGAAACCAGAGGCGGATGCTGCACCGCGTCAATCGTTATACCCATCGCTTGCGCCACGGCGTCTTCGCTATACCCGCTGAAGACGTCGTCGAAGCTACCCTGCAGCGCGGGCGTCAGCGCGCCGTAGTTCCCTGCCCACAGCCGCGCGACTCCCGCGTCCCGTGCTTGCTGGGCCATTTCTAAAATCTGGTTGCTTTCCTCGAGATAAAACGAAAACCCTACCGCGTCCCAACCGCGCTCGAGCGCCTGCCGATATTCGGCGCGCGTGGGATATTCGAGGATTTCGATGCCGGGAATATTTTGCCGCAGAAATCGCAAGCCAAAGGAAATCTGGCGCGGCATGCGGAAGCGCCAGGGAAATCCTTCGGGCGCATTCTCACGGAAATAATCGTATAAACCGAAATCGCGGTGAACGGTGGTGAGTAGAGACTCGTTTCATAGGCTCACGTCCTCAGTATTTCGCGGCGAAAGCAGGCACGGCGACCAAACAACGTCGGCCAAGCACCATCGGATGGTACACCAATATCGAGAGTTGCCTGAAACTTCAGATACCTCCCCGCACGAAAGTCTGGGACGCCCCTTCGGTGTTAATCTCTTGGGCGCTCGCCCCACCTGTCTGGAAGTACAGGTTCCCAAGTCGCAACGCTGTTCAACTTTCGCGTCGCCACGCCACCTGCCCGCGCCTAGAGTGATCCTACATCCTCTGGGGCTCGACGCATGCCGATCCGGTCCTGGAGATAGATTCCAAGGAGGAATTCGCATGTGGACGAAGCAGACGCCGGGCCAACCGCAATCGCAACCTCAACCCCAAACGCAATCCCAGACACCGTCAACGCCATTATCGCAACGTAGTCCCGAGGCAACATCGGATGCCAGTGCTTACTCCAGCCGTCCGGTCGCACCTGCGGCGCGCAGCCTGGCGTGCATCGGCGCCAGCCTGGAAATCAAGGGGCGTATCAGTGGTGAAGAGGATCTACAGATCGATGGCAAAGTGGAAGGCCCGATCTCCATCCGTGGCCATCGCCTCACCGTTGGGCGCAGCGGCCAGGTAACTTCGGAAGTTTCCGCGCGCGAACTTGTCGTCTACGGCAGGGTCAGCGGCAACGTCAACGCCACGGATCGCGTGGAGATCAAGAAAGATGGTGCCGTGACCGGAGATATTCAGACCACGCGCATCAGCATCGAAGACGGCGCGATCTTCAAGGGCCGTATCGAGATCGATCGTCCCGGATCGAAGGCGGCTCCGAAGCTCGAGCCCGCGGGCATGCTCGTCGGCGCAGGCGCAGACTAACAAGCATCGGGCTGATTTTCAAAGGTTGTCGGCTGGGGTTCATTTCAAGCGCCAGCTCCGCGGAGTTTTGCCCGAGCTGAGCCATCGGCCCAGCTGGGGCTACTTCGGGGTCGCGCTGCTCGCCGCTTTGGGCTTGACGGCCGTTCCCTGCTTGGCGATCACCATGCCCGAAATCTTGTCGTAGGTAGCTTGCGGAACGACGTTCTTGCGCACGAGGTCCGTTTTCACGCGGTAGGGACGGTTATCCACAATTTTCTGAGCGTAAACGTCGCTGATTCCCGGCAGCGTCTTCAGCTGCTCGGGCGTCGCGGAATTGATGTCGATCAGCTTCGCGGCGGGCGTTTTCGTCGCGGCTTTTCCGCTCGTTGCCGACGAAGCCGCTTGTTTTGATGTATTCGGTTTGGCCGAGCTGGTTTGCGCAAATGATGAGGCCGTCGGCAGGCCGCACATCAACACAATGGACCCGATCATCAGCACCCACGTGGACAGCTTAGGGAAACGGCTTTTCATCGAAGCTCCTCTTTATTGTTCACAGGTTTGAACGCCTGATTATTCACATTATACGAAGGCTTAATCCCCCGGCAAAGCGCAGCGCGATGAAAGCTCTATTGATCGCGCCTCCAGGCGCTGATAATCCCTCTCCACTCTCGCACCTCTGTTCGACCTCCATAAGACGCAGGATGACCCCGCGGAATGTGTCGAAGGAGGTAGCCCGTGTCCCTTCTTTGCCCATTGGTACAGGTTCGGAAAATACGGGTTTCCCTGTATAAACCCACCCAGCAAGTACGGGATTCGCTTTAACCCAGCCTAAGGCGCAGCCTGACATTCCTGCAAACCAGGGGGCTCACTTGGGTACAAAGCGGCTCTATCGTCGAGGAAGCAAACACGAGAAATCAATTTCACGCAACACCAAGCCATCAAGCAGTCGATTGGGTCGCCTACTCTTCTCCGTTCTCGTTCTCGTTGCCGCTCTTTATCCTGCTGCAGTTTCGGCCCAATCGTCCAGTTCGATCAGTTTGATCCAGAGGGCCACGTTCAGCCTTCAGCCAAGCTCCAGTGGCACCGTCACGCTTACCCTACCGCAGGCTACCGGCGCAGGCCACGCGCTCATCGTCGGAGTCAGCTTCTGGCCGCTGGATATCAGTAGCGTGACAGACAGTTCGGGAGATGCGTTCACCCGCGGTTTGCCTACCTCCATTTATCACAATGTCTCCCAGGGCGTGATGTACACCAATTTCTACTATGCCAAGAACACCGCCGGGGGAGCCACGACGCTCACTCTGAATTTCAGCCGCAGCGGCACGTATATGCTCGCGGCGGTTTCGGAAGTCGCGGGCCTGGACCCCAACGCTCCTTTGGATAAGTCCGCGTATAACGAGTCGCTGACCTCGACATCTCCGTGGTCTTCGGCCTCGATCACTACCAGTGCGGCGAATGAATATCTCTTCGCCTGGGCCGCCGATGAGTGGAATAACCCCACGTGTTCCAACCCGACCTTGGGCTGGACGGAAAGTCACATTACCGCGGGAGGAGCCACTCTCTGCTTGGCGGATCGAACGGTATCGACGGCAGGTACCTACCAGGTTTCGGTAATACCGGCAGCGGCCTTCAATTACGGGATGGAGATTGTGGCTTTCAAAGGCGCTTCATCCGCCCCACCTGCGCCCGCGCCGCTTGCGATCTCGACGGCCACTCTGCCGGGCGGAACGACAGGCGCGGCATACTCTACGACATTGGCGGCGACAGGAGGAGTTGCGCCGTACACGTGGTCTGCCGCAGGCCTTCCCAGCGGTCTCTTGATAAGCCCTGGCGGAACGATCAGCGGCACACCGACGGTAGCGGGAACGTTCGCGGCGTCAGTCACTGTCATGGACTCCACGAACGCCAAAGTCAGCCAGAACTCCACCATCACGATCGCCGCTGCAGCTCCGCTTCCGCCGCCGGTCATCATCACCTCTTCGATCAGCGTGATCCAGAAGGCTACGTTCAGCCTTCAACCGAGCTCCAGTGGCACCGTCACGCTTACTCTGCCGAAGGCTACCGGCGCGGGCCACGCGCTCATCGTCGGAGTCAGTTTCTGGCCGTTGGATATCAGTAGCGTGACAGACAGTTCGGGAGATGCGTTCACCCGCGGTTTGCCTACCTCCATCTATCACAACGTCTCCCAGGGCGTGATGTACACCAATTTCTACTATGCCAAGAACACCGCTGGGGGAGCCACGACGCTCACTCTGAATTTCAGCCGCAGCGGCACGTATATGCTCGCAGCGGTTTCGGAAGTTGCAGGCCTGGACCCCAACGCTCCTTTGGATAAGTCCGCGTATAACGAGTCGCTGACCTCGACAACTCCGTGGTCTTCGGCTTCGATCACTACCAGCGTGGCGAATGAATATCTCTTCGCCTGGGCTGCCGATGAGTGGAACTCGCCATCTTGTTCGAATCCGAACTCGGCATGGGGCATCAGCCAGAACACATCGGGAGCGACGATATGTTTAGTCGATCGCGCCGTCACGTCGGCGGGCTCCTATCAAGCCTCCGTCACGCCCAGTTCGGGCTTTAACTACGCCATGGAAATCCTCGCGTTCCAGGGCGCATCGTCGCCCTGTTCTTGTCCCGCCACCTGCCCCTGCACCTGCTCCGCTGACGATTTCGACGGCCACTCTGCCGGGCGGCACCATGGGCACGGCATATTCCGCGACTCTGGCGGCCTCAGGAGGCAGTCGCGCCGTATACGTGGTCGGCCGCGACTCTTCCCGCAGGCCTCTCGATCACGCCCGCCGGAACCATCAGCGGCATACCCACGGCGGCAGGAACGCAAATGGCGTCGATGGCGGTGAGAGACTCTACCGGCGCTGACCGCGTCGACCTCGCTCGCGGTGACATCGGCAGTTCTTCAAGCAACTCTTCTCTGCCTCCCAGACCGGCAATAACGTTCAGCCTGTCGCATTTTGGCAATGCCGGCTTTGGCGGCGATGACACAAACGTGTTTCAGACGGCTCTGAACTTCACGGCTGCGAATGGGGAGGCTCTGGAAATCCCGGGCGGCAATTACAACGTCTCTCCGCTTACGGTTCCGGCCAATTCGTATCTGCTGGTCGATGCAAACGTCACGGTAACCGCCAATTCAGGTTACGGCACAAATGACCATCTGCTGAATGTGCACGCGCAGAATGTCACGATTGTCGGCGCCGCTGCTGCTACGTCGGTGTTCCATATGCGGAAGGCGGAGTACACGAGCGGGGAGTGGCGGCACTGCCTGGACATCGAGAACGCCAACTAACGTGACCGTCAGCGGGATCTCCTGCAACGATTCGGGCGGTGATGGGCTGTACGTGGCCCACAGCACGAATGTTACGGTCGAAGACTCCGTCTTCAACAACAACCGCGGCAAGGCTCGAGCATCACCGGCGGAGTCAATCACATCTTCTATTTGCGAGACCATTTCATGAACACCACCGGCACTGCGCCGCAGAGTGGTATCGACATTGAGCCAAACGCGCCGCGCGACTTCCTGCTCGACGTCAATATTCAGGACTGCTACACGGACGGGAATGCTGGCGACGGCCTCATGATCAGCACATGGCTGATGGATTCGACGTCGCAGCCGATCGTATCAAGGTTTTGCGCCACCATTCGACCGGGAATCAGCGCTACGGGTATGTGGGCATCAACAATGATCCTTCGAATGCGCCGGGCGCAATACTGATACAGGACTCCTTCAGCGATCAGAGCGGAAGCGCTGGCGCTGCGGGGCGCTTCTACGCGGCAAATGGAGCCAGTCTCACATTCCAGAATTTGACCGTCACCAACCCACACGTCAATGGACCCGACCCGTCCTATGGCGATAGCGCCGCCGTAGACGTGATCCGCGGTGGCGGCGGCACGGTCGCGATCGGAAATGTCCATTTCCTCGGGATCAACGTCGCCGTGACCAACGGGAAAGTCGATCACTACTTTAACTTTCAAGACGGTTCAAATAAGGGGATCACAAACGTTCAATTCGTGCCCGGCACGCTGAGCGGGGCGACTCTGGCTCCCCCCAACGGACTCATGGGGGGACAGGGTTTCAACGCTATAAATTAAGGGTGCTGCCGCAGCGGTTCCAAATGTGCTTACGCAGCGCGACCGTTCTCGTGACGTTCGCGCTGCGTAAAACATACTGTCCAGGCCGTGACGTCCTCTGTCTTACCCGAGTATTCGTCACTGAACTTATCGTCCCGCGGTCTCTCCCTTGACGAAAGGCGCGATTCGGATGTAAGAGCATAGGCGTAAAACAAGCCCAGGAGGGGTCCAGATGCGTTCGATGCGCCGCGCAGTGACGATATTGCTTTCAGCCGCGCTGATTTTTGCCGCGGGCATGCTCGCGAGCAGGCTTCGCGCCCAGCAACCGCCCGCGTTTAACGCGCCGGCGAATCCCACGCCTTTCTACGTGATCACGTTCGTGGACATCACCCCGGACAATAAAAATGCCGGCGTCGCGCTTCTCAAGCAGTACGTCGCGGACACAAGCAAGGCTGCAGGCATCCAGCGCGTCGAAGCGCTTTCACAAATCAATCGCACCAATCACTTTGTGCTTTACGAAATCTGGCAGAATGAAGAAGCCTTCCAGAAGCACGAAGGCGCTCAGGTCACCCGCGACTTTCGCACAAAAATGGCGCCGCTGTTGGGTGCGCCCTTCGATCAGCGAACGCACTTCAAGCTTGAGAAGTAGCGCGCCTTCCAGCCTCAAAATCAGCTGTGCCGCCGTCCCGCGGTTTTCGAGCAACTCGTGTGCTTTACTCTCAGTAATTGTCAGTGGAAATAACTGGGACCGGCAAGAACCTTGGTCTAGCGGTAGGCTCGCACATCGGTTTGAATCAAGCCTTGATACGCTTCATCGGAGGCTTGCTGGTTGGGTGGCGTACGTCCGGGAGCGACCTCCGCCGGGCGGCGACCCATGAAATAAGTACCCGCGGCCGCATCCACCGCGCCGCGTTTATGGACAAGCAGCAGGTCGAAGTACTTCATCCAGAAAAGTGTGCACTTACAAAGGACGCGAATGCCTGCCCGTAAGTAAGAATTCTCCGTGAAGCTCAACAGCAGATACTGTATGGACCACGCCGTCGCCATTGCCGGGCCGCCACTGACGCCGCTCGAGACCTTTTCAAATTGCCTGAACTGGTACTCGTGGCCGAGCAGCGTAAAGCGGTAAAAATCGTGCTCCCCGCCAACCACTTGCTCCATGAAAGCCGTCTCCGAATACACAACACCTTGAGGCCTCGAGTACCCGCAGCATTTCGTTGATGCAGCGTTGGTATTCCGGCAAATAAAACATCACCGCCTGGAAGATTACTCCATCGAACGTCTGATCGGCGAAAGGCAGCACCTGAGCGTCGCACACCAGCGCCGTATGGTCGTCGATGGCTGCATCCGTGGACACAAAATCGATGCGATCATCTGCCAGCAGCTCTTCGGTCCCGGCGCCGGCCGTAGCCCCGCCGATAATCAGAACCCGGGGATGCGGGCTGATGGCAAATAACAACTCGCGAAAATGCCGATAGTTGCGCCGCGCCGCAACATTCAGGCTAAGCTTCGGAAGCACGGTCCGCGCCGCCCGCTTGGCGCGTTCCGAGCGAGTCAGAGGCATCGGCCGCTCGTAGTTGCTGATCCGAAAGCTGCTGGCCGCCTCATCGATGAGTATCGGCACTCCGGCGACCACCGGATAATCGCTTCCGCAGCCCTTGCAAACAAAGGATTCGCCCCGCGAATGCAGACGAGCGCGACAATGTGGACAAATAAGGTATTCACGGATTGCAGTGCTGATCTTCATCGCGGCATATTCAGACTTCTCGTCCCGATGCGGCACTATAGAAGAGGACGTTCCTCGCTAAATGCCCTAGACCTTAGTAGCTATACCAGTAGAGGCGTTATTATCAAATACAGTGAGTTGCGTATTCCCGAGCGAGCACATCCTTAAATCAAATTGAAGGCCACTTAACCTAAGAAGATTCCAGAAGAAATTTGGTTTATTGGCAGGCCAGGCTCCACGAATCAGCTGCTTAGCTCAAGGGTGCGCTAATCTCCCTTGAATTGCGCCGTCGCGTTGCCATCGTCGGGGCCGTCTGCTAGAGGTGCGTTAAGGGGCAGCTTCGACCGGAACCGCTTTCGTTCCGCTGCCCGTAAACTCGAAGTGCAGCACCCAGTCACTCAAGACGCTTCGGCCATCCATCTTGGGAGGATCGAACGTCCAGCGTTGAGCGGCTTCCAGGGCCAGGCGAGCGAAATACTTGCTCGGTCCGGGAGAGTCGAGTTCAGCATCGGTCACCTTCCCTGATGAATCGACGCTGACCCTTACCCCCACCGATACCTTGCCGCGGATCGTACGTCGCGCGCTCGGCGGCACGTCAGGTAAGACTTGCTGCGCCACCTGCCCGGCCGCAAGTCCACGCCGGGTTGCCTTTCTCGCGCGATGGCGCCAGGGCTGGATCGGGCACTGAGAAGACGCCCTCCGGTTTAACCGCGCGCACTGAGGTTGTGCCCCTTTCAGGTTGGGCGTTACCGCTCTTTTCAACGGACCGGGCGATCTCTGAATTCGTGGTCGCCGGCTTCGCTTGCCGCGGTTGAGCAGCGGAGGACTCCTGCTCCGAACTCGAAGCCGCTTGAGAATCGTCGGAACTTCCTCGAAACAGACGAGGCACCGTCAGAATTCCTACCACCACCAACGCCACTGCCACGGCGACGTAGGGCCCAACCTTAGACGGGCGCTTGCCGGGCTGACTCGCCTGCTCGGGAAGCGCCTTCCTGGGCTCGGGTGCCATCTGTCGCAGAGGAGTAGCCTCCTTCGGTTTCGACATGGCTGGCGGTTGTGGCATGGCTGGCAGAGGTGTGACGGGCTGCCGTAAGCGAGCCGTAAGCTCTGCCGCACTCGGGCGGACACGCGGATCGTGGCGCAGGCAGAGGCGCACAATATCGCCGAAGGGAGCGGGCAGATGCTCAACCAGGATCGGCTCTCCTTCCTTGTTTGTCTCCCACTCCGGAAAACGCTGAGTGAGCGCCTTAACCAGCACGACTCCCAAGGACCAGACGTCGCTTGTCGCCAGGCGCTCCCCTCGCGCAATCTCGGGCGCGTCGTACTCGCTGGGGCCATCGCCTGTTGCGCTCGGCTCCCCGATACGCGAAATGCTGTCGCTGGAGAGCTTCAATTGATCGCCGACGGCCATGATATTTGCCGGCTTCAGTCGGCCGTGTACGAACCCCTCGTCGCGCAGGTACGCAAGCGCCTCCAGGGTAGGATCGAGCAAATCGCGCGCTTCTCCTGGGGTGAGCGCCCGGCTGGGCAGGATCTGGGCGAGGTCCTCTTCGGCATACTGCATGACCACGAAGAGCAGTTCCACGTCGTCCAATTTCGCACGGCCCGTCTTCAAGATGGGCAGCAGGTGGGGATGAGATAACTTGGCTGCGGCGTTCAGGCGTGCAAGTTCGCGTTCCGTGGCGGAGGCATCGCCAGTTGGATCAACCGGCATCAGCTTAATTGCTGCCTTTCGCGGCCCGTGCTCCGTCAGAAAAACGCCGGCACGATCCGATCCTCCGAGGAACCGTTCAAGCTGATATTCGCCATTGATGACTTGACCTTCCCAATCGTTCCAAGGCTTTTCCATTGCCGGACCCTTCTTTCTGACTGGGCGGTTGCGCTATTGTACCCGAGCATCTTGAATCCGGTTTTGTCGGAATAGACAGTTTGTCGCATGTTGCATCTGGCCGGTTGACCAGTCTGGTTTTGCGTTTTTATCGCATCGAGGAAGCCCACTCTCCTTCGCGCCAGCCTTGACTGTGTTCCACGTAGGGCCCCGTGCTCACCTGGGTAAGCCGTCTTGTGGAAGTTGAAGCGGATGGATTGGCAGTCTGATGTTGATCCGAGATCCTTCGGGCTCAAAGCTGGAAAAAGCGCATGGGTCAGCCTCGCTACGCGGCTCCGTTACTCGCCGGCGCAGAGCGCAATAGATCCGGGTTATAAGCCGAAGCAAGCTCGCTCGTCGCGACTTACCCGGCAGGTGTGGGTTTTGCTACGATGGGCGCCGACACCGGCACAGGCGCTTTCGGCACGATCAGCCAGGCGACCACATACGCGACGATCCCGCCTACGACCCCGCCCGGCACCACGGCCAGGATCGCCCAGAACAGCCGGACGACGGTGGAATCCACATTCAGGTACTCCGCCAGGCCGCCGCAAACGCCGGCGATTTTTGAGTCCGTCGCCGAGCGCATCAATCTTCGGTGCGAAAACTCGGGGTGTAGCCGCGCTCCGCAGTTGCAACAAAAATTCCAGCGTTCGTCAATTTCCCGGTGGCATTGTGTGCAGGTCATACTCCAGCCTCCCAAGAACGATCTCCCCACCCGTTCACATTATCCCGCAACTCGGCGCGCCGAGCATGAATTTCTCTCCCCGGACGATGAGCGGGATGGCGCCGCTAAAGCTCCTGGCGTTTCTGTTCGCTGCGCGTGTAGCAGACTTTGTTGTAGCCATCGAGGACCAGCTTTCCCGCGGCCGGATCGAACTTATAGGCCGTCATCGAGCAGTTCAGCACGTCGTCCTCGCTATCCACGCGCATGTAGTCTTCTTCGTTCCAATGCTCCAGGAGGCGCCGAAAGATCAGTACCACCACGCTGTGGCACACCACCAGCACACTTTTGCCTTGGCATTCCGGCATCGCCGTGGTCAGGAAACTGTGGACCCGAAGCGCCACGTCTGGCCGGCTCTCTCCGCCCGGCGGGCGATACCAATACTTTCCTTCCCGCTGCCTTCGCGCATATTCATCGGGGTAACGCGACTGGAAGCCCTTCTTCTTTAGCCCGTCAAGAATCCCGAACTCGATCTCGCGGATGCGCTCTTCGAGGGCCATCACAGGTTTTTGCGGCAGGCGGGAGAGAATGATTTCGGCGGTTTGCAATGTACGCCGGTAGGGCGATGAGAACAGGACTTCGAAGTTGTAACGCTGAGCCAGGTAATCGCCGGTCGCCGCGCTCTGTTGCCGGCCGGTCTCGGTGAGTGACGTATCGACGTCGCGCAGCCCCGAGCTGAAGGAATGCGTCTCCAATTCCCTCTCCGCCCGAGCTTTATCCCGATTTCGCTCGGACTCCCCATGCCGCACGATAACCAGGTGATTAGGCCACTGTGCTTCCATCGAACCCATCCTGCATGCCTGGAACTTAACCATTGTAGGCTAAGTGCGAGTCACCCTACAGGATGCGCTCGCACGCTAAAGGTAAAGAAGTCAAGCAGCTGGCGGCGTCTTAACCACAGCGCTTTTCAGAATGCAAGATGTTTTCGATGTCAAAGATACGGTAGGCGGATCTTAAGCTCTTCTTCAGCGTATCTTCAGGTGAGTTTAATTCAGGTGAGTTTAATTTCACCCAGCGTTTATTGGTAAAGGAAGCGGCCGTCCGCTGAGGATACGACGGCGTAACCTCTTGAGGATGTTTCGTTTCTTCGCGTTTCATAAATTGCTGGAGGGTGTTCTATGAAGCTTCGCACTGCTGTAGCTCGTCGAGTCGTGCCTGTCCTATTTAGAACTACTATCGGCGTACTCTCAATTAGCCTCGTTCTACTGCTGAGTTGTCTGCAGCTATTTTCGCAGGGTAATGCCGGCCGCATGCTGGGCAGTATCACTGATCAAACCGGCGGCGCCATATCCGGAGCCACCGTCACCATCATCGATACGCAGCGCAATGTCACTCGTACATTGGCCACCGACACTGCCGGTGAATTTAGCGCTCCCAATCTTCTTCCCAGCACCTATACGGTTCGCGCCGAAGCCAAAGGCTTTAAAACCACCGAGCGCTCCGGGATCGTGCTCGAAGTCAATCAGGACCTGCGCGTCGATCTGACGGTGCAACCCGGCGAGCAAACCGAAAAGATTACGGTAACGGGTGAAATTCCGCTGGTCGAAACCACCAACGCCGAACTCGGCGGCACTCTGCAAAACGCCGTCATCAATGACCTGCCGCTCAACGGCCGCAATTTCGAAAACCTGCTCACGCTGCGTCCCGGCGTCACCATCTACCCTGGAGGCGGCGGTTGGACCCAAAGCACCAACGGCATGCGCGCCCATGACAATGTCTACCTGGTGGATGGCGTAAATGCCGACGATCCCTGGATGGCCCAGAGCATCATGAACGCGGGCATGGCCTCGGGCGATGCCGGCACCATCCTCCCCATCGACGCCATCGATGAATTTAAGACCGAACAAAATCCCCGCGCCGAATACGGTTGGAAGCCGGGCTCGATCGTCAGTGTCGGCCTCAAATCGGGCACCAACAGTATGCACGGCGGTGCTTACGCTTTCGGCCGCACCAGCAGTTGGGACGCCCGCGATTACTTCAATCCGCCGCCCAATCCCGTTGCTCCCCTTTCATTTCAGCAATTTGGCGCCAGCCTCGGCGGCCCGATCAAAAAAGACAAGCTCTTTTACTTCCTCAATTTTGAGGATCAGCGCTACACCGTCGGTAATCCGATCACCCACAATGGAGTTCCGGTCACCGCGGGCGCCGGCGCTTTAGACCCAGCCACTGGACTCCAGGGGGCCTGTCTGACCGCACTGGCGGCGGGCGGCGTAGCTCCGCTCAGCGCACAACTCGCGGGCCTCAGCCCCACGTGCGTGCCGCTGTCCAACTACCCCGGCTTGTTCCCGGTGAACGGCAACCCCACCGATACGCTAAACACGTCGATCAACAGCTCAAATCGCATCGACTCGGGCATGGCCAAGATTGACTATCATCTGAATGACAAGCATTCCATCAACGGGATGTACTTCATCAGTCCGGGCAGCGGAATCCTCAGTGACAACACCCTGGTTCAATTGACTCCCTCGCAGCTCACCAATCAGTACGCGCGGGCACAGGTTTTTGCCGCCAATTGGACCTATATACCGAGCTCCACTTGGGTAAACGAAGCGCAGATTTGGCTATTCCCATTATTTCCAGACTTTCGTCAGCAACGACCACACCCAGGATCCGGCAAACTACGCCTTTAATGGAGCCACCTATCACCTCTTCTCCGGCCAGACGAATCCTGCTTATTTTGGACTACCCGTCATCAGTTTCAGCACGACGCACCAGTTCGAGTTGGGAGCTAGCTGGCCGAAGACCGTAGGACCCGACGGCGTGTTCAATTTTGTCGATCACGTCTCCTATTTGCGCGGCAAGCACGCTTTTCGTTTCGGCTTCGAACTCCTTGAGAATCGCAGCACCACGTAACGTCACCTCAAACGCCAAAGGACCGATCCGTTTCGCCGATCTTCCAACGCTTTTTTGCGGGCGTGCCGAATCGCGCCAACTTCCTTTCCGGCGATCTCCTGCGCCACATGCACAATTCCGCTTACGCTGTTTTTGTCCAGGATGACTGGCGCGTGAAGCCCAGGATTACGGTAAATCTCGGTGTGCGCTACGAACTCAACGGCGTTCTGAAAGAAAACAACAACCTGCTCGGCAACTTCGACCCCAGTCAGGGACTGGTGCAGGTCGGCGGCGCCATTAGCTCGCCCTACAACGGAGACCACAACAATTTTGCCCCGCGTCTCGGCTTAGCCTGGGATGTAAGCGGCAATGGCAAAACCGTGGTCCGCGCCGGCGCCGGGATCATGTACGAGCAGTTCAGCTATGACATGTTCAATGCCATAGGCAACTTGCTCGGCCTGCGCATGGTGCCGACCGGTGTGCCGCTCTACGCCAATGGTACACAGGTCGCCAGTCCCGGCAATATTGCTGTCGGCAACATCTCCTTCACCGGCGACCGCGCTGAAGGGACGGTGCCTACGCGCCGGGTCAGGTCGGCTTTTGACTGGATCAACAATTCGTCCGCCGTTCCGCTCTACTCGCTCGCTCCCGCGTGTGGCGACGGTAAAGCCGTGCCAAAGCTGATTCTCACTCCACAACCATGCAACGTCCTGGGAACAGACCGCAATCTGCGCAACCCCTACGTCACCACCTGGACTCTGGACCTGCAGCGCGCGCTCACGGCGAATCTCTCTCTCGATCTCGCCTACGTCGGCAATCACGGCACCAAGCTCATCGGCCTGACCGATATCAATCAGCCGCCGCTCGGCGCCGGTTGGACGCCCGCCGCGGTGGGCGACTGCCTCGCGAGTGCTAAGACGGGTTACGATAATTGCTCCCCGGATTCAGACGCCGAGCAGGCTGCCCGTCCGTTCAATGCCAAGTTCCCATACCTGCAGTACGTTGACTGGCTCTCGAATCTTTACAAATCCAATTACAATGCCTTACAGGCCGCCCTTACGGAACGCACTTCGCACGGCCTTTCCTTCACCTTCGGCTACACCTACTCTCACGCTCTCGACCAAAACTCCGATAACTGGTCTTTCACCATCCCCATCTACAACAACAATCCCGGCTTGCTTTACGGCAACAGCACGTTCGACATCACTCATCGCGCCACCATCTCCGCCACGTACAACATTCCCGGCCGGAAGGGCTTCGCCCAAATGCTCGACGGCTGGTCGTTGAACTCCATCGTTACCCTGCAATCGGGCTTACCCTGGGGCATTGGTGACACGACCAACGACTTCAGCGGAACCAACGAACTCAACCAGCCCGCCGATGGCCAGGAAGAACAGTGGAATTTCTACGGAAATCCCAAGGACTTCCAGCCCGTTCACGGCTTTACCCAGCTCAACGGCGATATCCTCGCCGGCGGAACAGGCGGAATCCCCTATTTCTCAGGCACATCGAATCCAACCTGCGCGGCCAAGGCTCTGGCTTTGGATGGCGGAAAGGCCGGGCTCGCCACCGCAGCCCTCGCGAACACCGGCTGCTTCGCCATGGGCAGTTCGATTCTGATTCCGCCTGCGTTTGGAACCTACGGAACATCCGGGCGGGACATCTTCCGCGATGGCGGCTTCCGCAACTGGGACCTCTCCATCTTCAAGACCTTCAAGTTCAAGGAGAGGCTCAATGCGCAGTTCCGCGCGGAGTTTTTCAACTTCCTCAATCACCCGACGTTCTCGAACCCCGGCGGACCGGGCGGCGGCGCCGGCACCACGGATCCATCGGCAGGAGCCGGATTCGGTTGCGGCTGCGTCACACCGGATACGGGCGGATCGAATCCCGTGCTGGGATCGGGCGGACCTCGCGCCATCCAGCTCGGCTTGAAGCTGCTCTTCTAATTCCCCCCGGAAACAGGAAGCAGCGACAAAGAAAAAGGGCCGGACTTCAAAAAAGTCCGGCCCTTTTTTATTTGAATTCCTTGCGACCTCGCGGATTCGGACTACGGAATCAACAACAGCTTCCCCGTTGTTTTGCGAGCTTCGAGGTCACGATGCGCCTGCGCCGCATCGGCAAGGCGATAGGTATGTTCGATGCGCAGTTTCAGCTTTCCGCCGGCGATTTGCTGAAAGATGTCTCGCGAACGCTGCTCGAGATCTTCTCGGGAAGCAATATAGTGCCCGAGCGTGGGGCGAGTAAGAAATAAGGACCCCTTCTGCGCCAGCACGATGGGATCGAATGCAGGAACCGCGCCGCTGGCGGCTCCAAACAAAACTAAGTAGCCGCGTGGCCGCAGTAGATTCAGATCTTTCTCGAAGGTGGTCTTCCCCACGCCGTCGTAGATGACGTGCACGCCTTTCCCTTCTGTGAGCCGTTTGGTCTCCGCTTCGAAATCTTGCCCGGTGTAAACAATCACTTCGTCGGCGCCGGCGCCGCGCGCCAGCTGTGCTTTTTCGTCTGTACCTGCTGTGGCAATGACGCGCGCTCCAATCTGTTTGGCCATCTGCACCAGCAGCAACCCTACTCCACCCGCGGCCGCGTGAATCAGCGCGGTTTCCCCTTTCTTTAATGGGTATGTGCTGTGCACCAGATAATGCGCGGTCGTCCCTTGCAGCATGGCCGCGGCCGCTTGTTGATCGCTGACGCCTTCGGGAATGCGCACCGCACGATCGGCAGGCACCACCGCGTATTCGGTATACGAGCCGAGAATGCTTGTGTAGGCCACGCGATCTCCCACTTTCCAAGACTTCACATCGCTGCCCACCGCGTGCACCGTGCCGGAGGCCTCCTGGCCATCAACGAAGGGCAGCGCCGCGGGGTAACGCCCTTCCCGGAAGTAGACGTCGATAAAATTGACCCCGATGGCCGCAATTTTGACCACGATTTCGTTCGCTTTCGGCTGCGGAATGGGAAGCTCGGCGAGCGTCAGCACCTCCGGACCGCCGTGCCTGGGCACCTGAATCGCTTTCATGATCTTGAGAATCTCCTTTTCTTGCAGTTTCTTCGGCGCCTAGGAGCGCCAGCGCATATCAAAACATGTGCCGCGGGCCGTTACTATACACTGGGAAACGTCTCAGCAGGCCTTTTGCCCCTTACTGGCAAGTCCCGAAGTCTTACGTTTTCGCACCTCGATCGGTCCAAATCCTAATGCTCTTCCCCCCGAAGGTTGCAGTTTGTTTCTTGGCATGTCGGCGCGTCCATTACCGAACTCAAGTGGTCCAATAGGTGGGGGAATGTTACTGCTGCAAAGAACACTGCCGAACCCAGCCGCCCAGGTTGTCCTAAGCGGAACTCTTCCCCAGAGAAAAAATTAAAGTCCGCGCGGCGAACAGTCATCGCAGTTCGCCGCCTGGCCGTCGGAGACCTCTTATGCTTATGCGCCACCCTGCGCGCATCTCGCTCTTGTTCGTTTTCATCCTCTGTGGCGCAACGGCATTCGCACAAAGTCACTCGGCGACGATGGCCTGGACGGCGGCGCAGCAGCCCGCTGGCGTCACCCTGGCGAGCTGGAATGTCTTGCGCGGCACCGCGAGCGGCGGCCCCTATCAGCAGATCGCCAATGTGCCGGCCAGCACCACCAGCTACACCGATAGCACCGTTTCCTCCGGCCAGAGCTATTTCTATGTCGTGCGGGCCGTGGATACTGTCGGCGATGTCAGTGCAAATTCCATGGAGGCCAAGGCCATAATTCCGAATTCCGCGCCGCCTCTCGCTGTCTCTACGACGAGCTTGCCCCCCGCAACAACCGGAACAAGCTACAGCGTGACGATTACCGCCAGTGGCGGCACGGGGCCGTACACGTGGTCCGGCACAGGCGTCGACGGTCTGACCTTTAGTGCCACCGGATTGCTTTCCGGAACTCCCACACAAGCCGGAACATTTAGCCAGAACGTTACGGTGAGAGACTCCGCCGGCGCTACGGCCAGCGCTTCGCTCACGCTGTCCGTAACAGCACCACCACTCGCTGTCTCTACGACAAGCCTGCCACCCGCAACCGCGGGAGCTAGTTACAGCGCAACGATCACCGCCAGCGGCGGGACAGCGCCTTATACGTGGTCCGGCACAGGCGTCGATGGCTTGACGTTTAGCGCGCGGCGTGCTCTCCGGAACGCCCACACAAGCGGGAACATTTACCCAGAACGTTACGGTGAGAGACTCCACCGGTGCCACAGCCAGCGCTTCGCTCACCCTGTCCGTAACTGCAACCCTTGCTGTCTCTACGACGAGCCTGCCGCCTGCGACTGCGGGAGCTAGTTACAGCGCAACGATCGCCGCCAGCGGCGGGACAGCGCCCTACACATGGTCCGGCACAGGCGTCGACGGATTGACGTTTAGCGCTGGCGGGGTTCTATCCGGAATTCCCTCACAGGCGGGTACATTCACCCAGAATGTTACGGTGAGAGACTCCACCGGCGCTACGGCCAGCGCTTCGCTTACTCTGAGCGTCACTGCGCCCGCAGCTCCCCTGGTCGTCTCCACCACGAGCTTGCCGCCTGCGACTGCGGGAGCTAGTTACAGCGCAACGATCGCCGCTAGCGGCGGCACAGCGCCCTACACGTGGTCCGGCACAGGCGTCGATGGCTTGACGTTTAGCACTGGCGGCGTTCTCTCCGGAACTCCCTCCCAGGCCGGAACTTTCCCGCAGAGCGTCACGGTAACGGATTCAATCGGGGCTACGGCCAGCGCCTCGCTCACGTTGACAGTTGCATCCTCGTCGGCGGTGGCACTTCTATCGCCTTGGTGCAGCATGCGAGCACAGATGCCGGGGATGACGGCTTCCTCCACGCTTACGTTTCCTTCGGGTAACACGGTGGGAAATTGGATTGCGGTCTCTATTCGAGCGGGAGCGGCCAACGAGACCTTCAGGGTGAGGGATTCAAATGGGAACACTTACCGGAAGGCGATCCAGTTCAGCGTGAGCGTCGATCCCGACACGCTCGCGATTTTCTATGCGGAGAATATCGCCGGAGGAGCAAACACGGTAACTGTGTCCGATACCTCTTCGGCGACGCTGCGGTTTGCGATCTTGGAGTACTCGGGAGTGGCGACTTCGGGTTCGTTTGACGCGGCGGCAGTGACAGAGGGGATCAGCGTGAGCCTGAACAGCGGGAGCGTCGCGACGGCGGTGAACGGGGAGTTGCTGCTGGGAGCGATGATGACCGCCGATTCTGAGACGATACACGCGGGGAGTGGCTACCGGATCGAAGGAGAGTGTACCGGCGGAACCAGGAACAAAACTGATCATGGAAGATCAGGTGCAAGCGGTGGCGGGACCCGCAGCGGCGACCGCCACTCTGGCCGCGACAGATGAATGGGCGGCGGGTATAGCGGCATTCAAACCAGCGGGCAGCGGAGGCGGAACAGCACCCGCGATCACAAGCGCCAGCAGCACAACGTTTACAGCCGGTGCCGCAGGCAGTTTCACCGTGACAACAACGGGGACGCCCACGCCGTCCCTCGACCGAATCCGGCGCCCTGCCAGCTGGCGTGATGTTCACGGATAACGGAGATGGAAGCGCAACGCTGAGCGGGACTCCGTCGTCTGGGAGCGGGACATACTCGATCACCATCACCGCCATCAATGGCGTGGGCACGCCTGCGTCGCAACCGTTCACATTGACGGTCGGATCCGACCTCGCCGTCTCCACCACTGAACTTACCCCCGGCTACCGCGGGAACAAGTTACAGCGCAACGTTCACGGCTACCGGCGGTAGTGCGCCCTATACGTGGTCCGGCACAGGCGTCGACGGTTTGACGTTGAGCGTCAACCGGAGTACTCTCCGGAACTCCCACGCAGGCGGGAACATTTACACAGAACGTCACTGTCAACGACGCCGCCGGAAATACAGGCCAGCGCCTCACTCGCACTTTCCGTGGGAGGGGCACAGTCACAGACCGCCACGCCTGTCGCACCTGTCCTCGCTCTGTACGTGCGATTCGGTGCTAATAGGCTCTCGTGGACTCCACAAACGCAGCCTTCGGGAGTGACCGTTGCCAGCTGGAGCCTCTTCCGTTCCACGAACGGCACATCGTATACGCTTCTGGTCCATGTTGCCGTCGGCACCACGGTCGTACCGCGACACGAATGTCTCTTCGGGGCAAACGTACTATTATGTGGTTGAGGCCGTCAGCACCACCGGCGCAGCCAGCCCATATTCGAACGAGGTGGCAGGCACTCGGCCTTAGTTAAGGTGGCATTGGAGACGGATGAACGATTTTTTGCGGAGTAACCGACGCAATGGGCCTCTGTTTAGCGACATGGTGCGCGCCGGAGAGATGATCGTAGCGCCCGGCGCCTACGATGCATTGACGGCGCGTATGATCGAGCAAGCCGGCTTCCCTGCTGTCTACATGACGGGATTTGGAACTTCGGCCTCCCTGCTCGGCCGGCCCGATGTGGGTCTGCTGACGATGTCGCAGATGGTGGATAACGCGCACCGTATCGCCCAGGCCGTAGACGTGCCCGTGATCGCCGATGCGGACACCGGCTACGGGAATCCTCTCAACGTAATTCGCACGGTTCAGGAGTACGAACTCGCCGGAGTTTCTGCGATCCATATCGAAGATCAGGTCGCGCCGAAGCGATGCGGCCATATGGAGAATAAGCAGGTCATTCCCGCGCCGGAGATGATGGAAAAGATCCGCGCGGCCGTCGAAGCGCGCCGTTCCAGCGATTTCCTGATCATCGCCCGGACCGATGCCCGCGCTGCGGAGGGTCTGGATAACGCGTTGCGTAGAGCCCGCGCTTACCGTGAAGCTGGCGCGGACATGCTTTTCGTGGAGGCTCCGCAGAGCGAGGATGAAGTCGCGCAGATCTCTCGTGCGTTCCCGGATGTGCCGCTGCTCTTCAACTGGGCCGAAGGCGGCAAGACGCCTCCCATGCCGCTCGAGCGGTTGCGGGAGCTCGGTTATCGCCTCGTTATTTTCCCCATCGGCGCCCTTCTGGTTGCCGCCAAGGCCGTCCGAACTTTGCTGGCTGACATTAAGGCGCACGGCGCGCCGGTAGATCTATTTTCCGATCGCACTTGCTTCCAGGAATTCAACGACAGGATGGGACTCTCCGAAATTCAGCAGTTAGAGAAGCGCTTCGCAACGAAAAGCGGCGCTCCGGGCGATAGCCCCAAAAAGATAGCGCTTACTCTGGCGAAGCCATCGCTGGAAATTCCACAGTTCAAAGCGAACGGCCGCCTATTCGCTGACCTTTGGTTTACCCGCCCGGATCCAGCCGATCTGCGCCTCGTTGCACTCCACGGCGATCATCATGTAGCGGATATAGGTGCTTCGGCCGATCCATGGGCTTGGATCCCCGGGCTTACGCATCTGGTTCTTGCTGATTTTGTCGTTCTTGTTATTGAGGAAGGTCTGATCGCGGTACGGATGGTTGGCAATGAATCCGTCCGCGCCGCCATCTTCGCCGATTTTTATGAAGCGCTCCAGCGATTGCTTGTAGATCAGAAGCCCCATGTCCGTCGCACGCGCCTCAAAGGCGCCGGGCTCAAGCGTTCGCGGCAGCGCGCTTCCGCCCCAGAACGAAAGCAGGTGCGGCGTGCCTTTGTCGGTAACCGGCATCAGGAATGAGACAGTCCCCGGAGTGTGCCCGGGCGTGACGTAAAACGTCAGCGATGTATTGCCCAGGGTCAGTTTGTATCCGTCGGTAATCTCCATGTCGCGGGTAGGCGGCGGTCCGAAACCTGGCCTCGAGTCATGCAGCTTGCCGACCATGTCCCAGTCCTGGGTGCTCATCAGAACGTGCGGATGATAAGTGTCCTGCAGGTACTTCGCTCCGCCGTAGTGATCGTCATGGCCATGCGTGAGCACGAGATATTTCATCTGTGCCGGGTCGAGGCCCAGCTTCTTGTAGCCTGCAATGATGACTTGTTGAGCCTCCTCGGGATTGTCGAGGCTGTCGATTTGAATGATCCCGCCGCTCGTCACCAGCGCCCAGGAGGCCACGATGTCCGTTCCCAGGTAATAGAGTTGATCGAACACTTTCGTTGGCGGCGCGGTGACCGGCTTTGTCGTGGGGGCCGCGCTCACAGGCGGCATCGTGCAGTCCGAGAGGTTCCTTCCGGTCAGGTCGCTCGCCGCCAGAAGCTTGGCGTTATTGATGTGATCCTGAAAGGACATGGGATCCGCATGTTGCGCGTCAACAGGTTGAGCCGTAAAAGCGGCCGTTGCGCATAGCGTCAGCACGGCCATCAAAATCGCCCTTGTCTTAGGCATATATTCCCCCCTCTGGTCTCCGAAGTGACGTCCGGGAAATCGGCTTGATATCGCCGCGCGTGGCGACAAGTGCCCGGGTTACCGCCCCGCAAAGGTCACGTAGGCGCACACCATACTCCGGCCAATTTTCTCGTGTCAAGGACTAGGAACAGGACAAAACACAGGCAATCGGCCTAAAATGGGCACAAAAGCGTTGGCTGGCAATCTCGCAACTGATTACAATGCAACGCATCGGGCGGTTAGCTCAGCGGTTAGAGCGTCCGGTTTACACTTATTTGCAGGGGCCCACGCGGTACAACGCCGTGCAACTAAGTCCAACAAATCAGCCAATAATTCCCTTCCCTGTTGTCTCCTGTTGTTCACTGTTGTACCCCGTTCCCGCACAATTGTGCGAATCATTTTGAGATGCTCCGCACGTTCGTTTGCTGTGCTTGCGCCTTCGCCATTTGGGCTTCGTGGTATCGCTCCGTGGCTGCCTGCGCCTCGCGCATTTCGTCTTCTACCGTAATCGCGTACCGCTTGAACATCGACGGGGTTTTGTGGCCGCTAATCTGCATGGCGACCAGTTGGGGAACCTTCGCGTTAACCATGGCCGTCACGGCAGAGCGCCGCAAGTCATGGAACAGCAATCCCGGCCGGCCAGCTTTGGTGCATGCCGCCTTCCAGCTCTTTCTAAATTCTATGACCGCAGTGCCAGCCCCCCGGTAGAAAACCAGGTGCGACATTTGGGTAATCCCGTTCACTTCGAAGGTTCGCGCTTCCCTTCTCCGCTTGATGACATCGATCAGCTTTCCCGTGATAGGCACGCTCCGGCCCTGCTTGTTCTTCGCCTGATCTGGCCGCAGCCGGATCATCGTGTCGCCGTCCTGCACGTTAGACCAATCGAGGCTCGCAATCTCCCCGCGGCGCCAGCCGGTGCTGAAGGCGAACTGCGCAAAGTCCTGCAAGTCGGCCGGTAGGCTCGCCCGAACGAGCTCGAATGAGGCTGCATCACAAAACCCCTGCCGCGCATTGTCCTCCGGTAGACGCTTGATGTAGGGGGTACGTGAGACGCGCCCTTCGACCATGGCAAGCTGGAAAGCCCTCCCAACGATACCCGTAACCCGGTTTATGCTGGCGTTCGCATACTCTGCGGCAAGCTGTTCATTGATGTATCGGTTGACGTGATCTGGGGAAAACTCTGCGGCTCGGATGTAGCCAAAAGCCTCTTGCGCTTGCCTGATGGTGGACTTGTTCTGATCGCTCAGCTTCCCGCGCTGGGCGTAATCCGCCCGGAGTGCTTCGAGAAGTTCATGGACCGTAACCTTCCTCATTTCGGGGGTAGTGAATTTAGTTAGGCCCTTCCGGTCAACGGCCAAATCATCAAGCCTGGCTTTGAGGGTACGAACTGCTGCCCGTTCGTCGCTAGTCTTTGCGGACTCCCGAATCTCGCGCCCCTTGTGGTAGTAGCGAAGCCACCAGGTCTCGCCACGCAGATAAACCCGTCCATTGCCTCTCATGCCTTCCTCCTAGCAGCCTTCGCAGCCTGAAGGTCTTTGTCGGTCCACAGATATTGCGTCTTTGCGCCCAGCTTGATTTGCTGCGGCGCCTGAATCCTTCCAGACCGCAGCCATTGGTACAGGGTCTCCCTTGAGATACTTAGCTTTCTAGCAGCTTCCGAAGTCGTGTAGGTTTTCAATCTACCTCCTGACACTGTGTCCATATTACGGGATAGCCTGACACTGTGTCAAGTAGGAGTCTTACTAATTCAATGGTCCGTCTAAGTGGATTACTTCAGATTCTGCCCACATATCGTACTCATGGTAGAGGCGCCCTTTGCACGTGCAGCTATATTCAACCTCCAGGAGAACCTCTGCGCCCGGCACGTCGAGATGGATGTCTCCGATCACTTCATACTCATACGTGCCATATCCAGTCACGACGGCTGTTTGCGGGCGCTTGGGAGGACCAGGATCTACTGCTCGCTTATGCATGACTATGGAACCAACCGGGAACTTCTGCCTAAGAGCCAATTTCATGTCAGCCACCTCCGCGGGTTGTTTTTGACGAGACGTACTTGGCAAGGCCCCGGGCCGAGAAAAGCAACTTTCGGCCGACGCGGCGGGTAAATGGCAGGCGCTTGTGGTTGTGTTCGAGGTAACTCTCGGATACGCAGAGGCGTCTGGCAGCCTCCGCTACGTCAAGCAGCTGGTCCTCTGGGGCGTCCGGCTCTTTGCCTGCCAGCAGGCGACTCAATAAGAGCGTATCGAGCTCCGCCAATTGCCCCCGTAGCTGTGGGATGGCCTCAGGCTCCACTGCTTTGATCCTGGAGGGCTCGGCGATAAGGTCTGCCAGCTTCATATCGCCCCTATCTCGACAAGCCGCGTGACAGATGTGACAGATGATCCGGTTATCCCCGTTACACACGCGCGCGCGTATACGGTATATATGGGGCGACGTGTCACATCTGTCATAAAGTCCCTTTTGGCGCGATCCCGTTAAACGTCCGGGAGCCGGATGTCCTGGCCCGCTCAAAACCACGGTCTTCGAGATTCTGGGAGAATCGTTTTTGACTGGTGGGTTTCTCGCCCGTAGATTCACACCATGCCTTCCATGACCGGTACAACTCCCCTGCCGTGGCTGAATAGGAGCGCCCCACATTGCACTGTTCTTCGATCCATTGGGCGATTCGATCCTCCGCGCTTAGATATTCCGCCGTGGCATCCAGCACAGCCGCTGGTGGATTCAGGCCCTGCCGTTGCCATTGGGCACATCCTTCGACAGCCCAGCGAAGAATTGCGGGGTATTCGGATTGAAGTTTCTCTTGTAGCTGGGCATCACGCTCTGCGGCGGGGATGGTGATCTTGAACGGGATTAGGTGGAGTCGGCGGCGAATGGCTTCATCAACGCTACGCAGTCCGGGCTTGTGGTTTCCGGCGATAAGCAGCTTGAACTGCGGTGTGAACTCAAAAAAGTCCTGCCGCATGAACCTGGCGGCGATCTTGTCTCCACCAGTAAGGGCCTTAATCTTGGACTCGGCCCAACGGCGCCCATCTTCGGTTTCAACAGCCGTTACCAGTCGTGCTCCGCGCAGTCCTGCCAAGTCGGTCGGATGCTGCTCGTTTCCGGTAGCCAGGAATGTGGAGATCGCCGCCGTTTTGGCGTAGTCGGCTAATAGGTCCGTCACCGTGGAGATGAACACGGACTTCCCGTTCGCGCCGGTGCCGTATAGAAAGAACAGCGCATGCTCACGTACACTTCCAGTCAAGCAGTAGCCGGCTACACGCTGAAGAAAGGCTTGCAGCTCCACATCGCTGCCGGTAACGCGGTCCAGAAAGCCCAGCCATAGCGGGCAGTCTTCGCTCTCAGCTGCCAAACCAGCGCCCGTCACTTTCGTGAGGTAATTCTCCCGCCGGTGTTGCTGGAGATCGCCATCGCGTAGGTTCATTGTGCCGGTGGGCATGTTCAGTAACCAGCGGTCGGCGTCCCATTGCCCTATGGTCGCGGCGTGACGACGGTCAGCACGGGCGAGACGTTCAACGGCGGCTACCGTAGCAGCGGCGGCGAGTCTTGGCGCCGCAGTCGGCTTTTCTATCTCACATTCCGCCGCGGTCTCGCGGCAGATGCGTCGCGCTTGGTCGAATACCTCCAATGTATCGTCTTCGCGCCATCGAGCACCATCCCAGCGGAGCCACTTTCCCCATGCGTCCACATAACGGAGATCATGTGCATGGCGGACGGAAAAACGTAGAGCAATCGACTCTTCGCTGAACTTCGGTGGAAGGGCTAACTCTTCTGAACCGAAAACCACATTCTCCACGTCAGGCTGCACGGTGCTGCCTCCGCCACTGCTCCCACATCGTGAACAGCTCCTTCCGGGTTACGGGCTTGTCGAGATAGGGGCTCAGTTGGTTATAAATAAGGGAATCGAGTGAGGCTGTCAGTCGAGCCTCATTGTCGTACGACTCCTTGAGCGCATTCCAGGCAGGCTCGCAGTCGGGATATTTGTCCAGCACCCGTGTTGCTAATTCAGCCTTGCGGCTCAGTTCGCGGAACTCAGCAACAATGGCTGCGTGTCGAGTGTTGCGCCAAGACTCGAATTCCGCTTCGCGCTTCCGCTCGGCTCTGCGCTCTGCGGTTTCCGGCGGAAGGGGTTTGCCAATGGTACGCGCAAGGCCGCGGATCGTTCCGCCACGCTGGCATCTGTGGCAATAATACTTGTCGTCGGTAAATCGGACAGTGAGACGTGAGTGACCATCGCATTTCGGACAGTCGCAACGATCACGGCGGAAGTTGGTATATCCAGCGGCTTCTAAGGTGGCAGATGTTGTCGCCCATCAATTGCACCACCAGCGGGAGGAGAAAATCGGGCCGTAGCACAGGATTGCCATAGCCACATCGTTCGGCCCGGGCTCCGGCTCTGCGGGCTCGATCTCGGCCCGCTGATCGCCCTTCTGCTGTTGACGGGGTTCTATTTCAGGTGTACTGTTCGGATTAGACAATTCAGTTTCCTTTCTTGGCCAGAGTTAGCGCTCTGGCCTTTTTGTTTTCTAGGCATCTTTTCTCGCTGGAATCGTGTTGCGTTCGATGAACTGCGCGACTGCATCTGCAGGGATTCGGACAGCCCGCCCGCAATTGACTCGCGGGAGTCGCCGACGATAGAGCCAGGCACGGATAGTCGCCACCTTCAGCCCGAGCACGTCTGCTGTTTCCTTAATCGAGAGTAACTGTGTCATTCCGTCTGCCTCCGAACGCAATACTGCGCTACCCAGATTCGGAGAGTCATTCGGAGAGTCGCGGAAGGTACCGGAGTTTTGCGGACGCTTACTTTGGCATATCCGCTACTGTGATGCCCAGCGCGTCGGCCAAATTCTTGAGGGTATTCGGGTATGGTGTCGTCTTGCCCTTCAGATAATCGTCAGCCGTGTGAAAGTCCACGCCTGCCTGGAGAGCCCAGCCGTGAGTGGTCAAACCTTGCTGTCTGAGAATTGGCGTTAGGGCTTCCTCTCGGGATACTGCACTCGTGGCCGATGGGGCTAGCGTGACATCGATTCCCCGTGCCAGGAGATCGGCGCCCCTGCGCAGCCCCGATTTTATTTCGTCGATGTACTCAGCAGTGACCAGCCTTTTACGAAGGTCGCTCTCAAGGGAATCTCTCTTCTCTTCCAGCGACGGGTCCTTTTGCCCATTCATCTCGGCGGCGATGGCCTCCAGTGTGACCTCTTTCCACTGGTCAAGAAGTGCGAGCCTCGCGGCCTCTAATGCCTCGGCGTCTTCCGCTGTTATGTCGAAAGCGGACGGAACAACCGGAGTGACGCTTGCGCGTGGAGGGTTCTTTCCCTTATTCTCTTTTCGACTCTTCAATTGCAGACCTCGGCCCCGGTGACAGCCGGGGCTTTTTCTTTCCAACGCCGATTCTCGCACAAGGGGCTTGACGGAGCAAGTGGAAGTGTTATAGGGTACCACACATGAAGATTTACTCGTCTCGCGATGCAGCAAAGAAACTGGACATTAGCCTCATGACCTTGCAGCGCTATATTGCCGATGGCAATTGGATTAAGGCGCCAAAGGTGAAGCAGCTGGGAAGCGTGAAAGCTCGGCTTTGGACTGATCGCGATATCGAGCGGGCCAGAAGGCTCATGACCAAATAAAAAGCGGGACGCGCTCGGCCTGACACCGAACGCGCCCCTAAATCCCAAGGAGGTATAAGCTCCATGGAACCTGCGACAAAAGTTAGTCCATTCGTCGTTCCCTCGCAAGAGTTGAAGAGTTCCGATTCGCGTATTCTGCCCCGTAGCACGAAGCGCCGTCTCAAAACCAAAAAAGCAGACACCACGGAAAACTGGGTCGATTTTGTTGACACAGAGGTTCAGAACGCCTGTGTTCAACGCCTTCTCGAATGTGCGAGCGGAACTTGTCTCATTCTTAATTCTCTATCTGAGAGAGGCGACACGATCAAAGAAGGCAACATCATCCTCTCCGGGCTCGCTTCGGCGCTGCAACTTGCCGCGGATGATGTCAGCAATAACTATTTTCGCTCTCCGGGTGCTTTAGCCCACACACTTGACCCCGACACCCTTGCAGCACTGCTCAAGCGCGAACTGAAAAAACTCGAGGCGCGACCATGAGCGGACCCGCCACAGCTCCCGTTAAATCGTATGTCGAAGACAACCTTGAATTAGCCGCGAAGTTCGATCAGTGGCTTGCGGTTCAAAGCCGAAGTCCACACACGCGCAAAGCCTACACAACCTTGGTCCGCAACTTCTGCGGGTTCATCAATTCGCGGAGTCTGCTGGAGTGCAAACATTACGATATCAGGGAATTTATCGCTCATCTCTATCGGCGCGGCCTCTCGGCATCGAGCCTTGCAAGGCAGCTCAGCGGCCTGAAGGCGTTCTTTGATTTCCTGCAAATCGGCGGGGCGGTCCCTGGAAACATCGCCCGCTTAATCAAGGGCCGCAAAGTCGGCCGCAGACTGCCTCGTGTCCTAACAGTGGAAGAGGTTGAGCACTGGATCGAGGCAACGACAAACCCGCGCAACAAGGCGGTAATCGAAACCTTCTACGGGACGGGTTGTAGATTGGCAGAAGTCTGCGGAATGCGGATTGAGGATGTGGATTTCAAATCTCGCACGGCAAGAGTCATCGGCAAGGGCGACAAAATGAGAATTGTGCTCTTCGGCCGGCCGGCGAAGGATGCGGTGCTCTCCTACCTGAACGGACGCAAAGAGGGCTTTCTATTCTGCGATGACCGGTCGCCACGCGCCTTGCGTGTTCGTCTAGTCAAACAGCACGTTGCAGCCCAGTATTGGCTTGGAAATTGGTACGAAGGCAGTCCTAGCGTGCAGCGCATTAAATATCTGGGCAAGGTGTCCGAGATGACGCGCGAGCAAGCCCTGGAAAAACTCGCTGTTATCGCTGGCTCAGATTGGCGGCCGCAACCCAAACCAGACAAGCCTCTCGGGGCCAGGCACATCGGCCAAATTATCAAGATCACGGCCGCCGCTGCGGGGCTAAAGGGCGTTCATCCCCACACTTTGCGCCACAGTTTTGCGACGCATTTGCTCGCGAATGGTGCGGATCTGAGATATGTACAGGAGCTGCTCGGGCACGCCTCGATTATCACCACGCAGATTTATACCCACGTGACCACAACCGATATGCGGGCGACACACGCGAAATGTCACCCGCGGGCTTAGGAGGAATCATGCCGAGACAGAAGAAGAATACAGCGGAGATCGTGCCAGCGTCAGAGGCTCACCTTGTTCCGAAGCTATCAGAAAATAGTCTACGCGGCATGATTCAAGAAATGGTGGCACGTCAGGTCAGCGAGATCATCCAGAGCGGGACGATGGAGTTGCAACCCGACTTCGAGGCCCGCGAGGTAGCCGTTGCGATCATGAAGCTGCAGGCGGTATGGGATCGCCGGAAATGGGCTCTGTATTACCACAAATGGGGCTGCAGGAGATGCGACAACACAGAATCTTCCTCAACGCACGGGGCCCCGCACAGGGGCATCGGGTACTGCCGAAAGTGCTACCAGTTGTTCGTAGAACGGCTCAAGCAACTGCGCCTTGAATGGGACCGTGAGCGCCCCCAGCGGCATGAGGAAGTAGACGCCATTACCCGACGCGTGCGCAGTGCTGAGCGGCTATTAGGGAATGCAAGGCCAAGACGGATGGAGGACTGAATGGAGAAAAGAAAAGGACGCCGCCAAGCGCAGCGAAAGGAGAGGCGGCGTCCCTAGCCAGCTTTGGGAGAACTGAACTAGAAACTAGCGCTTCGGCGCCACAAACAGAACCGGTAATTCTGACAGTGGCTCGTGCCATGCTGGCTGGTGATGTGATTGGCGGTCAGGCTGAGTGAAGTCTGTAAGTGTCTTAATTTCGCGACGTTGTGCAGCGCGCTGCACATCGGTATCTTTATGATTAGAATGGGCTTCTGACTCTATCTCCCTAAACGATAATTCCTCTGCCAATGCCATCCACCGGTCGTTCCCGACCGAATCGGACAAATAAAAAGGCCCCGCTGCGGGCTGTTTCCGCCTCGGGGCCTCAGATAGGACTTGTCTGTTGCTTATGAGATGCACCGCTCCTGCCGATTGGACGCGCTTCAACGAGAAGGCTGGGGGCACGTGGGAGAAAGAGCACCCGCAACCCCTTACTCTTGGACATTCGCGCTTAGGATCACTCGACTGGAAGGCGTTTGCGCTTTGGCATTTTCCTCTGCTGTGACAAGAACCGTGAATCGAGGGGCCGTGGTTGTTGCCATAAAGTCCCCTTTAAGGTTCTCACTAATGCGCAAGACCCCCTCGTTTACTGGTTCGTGACCGGACTGCTGTACCCATACAACATAAGCGCCCGCAGGCGGCGAAAGCAGCGACGGTTTGGCAAGATGTTCAACCTTTAGAGTCAGTTCTGTGTTGCCAGCGTTTGTGTTGACATCGAGCTTGCGCCATAGCGCCAGGCGCCAGTGCTGTCGCTTGCATGGTATATGTCTTTCCCCAGGCCAACACTGCCAAGAGCAAAGCCATACCGCACGCACCACCGACCTGTAGCGATATCTTTCTCAGGCTCATAAAAGCCTCCAAAACTTCACCTGCTTCTCGGACGGTTTCGGGAGCGAGCCCGACCGCCCAGTTCATTGTCCGGCTATGACACTCAACGGAAATACCCGGTGTTCCGGCTTTGAACAGGTAGCCCGTGGTAGAAATTAGAAGGCATTAGGCGATTGTTGGGGGCTTTGCGGTACAGCTGGCTTCAGGGCTTATTAAGGGTTTCGCCCTGCTCGGTCCTAATGCCGAGTGGGGCGTTTCTTTAGCACATGCTGGTCGCTGCTGAGGTTCACGCGGGGAATGGCCCATCGACAATCTTACCCAGCCCCCCGATTAGAAAAGACCAGACCTTTGGCACTCGATGCATTGAATGTTTTGGAGCAACACTTGTGGCCCTCCCTCACGGAAGGCAACGTGGACAATCTGTGTTGTCTTGCAGTGCGGGCAATCAACAGGATGCTTAACAATGCGCTCGGCGGCCATAGCTTATTAGGCCGTTTCTGGCTCAGGGTCCGCAATTAGTGGCGCGGGCGGGGGCTCCGTACCCCCAGCGCGGTGAACGATCTCCTGAGCGTCCGTGGAAAGGATGTAAAACTCGTTAGGCGAGAGCTTCGCTAACACATTGGTTTTGGCTATCGCTTCTTCAAGGCTAGAAACAATTCCGTGCCCCCGAGCGGACTCGTCAGGGAGTTTCTCGAATATCTTATATTCCCGGTCCAATGGGCCTCCTTGGGGAAAAGGGGCTATGTTCCGAACCAGCGTCTATTTATGAGATGTGGGGGAGCTTGAATCCGGGCACGAAAGCGCCTGCCGCGCCTTCAAGTCCTCAATGATTTTGGTTCGCAAGTTCAATAACACGTACTTCCCGGGTGTCTTGGCTTCGAGGAGCAGCACGCGAGCGTTGGCAGTGCGGCGTCCGATGGGCGGGCTAATTGGACGATATAGGCCGCGCCGGCCTCTTTTCAAAATGATGTAAGTGTCGTCCCTGTGATCCAACGGCAGCCCCGGTTTGAAAACCCTGAATTGGCCGGAGCTTATATCAGCGGGACTGCGGAAATCAACGTCCGGATTTAGCCGTCCTAGAGATCAAGCGCGGTTTTTAGCGCGGCTCCGATTGCAACGACGCTTTGCGATGTGAGTTGGCCGAGGCGTGATGCAAACCTCGTAACACTTATGGCTCTGACTTGCTCCCCGAGGGCGACTGAGTCCATCTTCAAGCCGCCCTCCCCAGCCTTCAGAACAACCTGACTCGGATAGATACGTTTCTTGTTAGTCAAATCCGTAACGGGCACGACAATAACCACAGGGCTGCTTTGGTTGATAGCGTCGCGGCTCATGACGACAACGGGACGCTGTTTCCCTTGCTCGGAACCTTGAGTAGGATCAAGGTTCGCCATAAATACTTCCCCGCGTCTCGGCGGCACGTTACGGTTCTTTCTCCATGCTTGCGAATGCCTCCCAGTCGGTTGGCGAGAACTCTTCGGCGATTAGACGGCTATCCTTTTGGTAATCGGCATCCTCTGCCATCCCCGCAAAGGCTGCATCCACTTGTTTTCTTTTTAAGAGTTTTACATATGCCAAAAGAGCGGCGACGAGGAAATCGTTAAAGTTCTCTGCTGGAACGATTTTCCTCTCGACGCAGCTCTCTGCCTCATCGTAAAGCCTTCGTGGCAGGCGAACGGTTTTCCTCACTTTCTCTAAATTGGCTACTGACATTGGTCGCTTCCCCCTTTGAGTCGTGCAGACAGACCGGTAGCAACTGAGCGGAACGGGCTGATTGGGTTGCCACGGCGGCCTAGTTCTGACATTTTCTTAGACGCCTGTCAAGGCACTTTTGATGCATACATTTCAGACGCCATTCTAGACATGCGCGAGGACACCATCTATAGGTGAAAAGTACTATCTAGTCGAAATAATCACCTGAGTCAAAGCGGGTATAAGAACAGGCGTAACTCCATCTTGGAACAGGGTTTGTCGGCGTCCTAGTAGCAAACCACTCCAAAAGCGCCGCGCAAGACTTGACAACAAACTAAACCTTACGTTAAGATGGCGAATATAAAGCGAAGTACCCTCGTACACGGTGACTGAGTCCCGTGACGTGCGACCGGATTTAATGGCCGCTTAGAAATAGAATTGTCTGAAAACCCCGTAGTTCAAGCCCGCAAACGAATGGATCAGCAATCAGCAGAGCGTAGAGCCCTGCGCCCACGGGGCCGCTTTGGCCGCGATGGATGGGGCGATGGGCGCGGCTGGCAGGTAAAGAAATCGGGCCACGTACGCACACTGCAATTCATCAAGGGCGGTAGATTCCAGCCTACGCCGGAGAATCAATGAGTAAGCGCCGTAAACCCAAAGTCACAGAGAAGCAGGCCAGCGCCGCCGCCGCGACATTGGGCAATCTCAGCTGGCAATGCCGCATTGAGAGATTCGGCCTCCAGCAATCGCGCGAGCGGCTTGTGAATGTTGGCAAACTCGGCGGTAGACCCCGCAAAACTGAAAACGATACGAGTACCGAGCGTCCGATTCGAGAGCAAAGCTAATGCCTGAAACGAAGGATCTCCAATGGTAAAAGAACAAAGCCCCGGCGTGTGGTTCAGCTCATTCTCTAGGCGGACTTATGACAGCGAGAGCGCTGCGAATTTCCATGACGAGCGTTGCCGTCCAATTTTTAACCCTGCACAGCGAACACCCAAAACCGTGGGGGATATGCTTCTTGAGCCCGAAAATAGCAATTGCGATGACGGACTGGATGGACTCCTTTGAGGAATGAAACGAAGGATCTTGGCGAAGACCTAATGCTAGCCGAACAGCTTTGCATGCGAATACGCGGCGGCAACTGCCTGGTCCGTTTGCGGCAACTGGCGGGGCTTGACCGAACCTCCGCGGCATGTGTGGCCGGCCTCAGCGAAGCCAGACTCGCGGCTGCCGAAACTAATCCGAAGGCCGGTCTCAGCATATTTGAAGAAAGCCGATTTCGACTTGCACTGATAGCTGCGATTCGAGAGAGAAAAGGAGAATGAACAATGGCAGTGACACAGGTATCAGCTGGTGAATGGTTTTCTTCAAGGGCCAAGATGAAGTTCGACTCACGTGAGGCGGCAGAACACTACGACAAGATGTTTCGCCGTGAACCACCCACTGAGACAAGAGAGCTAGATCAAATCCCCACCGAGCGGCTTGGAAGGATTGTTGCGGAGCTCGATAGCGAAGCCGAGCGGCTGACGGGTCAGAAGAGCTTTGCGAAAGCTGCCGCGGAGTTTATTGCTCGCACGCCGTCATATATCGCTAATCCGCAAAATGGCAAGGCCATGGAAGCCGCGCTCGCAGCCCGAGGGAAGATTTCTCCGACCGACGAATGCACGGCGACGATGGCGGAAATTCAGGACGTATTCAATACGCTAGCTGAGCGCGGTGTACTTCAACTCAAAGAAGGCGAAGCTCCGCCGGAGAGCGCCTACGATGCGGCAGACCTTTATACGATGCCCATGGATCAGTTAGAGCGAAAAGTTAAGGGCTTTGAGTAAGAAAGTTCCAGTGCGCATAACCATTAACCCGGTTCTCAATATGGAAAGAATGGTGTGGGTCCAACGCCCCTCATTCGACTACTCGGGGCCGGTGGTCCTCTGCAAGGGCGACGATACGGCCAAAGCTGCCGAACAGCAGCAGATGACCTTCGATTCGCAGTTGATGGACATTTTCAAGACGCAGTACGGCAATCAAACCAATATCTTGAACTACCTGCAAAACCAACTCAAGCCCCAGATTGCCAATCCACAGGGCTATTCACCGGCCGCGCTTGCAGCTATGCGGACTGCTCCTACGCCGCCCTCGATTCGAGCAGTGACACCGGAAGGCAAAGCTGCTCCGCCCGTTCGTACTGCTGCGGCGTTAGCGGCTGCCGGAGCACCTGAAACTGACCGGCTACCGTGTGACTTCGGGAACTGGCGCGGTAGCGAATGCTTCCGAGGCGGTGACGGCCGCGAATGGCCCGACCGTAGGTCAAATCCTTGGAGGAGTGGTTGGCGGTGTCGGGAGCTCATTGCTCAGGGCTTCAGGCAGTCCCTTGTTCGGAAGCAGTTTCGCAACTACCGGCGGACTTGCGGGAACGCCGCTTGCTGGCAGTTTACAGCCAACCTCTTCACCGATTACGGGGCAACTGATACCGCCGTCGTAGGCACAGCCGAGAAAAGGAAAACCATGATTTTTAAGAAGGGCAATAAAGCAGCCTCTGCAAACCCCAACAAGAAAGCCGTGGCCGAGGCGATCCGCGTGCGCATTGAGACAGAGAAAGACATGCCCAACGCGGAGCTTGGCACGCTGGGTCGCGTATACGCCAAGCTCACGCAGAAAAGGAGACGCCGGCGCAAGACGATGAGGACCCAAAAGCTCACAGGCTTTGATTGGCGTGCTGAGCCTACTGCGGAGGAGGCTCGAGCACTTGAACGCAGGTTGGAGGCGGAGGCTAGGCAGCCCACACGTTTTGAGCTTTTGTATCTCATCCGCTACTCTGAAGCGAAGAAGAAGGCAGAACGCATAGCCGCACGTACCGAGACCCTGCATACTTCCACTACACCGGAAGCAGAAAGCCAACCGCTCGAGGACAACAGTTTCATAGACAACCTCAAGCAGGAAATGGCGAATAGGAAATGACGCCATGGAACTAACCATCGCGGACCTAGCGGATAAACTCCTGGAAACCGAACGGGAGAGAGACTTGCTGTACCGAGCGGTCAAAGAGGCTATCGAGAACAATCACACAACCTTCGCCCTCAGGGAGCACCGCTTAGCCGTCTATGACGCCATGAAGCAGAATGGATGGGAGCAACCGTCATGGCTTCAGTTGTCGCTGAATAGGCCGTAGCGATAAAGATAGCGAGCTAAGCCTGCCAGAATTCCCTCACAAACCCCGCATTTTCATCATCTCCCGGCAATAGTTAAACAAATACCTTAGATTTCATGTATCTAGCCGCAGTTTCACGTACTTAAAGGCACCGTTTTAAGTGCTATTTAGGGTAGATCGTCGCGTAGTGTACCCGATGTTCCGTTGTAAGTGGCAATGCCTTCATTGCAGTAGGGCTAACTGTACGTCAATTGTGCGTCTAATTCACGCCCCCAACGCCCTGAGCGCAGTTCCGGGATTCGGCTGTGGGATCTCGCTCGATACCGTAGTGGAAGCCGGATCGAATCCAGCCGGCCTGGAAGCAGGTAGTAGTTCCTTGGAGGGAATTTAGGCCGGGGTAGGGTCCCCCAGGGCGGGTCGCTCAGCGGCGTAGCCTAGGCTATAAAAGGGATGCTTTCACTTCACCCCTGGATTTGGGCATTAGAGTGGGTTTTAAGCCATCGAACGAGCTCCAGGCTACGGGTATAGCCAAGAGCCTAAAATGGGCTTCCGTACTTGCGTGGAATCAGATACTTACGGGAGGGTTTTCCGTTACGTTGACTGCTAAGACTGTGCTCCTATGGCGGTAGAACGCAACCACGAAGAAGTAAAGGCAAGCTACATTGAAAACATGGGCAGGACCTCGGAGAACTGTTCTATGCCTTGTCTCATGAATTATCGCTTTTGCATTGGAGATGGTCCCAATACCGCATCTTGTTTCTTGAGCCTCGTGAAAATGAGGCATCACACCAAGCTCGAATTGCTCTGCTTAACAGCACGGCACCATTTTTCTTTTTCATCCTCCAAGGCACGTTTTTCGACGTAACGGTGCTTGGAATTGCGAGACTCCTAGCTCCTCCGCGGTCCGCCGGCAATGATAATTTGACGATTGAAAGATTGCCGACGCTACTCAGGGGCTCGCTACAGCTTGAGAGTATCTGGCCTAAAGGCTAAAGCACAAACCGCTGCCCAATTCGCGTTCGATTGGCGCCACAGGCACCTTGCTCACAGGGACCTTGATCTAGCGTTAAATAGAAGCGCTCAGCCATTATCGCCGGTAACCGCACAGCAGGTCGCTGACGCGCTTTTGGCTATAGCAAATGTTCTAAATGCGGTCGAAGAGCATTACTTCCCGGGACACATACGAATGATGAATGGGTGACAGCACCCGGTGATGCCGAGAATTTACTTTTTGCAATGATGGAAAACCACCTTCGGCAAGAAGAACGACGGCAACGACTGAACTTTGAGGCCGAGAAAAACAGGATTGCTTCTGAGTCCTAGAGCCGCTGACGAAAAGCCTGCTGGCGAATTGCGTTTTGCTGACGTTCCACCATCCTCCGCTCGCGGTCGCTTCGATACTTCGGCGGGCGGCCGCCCCTTCGGCTTACAGGCTTGACGATTACTTCTCCATCACGGCACAGGCGAGAGCACCATTCCCCGGGCTCACCATAGATGGTGAATCGAACGTGGCCGAGGAGCTGGCCGCATTTGTCGCACGCTTCGGTGATGTAGACGCCATGCTTCGCCAGCAGGGCTCGGATCTGGGCTTCAGTGAGCCGCATTGGTTCCGCCCGGTACAGCAACAAGGTGTCGTTCGCATAGTCGAATACGACCTCTCCGCAAGCAGCTAAAACATCGGAGCCCAAAGAGCGATCGGCGTCAGGTATCTGGAAATCCCCGATCATGGCATCAGTGGCAAAAGCCCGATCGCCAATTCGGAGATGGATCTCCGTGCGCTGGCCTTTGGCGGAAGCGCCCACACCCCGCACTCCGCTGGCTGGTAAGCCAACGGCGAGCCCGGAGAATTTGCGGTTAAGGAGCGTGATGCTGGCGCCGGTGTCGATCAGCAGGAGCGCTGCATTGCCGTTGATGGAGACCGCGGCGTAGTACAGGCCGTTTTTCTTAATGAGGGGAATTTTGGTAGGTGCGGATTGTGCGGCTGCAAAAGTGGCGATCAGTAAGAACCCGCACAAAAAGACGGGTAATCCGCACAATTTTCGATTTGTTCTCGGAGATTGGCCCGCTAACCTATAGAATCTAAAACCGCGGGCGGTTAGCTCAGCGGTTAGAGCGTCCGGTTTACACCCGGAAGGTCAAAGGTTCAAATCCTTTACCGCCCACCAAATACCCCAGTTAGACGCGGCTTTTCGAGAGGCTGAGGCAGCCCGGCACGGCAGATTTTACTCTCACTTTACTCCTCGCGGGCCTAAAGCAGAGCTGGGATGGCTCACGTGCGCGGCTTTCAAATTTCTATCGCGCGAGCCGGGCTAAGCGTGTTAGAAAAACACAGCGCCGATGAGCAACGATTCCGAGAAGTTCTCGCTCAAGGTTCCCCTGCCCCTTGAATGCTCGCAGTGCTCAGCGGCGGAGACGATTCGAATTCATCTGGATATGGATTCCTTCGAATGGACCTGCCCGGAATGTGGCTTTGAGCATCCGAGCCTTTTGGCAAATGAGCTGACGATAGGGTGGCTTCTCCTCCTCCGAAGCCGTTACGAAATCAACAGCGAGAAAGACTTCGCCATGGGTATCGTCATGGCGGCTATGGCCTTCGAAGCCGAGCTATCACGCCTCTTCGTTAAATGGAAGATGATCGACGAAGAAAGGCAGGGAGGGAAATTCGACTCTGAAGCCTGCGAAAAAAAGCTGAGCAATTTCGACTTCATTAGCAAAATCGGGGGCGTATCAAAGCTTCTTGTTAACAAAGGAATCGACGAATTCGTGTCTACTTCCTCGGAGCTTGCCGAAGAGATCACAAGCGGCTTCCCAAGCCTGCATATCGGCTCCTTGGCGGAGTGCTTCCATAAGAATTTATACAAGCTACGCAACAAGATACTGCATTGGGGAGACGTGAAGCATTCCTACCAGGAAGCGCTCCAATGCTACAACCTCGCGCAAATGGGCTTACTGATCTTCCACGCGATGGATTTGGAGCGGCGAGAAGCTCTCGGAAGTTCCTATAAGAGCTAAGAAGATGGTTCATTCCGTTCAAGAATTTTTGTCATTTCCTCGAACAAAAGCACAAAGCCAGATACGATGTTCTTGTTGCTCTCCCGCATGTAGGTGCCCCATTTATGCAGTGCAGCAAGGTACCTTTGTTTCCTAGCGGCGCGAAGCATGGGCATCTTGGCTTTTGCTCTACTCAGTAAAAGGGCCAAGTCTAGGTCATTCAGTTTTTCATCTCTGAAACGAACTTGGTGAACGTGGCCGCCGCGAACGGTAACAACGTGACTGAAGCTATTTCGCAACGCCTTGCTGAGCTCCTGAACCATAATCAAGCCCGCTTTACTTTTCTTTGGCTGGAGGAAGACCGCTGGGAGGGGAAAGACTACACAATCAAAGTACAAGCCTCTAAGTCGGAACTGAAAGTGCACCCCCGACACGGAACAAAAGAAAAGCACACGTCAAAAGAGTGGGCGCAGGCTGAGGATCGTCCATCGGAGACAATCTGAGCCGCTCATCGAGCCGGGCACCGCGTAACGTTTAGACCAATTCCTCCGACGCGAGTATGATTAGGGTTGGGATTCCAGTTCAGTCCACGCGAGGAGATACCGTGAGCCCCAAACATGATAAGCGTAGTGCCAGCTACAATGAGCTTGAAGCAGGAACGAAACAAGCTCGCCCGATCCAGCATCAACACGGCCCCGAAATTCAACCTTATGGAAAGATCGCCAAGCTTCCGATCGCTTTGGACGAAAAGACCTGCGCCGCCTCCTGCGACAATCTCAATCAACTTCTCGCCGACACGATGACGCTGCGTGATATGTACAAGAAACATCACTGGCAGGTCGCCGGCCATACTTTTTACCAGCTTCATCTGCTCTTTGATAAGCATCACGGCGAGCAGGACGAACTGGTGGATCAAATCGCCGAGCGGATTCAGATCCTTGGCGGCATCAGCCTGGCCATGGCGGCGGATGTGGCGGAGATGACCATGATTCCCCGGCTTCCGCGCGGCCGTGAGCCTGTGCCCGTGCAACTCTCCCGTCTTCTCGAAGCTCACGAACTGATTCTGAAAGAGGCCCACGCAATGGCTAAGCAAGCCAGCGAAACGGGAGACGACGGAACCAATGACTTGATCGTCTCCGATGTGATCCGCACAAACGAGCTTCAAGTATGGTTTCTGGCGGAACACCTGGTGGATGTGCCGGTCGTTCGCGAAAAATCAGCCTTCGCGGGAAGCTAGCATCGGCCACGCAGCATCCGTGATTCCTGCGCCTTGTGGAACCCACGCAGTTCCCTGCTGGGTGAGTCCTTTAAGCGGCACAGAAACCGCACCCTCGCCCGGAATGAGCCGGGCGAGGGTGCGCGGCTCAAGCCGAAACGCCACACATCAAGTGGTACGGAGCTGCTCGTTTCGAAACCGGATCGCCGCGAAGACGGAAAGCGCGACGAAAAACACCAGGACGGCGATCTGCGCCGCGACGAATGGCGGCTCGGACCGGGTTGGTGCCAGCGCCTGGAGCGCCGGTACTTTCATGAAGAGTTGCACGACCAGGACGAACACGTTCAGGTAGAGCGCGACCATCGCGGTGATCACGTAGGTGCGGCGCCAGCCGCCGGCCAGCTTGCGGCCGTATCGCGCGTAGACGGCAATCGCCAGCGCGATCAGGGAGAGGATGCCCACCGCGTGGGACGGCAAAAACTGATGGAACGGGAAGAAAAATCCGGTAACGCTGGTCGAAACAGTGCTCGTCAGGAAGATCGCTGTGCATCGATTCAGTCGTCTTGCCGCCAGAAAACCGTAAGCGACCACCAGCCCTGACAGTATTCCAATTAGGCTCAACACAACATGCACGAAAGTAAGTGTCGTTACCCCGAGGATCATGACGCGTTCCTCCCTGCGGTAGGCTGGTCTTTAAGAGAACGATTCAATGGCCGTAGATTTTTCGTTTAGAGAGCCCCTGGCCCTGAAATACCGAACTCTTGTTGTGAATCACAAATGGAAAAATCCTGACGAAGCAATACGCCTGGATCAGCGGAAATTCCTGGAAGACAAGCGCCCGTCTTAGAAGGCAAACGCCTGATCTGTCTCGCGGGTGGCCGCCATGTCCAGCCGCCCGCGGGCAGCCGCAGCCCTATTTTGCTGGCGCTTGTTTTGCGGGAGCAGTTTTACTTTGCGCCGCTTTGGCAGCTGGCGTGGCGAATTCCACCGTGTCGGCCACCAGCTTTCCTTCGGTCGGCTCCTTGGCATGGATCACAACCCGATCGCCAACGCTCAAGTCGGCAATCTTAGCCGCGGCCTTACTCTTCGAAAAGGTCGTCTGCGGTACAACGGCCACAGTCACCAGGCCATTTGCCGTGGTTTTCACGGTGATGGAATCCGGCGCGACGCTTGTTACGGTGCCGATCACATGCTCTTCGCCTCCATGAGCCAGGGCAGCGCCGGTGATCAACGAAATACAGGCAATCAGAATCAGAATCCGGCTTTTCATTCTCTTCCCCCTTAGCGAGATCGTGCTTGTTCCCTTGGCGGATGCCCCAATCATAGTCCCTAAGGGCCGATCAGTGGTTCGGAATCTCCACCGCCGCGGTAATCACGCAAATCCACAGGAGGATCTCGGTCAGCGCCGCAAGCTTGGCGATGCCCGGCGTATCGGTCCCTTGGCCCCAACTGCGCGCCTTACGTTGGACGATGACATGCCACACCAGCGCCGTGGGCACGAAAAGTCCCAGCTTCCACTGAAACGCGATGTTCCCGATAAATGACGTGGCGATCCCCGAGAAGAGCATGAAGCCGCCCGTAACCACGATGGCAAAGCCAATCCAGTTCCACACAAAGAGGTCCTGCGCCATTTGTGCGGCGGTTGCGCGCTGCTTGCCCAATCCCAGCAGCCGCAAATCCAGAGCGAAATTCGTCCCCAGCCAAACCGATAGACCTGTGAAGTGTGTCAGCTGTACGACGGGATATGCCCATATGGACTCACGGGCCATGACTCCCCAAGGAGTGGCTTCCAGCCACTTCGCGAACGCCAAAACGATATCGTGCATCGGAGCCCACCTTTCTATTCTCGAGTGTGGTTCTGGTTCCCTGCTCAAGCGTGCGACAGACACCGACTGAAATGTTTTAGCCTAGCCCTTCCAGGGACGGAATCTCCGACGCGGAAAGGATCGTGACAATCCATAACAACAGGGAGATCAGCGCGATGAGCTTGGCGGACGTGGGTATCTCCGGCGTTTGCGCCCATCTCGTCGCCCCGCGTTGCACAATAATGGCAAATACCACCGACAGCAGGATCATCGTCAGCTTGATATGGAATCCGCGGGACGGAGCCCAATCGCCCGCGGCCGTCGCGAACATCAGGAATCCCGAAACCATCGCCAACGCAAATCCCGTCCACGCCCACGGAAAAAGCGTTTCCGCCAGCTCTCCGACGTCTCGTTTCGGCGCCGCCACGCCCATGATGCGCAGGTCCACCACGGCAATCGATCCGATGAACCAGAACATCATCAAATAATGAGTTACCGCAACGCTCGCGTACATCCAGCCCGTACTGCCCAATGTTTGTACCCAGGACGTCTGTTCCAGTGCCTCCCACATTCCTTAGCCTCCCCTGTACCTACACGATTCCTGCGGCTGCAACGATCTGCGCGACTCCCTCGCTACAAGTCCTGCCGGGCAGGATGAGTATTCGCTCCTGGCCTGCCGCCTCTGGACCTGTGGCGATCGAGACACGCCTACGGTGCCGCATCGTACCCGGGAGATAATGATCTAGACGTGTTCATATGGGCGTTAAATCGGTGCAAAAACTGTTTGCCCCGACTTAGCCTAGTGGTGGTGCTCCGCTTCCGGTGCCTTAGGGACTTCCCCGCCGTTCAGAAACTCTTCCTCCTGCTGTTCCTCGGCCCGGTCCGCGTCTGTTTTCGGGTTCATCTTTTTCATCTGTTCCAACTCCTCCGCAGAGAGCTGCGGGAGGTGGCGGATGAATAGCGACCAGCTTCCATGTCTCCGCGTCATTGGTTCCATGGTCCTGGCCAAAGGCGGGCATGCCGGTCAGGCGGACGCCGTTCTCGATCACGTAATAAAGCTCGCCATCGCTTTTGGTCTGCGTTTCGCCGGCGCGCATATCGGGCGGTTTGGGATACAGCCCTCTGCCAAACAGCGTATCCCCGCTGCCGTCGTTTCCGTGGCAAGTGGAGCAATGATCGGCGAAATGTTCTTCGGCTTCGCGAAGGTTCTCGGGCGTGGGCGGATACGGGTTCTTCATCCGGTACGTTGCGGGAATGGCCATGCTCCGCGCCACTTGGGCCGCGAAGGCTTCGATCCAGGAGGCATCGTCGCGGGCGCTGAAACCGTGGCGAAGCCATACCGCGGCATACGCCGCTCCGGCCGCCATTACGGCAGCCAGAATGAGGAACGCCACGTCGCCAGCGTTTCATTTGCTCCCCTGTTTCGAAACTGGTCGCAACCGGAGAAACATGGCTACGCCTACTGGATGCGCTCCGTAAAACGGTTTAAGACTGTCTGCCACGCCGTACGTTGTCACTTGCGCTCCGATGGCCGACGCCACATGCGGAAGCACATCAATATCACGATCGTAGCCAAAAGTATAAGCTTGCACCCGGCCGATCGGCTGCTCCTGAAATGCCGCAGGCAAGGGATTCTCGCCGAGGATCAGTTCGTTCGAACGTTCGGCATTCTCGATCCGCGTCCATGCGTAATTCTCAGAACGAAAACGGACCGTTGATTCGGCCAGGTAGCTATTGAAAACCGAGCTGTCCTGCAGGGACCGCGTGCGTCCCCATAAAAGCGTGCTGGCCCAGTTTCCGTGGCTCAACGGACGGTCGTACATGACCGACGCAGTCATGCGCTCCTGATTCTCGCCGGGAAAAAGACCCTCCGGACTCTTGAGCCGGCCATAAGAGTACTGTGCGCTCCAATTCTGCCCCGGCTGCACCGTCAGGCGAGTTGCCCACGAGTCAATCGCGCCTTGGTCGAGATTCCAGCGGAATTCGTCCGGTTCGCGGCCGTGAAATCCCGATCCTTCGAGCCTGAGAATGCCATGCGTCAGGCCCAGCGTGACCACGTCATTTGAAATGTGCGTGGAATCCTCTTGGTGATGGCCGAGCGGCGCCAGCGGATTTTCGGAAGCGGAGGCACGATGCGAGTACCCGGTGGGGCCGATGGCGGGATCACCCACGGGAGCGAAGTAGAAAGAGATCAAACTCTTTTCGCCGAATTTCTTGTCGTAGAGTACGGCAACCTCCATGAAGAAGTCGTGCGGGTGCTGGCCATCCGCGATCGGCCTTCCGAAAGCTGTCTCGCCTTGCTGGAAAAGGAGCGGATACCGGCGCCCGGTGACGGTTGCAGGCTCAAGACTCAGCATGGCGCGAAACGTAACAACTCCTGACCCAAGCGGATGCTGCGCCATTCCCATGAACCAGTTTGTCGAAAAAAACTTATTGCCGCCGCGCGAACTCGACTGCTGCTGATCCAGGACGAAAGCGTTCGCGTGAAACATCAGCATCCACGAACTTCTCATGGCCATGAGCATGGGAGCGGGAGTGGAATCGGGCTCGGCGCTCGTGCCGGCGGAGGCGTGATGCTCGATCTCCTGGACAAAAGTCGGCGGGCCTGTCGCTGCCTTCTCGTTCCCCATCTTCATTCCGGGCATTTCGGGCATTTGAGGACTGCTCGCGGATTTGTCCTGGCTTCCCGGATTCGTCTCTGACTGTTCAGCCAAGAGCGCCGCCGGGGAGAAAAGAAGTAAGGATACTGCCGTCGCTACCGTCGCAAACAATTTCACGCAACTCTCCTCGATAAGAAAGATAAAAAAGATAGGAAAGACGCGTCTCACCCAGGAGACGCACGCCAGTCAAAGGAAACAACCAGTCCTGGGGAAACGACCAGTCCTAGGGAAACGAAACGATTCTAGAGTCGGAGAGCTTTGGAAATCAGAGGATCGAAGACCGGCACTTTGGCGGGTGGCGCTTCACCTTTGGCGAAATGGATAGTGACGCCCGCTTGGCGGATTCCGGTCGCCACCTTTGCTACCGCAGGCCTTGAGTACAGTCGCGCTGGATCGGCTTTGGTTGGGACAAAGGCGAGAGCCGTAGCCATACCACAGGAGTCATGCGGGCAGCGTGACAGTAAAGGCATTTGCGGCGTAGCGCTAGATAAATCGGATGGAGCGGCAGCATCTCCATCGCCCATGGCCATATCCGCAGGCATGGAGTCTCGCGGTTGAGCTTCTACTGCATTGCCCGCGCCGGATGGGCACGCTGAATGAATCTGCTTGAACGAGCAAGAGACATCGCAAGCTGGAACATAAGAGGCGATCGAGAGCAGCAGGACTCCCAATGACATCGCCGCAACGCCTCTTCTTCGCATGGATGAATTCTACGCCCGTGAGACACACTTCGCCATCGAGATTGGACGATCGAGGGGAGCTTTGCCAACCCGGAGAGTAGTCGACTGATTCGAGACTCAGGCAGTCGCGCGCGAAACGAATCCGTACAGTGCCAAACCCAGGCCTCCCAGAAACAGCATCGGCGAGAGGTAGTTGGTCACGGCGGGAGGGATGGTAAACGGAAGATTCATCGTGCCGGCCTGCACGGCAGCGTAGTGAATCGCGAGCCCTAGCAGCATGTACAGGATCCCTCGGCTTAGCTGGCGCTTCTTTGCTGCTGGAGGGGCGGCCTTTATTTTTACCTCGGAGACCCCCTCGCGGCAATGAGGGCAGCGAGCCAGATGCTTTGCGACAGGCTTGCCGCAATATGCGCATTGCCGTCCTCTCACAGCAGTGGGAGTGAGGGTGCTCATGGTGTCGCCTGCTTATTCTGGTGCATCAACGGCGTTTACTTCCCTTTCACACTCACCAAGGCATAGGTTTCTGCCCTGCCTAATTGAAGCATGGCCTCCTATTTCGCCTCAGTCAATGAAGCGGAGGTACTTATGCGCGCCCGTCTGCCCTAGAAGTCAACGCCCCCTGCATCTGATGGCGTGCCCGCCCTCCTCCCCCGGAGGGCTTGTCGGCCTATCCCCAAAAGTGTAGTCGGTGTGGACACCGCCTCTGGGTTTGTACAGATGGGTACTTTCGATACCCGCAGATCGTATCTATCTGCCGTGTTTACAATACGATACAGAAACTCATTGGCGATCGGGCTGCTTTATACATATCCGAGAAACGACGAGGACAAAATGCTAATCGAATGCATCCTGATCGGCTCTTCGCTCTGCCAGACGATAGTGAAAGACAAGCCCGCCAAGGCACAGTTCGGGCGGAAGCCGAATGCCATCGTGGCAGTGCTCAAGGATAAGCCGGTGATGGCGCTGCTGGCCGTGGATCTGACGGCCAAGACCATGGACTACCGCCAGACCGAGCGCGATTTCAAGCTCGGCGGATTTCAGGAGCAGAACCCGGTTGTGCGTCACCTGCTGGGCCACCCGGTAGCCATGGAAGCCTATGGCGCGGCCTACGCCGTGGGTGCAGCGTGGCTCGGACACAAGATGCGCACATCGCGCTATGGCCTCGTACGCAAGCTCTGGTGGCTGCCGCAGACCTACAGCATTGAGCAGAACGTGTACGGATATGCCTACACGCGTGGGCACTACAGGCGCTAAGAGTGATGCCCACTCGGAGACACAGGCCCGCGGATCGCAAGCGAATTCGGAAAAAAGGAGCAAGACGATGATGGGACAAATTCCTGAGGGACAGCAAAACGAAATAACGAATGCACATTTCGGGACCGCCGACCCATCTCACGGAGTTCCACTGAACGCGGTCATCTGCGTTTACGGCCATGGACCGACCAAGAATCCCTTCTACGAAGAGGCTCGTGCGGTAATGGCAAGCCCGGAAGGCGGCCTGCTATTTCTGAGCACTGCGGTCAGCCGGGGGCAGAGGCTACTGTTGCTCAACGGGCCGGGACAGAACGCAGTGGAAGCGCTGATCGTTCGCACGCGCACACTCGGCGCTCAAATGTTTGAGGTTGAGGTCGCCTTTTCCTCTCCGCATCCCGAGTTCTGGCAGCCACTGCGCGGCCATGCAGGAGCACAAGGAAGCGCCGGAGCGAAAGAAGCGATGAAGAAAGATGGAGCCGAGAAGCGCCGCTTTCCACGCATGAATCTGCCACGGGGTATGACGGTTGCCTGGCAGGCCGCTGCGCAAGAGGACATCTCGCGCGTTGCCTCACTCAGCGTCGGCGGCTTGTTCATCGAGGCCACCGATCCGGCTCCGATCGGCGAAATGCTTCAGGTGCAGTTCGACATTCCCGGCGGAGCCGTTCGCGCCCACGCCGTTGTACGCCGATCAATCAAAGGCCAAGGCATGGGCGTTGAATTCACCGACTTGCCGGCGGCAGCTCGGGCCGGACTGGATAGCCTGCTCCACAAACTGCTTGGCAACGTGAGCAGCCGGAAGCAGTGAAGGTTCGGCTGGCCTCCTAACCAAAGTTGCGCTGACTTGACGAAGTCGCGCCTACTGGATTTGGACTGCCCTGTCTCTCCTTCCGTATTGATCGGTTCGGTATTCTCCGCACCGAGTTCGCCGACCTTGACGATTTGCCATAGCTGATCTGCTCTCATGTTTCCGGGACAACAAAAATTGCCCTGAATACGGATGTAGCCATTCTCGAGGCGTATCTCCATGGTTTCGCCGGTGGGCGCAGTGACCTCAAAAAATCCAGCTTCATTCTCGAGCGCCTTAACAGGATCGGAAACCAGAACCGGCTTGTGCACCTTAAACACGGGACGCCTCCCTGGCGCTCAGCCAAGAGTCAAGGCGTTCACCGGCTCGTTTCGACACTCGGAACAGTTCCGAGACCGGCAATACGGAGAGGAGCTTGTATTTTCCGATAGAAGCCAATCCTGCTGAGGCGACGCATCCGCATTCCGAACAGACCGGCTGGCCCCCGAACTGGCACGGAGAGATGCGTGTTGTTAAATCAGCGGAAACGCAGCTGGTGGCCTGCGCAAAAATGCAGCTGATCGGGATTATCGGGAGGATGGCGATAACCGTCGAGAACGGCATTCGGGAGATAGATTTTCGGGAAGGATCTGCGCAGACGCATCGAGTTGGTTGAGAACGGCCACGCGATCCTCGACGGTTAATCGCTCTTCCGCAATCTCATCCTGCTGCGGGGTGAAAAGACTGAACCAGATCTTCGCAACTTCGGGCCGCTCTGACCAAAAATGCGAAAACTCCTTGAGGTACTCAGCCCCGCCGCGCAGCAGTTGCCTGGTGATCGTACAGTGCACGGTGATGCGGTGCCCTGCAATGTGCTTGAGGATGCGTTCATAGGTGGCCGGCGAGCGGCGCTTGTCGTGTTCGGCGCGCAAGCCGTCGATGGAGACCACCAGGTGAACGTTGCTGAGAGTATTCCAGTTCAATGGGATAGGCCGAAAGGCGCTGGTGACGACCTGCACCTCGATGCCCAGAGCGGCTAGCTCGGGAAGCAAAATATCGAGCTCTCGCCAGCGGACCAACGGATCTCCGCCGACAATGGAGATGTGTAGAGGGCGAAGGCGCTTCACTAACGCCAAAACTCGAGTGACTAACTCCTGACCGCTAAAATCACTGAGCGTTCTCAGCGGACCGCTTGCTCCCAGATGCTCGGGCATATAGGCATAGCACCCCGGACAGCGAAGGGGACATTCACGAGTAATTTCGAGAGAAAGAAACGGGACGCCTGCCCTGCAGGATTTTGTACCACGCGGGGATGATTTGTATCATTTTCATAAACCTGCTCCTTTCGATTTGAGGGCCAGCGGTCAGCCGGTACGGCCCTTGGGCCGTTCGAGAGGAGCTAGCTAGGTCCGGCGGATCGTAAGGAACAGCAGGAGGTCTTGCCCGTTAGTACCGAAAACTGGGCGCGGCGAGCCATCCTCGCGCCCGGAAAAAGCGACGGCGGTATTTGACGCGCTCGGCGCGCTCGCCGTCTTCGCTCGCTGTGAGACCGGAGCCGGTATAGCTTCAGCGCACAAGACGACGATCTGACCGTCATTCGACGTGTCATCGGCAAGCTTCGAGATCTCGGGTATCTCGCGTCCGGCAACGACCAGCGCGAGAAAGATAATGACAATCGAAAGGGCCCGGGTCACGTTATTAGCCTTATCAATCGCAGAATACCCTAGCCCATATGCCTGTTTCAATTCCAGAAGCACTGTAGAAATAGGCTTTACAAGATATTTACAAAAAGGGAGTGCTCGGACATTGGGGAGAGCGGATTCCACATCGGTGAAAGATACTTGACAGAAATTCATGTTTGGCAGTTAACCGACTCATCCGTAAGCCATTCGGCCACCCTGCAGTCACGGGAATACGTCCTGTTGCTGATGTTGCCTGTTAGGGCTCTTCGAACAACTCCGGCCTCCGTTCGGCGAATTCTCCCTGTTAGACTTCCCCTCGTTACGAATGGGTCCGGCTCTATACGCGCCGCAGTTTCAATCCTGAACTGAATGCCCCCATCCACTCCAACGAACGGTCATGACGACAGGTCGGCAGTGGCGTCTATGCGCGCCAATGAACCGCTTCTGATCGGCACCATTCTGGGTCTGACCGCCATTCTTTACAGCTCGACCTTGTGGTTTGGATTTGTATACGACGACAACGGACAGATTGTTGATAACGCGCTGGTCCATTCCTGGCGGTTTGTGCCGCAGTATTTTCGCGGGCCGGTCTGGCAATATCTCTTTCCCGATTCACCAGCCAATTACTACCGCCCGCTGAACTTGCTGTGGTTCCGCCTCAACGATGCGCTGTTTGGAATGCATCCGGCCGGCTGGCATGCCACCACCGTGTTATTGCACGTGATGGCTACATTTCTGGTGTACGTTCTGGCACGGCGCCTGTCTGGGAAGCCGCTCGCCGCTGTTTTCGCGGCGTTGCTGTTTGCTGTGCACCCTACACGACACGAAGTAGTGGCGTGGATTTCGGGCACGACGGAGTCGTTGTGGGCCGTGCTCTTTTTATCGGCGTTTCTGGCGTATCTGAAATCCCGCGAAGGCCATCGCGTTCGCTGGATCCTGGTGTCTTGTGGTTTGTACGCCGCGGCGTTGCTCACAAAAGAGACCGCTATCATGCTTCCCGCGATCGTGATGGCGCACGCCTGGATATATGGCGGCAGCTCGAGCGAGAGCCAGGGCGTAACGCCGGGAAACCGATTCGCAGATGCGGCCGCGCTTGGGGCCGGGTACGCTCTCGTTGCGCTGGCGTACATGGCCGCGCGAATAAGAATTCTACACGGCTTCTCTCATCCGCAACTAAATCTGCCGGCGGCGACCTACGTATACACACTCCCGTCCGTTCTATTTTTTTACCTCAAGCAGTGGTTCTTTCCGGTACAGGTCTCGGAGTTTTATAACCTGCCCATGTGGTTTCGATTCAACGCCGCGCATGTACTTCTCCCGGCGATAGGACTCTTGGCTCTTGCTTCCGCCCTTTGGCTGTGGCGGAGCCGGCTGGGCTCGCGGGAGGTGCTATTTTCGTCGGTGTGGCTGCTTACGCTATTGCTTCCGGCTCTGGACATCGCCGTATTTCCTTCGGGCCAGTTGGTACACGACCGGTATTTTTACGTACCGAGCTTCGGAATGTGCCTCCTGCTCGGCCTGGCCATGGAGCGGTTGGCGGATGGATCGCAAGCATTTGGGCTGCCGCGAAAATGGTTATGGGTAACAGTGGTTTTGCTCGTGGTGCTTTCTTATGACACGGTAAAAGCCACCGGTTACTGGGCGGGAGATTACGTCTTGTTTGAGCGTGCCTATCGAGTGGCTCCGCAAAACACGACTGTTCGCAGCGATTATGCTATCGAATTGGCGCGCGCTGGAGATTACAGGAAAGCCCTGCCGATCATGGAGGGACTGGTAGAAGAGCAGCCGAACAACGAGACCGCAAACTACAACCTGGGCCGGTTGTTTTATGGGTTGAACATGATGGGTCCGGCGGAGGAACATTTCAACCGCGCGAGAACCCTGGCGCCGACGATGCCGGGCAGTTACCTGGAACTCGGCCTGATCGATCTAAAGACCAACCGTCTTCAAGACGCCGAAGCAAATATGCGTCAGGCCGCGGCGCTGCGGCCGTATGAGGCCACGTACCATTTTGCATTGGGGGGCGCTCTGGTTGCAGAGGGAAAGTGTGACGAAGCTCGCGCGGAGCTTGCGAAAGCCCTCGTTTTGAGGCCCGATATGCCCCACGCACAGGAGCAGATCGAAAGGTGCTCGAAGGCTGCTACAAGCCGTAACGACAACGCTCTGACTGGCGCGGCGTCTGCCAGGCCGGCGGATGATCGCTCGGCTGTAAACCCGCGCTAGGCCACCGCGGATCAGTCGTTCCGGTTCCTCTTCTCCATATATCGCTTCGGAATCACAAACGGTAAAGTCGCCGCTGCTCCGCCAAGCTACTCAGGCCTCGCAAGCTATCGGATGAGCGCGTTTGTTTTCTGAACTAGTTCCCTGCCCTGCGTTTGGCCATTGCCACAAGCTGGTTGCAGTCGAACGGCTGAAGGCTTATATTTCTTAGATTCGTACTTCACAATGGCATGGACTGTGAGAGCGCAGAACAACATGGTGACAGAAGTACGAACCGACACCAGGGTAAACGTGGTGCTCGTAAGTTGTTGAAGGGGACGTAGTTCAGTTGGTTAGAACGCTGCCCTGTCACGGCAGAGGTCGCGGGTTCGAGTCCCGTCGTCCCCGCCATTCTTTTCAAGCAGTTGCGAGAATGGCTGAATCGCTCCGTTGAACAGCCGTTGAACACCGTTCCTCATTGAATTAGCCCCGTAAGCGCATCATTCACGGCCCGGCGCACATCCGGCAGTACATCGGTTGGTTTCAGATAATGCTTGTCCGCTACTGCTCTTGAGTTACCCAAAGCCTTCGACATTGTCTCGCTGTCAGCGTGCATCCGTACCTGTGTCCCAAGGAATCGGCGCATTGAGTACCAGCCGTGCCACTTTGCCCCGCTCTCATCCAGCTTGAACGCATGGCCCTCTTTGCCATCGTGGGCCGCCTTCGATTTGCCACAAGTGGCACACTTTGAAAGTGTGGGCACAATCACCCGCTTCGCCATATTGTCGAGGTTAACCGGCTGTCCGGCCTCTCCCGCAAGGATGTAACCCTTAAGCGGCATTTCCTGGTCTTTCCAGAGGTCCAGCAGGATCTCGCGGAGTTCTTCGGTGACGGTGACAAACCGCTCGCTCTGCTCCGTCTTCGTGGTGCCTACTTCCTTGTGCCAAACGGCACGCCTGATAGCGATATGCTTATTTGCCCGATCCCACTCTTCCCATCGAAGCCCGCGAGCTTCGCCAGGCCGCACGCCAGTCAAGGCCACAATCGCGATGGCTGCACGCGCCAGAGGCTTTCCCTTCAGTGCCGTGAGGAATGCTTGTACGTCCTCGCGGGTGGCAGCAACGGTAGGCTTGGGCTCTGTCGCCGAATCAGGAATGAGGGCGCACGATGCCGGGTTATCCGCTTTCGACCGGGCCGGAAAATGCCCCTTGCCCATCGCATAGGTGAAAATGCCAGATAGCAGGGAGCGAATCTTCCCCGCCGTATCTCGATTCAGCTTGTGCGTACCGGCAATGTCATCAAGCAGCCCGGATACAATGGCCACGGTGAAATCACGAAGGGCGTACTTCCCTGCCCTTGGCTTGAGATACCTTTCCCAGTAAGTTCGGTAGCCGCTGTACGTCGAAGGCTTCATGGTGCGCTGGACGAAGGGCAGATACACGTCCTCGACGTAGCCGGTGAAGGAATCCGAAGAATGCGGGCGCTTTGAGGCTTGGCGTACGCCGGCCATCTTTTCCGCCACTAGATCATCCAGGTCGCGCTCGCAGCGGTAACGGTCGCCGTAGTCGGCGAGCTTGACGCATTTCTGCTTTCGGACGATTTGCCCGTCCACTAGGAAGTTGTCACGGTATCTCAGGAACCAGCTTGAGCCCTGTTTGAACACGAATCCCTTTTGTGCCATGTTCACTCGCTCTCTAGCGCAAGGCGTCGCAGGTATTCCGAAAGCGTGAAACCGGCAGCCTTGGCCTTGGCCTTAATCTTGCCTGCCTCGGCCTTAGTCACCATCACCCGCAAGGGCGTATCTCGCTTCGGGCCTTTCATCAGTGGTCTGCCTACCCGCTTCGCCATTCTGCGCTCTCTCTCTGAGCTATTAGTATTACCATGTTAACTATGAGATGTCAATAGCCATTCTGAGACGGCCCGCCAGCTAAAGCGCAAATATTTTCCCAGGCGGATTACTGGCAGAGGGTGCGCATTACGAACCTTGGACCGTTCCCGCGTCTGATCGAATACCCACGTCTTAGAGACCTGCAGGCGGTCGGCAAGCTGTTGGGGCGTGAGGAGGTCCGCCGGATCTAGTACTGGACGTGGAGCGGATTGGGTTGCGGTCGTCATTGCCGCATCTCTTCTGCCACGGAATCCGCCTCCGTGGGAGGTGCATCGAAAAACCGGACGTGCTCAGGATCAAACTCCAGATCCACAACTCCGGTACGCCCATTGCGGCTTTTGAGAACGTAGACGTGGGCCTTTCGCTCATAAGCCTTGTCCATGTTGTGCGGTGAAAAAATCCCGCGATAGCCAGAGAATCAGATGGGGTGTGTTTCGTACAGAACTATCGCCCCAAATATCGTCCAGGTGTGGGTGAGCACCTTTCAAAACGGCTGGCGACACCTTTCGCAATTGAGACAGCAGCACAAAGCAAATATCCAGACGCTCCGCGAGCTTCTTCGCTCGAAGGGTAAAAGAGCGCTGATGGCGAAACACGTTGTCATCTTCCGAGTCTGGATTCATACCGGCTTCGATAACTAGCTGGTCATAGTCCACTACGAGTAGATCGAGGCCGCGAGTTCGCTTCGCAGCTTCGGCCATGGCAAAAATTCTGGCCGGCGTGATATCGCGGTCTACGATTCGAAGGGCATGCTCGCACTGTGATGCCTTAAGCAACCGGCTGTACTCGTCTGGATTTAGATTTTCTGGACGCTGAGCAAAGTAGAATTTCACGCCAGCTTGATAGGCAATCTCCCGCATCGCCAATTGCTCACCTGGCATTTCGGCGCTGAAGTAGAGCGACTTGAAACCGTCTCGGTCTGCCTGAAAAGCGCACTGAGAAGAAAGCAGTGTCTTGCCGTTGGAGGTGGGCGCAACGATTAGCACGAGCTCTTTTCGGCGCAAGCCGCCCGTCATATCGTCCAAGTCACTTAGGCCGAAGCTGATCCGCCTGGCTGTTTCCGGCTGTCTCATAGCCTTCTCGACGGCCTGCAATGTGCTCGGCGGCAACGTCCTTCCACGGCCGAGCTACTGCGGATCCGTCATTCCCATCGGCCGACACTCAGAACTTGCGACACCGCAGATTCAATTAGCTGCTCAGGTGTTCCGTCGCCGTCCAGTGCCGCCCGACCTACGGCATCGCAGCAGTGGATGAGCTTTCGCAGTTTGGCTTTCGTCCGAACGATACCCGCGTAGTGAGGCAGATTTGAGACCTTGGGTACGCCATCCATGAGCGAGCTAATGTATGCGGCACCGCCCGTCGCTTCCAATTTATCCGCTACTCGAAGCGCATCGGTGACAGTGACTAAATCGGGAACACTGCCTTGCGCGTGAACCAATTCGATATGCTGAAAAATGCGTTTGTGATGGTCAGAGAAAAAGTCATCCGGTCGCACGAGGGTGAGGATCTCAACCGCGGCTCCCTGATCTATGAGGGCAGCTCCCAATAAGGCTCGCTCTGCTTCTAAGTTCTGCGGTAGTTGTTTTTCAATTTCCATAGTCAGCGTGTCGGCCGGCAATCTGCGGCCGTTGGAATGTGGCCGTGGCCGCTGTTTCCATTCCCGTTTTGGGTTGTCGCTTTTGCGAGTTCATCCTTCCAACGTTGGTCGTTTAGGAATGTGGCTGGATGGGGAAATAAACCGGCCACCTTCTCGCTGCCATTGCTCATTGCGCTTGTACCGCTCGAGTCCAGCCATGACGGCAGGTACGTCCTCGGGTTTGACTTGAGCCAAGCGCGACGGGCCCGGGCTGGAGCTCTTTGCGGGGATATTCTTTATAAAAGGCTTCAAACCCCTCCTGGGAAGCCAAAGGCGACGGGGTTTGTTTCTTGTTTCTATTCTCTATTCTCTTCTGAGCGGCCATGTGCTGGCCTATGTGCTCGCCCTCCTGCTCGCCCATCTGCTGGCGGGAGAAATACCGTAAATCAATGGGACTCTTTGACTCTAATGCGTTTAGGTGCTCGCTCTTATGCTCGCCGTCCGTAACGAGGAATTTATGTAGGGCAATCGGATAGCAGGAATGCCTTCCAGGGGTGGCGAATCGCTTGATATACCTGCGGTCCAAAGCCTCAAGAATGTTTCGGGCTGTGCGTTGGGGCATCGCCAACTCGCCAGATAATGAGCCAGCGCTACCGTTCCAGATCCCCGTTCGCGTGTCGGCTTGGGTGAGCATGTAGATGTAACAAAACGCCTCAGTCATGGTCATGCGACCATCGCGTACATGCTCGAATACTCCGCGGCGGAGTTGGAGATAGCCATTCCCCTTGCTCACGTGTGCTGACCCGAAAACAGCGGACCCAGATCGGGCTGCTCGGCAGCGGGCCTCGGTTGGCCGGTCGTGGGGTCGGTACCAATCGGCGCTCTTGGGTTTGAATGTCGGAAGAGGCTTCGGCTCGTCCGGCTCGCCCACAAGCACGAAGGTTACATAGCGCTCACCGTCGCGGGATTCATGACGAATCTGATAGCCCATACGTTCTAGCTCAAAGACTCGAGCCGCTGCCTGGGTATAGCGCTTGTCGAATATCAGGACCGCTTTCGAGACGCCCCGATGCCCAGCCTCGCGCAGTAGGCGCAGAATTTCGGCTCGCTGATCGCCAGCGAACCCAGGAGCCCCGGCCGCAGATGCTCGGTCACGCCGCCTCTCCCAGAATAGAAATGCAGACATACTCGCCGTCGCCGACTGCGACATTGTGGCGGAAGAGCAATATCTCCAGGCTTGCATTCAAAAGTGCTGACTCGCCGGGAGAGAGTCTACTGATTTGGCCAGTTGTTGACAGTCAGTCCTGACTTCAATTACCGTGTCGGTTGTCAATTCAGTCTCCTTGAGTTTTGCGATA
>CAWEMN010000012.1:0-119350 GCA_963810155.1 uncultured Acidobacteriota bacterium
TAGTCGCCGTTGAGGATGCTCGTCCCGAGGTTCGGAGTGGCGACGGCCGTCGACCAGGTCGTGCCGGCGTCCCAGGACATCTGGACGCCGATCGTGGAGTTGCTGCAGCTGACCGAGACGCAGCCAGGTTCCGTGATCCGGACCTCGAGCCCCGAGATCGTGAGACCTGGCCGGTCCCCGGCGTGGGGATCGCGGAGCCGCCCGACAGCAGGCCGAAGGTCGAGAACTGCTGGCGCTCGCCGTTCGTGTTCTCGGTGGCGTAGATGTTGTTGTCGGAGTTGACCGAGGCCTGCATCGTGCCGCTCGACGGCGTCCACTGGCCGCCGGTCGGGACCGCCGTCGCGACGCTGCCGGTGCACGAGCTGTCCCAGGTCGCCGAGCCGCACGGCGTGTAGCCGCTGGCGTTCACCGTGTCGACACCGGCCTTCGTAGAAGCCGACGCCGTAGTAGTTCTGCGGGCTCCCCATCGGCACGGGCAACACGTAGTCGGCCTTGGCGGTCCGTGCCGCCGGCCAAAGTTGATGCCGACCGCCCGCGCGAACAGGGTCCCCACCGGACCGCTGACCGAGACCTTCAGGCGCCGGGGGTTCGTGAGGTCGAAGACCGGCGTGACCGTGACGCCGTCGACGCCATTCGTGTAGCCGTTCTTGGCGGCCTCGTTTCGCGCCGCGATCGCGGCCTGGCCCTTGTTTCCCGGCAGCCAGACGACGCCCGCGAGCGCGGCCGCGTCGGCGGCACGCTGCATCTTGAGGTTGCTGGTCCAGTACCAGGCGACGTCGACGACGACCGCGCACAACGCGACGAGCGCGATCATCGCGCCCGCGAAGATGACCAGACGATCTGCCCTTCTGGTCGCGGCGACGGCGCGCGGCGCGCGTCGAGCGCACGGCGGGTGCTGCCGGAGTCGCGAGGTCGTCGGGCTGGGGGTGCATCACGCGTCTCTCAGTCGGTGGGGTTGAGGGCCATGACCGACTTGTCGCTGACGGGGAGGACAGACCACCCGGGACCGCCGGAAGAAGCGGAGCAGGGAGGCCAGCGGCGTCACCGCGTGGTACGTGTACGAGATGGACACGCCGATCGAGTCGGGATTGGTGGTGCTGTTGCTGCGGGTGCACGCGTCCCACCCGTAGGAGGATCGCGAGAAGCTCAGCTGCGAGCCGTCGACGGTGGGGCCGGTGCCCGGGACCCAGACGTTGACCGGGCCGAGCTCGTCGCCACTGGCGGCCGCCTTGTAGATCCGGATCTGGCTCACGTTGGCGAGGTCGCCCTGGACGGGGGATCGGGGGAGTCCAGGACCCGCTCGACCGCCGCCACGACGTACGAGTCAACGTCGCTGCAGGTGCCCAGGCTCTCGGTCGCCATCTTCGAGCCGTTGGCGAGCGCGGAGCCGGTGCGGGCGCCCTCGCGCGTGGCATAGCCGATGGTCAGCACGTGGTCGAAGACCATGCCGAACTCGAGGAGGCCGAGCAGGAACAGGAGGAACAGCGGGACGGTCATCGAGAACTCGACGAGGCTCTGGCCGCGCTCGCGGCGACGCCCCGCGCCACGACCCGGGCGGACGAACCGCATCAAGGGACGGGCTCCATCCGCATCGAGTTGGAGCGCGTCACGTCGAGGATGATCGCTGAACCCGTGCCCGAGCGGGGTCTTCCACTCGTAGCGGTAGTTCACCTGGACGCCGACGTGGTCGAGGCCGTGCCCGTCGCAGCCGGCGAGCACGTTGCAGCGGCTGGCCTCCGGGTACCCGTCGGCGGTGCGCGTGTACGCGAGCGTCGTCGTGGTGCCGTCCGGCAGGGTGCAGTCGGTCGTCCCGGTCCGGGCCCAGATGGTGGCCGAGCCGACCTGCACGCCCGCGGCCGTCGTCCGGTAGATCTCGACCGAGGTGATCTGGCCGGGGTTCGTCGGCGCCCCCATGTCGGAGTCGACGGTCGCGAGGATGACGCAGTCGCTGCCCTGCCCGTTGCCGGCCTCGGCGGCGACGAGGGCCGCGTCGCGGCTGGCGTACTGCGTCGCGAGCACGGCGTTGAAGGAGAACGCGAACTCGACGATCGCCGTCAGGATGGCGAGGAACAACGGGATGACGAGGGCGAACTCGACCACGGTCTGGCCGCGCTGCCGGCTCCGTCGGCCGGTGATCCTGCCAATGCGCATGCGCACGTCGTCCTGTCGCTTGGGGGCCCCGCGGGCCGTGTCCCTACCCTCGTCGGCTGTCCTTGCAGGCTAGGTTTCAACGGTGCGCGGCGACACACGACGATCGGTGGGGGTCGCCCAAGTCGAAGGTCCGGGCAGGTGGTGGGTCGCCGCCCCACCCCGCTCGCGGCCGGGGCGCCGGTGGTAGGGTGGGAACGTGCCCCCGACGACGTTGACGCCCGCCATCCGGGACGAGATGCCCGGCTCGGGCGAGCCGGCATCATGGTCGGCATCCCGAGCTTCAAGAACGCGGCGACGATCGGGTACGTCGTCCGGGCCGCGCACGCCGGGCTCGTCCAGTACTTCCCGGAGCTCAAGCCCGTCCTCGTCAACTCGGATGCCGGCAGCCCCGACGGGACCCAGCGCGTCGTCGTCGAGACCGAGCCGCCCGACTACGTGGAATCGATCCTCCTGGTCCGCCCGACCAACAAGCTCGACCGGGTCACGATCACCTACCCCGAGATCGATGGCGTCGGTGGCAAGGGCGCGGCCCTGCGGACGATCTTCGAGATCGCGGCGGCGCTCGAGGTCCAGGCGCTCGTCGTGGTCGACAGCGACCTGCGGAGCATCGTCCCCGAGTGGATGAGCTCTCGCGGGCCCGATCCTCAAGGGCGGCTACGACTTCGTCGCCCCGCTCTACGCCCGCTACAAGTACGACGGGACGATCACCAACACCGTCACGTACCCGCTGACCCGCGCGCTGTACGGCGACCGGATCCGTCAGCCGATCGGCGGCGACTTCGGCGTCAGCGGCGACCTCGTCCGCCACTACCTCGAGCTCGATGACTGGACCGAGGACATCAGCAAGTTCGGCATCGACATCTGGATGACGACGTCGGCGCTGACCGGGGGCTTCGCGGTGTGCCAGGCCCGGCTCGGGGCCAAGGTCCACGACCCCAAGGATGCCGGATTCCGACCTCGGGCCGATGTTCCGCCAGGTCGTCGGCACCATCCTCCGCCTCGCGGCGGCGCATTCCGACGCGTGGCTGACCCTGGCGCGGCAGCCACGACGTCCCGGCCTACGGCTTCGAGCGGATCATCGACCCGCCGCCACTCGAGGTGAACGCGATCCGCCTCCTGTCGGAGTTCCACGCGGGTTCCCTGACCGTCGCCGACATGGTGCGCCGGACCATCGATCCCGCCAACCTCGACGTCGTGATGACGCTGGCCGCCGAGGCCGGCAAGCTGGCCGATGCCGCCGGCCGGAAGCTCGGCCTGGGTGGCGAGGGCGACACGACGCGCGCCTCGACGCTCGAGATGGCCGAAGCGCTGGGCGCCTTCCACTTTCCGGACGACCTGTGGGCGCGCCTGATCTACGACCTGGTGCTCTCGACCCGGCGCGGCGAGGTCGACACGGGGCAGATGGTCGCGGCGCTCGTGCCGATCTACTTCGGTCGGGTCGGCAGCTTCGTGTCGAGACGCGGAACCAGGCTCCACGACCGACGCCGAGGAGCGGGTCGAGCGCTGGCTGGATTACAACTGCGTGCCGTTCGTAGAAGAGCTTATGTACGGGCATCTTCGCAAGGTGCAAACCCCCGAGGAAAAAGCCAAGGAAGATAGCACGCTTCCGACTGCGCCTTCGAACGGTCCCGTCAGAAACCTGGACGAGGAACCGTAACGCTCCCTTCGTGGCGCGTACAACGCGGCATGCGCATGGAAACGCTGCGGTTCGATTAGAAAAACGCGATCGCGCGTCCGGCGACGGCCACGCCAAACCACAAGAAGATGGCAACAAAGGCAGTCAGGATACGCGTCAGCGGAGAAAAGCGCTGATCTTCGGCTCGCGCGACTTTTTGCAGGCCTGTAAATTGGAATAGCAGGGCAAGGAACAGAAACAGCATTTTATATCGAAACGCGATATTCCCCCAGCATTTCGTCGCTTCAGACGTAAACAGAAGCGTTCCCGTCAAAAGCGTCACCACGAGTGCTCCGATCGACAAAGGCTTCAGTTCACGCGCAATGGACGCCACGCTTTTCTTCTGCAGAACGAACCCGAAAAGACGGAGCGCCAGGAGCAGCACGGTGCCCAGAAGGACGGTCAAGCCCAGGAGGTGAACAACCTCGGAGAGCGTGAAAGTCCACTTGGATTCCCGGATCCCATGGCCGAGCCGGGTGTTTTCAATCCATAGAAAATAAGGATAAAGGCGGTCCCACACAGGATCAGACCCCTATAAGAAGTAGGCCATCAGCCGGCCCGCCGTGATGATCCCTAGCCACAAAACGATGGAAATCAGCCCCGCCATCCGCGCCTGAAACGGCGGGAATGGCGCTTCGTCCCATTCCGTTTGCCGGCGATCGATCGTCAGGTGGTATACGGCGATATTGACGCCCGCGAGAACCAGCATGATCATCTTTGCCCAGAAAAAAGGGCTTCCATAGCAACGCAGCGCCAAGGACCAGAAAAGCAGCCCGCCGGTAATGAACGCAACCGTGAATCCACCCAGCATAAACGGCCGAATCGGCCGGAACACAGCTGAAACCGGCTGGTCTCTAAAAATCCATCCAACGAGCCTCAAGTCAAACCAAAGCACGAGCCCCACGGATACCGCCAGGGAGATTACGTGAGTTCCTTCCACGAGTGGAAACACGTAGTAAGACTCACGAAGCGCAGTGGAGCTGCGCGTGGAATCGATGTACTGGAAAATTTCAACGGGTGACATTTGCTCAAAAAGAACGCTGGTGGTTTATCACGGCCAAAAGGCACACCTCGGTCCCTAAGCGCCCGCTCCAGCCCCTGCTTATATCACGAATCGACGAACCGCAAGCGATCCCTCGAGAGATATCTCCCCGCGGCTCAGTCCGCCTGCTTGCCCTTCGATCCTCGCTCGCGGGCTGCCGGTTATCCCTAATTAATCGCCTGCGGCGCCCGCCGCCCTCGCGCCCTCTACCTCGACCAGCTTTCCGGACTTTACGTCGTAGACATAGCCGTAGACCGGAATAGACTTTGGAATGAGTGGATGGGTACGAATTCGGGCTACGTCATCGAGCACTGCCTGCTTCGGATCTTTGAACGTGAGCCATTCGATGTAATTGCCCTCACGGGACCCTGGTCCTTTGCCAACATCGCGAAAGCCCTGCGCCGTGAGCTCTGCGGTCTCCAAGCTGGACGCGAGCAGTCCGGACATCACGTCATTCGTGAAGAATTGCATCCCGCACTCCGTATGGTGAATAACGAAAAACTCGCGCGTTCCCAGCAATTTGTAGCTGATCACCAGCGAGCGGATAGCATCATCGCTCGCTCGTCCGCCGGCGTTTCGAATCACGTGCGCATCGCCTTCGGCTAACCCCGCGAACTTCGCGGGATCGAGCCTCGCATCCATGCAGGTAAGAATTGCGAGACGCTTTGCCGGCGGCAAAGCCAGCTTGGATTTCTCGGCAAACCCAGAGGCATACTTGTCATTCGCGCTCAGAACCTCCGACAACATCTGGCTCATAAAAAAGCTCCTTTGGTCTCCGTCTAGAACCGCTTATTCGTCCAATCGCGGATGTAGTCGAAGAGATTCTTCACTGTGTTGGAATATTGCCCTTTCGTCTTCTCGCATGCGGTGCAGGGCCCAAAGCCGTGCAGCGCGCCTTCGATAATAACGTAGTCCTTATCCTTGCTCGCCGATTTCTCGGCGATGATCTCGTCGTCACGGATGAACCGATAGCCGCCCATCGCGGCGATCATGATGGGCACCGAGATCGATTGCACCGCGCATGTGGTCGAATTGTTACTCGAACAGTAATCGATGCCGTCGCGCGCATTCGTTGCCCGCGTGGCGTTCGCGCTCAGGAACGATTTAATCGTGAAAACCTTGGTTCCCGTGTCAAAAGCGCGGTTCGCAACCGCCGTCTTAGGATCCGGGACGGCGACGCTGTGCACAATTTCGGTCACGATGCTGCCGTCGTTCTTCAGCAACTTCTCCGGCCGCGCGGTGCTCATGATCTCAGGTATAGAAGGTTCGAACGTCGTCAGCCCCGCGTCGCCGCCCGCGCCCGCCCCGGGATTGCCGCCGAAGGGAACAACGACCATGTCATCGTCCGGATAAGGGTAATCGCCGTTCTTCATACGCGCTTGCGCGGAAAGTGCCGAATCAATCCGTGCGTTCATGCGCGCGGCTTGTGCGGCGAAGTAGCGGTCCTGGAATTCCTTGGAATAATGCGAGGGGCCGTTTGGATTGTAGCCGTTCTTGGGATCGAAGGGATCGAGCGCGGGATCGACGTGGCGCTTACCGGCTTCGATCGTCACCGATGGATTGAGGGCGCGTAGTCCCTGCACCGGATTTCCAGCATGAGCATCGGCGAAGACGATGGCGTCCGCGGGCTTGAGGCCGCTCAAATCGTTGCCGCACTTCACCAGCCTGTTCGGCGCTTGGCAATAGGCCGGCCCCTTCTCAGCCAGTGCCTGATAGAAGCTCATCAGCGGCCCGCCGCCGCTATGGCCGAAGAGAATGACCTTGGTGATGCCGGGCTGGCTACGGGCAAAATCAACCGCTGCCTTCACGTCGAGCGGCGTCTCTTCCCACCTCACCAGCGCCTCATTGTTCTGGAATCTGGTGTTGAAACAGAGCGCCAGGAAGCCGCGGGCAGACAATTCGCGGCAGCCGATATGATTTAAATAATTCGCGGTGCGATGTGCAATGACGAAGGCCACGTGAGGTGCGGGTCCGCTGTCGGGCCGGTAGAGCGCGGCGCTCAATTGCCCGAGCGGGATATACTCAGGATGGCTCTGCGCGAAAGAAGCGCTGGAGATCAGCGTCGTCGCGGCAAGTGCGGCCACCCTCGCGCACCGTGTCCATCTCATTGTCGCCCTCCCACTTCCGAATCACCGGTTTCGCCGTGATCCCCGCGCATCGTACGCTTCTCGTGCAATTGAAACAATGGATTTGCAGCATTCTGCCTGCCTGTCGAGATGGCCGAACTCCAACGGCTCCTCAAAATGTTGTTCTGATGGGCGCACCAGCGCACGGCGTACTTTTTTGTCACAGGTTGAAATGTTGCTGAATATCAATCGCTTGAGGATGACGTCCAAGGCCGCCGCCATTCGGCTGCGGCAATACATCGAGGAAAACTGGTCGTCGCTTATTTTGCGAAGTCCCCGGAATCTGCCGGCAGTACTGGCGAGTTCAACCCATCGCTCAGCGGCCGGACATGGCTGGGCTTACTTCGATTCGGCTTCCGGGTTGTATCTGGTCTTGCCCCCGCCGTCTCCCCCAAGCTGGGTATCATGTAACGTGGAGCCATCCGCGAGCACGATCTTATTAAGGCGTCCGGCAGTACTGCCCGACTTGGAGGTATACATATAAACGTCGATCATGTCGCCCGGCTCTACTGACTTCTTGCTCCAACCAATAAGGACCAGCGCCGACGGGCTGCCCGTTTCGCAAACCCAGTGTCCGACGGTCCCCTTGTCGTTCTTCACATCGAAATAAATCAGGCTGTGAGGATTGGACCACAGGAACTTCGTCACGGTCGCTTGCTTGAATTCAACTGCATTGTCCGCGTACGCCGCATTCCCGTGATGAGCCAGCGCAGGGCCGCAAATGGCTAGAAGACCAGCGGCCAAGGCAAACGACATGAGCATGTTACTTTTCATTCGGCACCCCGTGAATTGGCTTCGCGATTTAAGGCGGATCGGTTCGAGGATATAGTGGCTAACTTCTCGTGTCAACGCTCAGCAGCTTTCCCAACATGCATCCCGGAAACAAAGGGGAACGTCCGCATCTTCGTTTACGTCTATACCTATACCTGCACAGGGATAGGCCTGCATTAGATCGGGGCGCTTGCAATCGATGTATGGAGGTGTTTGATGCGCAGAACCGTTTGGGCTTCTCTTTTTGTTACAGGTATCGCGGCATTCGCTGCGTATGCGTTCGCCGCGCCGCAGTCTTCGGGTTATCACCTGGTGAAGAAGGTTGTGCTGGGTGGAGAAGGCGGCTGGGACTATCTCAACGTCGATCCCACCACCCATCGTGTCTTCATCTCCCGTGGGACGCACATCATGGTCGTTGACCCGGATGGCAAGGTGGTTGGAGACATTCCGAATTTGAAGGGCACGCACGGCGCGGCGGTGGTGCCGGAAATCAACCGAGGCTTCAGCAGCAATGGCCAGTCGAATTCCGTGACCATCTTCGATCTCAAGACTCTGGAAACAATAAAAGATGTTCCGCTCCCGGCGGCTCAGGGCCCTGACGGCTATCTTTACGACCCCGCTTCCAAGCGTATTTTCGTCTTCAATGCCCGCAGCCAGGATGCCACCGGCATCGACGCCAAGACCGGCGAAGTGGCGGGCACAGTCCCGTTGGGCGGCAAGCCCGAAGCTGCCGCAGCCGACGGCGAAGGACACATCTTCGTCAACAACGAAGACAAGTCACTCCTTGTCGAGTTCGACTCGAAGGCCCTCACAGTGGTCAACAACTGGCCCATCGAGGGCTGCCAGCAGCCCAGCGGCTTAGCCATTGACACCGCTCACAAGAGGCTCTTCGTCGGCTGCCATAGCCAGCAAATGGTGGTCGTTGATTACACCACTGGAAAATCCGTTGCCAGCATCCCCATTGGAACCGGCGTAGACGCCACCTGGTTCGATCCGGGAACCGGCTTGGCATTCTCTTCCTGCGGCGATGGCACGATCACTGCGGCGCATGAGGACTCTCCAAATAAGTACACCGTGGTAGACACAATCAAAACGCAAGCTGGCGCTCGCACCATGACCGTCGACACCAAGAATCACAACATCTATACCGTTACAGCGGAATTCGGCCCGGCTCCCGCGCCCACCCCGGAGGCTCCGCGGCCGCGGCCTGCGATGGTGCCCAATACTTTCACGCTGTTGATCTTCTCCAAGTAGTGGGGCCAACTAGCGAGGCCAACAAGCAGCACTGGGCCACGCAATAGCGGTCGTTGACGCGAAAAGCGAAACGCCGAAGGCGCAAACCGCTCCTTCGGCGTTTCGCTTTGATGTCCTTGCTCAGCGGATCACAATTCCAGATACCACGGCACATTAATGATCACGATGCGTTGGTTTCCCTTCAGCAGGAGCGCTGCTTTCAGCCATGTGGCGCGCCGATTGTGCAGAAAATTGTGATACCAGTGTTTTTCGACGAACTCCGGAATGATCACCGCGATCTGCCTTCCCGGGTTTTGCTCCTCCAGCTTGAGCACGAAGTCGATGATGGGGCTGATCACAAACCGATAAGGCGACTTCAAAAGCTCCAGCTTCGGCATGGGCATTCCGGCTTTACGGACCGGCTCCTCAACTTCCTTCCGCCACTCGCTCAGAAATTCCTGATCGTCCTCTTTTGTAGTGACGTGCAAAACGTAAATTTCCCAGCAAATACTGAACGCGAATTGCAAACCCGCGCGGGAGACTCTCGTCCATTCCAACAGGGGCATCACCACGATAGGCGGGTGTCGCTCGCCTAAATCAAGGGGTGTCACCTGTGAGATTTGCTCGCGCACCCGCTCGTAATGGCGCCGGATGGAGTACATCAGGATCATGATGATGGGAATCAGCAGGGTGGTGATCCAGGCCCCCGCCAGGAACTTCGTTACCGTCACGATGACCACGGTCGCGCCCGTGGCCACGGCGCCGAGCGCGTTCAGGGAAATGGCCAGCCGCGAGCCGCCGTGCCGCCTCCAGTGGGCCACCATACCCGCCTGCGAAAGCGTAAACGCCAGAAAGGCGCCGACTGCATACAGCGGAATCAGGCGATCGGTCACGCCGTCAAACAAAATCAACAGCGCCGCGCAAAGCACGGCCAGAGTTGTTATGCCCCAGGTATAGACCAGCCGGCGCCCGCGTTCGGCCAATGGAACGGGAAGATAGCCGTCTTGGGCAATCAGCCTGCACAGCCGAGGAAAATCCGCGAAGGCTGTATTCGCGGAAAACGACAGCACCAGCAGTACAGCGCCGATCGTCACGCCATAAAACGCGTTGCGTCCCGCTACCGCGGCAATCAGCTGCGAGAGCACGCTTTCATATCCGGGGCCGGGGTTCACCGCCCCGATCTGATAAGCCCGGCAGAGATAGGCGATGCCCAGCAACATTACCGCCAACAGCGCAATGACCGTCGTCAGCGTGCGCCGGGCGGATTGCACTACGGGTTCACGAAAAGCGCTAACGCCGTTGCTCACAGCCTCGACGCCGGTCATCGCCGTACAACCGCTGGCGAAGGCCTTTAGCAAAAGCCAGACGCTCGCCGCGGCAGCGGCCGCAGGTAACACCGGAGGCGCTTCGACAGGTATGGGATGACCTCCTGCAGCCACCGACTTAACGATCCCCAGCAGGATGGTTGTGCCCAGCGTGCCCAGGAAAAGATAGGTGGGAATCATGAAAACGAAACCCGTCTCTCGCGAACCGCGCAGGTTGACGACCGTGATCAGCACTAAAATCACCAGGCAAAGCATCAGCGTGTGTGGCTGAAGCGCGGGTATCGCGGAGACCAGGGCGCCCACGCCTGCCGATATCCCCACCGCGGCGGTCAGGACGTAGTCGATCATGAGCGCCGTAGCGGCAAGCAGTCCGGCAAAACGGCCCAGGTTTTGCCCCGCCACGGTGTACGAGCCCCCGCCTTGCGGGTAGGCTTCGATCGTCTGTCGGTAAGAGAAGTAGACAATCAGCAGCAGGATGACGATGCTGATCGTAATCGGGACGATGTACGAAATGCCCGCGGCGCCAAGCACAATCAATAGCGCCAGGGCAGCCTCGGGACCGTAGGCCGCCGAACTGAGCGCGTCCAGTCCGAAGACCGCTATCCCCGTTACGGCTCCCAATCTTTCACTGCTCTCTTCAGACGACCGCAGCGGCCGTCCAAAGAGAAAATCGATCACGGACATGGTCCCTCACACGGTAACGAGCGGCCTATCTTGCCACGGAAAGCGCCCGGCTTTTGTACGTCCGAGCGGATAGCGGCTCCCGCGGGCGACCTTCCGCTTGAGACTGGAGCCTCGGCTGGCGTATGATCGCCAGCTGACAGTGACCACTCCCCTCGCATGATGACTCGCGCTATTGGAGACGCCTGCCGCTGGCTGCTGCAGAAGATTGTCGAAGCCATTGCTGCGACGGGCATTAATCCCAATGTCCTTACGGCTTTTGGACTGTTCGTCAACCTCTGGGCGGCGCTGCTCTTTGCCGAGGGCATGTTCAGGGCGGGTGCGGCCGTAATATTCCTGGCCGGATTTCTGGATATCCTCGATGGCCAGGTAGCTCGGCGCGAGCAACGCGTTACAGCTTTTGGAGCTTTTTTCGATTCCACGCTCGACCGCTATTCCGACATGGCTCTTTACATGGGCCTGCTCGTCTACTACGCCGTGAATGGCCGAGCCTCCTACGTGATCCTGGCCGCCGTGGCCACGGCTGGATCGGTCATGGTGAGTTACGCGCGAGCGCGCGCCGAATCGCTGATCCCCACCTGCAAAGTCGGATTTATGGAGCGGCCCGAGCGGCTTGTGCTACTGATCCTTGGAGGTACGTTTGACCGCATGGCGCCCGCCCTTTGGGTCATCGCCGTCGTTTCCACCATTACGGTAATTCATCGCATTGTCTACACCTGGCAGGAAACAAAGGCGGGCCGCACGCTGCCCGGCATCCATCTCGTCACTTAGGCCTTCGTCTTCCCCGCAGGTGCGCTCTCGCCGACTGTACCCTCGCTCATCGAGGCGTGCACCGGCCCGGACACCGCTTTCCATACCTGGTCGCGCAACTCGGCCGCATCTCGCTTACTGCCGCCGCCGGTCTCGATTGTGTCGTGCAGCCATACCACGATGGTTGCGGGCCGCAGCATCCAGCTGGTCTTGCGATTGAATGCAAACGATCCCACGATGCTCACCGGCGTGATCGGCGTTCCGAAATCCTGCGCCATGCGAAACGCGCCGTCGCGAAATGGGCCGACGCACCCGGTGATGGTTCGCCCGCCCTCGGGAAAGACCACCAGGCTCACGCCCTGATCCACCGCCGCACGCGTCATGCGCCACATCCGTTTCAGGTCGGATGGCCGGCTTACTTCCGGAACCGGCACGTTGCCGAAGCGCTTCATCAACCACCCATATACCGGGATTCGGAAGTGCGATTCGAGTTCGAGACCCCGGATGAATTGAGGAATGACGCTGTAAAGCACGAACGGATCAAAAAGATTGACGTGATTCGAGACGAAGAAGCAAACCTTATTCGGATCAAAACCCGCTGAGCGCCGGACCTCTACGCGGCCCCCTGCCAGTCGCACCACGTTGCGGCACAACCACCGCTGCGGCCCGTCGTTCCTTCGGGGATCTACGAATACGCCGAGCAGAATGAGCACAGGGCAGACGGAAAAGAAGAACCCCCCTGCCAGCACCCACCGGAAAATACTTCGCATCCATAGAAAAGCGGAACTCTGCCGCTCCTCGGTGGGAGCGGAACTCTCGCGAGTGCAGGATGTTTCCGGTGGAAGCGTCATATCAGGACGTCCAGCACGCCGGGCAGCACTTCCACGCTGCGGCAGTCCAACGTCAGCACCTCCCCGTCGACCATCACATCAACGGGCGCATCCAGTGCGAATTCGATTCGCCGGACGCCTCGGCGCGAAGCCAGCGGGTGCCGAATATGCGTCCCGTCAAACAGTGTTGGCAGATTGCGCAGCAGGCCCATTCTCCCGATGGGGCCCCAGCGGACATACTCGATCAGGCCATCGTTCGTCGAAGCCTGCGGCGCAATCATCATCTTGCCGCCGGTAAATCTGCTGTTATTAAAGCTGAGAAACAGGCAGCGCCGCCGATCGAACTCCGTGTCGTCATCCGCTCGCAGCGGAAAGGCGCGACGCCTGAGCCGTGTGAGACATTGCAGCACACCCAGAAGATAACCAAGTTCCCCCAGGCCTTTGAATCGTCGATTTGCCGCGGCCGTTACGTCGGCGGTGAACCCCATGCTGAGCAGGTTAATAAAGTAGAGTTCGCCGCCCGCGTGTTTCAAGCAGAGCACGTCGCTCGATTTTCGGCGCTGTCCGAGGATCGCTTCCCTGGCGTATTCCGCACCGTTGCTGGTGAAGTCGCGCAGAAAAGAGTTTCCCGTTCCCAGCGGCAGGAATCCTAAAACCGGCTTGCCGCCGCTCTCGGCTTCCGGGAAGAGGCCGTTCACGATTTCGTAAGCCGTGCCGTCTCCCCCCACGGCGATGAATTGGCGTTGCCCCCGCGCATACGCTGCGCGCGTGACCCGGGTGGCCTCACCCGGCGCGGACGTCTGCGCCACTTGTAATTCCACTCCGCCCGCGCGCAGCTTTTCGAGCGCGGCGCTGGCCAGCCGGCCGCAGCGGCCTCCGCCCGCGGCAGGATTCACGATGGCCAGGAAACCGTTGCTCACAGGGGCTGCACGGCGCTGCGGTCAAGTTGGCGGCCGACCTGTTCCGCCAGAATATTCCGTTTGATTTTCAGGGAGGCGGTGCGCGGGAAATCCTCAGTCCACACAATGTATCCGCTGAGGCGCTTATACGGCAGCAGGCGCTGATTGCAGCGATCGAGTTCAGTGCGCACGACGCCATTTACGTTTTGCGCCGGATCCTCGCGCACCACGATGACCAGCTGTTCGCCGCTCAAGGTGCGCTGAGGCCACAGGTAATTGGCCGCAAAAACGCAAAACTCTTTCACCGGCAGGCCCTCAAAGACATTTTCGATATCTTCAGGATAAATATTCTTCCCCTCGGCCGTGACGATCATGTTCTTCTTGCGTCCCAGAAGCTGCAAGTGTCCGCTGGCGTCCAGTTTCCCCAGATCACCGGTCATCAGCCATCCGTCCACGATGGTTTCCGCGGTCAGTTCCGGATCGTCCAGATATTGCGCCATCACCGTCTTGCTGCGCACCGCAACTTCACCCACGCCGTCGGCGCCGGGATTGACGATGCGGATTTGCATCCCGGCAACCGGCTTGCCCAGCGTGTCCGGCCGAAAAGGTCTCAGATCATTCACGGTAATGGCCGTGCAAGCCTCCGTGCACCCATAGCCGTTTGCGATCTGGATGCCCAGCTCATGAAAAAATTCCAGAGTTTTCGGCTCTGTGAACGCTCCGCCAACCAGCAGCGCACTCAGCCCGCCGCCAAAAGCCTGGTGAACATCCTTCAGCAGCAGGCGGCTCAGCCATAGCCGCGGGCGCCGGCGAGTCGCCGCGCGATTTACACGGATCAGAGCGTTCAATATGCGGCGCTTCATCGCTGGCAAAGCCGCAAACCGCTCGCGCAAGCCGCGTTCCAGATTTCTCAGGATCAGCGGCACGACCGCCATGTACGTGATCTTGTATCGCGTGAAGGCTTCGCGAATGTACTCGGGCCGCAGAGTGCGTAGATGCACGACGGTTCCGCCACCGGTAAACGGCATGACAAAGCCGCCCATGAAGTCGATCGCGTGATTGGTTGGAATGATGCTCAGGTAGCGCGCGCCGGGCCAAAACGGCCATAGCGGCGACACCGCCGCGCATTGCTCCAGGTAATTTTCGTGCGTCAGCACGCAACCCTTCGGCCGCCCGCCCGTGCCGGAGGAGTAGACAATGCAGGCGGGGTCCTGCCGTTTTCGCGGCCGAAACTCGGCCGGTTTCTCGCCCAGAAACTCCTCCCAGCGTTTCGCGCCTGCAAGATCCGCCCCTTTAGGCGCTTCGGTTACCAATATGTTTTTCAGCCGGGTGGCCGAAAAGTCGGCTTTGGCTCAGCCCGCGCCAGATCGGATATTCCACGATCAGCACGCGCGCCTTCGAGTGTGCCAGCAGACCCAGGTGCTCCGCGGCGGTCAGCTTATAGTCCAGCGGCACCAGCACGCCGCCGCAGTAAAAGACGGCGTAGGCCGAGATCAGCCACTTGGACTGATTGCTCATGATGATCGCCGCGCGATCCCCCGCGGCAAACCCGTCTTCTTCCAGAGCAGCCGCCAGAGGAAGCGCTGCGTCGCGAAATTGGCGATAGGTTAGCCGGCAGCGCTCCTGTTCCCGGTCGGCTTCGATGAGGCAGACTTCATCCGGCCAGCGCTCGATTGCGCCGGTCAGGGCGGAGCCCAGCGATTCGTATTGGCTTAACTCGAGCATGCGGGTTAGAGACGGGCCTGGATGCGGCTGGCCAACGTGCGAAAGTCGGTCACGCCTTGGACCTCGTAGTCGGGAAGCTCGATGCCAAAATGATGTTCCAGCCGCGTAATCAGTTCGAGCGCGCGCAGGCTGTCGATTTTTAGCTTTTTGTAAAAATCGTCGCCGGGATCGAGCTCTTCGCGAGGAATCTTGAAATACTGTGCCGCCAGGCCCAGGATCTCTTCCGTTGTCTGTTCCAGCGTCTTCATAGGAGAATAATTCTACGCAGACCCATCCTTAGGGCAAGTAAGGATGCGGCCCCTTGTTTTCGATGAACTTGCCGAGCCCCTCCATCACCGCCGGCCGCTCGAAAAGCTCGCAGAACAGATCGATTTCGTGTCGCAGCTCTTCGCGAGGGATCGGCTTCAGGAATTGTTTCGCCGCCGCGCTCGTCGTGCGATCAAACTTGCACACTTGCGCCGCGGTCGCGCGCGCCGCTCGCAATGCCTCGCCCTCCGCAACCACCTGGCTCACGAGTCCCGATGCCATCGCCTTGGCCGAATTGATGCTGCGCCCGGTAAGCAGGATGTCGCGCACGACAGCGTTGCCGATATCGCGCCGCAAGCGCGGAATCCCGCCAAAGCCGGGAATGAGCCCCAGGCGCAACTCCGGAAAACAAAAGCGCGCCATCTTGTCGGCGATAATCAGGTCGCAAGTCAGCGCCAGCTCGAATCCGCCGCCGAAAGTGACTCCATGCACAGCGGCAATCGTCGTCAGCGGCGACGCATCGATGGCGTTCAAAACAAAATGTATGCGTTCGAGAAATGCGCGCACGCCGGCGGCGCGTTCCGCGACTTTAAGAACCAGACTATTCTCATAGAGTTCCCGCAGATCGGCGCCCGCTGAAAACCCCGCTTCCCGCTGGCTGTACACGATCAAGGCGCCGGCCTTGCCTTCCGCCGCCTTCAGCGCCGCGACAAATTTTTCCAGATCTCCCAGCATTGCCGTGCCGATCTCGTTGCAAGGAGCGTGATGCAGCGCCAGTTCGAGGACGCCGTCCTTCAATTCCCAGGAAAGCGTCTTTGACTTTTCGGAAAGATGAACTTGTGGAGTGGTCACGTTGGGTTCTTGCGGTACATCGATTCGATAGCATCCCGGAACTGAGCGGCAATGGCATCGCGGCGCAGCTTGCCATTCGCCGTAAGCAGGCCGCTCTCTATGGTCAACGCCTGCGATGCGATGTGAAAGCCGCGGATTTGGCGATAGTGTGGCAAAGTCGAATTCAGCCTCGCGATTTCCGCTTCCACCTGATCGCGCCGCACTTCTCCGGTCACCAGTGCCGACAGAAAGCTGCGCCCGTGTCCGAAAAGCACCACCTGTTGTGCCGCGGGAATGGCGCGCGCCAGTTTCTCCTCCAGTGGCTCCGGCGCAATATTATGACCGGAGCTGAGGATCAGCAAATTCTTTAAGCGCCCGACGATCCGCCAGTTTCCGCCCGGCGTCTGCTCGCCCTGATCGCCGGTTCGGAACCATCCGTTCGACAGCGCCTTTGCGGTCTCTTCGGGCCGGTTCCAATAACCCGGAAAGATATTCGGCCCGCGTGCGAGAATTTCTCCGCCCTCGCCCAGCTTCATTTCGATTCCGGCGATCGCCGGCCCGACGGCGCCCGGCTCCACGTGCCGGGGATCGTCCATGGTGCAGATGCCCGTCGTTTCCGTCAGCCCGTAAACCTGCAGCACCGGAATCCCGAGCATCTGAAAAAATAGCTGCGTCTCCAGCGCCAGCGGCGCCGAACCGCAAATCAGCGCTTTGAGATTAGGCCCCAGTTTCTTGCGAATCGCCGGGAAGATGAGCTTCTCCGCAAGCAGCAGCGAAATGCCTCCTCCGGTTCCGTTTTTCGCGCCCAGCGAAGCCGCTTTCGCATTCGTGAATATCTTGTTGGTGATTCCGCCGCGTTTCGCCAGCTGCCCTTCCACAGCTGACCGCATCCGCTCAAGCAGCTGCGGCACATTCAGGCAGTAGTCCGGCGCGGCCTCCCTCAAATCATCCGCCAGACGCGTCAAGTCCGTCGAAAGCCGCAGTTCGCTCAATCGCATGAGGCAGGAGAGCAGCAAAATCCAGGAGCCGGCAAACGAAAACGGCAGATAGTGGAACACACGATCCGGCTCCGCACGCCGTCCCATCAGCAGGTCGAGCCGCGCCGTGGTGCAGGAAAGCATATAGGTGATGTTGCCTGCAGTCAGTACGACGCCTTTCGATTCCCCCGAAGTACCGGAGGTGTAAATAATCGTCACCGCATCGGAATCGGCCAGCGGAACGGGATCGGCAGTGCACTGCTCCGCCCGCCCGCGGCGCGGCAAAGATCTCTTCCAGGAGCACCGTCCGCGGCGCGTCGGGCCAGGCGTTGCGCACGGCGTCTCGCAAGGCGGCGTCACCACAACAGACCAGCGCCGGCTGAGCGTCGCGCATCATGGCCACGAGTTCCACCGGGGATTGCCGCGCATAGAGAGGCACCACGATGATCCCGCTCGCCATGGCCGCCAGATCCAGCGCGACCCAGTTGATGCTGTTGGGCGCCAGCAGTGCGCAGCGGTCGCCTTTGCCAACTCCCTGGGCGGCGAGAAATGCGCGAGCCGTGGAAATACGCTCGAGCAGCTCCTTCGCGGTCACCGAGACGCTTTGCGCAGGCCGCATCTCCTCGAGCACGATGCGTTCCGGTGCACTGGCCAGTCGCCCCAGGATGTTTTGGAGAAAATTCACTCGGAATTCTCGCGCGACTTCAGTTCGCCGTCATCGCCTGCGCCCGGCTGTCATATAACTCCACCAGCCGCCCCAGGCCGGGATGCAACGGCGGAAGATAATCTTCCCAGCTTCTGACTCCCGCCTGGATGGGAAATTCCGGATAGCGCTCGTGCACTGCGCGCTCCAGAAAAACCCCCATGCGTGCCATCGTCTTGAGGTTCCTGACCACCGTGCGGCCAATCCCATCGGCAATCATCTCGCGCTCGCGCTGCAAGACGCCGATCGTACGGACCAGCTTTTCTCCAAGCGTTGGGTCATCCACGGTCATCAACAAATGATCATGGCCTCGTTCCTGCATCAGGTTGCGGATGCGCTCGTCCATGGTCACGCCTGCCGACGCCACCAGCGCCGGCATGGAAGTGACGATGCCGTGGTAACGCGAGGAGATCATCAGCTGCCCCGCGCGCAGGATGCTCACCAGTTGATACATGTCGTACTCTTCTGAAGTGAATACCGGCGCGCCTCCGATGCTTTCCGCAATCGAGCGGCAGGCGTGGGCATCCAGCCGCTCGCAAGCCACCAGCACCGGAAACATTCGATATTTCTGCCGGGCGGCTTTGGCGGCTTGCGCAAAAGCATCCAGGTATTGCCGATAGCTCGCGTCCACCTCCGGGCCTGCTTTGTGAAAATAAGGCCCGCGATAGTGGCTCTGCTTGTAGGCTCCCGTAACCCCGTGCGCAATCCACTTCAAGGTTGAGGCCTTCACCGGCCAGAAAAACGGATTGATGGGGCAGAAGATGAGCACCGGCGCTACGCCGTCCCAGCCTGCATCGACCAGCGCCTTGCGTCCGTACTCCGGGGGGTGCGGCTCGAATGTCCATGCCGTGTCCGTGCCGAGTTCGCTCTGCACTCCCAGCGCACTGAGCAGCGCCTGCGATTCCGCATTTCGCGTGACCATCAGCGATTGGTGGCAATAACGCGCGCAAAGCCGCGCCAGCGATGGATCCATCTCACCGGCTTCGGCGCCATAGCCGATCGAAAGTTTATTCTCCGCGGCAGCCATGCCCAGCGCGCCGATCATCATCGTCGTGAGCGCATTTGCAAACTTGCTCTTGAACATCGACCCTTCGCAGGCAATCACGCCGTGATGCTGGCGCACTTCTTTGTAAAGAAACGGCGGAAATAAATCCGGCAAGCGCACCTGCGTCGCGTCGCCAAAATAGCCCCGCGTCAGCTCGAAATTCAGCGTCATCACCGTCAGATTGACGCGATGGGCGCCCAGCACCTGCCGCACCTGCCGCAGCATCTCCTCCACGCGCACGTCCGATCCGGTGTTGCGCGTGCCGTTGTATCCGGCGAAGAGCAGCTTCAGCCGCTCGCCGGGTTTCCAGGCCTTGCCGCGGCCGAGCATCCACTCGAGCTTCGTTCGCTCGATCAAAGCGGCCACCCACGCCTGCAGCATGAGATCGGTCATGGGGTGCGCTCTCCGGCGCTCACGTGGCGCGATGGCTCCGGCTCCCGGGACTCTGCCGCCGCGCTGCTCGTATGTGCGCACTTCCGGCCATTCACGATAGGGATAGCGGAATCGGTTCTCTCTCGCGAATCGAAATAGCGGAAAGCAGTAGGAGGAAAATGGCGCGGGCGCGCGCCCCAGCTCCGCAACCACGCGCGAATTGTCGAAGACCGTGTTCCACACCAGGTAGGGCAAAAACACTTTCAGCAGCGACGCGGCGCGGCCCAGTCCATCACGCCGTCCCGAAAGCCACCCCACAATTCCGCGGAATGGACCCTCCAGCCCCGGCCAGAACAGCGGCTTGCATCTTCCCGCGCGCATCGGCCAGCGCGTCGGTCAATTCCCGGAAGGTTTCCGACCCCGTTCCGGAAGAGAGATGGTAGATCTCGTGCTTCGGGATGCGGCTTCTGGTGCAAAGTGACAATCGCATCCGCCACGTAGTCCACCGGCACGATATCCACGCGATCGTCCGGCCGAAACGGCAGCACCGGAAGCCCGCCCAGGAAAACAAACGCGCGCACCATGTCGAACTGCGTGGTTTCCGGCCGGCGGCTGTCGCCCAGCACGATGCTGGGACGAAAGATCGTGCGCTGCACGTCCGGCAGCAGTTCGCGCACCATGTGTTCGCAGAATTTCTTGGTGCGCGCGTAAGGATCGTAGTCGGAGCGCTCCCAGTCGATGGCGCTGTCTTCGGCCACCACTTCGTTGCTGCGCTGGCCCGCCACGGCCACCGTGCTCACCTCGCTGAAGCGGCGCAATCCGTGCGCGTCGTGTGCGCGGCGCGCCAGTTGCGCCACTTCCAGCGTGCCGCGCAGATTCACGTTCAGGCAGCTTTTTTCCGACTTGCGATTCAGCGATGCCGCGCAATGCAGTACCGAATCGGTCGACGCCACCAGCACGCCGTATTCGTCGTCGTCCAGGCCGAAGCGCGGAGACGGTCAGATCGCCGCGAAAAATCCGGATGCGCGTGCCGAAAGGTGTTCGCGAAAAGTGGGAAAGTCGAAATGCAGTTGCAGCGATTGCCACAGGCGCCGCTCCGCCTCTTCGCGGATCCTCTGCGCGAACCAGGAGGTTCAGCGATTCGCCGTGCTTTTCGAGAAGGTCCGCCGCCAGGTACGACCCGATGTAACCGGTTGCGCCGGTCAGGAAGATGGCCATGTGGCTCAGGCGCTGGTGGCGTCGATTCGCGGCGCGCCGTCGGCGGAGGATCGGGCAGGTGAAATTCACGGCGCTGCCGCGCATTCCACCGGATGCCCTTCGATCAGCGGATAACACCATTTGCGCAGCGCCGGAATGTGGATGTTAATCCAGTAGTCCCACCAGTCGATGGCTCCCGGTTCGTAGCCGAATTGCTCGCGCTCGTCTGCCGGCAGCAGCGGCCGAGAGCAGTTGAACGTTGTCGCGACTCGAATACCTGTTCGTTGTGCAGAATAAACGGTTCGTAGAGCTCGATCAGTTTTTCGACGCGCGCCAGATCCCGTTCGGCCTTGGCCAGCGGCGGCCGCTTGAATTGCAGCGCCGACGCCGCGCGGTTGATGCCCTTCACCACGAACTTTTGCGCCGGCACGGACAGGTTCTGGTAGCGCTCCTTCGACACCGGAATGGTGTCGAAGCGCATGCGCAGCCAGTGCTCCAGGCCCTGCTGCGCGCGGTAGTGCTTGCGATGCGCCAGCGCCGTCAGCTCAATCGAGCGGCCCATGTCGCAGGGATTGTTTGCCGACGTCGCCAGTTGGTAGACGGGCTTGTGGCGCCGCTCCACCAGCGCCGCGGCGATCAGCGTCATCCCGCGGCAGACCATGTCCACCGGAATCAGGTCCAGGCACTTGCGCTCGTTCGACGGCAGCTGCCGGAAGTAGGTGCCCAGCAGATACGAAAGCGGCGCGGAAGTATTGATGCCCTCGTTCCAGCCGCGAAACGGCTGCGTGGTCGAAGTCTCCACGATCGACGGGCGCACCACCGCGATCGGCAGTCCCGCGCCGCGCGTCGCCAGCAGCGATTCCGCCAGGCTCTTGGTGAACGTGTACGTATTCGGCCAGCCGAGCCGTCGCGCGCGTCGCGTTCCCGCGCGCGTCAGCCGGTTGCGCATCCAGCGCAGCCGATTCTTGCGGATCAGATTGTCCAGTCTCGCGTCCCGGCGGCCGATGCGTCGCCCGCAAACGGCCCAGCGCCTGGCGCCGCAGCGCCGCTTCCATTTCCGGACTTTGCGCGCGCTCCTCCACCTTGCGCACCAACTCCTGCAGCGCTGGCCATTCCCGCTCGGCGTCGAAATCCTCCACGTCCGCGGGCGTGTAGTTCGGCTGCAGCTCTTCGTTCACGCGGCCGTCGCGCCCGCCCACCACGTAGCAGGTGGAAAGGTGCAGCAGCGCGGCGTGATCGGAGTGCGCGGAGAAAGTCGATCAGGTGCGCGGTCGATTCGACGTTGCTCGCCAGCGCATCGCGCAGATCGGGATTGAAGTCCGTCAGCCCGGAGCTGTTCACCACCAGATCGACAACGCCTGCCAGCCGGTGGCGGCTTTCGTCGTCCAGGCCCAGTCCGGGCTGGCTGACATCGCCTTCCACGACCTCGACTCTTTCGCGCCAGAAATCGGCCCAGATCCGGCGCCATAGCGCTCTTCGAGCCGATCGAACACCGGCGACTCTTCGACGATCTTTTCAAATCGCCGCCGCGCCGTGGTGTTGCGTTGCCGCCGGATCAGCAGATAGATCTTGCCAATCTCCGGCACTTCGGAAAGAATATGTTCGAGCCAGACCTTGCCGATAAATCCGGTGACGCCGATCAGCAGAATCTGTTTGCCGCGCAGCGCCTGCCGCACGGAAAGCGCCCGGTCGCCTGCTGCCGATCAAAAACCACCAGCGGCGTGTGATTCTGCGGCGATGGTCGTTCCGCCGGGAAAATGGCGTTCGGCGAGCTGCTCCGGATGCTTCTCCAGTCCCAGAATCGTGCAGCAACCGCTCGGCGCTGACGCGCCCGTCGGCCTTTCGGCCGAGAAGCAGCGCCAGCGGACCTCGCGGACGAATCACGGGTTGAGCAGGCGGCCCGTGGCGATGCCGTCTCGGAACTCCAGTCGGTTTGCCACCAGCCTTTCGACGCCCAGGTGCTGCGCCAGCGGCCGCATCACATGGTCCAGGCCCTGGCTGACCAGCACCACCTGTCCGTGCTGGTCCATCCATTCCCGCAGTTTTGCCAACCCTGCGGGCTCGAGCTGGGGCTTTAGCATGTAGTGGAAATACTCTTCGCCCAGCAGGTCCAGCCGGTCGCGGCTCACACCCCGCAACAGCGCGTGCAGCACCCGCGTTGCAAACACCCGGTGGCTCGCGTACAAGCCCGGCCGCACCAGCGCCTCCAGGAAAAGCCCTCCGCGCCGCGCCCAGCGCTCGGCGAAGGTATGCGCATTCCACGTGAAATAGGCCACCGGGCGAACCGCCGTCAGGTCGGCCAGGCTGCCTTCGACGCGCCAGAAGACAGGCCACTCTCTCGGGACTCTGGCCGCGTTTAACAAGGCGTCGGCCTGCTCGTCCTCTTTTATCACTATTGAGCTCACCCGCTTACCGTTTTGGGAGTCGGCTATGCGCAAGATTTGTTCCCGCCCAGCGACGAGAGTGCGCCTAGGTACATCCGACGAAGGAAAACGCGACTAACATTACCTTATTTCCACGGAGCCCCGCAAGGCTCGGTACACTCGCCATGTCCCGCATTGGTTCACCCCCCTTGGGCCCAAACTCCGGGCCAATCCATCTCGACTGAACCTCGCGGGTCAACTCAACCCTGCGGGCCGTGTCTGCGCATAACGCCGCAGTTGCTCAACCAGGGCGCATCGCCGCCCGGGTCTTGAAACGGTGCTTCAACTGCGCGAGTCCGACGATCCGAAGCGCGCGTTCGTCGCTGATGGGTACGAATTTGCACCCGGGGTGCTTCTCCACCGCCATCGCCGGCACCACAGACACCCCCATGCCCGTCGCTACCATGGACACAATGGTCGAGAATTGTCCGCTCTCGAAGACCACGTTCGGATTCACGCGCGACCTGCGGCAGGCCGAAAGCGCATTTTCCCGGAAGCAATGGCCTTCCTTGAGGAGCAGAAAGGGGTCCTCCCGAATTTCGCTCAACGACAGGGATCTGCGCCCCGCCAGCCGATGTCCCGCCGGCAGAGCCGCGAAGAGGGTCTCGCGAAAGAGCTCTCCGATATGAGTTCCTCACCACGAACCGGCAGCGCCAAAACAACCAGGTCTACCTGCCCGTTGTGCAGCCGATCGAGCAGGATCGGCGTGATCTCCTCGACCACGCTGATGGAAACGGCTGGATGCCGGGTGGCAAAGCGGGCCAGCGCGGGGCCGAGAAAATAGGGAGCAATCGTGGGAATCGCTCCCACGACCACGGTTCCCACCTCAGCTCCCGACATCTCCTGAATCTCGGTGCGCGCCTGGCCGACCTGGCGCAGAATCTCGCCGGCCTTGGGCAGAAAGGCTTTGCCGAAGTCAGTGAGCCGCGCAAAACGCGGGAAGCGGTCGAAGAGCTTGGCGCCGAGTTCGTCCTCGAGCTTGCGGATCTGCTGCGATAGCGAGGGCTGCGCCACGTGCTGATCCTCGGCGGCTCGCGTGAAGTTTCCGGCGCGAGCCACGGCGCAGAAATAACGCAGCTGGTGCAATTCCATCCTTCAGAAGCTCCGGCGCATGTTGCGATCTGTTTCGCCTATGAATCCCATAGCATTCATATATTAGACCTTGGCTTGGCGAAACTCTACCCTCGCTGTGGAGGGCCAAAAGATGGCTGATAAAAAGCAGACCGTGAAGTACGGCGACATTTCGCAACGCGTGGGCGTGGAAGTGATTAGCGCGCGCGGAGTGGACGTCCCGAAGCTGATCAAGATGCTGGTGGCAAACGCCGCGGCGGAATTTGCCAGCACTTATTATTACTACACCATCCTGCGCATGCACCTCGCGGGTCATGAAGATTACAAAGAGATCTGCGAAGATGCGCGCCTGGAAGACCGGGCCCACTGGGAGCTCATCGTCCCGCGCATTTATGAGCTCGGCGGGGAACTGCCGAACGACCTGAAAGTGTTTCACGACCAGGCCGGCTGCGTGGCGGCCAAGCTGCCCGATCCGCCGACCGTGGTCAACATCCTGACGCTGCTGCTCGAATCCGAGCGCTGCGCCATCCGCAGCTGGATCGAGATCTGCGATCTGACCTTCGGCAAAGATCCGCGTACCTACGATATGGCCTCGCGCATCCTGAACGAAGAGATCGAGCACGAGGCCTGGTTCATCGAGCTGCTGGCGCATGAGCGCGATGGCAAGAGCGTTCCCTCCGGCCACTTCCGCCGGGGCACTCCGGGCGAAGCGCCGTACAGCAAGAACAGCCATTTCTACAATCCGTGAGTTTTGCTTTTTTCGCCCAGCTCACGTTTTTCATTTGCCCGAAGGCTGGCTCGCGCCGTGTCGGCGGGCCAGCCTTGCGCGTTCGCCAGCCTGCCGTCATCATCTAATCCATGCCGGGTGAAGAAGCTGCCAACGCATCGAACGATCCATCGAACGACGCATTGAAGCAGGATGCGTTCAACGATAGAGCTTTCGACGTGACGCTGGTCACGCCGTACGGTCCGCGCGTGATTCACGCGCACGCCAGCGAGCACCTCTGGGACGAGGCCAAAGCTGCCGGAATCAATCTGCCGGCGATTTGCCATCAGGGTCGCTGTCTCACCTGCGCCGGACAACTGCTCGAGCCGGGGGAATTTGATCCCAGCGACGCGGTGAGTTATTTTCCCCAGGACCGCGAAGCGGGATTTATCCTGCTTTGTACGGCGAAGGCTCGGTCGAATCTGCGCATTCGCACGCACGTGCAGACGGAGATGCGCGCGCACCGCAAAGCACTGGGCCTGCCGGCGCCGTACGCCTGAAAAGCCATGCCGAACGCAAACTGGATCACGGTTGACGATTACAGATTTCCCGGCGGCTGGACGAATGCCGACGACAAAGACGCGCGGGCGCTCGCGCTTTGCCGCCAGCTCGAGGCCGGTCAGATTCTGTTCTTCCCGAAGCTCCCATACGATTTCCCGTCTGACGAACGCGAATTCCTGCTTTCGCGCGAATGGAATGAGCTGCGGCTGCACAAAAATGTCTCCTACCGGCCGGCCGGCGACGTGCTGCGCGGATTTTCCGGCGATCACGAGGCCGAGACGCGTCTTCACCAGGTGCTGCGGAATTACAGCGCGCACGTGGTCGAGTTCCTGCGCGATTTTCTTCGCCCGTACGCGGGCAGGTGGACGCTCGATTTCGCCAGCTTCCGCCCGTTTGAAGAAGAGGGACGCGACCTGCCGCTGCACAAGCGCAACGATCTGCTGCACGTGGACGCGTTCCCGAGCCGCCCCACGCGCGGCGGGCGCATTCTGCGCGTATTCACGAACCTGCACCCGTCGAAGGTGCGCGTGTGGCACGCGACCACGGATTTCGGCTGGCTCGCGGAAAAGTACGCGAGCGGCGCCGGGCTCCAGCGCTTCGCGGCAAACAATAATTTCGTCAGCCGCGGCGTGTCGCGATGGGCCGCCGCGCTGGGCTGGAAAAAACTCAGCCGCACGCCGTATGACCGCTTCATGCTGCGATTCCACGACTACCTCAAAGAGAATGGCGACTTCCAGACCACTTGCCCGAAGCTTCGCATCGAGTTTCCGCCGCTCGCGACGTGGATGGTGTATACCGATGGCGTGGCGCACGCGGCCATGTCCGGGCAGTACGCCGTCGAGCAGACGCTCCTGATTCCGCCGGAGGCGCTGGCCGCTCCGGATGCCGCGCCGTATCGCATCCTCGAACGCCTCGCCCGCCGCCCGCTGATCTCGTAGGGTTCTGCGATTCCGTAAAATGACTTTCTTGTGGCGTCTGAAGCTATCGGGGAGGCCTCCCACCGGGCCCCCCCCCTGTTTTTTCGCGAAGGGCTCATTCTACAAGAAGACTTGCAGAACTGCACGATTGCGTAAGAGTTCATTACACAGGGGTTGCGGGATGTTTTGTGCAAGTGTTCATTCTGCTGGCCTTAGTGCGGGAGCGCGAACCGGCAGGAGAAGACCCGAGGGCATGGGACACGAGCAGGGAAGCCGGCTGCGGCGAGCCGCGAGCGAACTGAGTTCAGGCTGATATGGCCGTCGGGGAATAGGCCAGACGGAAAAAGCGATGAAAGAACTGCCTTCGAGCGCGAACATAGCCTAGCGTACACTATTAGTAAACACAAGTCAACAGCATTGTTTACTGGAAAGCTATTCGAATGCGCCATTCGAATGAGCATGCTCGGAAATCTACAGATCCGAACGCTGTGGTGGCCTCACTTAACGATCTAAGCCGCGAAGGATATCGAAAATGCGTAACGCAAAATGGCGAGTACTGTTGTCGGTTAGCAGCTTCGCCCTGGCGGTCGTCTTGGGTTTCATGGCGGCGAGAGAGTATCACCTCGTCCAGCGCTTAGATCCACTCAGGTTCTACGAAGGAAACTATCTCTACATGCCTCCGGCTCAAGCGATCAGCTATTGCCTTAACTCGCCGGCTTACGTCGCCTCCAACCTAGTCCGTAATTTTGAGCACCTCTATGAGGCTGTGTATTGGTTTCCTCATGACGGTGGCCCTGAGTACTACATCGCCGTCTTCATCTTTTGGTGGTGTATCGGCTGGAAATTGGACGATCGATCGAACCGAGGCGGCCCATACGCATGGAACATGATACGCAATTTATTAGGCGTCGCCTTTTCATGTCTGATCATATGGGAAGGCGTATCTAACGCCCTTGCGACGTTGCACCGGGTTGAGTCGTCGCCCGTTGTCTTTGGCGCTGCCGTTGTCTGGGGCCTGGTCCTGCTCGGGTATTTTGGCAGTTCCTTACTTAATGCGATTCGTCACACAAACCCCGCGACGGTACGATCAGTGCCCTGGTGTAAACTTCGTCATCATTCGCTTCCGCGCCGCACGTGGTCAGCGGCACGGCAGTCGGCGAGTGTGTGATCTTAGGGGTTGGAAATATTTGGATTGTTCGCCGGCGGGCGGCATGAATCGAATATTATTACTTGCTTAATGCAATTCCTGAACTCTCCCCCGCTAAGTACTACGCAGGTCCAGGGATGCTCACAATGAAACGTCTAAGATGGTGCCTCGTCTTATCGATTGCAAATCTAGCGATGGCATTAGGATTACAAGGTCTGAGCCGGAGTGAGTATTTGAATTTCCGAAAGGCCAGGCCTGACGCGGCTCTCTATGAAATCACTTACATGCCGCTCGGCCAGGTGATTAGCTATTCGCTGAATGCGCCGTCATTCGTTGTGTCGAACGCGATTCACCCGTTGCCTCTGGCGCCCGCCACAACGCTTGATTACGGCTATGGTCACTTTTATTTAGCTGCGTTCGTATTTTGGTGGTTTTTGGGTTGGAAGCTTGACCGCAGGCCTAGTGAATCAGGTGGAACTGGAGGAACGGTCTCAGTCGCTGGTAATTTACTGGGTGCGCTGCTCTCAGTCGCTTTCTTGTGTATCGGAGTAGCGGGTTCGGTCAAACATCTCATTTCTTTACCGGTGACGATTGCCGTGGCGGCTTGGGGACTCGGGCTGACATTCTATTTTGGCAGCCGCTTCGTTTTTGGAGTTCGCGATACAGCCCCCAAAGTCGGCGACCCTGTAAGTCGTGGAGCGCGGCGCTCCGATGGGAATCGGCTACGCCTCCAATGACCGCAAGTAGCGCGTTGAATGAACGAAACCGTGCGAGATATGTTTTCGATGAGTGCCCTGCCGTGGACTTCGTGATCATCCACTTCCGCGAAGCACGTGCCAAAAGAATATTCCCAGATAGCTGACGGCGAGTACTGAAAAAAGGGAAGTGAGAAGGATGTGTCCGACGAGAAATTGTGTTCCCTTTGGCCAGTCGGCCTGAGAGAAGTAGAGTGCGTCAACTAACACGCGGGCCGACCAATATATCCCGATAAAAGCAGCCAGGTCCAGCGCCGCATTGTCGCCTCGAAGCAACTCCTTATGCAAAGCGAACGTAAGCGTTCCAAAAGCCAGTATGGTCAGCACGGTGAAACCACTTTGTACCCACAAGAGTTTTCGGTTGAAGGGCATCAGCGATTTCAAATCTTCCTTCCAACGCAATCGATAGGGCACTTGAAAACTGGCAATTAATATGACGAAATGACCAGCTCCGGCCAGCCACAATCCGATATCAAAGAAGCGATATAACAGGGTTGGAGTCATAGAGCGTGAATTGCTCTCAGGAATGGAAGCGTAACCCGAATGACGAATGGCATGTGAAAAAGCCATCGGATTGGTCCCGCTGTGACAGCCGCCATAAACATCCAGCCGCGCAGCCCAGATTGCAGGCCGAGGTACCGCCCCGTGCGTGAGCGCTCAAAGAGGATGCCAAATCCCTGTAGAAGGAAATAGCCCGTAGGCAATCCATAGCCGCCCTGTGCCGGAACTGAAATGACTAACTCATGGATTAGCCCAGAGAAAAGGAAAACCAGCATTGTTGTTGCCTCTACTCCTAAGAATCGACGCAACGGATGAAAAAGGAGATCGTAGGAAAGTTGGCGAAAACCCAAGTTCCAGCGTCTGCCCCAAAATTCGCTCAGAGAGTGCGACGAAGCAGGCTTCTGCATGATCGGTTGCGCATGCACTCCTAAGGCCTGCCATCCTAGTGCTACCAATTCGAAACTACCAAAATGAAGAAGAAATATGAGTCCCAAGCAAACCGACCCAACCGCGCGCTAGCGGGAACTCTGGCGGCACGATGCGAACGCCTCCCCACAGGAGAACGATTCCCAGAGAGGTCTTAATTGATGCCCAAAGCCACTGCCTAACTCCAGGCTTCGGAGGTTGATGCCCTTCCTCAAGAAAAGATGACGCCTCCATGCCGGGCCAGGCCAACAGATAGGCTAGCGAACGCCCGAGTGTATGTGGAACATTGTCGCGAGCCTTCCACCACGTCAGCCACTTAACCCCAAAATAGATTGCAAATGCGAGGGCCCACATGAAGCCCCAGGGGGGTAGCGATCGACGGATTCTAAATGCCATTCCTACGAGACAAGGCAGGGGCAGCCAGCCCCAACCATGGGCGGCACCGGTCGAAGGCGGCGTTTCCGAATGAATAGCTCTTTTCAATTTGGATTGCTGCACGTAGTTGATAAAGTCCGTTTGACGTGACCGCTCACGACAAACCGAACCCGAACAATCTAATAGACACTACTATCCTCGATTATCACAGCTCTGAAGTGCGAGCGGTCGTCGATGTTATAAGAGATTGCCACTCCGCTCGCGGCCTTGTGCAAACCGCTCATCAGTGCCTCCTTGCGAGATTGAGACCAGTCTACAGCGTGCGCGAGCTTCAGCCTGCTTCGGAGACGCTTCGCAAACAGCGGGGCTCCTGCAGCCAAAGGATGGCGTGCCTCGAAGCAGCAGCCCGGATGTGCGGCGTTGCAACGCGCGTCCATGTTTTGTGGGTCAATGGCCGCTTCTGGTATCCGCGATTTGGCTGGTTACGGCCGCTCATCCCTCGCCGAATATTGCTGGTCTGGCCGCAATTCTTCATCGAGGAAAGCTGGGTCGACTTTGACGAGCTTTACGATTCGATTCAAGCGCTTGCCCGCGGTACGTCAAAAGTGTTTGCGAACAATGGGGAATCGCTCTTTGAAGCCGTGACACACACGCCTGTCGACCTCTTTGGGAAATCGTGCGGAAGCAGCGAGGCTTGCCACGCAGACCTCAGCCGCTTTGTAATTGCAAACGAGGGGGTGTTTGACGCCCGTGACGACGTGTTTGCAAGGGAGGAGAAAATTCGGATCGCTTGAGAATACAATTCGAGGAAGAGCATTCGAAAGCCTTCTCGGCGGTCGTGCTAGCGTGCCTTTCGCGAAAGGACCAGGCCACCTCAGGAATTAAGTCCGTGCCCCGAAAGGCTTCATCATTTCGCGAAGGCAGCACCCTAAGACAACTCTATTGTCGCTGCGGCTGGGCCTACGCGACCGCCTGCGGCAGCGAGGTACGCCGAAAGGCAACAGCAGATCCCTCGCGTGGCTCGGGATGACAAGAATTAGGGGGCGGAAAAAAGACGAGGAGAGATCCTTCGCTCCTCCACCCCAGCGCAGCAAAACCGGCGTGTGCCGGGGACCCCGGAACGCTCAGGATGACACCGCAGTGGCTGAGAGATGCGGGACTTCAGTCCGGGGCTACACAACCCAAGGCAAAAGTCGATCCCTCGCTGCGCTCGGGATGACAGCGAAAGCGTCAACGCAGCAACATACGCACGCGTATTTTTGTGGGAAGAAAACTCCGGAGAAAGCCTTGCGCTTCTACTTCTTTAACCGGCGAAAGCTCATCCTGTTGGTGACTTTCGCTGCGACAAGCTGAATGAGATCTGTCAGAACCCGTTCGGTGAGTGAACCCTTTTGTGCCCCTTGCGGGGCGTAAGAGCGAAACCATTTTTTCTCGGCGTTGTGAGTACGCCGAGAAGACCCTCGTAATCCAAATCAAGTGAATGACCAGGATCACTCGGGGTGAATCCTTCGTGCGTCTGTGTAACTCAGGCGCGCGGGATTCTTGGGCTGCTTCACCTGCGATTTTATTACCGGGCAAGTTCCCTATTACGCCGGGGACTTACGCCAGTAAACACAGGATCGGCAAGCCGGGTTGTCTTTAGAAAGGAGGTGATCCAGCCGCAGGTTCTCCTACGGCTACCTTGTTACGACTTCACCCCAATCGTGAATCATACCTTGGGCGCTGGCTTCCTTGCGGTTAGCATGGCGACTTCTAGTACAACCCACTTTCGTGATGTGACGGGCGGTGTGTACAAGGCCCGGGAACGTATTCACGGCGTCGTTCTGATACGCCATTACTAGCGATTCCGGCTTCATGCAGTCGAGTTGCAGACTGCAATCCGAACTGAGCGCAGTTTTCTCCGATTAGCTCCCCCTCGCGGGTTCGCGACGGTTTGTACCGCGCATTGTAACACGTGTGTAGCCCTGGACATAAAGGCCGTGCTGACTTGACGTCATCCCCACCTTCCTCTCCGTTATCCGGAGCAGTCCTCTTAGAGTTCCCCCTTGCGGGTGGCAACTAAGAGTAGGGGTTGCGCTCGTTGCGGGACTTAACCCAACACCTCACGGCACGAGCTGACGACAGCCATGCAGCACCTCTACTGGTGTCCCTTGCGGGAAGGCGATGTTTCCACCGCTGGTCACCAGCACTTCGAGCCCAGGTAAGGTTCTTCGCGTTGCGTCGAATTGAACCACATGTTCCACCGCTTGTGCGGGCCCCCGTCAATTCCTTTGAGTTTCAGCCTTGCGACCGTACTCCCCAGGCGCAGGACTTAACGCGTTAGCTCCGGGACGACCCGCCAACGCGGGCCACCCCAAGTCCTGATGGTTTAGGGCTAGGACTACCAGGGTATCTAATCCTGTTTGCTCCCCTAGCTTTCGTTCCTCAGCGTCAGTTGCGGTCCAGCGAGCCGCCTTCGCCACGGGTGTTCCTGCAGATATCTACGCATTTCACCGCTACACCTGCAATTCCACTCGCCTCTCCCGCACTCCAGCACGGCAGTTTCGAAAGCAGCCTCTGAGTTAAGCCCAGAGATTTCACTTCCGACTTACCGCACCGCCTACGAACCCTTTACGCCCAGTAATTCCGAGCAACGCTGGCCCCCTACGTCTTACCGCGGCTGCTGGCACGTAGTTAGCCGGGGCTTCTTATACCCGTACCGTCAAGCCCTTGCGGGCGTTTCGTCCGGGTCGAAAGGGGTTTACACTCCGAAAAGCTTCATCCCCCACGCGGCGTCGCTGCGTCAGGCTTTCGCCCATTGCGCAAGATTCCCCACTGCTGCCTCCCGTAGGAGTCTGGACCGTGTCTCAGTTCCAGTGTGGCCGGCCATCCTCTCAGACCGGCTACCGATCAAAGCCTTGGTGAGCCGTTACCTCGCCAACAAGCTAATCGGCCGCGGGCCCCTCCCCCAACGCCCTTGCGGGCTTTGATTCCAGCGACCGAGGTCACCGGAATGTCATGCGGTATTAGCCCCGCTTTCGCGGGGTTATCCCCCTTTGGAGGGCAGGTTACCCACGTGTTACGCACCCGTGCGCCGTGCGCCGATCTCCTGTATTGCTACAGAAGACTGCGCACTCGACTTGCATGTGTTAAGCACGCCGCCAGCGTTCGCTCTGAGCCAGGATCAAACTCTCGTTTGAAGCTGGTTGTTCTAAAATCTAATTTCGGCTGTTACGCCGAAGAGTGATTTCAGAACGAACTTTTGTAATGATATCGCTCGGCTCACTCTAACCTTTGTCCCGCAAGCGGGACTCAGGGTAAAACCGAACGGGTTCTGGCACATCTCATTCAGTTGTCAAAGAGCAGGCCTTCCTGTCCGGCAGGCAGGCTACAGCGGATTAAGTGATATTAACACCGCACCCAACTTTGTCAAGCCGAAGCGAAACAATTCCAGTGGAAATCTCTTCGCATCATTTTTGCTTCTTGCATTGGCTTGATTCTTGCACTCGCTCGCACTTGCAAACTCGCTTGCTCGCAAAACGAAAATGCGGCGCGCTCACGAGCGCGTGCGGCCCGCTCGGCGAATTTCCTGGCGCCAATCAGGAGCGAAAATTTCCACCATGCGGCACATCTCATAAAGCCGCGACCGCACCCGCTGTCCCAAACGATCGATCAGCGTCTCATCTCGCGCCGCGGTGATTTTTTGCCCCGATGGCAGCCGCGAGACGCCCGGCTCGCCTTCGGGCGCGTCCAGATAATTGGTGGTCAGCAGCGTGACGCGCTTTTCGTTGTAGCGCTTGTTCAGAATGTGTCCCACCGTATCGAGCGCCCAGGGCGAGGGCTTGCTCGCGCCGATATCGTCGATCAGGAGAACTTCCGCTTTGAGCACCGGTCCAAGCACGCCATTTCGCTGACGGGATGGTCGGGATCGTAGCTGGCCTGCAGATCCTTGAGAAGTTCGCGATAGTCGTAGAACCGCGCCTCATGCCCGCGATTCATCAATGCGCGCAGCGCAGCCACGGCGAGATGAGTCTTGCCCACTCCGCAAGGCCCCATCAATAAGAGGCCGGTCTCACCGGCAGCCGGATAATTCTGCGCGAAGCCCTGCACCACGAGCCTGGCCTGCGCCAGGCTGCGATCCCACTGTGTTCCTTCGGAGCGGCTGCCGCCTTCCCAGAGGTCCGTCTCGAAGTTTTCGAAATCGCAATGTTCGTAGCGGCGCGGGATGCGCGCTCGCGTCAGGCTGCGTGTGGCTCGATCGGCTTGGGAACACTCGCAGGGCACGGCCCAGGCAAGTTTCGGCGGAGCTGTTGAAGCGCCCAGCGTAACGTCTTTGCGCTGGACGACGCGCTCGGCCTTTTCGTTGGCGTCGACGCGCTCCACCACGCGCCAACCGGTTCCACTGCAGAGGGGACACTGCGATTGCGCCATGAATCGACAGCATAGGCCGCCGCACGGCGGCATGCAAGGGAACACAGGCGTGGAAAATATCGGAAATGTGTAAATCGAAGCGCGGGCAAAAACAATGCGCTAGCGCGGCTCTTTATGTACGCGAATCACGCGGGGAGGCGGAACGCGCATCAACGCGTCGCGGCGAAGGCTTGAGCTGCACCGAGTTCATCCCGCGCGAGAGTTCTTGCTGCACGAATTCGGTGAAGGCCTGCATCTGCCGCTGCATCTCTGACATCTTCTCGCGCATGTTCAGGATAATTTCGATACCGGCCAGGTTGACGCCCATCTCGCGCGTGAGCGTGAGAATCACTTCAAGCCTCTCGAGGTCCCCATCGGTGTAAAGGCGAGTGTTGCCCTGCGAGCGCGATGGCTTGAGCAGGCCGACTCGTTCGTAAAGCCGCAAAGTCTGAGGATGAAGCTGGTAAAGCTCAGCCACCGCGCTGATCATGTATCCAGCGCGACTCTTTTTCCTCGTCGTTCGGATGGGCATTGGACTTCTCCCTCCCGCTAGCGCCGGTCTCTGCCGCTACGTTCCGGCGCGCGCAAAAAGATCGCTGCGCGGATCTTCTGGCTCGAGCTTCGCCAGTTCGCGCAATAAATTCGCGCACGCGCTCATCCACGGGCTTGGGTACCACGACTTGCAACTCCACGTAGAGGTTGCCGCGTTTACCCGGTTGCCGAACCGAAGGCACGCCCTTTTCGCGCAGCCGAAGCTTCTGCCCGCTGCTGGTTCCGGGCGGGACGCGCAATAGCGAACGTCCGTCGAGCGTGGGCACTTCGATCTTGGCGCCCAGAGCCGCTTCGGTAACCGTAATCGGCACCACGGTGTAAAGATCGTCGCCGCGCCGTTCGAAATAAGGGTGTGGCTTCACTTCGGTGATGAAGTAAAGATCACCCGGAGGCGCGCCGTGAGTGCCGGCATTGCCGTGGCCGGGAACGCGCACGCGCGATCCGCTCTGCACGCCCGCGGGAATTCTGACGTCGATGGTCTCCGCCCGGCGCACGCGGCCTTCGCCGCCGCATGTTCGGCAGATCGGGCGAACCCGGCCCGTGCCTCCGCAGCGCGAACAGGCGACGTTAAACCGCATGCGGCCGCTCGTCTGGGAAACGTGCCCCTTACCGCCGCACGCTTCGCACGTCTGCGGCGAGCCCACGCCGCCTGATCCGCCGCACGCCGAGCAAGTTTCCAGCCGCGAAATGGTTACTTTCTTTACCGTGCCGCGCACGGCCTCCCAAAAATCGATTTCGATTCCGTACTCGAGGTCCGAACCGGGTTCGTTTTCGTCAGCGGCTTGCGCTCCGGCCCCTCCGCGAAAGAACTGGCTGAAAAGGTCGCGGAAATTCGTCCCGGACGTGCCGTCGAAATCAAATCCGCCGAAATCGACATTCGGGCGCAGCCCCTTGGCCCGGCGGGGCCGCCGATCGCCGGTCGGCGTCAAATCCGAACTGATCGTACATCTGGCGCTTTTTCGCGTCGGAGAGGACGTCGTAGGCTTCCTGAACCTGCTTGAACTTCTCTTCCGCGGATTTGTCGCCGGGATTCAGGTCTGGATGATACTTGCGGGCAAGCTTGCGGTAGGCCTGACGAATCTCCTTCTGGGCGGCCTTGCGGCCCACGCCCAGCAGTTCGTAATAGTCTTGTTTGGTTGTCGTCGCCATGTTTCTGATTCCGCTCTTTGAAAGCGAAGCCGGGTCTTAAAGTTTCGCCCAGCGGGCGTTAAGGTCCGCCAATTCGGATTGCTCGCGTGACAACTCTTCGCGACGCCGGCGCCGCTCTTCATCCAGGCGTCCGCCCATGGCCTGCTCCTTCTGATTGGCGCGTTCGATCCAACGATCGATCCAGCCTACTTTCGGCTCCACAGCGCGGCATCGGAACGAAAGCGCAACAGGTGCCCGCTGATTTCCACCGCTCGCGGCGGAAATTCCGCGGGCGGCGACTGCTGCGTGTCGTAAAACAAGCGCTTCCAATCCGCGGAAGGAGTCTCCGTCAGCTGTACTTGCACGAGATAAAAATTGTCGCGGAGCTTTTGCAGCGCCAGCGGAGGTCCCGCTCGCTTGATGCCGTCGGTCATTCTTGCTCCCGTCTAATTAGCTCTAACCAGGAGGCCACGCGGCGTGTCCTCCTGGTTGGGCCTACTTGGTTGCTCGTCGGTGGACTTGATCAGTTCGGTTTCTTCGACTCATCCACGTCGACGTATTCGGCGTCGATGACTTCGCCCTCACCCTTCTTCTTCCCGCAGGACCGCCGGCGTCGCCCTGCGGACCGCCAGACGTTCCGCCCGGCGCTCCCTGGCCTCCTGCTCCGGCAGCCCCTGCGGCTGCGCTCGCCCGATAGAGCACCTCGGCCACCTTGTGCGACACGCTTTCCAGTTCCTTCGTCGCGGATTGCATGGCTCTCGAGATTTCCTCCAGCGAGTGCGCTCTTGGCCTTCTCGATGGCCTCTTCCACCGGCTTGACGTCGGCTTCCGCGAGCTTCTCGCGATTCTCGCGGATGAGCTTCTCCATCTGGTAGACGCGCGAATCGAGCGTGTTGCGGGCCTCGACCTCCGCCAGCTTGCGGCGGTCTTCGTCGGCGTGCGACTCGGCTTCGTTCGCGCATCTTTTCGGCCTCTTCCTTGCTCAGGCCGGTGGACGCGGTGATGGTGATCTTCTGCTCTTTGTTGGTGGCCATGTCCTTTGCCGAGACGTTCAAGATGCCGTTCGCGTCGATGTCAAACGTCACCTCGACTTGCGGCATGCCTCGCGGCGCGGGCGGAATGCCCATCAGAGTGGAATTTGCCGAGCGTGCGATTATCCGGCGCCATCTTGCGTTCGCCCTGCAGGACGTGAATCTCGACCGAGGGCTGATTGTCCGAAGCCGTCGAAAATACCTCGGACTTGCGCGTCGGTATGGTCGTGTTCCGCGGAATCAGCACGGTCATCACGCCGCCCAGCGTCTCCACGCCAAGGGAAAGCGGCGTCACGTCGAGCAGGAGGATGTCCTTCACCTCGCCGCCCAGCACGCCTCCCTGAATCGCGGCGCCCACCGCCACCACTTCGTCCGGATTGACGCCTTTGTGCGGCTCCTTGCCTCCGAACAGGTCTTTCACGATCTGTACCACGCGCGGGATGCGCGTCGAGCCGCCCACCAGCACGACCTCGTCGATCTTGTCCGGCGGTCAAGCCCGCGTCCGAAAGCGCCTGCTTCACCGGACCCACGGTGCGCTGCAGCAGGTCTTCCATCAACTGCTCGAGCTTCGCGCGCGTCAGCTTTATGCTGCATGTGCTTTGGCCCGGAGGCATCGGCAGTGAGGAACGGCAGATTGATATCGGTCTCCTGAGTCTGCGAGAGCTCGATCTTGGCCTTTTCCGCCGCTTCTCTGCAGCCGCTGAATCGCCATGCGGTCCTTGCCGACGTCGATCCCTTGATCTTTCTTGAATTCCGCAACCAGCCAATCCACGATTTTGTGGTCGATATCGTCGCCGCCCAGGTGGGTGTCGCCGTTGGTGGACTTCACCTCCACCACGCCTTCGCCTACCTCCAGAGATGGAGATATCGAACGTGCCGCCGCCTAGGTCGTACACGGCGATGGTCTCGTCTTTCTTCTTGTCCAAGCCATACGCGAGAGCCGCGGCCGTCGGCTCATTGATGATTCTCAGAACCTCGAGCCCCGCAATTTCGCCGGCCTGCTTCGTCGCTTGCCGCTGGCTATCGTTGAAATAGGCGGGCACGGTGATCACCGCCTTGCTGACCTTCTCGCCCAGGAAATCCTCGGCGGCGGTCTTCAACTTCTGCAGGATCATCGCGGAAATTTCCGGCGGGCTATAACTCTTGCCGAAGATCTCGACCCGGGCATCGTCGTGCGGCCCGCGCGTCGACCTTGTAGGGCACTGCGCTTGGCTTCTTCGCCGACCTCATCGTAGCGGCGTCCCATGAAGCGCTTGATGGAATAGACCGTGTTCTCCGGGTTGGTCACCGCCTGCCGCTTGGCCACCTGCCCCACCAACCGTTCCCCGGTTTTGGTGATGCCCACCACAGAAGGAGTGGTGCGTGCTCCTTCCTGGTTGGGGATGACAACGGGCTCTCCGCCCTGCATTACGGCAACCACGGAATTGGTGGTGCCCAAATCAATGCCGATAATCTTACTCATCTCTTCCTCCGTCGTTGCCCCTGTGCGTGCAGCCCGGGGCTGCCGGGCGCGCGGGGCGATTCACGCGGTGAATATTACAGCTTGAGTGTTGTCTTGTCAAGATACTTGATAGCATGCAATAACCTACTTTGAATCAAGATATTATGGCGCTATCAGACTAGCATCTCAGGAGACCTCGCCGCTTCCACTCCGAATTCAAATATCGTTCTCCGCAGTCTTCCGCCGCAGCCTCCTTCGAAGTCACCCCGCCAGGAACAGAGATCCAAGCGGGTCTGCTCAAGTTCCCCGCCCAAGAGATTCGTTTTTCTGACGCCAAACACTTCTAAGTAAGCTCGCATCCTATTACAATACCGCTCCCATCGGATTCGGGCGTCACTCTCAGGGAGGACATGTGAAGAATTTGTCGCCTGAAAGCAATTCAATTGATCGCGCTCTGTCTGTTGGCGTTGCCGGCGCTGCTCATCGCGCGCCCTCAACAGGGTGGCCAGGCGACGAAGGCGGCTGCCGCCTCGGCGAGTAAGGCCGCTCCCGCGTCGGCGAGTCAGGGCGGCTCCCGCGTCGGACTTGACTGGGCTCAAGTCCATGGGCTCGCGCCAGGCTCCCATCACCATCGAGGTTTTCAGCGACTATCAGTGTCCTCAGTGCCGCGTTTTTTATCAGGATACGGCGCGCCAATTGATGGACAGTCTACATCCCTCAGGGCAAGGTCTACTACGTTCATCGCGACTTTCCGCTCTCCATGCACTCCCATTCTCGCGAAGCGGCGCGTTGGGCAAGTGCTGCCGCCATTGCCGGCGTCTTTCCGACGGCCGAGCAGACTCTTTACGCCAAGCAAGACGAATGGGGCTCGACCGGGAAAATCGAGGAGACCCTCGCCGATGCTCTGGCGCCGGCAGATATGAAGAAAGTCCGGACGATCCAGGCAACGCAAGGCGCGCAAATTGATGCGGCGATCGCGCGCGATATGGCATCTGGGCGACTCGCGCGGCGTGAACGGCACGCCGTCGATTTACGTGATTCACAGCGGGCAGACGACTCCACTGCCGCCGGGCGGCGTGAACTATTCGCTTCTCAAGCAGTATATCGATTATCTCTTGCAGCAGCGCTGAGACCATGAGCCAGGCAAGCCCCATGGTCATCGAGCGGCCGCTTGTGCAGAACAAGAGCGCGACTCCTTCTGCTTTTCGCGTCGGATAATTCTCGGCGTGATTTTCGTCTATGCGGCCTACTACCAAGCTGCACTACGACGGTGCATGGCACCTGCGTGACTACTATTTCATCTTCGCCATGGGCATCGACTCCTACCGGATGATGCCCCTCGGCGATGGTCGAGTGGATGGCAAAGATTTTGCCGTGGCTGGAGCTGGTGCTTGGTGCGCTGTTAATCATTGGCCTGGGCGTGCGATGGGCGGGCCTGACGATCACCGCGCTGCTGGTCGTGTTCATGATCGCACTGGCGCATGCCGCGCTCGGAGGGCTCGAGATCAATTGCGGCTGCTTCGGCAACGGCAGCGTAAAGCCGCGCCAGAGAATTGATCGTTGACGGAGGCCTCATTGCCCTCGCGCTCGCCGTCACCGGGGGGGCATTTCTTTCGCGTCACGCCGGCAGCTCTCAGGCGTAGCTTCACAGTAAACTCGCGGGTCGCGATTCATCCTCGCCCGTTTCTCTACCTACTGGGACGCCGCTGGGATTAGAATCGATCAAACACCATGGTTCCGATTCCCTTCGATAACGCTACAGATCCGTGGACACAGGCTGGCCGGACGCCTGGCGTTTGCGATTCTGTTTGTCGCGGCCATCTTGCTCGGTGCCGCCGCCGGTCTCGTGTTTGTCTACTCCACGGATTTGCCGGAAATCCGCGCGCTGGAGGATTATCGCCCCAACGTCGTGACCGAGCTCTACGCCGACGACGGCCAGCAGATCGGAAATTTCGCACTGCAGCGGCGCATCCTGCTCACCTGGGAACAGATGCCGCCCGTCCTGAAAGACGCCATCACCTCGACTGAAGACCAGCATTTCTTTGAGCATTGGGGCGTCGATCTGCCGCGCGTGATGGAGGCGGCGTGGCGCAACGCCACTACGCGGCCGCATTCGAGAAGGGGCGAGCACGCTCACCATGCAGCTTGCCGGCGGCCTTTTTCTCGACCGCTCCGACCGCAGCTTTCGCAGAAAGATGCAGGAAACGCTGCTGGCCATTCAGATCGAACGCAACTACACCAAGCAGCAGATCTTCACCATGTACGCCAACCAGGTTTATCTGGCGCACGGCAATTATGGATTTGAGGCCGCCTCGGAGTTTTATTTTGGCAGGCCCGTTGGCAAGCTGACGCTGCCCGAGGCCGCGTTGCTCGCCGCGCTGATTCGCGGCCCGGCTTATTCTCCGATCACCAATCCGAAGCGAGCCCTGGATCGCCGCAATCTGGTGCTCGATCTGATGCAGCGGGACGGCAAGATCACCACGCAGCAAGAGCGCCAGGCGCAGGCTACAACCCGATCAACCTCAACGTGCAGTCGCCGCGAAACGAACTGGCGCCCTATTTTGTGGAAGAGATCCGCAAGTATCTCGAAGCGCACCTACGGCACCGAAGCCGTGCACGAGCATGGGCTGCGCGTCTATACCACGCTCAATATCGGTCATGCAGCGCGCCGCCAACAGCGCCGTACGAGATGGCTTGCACGCCTACGAGCGGCGGCACGGCTGGCGCGGCAATCTCCCCAACGTCGTCCGCGACAAACATGGCGTCGCTGCAAAATTACGATGACGACGATTGGCACCGGACCATTTCCAAAGGCGATTACGTCAATGGCCTGGTCATGGCCGCCGACGATAAGGCAGCGATCATAAAAATCGGGCCTTACCGCGCGGTTCTCACGCCGCCCGATTTCGCGTGGACCGGGCGACACCTGCCCAACGAATTGCTCCACGCCGGCGACATCGCCCAGTTTTACATTCGAGATCTCAGCGGCAGCACGGCCCATGTGACGCTGGAGCAGGATCCCGGCCCGCAGGCTGCCATGCTGGCCATCGACAATGGCTCGGGCGAAGTAAAGGCCATGGTGGGCGGCTACAGTTTCGAGGATTCGAAGTTCAATCGCGCCACGCAGGCGCAGCGCCAGGTGGGCAGCTCGTTCAAGGTCTACGTCTACGCGGCAGCGCTGGAGAAGGGCTTCACTCCTTTCGACACCATCCTCGACGCTCCGTTCACCGTCATGAGCGGCGGCCAGGCCTATTCTCCGCACAACTACGACGAGCGATACGAGGGCATGATCACTTTGCGCCGCGCCCTGGCCGGTTCGCGCAACGTTCCGGCCGTAAAGCTCGCGGACAAGATCGGGATCAACGACGTGATTGAGGTGGCGCGCCGCTTCGGTATCACCAGCCCGCTGCCGCCCTATCTGCCGATTACGTTGGGCGCCGCCGACCTGAATCTGATGGAGCACGTCTCGGCCTTCACCGTTTTCCCGGACGACGGGATTCGCATCGACGCTCATCTGATTCGCCGCGTCACGACTTACGATGGCGCCCTGCTCGAAGAGGCGCGCCCCACCGTGCACGACGTTATTTCGCCCGAGGTTGCGCGCACCATGGTGGCCATGCTGCGAAGACGTGGTTAATTTTGGCACCGGCGTCGGCGCCAAGGCGCTCTGGCGGCCCGTCCGCCGGAAAAACAGGAACGACAAACGATTTCACCGACGCCTGGTACATGGGATTTACGCCGCAGCTCACCGCCGGCGTCTGGGTCGGATTTGACGATAAGCAGAAATCACTTGGGCCGCAGCGAGACCGGCGCGCGCGCCGCTTTGCCGATCTGGCTGGAGTTCATGCAGAGCGCGCTCGCAGGTATGCCCGTGGAGAACTTCCCCAATGTCGAGCCGCTCGAAAAGATCGCGCTGACCAAGGAAGTGCATGTAGACACGCCAGACAGCGCACCGACAGAGGGCTCGGAAGAGATCGGCGGCGGGGTGCGGCTCCGCCGAAGCCGCCAACCGCTCCGGTGGTCACTCCGCCTGCCGCTCCGGCAGTCGCTCCGCCGCAGGCTCCTGAAGGGCCGCCGCCGGACCCGCCGCCCTCCACCACCGCGCAACCGCCTCCGCGCCCTCAAGGCCAATAAATCACTCCGCAGGCGCGGAAAATCGCAAATTCGGATGGCGTTCGGTGATCCACTCGCGTAGCGCTGCGGCCATCTCCTCGAGATGCCCGGTGAAGAAGTGATCGGCACTCGGAATAAACGCGATGCGGGTCGCGGCTGTGGCTTCAGCACTAAATGTCTCGACGAAAGCTTGGAAGCGAGGTCTCGCGCCGTATTGGTCGCTCTCTCCCTGAACCAGTAATTTCGGTTTGGTGCAATCGCGCAAATATTCGAAAGGGAGTTTGCGATCGTCAATCGGCAACCCGAGCCCGATCAGCTCCACCACTCGTCGATCCGAACAGCCCAGACGCAAACCAATCCAGGCGCCAAAGCTGAAGCCCGTGGCCATCAAGGGAACGCCGGGATATTCGGCTGCGAGGTAGTCCAGCACGGCACGAAAATCATCCTCTTCGCCGCGTCCGTTATCGTAGCTTCCCTCGCTCGCTCCCACGCCGCGAAAATTGAAGCGCAGCACAGGGATGCCCAGGGAGTCGAGCAGCTTTGCAGCCCGATAGACAACCTTATTGTGCATCGTGCCCTGGTAAAGCGGATGGGGATGACAGACGGCCGCGGCCATCGCGATCGGCCGCGATTTTTCGGGCCTCCACATCAGCCCTTCGAGCCCGCCAGCCGTACCGTGGATGGTTACCTCGCTATGGCGCGCGTTCCCTGCCCTATCGTCAGTCATTGCGAAAGTGATCCCATCCCCCCGGGTCCAGCGATGAAGAAGTTCCGTCCCGAGAAATGAGTTTGATGGCTCGCCCGCGCACGATCTCGCCGATGCGCGTGATGCGCGTGCCGCGAAAAAACGACGGCATGCGTCGCTCGATCCGTTGGGGCAATGTGAAAAGCAATCCGTAGTCTTCGCCGCCATGAAGCGCCAGCATAAGAGCGTCGAGACCCGCCTTCTTTTGTAGTGATTCTGGAACCGCGACCTCCGGGATCCGCTCCGCGTTGATCCGCGCTCCCACTCCGCTCGCTTTGCACAGGCGCGAGAGATCGGTGGAAAGCCCGTCCGAGAGGTCCATCATCGCGGACGGCGTCCGATTCCGTCCTAGCCAAAGGCCAACTTCAAGTGGCAACACCGGATAATAATGTTGCGCGAGCAGTCGCTTATATCGCCCTTGTCCGCTTAGTCCTTTCTGTATGAGCTCCAGTCCCAGTTGCGCTCGCCCCAGGACGCCTGTGACATAAATCCCATCCCCGGCCCTCGCGCCCGCGCGGCCAATCTCGCGCTGCCGCGTAGTCTCACCGAGGACCGTCAGATTGAGTGCCACGCGCTCCTGGGGACCGGGGCTCCGCGCGGTATCACCTCCGGCGAGCCTCAGCCCAAATCTTCTGCACGCGCGCGCCATTCCAGCAAGCACGCCATTGAGCCATGCTCCAGTTCGTTCGGCGGGCAAGGCCATACTCAAAAGGAAAAGCCGTGGTCGGGCGGCCATGGCCACAACATCGCTTGTGGCGCGAGCCAATGCTTTGTAGCCGACCGACTGCGGAGGATGTTTGGCCATAAGGAAATGGACGCCTTCGAGGAACTGGTCGCAGGTGACCACCCAATTCCGGCTGTCGGAGCGGATCAAGGCAGCGTCGTGGCCGATACCAAGCCGCAGCGCGCCGCCGGCGGATGAAGGGATCCGGCGGCGTATGCGTTCGATCAGGTCGTCTTCGGCTATTTTCACAAGGGAAGTGTATCTACTATCCGCGAAAATCGAATTATACCCGCGAGATGGGAAATCCGTTGAATTGAGCTCTCGCTGGGCACGCCTGGCCCTTGCTTTCTGCGAAGGTACTGGAGGGCAGTGGCCGATTTTGCCCTTTTGCACAGGTTGACGCGGGTGCACTTATCTCTAGAATTAGGTTGACGCGGCCACCATGACTTTTTTAGACTGGCCTCGCTTGCGGACCAGAGCTCGCGGTCCAAGGCTTTTTCGCGTTGTATTCGCCGGAACCAGGGCAAGTCGCCGTTGCGGCTTGTAGCTCCGGGAGATAAGCAAGTTCGGACTTTCGTAACGCGCTTATGAAGCGACAAACTTATACCCTATTCGTTGCCTCAAACCACCGCGGAAGCGTCCGCCGGGTCACCATTCCCCTGTACGCGTTGCAGTTGCTCATGGCTTTGGCTGTCGTCGGCGGAATAACGGTGGTAGCGGCAGTCGGTTCCTATACGCGCATGCTCTGGAAGGTCGGCAATTATAACGCGCTGCTCGAACAGCAGGACCACCTGCAGCAGCAGTATCAGCAACTCCAGAATACGGTCAAAGACACCGATCAGCGCCTCTCTTCTTTGCAATCTCTGGCCACCGAAGTCGCCATGACGTACGGCTTCATGCATCTGCGTACCAGTCCATTTGGCCTCGGCGAATCAACCCTCGCTCCGGAAGCTCCGCTGGACCGCACCCTGGATGAATTCAATTTTCTGGCCAGGAACGCCACCACGGTAGCTCTGGCCAACAATAGTTTGCGATTGGTGCCCACTCTCACGCTGGGCGAGATGACTTTTAGCCCCACGCTTTGGCCGGTGATCGGCCGGATTACTGGAAATTTCGGCGAGCGCCTCGACCCATTTAGTGGTGAGGGCGCGTTTCATACCGGCGTTGATATTTCCGCCGAATATGGCGAGGGAGTGCGCGCGGCAGCGGATGGCGTGGTCGTCGAAGCTGCGGTGCATTCCGGATATGGCCGCCTGGTTGTGGTGGACCATGGCTTTGGCGTCACCACCTGGTACGGCCATCTATCCAGCTATACCGTGCCGCCAGGTATTCACGTGAAGCGCGGCGACGTCATCGGCTACGTGGGCGTGAGCGGCCGCACCACTGGTCCCCACGTGCACTACGAAGTTCGCATCAATGACGCGCCGGTAAACCCCATGCGCTATCTCCGATTTACTTCCACGTCTGTCGCAGCGGCAGACTGAACGCCACCCTCGTCAGCGGTACCGTCCCTCGCAAATTGATTTAGCGGCGCCCTTCAGCGCGGCGTTGAGCATATCGTTCAGCGCATCGTGCAGCGCTCCTGACTCCACACGAATTGTTCTTGGCGGTGATCGCGGATTCGAAGAATCTTTTCGAAGGATCTTAGTGATTTGCGGGAGAGGGAGGGGTTGATGCCGGAGGCGCCAAACTCCGGATCATCTCTGGCGTAACGGTCAGAAGCAGACGTACGCGTTGATCGTCGCGAGTGATCCCCGCGGCCTGAATCAAACGCGCCGCGAGAGCGGCATTCTCCGCCGTCATGGATCCTCGCATCTTGGGATCCGCTAATCCCGCCGGCAGAATCGTGCGCAAGAAATCGAGAGAGCTCTCCAGTTTTTGCGCTTGCGCGGGATTTTCGCATTCGCCTTCGGCCGAAATGAGCATCTGCTCTCCGTCGGGCTTCAGGGCGAAATCCACCCCGCGCAACGATTGCAGCGCCGGGATGCCAGCGGCTGGTGTCCCCGCTGCTGAGGCAGTCAGCGAGTTCGTAACTTTAAATCCCGCAAATAGCGGCGAGCCGGCGACGCGCGAAAGTCTCTCCCGCATGTCCGGATCAAGGGACGCATGCGAGGTCATTGCGCGCTCGGACAGATCCCCGCCCTGCGCGATCGCAATGCGATTCTTGCTGAGAAAACTGAGCGAGGTGCTCTTACCCGGCGTCGTCGATTTCATCACGTACACCGCGCGATCGCCTTCGCGCTCCACGCTGCCCGAACGCAAAACGTACTGCTTGATTTTTTCCTCGTCGAACCGTCCCTCGGCGACCGCCAGCATTTGCCCCGCGCTCCCGGCAATCACCGCACGGTCCAAGTCGCGCCGATAATCAAATCCCGTTGCGCTGACAAACTCCGCATAGTCGTGATCCACCGCCACCGGAGCCGCCATCGCAGCGAGGCGGTCGATCAGCGGCTCGTTGCGCAGGTTCGCAAGATCCAGGTAGGCGATGAATGTCGCGTCGCCAGGAACCAGCTCAATGAGCTCGGGCATCGACCCCGCCGCTACGGCACGGCGCGTTTGCAGCTCATAGGCAAGAATCGGCGTGACCACGGCAACTGCCGCCAAAATTGCGATCAGCCGTCCTCGACTGATTTTAGAGAACGATCCCGCGCGGAATTTTTGCACCCAGGACATCGGCAGAAATTGTCTCACTTCCTCCCCCGCGGCGCCATCGCCCATTCAAACGCGCCCGGCGCGCGGCCTATCGCGAGACAATGGCACGAATTACCGGTGCAAAATATCGCCGTATGCAACGGGTTTCGCAATACACTCGAAGCGAACCTGCCGCGCGCCGGACCGTTTTAAATATCAGCTTGCTCCCGTCCGCCCATGTTGTACAATATCTTCTCCAGATGAAATCGTGGGAGCATTGCATTGCCCGTCGTTGGGCGGCGTCGGCGAGCCTTGCAATTGAAGTTGCCCTTTTGATATTCTCCTTCGGTTTGAGCTGCGCTGGCGTAGCTCAGTTGGTAGAGCATCTGATTTGTAATCAGAGGGTCGGGGGTTCAAATCCCTCCGCCAGCTGATTCTTACGTTTGGAGATTCGATAAGCGGTGCTGGGGCGGCATTTTCCGACACAAAAAGGACAGGCTGTTTCCTGCGTGAATAACTCCGGCGAGCGGGTGTCTCTCTGCGGCATGGAGACGTACGCGCTTCGATCTCGATGGCGGTTTCCCCGTGCGGACGGGTGGGTGAGTGGCTAAAACCAGCAGACTGTAAATCTGCCGCTCCTTGCGGGCTACGGAGGTTCGAATCCTCCCCCGTCCACCATTCGCACGCAGCATCGTTCAGACCGTGGGCAGGGTGGCCAGAACAATCCGGTACTTCCCGGAACAAGTGTCGAAGAAAACAAAACAACAACGTGAGTGCCGCTAGATAAAAGCAGAAGGCGACGAAAGAAGCAGAGAAACTCAGGACACCGGGTTCGGCCTGGGTAGCTCAGTTGGTAGAGCGCGTCCTTGGTAAGGACGAGGTCACCGGTTCAATCCCGGTCCCAGGCTCCAGAGTTGGCTGAAGGCCGGCGGGGGTAACTCAGTGGAAGAGTCTCGGCCTTCCAAGCCGATGGTCGCGGGTTCGAATCCCGTCCCCCGCTCCAGTCATTCGAGAGAGGTCGGAAACAGCGATGGCGAAGGAAAAATTCGAGCGCAGTAAGCCGCACGTGAATATCGGGACGATCGGGCACATCGATCACGGCAAGACGACGTTGACGGCGGCGATCACCAAGGTGTTGTCGAAGCACAACCCGAAGGTGCAGTTCCGGGCGTTCGATTCGATCGACAACGCGCCGGAAGAGCGGGAGCGCGGGCATCACGATCGCGGTGGCGCACGTGGAGTACGAGACGGCGAACCGGCACTACGCGCACATCGATTGCCCGGGGCACGCCGACTACATCAAGAACATGATCACCGGGGCGGCGCAGATGGATGGAGCGATCCTGGTGGTGGCGGCGACCGACGGACCGATGCCGCAGACGCGGGAGCACATTCTGCTGGCGCGGCAGGTGGGCGTGCCGTACATCGTGGTGTTTCTGAACAAGTGCGACGCGGTGGAAGATCCGGAGTTGCTGGAGCTGGTGGAGCTGGAAGTGCGCGAGTTGCTGAAGAGCTATCAGTTTCCCGGGCGACGACGGTGCCGGTGATCCGGGGCTCGGCGCTGGGAGCGCTGAATGGCGAAGAGAAGTGGGAGAAGACGATCCTGGAGTTGATGGAAGCGGTGGACAAGAACATTCCGCTGCCGCCGCGGGATGTGGACAAGCCGTTCGCGATGCCGATCGAGGATATTTTCTCGATCTCGGGACGCGGCACGGTGGTGACGGGACGAATCGAGCGCGGCAAGGTGAAGGTCGGCGAAGAGATGGAGATTGTGGGCTTCCGGCCGACGGTGAAGCGGGTGGTGACGGGCGTGGAGATGTTCCGCAAGCTGCTGGACGAAGGCATGGCGGGAGACAACGTGGGCTTGCTGCTGCGCGGCACGGAAAAGGAAGAGGTGGAGCGCGGGCAGGTGGTGGCGAAGCCGGGATCGATCACGCCGCACACCAAGTTCAAGGCCGAGGCCTACGTGCTGACGAAGGAAGAGGGCGGGCGGCACACGCCGTTTTTCACCGGGTACCGGCCGCAGTTTTATTTTCGGACGACGGACGTGACCGGAGACGTGAAGCTGCCGGCGGGAGTGGAGATGGTGATGCCGGGAGACAACGTCTCGGCGGAGATTTCGCTGATCACGCCGGTGGCGCTGGAACAGGGGCTGCGCTTCGCGATTCGCGAAGGCGGCCACACCGTCGGCGCCGGCGCCGTCACCGAGATCATCGAGTAATCGCGAAGAGGCCGGCCGATGCGCGAAATCATCACGTTGCAGTGCAACGATTGCAAAAACCGGAATTACACGACGACCAAGAACAAGAAGAAGCATACCGATCGGATGGAGACCAAGAAGTTTTGCAACACCTGCCGAAAACATACCGTCGCACCGCGAAGTGAAGTAGCGCGAGGGCGAGGCAGGCCGGATCAAGCAATTAACCCAGCGCCGCAGCGGGCTGCTCAGGGTAAAGGGGAGTAGGTTCAACGGTAGACCGCCGGTCTCCAAAACCGGATGTGGGGGTTCGAATCCCTCCTCCCCTGCCAGACTGAACGGGAAGTTACTGAAGCGGGAAGCGGGATTACGAAGCGAGAAGTCGGATCACGAAGCGATGGCGTTACAGGCGGAACGATTGAAAACGATGTCCGAAGAACCATGTCAGGTGAAGTCCCGGAATCGCGCGGTGGCGCGCTTTGGGAGCGGCTGAAAGCAGCACCCGCAGCGCTGGGGCGAGTTCTTGCACGAGGTGCGCGTCGAGATGCGCCAGGTCACCTGGCCCACGCGACACGAAGTGATGGTCACGACCTTTGTGGTGATTATGGCGGTGGCTTTTTTTGGCGTGTTCTTTTTCGGCGTGGATAGCACCGTGGGCTGGCTGCTCAATCGCATGTTCACGATTTTCAAGCACTGAGGCGCTAAGCGTGTCGATGGCCAAGCAGTGGTACATCATTCATACCTATTCGGGCTTCGAGAAGAAGGTGAAGGAGAGCCTGGAGGGACGCGTGGCCGCCTTCGGTTTGGGCGAACGCATCGGGCGCGTGATGATTCCCACCGAGGACGTCATGGAAGTGCGCGGCGGCAAGAAAATCGTCTCGCCGCGCATGTTTTATCCCGGCTACGTGCTGGTGGAAATGGAAATGGACGACGATACCTGGCACGTGGTGCGCTCGACTCCGCGCGTCACCGGCTTCGTCGGCTCGGGGCAGACGCCGTCGCCGCTCAGCGAGGAGGAGGTCGAGAGTATCCTCCATCGCGTCACCACTTCGGCCGAGAAGCCCAAGCCGAAGCTGGTCTTCGAACGCAACGAGCAGGTGCGCATCGTGGACGGCCCGTTTGCCAATTTCACCGGGCAGATCGAAGAGGTCAACGCCGACCGCAGCACGCTGAAAGATTTCGGTAACGATTTTCGGGCGTTCGACTCCGGTCGAACTGGATTTCGCGCAGGTGGAAAAGATCACCTAGGAGTCAGCTCCTAGGCCGCAGGTAAGGACGAAAAAATGGCCAAGAAAGTTCAAGCCGTGGTCAAGCTGCAATTGCCGGCAGCCAAGGCTACGCCTGCGCCGCCGGTGGGCACTGCGCTCGGGCCGCAGGGCGTCAACATCATGGATTTTTGCAAGCAGTTCAACGCCAAGACCAGCCAAAGAGCCCGAGGGAATGATCATCCCGGTGCTGGTGACGATTTACAACGATCGCAGCTTCACCTTTGTCACCAAGACGCCGCCGGCATCCGAATTGCTCAAGCGCGCCGCGGGCATCGTCAAGGGCTCGGCGGAGCCGAACCGCACCAAGGTCGGCAAGGTAACACGCAAGCAAGTGGAAGATATCGCGCGCATCAAGCTTGTGGATTTGAACACCACCAATCTCGAATCCGCGGTTCGCACCGTGATGGGCACGGCGCGCAACATGGGACTCGAGGTCGAAGGCTGACGGGAGACGATCATGCCTCGAAAAGTCCGGAAAAAACATCACCAACGCGCGCAAGAAGGTCGAGGCGCGGCCGTATAAGTTGCGGCGAGGCCGCCGAAACGCTTGAAAGGCGCCCATTACGCCAAGTTCGACGAGACGGTCGAGCTGGTCATCAATCTCGGCGTCGATCCCAAGCACTCCGATCAGATGGTGCGCGGCACCGTGGTATTGCCGCAACGGCCTGGGCAAATCCAAGCGCGTGCTGGTGATCGCCAGCGGCGAAAAGATTCGCGAGGCGCAGGAAGCCGGCGCCGATTTCGTCGGCGGCGAGGACATGGTGCAGAAGATTCAGGAAGGCTGGACCGATTTCGACGCCGTCATCGCCACGCCGGACATGATGCAGCTCCGCTGGGCGGCTCGGAAAGGTTCTGGGCCCGCGCGGCCTGATGCCCAATCCGAAGACGGGCACGGTCACCTTCGAAGTGGCCAATGCCGTGAAAGAGATCAAGGCCGGTAAAGTGGAGTTTCGCGTGGACAAGACCGGCATCATTCATTCGCCGATCGGCAAGATGAGCTTCGAGGGCGCAAAGCTCGCGGAAAATGCTCAGGCGCTGCTCGGCGCGGTGATCAAGGCCAAGCCCGCGGCCGCCAAGGGCACGTTACGTGAAGAAGATTACCTTGACCTCCACGATGGGTCCGGGAATTCCGATTGATCTGGCCGAAGCGGAAGCGGCCATGGCCACAGCCGCCTAGGCGCGGGAGAGATCGAGAATGAAAAAGCGCAGCGAGAAAAAAGAAGGACGTCGAAAAGCTGAATGGCGAACTGGCCAGGGTCTCCACGGTGATTCTGACGACGTTTCAGGGCATCACCGTGGCCCAGGATACGCAACTGCGCCGCGCCGTGCAGAGCGTCGGCGGAAACTATCGCGTGGTCAAGAATACGCTTGCCGAACGAGCCGGGCGCGGGAACGTCGGCCGAGAGCTGCTCAAAGGCCTTTCCGGGACCAACTCGATCTCCTACAGCGGCGACCGATCCGGTGGCGCTGGCGAAGGCGCTCACCAAGGTCGCCAAGGACGTTCCCGCTTTTCAGGTTCAAGGCAGGCGTCGTCGAGGGACGCGTCCTATCGATCGCGGAAATTCAGCAGTTGGCGCAGCTGCCGTCGAAGGAAGAGCTGATCGGCAAGATCATGTTCCTGCTGCAGGCGCCTGCGCAGCGCATCGCCACGGCAGTGGCGGGCGTTAACCGGAATCTGGCCGTCACGCTTCAGGAGGCGGTCAAAGCAGAAAAGTTCGCACAATAGCGAGGAGGAAACGAGGCAATGGCAAGCAAAGTGGAATCGATTCTGGAAGAGATCAAGGGGCTTACGCTGCTCGAGGCCGCCGACTTGGTCAAGAAGATGGAAGAGACCTTCGGCGTCTCGGCGGCGGCTGCAGCGCCGGTAATGGTGGCCGGAGGCGCGCGGCTGGCGCCGCGCCGGCCGAAGAGAAGACGGAATTCTCCGTGGTGCTCACCGACGTGGGCGCCAACAAGATCAACGTCATCAAGGCGGTTCGCGAAGTCACCAGCCTGGGCTTGAAGGAAGCCAAGGACCTGGTGGACGGCGCGCCCAAGCCGATCAAGGAAGGCGTGAACAAGGACGAAGCCGCCACCATCAAGAAGAAGTTTGAAGACGCGGGCGCCAAAGTCGAAGTTAAATAAGAAACGCCAGCGGCCGGCCGCGCGCGTCCGCCTGCGCGCAAAGGAATTCGTACGAAGCTAGACCGTCGGGAATTTGAACTTCAACTGTGTCCAATCCGGACCGCAGGCAGGGGTGTCGCTACTGCCGCGCGTCCCGGCCTGACCCTTTTGGATATCGTGAGGTAATAGAATGGAAAATGGAAATCATCGCAACGGAAATCATGCTTTTCGCGAGCGCGAGCGCCTGGACTTTTCCAAGATCAAGAGTTCGATCCAGATTCCGAACCTGATCGAAGTCCAGCGGCTGTCGTATCAGCGCTTCCTGCAGATGGATTTGCTGCCTTCGGAGCGCGAAGACACCGGCCTGCAGTCGGTCTTCAGGTCGGTATTTCCGATCCAGGATTTCCGCGGGCTCTCGCAGCTGGATTTCGTGGATTACTCCATCGGAAACTGGGAGTGCAAGTGCGGCAACCTGAAAGGGCTGCACCATCTGCGCGCCACTTGCCGCAATTGCGGCGCTTCGGTGGTCACCAATCCTTATCAGACCGGCGACGTGATCTGCACGAAGTGCGGCACCTTCAACAAGAACACGCCGACGTTTTGCAACAAGTGCGGCGATCCGGTGGGCATGCAGCTGAAGTACGACGTCAACGAATGCCAGGAGCGCGGCATGACCTATGCCGCTCCGCTCAAGGTCACCATCCGTCTGACGATTTACGACAAGGATCCCGACACCGGCGCGAAAAACATCCGCGACATCAAGGAACAGGAAGTTTTCTTCGGCGATATCCCGCTGATGACCGATAACGGCACGTTCATCATCAACGGCACCGAGCGCGTCATCGTCAGCCAGTTGCATCGTTCGCCCGGCGTGTTCTACGAAACGGCCAACAACCGCAGCTATTTCCTGGGCAAGATCATTCCCTATCGCGGCTCCTGGGTGGAGTTCGAATACGACACCAAGAACATTCTCTACGTGCGCATCGACCGCAAGCGCAAGTTCCTCGGCTCCATCTTCCTGCGCGCGCTGGGCATGAAGTCGAATGAAGAGATTCTGCGCACCTTCTACCAGGTCGAGCGCATCACCCTGCGCGACGGCGAATATGTACTGGAACCTCTCGGAAGGCTTGGTCGATCGCAAGCTTTCGCACGAGATCAAAGCTCCCCGCTCCGACGAAGTGTTGGTCGCGGCGCACCGCCGAATCACCGAGCCGCTCTACAAGGAGCTGGTAAAGGCCAAAGGTCGCCCAGGTCGCATGTCTCACTCGCCGATCTGGAAGGCGCCTACTCCGTCGCCGACCTGGTCAATCGCCAGACCGGCGAAGTGCTGCTCGAAGCCAATAAGCCGCTGACCCCGGAGATCTGGGCAGCGTTGCCGGATGCCGGCATCACCAGCGTGGACGTCTTCTTCCCCGACCGCGACGACACCGGCGTGGTCCTCTCGCGCACGCTCGATAAAGACTCCATTCGCTCCTCGCGCGAGGCGCTGATCGAGATCTATCGCAAGCTGCGTCCCGGCGATCCGCCGACGCTCGAAACCGCTACCGCGCTTTTCAATGGGATGTTCTTCGATCCGCGCAAATACGATTTCAGCAAGGTCGGCCGGCTGAAGTTCAATATCAAGCTTGGTCTGGAAACTCCGCTCGAGACGCGCACGCTCGATTCCACGGATTTTGTCGCCGCGATTCGCTACCTGCTCAAGCTGCGCAAGAACATCGGCAGCGGTCGACGATATCGATCATCTGGGCAATCGTCGCGTCCGCGCGGTCGGCGAGCTGCTGGAAAATCAGTTCCGCATCGGGCTCGGTTCGCATGGAGCGCGCCATCAAGGAAAAGATGTCCGTGTACCAGGAAATGTCCACGGCCATGCCGCATGACCTGGTGAACGCCAAGCCGGTCATGGCCGCGATCCGCGAATTCTTCGGCAGTTCGCAGCTGTCGCAGTTCATGGATCAGACCAATCCGCTCAGCGAAATCACTCACAAGCGCCGCCTGTCGGCCCTCGGGCCGGGCGGACTCTCCCGCGAGCGCGCCGGATTCGAGGTGCGCGACGTTCATCCGACGCACTACGGCCGTATCTGCCCCATCGAGACGCCGGAAGGTCCGAACATCGGCTTGATCAGCTCGCTTTCCTGCTACGCGCGCATCAACGAATTCGGATTCATCGAGTCGCCCTACCGCAAGGTCAAGGGCGGCCGCGTGATCGACTACGTGCAGGTCGTCAACGCCGGAGACAGCGAATTCAAGGCCGGCGAAATCATCGAGCGCGACAAAGTGGATGCCGTCAACGAAGAGCTCAAGCGGCGCCGCGTCACCGCCGAGCCCTACTGCTTCTATCTGTCGGCGTGGGAAGAGGATCGCTACGTCGTCGCTCAGGCCAACGTGCCTCTCGACGAGCGCGGCCGCATCACCACCGAACTCGTCAACTGCCGTCAGGCCGGCAACTTCGTCCTGAAGCAGCGCGAAGAAGTCGATTACATCGACGTTTCGCCCAAACAGCTCGTCTCCGTCGCCGCCAGCTTGATTCCGTTCCTCGAGAACGACGACGCCAACCGCGCCCTGATGGGCTCGAACATGCAACGCCAGGCCGTGCCGCTGATCCGCGGCGAAGCGCCGCTGGTCGGCACGGGCATGGAACGCGTCACCGCTCGCGATTCCGGCGCCGTTGTCATCTGCCGTCGCGAAGGCATCGTCGATCAGGTGGACTCCGAGCGCATCATCGTTCGCGTCGAATCCGACCACTCCGGCGTGCTCAGCCGCGAAGTCGGCGCGGATATCTACTCGCTGATCAAGTTCAAGCGCTCGAACCAGAACACCTGCATCAACCAGAAGCCTCTGGTTCGCGTCGGCGATCGCGTCACGCAGGGACAGGTGCTGGCCGACGGCCCCTGCACCGATCGCGGCGAGCTCGCGCTCGGCCGCAACGTGCTGGTGGCTTTCCTGCCGTGGCGCGGCTACAACTTTGAAGACGCCATCCTGGTCAGCGAAAAGCTGGTCAAAGAGGATTACTACACTTCCATCCACATCGAGGAATTCGAAATCGAGGCGCGCGACACCAAGCTCGGCCCCGAGGAAATCACGCGCGACATCCCGAACATCAGCGAAACATTCCTGCGCAATCTCGACGAGAGCGGCGTGATCCGCATCGGCGCAACCGTCCGTCCCGGCGACATCCTGGTCGGCAAGGTCACGCCCAAGGGCGAAACGACGCTCACGCCCGAAGAAAAACTGCTGCGCGCCATCTTCGGTGAAAAAGCCGGCGACGTTCGCGACGCTTCGCTCTACTGCCCGCCGGGCATCGAGGGCACGGTCGTGGACGTGAAGATCTTCTGCCGCAAGGGCGCCGAAAAAGACGAACGCCACAAGGCCATCGAAGCCCTGCAGGTCTTCCGTCTGGAGCGAAACCTCGCGGACGAGATCCGCATCCTCACCGACGAGCGGCTCAAGCGCCTGACCGGCCTGCTGAACGATCAGAAACTCGTCGCCGATTTGCACGACGAGAAAACCAACAAGCGGCTGCTCACCAAGGGCACCGCGCTCACGCGCGACATCATCGAGAAAATCTCCACGCGCAACCTGAAGCGCCTGCGCCTGGCCGATAAAGACCCGCTGCTCATCGAGAAGATCGATGAAATCGAGGAGATGACCTCGCGGCAGATCGACGTGCTGCGCAAGATCACCGACGAGCGCAAGGAAAAGCTCAAGAAGGGCGACGAACTGCCGCCCGGCGTCATCAAGCTGGTCAAGGTCTATATCGCCATGAAGCGCAAGCTCTCCGTCGGCGACAAGATGGCCGGACGTCACGGCAACAAGGGCGTCATCGCCCGCATCGTGCCCGAAGAAGACATGCCCTATCTGCCCGACGGCACGCCCGTGGAGATCGTGCTCAATCCGCTCGGCGTGCCTTCGCGTATGAACGTCGGTCAGATTCTCGAGACGCACCTCGGCTGGGCGGCCAAGGAACTCGGCCGCAGCATCGGCCGTATGTTCAACGCAAGCGACGCGCGCCGAAGCGGCTCGCCGTTGGTTCCGCGAAGTCTTCGGCGATACGGCCATCTGGCGCTCGCTCTCCGCGATGGAAGACGAGCACCTGGTCGAACTCGCCGACAGCTTCCGCGATGGCATCTCCATGGCCACGCCGGTCTTTGACGGCGCGCGCGAATCCGAGATTCGCCACCTGCTCGAAGTCGCCGGCCTGCCGGAGTCGGGCAAGATTCCGCTCTTCGACGGAATGACGGGCGAATCTTTCGCCCAGGAAGATCACCGTCGGCTACATCTACATGCTGAAGCTCTCTCACCTGGTCGACGACAAGATCCACGCTCGTTCCATCGGGCCGTACTCGCTGATCACTCAGCAGCCGCTGGGCGGAAAGGCGCAGTTCGGCGGACAGCGCTTCGGCGAAATGGAAGTGTGGGCGCTCGAAGCCTACGGCGCCGCGCACATCCTGCAGGAGTTGCTCACGGCCAAGTCCGACGACGTTTACGGCCGCGCCAAAATTTACGAAGCCATCGTCAAGGGCGAACCCGGCATCGAGCCGGGCGTGCCCGAATCGTTCAACGTCCTGGTGCGCGAGTTGCAGTCGCTGTGCCTGGACGTCGAGCTGATGAAGCGGCAAAAGCCGCAAGCGGAAGCAGGCGGCCGATTAGCCGCTGCTCACTGATGATCTAACAGTTTCCACCTCCCGGGCAACCGGGAGCGCCGCGGCGCAAGCCGCGGCAGGGAGGAAGCCACCTTGTATCGTAGCAGCCCTTATGATCGTGCCAGCCTGATCGCGGATTTCGATTCCATTCGCATCAGCTTGGCGAGCCCTGAGAAAATCCGTTCCTGGTCGCACGGCGAAGTTACCAAACCGGAGACCATCAACTACCGCACCTTCAAGCCGGAGCGCGACGGTCTGTTCTGCGCCAAAATTTTCGGCCCGGTCACGGACTGGGAGTGCTTGTGCGGCAAATACAAGCGCATGAAGCATCGCGGCGTCATCTGCGATAAGTGCGGCGTCGAAGTCACGCTCAGCAAGGTGCGCCGCGAACGGCTGGGCCACATCGAACTGGCCTCGCCCTGCTCGCACGTGTGGTTCTTCAAGGGCCTGCCCTCGCGCATCGGCTACCTGCTGGATATCTCCATGCGCGATCTCGAGCGCATTCTCTACTTCGAGGCTTTCGTCGTCGTCGATCCGGGCGAAGTGCCCGGCATCAAGGAACGCGAACTCCTGCCCGAGGAAAAATTCCGCGAGCTGCAGGCCGAATACGCCGGCCAGTTCCGCGCCGTGATGGGCGCCGAAGCCATCAAGGAACTTCTGCGGCACGTGGACGTCGACAAGCTCGGCGACGAACTGCGCGAAAAGATGAAGGCCGATCCCAGCCTGCAGAAGCGCATCAAGTACGCCAAGCGCCTGCGCGTCGTCGACTCCTTCCGCAAGAGCGGCAATAAGCCCGAGTGGATGATTCTGGACGTGATCCCGGTGCTGCCGCCCGAGTTGCGTCCCCTGGTGCCGCTCGATGGCGGCCGCTTTGCCACTTCCGATCTCAACGATCTCTACCGGCGCGTCATCAATCGCAACAACCGCCTGAAGAAGCTGATGGAGCTGCACGCTCCCGACGTCATCGTGCGCAACGAAAAGCGCATGCTGCAGGAAGCCGTGGACGCGCTGTTTGATAACGGCCGCCGCGGCCGCGTGCTGCGCGGCACCAACAATCGCCCGCTCAAGTCGCTCTCCGATACGCTCAAGGGCAAGCAGGGCCGCTTCCGCCAGAACCTGCTCGGCAAGCGCGTGGATTACTCCGGCCGCTCCGTGATCGTCGTCGGCCCGGAACTGCGCCTCAACCAGTGCGGTCTGCCCAAGAAGATGGCGCTCGAGCTCTTCAAGCCGTTCATCTATCACAAGCTCGAAGCCGCCGGCCATTGCACCACCATCAAGCAGGCCAAGGAGATGGTCGAGCAGCAGGAATCGATCGTCTGGGACATTCTCGAAGACGTCATTCGCGAGCATCCGGTGCTGCTCAACCGCGCGCCCACGCTGCACCGCCTGGGCATTCAGGCTTTCGAGCCCACCCTGGTCGAGGGCAAGGCCATCCGCATTCATCCGCTGGTTTGCACCGCGTTCAACGCCGATTTCGACGGCGACCAGATGGCCGTGCACATTCCGCTCTCTCCCGAAGCGCAGATCGAAGCGGCGGTGCTGATGCTGTCTTCGCGCAACATTCTTTCGCCGGCCAACGGCTTGCCCCTGGCCGTGCCCACGCAGGACATGGTTCTGGGCATCTACTATCTGACCAAGGCCAAGCCCGGCGCAAAGGGCGAGGGCCGCGCGTTCGGCTCGGTGGAAGAAGTCATGCTCGCGCTCGAAGCCGGCGAAGTCGAACTGCTCACGCCGATCCGCCTGCGCTACACCGGCGAGATGATCGATCTGACCACCGCCTACGACGATCAGGACGTGACGCACACCGAGCCCGTGCAACCTGAAGCGCCAGTTCATCAACACCACCGTCGGCCGCGTGATTTTCAACGACAACCTGCCCGAGGAGATGCCCTTCATCAACGGCTTGATCAAGAAGAAGGGCGTTCAGCAACTGGTTTACTACTGCTACCTGCGCTTTGGTCTCGAGCGCACCGTTCGCGCCCTCGACCATCTCAAGGAGCTCGGCTTCCACTACGCCACCCGTTCGGGCATCTCCATCGGCATCGAGGACATGCTCATTCCCGGTGATAAGGCCGCCCTGGTCGAAGCGACCGAGCGCGAAATCGTCAAGGTGCAGCAGCAGTATCTCGATGGCGCCATCACCAACGGCGAGCGCTACAACAAAGTCATCGCCATCTGGAGCGACGTCACCGAAAAAGTTGCCGAGCAGATGTTCAAGGCGCTCGAGCAGCAGGATAAGGAAGGCGTCATCAACCCGATCTACGTCATGGCCGACTCCGGCGCTCGCGGATCGAAACAGCAGATTCGGCAGCTTTCCGGCATGCGCGGCCTGATGGCCAAGCCTTCCGGCGAAGTCATCGAGACGCCGATCACCTCCAACTTCCGCGAAGGCCTCACCGTGCTGCAATACTTCATCTCCACGCACGGCGCGCGTAAGGGTCTGGCGGATACCGCGCTCAAGACGGCCGATTCCGGCTACCTCACGCGCCGCCTGGTGGACGTGGCGCAGGACGTCATCATCAACGAAATCGATTGCGGCACCGGCGACGGCATCTACGTCGAGCCGATTCTCGAGGCCGGCGTCGAAGTCGAGCCCTTGCGCGACCGCGTCGTCGGCCGCGTTTCGCTCGAAAAGATCAAGGACTACGAAGGCAACGTCATCCTGGAGATCAACCAGGAGATCACCGAAGAGCTGGCCAACGCCATTCAGGCGGCGGGCATCGAGCGCGTCAAGATTCGTTCCGTGCTCACCTGCGAATCTCGTCGCGGAGTCTGCGCCCGCTGCTACGGACGCAACCTGGCCAGCGGCCGCATGGTCGAACTCGGCGAAGCTGTCGGCGTCATCGCCGCGCAGTCCATCGGCGAGCCGGGCACGCAGCTCACCATGCGCACGTTCCACATCGGCGGTACGGCGACCCGAGTCAGCCGAGCAGTCCAAGGTCGAGGCGCGCAGCAGCGGCTTCGTCCGCTTCCTCGACCTCAAGGCCGTTCACGGCCGCAACAACGTCCTCATCGCCATGAACCGGTCCGGCTTGATCGCCATCGTGGACGAAAAGGGCCGCGAAAAGGAGCGCTACCACGTCGTTTACGGCGCGCGCCTGCGCGTCGACGAGGGCCAACCGGTCACCGTCGGCCAGATCCTGGCCGAGTGGGATCCGTTCACCTTCTCGATCCTTACCGAAGTCGGCGGCAATATCCAGTTCAAGGACCTGCAGCCCGGCATCACCATCGAGGAACAGGTGGACGAAGTCACCGGCCTGGCGCAGCTCGTCGTCACGCTGCCTCCGGGCGACGAAAAGCACCAGCCCACGATTCTGATTCGCGATTCCGCCGGGCCGCGCCCGCAAGAAGTACCTGATGCCTTCGCGCGCCCACTTGATGGTCACCGACGGCGACGAGGTTCAGCCCGGCGACGTGCTGGCCAAGATCCCTCGCGAAACCACCAAGACCAAGGACATCACCGGCGGTCTGCCGCGCGTCGTCGAACTCTTCGAGACGCGCAAACCCAAGGATCCCGCCGTCATCAGCGAAATCGACGGCGTGGTCAAATACGGCGAAATCAGCAAGGGCCTGCGCAAGATCTACGTCGAGAGCGAAGACGGCAAGACGCAGAAGGAATACTCCATCGCCCGCGGCGTGCACATCAACGTGCAGGAAGGCGAGCACGTCCAGGCCGGCGAGCCGCTTGATCGACGGCCCGCTCAATCCGCACGACTTGCTCGCCGTCCTCGGCGAGAAGTACACGCAGGCCTACCTGGTCAATTCGATCCAGGAGGTCTACCGCCTGCAGGGCGTCAACATCAACGACAAGCACATCGAAACCATCGTTCGCCAGATGATGCGCTGGGTGAAGGTCGAGGACGTCGGCGACACCAAGTTCCTGCTCGACGAACAAGTGGATAAGTTCCGCTTCCGCGAAGAAAACGATCGCATCATCAGCGAAGGCGGCCGTCCGGCCACCGGCCGTCCGCTGCTGCTCGGCATCACCAAGGCTTCGCTCTCGACCGATTCGTTCATCTCCGCGGCCAGCTTCCAGGAGACCACGCGCGTGCTCACCGAGGCGGCTGTCGCCGGCAAGGTGGATTACCTGCGCGGCCTCAAGGAAAACGTCATCATGGGCCGGCTCATTCCCGCCGGCACCGGCCTCGAGCGCTATCGCAATATCGATCTGCTGGTCGAGGTGCCTCCGCCGCAGCCTGCCGGAGGCCGAAGTCGGTCGCCGCCGAACTCACTCCCGAGGAAGCCGCCGCGCTGGACTTCCTGCGCAAGGATGCCGACGTCATCGCCGAAAGCTAGGCCTTTCACGCATATCAAACGAAGTTCCGGCGCGCTCGAACTTCCGGAACCGCGCGTCGGGCTTTGCCCGCTTCGCAGTCCCGACAGTCCTCCAGCCTCGCTGCCGCTGACAGCTGGTCGCGACACTTGGCAGTCCAGCTTCGCTTAATTAATAGGTAACTATCGATCGGTCGAAGCAGTTGCGCCTGTCTCATGACCGGGACATAGACTGTCACCTCGCAGGTGCCTCTCGTCCTTTGTCCGGAGTGATCGTAACTACAAAGGTCCATGTCTGGAACAAGCAGCGAACGCTCTGCCGCTTGACGGTAAGGATGCGCAGTCACTCCATCCGCAGACTCGCGCTGCCACTTCATTCGGATCGCTTGAGCGGCTCGCGAAGGCCGGCTCTGGCTGCTTGCGGTCATTCTGCTCATGGCTCTGGCTGTCGGATTGGCTCTGGTCTCCTGGCAGCCGCATGCGCATCGCTGCCCTGGAAGCTGGACGCCCTGCCGGTCGGCTTGGTTCTGCTGGTCAGTCTTTTTGGCGCCTACGCCATTTCGCGATGGCGCGAAATGGCCGCAGTTGCGCGGCTTGGTGCGCGACCTCTCGCACCAGCGCCCAATCGCCGCGGCGTGGACAAGTGCGAGAAGCTCTTTCGAGCTCGTGCAGCGTTCGCAGCGCGGTTATCGCGACCTCATCGATACCTTTGACGATCTCTTGCTCTCGCTCTCGCTGGAGGGACGAAATCCTCGCCGCCAATCGCAGCTTCGCCGATCTGCTTGGCCGCCCTTTTCCGAATTGGTCGGACACCGGCTCGATGAATTTCGTGGAGATGGCCGACGGCACGGGCCTGCGCCGCGACTGCAACGCGAATTGCCTCGCTCTGCTCGAGCGGCGCCAGTGGTCCGGCGTGCTGCGCGTCCGGCTGAAGCACGAAACCAGCGCCAGATACTTCCAGTGCACGATCCACGCGCTGGTCCGCGAGGGCGCCGAACAGGGCCTCTGCGTTCTGGCGCGCGATATCACCACGGAACGCGAAAACGAAGCGCGCTTCACGGAGCTGTTCGAGACCCTGCAGGAAGGCGTCTATCTCGCCGACGGCGGATGGCAAATTGGAAGACGTCAATCCTGCCTTCGTGCGCATGCTCGGCTATGAAAATCGCGAGGAGTTGCTCGGCCGTGCCCTCTCGCGAATTTTTCCTGCAAGCCGAAGAATGGGAGATCGAACGGCGCCAGCTGGCGCAGTCCGGACATCGTGCACGGCACGAAGCCACGCTGCGCCGCCGCGATGGCTCCGGCTCTTGCCGCTCTGCACGCCTCCGCTCTGATTCGCGACACCGCCGGGCGCGTCCGCCGCCGTCAGGGAACCCTGGTGGACATCACCGAACGGCGCCAGATGGAGACGCGCTTGCAACGCGAGCAGGAATTTGCGCGCCGCCTGGTGGAAAGCTTTCCCGATCTGGTCATCGCGCTCGATCGCGAGGGCCGCTACACCTTCGTCAGCCCGCGCTCGACAGAATTGCTGGGTTTCTCGCCCGACGAGTTGATTGGCACGTCAGTTCGGCGAGCGCATCGAGCCGCACAATCGCAAGGAAGTCCAGGCATTCTTGCGATCGCATTATTTCCGGACAATGCTCCAATGGCAGCACCGAATTTCTCATCGCCGCAACGACGGTGAGATGCGCCTGTTCCGGGCCACCGCCAGCCCGTTCATGGACGCTTCCGGACGCATCGCCGGCGTCATCGCCGCGGCACGCGATATCACCGAATCCAAGCGCATGGAGCAGCAGTTGATCCAGACCGAAAGGCTCGCGGCCATGGGCCAGATGATTGCCGGCGTCGCCCACGAGCTGAATAATCCGCTCACCGCGGTTCTGGGCGTCACCGAACTTCTGCGCGATCCGATCCGACGAAGATTCCGCGCGCCGGCAACTCGAAATCGCGCATCGCCAGGCTCGCCGCGCCGCTCAGATCGTGCAAAGCCTGCTGACCTTTTCGCGCCCGCCGCAGCCGCGCAAGATTTGCCTCAACTTGAGCGAACTGATTCAGCGCAGCCTGCAGCTTCACGAACATTCCTTGCGCACCAATCGCATCACCGTGGATTTTGTCGCCCAAGCCCGATCTTCCTCCCGTCCTCGGCGACGCCAGCCAGCTCACCCAGGTCTTCCTGAACTTGATCGCCAATGCCGAGCAGGCCATTCGCGAGGTTCGCGATCATGGCACGCTTCGCATCCGCGTCGAGCCGCGCGGCCGATCGCGTCGTGGCCACTTTTCAGGATGATGGCGCCGGAATTCGCCGGGAGATTCTGCCCAAGATTTTCGATCCCTTCTTCACCACCAAGCGCCCCGGCCGCGGCACTGGCTTGGGCCTGAGCATTTGCCTGGCGATCCTTCGCGAACACAACGGCGAGATTGAAGCGCAGCCGCTCCCGAGGGCGGCTCTCTGTTCACGCGTTCGCTGCCCGTCGCTCGGGGTACGGCTCTCTTTCTGGCCGAATCGCGGGAAGGCGCGGCGGATCGACTTCGCAACCAGAACGTTCCAAGGGAAGGGCTGCCAGGTTATTCGATTCTCGTCGTGGATGATGAAGAAGTCATCCGGGAAATGATTCGCGAAGGCCTCGCGACTCGCGGCTTCCATGTAGAGACCGCTGCAAGCGTCGAGGAGGCCGTCTCCTTGATGAAACTCGGTCCTTCGATGCGGTGCTCTGCGATTTGAATTTGCGGGCCAATGCCGGCTGCGGAGGGTTCGGGCCTCGGCTTGTATGCGGCGGTTACGAAGCGGCATGCGGAATGGTGAATCGCAAGACCTTTCTTCCTGTTCATGAGCGGAGAATTGGTGGCTGCGGCGGTCGCCGAAGAGTTAGCTCAGACCGGCGCACAATCCATGCAGAAACCCTTCCGTATCTCCGATTTGATTGCTATCCTGAGCAATGCGCTCGGTAAGTCTCCCTCGGGCGCTGCACAATTGTCTTCTGTCAATTAGCTCGCGATTGTTTCGTTGACGCCGCCGCTATTTTCGCGCCGGCATCTTTCTCTCAGGCTTCGCGGGAGATTTGCGGGAGGATTTGCGCGTCTCCAGGCACGTCAACGCCGAAGGTCCACAGAAACATGCTCTGTCCCTCCGTCTGCGTCGTCTCGATGATGGCGTATTCGCCGGATTCGAGAGGCCTGATCGACGGTGTAACGGTAGAGCCCTCGCGCCGCATCCCACTGCAGCAGTGAAACTTCCTGATGCTTGAAGGATTGCTGGCCGACAATGTTCGTGGTGATGACTTCGACCGCTCTCTTGTCGCCTTTCACCGTCGCGCGCAAAAGCGTAAGGTGCGGCTCGCGTTTGTCGGCAGTGCGGAAATAGAATTCCGGTCGCCGGTGTGAATTCGTAGCTTTGCCTGCTTTCCCCGGAATCTCCACGTCTTGTTTGCCGGAAATCAGCGGAATGCCGGTCACGATTTTTGCGACTGCTCGTCCCTTTTCCACGTGAGTCTCGGCCTTTTCCTGCTGCATAGGGACGATCTTGTTGCCGTCCAGAACGTAGAATCCAACGTCATCGGGAAGAAAAACGCTCGGGCGCACTTCGAAGCTTGTGTCCACGTCCAGACCGGCGAAACCGTGCGGCCTTTTCGCTTTCCGCGATTTGCTTGGCCAATTCCTTCTGCTGTGCGTCTAGCTCAGCGTCGGCTTTTTGTGTCGCCGCCCAGTCCACTAGCGTCGCCGGGATTTCCTCCCATGACGACCGTTCCACGCTGTAATACCGCACCCGGTCGCCTTGACGCTGATATTCCCGGACGATTTGGAAACTGCCGTCGGTAAGAAACAGCTTCTTGCCTTTGGGAAGCGGAACCGCAATTGCTTGGATTGCTGCGCGTCTCGGCTGATCTTGCGTGGCCTGTTCCGCGAGGACCGGCTATAAGCTCGCAATCTGAGCGGCCCCAAAACTAATGGCGAGAAACGCACGGCCAATGCACAGCTGCCTGCGAAAGGGATCAACGCCAGAATCTCCTGGCGTACTTTCGTAGGCACGTTTTCTGCGTGATCGTTGCTCGCGATGCGTTGCATAGGCGGTACTTTGCGGGCGATATCATGGGGAGGCTCGCTACCTGCCATTGAGCATAGCGCGGTCGCACTGCTACTGCAATCGCACGCGGACAGCAAGCGAAAACATCGGTCTATTGGAAACAGGAATTAACGAAAATCAGATAGTGAGACGAGGCAGATGCGCGCGACTAGTGCTCGCAGCGCTCGCAAACCATCGTCAAGGAACAATCAGATCGGAGATGGTATAAAGCCATTTGTGCGCCGTGCTGCCGGCCGCTTCCGCTGCGGCTTCAGCGGCTTGGCCCAGGTGCCTTATACGCGGCGAGGTTCCGCAGGTGCTCCTGGCAGATTCCGGTCAGGCCGGAGACCTCTTCCTCTGTAAAGATCTTCTGGCTCGATCGGATCGTGAGGCTGCTCATCTGTCAACTCCACCCCGGCATGCTTCCAAGGTCCATGGTATTTCACAAATTTGATTTCTTAGCAATAGTCCTTCCGTTCCATTACGCATGATTTATTGATGACCGGAATCGGGAACACAGACAAAGAAAAAGACTTAAAGCGACCGCGGGATAAAACCTGTAGTGTCGGAGTCCTTGCGGGAAGAATCCAAAATGAACAAGTGTGCGCAAAATCGTGGAAAATCTGATCTCTACAACCAAGGGCAGCTGTTTGAAGCGGGGGAAATCGAGCCGTTCTAAACGCGTGCTCCGCCTGCTCTCTCGAAGGCATGCGCGAGTTGCAAGACTCGCCCTTCGCCGAAAGTCGGGCCGAAAATTTGCAGGCCCACGGGCAGGCCCTCCGGCCGTCTTCCCGCAGGGTACCGAGATACCCGGAACGCCCGCGAGCGATCCTGTAACTGTATATATGTCAGCAAGATACATGGCCAGCGGGTCAGCCGTGCGTTCGCCCAGCCGGAAGGCGGGTACCGGCGACGTCGGCGTAACAATGGCGTCCACCTGCTCGAAGGCCTGCGCGAAATCGCGCGCGATCAACGCGCGCACTTTCTGCGCCTTCAGGTAATAGGCATCATAGTACCCGGCCGACAGCGCGTAAGTGCCCAGCATGATTCGGCGTTTCACTTCCGCTCCAAACCCCGCGCCACGCGTTTTGCGGTACATTTCGATCAGGGTTGCACCGGGCACTCGCATGCCGTAGCGCACCCCGTCGTACCGTGCCAGGTTGGAACTGGCCTCGGCCGTGGCAATCAGGTAGTACGTCGCCACCGCATATTCTGTATGCGGCATGCGCAGCGGCACGCGCCGGCAGCCGAGTCGCTCGAGCAGAGCAGATTCCGGCTTCGACTTTTTCGCGCACCTCGGGATCCAGGCCCTCTGCAAAGTAGTCGGTGGGCACGCCGATGCGTAGCCCCTTCACAGGCGCGTCGAGACCGCCGCACGTAATCGGGTACGGAAACCGCTGCAGCGGTGGAATCCATCGGATCGCTGCCGGCCATCACTGCGAAGATCGTCGGCCACATCGCGGACCGTTCGCGCGAAGGGACCGATGCGATCGAGCGAAGAGGCAAAAGCGATCAGCCCGTAACGCGACACGCGGCCGTAGGTCGGCATCATGGCCGGAATGCCGCAGAACGAACCCGGCTGGCGAACCGAGCCTCCCGTGTCGGTGCCCAGCGCCGCCACCGCCAGTCCCGCCGCTACGGCTGCCGCGGACCCTCCGCTCGATCCGCCCGGGCACTCGATCCATAGCGACGGGGTTTCGCACCGGGCCATAGGCGGAGTTTTCGTTCGAGCCGCCCATGGCGAATTCATCGCAATTGGTTTTGCCCAGCAGGATCGCGCCGGCACTTTCGAGGCGCTCGACTGGCGGTCGCGTCGTATGCCGGACGATAGCCTTCCAGAATTCGCGAGCCGCAGGTCGTCACCACGCCCTTGGTGCTGAGGACGTCTTTTACCGCGAGCGGCAATCCCGCGAGCGCGGGCAAAGCCTCACCCCGGGCGATCAGTCCATCGAGATAGTCGGCTTGCTTGTAGGCGCGTTCGGGAGAAAGCGCGAGAAAGGCGTTCAGCTCCGGATTGCGCTTCTCGATGCGCTTGCAAAATTCCGCGGTGAGTTCGCGCGCCGAGATGCGCTTTGCCGCAAGCGCTTCGCGGACGGAGTCGATCGTCCAGTCGTGGCCGTTTCCATTTGGGATCGATGAGGGCATGGAGATTCGCGATTCGCTTAGCGCTCGATCACGCGAGGCACGCGGAAGTAGGGCGGGCTGGGATCGGGAGCGCCCGCCAGCACATCGTTCACGACCGTACACGGCGCGGGGGTATCTTCGCGCAGGGGTGTCCCCGGGGAAACGCGAGTGTCGGGTCCTGTGGGATCTCCGGGAGGCGCAACCTGCGACATGGGTTCGACCTGCGTGGTGTCGACCTCGTTGAGTTTGTCGCTATAACTCAAGATGGAATCGAGCTGGCGCGAAAACATCTCGATTTCAGATTCGCTCAGCTCGAGATGCGCCAGTTCGGCGACGCGCAAGACATCTTCGCGTGTAATTTTCATTTCGTTTTCCGTTCAGGAGATTTTGGCGCCCGCGGGTGCGGCCTCGCGGCGGGCGTATTTATTGGCCACATAGTCGTCGACGAGGGCCTGAAATTGAGCGGCAAGTTCGTCGTAGGTGCCGTGCAGGGTGGTGAAGTGCTGGCCGTCAATGTAGACGGGGCAGCTGGGCGCTTCGCCGGTGCCGGGCAGGCTGATGCCGATGTTCGCGGCGCGGGATTCGCCGGGGCCGTTGACGATGCAGCCCATGACGGCGAGCGTCATGGTTTCGACGCCTTCGTATTGCTGCTTCCACTCCGGCATTTTTTCGCGCACGTAGCCCTGAATGCTCTCGGCGAGCTGCTGAAAAGTGGTGCTGGTGGTGCGGCCGCAGCCCGGGCAGGCCGTGACGCTGGGAGCGAAGGCGCGCAGGCCGAGCGCCTGCAGCAGTTCGCAGGCGGCGTAGACCTCTTCGCGGCGATCGCCGCCGGGCCGCGGCGTCAGCGAGATGCGAATGGTGTCGCCGATGCCTTCGTGCAGCAGAATGCCCATGGCCGTGGACGACCAGATGGCGCCCTTCAGGCCCATGCCCGCTTCGGTGAGCCCAAGGTGCAGCGGCTGGCGGGTGCGCTGGGCGAGGTCGCGATAGACGGTGATCAGGTGCATGGGCCGCGAAACTTTGCAGGAGATGATGATCTGGTCTTCGCGCAGGCCGCATTCGCAGGGCGAGTTCGGTGGATTCGACGGCGGAAAGCACCATGCACTCGTTGATGATCTCTTCGGAGGTGAGGCCGAGGATGCGGTCGGTGTTCTCCTGCATCTTGCGCATGACCAGCTCCTGATTGAGCGAGCCGCCGTTGACGCCGATGCGCACGGGCTTGCCGTGGTCGCGGGCGACGCTGCAGATGGTGGAGAACTGCTCGTCGCGGCGCTTGCCGGCGCCGACGTTGCCGGGATTGATGCGGTACTTGTCGAGGGCGCGCGGCGCAATCGGGATATTTGGTGAGCAGGACGTGGCCGTTGTAGTGGAAATCGCCGATCAGCGGCGCTTCGCAGCCGGCGTCGAGCATGCGCTGCTTGATTTCGGGCACGGCGGCGGCGGCTTCGGGAACGTTGACGGTGATGCGCACCATCTCCGAGCCGGCGGTGGCCAGCTCGATGCATTGCCGCGCGGTGGCTGCGACGTCGGCGGTGTCGGTGTTGGTCATGGACTGGATGACGATAGGCGCGCCGCCGCCCACTTGCACGCGGCCTACTTTCACGGAATGCGTTCGGTCTCTGTGGGTCACCATGACTCCCCGCCCGGGACGGCTGCTCGCCGATTCGTCAGAAGAAGCCCCAGGTCAGAATGCGAGCGTAAATTATATCGCGAATCGCGCTGCAGGCGGTTGGGGGACGGGTGCCGGCCCAGAGCCCTTCCGGCGATATCCAACCGAAGAATTAGCGCCCCACCCCCCCCCCCGGCATTTTTTGCAACTGTTCATTCCAAACAGCTTTAAGTCCAGCAAATTGGAAATGTTCATTCTGCGGGAGTTGCACACCCGATTTGCGCAAGTGCAAATATACTTGGCTAACCACTTGCACCGCCATAAGGTTTCCTCTGCCGTGACAAAGCCAGTGCTTCTACTGCTCCCTTGGTCTGACCCGTCGCGTATTCATGGCCTGCGTTATCGTGACCAAGTGCTCCAATTTCCCATTTCGCGAAAGTGTTCCAAACCATGGACGCGGGAATCTCTTGTGCTTGATTAGGATCGCGTGCCTAGCGGTAATTAGGGCGTCCACCCAAACGTCCATTGACCCCTTCGAGCTTTGAGTCGCAATAATGGCTATGTCTGTTTTCTTGATTGCATTCACATGCGTGAAACGAATGTTCTTGTCGCTGGTGACGAGAAGGAAATGCATGTTATGACATAAGTGAATGATCTGAGGGTCACTTACTCGCGGCGTCGGGTTTCCGTTGCCGTCATTGAAATGCTTTACGAAACACTCCGTTCTATATCCGCTTTCATTAAGTTTTTGAGCATGTGCTTCGCTGAATGCTTGCTCCAAGAAAAGGACGCAAGCCTCATGCCGCTTTCGGTAGGCCAAGGTGCCTCAGCGCCTTTTCGATAATGTCTTCGCCAAGCCTGTAATCCCTTGCGATGTCGGGTATATCTTCCCCTGCTCGGCTTCGCTCAGCAATAACGCGCGCCGGTATTCTTGTTCCGGTAAGTACAAGGCCGCCGGACATAATCAGCGGATCGATAGTCAGTGGCTTGCTCTGATCCTCCGGCTTCACAAACTTCCAAGGAAATACTTGCGCTACGATGCCATCAACGTATTGAATGCGCGTCGCAAATAAGTCAGCTATTTCCGGGAATTCTCTTTGTCCATGCCTTGTGAGAGAGATCACCTGCCTCGATGTGCCTTCACTTGCAGGTTTGTACAGAAACACTTGTCGCCATACGTAACGAATATCTTGGCTTAGAAGCGGATATTTAGATCTGGTGTGCCGACGTGCCTCATGGAGAACCTGGAGCGTTTGTCTTCCGCTAAGACCAACGTGTCTACGAATGAAATTCAGCACGTAAGACTGTGCCAAGTCCTGAAACGATAAAAGCTTTGTCGAATACGTGGAACCGGACACGGCCCAACGTGGCTCATTAGACACCCAATGCCGTAGCGTTCTGGACGGCATGGCAATGTAGAGGGCTGCTTCGGGAATCGTGTAGATAGGGTAATTCCGAAGCTCTTGATGCGGCGCTCTGGCTGTACGAATCATTTTGTCGCTCTGATCACAAATCCGAAGAATCCGCGCCCCGCGTGGTTAGTCAAGTAGCCAAATATTGTTATCATTGTAAGTGTTCGCCCGATTTGCGCAAGTGTTCATTTTTCTGGGTTTAACCGAAAAACCAACGAATGCACCCGTTCCCGTTGGCGTGAATGCTTTTGAGAGCGCGGAGCGAAACGAGCGCAGAAAAATATCATGCGCGACTGATGCCGGTGAATGGCACGGCCTTTCCAAAAACATCCGGCAATATAACATATTATTACTTAGTTAGCAATCGGATTTGGCCATTTCCTTAGTAGTATTCGAACGGCATCGCCCTTCGAACGGATCGATCATGGGAAGCTTCGAAACGTCGGCTTCGATTTCGAAACATCGGCTGATTGAACACAACGTCTGATTATTAACCTTAATGCTATAACCGCTGTTATAATCCGCCGCGACATGGATAAGGCAGCGGCTCGGAAACGCTGTTGCTCTTCTGTTTGTGGTGTCTCGCCTTTGCAGCGACAGTCCCGCCAGGCTCGGCATACTTTGCGAGCATTGTGTGGCCCTTTTTTTGCTGGCCCCGCATTTTTGGGCATTGAATTCCCTTCCCCGAGATCGATCGCGCGGATCAGCAGGCTTGGGCCGATGATCTCAAGCTCCGCCAAAATGGCGAAAGAATAGGGCCTGTTCCGTGCACATCGAACGACGACGCGCAACCCGGTACAACCTTGGAGCCATCGCGGAGGTCATTTATTTAAGTGGGGATTTAAGTGGGGATTTAGGTGCGCGCAGGGACCTGGTGGCCATTACTCGGGATCTAAGCCTGAGCGGCTGCTTCGTGAAGACGACAACGCCCTTTGCCAAGGGGACGGAAGTACGGGTGAGAATTACGTCCTCGGGGGCGGATTTCGCGGCGATTGGCAAAGTGACCGATGTGACGCGAGAAGGCATGGGGATCGATTTTGTTGAAGTCCTGCCGAAGGATCGAGCGATCGTCGAGGAGTGGCTAGGCCTGCGAGATACGGAAAGCGTCTCGAGCGAGCCAGTACCTTCGGAGACGCCGGAAAGCGACCACCTGGCTCAAACGGTTCCAGTCACGATCAGCGGCGAATTATCGACAGGCGCCTTTTGCGAAGAGACGGAGACACGGGTGGTGACGCCCGACGGGGCGCTACTGAGCTTGTCGGCACCGGTATCGGCGGGCCAAGTCGTCCGGCTCAAGAATCGGCTGACACGCCAGGAGCAAGCCTGCCGCATTCTGTTTGTGGACCCGACTCCGGGAACAGACAGGCCCAAGCTGCTGGCCGTTGAGTTCCTGGAATCGACACACAACTTCTGGAGAGTCGAGCCTGGGTCGTGAAAGAACGGCGGCTGCAGGGTCAGGATTTGAGCTCGAGGCCGAGAGCAGGCGCAACAGAACGCAGTGCGGCGATGCAGGTGGCGATATGCTCTTCGAGCGGGAGGCCGAGCTCCTGAGCGCCCTTGACGAGATCCTCGCGGCTGACGCCGCGGGCGAAGGCCTTGTCCTTCATTTTGCGCTTCACGGAATCCGCTTCGACCTCGAAGATCGTCTTGCCGGGCTTGACTGAGCGAACAGGCGGTGAGGAAGCCGGCCATTTCGTCGCAGGCAAAAAGGGTGCGATCGAGAGGCGTTTCCCGCACCGTGCCGGTGTAATCGGCGTGGGCCAGGATGGCGTGGAGCATCTCCTCGGAATAGCCACGCTCACGCAGGATTTCGGCTCCCGAGGCGGGATGTCCCTCGGTGGGGTTGTGCTCCTGATTGGGCCAGCGCTCGTAATCGAAATCGTGCAGCAGCGCCGTAACGCCCCAAAGCTCCTCGTCAGCTCCCGCCTTGCGAGCATAGGCGCGCACGCAGGCCTCGACGGCGAGGGCGTGCTTACGCAGGTTTTCGTTTTGCGTGTATTCGCAAAGCAGGGCCCAGGCAGCGTCTCGCGTAGGTATCATGGCGGATTATCCGTTCCTCACTATTGTTCCTCGTCCGATGCTACGGCCGTGAGCAGGATAGCATCTCGGGGGCTTGGCGTGGTTTCCCCAGCCGCTGGACGCTCGCCTGCAGCAGCCTGGGCATCCAGGCGACGATGGGCCCAGATAAGCCAAGCTGAGGCGTGTAAAGCGGGGGGCGAACCGGTTCATTCGGCGCTACAGGCGAAACAGAGGCGAATAGCGGCCCTACCCGTAGCCAAAGTTGGGCGGAAGGAACCGACCCACACGCCCCGGAAATCGCACAGGGAGCCCCGTGGCTGCCGGGATCAAGAAGCGGAGAGCCGGAACGAGGGCGCCAAACGGGTATTTGCCCCCCATTCACCGGCGTATAAGGCGAAGACCAGGAGAACATGGTACGTTTTCACGACAATATCAGGATAATTCTTAGACGAAAATACAGAAAACCCTTGACAACCTGACGGAGCACCCGCAATATCCCTGACGCGCCAGCTTCTGCCTTCCCCCTAAAGACGTTTTCCGATCGTCCTCCGATCCGCAGCCGGAATAGCGCAATGAGGAGCTCCCGGTGTCGGAACAAAACAGCAACGGTCATAGCAAGGACGTAGACATGGATCGTGAAGTCATTCGATGCAAGAGTTGCGGGTTAGTTCAATACCGCACGCGCACGGGGAATTGCCGCCGATGCTTGCGCCTGCTGCCACCCGTAGTGGAATTCCTGATTCCACCACCGGTAGCGCAGGAGCTTCCCGGCGATAACCGACAGCTATTCGAAAAATGGCCGAATCGAGAAACGGTGGAAAACATCGGCCAGCGAATTCGACAGTTGCGGGAATCGCGCGGGATGACGCAAAGCCAACTGCAGGCAAGATCGCGTGTGTCGCGCTCCTACCTCTCTCGCATCGAGAGCGGACAGATGACGCCGAGCCTGGGGACGCTGGAAAAGATCTCCGAGGCTTTGGGTGTCGGCCTGAACCGCTTCTTCATCCCCGAATCGAACGGCGAAGCTTTGCTCGAGGATCCGTTCATTCAGGGATTGCGCCCCTTCCTGAGACAGCTCGATTGGGAGCAGTGGCAGGGGATCCTGAAGAGGCTCGAGGCTATCAGCGATCACGTTTCCACCAGCGGCCAGATGCGCACCATGCCGCCGGTGCCAGCGCCGAAGGCGTTGGTGGCAGTCGCCCGCCGTCCGCAACCGGCGGTGATGGGCCGCCGCTAAAAGCGTTGGTTGTCTGGTTGTAAGGTTCCGCTCCGGCTCCGAAATTCGCGGCGCGCCGACTTTGCCCCACGGCAGAGGCGGCGCGCCGTTGTTTCCGCAGAGTTATTTTTTTCGGCTTTCTTAACGGGCTTGACGGAAGTACTTCTTCAGTACCCCGGTCGGGTCACTTTATTTCATCCGCGTTGAAAATAAAAAAGAACAACGAAGTTTGAGGCCAGTAAAGCGGCTCCGGTGCAGCGCGCCTAAGCGAAGCGCACTTTGACGTCGGGGCGCTTCTCGAGGTGCACGGAGTCGATGAAGCGCACCTGACGCTCCTCGAGATTCATGACCAGGGAGTGGGTGCGGATGCCGTCGCCGAAGAAGCGCACGCCGCGCAGGAGGTTGCCGTCGGTGACGCCGGTGCACGCGAAGATGATCTGCTTGCCGGGCGCGAGGTCTTCGGTTTCGTAGACTCGCTTGGGGTCGCTGATGCCCATTTTCTCGAGGCGCTCCTGATGTTCGGGCTTGGAGACGACCAGGCGGGCCAGGATCTCGCCGTTCAGGCAGCGCAGGGCGGCGGCGGTGAGCACGCCTTCGGGGGCGCCGCCGGTGCCCATGACGGCGTGGACGCCGGTGCCGACGACGGCGGCGGAGATGCCGGCGGAGAGATCGCCGTCGCCGATCAGGCGGATGCGCGCGCCGGTGGCGCGAATGTCTTCGATGAGCTTCTCGTGGCGCGGGCGGTCGAGAACGATGACGACCAGATCCTCTTTGTCGCGGTTGAGGCGGCGGGCGATGGCGCGAATGTTGTCGGCCACAGGCGCGTCGAGGTCGACGGCGCCCTTGCAGCTCGGGCCGACGACGATTTTTTCCATGTAGAGGTCGGGGGCGTGCAGCAGGCCGCCTCTTTCGCTGGCGGCCAGCACGGTGATGGCGTTGGGCGCGCCGGTGGCGCAGAGGTTGGTGCCTTCGAGCGGATCGACGGCGATATCGACGGCGGGATATTGGAAATTGCTGATTGCGCGCTGCGGCGCCCACTTTTTCGCCGATGAAGAGCATGGGCGCCTCGTCGCGCTCGCCTTCGCCGATGACGATGGTGCCGTCCATGGGGACGTGGTCCATGACGCGCGCATGGTCTCGACGGCGACCTGTCGGCCATATGGCGGTCGCCGAGACCCATGGTGCGGGCGGAGGCGATGGCCGCCTGCTCGACAACGCGCAGCAGTTCCAAACTCAATTGAATTTGCATCGTTACTCCCGGATTTATTTAGCCGCGAAGATGGCCGCTAATGATAATCAAGTCTGCGCGCGGTGCAAAGCGCGTTAGGCGCGCTGTAATGGGTACGGCAATGCGCCTCACGGCACATTCGATGCCCAGGGCGTCACACAAAGGCAGAGATGCCGGTGATGCGTTCGCCGATGATCAGGCGATGGATGTCGTGCGTGCCCTCGTAGGTGGAGACGGATTCGAGATTGTTCATGTGGCGCATGACGCAGTAGTCGTCGACGATGCCGTTGGCGCCCAGAATGTCGCGGGCCTTGCGCGCGGTCTCGAGGGCCATCCAGACGTTGTTCATCTTGAGCATGGAGATGTGCGCGGGCGTCGGCGCGATCGGCGTCCTTGAGGCGGCCGACGTGCAGGGCCAGCAGTTGCGCCTTGCTGATTTCGGTGATCATCCAGACCAGCTTGTCCTGCACGAGCTGGTGCGCGGCGATGGGCTTGTTTTCGAACTGGCGGCGCGTCTTGGCGTAGTCGAGGGCGGTCTGATAGCAGGCCATGGCCGCGCCGATGGCGCCCCAGCCGATGCCGTAGCGCGCCTGCATGAGGCAGGCGAGCGGTCCGCGCAGGCCTTCGACCCCGGGCAAGCAGGTTGTCGGCGGGAACCTCGCAGTCGGTGAAGGAGAGGCCCGAGGTGATCGAGGCGCGCAGCGACAGCTTGCCGTGCACGTCCCAGGACTTGAATCCCGGCGTGCCCTTTTCGACCAGGAAGCCGCGGACTCGTCGTCTTCGGCCTTGGCCCAGACCAGCGGCGACGTCGGCGAGAGAGCCGTTGGTGATCCACATTTTCTCGCCGTTGAGCACGTAGCCGCCGACCTCGGCGCACCGCGCGCGTAAGCATGCCCGCGGGATTTGAGCCGAATTGGGGCTCGGTGAGGCCGAAGCAGCCGATGGCTTTGCCGCTGTGCAGCGCGAGGCAGCCATTTTTCCTTCTGCTCAGGCGAGCCAAAGGCGTGGATGGGATACATCACCAGGGCGCTCTGCACCGAAACGAAACTGCGCAGGCCGGAATCGCCGCGTTCGAGCTCCTGCATCACCTGGCCGTAGGCGACGTTGGACATGCCGGCGCAACCGTAGCCGGTCAGGCTGGCGCCGAAAAATCCCAGCTCGGCCAGCTGCGGCACAAGCTGCATGGGGAAGGTGGCTTCGCGATTGTGCTTTTCGATGATGGGCAGGACTTCGCGGTCGACAAATTGCGCGCGCGGTCTGGCGAACGAGGCGCTCGTCGTCATTCAGCAGAGGATCGATTTGCAGGAAGTCGACACCGGGAAAGGGCATGTGAGCTCCTCGCCGAAGGCCGCCTTCGAAGGGCGAAAACGGCGCCGCGGAGGTCCAATTTGCGCCTGATGTCAAAATCGGCGGCCTAACCGGGCGCCAGGGCCTTCCGCGGGCGAGAACCGATTCTACAGGGGCGCCTCCGGGCCAGCAAGGCGGGCGTTGACGGAATCCGAGTGCGGATGCTATAAATTTTTTCCTTGTCTGCGTGTGTCCAGGTTGGCCGGGTCGGGCTGCTGCCCGGTTTTTCGTGTGCGGAAAATGGGCCGGCAGGGAATACAGGTTGACGGGCCCGAACGCTCCCATGGAAATTCTGAAACCAGCTCGGTGATCTGTTTCTCGCCGCGGTACCCACGGTCATCATTGTTTTTCTCTTCTATCTTTTCCTGCGGTGGTCTTTTTTTGGCCCATCGAGCGTGTTGTAGCGGAACGCAGCAAGGCGCATAGAAGGCGCCAAGCGCGAGGCCGAGGAATTCGCGTAAGCAGGCCCAGGAAAAGAGCCGCGCTTATCAGGATGCGCTGCGCAACGCTCGCGGGGAGATTTTCCGAGAGCAGGAAGCAGCGCGCCGCGTGGCGCTGGATGAACGCAGCACCGCCATCCAGCAGGCGCGCAGCCGGCCAATCGAAGAGGTACACGCGGCCAAGAAACGCATTCGGGCGGAAATCGAAGCTGCGCGCGCGGAACTGGAAGCCAGCAGCACACACCTGGCGGAGGAGATCGCTCGCACCATTCTGGAATCTCAACGGCAAATGCATCCCCGCCCGGCAGGCGAGGCTTGATGAAGCCTTGTGGGGCAAATGGTCTTTACGTTGCGCCGGTCTGCGTGCCATGATCGGGCTGCTGGCGCTCGTCTGGCTGGTCCGGTCACTGCCGGCGCTGGCCCAGGAGGGCGCGCCGATGCCGCCAACACACCCGTCGGCATCGCTCTTCCGCTGGCTGAATTTTCATCCTGGTTTTTGGCGCGCTCGCCTATGTAATCGTCAAGTTTGGCGGGCCTTATTTTCGGGGCCACGCGCGCAATCGATTGCCAGGTCAATCGCAGAGGCTGCCGAGACGCGCGCCGCGGCGGAGCGCGAACTGCAGGAAGCGTATCGACAAACTGGCCACCGTCGATCGGGAAATCGAGGAAGAGCGGCGCGCCGCGGAGCGCGAATCGGCTGCGGATCGCGAGCGCATCCGAGCGCTGCGCGAAATCTGAAGCGGAGAAGATTCGACCAGGCGGCGCGCGCCGAGATCGCCGCGGCCGAACGCGCCGGAGCACAGGAACTCCGCGCCATTGCGGCGAAACTGGCGACCGAGCGAGCGGCGGCGCTGATCCGGGACGCAGATGAATGCAGCGGCGGAGTCGGCGCTGTTTGGCTCTTTCGTCGGCGAACTGGAGAGGGCCGCGTCATGAGGACCATCGCACAACATTACGCCGACGCGCTCGCGGATGTGGCCATTTCGCAGAAAAGCCGCCGAAGCAGGTGAGCCGCGAGTTGCGCGATTTTCTGGCGCTGTTGCGGGAATCGCCGCAACTGGGAGTCCTGCTGGGCAGCCCGGCAGTTTCGCGCGCCAACAAGCACGCGGTGGTGGAAGCGCTGGTGGAGCGCATGGGCGCCAGCCGGACGCTGCGAAATTTTCTGTTTGTGGTGATCGATCAGCGGCGCATGGCGCTGCTGCCGGAAATTCAACAAGCTTTCGACGCGCAGCTCGACGACCGGCAAGGAGTGGCGCGCGCCGACGTCACTTCGGCGCGCGAGTTGAACGAACGCGAAAGAAAGCAGCTGCGAGCCGTCACTCGAGCGGCTGAGCGGCCGGCGCGTGGAAGCGAAGTATCAGCTCGACCCCGCGCTGATTGCGGGCGCGGTGGTGCGCATCGGCTCAACGATTTATGATGGTTCGGTGCGCACGCAGCTGGAACGGCTGCGCGTGCGGCTCGAGTCTCTGAATCAGGAGCAAGCAGGCATGGCATCGATCAGAGCGGACGAAATAACAAAGATTCTTCGCGCGCAAATCGCCAACTACGATCAATCGGTGGCCGTGGACGAAGTGGGCACGGTCATCTCCGTGGGCGACGGCATCGCGCGCATGCACGGCCTGGAAAAGGTGATGGCCGGCGAGATGCTGGAGTTCCCGCACGACGTTTTCGGCATCGCGCTCAACCTCGAAGAAGACCAGGTGGGCACGGTGCTGCTGGGCGAATACACGGCCATTGAGGAAGGCGACACCGTCAAGCGCACGCGCTCGATCATGTCGGCACCGGTGGGCGACGCGCTCGTCGGGCCGCGTGGTGAATCCGCTGGGCGTGCCGCTCGACGGCAAAGGGCCTATCGTCACCGACCAGCGCATTCCCATCGAACGCATCGCGCCCGGCGTTATCGACCGCCAGCCGGTTCGCGAGCCGCTGCAGACCGGCATCAAAGCCATCGACTCGATGATTCCGATCGGCCGCGGCCAGCGCGAACTGATCATCGGCGACCGGCAGACGGGCAAGACCGCCATCATTCTGGACACGATCATCAACCAGAAGGGCGGCGACATGATCTGCATCTACTGCGCGATCGGGCAGAAGCGCTCGACGATCGCGCAGGTGGTGAAGATCCTGACCGACGCCGGCGCCATGGATTACACCATCGTGGTGGCCGCTTCGGCCACCGAGCCGGCAACCATGCAGTACATCGCTCCCTATGCGGCCTGCGCCATGGGCGAATTCTTCCGCGACACCGGCCGGCACGCCGTGTGCTTCTACGACGATCTTTCGAAGCACGCGCAGGCGTATCGCGAAATCTCGCTGCTGCTGCGGCGGCCGCCGGGACGCGAGGCTTTTCCGGGCGACGTTTTTTATCTGCACTCGCGCCTGCTGGAACGCGCCGCCAAACTGAACGACAAGAAAGGCGGCGGTTCGCTGACGGCGCTGCCGGTGATCGAGACGCAGGCCGGCGACGTGTCGGCTTACATTCCGACCAACGTTATCTCCATTACCGACGGCCAGATTTACCTGGAAGCGGATCTTTTCAACAGCGGCATCCGCCCGGCCATCAACGTGGGATCTGTCGGTGAGCCGCGTCGGCGGCAACGCGCAGATCAAGGCCATGCGGCAGGTAGCCGGCACGCTGCGACTGGACCTGGCGCAATATCGCGAACTGGCGGCCTTCGCGCAGTTCGGTTCGGAACTGGACAAGGCCACGCAAGCGCAACTGGCGCGCGGCCAGCGGCTGACGCAGTTGCTCAAGCAGGACCAGTTCGCGCCCTTGTCGGTGGAAAAGCAGGTGCTCGTGATTTTTGCGGGCACCAACGGCTATCTCGACGATATCGAAGTTCCGGAAGTGGAGCGCTTCCAGCGCGAGATTGCTGGCGTTTGCCGACACGCACGCCGGCTCGCTGCTGCAACAAGATCGCCACAAAGAAAGCGCATCGACGACGAGATCCGCGAAGGGCTGAAGAAGGTCCTGTCGCGAATTCAAGGAGCGATTCACGGCGGAGGCGGCAGCCGCGCGCTAAGCCGGCGGCTCGGGCAGACGTAAACTCTTCATGCCAACTCAGCTCGACATCAAGCGCCGCATCCGCTCGGTGAAAAACACCCAGCAGATCACCCGCGCCATGAAGTTCGTGGCCGCGGCACGGCTGCGGCGCGCGCAGGAGAGAGCCGTTTCCGCGCGGCCCTATGCGCGCGCGCTCACGCGCATGGTCCATTCCGCGGCGCTGCGCGCGCCGGAAGACGCGCATCACTCTGCTCGCGCCGGCGGCCGGAGAAGCGCATTCTGCTGCTGGTGGTGAGCGGCGAACGCGGGCTGTGCGGCGCGTTCAATTCCAACGTGATCCGCCGCGCCGTGGAGTTTTTGCGCGAGCATTCAGCGCAAAATCTGGAGGTGATCGTCGCTCGGCCGCAAGATCCGAGACGCCATGCGCAAGCAGCGCTGGAAAATCATGGCCGAACATGTGGACATTACCACGCGGCCGGAGCCCGCGCGCGGCCGCGGAGATCGCGCAAAGAGGTGATCGCCGCTCTACGAGGCGGCGAAATCGATGCCGTCTATATCGTGTTCAACGAGTTCAAGTCCGTGCTGTCGCAAAATCTGACGCTGCGAGAAGCTGCTGCCGATCGAGCCCGAGCGCGCAGCTCGGCAGGCGAAGAGTCGCACGAAAAGTCGCAGGAGCACGCCGTGGATTATCTCTACGAGCAGCCGCCCGGCTGAACTTTTGCGGGCATCTGCTGCCGCGCTACGTGCAAGCGCAGATTTTCCGGGCGCTGGCCGAATCGGCGGCTTCGGAGCACGCCGCGCGCATGACGGCCATGGATTCGGCGACCAACAACGCCGGCGAGCTGATCGATAAGCTGACGCTGTACATGAATAAAGTGCGCCAGGCCGCGATCACCAAGGAAATTATCGAAGTGGTGAGCGGCGCGGCATCGGCAGGGTAACGAGTCCGCTGTCAGACAGGCTTTCGCGCCGACGATACAAGACGATATAGATTTGTCGCAAGGAGCAAACATGGCTGGGGATGATCACAACATCGGCCGCGTCGTGCAGGTCATCGGCCCCGTGGTGGACGTGGAGTTTCAGGAACATCATCTGCCGGAAATTTACAACGCCGTGCGCATCACGAGCGAAGGCTTCGACGTTCCCGAGCCGATCGACGTGATCGTGGAGGTGCAGCAGCATCTGGGCGAAGGGCGCGTGCGCACGGTGGCCATGAAGCCCACCGAAGGCATGGTGCGCGGGATGAAGGCCATCGATACCGGACGGCCCCATCACCGTGCCGGTGGGCCGCGCGACGCTGGGGCGCGTGCTCAACGTGCTGGGCGAGCCGGTCGACAATCTGGGCGACGTGCCAGCCAAGACTGCGCTATCCGATTCACCGCGCGGCGCCTTCGCTGGAAGATCAGTCCACGCAGCTGGAAATGTTCGAAACGGGCATCAAGGTCGTGGACCTGATGGAGCCGTACCTGAAGGGCGGAAAGATCGGCCTCTTCGGCGGCGCCGGCGTGGGCAAGACGGTGCTGATTCAGGAACTGATTCACAACGTGGCCATGAAGCACGGCGGCGTTTCGGTGTTCGCCGGCGTGGGGGAGCGCACGCGCGAAGGCAACGACCTGTGGCTCGAAATGCAGGAGTCCAAGGTCGTGGTCGCGGGCGATTCGGAGAAATCGCGCGCGGCGCTGATCTACGGGCAGATGACCGAGCCACCCGGAGCGCGACTGCGCGTGGGCCTGACCGGCCTGACCGTGGCGGAATATTTCCGCGACGAAGAAGGACTGGACGTGCTGCTCTTCATCGACAATATTTTCCGCTTCGTGCAGGCGGGCTCGGAAGTTTCGGCGCTGCTCGGCCGCATGCCTTCCGCCGTCGGTTACCAGCCGAACCTGAATACCGAGATCGGCGAGTTGCAGGAGCGCATCACTTCGACGAAGAACGGATCGATCACGTCGGTGCAGGCCATCTATGTGCCGGCCGACGACTATACCGATCCCGCGCCGGCGGCGACCTTCACGCACCTGGACGCCACCACGAACCTGAGCCGGCAGATCGTGGAGCGCGGCATTTACCCGGCGGTCGATCCGCTGGCCAGCTTCTCGCGCATTCTCGATCCGCGCATCGTCGGACACGAGCACTACGACGTGGCGCGCGCGGTGAAAGGCGTGCTGCAGCGCTACAAGGACCTGCAGGACATCATCGCCATCCTGGGCATCGAAGAACTTTCCGACGAAGACAAGCTGACCGTGGCGCGCGCGCGCAAGATCGAGAAATTCCTTTCGCAGCCGATGTTCGTGGCGGCGCAGTTCACCGGCCTCGAAGGCAAGTACGTAAAGATCGAAGACACCATTCGCGGCTTCCGCGAAATCGTCGAAGGCAAACACGACGACGTTCCGGAGCAGGCGTTCTACATGGTGGGCACCATCGAAGAAGTACGCGAGAAGGCCGAAAAGATGGCGGCGACGGCCTAGGCCGGCCGATCGCAGCCGCGGCCACGAACTCATCCAACATGCCCGACGCCCTGATGCTCGAAGTGGTTACGCCGGAACGCGAAGTTGTTCGCGAGTCGGTGACCGAAGTGCAGCTGCCGGGACTGACCGGTTATCTGGGAATCCTGCCGGGGCATACACCGCTGCTCACGGAACTGGGAATCGGCCCGCTGAGCTACAAGAAAGGGCGCGGAAACCGGGTACGTCGCCGTGATCGGCGGATTTGCCGAAGTGCTGCCCGAACGCGTGACCGTGCTGGCGGAAGCTGCCGAACGATCCGAAGAGATCGACGCAGGCCGGGCGCGCGCGGAACTGAGCGAAGCTGAAAAGAAATTGAATACAGGCGCGGCGCGATCCAAATACCGACTGGGATGCAGTGCTGAAGCGCGTCGCGAGCGCCCGTGCCCGGCTCGAGGCCGCAGCACGCACGGCGCGCCGGTGGAAGCGCGGAGAGATAAAACCAGACGTGGAAGCGATTCGCCTCTATACAACGCGCTGGTGCTCCGATTGCTGGCGGACGAAGCAATTTCTGAACGAACGTGGCATTGCTTACGAAGAGATCGATGTGGATGAAGACGTCGATGCCGAGGAACTGATCCTTCGCGTGAATGAAGGACGCCGCAAGGTGCCCACCATCGAAGTAGACGGCCGCTATTTCGCCTGCAGCCCCTTTAACCCCGAACAACTTGCCGACGAGCTGAAGATTCCGCTCAATCCTTAACGGCGACGTTGCGGCGCACACACCTGCAAATCACGCAGGGTTAAGCCCGATACCTCGCGTCATCACGCCGGCGACTTCAAGCTGATCGTCGAGTAAGACCAGGTCAGCATCGGCGCCGGGCGCCAGCACGCCCTTGCGTCCCTCGACGCCCAGCAAGCGAGCGGGATTCGACGTAAGCATGGGCAGCACTTCGCGCAGCGGAATGCCCAGATCCAGCATGTGGCGCAGCGCGCGATCGAGTGTCAGCGTGCTGCCGGCCAGCTTGCCCTCAGAGTTGCGCGAGACGCCGCCCGCAACCGTGAACTCGAATCGTGCCCAGCGTGTATTTGCCGTCGGGCATGCCCGTGGCAGCAGTGCCGTCGCTCACCAGGATCACGCCCTGCAGGCCCTTCGCGGCCAGGAGAATGCGAATGGCCGCGTCATCGACGTGCACCCCATCGGCAATCAGCTCGGCGGTGACGCTGGCGGACGTCAGGATTGCGCCGAGCACGCCCGTTTCACGATGCGCGAAGGGCCGCATGGCGTTGAACACGTGAGCCGCATGCCGCGCGCCGCGGGATATCGCCGTCATCGCCTCGGCGTAGCTGGCGTCTGTGTGTCCAAGCGAAACGATCACGCCGGCTTTGCGCGCTTCGGCGATTAGTTCGGCGGCCCCAGGCAGCTCTGGAGCCAGTGTGAGAATGCGCGCTGCCCCCTTTGCGGCTGCGAGGAACCGCTCGAAGAGTGGAATCGATGGAGGCACGATCCACTCCGGGGGATGAACGCCGCGCCGAGCGCGAGCGATAAAAGGTCCCTCGAAGTGTACGCCGAGGATTTCGGCCGCCGGGGCGCGCGCGGCCGATTCGCGAATCCGGCGCCGCATCCATGTGGCGACGGCATTCGCGGCACTGCAGGTGGACTCCTCGCTTGCCGTGACGGTGGTGGCGACGAGCGAAGTCGTACCGCGTCGCGCCGCACCTGCGGTGATCGCCGCGAGCGCTTCAGTGCTCGCGTCCATTACGTCGTGCCCGCCGGTACCGTGAATATGCACATCGATGAAGCCAGGTACTGCGGTAAGATCGCGCCGCTCGTACAGGCGCGCCGAGGCAGGGATCTCAACTTGACCCGCACGGCCCACCGCGACGATCTTTTCGGCTTCTACCAGAACAACGGCGTCGGCAATTTCATCTAGAGGGGTAAGAGCACGTCGGACAAGAATCGCTAGCTGGGCCATCTGGGATCATCGTACTGGAAGGCGGCTCGCATGCGCCAGAGTGGGCATGGAGTTTCCCCAATCGAACCACAAAAACAAAAAGGAGGGTCTCCCCACCAGAGACCCTCCTTTTACTTAATGGCCGACGCTACGCTTCAGCTTGGCCACCTGCCAACCGTTTAGTTTTCGAACCTTACAGCCGATGCTTGCGCGGGCTGTGCCTTCGGTACGCTCATATAGCCAACCACTTTGTCTTTACCGATCTGGTTGACGACGAGCTCGAGAGGCATTCGCGTGCCACGCGTATAGAAGTAGATGGGTTCATCAATCGCGCGGTTCTTTTTCTCGAGGCGCATGTCGTCCACGTAGAGCGCGAGAGTGAACTGATTCTTCTTCGCATTCGTTCCGCGCAGCTCCACCATCAGATCGCCCACTTTGGAACGATTGCCTTTGCCGGTAAGCGTGAACTCAAAATAGTCGCGCTCGCCGATGCGCCGGAGCTGATCGATCTCATCGTGATTACGGGCGATCAAGGTGCCGAACTCGCCGCGAGTCATGCTGAGGTTGTTCTTCGTCGTTTCCAGATCGCTCTTGACACCGTTCAGATCGCCGCCCAGGGACTTGAAGTCATCGGCGCTGGCCTTGGTGGCGAGTTCCGATTGCACGCTGCTCAGCTTCTTCGAATAGTCGTCACGAATCTGACTACTCTGGCGGCGCGCAGTGCTGATCTCGCCCTGAGTCATCTTCAGTCTTGTCCGTCACAGCCACCAATTCGTTCTGGAGTTGCGTGTTCACGTCTTCGGCCTGTGTCAGACGGTGGTTCAAGGCGTCAAGATCCTGGCCCAGGAGCTTATTCTGGCCATTCTGGCCCATTAAGGCCTGCTCCGTCTTCCTGGCCTGCGTTGTGGCATTCCAGCCCACGCCCAGGCCCAAAATGGAAACTGCAGCAAGAACAATCACGGCTAACCACACCCAACGCGGCGCTCCCTGCTCTGTCATATGGGTCGTCTCCTCGGGGTGCATTTCTTCTCGGCTGCCGTACTCTTTCTCTGGGAATTCGCTCATCGAAGTCTGTCTCCTTGCCCTCGAGTTGGAATAATGCACGTGCCGCACCAAATATGTGCGCCCGGTCGAGGTGGATTATGTGACTATGTTTACAGGCACTTGGGCGCTGCTACTGGGAGTCCAAAGACCCTCGGAGACAGGCTTACCCTGTAATATTTACCCGAGGGTAAATGTACCTATCAACTAAGTGTGTAAGAATTCAGAAGTTTACGAAAGGAAGAGAAGGAAGAAAGGTAACTACTTGATAGAAATGCTACTTAGGCTACGCGAGCCTTGGAGATTTCGTGGTGACCATCAAAGTAAACGGCAAGCGTCTGCTCCGCCGCCTGCAATACCAGGTGGCAGTTCTCGCAGCGGCCAATGTGCCGCTTGACGGTGATCGCTACGCTTGGAGAGAGACGACCCTCAAGATACTCGCAGATTAGGCGAACGGTTTCTCTACACGTCATTGCTGCCCCCCTGAATCCTACCCGCGAAATAAATAAGCACGAGACGCACCAATTCCGCGGAGCTCAGGGGATGAATCGGGCTGCTGCAAAATAAGGTATTTACGAAAGTGTCCATGGGGCTTGGGGCACAAGGTGGGGCACTAGTACGGGAACTTTTTTTCCAGCCATGTCATTTCGGCATAGTAAGCCTAGTCCTAGGACTAGCCAAAATGCACAGAAAAGCACGTGGTACTAGGACTTCGAGCTAGCGAGTGACGGTCATCTGTCGCAGGGCGGCGATGCGCTCAGGGAGCGGCGGGTGGGTGCTGAAAAGGCCCGTAAAGACCTGTCCGGCAGAGAGTGGAGTGACGATATAGAGCGACGCATTCGCCGGAGAGACGTTCGTCATGGGAATGCGCTTATTGTACGCGCCCAGCTTTTCGAGGGCGCTGATCAGCCCGTATGGATGACCGACCAGACGTGCACCGGCTGCGTCCGCGGCATACTCCCGCTGCCGGGAGATACCCAACTGAATCAGCAAAGCGGCGATGGGCGCTACGATCAGCATTAACAGTGTTTCCAGGCCTCCGCCGCCACGGCGATCATCCCGGGATCGCCGCCCTAGCCCCCAAAAATCAGAGCAAAGCGGCCCATTTGGGCAATCCAGGTGATGGCGCCGGCGAGTGTGGCGGCGATCGAAGTGGTCAGAATGTCGTAGTTGCGGACGTGAGAGAGTTCGTGGGCGATGACGCCCTCAAGCTCATCGTCGTTCATCAATTCCAGGAGACCCTCAGTGGCGGCTACGGACGCATGGGAAGGGTTTCGCCCGGTAGCAAACGCATTCGGCGCAGCTTGCGGGATGATGTAGAGCTTGGGCATCGGCAGATTGCCCTTGGCCGCTAGCCTCTCCATTACGGCATAGAGACGCGGAGCCTGCTCGCGCGAGACCGGCCGCGCACCGCTCGACGCCAAGGCAATCTTGTCGGAGAAAAAATAAGCGATGCCGTTCATGGCGACGGCAAGAATCAAGCCAAAGGTCATACCCTGGCGCCCGGCAAGCGCCTGCCCCCGACTACCAGAATCAAAGTAAGCGCCGTCAGTAAAAATCCCGTCTTGAGTGCTCTCATGGTTTTTCAACCTCTGTAATTCCGCAGGCGATGCCGGGCATCGCCGCAATTTCAGTCTAGATGCCGGGAGCGGGTGCGTCAATGTGACGCGCGCCACGGCGTCCAAGCAGCCCTTCCGCTAACGTTTCCGCGACGCCCCTCGCGCCGCAGCAGCCGTAGCGGGCTCTTCCGCCGCCGGCCCTTTCGTTTCCGACGCGCTCAAATTTCATCTTCCCTCCGGCAGCGTCGACGCGGATCACATCGCCGGGAAGAACCCTGCCTTCGAGGATCTCGCAGAGCCAGCGGGTCCTGCATAAGGCGCTGGACGGTGCGCCGCAAAGGCCGGGCACCGTAGGCCGGATCGTAACCCTCGGCTCAGCACGAGCGCTCTCGCGGCCGGCGTCAGCTCGATGCGCACCTGGCGGTCGGCGAGCAGCTTCGGCACCGAGGCCAGTTGCAGATCGACGATCTTCTCCAGTTGTTCGCGGCCCAGCGGATTGAACAGCACGATGTCGTCAATGCGGTTCAGAAACTCAGGACGGAATGTGGCACGCAAAGCTTCCGTGGCTTCTTTGCGAGCGCGCTCGGGATCTTTATTCGCAAGCTCAAACAGAGCCGCCGAACCGACGTTGCTGGTCATCACCAGCACGGTATTGCGGAAGTCCACCTTGCGCCCCTTGCCATCGGTCAGCCGGCCGTCTTCGAGAATCTGCAGCAGAACGTTGAAGACGTCCGGATGGGCCTTTTCGATCTCATCAAATAAAACCACGGAGTACGGACGGCGCCGCACCTGCTCGGTCAATTGGCCGCCCTCTTCGTAGCCCACGTAGCCCGGAGGCGCGCCGATCATGCGCGACACCGAGTGCTTTTCCATGTACTCGGACATGTCCAGCCGAATCATGGCGCGCTCGTCGTCAAACAAAAATTCGGCGAGGGCACGAGCCAGTTCCGTCTTGCCCACGCCCGTGGGGCCGAGGAAAATGAAGGAGCCGATGGGACGATTCGGATCGGAGAGGCCCGGCACGATTGCGGCGGATGGCGTTCGACACGCGCTCGAGAGCGTCCTCCTGGCCGACGACGCGCTGGCGCAGACGGTCTTCCATGGTGACCAACTTCTTGGCTTCCCCTTCGAGCAGGCGGCCGACGGGAATGCCCGTCCACTTGCTGACCAGGGCGGCGATATCTTCTTCGTCGACCTCTTCCTTCAGCATGCGGCCGTTTTTCTGCACTTCGGCGAGCCGCTTCTGGGCCTGCTGCAGTTCGCGCTCGGCTTCCGCGAGCTTGCCGTAGCGAATCTCGGCCACGCGGGCCAATTCGCCGGAACGCTCGTAAGCGCTGCTCTTCCGCCTTCAGCGCATCGATCTCCGCTTTCCGCTTGCGGATTGCGCCGATGGCGTCTTTCTCCACCTGCCAGCGAGCCTTGCTGGCGTTGGACTGCTCGCGCAATCCGGCCAGCTGCTGATCGATTTGCTTCAGTCGCTCGCGGGAATGCGCGTCGGTCTCCTTGAGCAGAGCCTGCCGCTCGATTTCCAGCTGCATAATGCGGCGCTCGATTTCGTCGATTTCCACGGGGAGAGAATCGAGCTGCATGCGCAGGGAGGCGGCCGCCTCATCGATCAAGTCGATGGCTTTGTCGGGCAGAAAACGGTCGGTGATGTAGCGATGCGAAAGCGTGGCCGCGGCGATGATGGCGGCGTCTTTGATACGCACGCCGTGATGCAATTCGTAGCGATCCTTGCAGGCCGCGCAGAATGGCGATCGTATCTTCGACGGTAGGCTCGGCGATCAGCACGGGCTGGAAACGCCGCTCCAGAGCCGGATCTTTTTCGATGTGCTTGCGATACTCGTTGATGGTGGTCGCGCCGATGGCGCGCAATTCGCCGCGCGCCAGCGCCGGCTTCAGCATGTTGGAAGCGTCCATCGAGCCTTCGGCGGCGCCGGCGCCGACCAGCGTGTGCAGTTCGTCGATGAAGAGAATGATCTGGCCGTCGGCTTCGGTGATCTCCTTGAGCACCGCTTTCAGGCGGTCTTCGAATTCTCCGCGATATTTCGTGCCGGCGACCAGGGCGGCCAGGTCCAGCGCGACGATGCGCTTGGGCTTGAGCACTTCGGGCACATCGCCGGCGACAATTCTCTGCGCCAGGCCCTCGACTACGGCGGTCTTGCCGACGCCCGGCTCACCGATCAGGACCGGATTATTTTTGGTGCGCCGCGCCAGGATCTGCATGACGCGGCGAATCTCGACGTCGCGGCCAATGACCGGATCGAGCTTGCCGCGCCGCGCCAACTCGGTCAGGTCGCGCGCATATTGCTCCAGCGCTCGAAAGGTCGATTCCGGAGTTTGCGAGGTGACGCGATGGCTGCCGCGCACCGTGGCCAGCGCCTGCAGAAGAGCTTCGCGCGATGCCCCATTGCGCGCTAGCAGTTGCCCCGCGGGATCCTTGGGCCGCGCCGCGATGGCCAGCAGGATGTGCTCGGCGGAGACGTATTCGTCCTTGAACTTCTCTGCTTCGTCAAACGCCGCTTCCAGAACCTCGTTAGCTCGCCTTGCTCAAATACTGCTGCGAAACGCCGCTCACCTTGGGCAGGCGGGAGAGTTGAGCTGTCGATTTCCACTTCCAGGCTCTCCGGACGCACGCCCAGCCGATTCAGAAGCGGCGGCACCACGCCGTCCTGCTGCGCTACCAGCGCGGCCAGCAGGTGCAGAGGCTCAAGTTGCTGCTGCCCTCTTTTTCCAGCGATGTCCTGCGCCGCTTGCAGCGCCTCTTGAGCTTTTACGGTTAGTTTGTCGTATCGCAACATGGTGGTTCCTTATCATTGAGCATACAAGACTGGCCAGGGGCCGGATATAGACCGAAAGGGGCCGGATCGCCCGGCCCCGTTGACGGCTATCTACTGATGATTATTTCTTCCCATCCGAAGATACGCCGATCTTGATCTGCTTCGGTTTGGACTCCTCACGCTTGGGCATGCGCACGCTCAACACCCCATTGTGATAGTCGGCTCGAATCGCCTCTGTATTGACCGTGTTGGGCAGTGAGAAGCTCCGGGTGAAGGTACCATAGGCACGCTCCACTCGGAGATAGTTGTCTTGGTGAACGTCGTTCTCAAATTTCCGTTCGCCGTGAATCGTCAAGGTGTTGTTCTCCACGCGGACGTCGATCTCTTTCTCGGGCACGTCCGGAAGATCCGCCTTGACGACGAGTTCGTTTTCGGTTTCGTAGATATCTACCGCGGGAGCCCAGCTAGCCAATTCAGCATGGCCGGATCGGCTTCGAGTGAAGTTATCCTCAAAGAGACGATTGACCTGCTCCTGCAAAGTATTCAAGCCCCGAAAGGGTTCCCAGCGGGTGACGGTGGTGCTCATGGATGTCGATCCTCCTCGGCGTTGTTAAGTGATTGCATACGGATCATATAATATGAGTGTATACATGTCAAGTATAATTCAGAGCCCCCTATAATGCATCTTAATGCCCTATGTTCCAGTAACTTGGCTTTAGCTCCATGATATTATTACCGCAATGCTGCTATCCGAATTTGACTATACCCTGCCCGCGGAGCGGATCGCCCAGCAACCGCTTCAAGACCGCGCGGCCGCGCGCATGCTCCTGCTGGAGCGACAGGAGAAGGCATTCACGGACCGGTCTTTTCGGGAGCTGCCGTCGCTCCTGAAGGGCGACGAGCTCCTGGTCGTCAACAACGCTCGGGTAATACCGGCCAGACTCTTCGCGCATCGCGTGGGCACTCGCGCCGAGGCCTGCGGGGAGCACAGTCGCATCCGCAAAGAACACCTGGGTTCGCGGATCGAGGTTTTGCTGGCGCGCCGCATCGAAGCCGATCTCTGGGAGGCGCTCGTTCGACCGGGGAGAAAAGTGAGAGTTGGAGAGCGGCTGTTGTTTGAAGGGAGCCCGCTCGAAGCGGAGGTCGTGGGCCGAGGAGACTATGGCCTTCGCCAGCTGCGATTCGATATCCCGGAGGGAGGCAATCTCGCCGAGATTGTCCAGACCATCGGCCACGTGCCATTGCCGCCATATATTCGACGCCAGGACGAGGTCGCGGATTGGGAGCGCTATCAGACCGTGTTTGCGAAGCAGTCGGTTGCTGTTGCCGCTCCCACCGCAGGCCTTCATTTCACACCCGCCATCCTGGATGAATTACGGCATAAGGGGATTCAGATCGTTGAAATTACCCTCGAGGTTGGCCTGGGAACGTTTCAGCCCATTCGCGCTGAAAACCTTGAAGAGCATGCCATGCACAGCGAAGCATACGAGATTTGCGAAAGTACCGCGGAAGCGATCGGCGCCGCGCGCAGGGAAAAAAGGCCAATTCTGGCGGTAGGAACAACCGTGGTTCGCGCACTCGAAGATGCCGCGCAAAAATCGATTCAGGCCGGCCGGGCACCCGAGACGCTCGCGGCGGGCCGCGCTTGCGCCGACATTTTCGTTCGGCCCGGCCACCGCTTTGCCCTGGTTGACCAGCTGCTCACAAATTTCCACCTGCCCCAATCGACATTACTTGTGCTGGTATGTGCACTCGCGGGGCGCGACTTGATGCTATCGGCCTATCGCCATGCGGTTGCGTCGAGTTACCGCTTCTACAGCTACGGCGACTGCATGCTTATTCGTTAGGCTTCACGCCCCGCGGCCCCCGTCACGGGGCCCTTCTTTTTAGGTGTTTTCTCCGTGGAAAGGCCCGAAATACCGGAAGCTTCCGTCAGTTGCCATATTGGCGTCGGCAGTACCGAAGTACTATTACGCTAGTTTGCCTGGAATCGGAGAATCGACATGGTCCCAAACCAACTGAGCGCACACCGAGAGGCGCTACAAGGATTGTGGATATGCCGAGCACTGCGAAGGAATCCATCCCCGAAACCGTCGCTGCTTCTGCGGTCGAGAAGAACGATGCCCAACCATCGCAGCCCAACGGTGCGTTGGGGGCCGAAATTCCGGTAACCGTTCACGCCTCGCGTTACTCGGGGGCATCGAAGAGCGCAGGCAAATTGCCTCCGATACACGAGGAAACGCGCACGGTGATCATTTTCCCGCAAGGCGCCGTGGTACGCCTATCCGCAACGGTAACGCCGGGTGAGCTGGTCGTACTCACGAACAAGCGCAGCGGGGCAGATGTGGTCTGCCGCGTGACGAGTATAAAGACGCAGCCCGGAATTCAGAACTACGTCAACCTGGAATTTGCGCAGAGAGCTGTGGGCTTCTGGGAGGAATCGCGCCAAGTCGAACCGGCGAATCCGGCTGAGCAATCGCCTGCTGCGAGCACGCCGCCAACGGTGGTGCCGCCGGCGCCGACGCCAATCAGCGCGGCGTTTAAGACGCCAGCCCCGGTAATGGCCGAAGCGCAGCCTGTAGTGAAGAGCCCCATGCCCGTGGCGGAAGCGAAGGCCGTCTCCGCCCAACCGTTGAAGGTGACCTCTCTGGCGGATGTTTCTGCGGTGAATGTGGGCGGGGCGGAGGAGAACACGGATCCGGCTCCGGTTCGTGTTTCGGAGATTACCCCTGCTCCAGTCGCTACTCTCAAGCAACCACACATCCTGCCGTCCAGGACGCCACGGTTCCAGTCGTTCGAGACCACAAAACCGGCGGCAGGCAAGTCGACGAAAAAGATCGCCTTAATGGCTACGGCGGCGGTGGCGCTGCTGGCGCTTGGCGCCGCAGGTGGCGCGTTCCTGTTGCAACGGGACCGCAGCACGACAGTGGCGCAGCAAATCCCGGCTTCGCCTGTGCCTACGGCCGTGGCACCTGCGCCGCCGGCCTCGGCTCCCGCGACGCCGATCACCAATGCTTCCGGCAGGGCAGGCACGCTCGAGCCCGTCGCCAGTTCGTCAGCGAGGAACTCGTCGCTTGAAGTTCCCGCGCCTGCGCCAGTTCGTATGGCCGTCGAAACGCCCAGGGTCGGAGTGCAGGCGCAGCCCGCACCCGCGGCCCGGCCTACCATAAAGCTGGGCAAGATTGTGGCGCCCAAGATGAAATCGACACAGCTCAACTCCAGCGAGCCTCCTCCGGTTTTGGCGGACGCGAATGGCTTGCCAAGATCGCTGAGCGACAGCGCCTTTAACACCGTGGCTCGCAGCGGCCCCATCGCACCGGAGCCGGCTCCCGTGGCGCCGACGAAAGGTGGGCAGCTCCAGCAGCCGAAACTCGTCTCTTCCGTCGCGGCCGTCTACCCCGTGAATGCCAGGACGCAACGCATACAGGGCGACGTGCTGGTTGACGCGCTGGTTGATGCCACCGGCAAAGTTACCGAAGTGAAGATGATTAGCGGCCATCCGCTGCTGCAGCAAGCCGCCATGGATTCCCTGCGGCTGTGGAGATACGCGCCGGCGCGGCTGAATGGAGATCCCATTCCCGTGCACATCAAGGTCAGCATCAGCTTCCGCTTGCAGTAGGGCCGCTTGCAATAGGGCCCCTGGCAATAGGGCCGCCTGCAATAGGGCAAAACCCATCGGTGCAGTTGGCATCGCACAAGTCCTAACGCCTCGTCTATAATCTAAATCTTCCGCTGCCGTCTCGGCGGCCTTCCCATGCGCTTGCTGGTCTTCAGCGATGTGCACGCGAACGCGACCGCGCTCGAGGCGGCGCTTAAAAGCATGCGCGGGGCATTGGGAGCAGGCGGTCTGTCTGGGCGACGTGGTCGGATATGGTCCGGACCCAAATGAAGTGGTGGAGCGGGTGCGCACTCTGGTGAGCTCATCGTTCGCGGAAATCATGACAAAGCGGCCAGCGGCGTCACGGATCTGGAGGATTTCAATCCGGCGGCGAGAGCGGCGGTGGAATGGACCAGAAGGCAGCTCCGACCTGAAAATATGCGAGTATCTGCGGAGTCTGCCCGGCGGACCGCTCGAGATGGATGGGGTGGCCCTGGTTCACGGGTCGGTACGAGACGAAGACGAATACATTTTCGCTCCCGAACAAGCGTTGGAGAGCTCTGCTGGCGTCGCCGCAACCCGTAACTTTTTTCGGTCACACTCACATGCAAGGCGGCTTTGCATTGCACGGCGAGAGAATTGAGCGCATCGATATGGCTCCAAGGCCAGGCGCGAAAGTCGCCACTCTTCGCCTGGAAGCGAACACGCGTTATCTGCTGAATCCAGGCTCGATCGGTCAGCCGCGCGATGGCGATCCTCGGGCAGCATTTGCGATCGCGGACCTGGATCGAAAGAAGTGTGGAATTCTGGCGCACTCCTTACGATATCTCGGCCGTGCAGGATCGCATGGAGCAGGCCGGAGCGCCGGAGGGATTGGTTTTCAGGCTGGCTTTCGGACGATAAAGGGGCGCGTCAACGGATCAATTCAATTATGAATGAGGAGCCCAAAAGCAGAGCGCCCATGGTCTTGCTGGTCGGGGCCGCAGCAGCGTTGCTGTTGATCGGCGTATTTTATCTGGTGGGGCGGCTGACGCCGACGCCGGCGAAACCCGTGGAGCAGCCTTTGCCGATGGGCTCTGTGGAGCAAGCGTATGCGCCGCAAATTCAGTTCCTCGAACCCAAAGTGGCGCGCGCGGCGAACTTTCTCAATCAGGAAGTCACCTTCGTTTTCGGAACTGTGTTGAACAACGGACCGCGTCCGATTCGCCAGATCGAGATTACGCTCGAGTTTCACGACGTATTCAATCAGGTGGTCTTGCGCGATAAGCAGCGCCTGTTCAGCCCCACGGCGGTGCCTCTGGCTCCACACGACCGGCGCGACTTTCAGCTCGGTTACGAAACGCTTCCCGCACAGTGGAATCAGGCGTATCCGACGATTCGCGATCACGGGTCTTCAACTTCAGTAGCGGCGCTTTCGCGCTTCGGCTATTTTTCTCGCCTATACTCTCGCTCCGTGGAACTGCGCGAGGCGCTCAACCAGGCGCTCGAGCGGCTGTTCGCGAGCGGCCGTGTGGAAGTGCAGGAAAATGGCTCCTGGCTTTCAGCGCTGGAGGATTTTCAGTACGAAGTGCGCGAAAAAGCCGGCGCAATCCTGCTGCATCTGTGGTCGCAGGAAGGCACGCTCGTTCGCAGGGTAATCGCCATCGATGCCCATGACGGACGATCATCTGACGCTGGAGGTGAAGCGCTTTGGCCGCACACGGTCAGATCGTCTCGAACTGCTGTGCAGCGAACGAAAACCCGATACGGGCCATCTAAGGCGCGAGCAATTTCGCGCGCCCTTCAGTGAAATGCTGGCGCGGCAATTCCCCGATGAAACCGTTTCTTCGCTGGTTACCTGCTGCCGATCTTGAACATTCTCTTTCCGGAAGTTACGTTCGGGGCATAACAACGGCACGGGGCCGCGCCATGGCCGTGATGGCCGCGGCTCCCGGTGAGACCGCCGCCACTTACGATGCACTGCTTACGTTTGGCCTGCTTTGGCTGGATCATACGCGGCACCGCAAATCACGACAGCCGATCGGCGGGCTTGCGCCTCTTTTTCCCGGAAGGCAGCGGCGGCGATCATTGCGCATCGCCTGAAGGCGATTTCGACGTCGGCAACCGTGGAGTTATTCGAATACGATCCCGCAGCTCGACGAGCACGCCAGGTCGATCCGCAGGATGCGGGCAACGTGAAATCGTGGCTCATGCCGCGCCGGGAGATCGAGGCCGTCTGGCCCAGGTTCGAGGAGCGATCGAGCCGATCTGCCGGCTCAACCCTGCCGCGATCAGCGCCGACCGTCATTCCGGGAACAGCGAGGTTGCGCTGCGATTTCGCGGAGTGCTTCGTTTGCGCGCAGCGGGCCTGCGGGTACGTTTTTCGGAATTGATTCCGAGCAGCCGCTCACGCCCGCGCGGCAGCCGGAACTGGAACAACTGCTGCGCACACTCGACGTCCAGCGCAACGCCGCTGGCCAGTTCACGCGTGACATCCTCTGTATCGCGCCCAAGCCGAGCGCTGGCTTGAGTCGCTGGTGATTGCCGACGCCGCGCGGATCGACCCGCGCATCGATTCGCGTTTTCTGTACGCCCAGGTGCCGGCGAGTCTCGGCTGGGGATCGTGGAGTGATGGATCTGGTGGGCGTTACGCGCGACGGGCGGCTGGCCGTGATGGAGCTCAAAGCCAGCGAAGACGTGCACCTCGTCATGCAGGCGATTGACTACTGGCTGCGAATCCGGCATCACCAGGAGCAGCAGGATTTCCTCGCGCTACGGATATTTTCCCGGGGTCACGCTCGATTCGCAGCCGCCGCTGCTCTTTCTGGTGGCGCCGTCGCTGCAATTTCATCCCGCGGGCGATGTCCTGGCGCGCTATCTGAACCCGAGCTATCGAAATCTGCCGCGTGGGTCTGAACGAAAACTGGCGTCGCGGGCTGAAGGTAGTGCTCCGCCAGACAGTCTCTTAGCCGCGAAATTCAGAACGGTGAAAAAAAATGGAAGCAGCCTTGGCGTTGAGCCGTCGCTGCTTCCCGGGGTGTGTCCTAGAAGTGGTCTTAAAACATTAGATGCCAGGTAGCGCTGACGAGGTTGCATCGCCATGAAAACTCCGGGAGATTTCAAGCGAAAGCAAGACGTGCTCGTAAACGCTCAGTAAAACAGATACTTACGCCACTTCTCGTCGCGGTGGCCGATCAGCCGCATCAGCTGGCGGGAGGTGTACAGGGTGAAGGGACGCGGACGCCGCGCCAGCTTGATGCCGGCTTCTTCCGGAGTGCGGTCGCCCTTGCGGTTGTTGCACTGATAGCAGCAGGCCACCAGATTCTCCCAGGAGGAGCGGCCGCCGCGCGAGCGCGGCACGACGTGGTCAAGAGTCAACTCCGCGGCCGGAAAGACGGCCCCGCAAAACTGGCAGGTGTTGCGATCGCGCAGCAGAATATTCTTGCGGGAAAGCGCGCGAGTTTGCTGGGGAATGTGCCGGTAGGCCAGCAGACGGATCACCGAGGGCACTTTCATGGCACGCGAAGTGGAGTGCACTTCGTGGTGGTTCATCTCTTCGGCCTGAGCTACACCCTTGAGCAGCAGCACCATGGCGCGTCGCACGGCGGTGACATTGATGGGCTCGAAGGTGGCGTTCAACACCAGTACCGGTTCCTGCATGATGGCGGGTTTACGATGAATGAGCGGCGGGAAGCGAAGCGGCGCTGTTCGCGGTTCGCGACGGGCAGGACGCGTTTGTCCTGCCGACTTCCAGCATCGTCCGATGAGCCCGAGTTCATCCGTTTGGCTCCCTGCCCGGAGGCTCAAGGCCGCGAGTCTGTCCCGGCGCGGAGACCGCCCGAGCAACCGTCAGAGCTACCACCTTTGATGCTCCAGCCTGTCGCAAGGCTCTCGAACAGGCATCCAGCGTCGCCCCGGTGGTAAGTACATCATCTACCAGCAAAACCCGAAGGTTGTCAACACGGACGCCTTGACGAATTGTATACGCGCCACGAACGCTGCGCCAGCGCTCCCTGAGGCGTGAGCCGTAGCTTATCGGGACGAGGGCGGATGCGCACCAGCAGGTAGGAGCGGCAAGGCAATCCCACGGACCGGGCCAGGGGCTTGGCGATGAGCTCGGCTTGATTGTAGCCGCGCTCCCGCAGCCGCAGAGCGATGCGCGGGCACCGGCACGACTACGTCCGCCCTGGCACGCTTCGCTGATGGGCGTCAAAGGCCTGCCGCAGGCTGGTGGCGAACCAGGCAGCCAGGGGAGTTACCTGGTGGTACTTCAGCAGCATGATGGCGCCCGCCATCGGTCTCGCGTGTAGGCTCGCATAGCTGCGGGCGAAATCAAATCGTAAAGGCCGCGGCGGCAAACGTGACAGAGCGGCAGGTCCTTCACGTCGAGGACTACAGCGGAAACAAATGGCCGCCCGCAACGTGCGCAGCATGGGCCCGCGAGGGGCCGAGCGATGCCAGGCAGGAGCGGCAGAGGGGGATTCGGCCGGCGGTGTCCAGCAGCTCCCCGCAAAGTCCGGCAGGGCGCCGGGAAAAGTACCGAAGCAAGAGCTTCGCGCAGTTCCCTGAAGCGTGCCGCGAACGGTTTGCAAGCCACCCTCACGCGCGGGCGTAGGTTAGCCCATACGGGCGGCTGCAACGGCAAAGGGCCCTCGGCGGGCCCTTGGAGGTGTTCGATCTGTCTTAGGGCGACTAAGAACGCGTAAGAGTGCGCTAGAGCAGTCCCTGCTCGTGCTTTTCCTGGCAGACGGTGCAATGGCTGGCCCAGGGCACGGCTTCGAGCCGCTTCTGCTGCAGCTCGGTCTCGCAGTTCAGGCAGACTGCCGAAGGTGTTGGTCCGGATGCGGGTGAGCGCTCGTCGATCAGCTGCAGCGTGGTGCGATCGGTATTGTTCTGGCCGAAGAGAAACTCCTTGGTGTAGGAATTGGCGGCCTTGTCCGCCAGATCCACCGTCGGATCGTCGTCGGCCGAACGGCCTTCCTCTTCGGTGCGCGCAATGCTCCGCGCGAGCTCTTCGCGCTTGGTTTGCAGCTTCTTCTTGTAGTATTCGAGACGCTTCTTATCCATGCTCGCAAGTCCCACTGCGCGCTTTATCGGCAGTATTCAAAACGGTCATTCTACGTACCGCCTTTCCGAGTGTCAAGAAAGGCCCGCTAGCATAGCTGGTCTCCGCTACTAAGATGCGACGAAGCGTGAATTCGATGCCGCCAATCAGTAATCTATTTGCGGGCGCTACAGGATCCGCGCCTAAGCGACGCCGCAGCACCGATTTGCGCAGCGCTGCCTGTCCCGGTTGCGAGCCGTTATACGCCGTTGCTAGAATCTGATCTTCGTACCGGCTTCGGTGCCGGGCCGGGGAGTCGGCGGCGTACTCATCGGCGAGGCGTGTTGCTTTCCCGTTGACCTTTCTTCGTTCCGCGAAAAACGCCCGCCGCGGCGAAAGCCTTTTCGCGGCGGTGCGGAGAATGGTGGAGGTCACTTTTGCCTGTATACGATCTGGCGATTATCGGCAGCGGACCGGGCGGATACGTGACCGCGATCCGCGCGTCGCAATGGGGCTTAAAGACGCTGGTCATCGAGAAAGACGGATTTCTGGGCGGCACCTGCCTGCACGTCGGCTGCATCCCGACCAAGGTGCTGCTGCACCATGCCGAAATCTACGACACCTTGAAGCACGCCAATGAGTTTGGCATCGAGGTTTCCGATTTCAAGCTCAACTGGCCGGCGATGCTGGCGCGCAAGGAGCGCATCGTCAACAAGCACGCCAAGGGCATCGAGTTCCTGTTCCGCAAAAACAAAGTGGAGACGATGCAGGGCTGGGGGCGGTGGACGGCACCCGGACACGTCGAGGTGGAAAACGCCGGCAAGATCACCGACGTCGAAGCCACGACACATCATGTTTGCCACGGGCTCCGAGGCGCGCTCGCTGCCGGGCGTCGACTTCGACGGCAAAGTGATTGTCGGCAATCGCGACATCCTGAAGCTGCCGCAAGTGCCCAAAACGCTGGTGATCGTGGGCGCCGGCGCGGTGGGCGTGGAGTTCGCTTCGATTTTCCGATCCTTCGGCACCGAGGTAACGATCATCGAAATGCTTCCGCGCGTCGTGCCGCTGGAAGACGAGGAGATTTCCGCCGAACTGGAGAAGGCCTTTCGCAAGCGCGGGCATTCAGATTTTCACCGAGGCAAAGGTCGAGTCGGTAAAGAAAGACGCGGATGGAGCCACGGTCGCTTTCCGCGACAAAACCGGCGCCGCGCAAACGCTGCCGCCGAGCACGTGCTGATGGCCGTGGGAAGAGTGCCCCTGACCCAGAACATCGGCCTGGAGAAAACGCGCGCAAAGATCGAGCGCGGATTCGTGCACGTCGGGCCGTACATGGAGACGGACGAGCCGCGACGTTTACGCCATCGGAGACATCGTCGCCGGCATGCCGCAACTGGCGCACGCCGCTTCCATGGAAGGCATCATCGCCGTCGGCAAAATGGCGGGCAAGCAGGTGCCGACGCTCGAGCGCACGCGCATTCCCAACGCCACGTACTGCGAGCCGCAGATCGGTTCGATCGGGCTCACCGAGCGGCAGGCGCGGGAAGCGGGCTACGCGGTGAAGATCGGCAAGTTTCCGTTCCTGGCCAATAGCAAGGCTTCGATCCTCAACCATCACGAGGGCTTCGTCAAAGTGGTGGCGGAGGAAAAGACCGGCGAGATTCTGGGCGTGCACATCATTGGCCCGCTGGCCACGGAAATTCTCGCCGAGCCGGTGGCGGCGCTGCAGCTCGAAGCCACGATCGACGACATGATGTTTACCGTGCACGCGCATCCCACGGTCTGGGAGGCCATGGGCGATGCATTCGCCTCGGTGCGCGGTCTGGCGATTAACATCTAGGGGCTTGCAGAGAGCTGGCGCGCGGAGAGCGTCATTTCCGACGCGTGAGCAAAGCGAGAGCGACCACGCACATGAAGAGCTGCCGCACGATCGACCTGGGCAGGATCGGTTACGGCGAAGCCGCTGGCGCTGCAGCAGCGGCTGGTGGCCGCGCGCAAAACCGGCGCAGCGCCCGAACCTGCTGCTGTTCTGCGAACATCCTCACGTCATCACGCTCGGGCGCAACGGCAAGCGCGAGCATCTGCGCGTCGCCGAAGATCTTGCTGCGCCGAGAGGGCGTGGAGTTTCATCACACCAATCGCGGCGGCGATATCACGTATCACGGCCCGGGACAGATCGTCGGCTATCCGATCCTGGACCTGAGCGAGATCCGGCGCGACGTGGTCTGGTACGTGCGGCAGCTCGAAGAAGCCATGATTCAGGCCACTGCGGCGTTCGGCGTCGCGCGCTTTTCGCGTCCCGGGATGCACGGGCGTCTGGGTGCGAGCGGAGCGCTGCCGACGGGCTGGCACGCCGGCCGGCGACGAAAAACTCGGCGCCATCGGCGTGCACATCAGCCGCTGGGTCACCTCGCACGGATTTGCCTACAACGTTTCCACGGATTTGCGCTATTTCGATCTGATCGTGCCGTGCGGTATTGCCGGTTGCCGCGTCGACTTCGCTGGAAAAGCTGCTGGGACGGTCGGTGCCGCACGCGGACGCGATCGCGCCGCACTGTACCGGCGGATTCGGCGATGCCTTTGGGCTGGAGATGGTCCGCGGCAGGTCGCCGATGAATTGCGAACGGCTGGCTGGTCGAGCGAAGTCGGCACGATCGGTGCGGACGCACCAGCGTCGTGAAGGCAAGAGCTCACGAAGAGCCGGACAGCTGCGCGACGGCACTTACGCGCGAAGAAGCGCTCGAGCTCTACTACTATCCTGCGGCTGAACCGCTCGCTCGAAGAACTGCTGGTACGCCTGTTCCGGCAGAACAAAATCGTCGGCGGACTCTACGGAAGCCTGGGACAGGAAGCCATTTCGGTGGGCACGGCCTATGCGCTTGGGAAAGGCGACTGGATCGCACCGATGATTCGCAATATCGGCGCGCTGCTGGTGCGCGGGTTCAAACCGCGCGACATCCTGACGCAGTACATGGCGCGCGTGACCTCGCCGACGCAGGGAAAAGACGGCACCAGCCATTTCGGCGATCTGAAGGTGCGTCACGTGGTCTCGCCCATCTCCATGCTCGGCGACCTGATCCCGGTGATGACCGGCGTGGCCATGGCCGGACGTTACCTGGGACAGAAAATCGTGGCCATGACCTGGATCGGCGACGGCGGCACGTCGACCGGCGCGTTTCATGAAGGCATGAATCTGGCGGCGGTGCAGACGGCGCCGCTGGTGCGTGGTGCTCGAGAATAATCAGTGGGCGTACTCGACGCCGGTGAGCCGGCAGGTTCCGCTGCGCGATCTTGCGGATCGCGCCCGCGCCTACGGGATTGCCAGCTACATGGTGGATGGCAACGACGTTGGTCGCGGTGCTGCAGCACCGCGCGGGAGGCGGTGGAGCGCGCGCGTCAAGGCGATGGCCCGGTGCTGATCGAGGCCAAGACCATGCGCATGACGGGCCACGCGCAGCACGATGCCGCGGAGTATGTGCCGCGCGAGATGTTCGAGTACTGGAAGGCGCGCGATCCTTTGACGCGCTACGAAAAATATCTCGACCAGCACAAGCTGTGGGATGAGAAAGAAAAAGCCGGTATCGACGCGCGCATCGAGCGCGAACTGGCGGAGGATCTGGAGTTCGCGGAAAGCTCGCCATTTCCTCCCGCCGGAGCTCGCCGAGCAGGGCGTCTATTGCGACGGCTGCCACAGCGATCGAAGCGGATTGGCGCCGCGCCAAAGGACGAGCTGATGCCGCCGAAATCCAGCGTAAAGGCGGAGTGGACGATCAAGAATTTTGGCGGGATCGAAACGGCAGCTGCAGTCGCGCGGATCGCGCCGAGCAACAGGATTCGCGATAGAGCCGCCGTTGCGCATCCGGCGCGACGGACCGCAAACGCAAAGTCGCCGCGCCCGCACGAAGGGCACGGAGATAGCCATGGCGCAGGTGACCTATCTCGAAGCGATTCGCCAGGCGCTGCTCGAGGAGATGGACCGCGATCCGGCGGTCCTGCTGATCGGCGAAGACATCGGCGTTTACGGCGGCGCGTTCAAAGCCACGGCGGGCCTGCTGGAGCGCTTCGGCTGGGAGCGCGTGATCGACACGCCCATCAGCGAAACGGCCATCGTCGGCGCGGCGGTGGGCATGAGCTATCTGGGCCTGCGTCCGGTGGCGGAGATGCAGTTCATCGACTTCATCGCCTGCGCCTTCAACCAGATCACGAACTTCGTGGCCAAGTCGCACTACCGCTGGGGCGCTCCGGTGCCCATCGTGATTCGCGGACCGTCCGGCGGCGGCGTGCACGGCGGCGCCTTCCATTCGGCGAATCCGGAGATGTATTTCGTGCATACGCCGGGGCTGAAGGTGGTCTACCCGGCGACGGCCTACGACGCCAAGGGTCTGCTGAAGTCGGCGATTCGCGACAACAATCCGGTGCTCTTTTTCGAGCACAAATTTCTGTACCGGCGGATCAAGGAAGAGTTGCCGGACGAGGACTACACCGTGCCGCTCGGCAAAGCGATCGTGCGCCGGCCGGGCCGCGATCTGACCATCGTCACCTACGCGGCCATGGTGCACACTTCGCTCGAAGCCGCCGAACGCTGGCGGCAGAAGGCATCGAAGCCGAGGTCGTGGACTTGCGCACGCTGCTGCCGCTCGACCGCGAGACGATCCTCGAATCGGTGCGGCGCACGAACAAACTGCTGGTGGTGCACGAAGACACGCGCACCGGCGGCATCGCCGGAGAGATCGCGGCGCTGGTGACCGAGGCGGCGTTCGAGGATCTGGACGGGCCGATTCGCCGCGTCACGTCGCTGGACACGCCGGTGCCGTTTTCGCCGCCGCTCGAGGAGCACTTTCTGCCCAACGCCGAGCGCATCGCGCGGCGGCGCGCGACTGGCACGTACTGAACTTTGTTCGCGGAGCGCATCCTGCAGGTGCCTGCTGCGACTGTCGGAAGAACGTTTGCGGGCGCACTGGCGCAGGAACGAGGACAGGAGAGCTGCCATGGCGGTTGACGTCATCATGCCCCAGATGGGCGAGAGCATCTTCGAGGGCACCGTTACCAAGTGGCTGAAGAAGCCCGGCGATCAAGTCGAGCGCGACGAGCCGCTCTTCGAAATTTCCACCGACAAAGTGGACGCCGAGATTCCCTCGCCCGCGGCCGGCGTGCTCAAGGAGATCCAGGTCGCCGAAGGGCAAGACCGTTCCCATCCAGACGGTTGTGGCGGTGATTGACGCGACCGGAACTCAGGTTGCGGCGGCCAAACCCGCCGCGGCAGCCACGCCGAAGCTGCGAGCAAGCCGCCCGCGCCGACGAAACCGCAGGCGCCAGCGCAGGTTCACAAAAAGCCGAACAGCGCCCGGCGCAGGTACCGCGTGCCCGCGGAGACAGCTCCGCGCTGAAGCGCTGCGGCCGGACGAAGACGACGAGAGCGTTGGACGATGGCAAGCGGATTCGCAGTTCGCCGCTGGTGCGCCGCCTGGCGCGCGAAAACAAGATCGATCTCGGCAACGTTGACGCGGCACGGGCGCCGGAGGGCGCATCAGCAAGAAAGACATCCTCGCCGCGATCTCGCAGCGGCCCGGAGCGACCTGCCGCGGCGCCCGCCTGCTGAGCTCCGGCGCCATCCGGCGCTCCGCCGGCGCCAGCCGCGCCCGCGCATGCCGCGCTCGAAACGGCGGTGCCGCGCGAGCGAATCTATTTCGGCCGCTACGAGGTGCAGCCCATGAGCGTGATGCGGCAGCGCATCGCCGAGCACATGGTGCTCTCCAAGCGCGTTTCGCCGCACGTCTACTCGATCGACGAAGCGGACATGACGCACATCGCGCAGGTGCGCGACGGCGGCGCAACGACGAATTCGAGCAGAAGCACCAGACCAAGCTCACGTTCATGCCCTTCTTCGTGCGCGCCTGCGTGGAGGCCCTGCGCGATTTTCCGATGGTCAACGCTTCGGTGGACGGCACGAACGTGGTGCTTCACGGCGAGATCAATATCGGCATCGCCGTGGCGCTCGATTGGGGGCTGATCGTTCCGGTGCTCAAGAATGCGGAGGAGAAGAATTTTCTGGGACTGCAGCGCGGCATCAACGATCTCGCCGAACGCGCCCGCGCGAAGAAGCTCAAACCGGAAGAGGTGCAGGAGAGCACCTTTTCGATCACCAATCCCGGCACCTTCGGCGGACTGATGGGCCTGCCGATCATCAATCAGCCGAACGTGGCCATTCTGGGCATCGGCGCGATCCAGAAACGGCCGGTGGTCATCGACGATGCCATCGCCATCCGCTCCATGGTCTATCTGACGCTGAGCTACGATCATCGCGTGGTGGACGGCGCCATGGCGCACCAGTTCATGCGGCCAGGTAAAGCAGCGCCTGGAAAACTGGACCGAGGACATGCTCTAACCGGCGTGCTCTAGCCGCGATGTGCTGATCGGCGCGCGAATCTCCGCGGCTTGCGAGAATCTAGTTGCTGCTTCCTCCGAGCAAAGTGGGCCGCAGGCGATAGGACCATTCCGCCAGGCGCGACAGCGGCACGACGCGGATTTCGCGCTGCCTCGAGCAGGCCCAGTGACGAAGCGATGCCGTGGAGTTTTCCTGCGGCTGCGGTTCGCACTTCGGTGACGGCAACAAATTCCGAGTGTGGCGAGCTTGTGCGCGGATGGCATCGGCCGTGAACGCCAGAACCTTGGCCTGGCCGGGATCGCGAGAGAGCGATAGCGCCTGCACGAAGCCTCGCGTGCCATTGCGCCGGTAGCTGTAGTCCAGGCGCAGCGGATCGCCCGCGATAGGTGAATTCATCGACGCGCAGGCGGCGGTCCAGGCGCGGCCAGATGCCCGTGCTGCGGAAGACCTGGTTGGCGCGGGTACGGATGCCGTTGCGCGTGGAAAGGTCCTCCGCGATGCGGCCCGTAGCGCGGCGGCTCGACATGATCGCGATAAAGCCGGTCGAGCTCGGCGTCGAGGTCCTCGGCCAGCAGGCCCTTCTGCGGGCTGAGCTGCACGGCGTTCGAGAGGGTCTGCTCCAGGCGCGCGATGTAACGCTGCGGGTCAGCGTGCCGGATCATCGCCCGCGGCGAGTCGGCGACGTCGAAATCATCCGAGCAGCCGCCGCAGCAAGCTCTTCGTCGGCGGCGGGATGCAAACGGCGCACGCGGGCAAACTCCGCGGGCTCTTCCATCAGGCGCCGCAGCAACGCGTCCGCTCGCCGGATCGAAGAGCAGGATGCCGATATTCACCCACTCGTCGCGGACCAGGTTCGGCGTGTAGCGCACCACGTGATAAGCGCAAGGGCGCAGTGCCTGTGCTCCGAAGTTCTGGCATGGTTCACTTCCTCTTTGAGAGCTTCCTCACTTCCAGTTGGGAAAGGGCTGGCGGCCGGAATCGCGCGCCGAGACGATCAGTTCGCGGACCCGCGCGCGCCGCCGGTCGAGCCGGTCGGATCAGTTCGTCGAGCTTTCTCATATTCGTCGTTGTACCATTCGGGCGGAATGCTGTCGGCAATCTCGCCCAGCTGCGGCCCGGCTCATGCGTTCCTCGACGCGGTTGAGCCAAGGCTCAAAGGAATCGATTCCGGTGACGTGCTCGTAGACGCGGTGGCGCGGTATAGAGCCCGCGCAACGGCGCGTCGGGAAAATTCCACTCGCCGGCGTTAAAGCAGAATCCCTGATCGATCATCATGGCCTGGTAGCGCGAACGTCCGGGCTCCAGATAAAAAGACCGCCTGCCGCCCATTGGTGTTGCAGGTCCACTTGTCGTAGCACGAGCATGCCCGCGAAATCGGCCAGATTTTCGACCTCGCGCAACTGTTCGTCCGGAAGAAAATCGTACACCGCCAGTCGCGCCGGATCGCCCGGGATAGCGCGAACCGAACTGCTTCCCGGCGCGGCACGGCGTCCGCCCCATGCCCAACTGCATCACCAGTTCGGCCGTCAGACTCGATCAGGTCGCGGCGAACCTCGACCACTTCGATCCGCGGAACGGGCAAGCCCAGACGCACCGCCATCCTGGTACCAAGCATTTCGTTGGCCAGAACGCGAATGTGCTGTGGATTATTTTGGAACTTGACGACGTAGTAGCCGCCGTCGTCGCAGCGCATCAAGTGCGATTGCGCGCCACCCCGCATCCGGCGAATATGCTCGACCGCGAGCAGCATGTGAATGGGCACTAACCAGCGCCGTTTTGCGGCGAGAAATTATTGCAGACGAACAGAGGGTTGTCGCACCAATGTGCGTGAGGCCGCAGCCCTATCGCGCAAGCTGGACGTGGCAACAAGGCCCGCCTCGTCGCTATCCAACGTCGCCTGCGCGATCGGACCGCCGCATCGATTGTTTGTCCCGGCGACACTCGCAGAGCGCCCTAGCGCCGAGCCTGTGACGATTCGCCCTGGCCTGAAGTTCAGCGCTTCTTGCGAGATTTAGAACGCTTCTTTGAACTCGCCGAACTCTTCTTCTTGGATTTCTTTGCCGCCGCTTTTTTCTTCGGCCGCGGTTTCGCTTTCGCGGCTGGCTTGCGTTTCGGTTTTGGCGCGCTGGGCTTGCGGGGCTTGGGTTTAGGAGCCGATGACGGTGGCATCGAGGGCGAGCTCGGTCGCTCGGTGACGATGACCTCCTCTTCGGTCTCTTCTAAGAGGCCCTCATCCTTTTCGCCGCCTTCATTGTCCTCAAATTGCGAATATTCGTTGTCATCGCCATTATCATGTAGCCAGGCCATCATTCCTCCGTAAGTCAGCCGCCTTGAAATCCGGCTGACCTCGCCGCTGCGGCTTCGGCGGCTTATAAACGGAATGCGAAGCCTTTGTCAAGGCCGCATCCCCGGCCGCACATATCCAGCCGCCAGAGTAGCATTCTTGCGAGTGAATGGCGCGCGAAGAATGATTCCAGGCACCATGAAGATTCACAGCCGGGAGCGTTGCCGGAAGCGATACAGGAAGAGAGACGTCGCCGCGGTTTGCAAGGAGCAGGTTTCGCTAATGGGACGGTCCAGCGGGGTTGCCTAGCGAGGTTGCCCTAGCGGGGTTGAACGATCAAAAGCGTGTCACCGGCCTGCAGGGGCCTGTTGAAGAGGAAGCGGTTTCCGCTGCGCAGGGCTTCGATCGTGGTCTGATAGGCCTGCGCGATGGACCACAGCGTCTCACCCTCTCGTACTCGATGCGTCACCTGCTGACCCGGTTGACCCGGTGCTTTTACCGACGACGCCGGCTTTACCGCGGCAGCCGACTGGACCGGCATGGGCCCGGTGACCCCGGGATAGATCTTCAGGCGCATACCCGCCACCATACGGTTGGTGCGCATGCCGTTCCACTTCTTCAATTCCGTTACGGTCACGTTGAACTGATCCGCCACACTCTCGACGGTATCGTTCTTGCGAGTGCGATAGCGAACCAGCGCTCCCAGAGTGGGTTGCGATTGGGCCGTTACCGGAATAATCAGCTTACGGTCCGCCGCGACACGAGCCTGCGAATCGAGGCCATTCGCCTGGGCCAACGACGCCACGGTCACGCGATACCTGCGAGCGATACTGGCAAGTGTCTCGCCGTCTTCCACGCGATGCCGGCGCCAGCTCAGCCAGTTCTCGGGCGGTATTTCCGCCATTCCGGCCTCAAACTCTTCCGCCTTGCCCACAGGGAAGCTGCAGCATAAATCGGGGATCGCTGGGAGTTACCAGGCGCAGCAACTGGGGATTGAGAAGTCGCAGCGTATCTACATCCACGTCAATGGTGTCAGCAACCAGCCGCAAATCGACGGAATGCCCCGGCTGCACGCGATCGACCTTCAACGGATCATCGGGAGTTACGTCGATCCCATACCGCGCCGGATCCTTGGCGATTAGTGTGAGCGCCAGGATAATGGGAACATAGTTGCGCGTCTCCTGGGGCAGGACGTTCGACTTGTACATCTCCCAGAAATCAGCGTAGCCGGTTCGTTCGACGGCGTGCTGCACCGTTCCCGGCCCCGAATTGTAGGCGGCCATCACCAGGTACCAATCGCCAAACATCTGGTAAAGATCGCGCAAATGATGCGCGGCTGCGTGGGTCGCTTTCTCCGGGTCCTGCCGCTCATCCACCCACCAGCTGTGCTCCAGGCCGTACTGCTTGCCGCGGAAGGACATGAACTGCCAGAGGCCCCGCGCGCCTGCGCGCGAAAGCGCCTGCGGCTGGAATGCGCTCTCCGCCTGGGCCAGATACATCAGATCGCCCGGAAGCCCCTCTTCCGCCAGCACCCGCTGAATCATCGCGCTATAGCGGCCGGCCCGGCGCAGTCCGGTCTCCACGATGGCCCGGCCGCGCGCGGTCTGAAAGAAATTCAGGAACGAAAGAACGGGATCGTTGAGCGTCAGGGGAAGATCGTGGCTTACCGCCCGCAGCTCGCCTTCGGCATTGGTCCGCAACCCGGCATCCCCAGGAGCTGCGGGTGTCTCTTCTCCCGACAATGTCGTGATGGCGTTGATTTCGTCCAGGGGAGAGGGTGTGCTCTGTTGTTCTGCAGCAATCTCGCGGTGGCTCGCTCGGTTCCGCCGCGTTCTGTGCCGCCGCACTCTGCACCGTAGGCAGAGAAGTCATGATGCCGTTAAACAGTTCGGACAAAGCCGGCTCTTTCGAGATGTCAAACCCGCTGGCCAACAGAAGATCGAGCGCGTGATTATAGTCCTCGCGGGCAGCGTCGCTATGGCCCGCTTTCTGCTCTTGCCCGCCGGCTGCATAAACTGTCCTTACCTGGCGCGCGAGTCGGTCCACTCCGTCCGGCGGCATGACTGCCAGCAGAACTGTGTGCCAGCGTGCCTGATTGAGCGGCAAGGCCCCTATTTTCAATATTATGCCAGGCTGCTCGAGTCGTGGAAGCTTGGATCGTGCGGGGGATGATAAGTCGCCGTGGTATGCCGCGCGGTATCCTCGCATCCGGCAAGACACAGCAAAGCGCCGGAAGCCAAAGAGAGACCCACCAAAGCGATGAGCTTATCCGCAGGACTCCGTCGCTCCATACGCATTACTCCCGGACTACGATGTTCGCGTCGCTTAAACATCCGATGCTCCACCCCAAAAAGGGGGATCGGTGAGCCTGCAAGATTGATGCCCCATCCTACCCCTCCGCGAATCCTAAGGCAATCATAAGATTACGAGCGGGTTAACATTCAGAACACAGTCCCCGACGGGCCTTGGCCTCTGTCCAAAGATGGACGACCCCGGAATTAAAAGCTGCATCCGCGCCCGTACCAGCAGGCCGTTACGCCACCTCCTCATCCTCGGTCAGCTGCCCTTGCCGCTCGGCCTTGGCGTGCGCGATCACCTTTTCGGCGATTTCGCTCGGGACAAAGTCGTAGTGCGAAAACTCCATGGTAGTAGCTGGCCCGGCCCTGGGTCATCGAGGTCAGATCGGTGGCATAACTCAGCATCTCGGCAAACGGCACCTGCGCCTTGACCACCACGTTCGCCCCGCGCGCTTCGCTGCCGCTGATGCGCCCCCGGCGGGAGCTGAGATCGCCCATGATGTCGCCGGAATACTGATCGGGGGCGTACACCTCGACGTGCATGATCGGCTCGAGCAGCGACGGCCTGGCCTGCTTCATGCCTTCCTTGAACGCCAGCGAGCCGGCGATCTTGAAAGCCATGTCCGAGGAGTCCACGTCGTGATACTTGCCGTCATAGAGCGACGGCGCGGAAATCCACCATCGGAAAACCCGCCAGATAGCCGCGCTCGGCCGCGGCGCGAATGCCCTTCTCGACCGAGGGGATGAAGTTCTTGGGAATGGCGCCGCCGAAGATGTCGTCCACGAACTCGAAGCCCGCCCCGCGCGGCAGCGGTTCGATGCGCACGCGGCAGACGCCGAACTGGCCGTGGCCTCCGGTCTGCTTCTTGTGCTTTCCCTCGGCGTCGGCCTTGGCGCGAATCGTCTCGCGGTAGGGCACCTTGGGCGGCTTCAGCATCACGTCCACCTTGAATCGCTTGCGCAGCTTGGCCACCACCACCTCGATGTGCTGCTGGCCCGAGCCCGACAGCAGGAACTCCTTGGTCTGCGGGTCGCGCGAAAAACGCAGCGCCAGGTCTTCCTCCAGAATCTTGTGAATGCCCAGGCCGATGCGGTCCTCGTCGGCGCGCGTCTTGGGCTCGATGGCAAACGTGATGGACGGTTCGGGAATGTGCGCCTGCGGGATAATAAATCGGCGCGGCCTTGTCGCCCAGGGTGTCGCCGGTCAGCGTCTCCTTGAGTTTGGCGATGGCGCCGATATCGCCGGCGTGCAGTTCCGGCACCTCGGTCGCCGGTCTTGCCCTGCATCACCTGGGTGTGCTGAAAGCGCTCGCGTCGTGCCGCGCGTGAAATTGGTCAGCGTGGCGTCGTTCTTCAGCACGCCGGACATGACCTTGAAATAGTTGATGCGGCCGGCAAAGGGATCGGAAAGCGTCTTGAACACGAAAATCGACAGCGGCTCGGCGTCGCTGATCTTGCGCTCGACCGGATGGCCCTTGCCGCCGGGCTCGCTCGATTCCGCTGACCGTCGCCGCGCGCCGCCGGATTGGGGAACACGTCCACCATCAGATTCAGGATGGCGTCGCTGCCGATATTGTGCAGCGCCGAACTGAGCACCAGGGGAAGATGCGCCGTTCGCTGAAACGCGCCCGCAGACCCATCTTGAGGTCCTCCACCGGCAGCGTGCCCTTTTCGAAAAACTCCTCCATCAGCTTGTCGTCGCCCTCGGCGACCATCTCCACCAGTGTTTCGTGGGCCTCTTTCGCCGCCTCGGCCATCTCCGCGGGAATCTCTTCCACCTTGGCGCGGCCGTCGCCATCGGGCGCGTACAGCAGCGCCTTCATGGTCACCAGATCCACCACGCCGCGAAACTGTTTCTCCGCGCCGATGGGCAGTTGCAGCGGCACGACGCCGCGGCCAAAGACCTGCTGCACCGATTCCATCGCGCGATCGAAATTCGCCAGCTCGCGATCCATCCAGTTGATCAGGACGGCGCGCGGCAGCTCGTATTCGGTGCAGTAGTCCCAGACTTTCTCCGTCACCACCTGCACGCCGGCCACCGCGTCCACCACCACCAGCGCCGCGTCGGCGGCGATCAACGTGGCGCGCGTCTCGTTGACGAACGTGCTGTAGCCCGGCGTATCGAGGAAATTGATCTTGTTTTCGTCTTTTCGCCCTGGCCCGCCGGCGCCCACTCCGCATAGGCGATGCCGGTCTGGATGGAGATCTTGCGCGCGATCTCTTCCTCGTCCCAGTCGGTCACGGTGTTTCCTTCCGCCACTTTGCCCAAGCCGTGGCGTCATCCCAGCCGTAAACAGCAACGACGACACCAGTTGGGTTTTTCCGGTGTCGCCGTGGCCGACAATGCCAACGTTGCGAAGAAAAGGAGTGGTGTAGGATTTCATGGCTTTCCCCCATTCGGGCCTGAGGCCGATCTCGCGGGGCTAAAGCACAGGCGGGATACCCAGGCGCCGTGCGTGGCTACTGTAAAACCGGGATGCTAGCACGATCACGTGCAAGGGATCAATTGCGTGAAGGGCCGATTTGGGTGGAGCGATTGTGGCCGGGGAGGCCGCTGCTCTGGAACGGTTCGACGGGCGGCAAATCAGCTTTTTTCTAATGCCAGAGGCGCTTCTTCAACTCGCGTGCAGGCCTCAGACGTCCTCGTGAATCGTTTGCAGCCGGATGAGCTCGAACTCCTTTACTCCCGCCGGCGTCTGCACCTGGACCTCGTCACCTACACGCCGGCCCAGCAAGGCCTTGCCGATGGGCGAGGTCGTGGAGATCATGCCTTTCGCCGCATCCGCTTCTTCGCTGGTCACCAGTTTGTATTCCACTTCCGCAGTCTTCACCAGGTCGCGCAGCCACACGCGAGAGCCGTAGCCCGCGCGATCGTGCGGGATATTGTTCAGGTTGAGCATGCCGATATCGCCCATGCGCTTCTTCAGCTGGCCCAGCCGCGCCGAAACAAAGCCCTGGCGTTCCTTGGCGTACTTGTATTCCGCGTTTTCGGAAAGGTCCCCGTGGGCCCGCGCCTTCATCAATTCCTTGGGCAATTCCAGATTCAGCTCGTGCTCCAGGGTACTGATCTCGTCCTGAAGCTTCTGCTTGATTTTGGAAAGTGGGTCGTCGTTCATGATCGCAAGTCTTTCGCTTTCCGTGCCGCGAAGTTCAACCTTTGAAGTTCAACCTTTTTACGTTGCGATCTCACCATAGCGAGATCACGGCGATCTCCGATTTTCTTTCCTGGACGATTCCCCGGAAGAGCACACACGCCCAAAAAACGCTCGGGCACACCCGAAATTGTAGATACCGTAAAGAAAAGTAGCAAGGAGCGGGGCCTTGCTCTTCGTGAAGCGGCGATTCCGGCGCGTGGGGCCACGACGGTACTGCGCTGCAACACTCTAGGCGATCTGCGAGCGTTTCACTCTGCTCGTGGGATGTCTGCCAGCGGAGGCACCCAATCTCTCGCTACGCTGTCGGACTCTTCTGCCCGGCGCCGGCCGAGATAAAAATCAAATCCAGTTTGAATTCCGCGAAACACGGCTCGCACCGATCGCGCCGGCGTCCGCACCGATCGCCGAATCATGAATCCCGCATCTTCGATGGACTCGAGCACTCCGGTCAGGACGTGGTCGGAATCGACGATCTTCATCCGCAGGCGATCGGCGGCCTCGGTAACGATACGGTCGGCGCGCTCCACCTGATGGCGCGCACGATGAGTCATCTCGCTGGCATCATATAAAGCGCCGGAGACGCGGGGCTGCGCCTCTTCCACCCACGCCTCGAGCCGCGAAACCAAGGGAAACACGCGGCTCTGCAACCCATCCGCGATCCGGTTTACGCGCTGGCTCAGACGGCGTATGGCCATGAACATGGCTGCAAACATCAGCATTTGCATGAATAGAGCCACACCCACGACGGCCACAAACAAAGGCATCACCCAATTGGCCATGACGGGTTCCTAAATCTCTTTGGCTCTCTCGCGCAGGTAGGCCTCACGGCCCACATCCAGCGCACCCGTAATCAAATCCTTCTGGTCGGAAGCGACCTGCTTGCCACGCTCCACAAAATCCTCTGCGCGTTCACGCAACTCGCGAGCCTTGCGCTGTGCATACTCCTTGCCCTCGCCAGCCCTTTGACTCAGATAGTTCCGCGTCTCTTCGCCAGAGCGGGGAGCCGTCAGAACTCCCACCAGAGTGCCAATCCCCAGACCCGCCAAAAAGTATCCGAAGCTTTTGCCCATGTGCCGCCTCCTTGCTTCTTCACACCTGCAAGTTCGATGCTCCGAAGGAGTGCTCGGATAGCAATGCCGTCTATTTTGAGCCCTCGCGATCCGCGCTTCACCTCCAGGCGGATTTGGCCCGGTTTGCGCTAAGATATGCCAACGCACTTATCGCCGTGACGGGGTCGTGACGGCAGCGTTTTCGAAGGCCAAATATCTCGCGCTTAGGAAGCAATCGGCATGCAGGGTCCTCAACTGGATTCGGACGTTGTAGCAAGCGCGGAGCGCTACCGCACGCTTCTTGAGATCAATAACGCCATCGTCACCAACTTGAATCAGGAGGACCTGCTTCACGCCATTTCCAAGGCGTTACGCCGCGTCATCCCGTTCGACCGGGCTGCTTTCACGCTCTACGATGCCGAAGAGAGATACGTTTCGTTTCCTCGCGATCGAAGGTATCGTGCGGCTCAACGCACTTTCGAGCCGGGCTGGAGTTCAGTCGAGACGAAAGCATCTCGGCCTGGGTTTTCGATCACCAGCGTCCCGCGCTGCGCCACGATCTTCAGAAGGAACAACGATATCCAAATGACCGTCGGCTTATCGCCGAGGGCCTCCACTCCTATTGCGTGGTTCCTCTGATTATTGGAGGCAAGAGCATCGGCACGCTCAACCTCGCAAGCGAGAAAACGAACCAGTATTCCGACGCGGATGCGGAGTTTCTGTGTGAAGTGGCGAAGCCAGGTGGCGCTCGCTGTCTCCAACATGACTTCCTACGAGGAGATCGCTGCGCTCAATACCAAGGTGGAACGCACTGCCGAGCGCTATCGCACGCTTCTCGAGATCAACAATGCCATGATCACCCACCTGACTCCGCGAGACTCTGCTGCGCTCCGTCTCGGAGATTCTGCGCCGCGTCGTTCCTCTCAATGGGGCGGCCATCACGATTTACAATCCAGAGAGCGAGACCTTCCGTTACTTCGCGATGGAGAGCCACGCTTTCCTCGGATCATTTCCGAGCTGGGCGTCGAATTCGATCGCAAAAATACCATTTCGGCCTGGGTTTGCGATCACCAGCGCGCCGTCATGCGCGGCGACCTCGAAAAGGAGCAGCAATATCCGAACGACCGCCTTGCCGGTTGCCGCAGGCATCCACTCCGACTGCATCGTTCCACTGATTGTCGGGCGGCAAGAGCATCGGCACTCTCAACGTTGGGAGCGGGGAGAAGAACCAATATTCCGAAGCAGATGTGGAGACTCTTGCAGGAAGTGGCGAATCAGGTCGCGCTGGCCGTCGCAAATATGCAGTCCTATGAAGAAATCGTCGAATTGAAGGCCAGGCTGGAGAAAGAGAACGTCTATCTCCAGGAGGAGATACGCACAGAGCACAACTTCGAAGAGATCATCGGCAACAGTCCTGCCCTGCTGGCGGTACTGCGCAAAGTCGAACAGGTCGCTCCAACGGATTCCACGGTGCTGATCTATGGCGAAACCGGCACCGGCAAGGAACTGATCGCCCGCGCGATTCATGACCGCAGCGCCCGCAAGAACCGTCCCTTGCTGAAGGTCAACTGCAGCGCCATTTCGGCTGGTCTGGTGGAGAGCGAATTGTTCGGACACGTCAAGGGAGCCTTCACCGGCGCTTTTGAGCGGCACGTCGGCCGCTTTGAACTCGCCGACGGCGGCACGATCTTCCTCGACGAAATCGGCGAGCTGCCTCTGGAAACACAGGTCAAGCTCTTGCGCGTTCTTCAGGAACGGGAGTTTGAGCCGGTGGGCAGCAATCGGCCCGTGCGCGTGGACGTGCGCGTTATCGCGGCCACAAATCGAAACCTGCAGGAGTCGATTCGCAGCCGGCGATTTCCGATCCGACCTTTTCTACCGCCTGAACGTCTTCCCGATTGATGTGCCGCCGTTGCGCGAGCGTCGTTCCGACATTCCTCAACTCGCCATGTTCTTTCTGGCGCGCTTTTCCAAGAAGTTCGGAAAGAAGATACAAGGCATGTCGCAGGAGACGATCGACCGCCTCACCAGCTATTCGTGGCCCGGGAATATCAGAGAACTGCAAAACGTCATCGAGCGAGCCGTGATCCTCTCGCAAAGCTCGGTCCTCGAACTGGAACCCGATCTTGTTCCCGTCCTGACGCCCGCAGACTCCTCCACCGCCGGTGATCGATCTTCGGAGGTCGTCAAGCCTGCTCGCGTCGGCATCGCCCGCGTCGGCCACTCTGGAAGAGGTGGAGCGTGGTCATATTGTTGCGGTGCTGAACCAGACTCGGGGCGTTGTCGAGGGGCCGCGCGGAGCAGCCAAAATTCTAGGGTTGCATCCCAATACGCTTCGCCACCGAATGCAGAAGTTAGGACTCAAGCGCAGCGCCTACCACGAATCGTAGTTCCCACAAATCTGTTCTGTGCAAGCCACCAAATATGGTGGCTCGCCCGCACCGTCGAATCGCCGTCCTCGGCAGATTTGCTTTCCATTCAGCAGGTTAGAGAAATGATGCCCTTCCTCTCGGGATTGGCACGTCTTTTGCAATTCTCCGACGTGCGAAGCCCAATGCTCAGGATCTCAGCTAACGAGGCAGCTGGCGAATCGGTTACGTTGCGCCTCGACGGCCAAATCACTGGGCAGTGGGTGAAGTTGCTGCAAGGAACGTGTGAGGCTCAGTTGAAGAAAGGTGCGCAAGTCGCGATCGACCTGAAAAACGTTTCTTTCGCAGATCGTGATGGGATCGCACTGTTGCGGAGCCTGGCAGATCGCCGAGTCGAAATTCTAAATGCCTTGCCGTTCATCGCCGAGCAGATCAAAAGGGAAGGATAAGATCTTGCATCACGACAATCAGCTGGCCCCGGCTTCATCACCCAACGCCGAACTGATCACACGCGCCCAAAAAGGTGAAGAGAGCGGCATTCGAGGCGCTTTTCCACAAGCACAAGCAACGCGTCTATTCCCTATGCCTGCGCATGATCGGAAATACGGCCGAAGCCGAGGAGTTGACCCAGGAGGCGTTCCTGCAGGTGTTTCGCAAGATCCACACGTTCCGCGGCGACTCGGCATTTTCCACCTGGCTGCATCGACTGTCGGTAAACGTCGTGCTGATGCGCCTGCGCAAAAAGACCGTGAGCGAGATTCCCATGGAGGATACCGCCAGGGGAGAAGAATTCGACGAACCGCCACAGGCAGTTCGGTGCTCCCGATCTGGCTTTGATGGGCACCGTCGACCGCTTGCACCTCGAGCGCGCCGTCGCTCAGTTGCCGCCCGGCTACAGGCGGATTTTCCTGCTCCACGACGTCCAGGGATATCGAACACCACGAAATTGCCGCGTTGTTGGGCGTTTCGACGGGAAATTCGAAATCGCAATTGCACAAGGCTCGGATGCGACTGCGCGAGCTGTTGCAGAAAACAGGCCCCGCAAGCGCCAGGAACGAACTGCATCTCGAATTCGCATAAGCACTGGGCAGGAGTTTGTCCGATGGCGAAGGTACACGTAGTACGGGCATAGACCCGAGAGTTCAAAAAGGAGAGGTACATTGAAGTCATTTGCGGCAATTCAATTAGCACGCGGAATTCTGTTCACTCTGCTTCTATCCGGCCCGGCATTCGCGCAGTACGGAGGCGGTACCGGCTCAGCTACTCCAACCTATGGCTCTGGAAAGGCCATCGCCGCTGGCGTTGGCGCGGCCGCGGCGGGAGCAGGCGTCCTTTACCTGACTCTGCATCACAGAGGATCGCTAACCGGCTGCGTGATCACCGGCGAAAGCGACACCCCGTTGACATCTCGTCGATGACAAAAAGCACCAGACCTATTCTCTCTTGGCCGGCAGGCTCCGACCTGAAATCGGGTGAGCGGCTTGAGTTGAGGGGCAAGAGGTCGAAGGACGGAAAGGGGCCAAAACCTTTCAAGTAAGCAAGGTTGTAAAGAACTTGGGCAGTTGTGACACGCAGTCCGCTCTCAACTCTCTGCGTTCTCGTTGATCTCTTCACCCGTTTTACGCAAATAACTTCGCTACAAAAATCGATCTAGGAGGAGTGTGTATGAACACGGTAAAGCAGAAAGCAGTGAGATGGTTTGGCGCCCTGGGTTTGCTGTTCTTTCTTATTCCCTCGGCAGGATTCGCCCAGCACTACACCGAGACGGACCTGGTCTCCAGCATTCCGGGCGTGGGCACAAACGCCACGAATCCCGTGGACACCCAACTGAAAAACTCCTGGGGCATGACCCGGAGCGCGGGCAGCACGTTTTGGGTCTCAGACAATGGCACGGGTCTCGCAACCCTTTATAACGGGGTTGGGACCAAGCAAGGTCTTGTCGTCACCATCCCGGTTCCCACGGGCATCGATCCGCCCGCTACTCCCACCGGGATTGTTGCCAACGGCACCGCTGACTTTGCTTTGCCCGGCAGCACCGCGGCAAAGTTCATCTTTGTTACCGAACAGGGAACCATCGCGGCGTGGAACGGTGGCAACACCGCCGTCATTGTTAAGGACAACTCCAAGAGCGGCGCCGTCTACAAAGGCTGCACCATTGGCGAGTTCAATGGCCAGCACTACCTCTACGTAGCCAACTTCCACAGCGGCGAAATTGAGGTCTATGACACAACCTTCACGCAGGTGTCGCTCGGCAAGCACGCTTTTGCCAACGACTCCGACTCTGACCGTTCCGATTTTGACCGGGACGACCACAGCGCGTTTCGATTTCGACCGGGACGACCACAAGGGTTTCGCTCCATTCAACGTGCAAGCTATTGGCACGAACCTCTACGTCGCGTATGCCAAACAGGACGCACAACAAGCATGACGAAGTCGACGGCGCGGGACTGGGCTTCGTGAACGTCTTCAGCACTTCCGGAGAACGCCTGGCTCGCCTGCAAAATGGCTCCTGGTTCAACGCTCCCTGGGGATTGGCCATGGCTCCCGGTGAATTCGGCGAGTTCAGCCACTCGTTGCTGGTGGGCATGTTCGGCAGCGGGCAGATTGCCGCATTCGATCCGGTCAACGGCCGCTTCATTGGTCTCATGAAAAAACCCGACAACTCCACTCTAACCATCGATGGCCTGTGGGCCCTGGTCTTCGGCGCCGGCAACGCCAATTCGGGCCCGTACAACACGCTGTTTTTCACCGCCGGTCCCAATGGCGAAAGAGACGGCACGTTTGGTGCGCTTGTTCCGATTGCCGCGGAACTCGCGGAAATCGACGAACCATAAAACGCAGCTCCTTAAATAGCGCGCAAAACCCCTGGCCCAGGGCTCCACGCGGTGTTCACTCGTGGGGCCCTGGCTCTGGAGTTGCAAAGCGCCGGCGCAGGCGTACAGTCAGGGGTTCATTTCGCGCACGGCCACCATTAGCGTCACGGTGCAGTAAAAAAAGGGAGCACAGGCGCGATGAATCACTGGATTCGGGAGGTTACATTGAGATTCGCAAGAATCGTGTTCCGCACAGCGGGCGTGTGGGGTGTTGTCGTGCTGACGCCGCTGTACTTCCTGCTTGATTTGATCGGGCGTCAATACCCTCCAGTGATCACGCATCCGGATTTCTATTACGGCTTTGTCGGCATCACGCTCGTCTGGCAGGTTGCTTTTCTGCGATCGCGAACGATCCCGTTCGCTTTCGTCCGATGATGGTGCCGGCCATACTCGAGAAGTTCATCTATGTGATCAGCGTGGCTGTGCTTTACGCACGAGGGAGCTTGCAGGGTGGTCAACTGCTGCCTGCATTGCCGGACATCCCTCTCGGGATCCTGTTTGTTGCAGCATTCCTCAAGACGCAGGAGTTTGGTGCGCCCCAGAAGAAATGAATCCCCGTTTTGCTCAGGTTGGCAAAATCCGCAGGAAGAACCGCGGCGGAGCTAAGGACGTGGCGCGGCGTGAAGGAAAAATTCTGGCGGAGAGGGGGGATTGTACCCGACGTAGGTGAAGAGAAAATGACTGTTGGTGACTGTTGGATTGTTGCTGAAAATAGGGCACTTCTGACCATGTTGCCTCCTGTTTTGGAGGCCCTGATTCTACCTAGTTGAGGTGTCCAGTTTTAGTGGGGAGCACTACACCGCCGTCCACTGCTATTCACTTTAGTATTGATTCGATTCAGGGATCCCTTTGCGAAATAAAACTCTTTTAAAAGTGACGGCGGTCACGGCAGGACAAGCTGTTTCGCCGATCCTCTTGAGGGAAAGGAGAAAAGTTATGGCAATCGTTGAAAGCGGAGCACGAGTCACACTGAAAAACATACTTTACCTTACGGACTTTTCGGAACCATCCGAGGCAGCACTTCCCTTCGTAACTACCATTGCGCGCGAGTATCAGTCTAAGGTTCACGCCTTGTACGTATTGATGCCGGTTCCCTTATCCTATGCGACACCAGAGTCAACCGCGGCCATGATCGAAGCACAGGAAGAAGGAGCTCAAGTCGGAATACAGCGGCTTGAATCGCAACTCGCTGGCCTGCCACACGAAGCATACGTGGAGCGCGGGCTGGGAGTTTGGCCGTCAGTCGAGGCTGCAATCAGGGAATACGACATTGATTTGATCGTGCTGGGCACACACGGGCGCACCGGTTTTCAAAAACTTCTGTTGGGCTCTGTTGCCGAAGAAATATTCCGGCGCTCGTATGTGCCCGTGCTCACGATCGGGCCGTGGGCAC
>CAWEMN010000013.1:0-168435 GCA_963810155.1 uncultured Acidobacteriota bacterium
CAGACACGGAACTCTCGATTACCAGGTGCTGGATATGTCGAAAGACGGCTTTGGGAGTGAAAGGGCGGTAGCTTGTCCGCAAATTCAAATCTGGTGGCCACTTCGGGGAGTCTTCCCCGGATCTGCAGTGGTTCGCCGTCCGGGTGAAGTCCAATTACGAAAAGCCTGTATCGGCCATGCTCCGGGGCAAAGGCTTCGAGGAGTTTTTGCCGACATATCGCGCCAGGCGGCAATGGTCCGATCGGATCAAGGTCCTCGATCTCCCTCTTTTTCCTGGCTATTTGTTCTGCCGGATAGATTTGAATAAGCGCCTGCCGCTATTGACGACGCCGGGCTTTCTCTATCTGGTCGGTAAGGGAATGACTCCGGAACCGATAGACGAACGGAAGTTATGGCCATTCAATCGATCGTGCGCTCCGGTCTTTCAGCTTTGCCTTGGCCCTCCGTTGTTGTCGGGCCAGAAGGTTCGCGTGGAGCGGGGACCGCTGCGCGGGATTGAAGGGGTGGTCACCAGAATCGCGGATGAGCATCGGATTTACGTAAGCGTGACGCTCCTGCAAAGATCCGTTTCTGTGGAAGTAGATCCCGATTGGATTCGCAGTGTGGGTGGCCCCAGCTCCATCCTCGCCGCTTGAACGTTCTATCTCCAAGGTTGTTGGCACTTCACTTCAGCGGTTGGTCCAGCTCCTAGAGCCCGGACCGGAAACTGGAAAACATGGTGGTGAGAAAAATGCAAAACGTAAAATTTGTATGGGTGGGAATACTTGCCGTCGTCTGTTCCCCATCATCACGGCGAGCGGTCAGTTACGCGGGTTCAGCCTGTTCCTGCCGCTCACCGTCCAGCCCGTCCCGTCGGCGGAAGCCCAGCGAAGGACGCGGCGCCCGCAGCGGTCCCATCCACTTACCTGCTGGGACCTGACGATCAGATCATGATCCAGGGACCTCGAAGTGGATGAGATCGTAGACAAGCCCTACCGGATCGATCCGGAAGGGTATGTCAGTCTACCCATGCTAGGCAAAATCAAGGCCGCCGGCTTGACCATCGGTGAGTTTGAGACCCAGTTGAACCATACCGCCTCCAAATTCATCCGCAACCCGCAGCTGGTTGTAAGCGTCGGCGGAGTTTCGCAGCCAACCTGTATCTGTGGTCGGAGCTGTGAATCAACCCGGCACGCAACAACTGCAGGGAAAGAAAACGCTGATGCAAATGATCTCGATGGTCGGCGGATTCCGGCCGGACGCGGGAAACACGCTAAAGATCACGCGCGATCTACAGTGGGGACCTCTTCCGCTGCCGAACGCCACCACCGATTCGTCGGGGAAATTCAGCGTAGCCGAAATCGGCGTCCCCGATTTGCTGCAGGGCAAGAATCCTCAGCTCAATATTCTGGTCATGCCGAATGACGTCATCACCATCCCCTCGTCGGAGACCGTGTACGTGGTCGGCGATGTCCATAAGGCCGGAGGGTTCCTGCTCGGCGAGCGCCAGAACATGTCCGTTCTGCAGGCGTTGGCAATGTCCGAGGGCATCTCGGGAACAGCGGATGCCAAGCACTCCCGCATTATCCACCGTCCTCCGGGCACCACCGAGCAGACCGAAACCCCGGTTGACGTGAAACGCATTCTGCAGGGCAAGGCGCAAGACGTGCCCCTCGATGGCGGCGACATCTTGTTTGTGCCTGGAAGCATGAGCAAGAAGGTCGGACTCCGAACCGTAGAGGCCGCCATCCAGACAGCCAGCGGAATAGCCATCTGGCGTTTCTAGCGGGAATGAGATTGCAACGTATCGGTCTTAAAAATCTAAAGAGATAGAGGATGTGCGCGATGAATTTATCTGATCCAAATAATGGCTCGGGCAAAGACTGTCCCGTTGTTGCCGGCTGCAAGCCAACTCGCACCCTCGAGCTACGCTCCTCCGGCCAAATGGGTCCCGGCTGAAGTGACGGACGAGAATCCAACGTTCAGCCTGATGGAATACTGGGACGCGATCTGCCGCTACAAGTTCGCGATTTTCGGGTTCATTGTGGCAGGCGCGCTGGGCGCGCTGATTCTGAGCTTCCTTCAGACGCCGTTGTATCGCGCGCATACCACAGTCGAAGTGGAAGACCTGAATGAGAACTTCCAGAACTTAAAGGACGCGGATCCCACGGCGCAAGCTCCCGCGGCCGAATCCTACTTCCAGACGCAGGTAAAGATCCTGCAGAGCCGCGAGATGATTGAGCTGGTGATCGACAAGCTCAATCTCATGCAGCGTCTGGCCCCGCATAAGCATTTCTGGTCCGGGTGGTTGCATTCCGGTTCCACTCCGAACGCCGCTCTCGAGAGAGAGCAAGTGGTCAACGGCATCCAACAGAATCTGACCGTACAGGCGTGGGGCGAATCGCGCACGGCAGAGATTTTTTACGACTCTTCCGATCCCAAGCTCGCTGCCGACGTCGCCAACACCCTCGTCCAGACGTTCATCGACGAGAGCCGCGAGATCCGGTGGAGTTCCACGCAGAACACCGCTGAGTGGCTGACCGGCCATTTGAACGAACTCAAGAAGAATCTGGAGGACTCGCAGAGCCAGCTCCAGCAATACGCGCGTTCCACGGGCATCATGATGACGTCGGACAAACAGAATGTGTCCGAGCAGAAGCTGCAGGAGATCCAGACGGAACTTTCGAAGGCTCAGGCCGACCGCGCTGAAAAGCAGGCGACCTACGAAACCGTTAAGAATGCCCCCATCGAAGCGCTCTCTCCGACGATGAACAATCCGGCATTGCAGAACTACATGGTAAAAATGACGGATCTGAAGTCGCAGCTGGCCAATCTCTCTTCCAGCTATACCTCGGAACATTACAAAGTACGCCAGGTGCAGGCGGAGATTGCCGACTTGCAGCAGGCCATCAATGCGGAGCGTGGAAATATTCTGCGCCGCACCCAGGACGACTACACCGCGGCAAAACGACGTGAAGAGATCCTCACCGCAGCCTATACCGACCAGGCCAAGGGCGTCTCCGAAATGGCCGGCAAATCGATCCAGTACAATGATATGCAGCACGACGTCGACACGAATCGACAGCTTTACGACGCTCTGTTGCTGCGCATCAAGCAGGCTGGTTTAGCCGCCGCCATGCGCTCGAGCAATGTGGTCGTGGTCGACAAAGCGAAAGCGCCCGTGCTTCCTTATCGTCCGAATTTCCCGATGAACACCGCGCTGGGCCTTTTGACCGGGCTTTTCGTCGGTGTTGGATTTGTCCTGGTCCGCGATCGGTTTAATCGGAATATTGAGTCTCCCGGTCTTTCGCAGGCCTATCTCAGGCTTCCCGAGCTGGGAGTTATTCCCGCGGCAAGGCTGGCATCTCGCCGGTTCGCATGGTTGCCTGCAACGGCCAGAGTGCCTCTACAGCTGGCGTCCGGCCCGAACGGCGTTTCGCGAGAGCATGCCACGCTGGCTGAGGCCTACCGCGCCACGCTGACGTCCATACTTTTGCCCACAGTGAACGGGGACGGTCCACGCGTTCTCGTTCTCACCAGTCCCGAGGCTGGCGCCGGTAAGACCACGGTGACCAGCAATCTGGGAATGGCCACAGCCGAAATCGGGCGCCGCGTTTTGCTGATCGATGCGGACTTGCGCCGGCCCCGGTTGCATCGCCTGTTCGAGATCCCCAATAGCTTCGGTCTGACCGATATCTTGAGGATCACCACGCCACTCGAAGATATTCCGGTAAACCAATTGGTTCGTCAGACCAAGATACCTGGGCTCTCCCTGGTACCCAGCGGACCCACCACGGACGGTCTCTCCAGTCTTCTCTATTCGCCGCGCCTTACTGAGTTCCTGCAGCGCGTGGCCAAGGAGTTTGACCTGGTGTTGATCGATGCTCCTCCGATGCTGCATTTCGCGGACGCGCGCGTGCTCGGCCGGCACTCGGACGGGGTGATTCTGGTGCTTCGCTCGGGTCACACGAAGCGCGACGCCGCCATGCTGGCTCGTCAGCGCTTTGACGAGGACGGCACGTCAGTCCTGGGCACCATCCTGAACAGTTGGGATCTGAAGAACTTCCGTTCACCGTACTCTTACGCGTACAGTGACGCCTACAAATACACTGCAGTGTAATGCGTATTACCGAGCGCGTCCGATCCCATCATCATTTGTGGGTTCGGACGCGCGAAGGTCTTACGAGATGACGCCTTCATTTTTCTAAGCTGACCAATCCTCCGGGGACTAGATCAAAAAGATGGCCGAAACCTGCGCACCGAGTGTCATTTTGGCGGAGTCTTCCGTCGTCCGCGGCCTTTCGTTGCGGGCGAATTTCAGCTGGACCTTCGTCGGAAACTCCGTCTATTCAGCATGCCAGTGGGGTGCGCTTGTTGCGCTGGCGAAGCTTTCTTCCCCTCTGGTGGTTGGCCAGTATTCCCTGGGCGTGGCCATCGCCGCGCCTGTGATCAGCCTGACGGGTTTGCAGATTCGGTCGGTGATCGCTTCTGACGTGAGAGAAACCTATAAGTTCGGGGAATATGTCGGCTTCCGCATTCTTTCGATGGTGTTGGCGATGTCGGCTATTCTGGCGATTCCCATCGTTTTGCACAGCGGACCTCTGATGACCTTGCTGACCTTCGTCGTCGGATTGTCCCTGGCCATAGAGAACATCAGCGATGTCTATTACGCTCGCCTCCAATATATCGATCGAATGGATCGTATCGCGATATCGCAGATGATTCGCGGACCGCTCTCGCTCGCAGCCATGGTTCTGGGCGTCTATTTCACGGGCCGCTTGAGTTACGGCGTGTTGGCGATGGTTTTGGTGAGGGCGGCGGTGCTTCTCGGGTACGACATGCGCGTCGAAACGCAATCCTCCGAGCCGCTGAAAGGCGATTCAAAAAGATCGCGCCTGGCATATGCAGAGGTGAAAGAGATGCTTCGGCCCCGCTGGGAGCTCCGCAAGATGGGCAGCATCCTCTGGCTGTCTCTGCCATTGGGTATCGTGGCCATGCTGGTGAACCTCAACGTCAATATTCCCCGATACTTCATTCAATGGAAACTCGGGACGCGGGAATTGGGTATTTACTCCGCGCTGGCTTTCTTGATGTCCGCGGGGAACTTGCTGGTTGGCGCGTTGGCTCAGTCTGTCTTTGTGCGTCTGGCAAGGTTCTACGCGGAGGGGCGGCGCCGCGCCTTTACTTTTCTTCTGCTGAAGCTGGTGGCCATCGGCAGCGTCCTTGGTGTCGGTGGAATTGTTGTCGCCTGGATTGCCGGACCAAAGCTTCTGGCCATGCTTTACCGTCCCGAGTACGCTGCCGAGTCGCGCCTTCTGGTTTGGTTCATGGTGGTGGCGTGGATGGGGTATTTGGCCCAGTTCCTCGGTACCGCAATGACTTCCGCACGTCTTTTCGTGCACCAGATTCCGCTTTTTGCCTTGGGCGTGCTGACCATTACTGTGGGGAGCTATTGGCTCGTGCCGCGAATGGGTTTGCAGGGCGCGATCGTAGCGAGCATCGCGGGAATCCTTGTCCAACTGCTGGCGAGCGTGGCCGTGCTCGCATATGGCTTGATCAGAATTCCGGCCGCCCGGAAGGAGGCGACTACCCTTGCCTGAGAATCCTCGCCGAGATGCGTTGCAATCGATGCCAGACCGTTTTGTCGCGCCGATGTCCGTTGCGGCTGCGCGGCCCATGACCGGCTATAGCGCGCGCCGAATTTCGAATGCGCACTCCCGCACCCAAAACATGTTCCGGAAGGCTGCGTTCTTTTTTCTCTGGGTCTTGGCCTGCGTCGTGCCCTGGGAAAACGCCGTGGTCATACCCGGGATTCGGCACTCTTAGCCGGGTCGTGGGGATTCCGGCCTTCGGCATGGCGCTGCTCGCCGTACTGGAAACCGGAACCTTGCGGACATTGTCTCTGCAGCACATCATCATGCTCTTTTTCTTGATGTGGGCCAGCCTGACCTATTTTTGGAGCTTCGCTCCTTCCGAGACCGTGACCTCGATCTACACGTTTATTCAGCTTTTTATGATGGTCTGGCTCATTTGGGAGTTTGCGCAAACACGCAAGGAGCAATTGCTCCTGCTGCGAGCGTACACCATTGGTGCGATGGTTTCGTCGATCGCAACGCTGGTGGGCTACGCGCACGGCACCGGTATGCAGAGCGGGCGGTATTCGGGAGCGGGATTCAATCCCGGCGACCTGGGCTTCATCCTCGCTTTGAGCATTCCCACATCCTTGTATCTGGCGTTACGGGAACGCAGGAAGATTTTGATCTGGCTGGACGGCGCCGCAACGGTACTGGCATTCTGCGCTCTTGTTCTTACAGCATCCCGCGGCTCCCTCATCGCATGCTTACCAACCGTCTTGATGTTCCCATTCCTGTTTCCGAAGATGCGCGTGGGACAAAATCTTCTTGTGCTGGTGTTCATCGTACTCGCCGGTGTCGGATCGTGGCTGTACATTCCTGAAAGTTCCTGGTCCCGGCTTTCCACTATCGGCAGCGAGATCAGCTCCGGAACGCTCAACGAACGAACCATGATCTGGCGACTCGGCTGGCAGGTATTTGGGCAGGCGCCTTTCCAGGGTATCGGTTTGCGAGCCTATGCACCGACTGTGGAACACTCCCTCGGGCTGCCTACGAATCCCGGCAACGAGATCGGCGGCCCGGTGGCCAGCCTGGTCGCGCACAATACTTTCTTTTCGATTTTGGTGGAGCAAGGCGTGATTGGTTTTGCTCTCTTTTCCGCGCTTCTCGTCACGCTGGTGCTCGCCGCCTGGAAGCTTCCCAGCATCGAACGCCTGTTCTGGCTTTGCATCCTCCTCACTTGGGCCGTTGGCGCGCTCGATTTGACGTGGGAAGATCGAAAACCCACCTGGTTTTTCTTTGGATTACTCATGGCTACAGTGGCAACGAAGCTCGCACCCGAAACACGCTCGTTCCGCGCAAAGGCAGGACCCGGTCGGCAGTCAGGCTTCTACACTCGAAGTCCGTTGCCGGCCGGAATGTCAAGATCTCAAGGACTATCATGAAATATCGGGTACTCCATATTCTTGCAAACCTTGGCGCAGGCGGCGCCGAGCGCATGGCGGTTCACATCGTGCGAGGCATTAATCGCCACCGTTTTGAACCGGCGGTGGTTGCGTATAGCGGACGCGTCGGCTCCGACCTGGAACAACAGCTTGATGACGATGGATTGAAGACCTGGTTCCTTGAGAAGGGGCCAGGATTCGGCTGGCGAACCTACCATCGGTTGCACCGGGTGTTCAAGGAATTCCGCCCGGACATCGTGCACACCCACGTGCACGTGATGCGATACGCATTTCCGTCGCTGGTGTACTTCAAGCCCCGGTTGATGGTGCACACGGTGAACAATATCGCCGAGTGTGAAATCGAGCCGCGGGCACGTTGGCTGCAGCGGCTGGCATATCGGCAAGGCGTTATCCCCGTGGCCGTAGCTCGCGAAGTGGCGGCAAGCCTGGAGCGTTTGTACGGCATCGGTGGCTGCCGCGTGGTGTGGAATTGTATTCCCACCGATCTGTACGCTTCTCCGCAGACGACGCGCGCGGCATGGCGCGTGAAACAGGGGTTTCTCGAAGACGACATCCTCTTTGTTTGCGTTGCACGATTCGCGCCTCAGAAAAATCATGGGTTGCTGATCAACGCTTTTGCAAAGGGACCGGCGTCAGATCCCAAGGCGCATCTGGTGCTCGCAGGCGAAGGCGCCCTGCGCGCGGAGTTGCAGGAGCGCGTGAACCAGCTGGGCTTGACCAGCCGCGTCCATTTTCTCGGGCTGCGGACGGACATTCCCGACGTGCTGGGTGCGGCGGACGTCTTCGTGCTCAGTTCGGACTACGAGGGCAATCCTCTCGCCGTCATCGAAGCCATGGCAGCGGGCTTGCCAATTGCGAGTACGGCTGTCGGTGGCGTGCCGGAACTCCTGGAGAATGGCAAAGAAGGGTTCATCGTGCAACCTGGCCGAGCAGACCAACTCTCTGAGGCGATGACGACCTTGCTGAAAGATGGCCATTTGCGCCGCGCCATGGGGGCCGCGGCTGCGACTCAGGCCAAGGAGAAGTTCGACGTCTCCGCGATGATCCGAGCTTACGAAGAGCTCTACAACGAAATCGCGACTTCCTCTCACGGCTGGAACCAGTTCGACCTTGGGCACAAGTCGACGGCCACAAGGGAAATTTAGGAGATTGAAATCGATGAATGTCCTGGTCACCGGCGGCGCTGGCTATATCGGAAGCCATACTGCGAAAGCTCTTGCGCGCAGCGACTATCGACCCATCGTTATTGACGATCTCATACCGGGCATGCCCATAACGTCAAATGGGGGCCGCTCATTCGTGCGCGTCTTTCGGATACAGCAGCCGTTCGCCGGGTTTTACAGGAACACAGAATCGAGGCAGTGATTCATTTCGCGGGTAGCGCCCTGTTCGGCGAGTCCGCAACCCAGCCACTTTCCTACTTCGAAAACAATGTCGGTGGACGATCAGCCTGCTACAAGCGATGCTGGATACCGGAGTCAAGCCCATTGTCTTCTCCTCCACGTGCGCGACATATGGATTACCCGGGCCGGTCCCGATTCCAGAAGATCGCCATCAGAAACCGATCAATCCTTACGGTGATTCGAAGCTTGCCGTCGAACGCGTGCTCGAATGGATGGGCGCCGCCGGGCAGATTCGGTGGGTAGCTCTGCGGTATTTCAACGCCGCCGGGGCGGATACCGGAGGGTGAACTCGGCGAAGAACACGAACACGAGACGCACCTGATTCCGTTGGCCGATTGGCGCGGCCCTGAAAGACCGCGAGCCGCTGAAGATTTTTGGCACGGACTATCCGACGCCGGACGGCACCGCAATTCGCGATTATATCCACGTTACCGATCTGGCTTCCGCGCACCTTTGTTCGTTGCAGTATCTCGACCGGGGCGGGGAAAGCGTGGCGCTCAATCTTGGAACTGGCAACGGCGCGTCGGTGCGGGAAGTTGTCGCGATGGTGCAAATGGTGGCGGCCAGGCCGTTCCGAGCGTCGAGGCTCCTCGCCGCCCCGGCGATCCGCCGATTTTCGTCGCGAGTCCGGATCGGGCGCGAATTGCTTCAATGGGAACCTTACTAACTCAACATTGAAGACCATCATGGAAGCCGCCTGGCGCTGGCATTCGGCGCCGCAAGCCGAGCGGACCTGCAGACATCAACATCGAAAGTTTCTCGTAGGACACAAAGAAATGCCGTACCGCCGTTGACATGATTGTTCCTCTGCTTGTTCGAGTGACTCCGACCATTTCCAGCACTGGTTCTGACGAGAGTGCCTATGCGAACACGATTCATTCTGCGGTTCGATGATATTTGTCCCGACGATGAATTGGCAGATTTGGCGTCTTCTCGAGGACGATTTCCTGCACTAAACATCAAGCCGATCATGGCCGTTGTTCCGGACAATCGGGACAGAGAGCCTTAATGGTCAGCGCTCCTGGAGCCGACGATTTCTGGAATAGCGTGCGCTCCTGGCAGGCACGCGGTTGGACCATCGGTCTGCATGGCTATCAGCATCGCTATCTCACCAATGAGGCCGGCCTGTACGGGCGAATATCACGTAGCGAATTTGCGGGCTTTGCCGTCCGAAATTCAGGAGATCAAGCTGCGCAATGCCGTCCAAATCTTTCGTGAACAGCGGGTCTCACCGGAGGTGTGGGTGGCTCCTGCACATTCCTTCGACTCCACGACCGTCTCGATTCTTTCGAGACTCGGGATACGAATTATCAGTGACGGCTACGCAATCTATCCTTACCAGGACGCCGACGGCGTGACCTGGATTCCGCAGCAGTTCGGGAAATTCCGCAAGTTGCCCTTTGGCGTGTGGACCATTTGTTGCCATTTCAACTCATGGACGCCAGGCCGAGACGGATCGATTTCGGCAGGATCTGCGAAAGTATCGTCGCCACTTCACTGCGGTGACCGATGTCTTGGAGTCGTATCGGGAACGCCGCCGCAATTGGTTGGATCTGAGCGCCAATAGCCTGCTGGGACTTTGGACTTCGAATTGCCGACCTCTACGCGAAAATCTCCGGCGATCACGCGCTGAACTGCCGGGTCCGTCTGCTTCCCTGGCCTCATCCCGTACACCAAGAGACGAAGACCGTAATTATTCGCATCGGTACTCTACACGAGACAAAACGATGAGTTTTACGGCCAAGCTAGACAGGCAGGGGCCAGGCCAGCAGGGCCGGGATTTGGAGCTTTTGTACTTTCCCTGGATTTCGAGCTCCACTGGGGCGTTCGCGACCACGAGCCACTCAATGGCCCCTATCGTCCGAACCTGCTTGGCGCGCGCAAAGCTATTCCGCGCCTGCTCGCGCTGTTCGAACGCTATGGCATTTCCGCTACTTGGGCGATGGTCGGATTTCTGTTTGCGGCGTCACCGGAGGAGCGGCAGAGGTTCGAACCGTCACTCCGTCCCTGCTACTACAATCCTGCGCTAGACGCATATCAGGAACCCATCGGCAAAGGCGAGCAGGATGACCCGCTTCACTTTGCGCCCTCTCTGATCGAGCAGATACGGCGCGCTCCCGATCAAGAGATCGCCACACATACGTTTTCTCATTACTACTGCCGGGAGACCGGGGCAGACAGTCGACAAGTTTGAGGCCGATCTGAAAAGTGCTATAGCCATTGCGGCCCACCGCGGAATTCAATTTCGCTCGATCATTTTTCCGCGTAATCAGGTGAATCCGGATTACATGCAGGCTCTGCTCGATGCAGGAATTACCTGTTATCGCGGCTCCGAGCACGGATGGATGCATCGCGGTGTATCGCGCCGGGAGAGCGACTCTAGGTTTGCGCGTGGCACGCGTGGCCGATACCTATATCGAATATTACCGGCGACCGAATTGCCCGTTGGGACGAAATTCTGGAACCAAGCGGCCTGTGCAATGTCCGCGCCAGCCGTTTCCTTTGGCCTTACAGGCCAGGCTTGGAGAGGCTCGATGAACAGCGCCTGAAGCGAATGATCGATCAGGTCAGCTGGCGGCACTCGAAGACGCCATCTTCCACATCTGGTTTCATCCGCACAATTTCGGCGTTCATCTGGAGGAGAACCTGCAGATTCTGGAAAGGATTCTTCAGGAATTCGCTTTTGCCCGCGAACGTTACGGCATGCGTTCCCTTTCCATGAGCGCGGTTGCGGATATGGTCCGCGAAGGACTGTCGAGTGCTTCCCACCGAACGCCCGAGAGCATCCCAAGTGCCTATGCGTAAGGAATCGATACCCGCATGAAAATCACACATATCATTACTGGACTCGCTGCGGACGGGGCGGAAAATGTCCTCTATCACTTGCTCGCCGCGGTAGATCGCCAGGAGTATCAGAACGACGTCATTTCGCTGACCGATCGAGGTCCGACTGCGGCTAAAATTGAGGCGCTGGGCGTGCCCGTTCGCGCGCTCGGCATGATGCGTGGTGTGCCCAATCCCCTGGCCATTCGTCGCATTGCCAAAATACTTGCGCAGGTCGCGTCCGCAGATCGTACACACTTGGATGTATCACTCCAATCTGCTCGGGGGACTGGCCGCGCAGGCTGCCGGCGGGATCCCGGTAATCTGGGGAATTCACCATTCCCGAGTCGACGCCCAGGATACCAAGCGCATCACCGTGTGGACGGTTCGTGCGTGCGCCTGGTTTTCCAAACAATTGCCGGCTCGCATCATTTGCTGCGCCGATTCTTCCGAATTGGCGCACGTCCAATTGGGGTACGACGTCGAAGAAGATGCAGGTCATCTATAACGGGATTGACACCGAACTCTTCCGTCCCAATCCTGAGGCGCGGGTGGCCCTGCGGTCTCGCCTGGGACTGCCTCCGGACTCTCTGCTGATCGGAATGGCCGGCAGACTGCATCGCCACAAAGATCATAGAACGTTCCTCGCGGCCGCTCGCCTGTTGCGCGAGAAGTTCCCGGAGGTCCACTTCGTTCTCTGCGGCGAAGGCCTGACGGCGGACAACACCAAGCTTGCCGCAGAAATCGGTGATGGCCTCGAGGGGCACTGTCATCTCATGGGCGAGCAGCGGGATATGCCGGCGTTTTATGCGGGCCTGGACATCGCTGCAAACTCGTCTCTGACCGAGGCCTTTCCCTTGGCCGTCGGCGAGGCCATGTCTTGCGGTGTTCCCTGCGTGGTAACCGAGGTGGGAGACTCTCCCTCCATGGTGGCCGAGACGGGCAGGATCGTGCCGCCGCGCCAGCCCGCGCTAATGGCCTCTGCCTGGGAGCGAACTGATCCAGGCGGGGCACGACGCCCGCAGGATTTTGGGCAGCGCCGCGCGCGAACGAGTCGTCACCCGTTTCAGCGTGACCCAATTCGCACAGCAGTACCAGTCTTTATATCGAAATGTCGGGAACCGAGCCTGTGGCGACCACAAAATCTCTTTGGCTAAATCCGAGGCCTCTGTGCCAAATCAAACTTCGTAGCTCAGATTCACCTTTTATACGGAAGCGCAATTAACCAGGCCGAGTTCATCCTGCTCCATCTAAATTCATCTAGTGCTCTGGATCGTACGGAGGCCCCGAGTATGAAAGCCCAGCCGAGGATCGTGTTTGTCGACAATAGCGTAGATGGCTTTCGTCGAGATCGTATTCAATTGGTGCAAGCCGCCCGCGACTTAGGCTTGGAAATTCACGTAGCCGCCCCTCCAGGACGGCTGCCGGCGGACTTCAGGCGTGATGGCTTCACGTTCCATGCCATCCCCATGACGCGCAAGGGTACCAGCCTGTGGAAAGAGCCGGCGACGGTTCTCGCCTTGCTGCGGCTTTATCGCAACCTGCGCCCGAGTCTGGTGCATCACCTGCGCCTCAAACCGGTCTTGTACGGAAGTATCGCGGCAAGCTTGGCTGGCGTACCTGCCGTGGTGAATACGCTCACCGGGCTCGGATTCGTCTTCACCGATCAGATCGGAGAAAACTACGCCTCTGCGTAAGTGGGTGGAGATGGGCTGCCGTCGCGCGTTCCGCCACCGTAACCTTCGCGTCATATTTCAGAACCCCGACGATCGCGCGGTTTTCATTCGCAAAGGGATCCTGACGGGTGAACAGGCGGCGGTGATCAAGGGCTCGGGGGTAGATCTCTCTCTCTATCGGCCCTCGCCCGAGCCCGAAGGCTTGCCCGTCGTAATCCTGGCCTCGCGCATGCTATGGGATAAAGGCGTGGCACAGTTTGTGGAGGCCGCGCGAATTCTGAAAAGCGAAGGCGTGCAGGCCAGATTTGCATTGGCCGGAGATTCCGATCCGAATAATCCCGCTGCCATCCCCCTCGAACAATTAGAGGTGTGGAAAGACTGCGGAGACGTCGAGTGGTGGGGATTGCAGGAGTCCCACAATATGCCAGCAGTCTTGGCCAGGTCGCACATTGTGTGTTTGCCTTCGTATCGCGAGGGGATTCCCCGCGTTTTGATCGAAGCAGCCGCCTGCGGCAGACCCATCGTGACGACCGACGCGCCCGGCTGCCGCGAACTGGTGCGGCCAGGCGAAAACGGAATGATCGTGCCTTCGCGCGACATCGGCTCGCTTGTCCAGGCATTACGTTTCCTGATCGAGAATCGGGAAGCGAGAGTAGCCATGGGCAATAACAACCGGCAGGTCGCCGTCCAGGAATTTTCGCAGGAGTTGGTGATCTCCCAATTCATGAGCGTGTACCGGGATCTTTTGCGGTCCGCTTCCCTCGTAACGGCTGGCACTCAGGCGCCCGCGGGTGCCAAGGAGACGCTGCGCACCATGTCCCGGTCCGCCCTCCCCGCGCAACTGCGATCACAAGGGCGGTCGTGACCGCGAAAATCCTGATGACGTTCTATCGTCAGAAACAGTGACAAAAAGAGCTGTTCGATGTGGTTGTGGCGGCGGCAGCGCTCGTGGTCGTAGCTCCTCTATTGGCGTTGATCGCCCTCTTCACGAAGCTGGGATCGCCGGGCCCGGTGATCTACCGCGGCAGCCGCGTCGGACTACACGGAAAGCTTTTCGCCATGCTCAAGTTTCGAACCATGGTCGTAAACGGCGAGTCCCTGGGCGGTTCCGCCACGGCAGCCGACGATCCGCGCATCACACCCGTCGGCAAATTCCTGCGGCGTTACAAGCTGGATGAATTGCCGCAACTCCTGAATGTGCTTGCTGGAGATATGAGTTTTGTAGGCCCGCGACCTGAAGTGAAGAAATATGTGGATATGTACGGGCCGGAGGAAAAGGCGATTCTGGCCGTCCGGCCGGGAATCACAGACTGGGCCTCCATTTGGAATTCAAACGAAGCAGCCGTACTCGAAGGCAGCCGCGACCCGGAGAAGACCTACGAAGAACTGATCCGGCCGACCAAGCTGGCGCTTCAACTTTTCTATGTTCGGAACCATTCTTTGACTGTAGATCTGAAAATCCTGTTCCACACCGCTTTCAAGCTGATTTGTGAGGATTGGGTTCCCAAGGAGCTCAAGCCCTACGGAAGAGTAAGGCGATACCGTATGGCCTCAGAGACTTCCACCTGACACGCATTTTCAGCGAATCAGCGAAAAAGCCAGCCTCTCTACAGTCTTTATGGCTGATTCAATCTGATCATTTGCTCTTTTTTCTTCATCTCATTCAGTGAGGGCAATTCATCCATGTCTCTGACCATGAACCCGAAATCAGATGGGGCGCACCTGCCTGAGGTGGCTAATCCGTCGTTCGCCGAGCCCTTTCCATTTATGCGGCCCACGGTGCCCGACCTCAGCCAGGTCATCGCCGACTATCAAGTGGCTTACGGTAATGGCTTGCTTACGAACGCCGCATTAGTCGGTCGCCTGGAATCGGCCGTCGCCGAGCGCCTGCGTGTAAAGCATTGCGTCGCAGTGTCGAGTTGCACCAGCGGATTGATGATGGTGATCCGCGCCCTGGGGCTCAAGGGTGAGGTCATTCTGCCCAGTTTTACGTTTTTTGCCACCGGCCACGCGGCGCTTTGGAACGGCCTGACGCCCGTATTCGCCAATTGTGAGATCGATACCTGGAACGTTAGCCCGAGCGATGTGGAAAAGAGGATCACTAGCGCCACTTCCGCGATCATCGGCGTGCACATGTATGGCAATCCTTGCGACGTCACGGCGCTGGAAGCAATCGCGGGGCGCCACGGTCTCAAGCTGATCTTCGATGCCGCTCACGGATTTGGCAGCGCATATCGCGGCATCCCCATCGGCTCATTCGGAGATGCCGAGGTGTTCTCGCTCTCTCCCACCAAGCTGTTGGTGGCCGGCGAGGGCGGCTTGGTGACTACGAACGATCCCCAACTTGCGACGGCCGTACGCGCCATGCGTAACTACGGCGATGTCGGCGCGTATGACCCCCAATGGCTGGGCCTCAACGCGCGCATGTCGGAATTCAATGCGGCTCTCGCATTGCATGGCCTTTCGCTGGTTGATGCGAAGGTGCGGCGGCGGAACCATATTGCCGGGATGTATACGGAGATACTCTCGTCATTGCCGGGAATCCGCTTTCAAAAGGTTCACCCGGCGGATACCAACACCTATAAAGATTATTCCATCCACGTGACTTCCGAGGCTTTCGGGATGACCCGGGACGCCTTGGCTCAGTCCTTGCGCGCCGAAAACATCGAAACCAAAAAATACTTTTATCCTCCGCTGCATCAACAGACCCTTTATTCCAGGTTCCACGAACCCGAACAGAGTGATTTGAGTCAGACGGAATATGTCGCCGATGGCATTCTGAGTTTGCCTATTTACGAATCGCTTCCAGATGAAACAGTGCGCGGCGTAGCGGAAGCTCTTAAGCGCATCGCTCACGTCGCATCCGATCACCAAGGCCCCCGAATGGGAGGAAGTCAAAACCGTGTTGGCGCAAGATAATAATTTCAAGCTGTCGCACGTAGCTGTGCGGGTCCTGGCGGACCTGACCAGCATTCACATTTCCATGATCGCCGCGTTGGTCATCGCGGTCATACATCCCGGCCTGCTGTCCGCGCGAGTGTCGCTCCGTCCCGACGAGGCCCTTCACTACTACACGTCCGTCTTTCTCTTTCTCTCGCTGCTCTTCCCGGCGGTGTTTCTCTTGAGTGGACTTTATACTCGGCCGCGAAGCCACCAGGGAAACAAGACAACGACCTTGTTTGGCGGCATTGTGCTGAGTATTTTGCTATTCGCCATCGTAAACTTTGCGCTGTATCGCCGCCAGCAGGCACCGCAGGGCCAGATCGTTCTTTTTTGTGGCTTGGCCGTAGTGGCCCTGGCACTCCCACGCATTGTCAAAGGGGCCTTGCAGCAGAGGTTTGAAGTGAAGGCCAGGGTTTCCCCACAGCGCCCTTCCTCCATGGGAGTTGTATTGATTCTGGGCGGAGCAGGTTACATTGGCTCCTGCCTGGTTCGAAAACTGCTTGCCGCGGGCCGCAAAGTCCGGGTTATGGATAGCCTGATTTATGGTGATACCTCACTTCACGAGGTATTGGGTCACCCTAATTTCGAGCTACAGGTGGGCGACTGCCGAAAGCTGCAGGATTTAGTGGCTGCCGTGAAGGGTGCCGAGTCGATTATTCACCTGGCGGCTATCGTCGGTGATCCCGCGTGTGAAGTGGACCGGCAAACGTCGCGTGAAATCAATTATGCGGCGACCCGGATGCTGATCGAAGTTGCAAAAGGCAACGGCAACACCCGCCTGATCTTCTCTTCGAGCTGCAGCGTGTATGGAGCCACGGATCTGCTGATGGACGAGTATTCAAATGTGGTGCCCATATCGCTTTATGCTCAGACCAAGGTGGATTCTGAGGAAGCTCTTCTGGAAGCGAGGTCACCCACTTTTCATCCCGTCATTTTGAGGCTCGCGACGGTGTTTGGCCTTTCCTACCGCACCCGGTTCGATTTGATCGTGAATCTTTTGGCGGGCAAGGCTCATTCCGAAGGCCTGATCACCATCTTCAACGGGACTCAATGGCGCCCTTTCATTCATGTGCAAGACGTAGCCAATGGCATTTGCCAGGTCCTCGACGCACCGCTCGATGTGGTCAGCGGCGAGATTTACAATCTCGGTGATTCGCGCATGAACTACACCCTCGCGCAGCTCGCCGACAAGGTCCTGGTGGAGTTTCCTTCCACGCGGGTGGAAAACATCGAAAATGCGGATCGCCGAAATTACCGGGTTTCCTTCGAGAAAATCCACAATCAGGTCGGCTTTGAGTGTCAGTTGACGCTCGAGGATGGTATCCGCGAAATCAAGCACGCCTTCGAGAGCAAGATGATCGCGGACTACCGCGACGCGCGCTACTCCAATCTCCAGTTCCTGAAGCTGTGCGGTACGCCGGTTTGTAAAGATGAATTGGACCGCCAGTTAATGGCTGCGCTGTCCACTGCGCCTGTGCCTGCACGGCACGCCGTACCGCTGTGGGCGCCTGCCAATGCGGCGGCCATACGACGATAAGATCGCGATCAATCCCGGAGACTCACGCGCCGAGCGCGGTCGTTTCGAAATCGAAGCGATAAGCCATGTCGGTGTCCAGGAAACTGAGAGCCGCGAATTCTTCGTTGGGCAGGTCGGGTTTGCGCCCGCGCATCACATGAAAAGGCAATCGGTTGTGCCTGCGTAGAAAACCCCGCTGACCGAGCGCCCGAATCAGATCGCCTTCGAGATGCGAGGCAATTGCGAATAGCGCGATGCCGCGCTGTTCATACACGAAGGAAGCGATCGCACGGACAAGTACACTGACCTGCTCCAGATCGTCGGTTGGTCCGCAGAAGGCCAGACGCCAAAAGCCTTTCGACGACCGGGATTTCCAGATGAGCGCGCCCGTTCGCGAGGGAGATTCCGAAGAGTTATAGCAGCTCCAGCAGGTGATCGCAGGGCATCGTCCCAACTGCCAATCGACGAATGCGGAATCATACCGGGGGCGCCAACCGCCTCCGGCTTTATTCCCAACCAGTGACGCCACGCGAGCCGAAAGCCCCGGCTCGATAGAGATTTGGGGATCGCGCGATGAGCGAACCCAGCGCAGAGGGATTTGCTGCAGGAACTTGTTGCTCGCTCAGCACGCGTTTTACAAATCCACCCGGCAAACGCGCGAAGACGCTGCCGAGACGCAGCGGCAATACCAGGTTGATGGCCGCGTCGGGCACGGTGCGGTCGGCTAGACGGGGAACGATTTGCCGCGTGTTCTCGTTGCCACCCACGTTGAAAAGACCGTCATAAAGTCCGCACGCGCGCTTCAGCAGCATGAGTCCCATGCCACCGCCCTGCGAAGGATCGATAGACCAGTCGCAGAGCCAGGCGCACTCGGCTGCGAAGCCTTCTCTTTCCGCGTGGAATGGGATCAGCCCCAGAAATCCGGCGACTTCATCGTCTCGAACCAGGACCAGGCCGCGTTCCCGGCCGCAGTTGAAACGATCATCGAAATATTTCCAATCGATGATTTCCGGCGGCATGTGCCGGCCAAGCAGATAGCGCTTCACTGCCGCGGGAGTCGCTTCGCTCAGACGTATTAGTCCGGAACGCATATCAGTGGTGAAGGCTCGATTGCGTACTCGATTGACGGGTCACGTTGAGGTTAACGGTTTCCGGGCCGCGGCGCGGCCGGAGCGGGCTTTGCCGATGAGAGGCGATCAATCTCCGCTCCTAATTGGCGCCTCACCAATTCCACGGCGTCGGCATTTTGGGACCAGTGGGCCCAGTCGGCCGCAACGCTTTTGATCTGGTTCAGCGCCCAATCTCCACGGCCGAGGCCCTTCAGGATAGCGACGTATTCAAAATCGTCGACGCTCTTGCGGATCCACTTCAGCCTCATGGACGGCACAAACGCTTCGCTGCCGACGTCGGCACCCGGATAAACCAACCAGCCCTCACCCGGTGGAGTGGGCTTGCCGCCTTCGATATAAGTCATGTTGTTCCAGGCATCGTTCGTCGGGCCCACAGCCCAGGAGTTCACCGACCAATAAAGCAATCCACTGGCGCCCAGGCTCTGATTAAGAAAACCAAAGATGCGATAGTTGATCGGCTGGAAGTCGATCTCCCATTTGGGCGAGAAATTATCCTGAACGATAGCCGTGTACGACCAGATGCGGTCGCCCTTTTTCATCGCTGCGGCGATATCCGCGGAGTTCGAAACAAACTGCTTTGGAAGCAGCACCCAGATATCTGCCACGGAGCGGCCGTTGCCTGAGCCGTCGTCACGCAGGTCCGGACAGAGGAATCGCCGTCAGAATCGAGAGTAGCCCGGCCTGCCGGGCGTTTCGCGCCCACTGCTTCAGGGTCGGAAAGATGCTCGGGCATTCGGAAATTTCGTCAGCCAGATGGAGATAGAGAGGCAGCCCCGGCTGGTGCTTGGCTTTCAACGAAAGAAGATCCGCCACGGACGGAGCCGGCGGTTGCTTGCAGTTGCCGTAAGTGGCGTGCTGGAAGTATTCGATGCGCGAAATATTTAGCCCATACTCCTGCATAAACTGCTTCTCATACTGAGGATCGACCGATACCGGCATGATCTTGTGCTGGAGCAGAAGTTCCTGATTAGGCTTCTGATCGCCGTAAAAGACGCGAGGAGTGCTATTCGTGTCGTTGTAGATATTGAAAGCGGAAAGCAGCGACGGGCGGAGCGGCAGGGTCGAAATTCCAGACGTTGAGTGTTACCGAAACAACGGCCTTGCCTTGATCCGAAGAGATCGTCGCCGTGCCCTTGTACTGGCCGGGCAATGTTCTCGCGACGACGAAAACGTCCACCCAGATCGGCTGGTTACGTGGATTGCGCCAGGTCGAAGGGCACGGCCCTCAATTTCGCCGGCCTCCGCGTTCCCCCTGTGCTGGGCGCAAAAGGAATCAGAGCGTCGGGATACCAGCCGGGCCCCAGCGGACGGTTTGTCCCGCCGCGATCCGGACTGCCATGCATGATCTGGACGTAGTGCTCACGATAAAGGGTGAGGTTGGTTTTCGGGATCCGACTGCGCCGCCCGGTCAGATCGGACATCTCGGCCGTTACGTTTTTTAGCCCGCTGCCCGCCGCGCGCACCACGACCTGGAAACGATTCGTATTCGCCTCGGGCGGCCCAAAGCGTTATTTCCCGCTGGTTCCCGCGGGCTCATCGCGTCCGACTCGAGTGAGCGCGGGCACGACCCACGCCTGAGGGCCGGACTGGGCACGCACTGGGGAGCTCGCCGGACCCGAAACCGCCCACAATCCGACGAAAAGCCAAAGAATTGTCAATTTCGGTGTCTGCATGCTGTCCCTAAGTGCGAGCCGCGAACTCTAACATAGGGGGATCACCGGGGCACATCAAGGAGTTCCCGTAGCAGCCGTCCGCGGGCACAACATGTGCCGTCTCTGTGAGGCCCCGAGCGGATTGTAGTTTTTCAACACCCAGCAGGATTCCTCTAACGCCAATGCCAGAGGAGCGCCCAACGATGGCCAGCCACGAACCTCAAATTGAGGTCTTCTCCACCACGCCGCAATCGAAAGATCGCCCGCGCGAAACTTACGTCCAGCAGGTCATCGATGTGGCCCGCTGGAGCGAAGAGGCCGGGTGCACGGCCATTTTGGTCTATACGGATAACTCCCTGGTGGACGCCTGGCTGGTTTCGCAGATCATTCTCCAGAATACGAAAAAACTTTGCCCTCTCGTCGCCGTGCAACCGGTTTACATGCATCCGTACACCGTGGCGAAGATGGTTTCAACCTTTGCGCATCTATACCAGCGGCGAATCTACCTCAATCTGGTCGCAGGCGGCTTCAAGAATGATCTGATCGCGTTGAACGACAATACGCCCCACGATGACCGCTATTTGAGATTGGTGGAGTACACCACGATCATCAGGATGCTTCTTTCGAGCCCCGATCCCGTCACCTTCGCCGGAAAGTATTACAAGGTCCAGGCCCTGCGGATGACGCCCCCGCTGCCTCCTGAGCTTTTCCCGGGTTTCTTGATCTCCGGTTCATCTGAAGCAGGCCTTGCGGCCGCCAAGGCCATTGGCGCCATGCCCGTGCAATATCCCAAGCCCTCCAGGGAGTATGAAGCTGCCGCCGGCAATCCCGATCGGGCGGGAATCCGCGTTGGGATCATTGCGCGGCCCACCAGCGCCGAAGCCTGGAGCGTCGCCATCGAAAGATTCCCCGGCGACCGCAAAGGGCAGCTGGCGCACCAACTCGCCATGCGCCTCTCTGATTCCGTGTGGCACAAGCAGCTGTCAGAAATGACACGTGAAAATGGCGACCAGCAAGGCGTCTACTGGATGTGGCCTTTCGAAAACTACCAAACGTTTTGTCCCTATCTTGTGGGGAACTACGAAGAAGTCGCCGACGAACTCTCCCGCTATATCAGGAGCGGTTACCAGACATTCATTCTGGATATTCCGCCCGCCCAAGAGGAATTGAACCACGTTCGCGCAGCCTTTGAGCACGCCTCACGCGCGGTGGCGCTATGAAGCAATTGCTTCAAAACTGGGTAACACGACAGGCTGAATCTCGCCCGGACGCGCGTTGCATCGTTTTCGGGAACGAAAGTGTTACCTATGCGCAGCTCGAAGAGCAAAGCAATCGCCTTGCGCATCTGCTCCGCGAAGGCGGCTGCGTGAAGGGCGACAGGGTGTGCATCCTGATGCCCAAGTCGCCTGCGGCCATCTTGAGCATGATCGGCGCCCTGAAAGCCGGTTGCATGCACGTACCCATCGACTCATCAACTCCGGCTGCCCGGGTGGCTCGCATCCTCGAATCATGCCAAAACCGCTGGATCCTGGCGGCAGGTCCGGTGGCGCCGCTTCTCGACGAATTGCTCTCTGACGAGAGATTTCATGGGCGCATCTCTGTGGGTTGGCTGGACCCGCAGCCCTGTGCCGGCAAGAATTTCGAAACTGCATTCTCGCTTGGTGATTTGCAACGCGCGCCGGCGACTGCCATTGCGCAGGAGTGCGAGGCCACCGATCCCGCCCACATTCTGTTCACCTCCGGGTCGACGGGAATGCCCAAAGGCGTTGTGATTACGCATTCCAATGTGACTGCATTCGTCACCTGGGCGCTCGAGCATTTTGGCATCGACCACACCGATCGATTTTCGGGTCACACGCCATTTCACTTCGATCTCTCGACGTTCGATATCTTTGGGACTTTCGCCGCAGGCGCGGAGCTGCATCTGCTGCCCCCGGCGGTCGCCCTGTTGCCGCCGAAGCTGGTTGAATTTATCCGCGATTCTCAGCTTACGCAGTGGTTTTCCGTGCCCTCGGTGCTGAACTACGTCGCGAAATTCAACGCGCTGCGGCTAGGACGACTTCCCGTCGCTGAGGCGCGTCCTCTGGTGCGGTGAAGTTCTACCCACGCCCGCGCTTTGGTTTATTGGATGAAGCATCTTCCTCATGTGCGGTTTACCAATCTTTACGGCCCCACCGAGGCCACCATTGCCAGCAGCTATTACGACGTGCCGGCGTGCCCGCGCGACGATCGGGAGTCGATTCCAATCGGCCACCCTTGCGACGGCGAAGAACTGCTGGTGCTGGATGAAGATTTGGATCCAGTTTTGCCCGGCCATATGGGCCATCTGTATATCGGAGGCGCGGGTCTAAGCCCCGGTTATTGGCGCGACGCCGAAAAAACGGCGAGCGTATTTCTTCCAGACCCACGGAATCAGGCCCGGCCGGGCACTTCGAGCAGAAACGACAGGCTGTATCGCACCGGGGACCTTGCCTGGGAAGACGAAGCCGGCTGCGTTTATTTCGTTGGGCGCACGGACACGCAGATTAAATCGCGCGGTTATCGCATCGAGCTCGGCGAGATCGAGACGGCTCTGAACTCCTTTGATGCCCTGGAGGAATGCGCCATCGTGGCCATCCAGGCGGAGAGTTTTGGCGGCTGGATGATTTGCTGCGCATACGTGCCCAGAGGTCGTGACGATGTCACACAGGCCGCGCTGCGCAAGCATCTCGAGAAGCTGGTTCCTTCGTACATGCTGCCGGTCCGATGGATGCAATATCCGACGCTGCCCAAGAATGCCAACGGAAAGGTCGACCGGCCTCGACTCAAGGAGTGCTTCTTCGCGGCTGAACGACGAGCCGGCGACCCTTACCAACAGCGGCTCAAGCTCCGATCAAGCTACCAGCCCCAACGAGCGGGAGGCCCAAAGCAGCACATTTGACTCACTGAGATGAGGTAGCTCAATTTATTTGACCGCAATCTATACCCATTTTTCCTTCGCGAATATAAACAAGGAAACCGGGAGAAGGATTAGCTGTGATCCTGTTCGTATGGAGTTTCATCGTTTCGCTGGCCATATCCATGGTCATGACGTTCTGGGTGCAAAAAGCCGCGATCGCTCGCGGTTTGCTCGTGCCGCCGGTTTCCGATCGGCATATGCACACCAAACCTTTGCCCCGAATTGGTGGCGTCGGAATCTATCTCTCCTTCCTAATTACCGTCGTTGCGTTTTGCGCCATTCCTAAATGGGGAGAGCAGATCTTCACACCGCGAATGCTGGTTGGCTTCCTGGTTGCCACCTGCGCCATTTTCCTGATGGGTGCGTGCGACGACCTGCGATCGCTCCGCCCAAAAACAAAGCTGGTATTTGAACTATGTGCCGCTGCCTTCCTCTACTTTGCCGGATTTGGCCTTCACGATCTCAATTTGTCGGTGGGCGGTTATGCGCTGGGACAGCCGCTGGGCTTTGTGCTCACGGTCATGTGGATTTTGCTGATCACCAATGCCTTTAATCTGATCGACGGACTCGATGGCCTGGCCGTAGGCTCGGCATTGCTCTCGGTGATCGTAGTCATCGCCATTTCACTGGTGCGGCACAACGATCTGGCGACCATGCTCTCTTGTGCTCTTTTTGGCACGCTGCTTGGCTTCGTTCCCTTTAACTTCCACCCCGCAAGCATTTTCATGGGGGACTCGGGAAGCTTGTTTATCGGCTTTGCGCTGGGAGCGCTTTCCCTGAGTGGTTGGAGCGGACGGCCCACAGTGATGGGCACGGTCGTGCCGATTTTATGTTTCGGCCTGCCGATACTCGACGTCACGCTTGCCGTGGCCAGGCGATTTCTTAGAGGGCAGCCGCTCTTTCGTGCGGATGCCGATCACGTTCATCATAAGCTTCTCAAACGGGGTCTCACACAGCAACGCGCCGTCTTGGTGCTCTACGGGGTCACCGGCGCGTTCGTCCTTGCCAGCATCCTGTTGATTCGCGAAGAGACAATGCTTCTTCCCGTGTTGATGGTGATGACCCTTGGCATTGGCCTGGGCCTGCAGCAACTTCGCTACCCGGAATTTGCCGGAGGATGGCTGGGATTAAAAGCCTATTCACGGCAGCGCCGAATTGCGCGTGCGGAGCGTTGCATTCAGCAAGCATCGCAATCGCTGCAGGAGTGCGCCGATTTCAGGTCTATTTGCCGGGTATTGAAAGAAAATCTGCAGCCGATGGGAATCGACGGCATTCGCCTTGAGGCAGGAGGCGAAGACTCCACGCCTGCCAGTTGGCTCTACCCGCTCCATTACGACGCGCACGGCCATCTGATCTGTTCCTGGTCCGGGCGCCGCACTTTCTCGATCGCGTGGGAGCACCCCCTGCTGCTTCCCTGCACCCGCGAAAGCTTTGGTAATGCCTCTGTCTTCAGGATCAAGCCTCCTGGGTATTCTGATCCTCATACCGAGGCTTTCTCTGATGATTTCAGAATCACCCTGTCCATGGCCATCGAACGTGCCGCGCGTCGTATCGAAGTTGCGCGGCCTGCCGGAGGCGGCAGCCGCCGCAACCTTGCTGCCGACTCGCTGGCAGATTCAGTTTAATTTCCCACTGGAACATATCGGCGCTGCTTACGACTCGTGAGTAGGACTGCGTCAGCGCCCGGCGGCTCCTCAGTAGCCCCACCAAACAGCCACTCTGCTCTGCTCTAGCTTGCCGGCGCATCCCCTTTCGCGCCGGCAAGCGGAGCGCCTGCGCACTCTCCCGCCATGCTGCCGTGAGGCGGATGGCCCCCCTTCGAAAGGCAATAAACACCCGCCGTCACCTTCTGAGTTTGACCTTGGTAGGATACTGGGGATAGCATCTGCGCGAAGGTTTGAGAAATTCCGCAGTTACGCCTCGCTTAGGGCGTGCGAAAACCATGACAGACCCGTGCAGCTAGTGCGAGGCTCTGGTTGTTTATCGCGGCCAGAGCCGCGTTGATATGTCCGATCCCCAACAAAAACGCCCGGGAACGCGCGTGCCTCGACGCATTACGCCGCTGCTTCGTGATGCCGCTCCGCTGCTCATGCTTGCTTCCGCTCTCGTCTTATTCCAACCGCTGGTTTGCATTGATAGACGACGAGGCATCCGCTGTCGGTGCGGCGGCCCACGGCGTCGGCGCGATTCTGGCCGCTTCCCGGTCCGCCACCGGGAACGCCCAGCCCTTCATCTATGAAATGCTGCTGCATTTCTGGCTGCGTATCACGGGCGGTGCGTTCGACGGGTTGCGCGCGCCGGCCATCGTGTTTTTTGTGATCGGGTTGTGGCTTTTGTCCCGCGTGGCGGGTCGGTTCGGCGGAGAGGAGAGCAGCAACGCGCTGATTTGGCTGGGCGCCCTGTGGCCGTTTGGTTTCCACGCCGGACGCCTGGCGGCGCCATATACCTTCGCTTTTTTTCTGATTGCTGCGGTCACCTGGCAATACTTTCGTTTCCTCGCCTCTCGACGCCGCTCCGACGCGATCATCTTCTGCGGTGTAGCCCTGGCTTTGATTTATACGAATGACTTTGGCTGGGCGCTTCTCTTCCTGCTGGGCCTCGACTATTGGTGGCGAGACTCTGAAGCCAGCCGGCGCGTCCCGACAATTTTGACGACGGCGGCGGTACTGGCGATTGGCTTCGCGCCGCGCTGGCCGGTTTTCTTTCGTGAACTGCGCTCGCACCTGGGCTGGCCGCAATCCTTTCGCTTTTTGGGGATTGACGCCGCGTATAACTTTTATGTTCTCTTCGTGAGCCAATCCGTTGCGCCATGGTTCTGGCGGTTCAGTATTCCCGCGGCTGTCGCCGTGATCGTGCTTTTGGCATTTGTGTTTGCCGGGACGCGACGCGAAGAAAGGCGCTTTCTGATTTTCTTTGCGCTCTTATTTGCCTTGATGGCGCTTACCCGGACGCTGCACTCCTCGACCCTGCTTTTGATAGCGCCCTGGCTTTTGCTCCCGATGGCGGTCGCCCTGGGCACAATCGAGAAATCGCAATGGCGCATTCCCATGGCGGTATCCCTGGCGATGGTGGCTTTGGTGGGTTGGTACGGAACGCTGAACCGGCGATACTATGCCGAGCCGAGTTTCTTCGTGCCCTGGAGCAGTGTGGCCCACGATGCGGCGCAGGCAGCGCAGGGCGGCATGGCCGTAATCAGTAACAACGGCTCATTTTTTCTCTATCTCACCTATGAGCTGAAGCCGGCCCAATCAAATTCCAGCTGGCGTTTCACGGGAGCGCTGCCCAGAGACGTTCAGTACCCTCTCGTGTGGGATCGCTAAGCAGTGGGAAGAGGCGGGCCGTCCCGAGCCTCCCGGCGTGCTCTGGATCCGGGACACATCATCGTCCGCGGACACGGCCATGAATGACGCCGGAGAGTCCTTCAACCAGCACTGCGGTGATCGCATCAGCCGCTACTTAGCCCGCGACCTCGGTTACACCTGGAAGCAGCGCTTCGTGCCAGGTTTCTCCGGAAGCCCTTGGCGCGTGGAGATTCGGCAGTACCTCTGCGGCGAAGCGAGCAAGTCGCCGTCGAGTGGCTCGCCTACGCAGGCGCCTCGATAACAGCATTTCGCACTGACGCAAACTATTTCCTAAATCGCAGTTTGAAACGAGGAGTGACTCAGATCTTGGATGCTGCGCAGGTCCGCTAGTAGGCCCACCGCATCAGCACTCCGCCGGTCGTGTAGCCGGCGCCCACCGCGACCAGCATCACCAGGTCGCCTTTCTTCAGCCGCCCTTGGCTACCGCATCGCAGAGGCCCAGGGGAATCGTGCCGCCCGTGGTGTTTCCAAATCGGTCGATATTGACCATAACTTTCGAATCGTCCACACCAAGCCGCTCCTGCATGGCGCGGATGATCCGCAGGTTTGCCTGGTGCGGCACGACCAGCGCCAGGTCCTTATGAGAGTAGCCGTTACGCTCGAGCAGTTGACAGGCGATCTCGGCCATCCGCCGCACCGCGTACTTGAATACCTGTTTTCCATCCTGATGGACGTAGTGCATCTTTTTATCCACGGTCTCGTGCGAGGCGGGATGCAGCGAGCCACCGGCCGGCATGAAGAGATAGTCACCGCCGGAACCGTCGATATCGTGCTGAAAGTCGAGAATGCCCTCACCATCCGACGCAGGTTCCAGGAGCACAGCGCCGGCGCCGTCGCCAAAAAGCACGCAGGTGTTGCGATCCTGGTAGTCAATGATCGAACTCATGACGTCGCTGCCGATCACCAGAGCTTTTTTATGGGTGCCCGCGCCTACGAATTGCGCGCCAATCGTCAGCGCGTAAACAAATCCCGAGCACGCTCCCGAAAGGTCGAAACCCCATGCCCGCGAAGCTCCGATGCGATTTTGGACCAGGCACGCCGTGGCCGGAAAGAACATGTCCGGGGTTACCGTGGCCACGATGAGCAGATCGATTTCTTCGGGATTCGTGTGGGTCTTTTCAAGCACTTGCTGAGCCGCGGCCGTGGCCAGGTGCGACGAAGCCATGCCCTTGTCCGCGATGTGCCGCTCGCGTATGCCAACGCGCTGCTGAATCCATTCGTCGGTTGTGTCTACCAGGCGTGCCAGTTCCGCATTCGTGAGCACTTTCGGCGGCACATATCCGGCCACTCCGGTGATTTTCGCAGCAATGCGCTTGCCCATAATGCCGTTCCCTCGGAGTTCGATCCCTCTATTGTTTTACAAAGAAGCGCGATTCTACGCAATCGTCAACCGCGTGACAAGCGAGCCTGCCTGCCTTCCGGATGAAAATGGGAGTAACGCGACTACGAAGTGCTCTGTTGGGCGGGCATATCGTTGTCTTCCAGGACCTGGTGCGGGAAGTGCTGGGCCGCCTCAATAAATACCTGCACGAGTTCAGGGTCGAATTGCGAGCCGGCGCAGCGCTCTAATTCCGCAAAAGCCGCCGCCGGAGTCCGCGCCTTCTTATAGATACGCTCGGACGTGATCGTGTCGTAGGCGTCGGCGATAGCGATGATGCGCGAGCCCATCGGTATCTGCTCGCCTGCCAGGCCGTGAGGATAACCGGAGCCATCGAACATCTCGTGGTGATGGCAGACCATTTCTCGAATACGCGATATGGTCGGCAGCGGTTCCAGCATCCGATCGCCATAAAGCACGTGCTCTTTCATCTTTTCCCACTCTTCCGGATTGAGCGGGCCGCGCTTGCCCAGAATCTCTTCGGGAATGCCTACTTTGCCGATGTCGTGCAGCAATCCCCCCAGGCGAATTTCGCCGATCTCTTGCTCCTTCAAGCCCAGCGCGTCCGCAATCAGCGCCGCATAGGCCGCCACTTTCTGCGAATGACCCTGCGTATAGTGATCCTTGGAGTCGATGGCCAGGGCCAGCGACGTCACCGTCTCGATGAGCGCGGGCGGGACGTCCGCAAAAGTCGGTTCGGTCCCCGCGGCCCGGCCGGTATCCGCGTTTTGAGGCCCGGCTTCGGACGAGCTAAGCGACATCGCGAATTGATCCAGCCGCTCGCGAATTTCGTCAAACGCTTCCGGACCCGTGGAGAACAGGCGCTTGAGCGTAACCCCGAGATAAGCCTCCAGGACGTCGCGCTTCCATTTTTTGCTGTCCGCCGAATCACAATGGTCCGCCACCGACACGGTGTTGCCGCCCTGATGCTTGGAGATATACATCGATGCGTCGGCCACCTGAATCAGTTCCTGCGGAGTCGAGCCGTGCACCGGGAAGCCGGCAATACCAAAGCTCGCCGCGATGGCTTTTTCGCGCAGCAGAGGATCGTCACAAATCGCGGGCCGCAGCTTCTCGGCGATCTGCACCGCCTGGGCGGCGTCGGTCTCCGGCATCAGAATCACGAATTCGTCGCCGCCGTAGCGGGCCACCACGTCGGAGCGGCGGCAGTTCTGCTCCAGAATCTGCCCGACGCGGTGCAGCACCAGGTCGCCTTCGAGGTGGCCGTAGAAGTCGTTCACGAATTTGAAGCGGTCCAGATCGATCAGAACCAGTGAGAAGGGCCGGCTCGCGCGCGTGGCGCGCTTCCATTCGGCAGACAGCGCTTCCATCAGGAAACGATGGGTTTTTACGCCGGTAAGGCCGTCGGTAATGGCCTGCTCCTGCGCCTTCTGCAAAGTGAGGGCGTTATGCAGAGCGCACGGAAATCAAGTCGGCGAGCGTGTGCAGCAGCAGAACGTCCTCTTCCGAAAAATCGGTGGGCTCGGCGGTCTCCACGTAAACCACGCCATGAAGCTGGTCGGCATAGAAGATGGGCAGCGCCATCGCAGAGGCCGAGTCTTGCAGCACGGTTCCGGTCGACTCCGTCTCGGCCAGAGTGCGCGCCACGCAGATTTGTCCGGTCCGCGCCACTTTGCCCACGATGCCTTCACCCAGCGGCACACGCCGCCCCAGAGCGCCGCGGCGCTGGCCCGCCTCCGCCTGAATGACGACTTCTTTTGTCACGTAGTCGAGCAGGCCGATGCCGATGTGGTCAAAAGCCAGGCCGCGTTCCAGTTGCTCGGCCACTTTCGCCAGCATCTCTTCGGGATTGAGCGTGGTGATGGCGTTCCGCGAAATGTTATTCAGCAGGGCCAGATGGCGCGATTTCGTTCTGCTCTTCGCGGAACAGGCGCGCGTTTTCGATGGCGATGCTGGCCTCGCTGGCCAACACGCGCATCATCTCCAGATGTCCTTCGTCGAAGAGGTTCTCCTGCAGCCCTCTCACCGCCATCACGCCAATCGCCTGGTCGTAGGCGATCAGCGGCACGCCGCAGAACGAACCCTCCTCCTGAACCGGCCGTAATCCCAGCTTCGCGGCCTCTTCCACCAGTTTCTGGCGGATCAGCAAAGGCTGCCGGGTGCGGAGGATGTGTTCGGTAAGGTGATTGCCAAAGGGCCTGGTCCGCTTCGGCAGGCGAATCCCTTCGGTGATTTCCAGCTCGAAACGAATCGAGTTTTCGTCCGGGTCGTACATCGCCACGTAGAAATTGCTGACGTCGAACATCCGCTTGAGGGCCGCAAACATCTTGTCGAAAAGCTCATCGAGATCCAGCGTCGAGCTCAGCGCGCGCCCGATTTCATTCAGCAGGTGCAACTCCTCGGAGCGCCGCGTGGTCTGCTGTATCAAATAGCTATTCTCGACGGCCATGCCGATTTGGTGCCCCAGCGTCAGCAAGAGCCGCAATTCCGCCTGGCTGAAGCGGCGAGTCTCCGGGCCCGTCAGCAGGAGCAAGCCGAAGGGCTCGTCTTTGGCCTGCAGGCTGATCCCGATGACGGTTCGCATGCCGTGAGCCGTTGCGAGTTCCCGAAAACGCAAAAATTGGGGCTCATGCTCGAGCGCACTCCAGGAGGCGTCGTGCTCGAAATTGTGGAAGGCCACCAGGCCTCCCAGCCGTGAAACCAATTGCATGAAGTCGTTATCCAGATTCTCTTCGCGAATTGCACGGCAAAACGCCGCGTCCATACCCAGTGAGGCGATGGCCGTGGGCTCCGCCACTCCATTTCGATGCAAACTCAAGACCCCAGCTGGCAATCCGACGACGCTCAGCACGCATTCCAGGGCTTCCACCAATGTCTTTTGTATCTCCCCGCCCATGAAGCTCGAGGTAGTGAGGTTCAAACTGGAAAGGGCAAGAATATTGCGCTGAACTTTCTGCTTCTCGTCCTCATAGACCACCATGACCATGACCACGGCCACCAGCAAGGAGGGAACGCTGGCAATGACCACGAAGTCCGTAGCCGCGGCTGTGCTCAGCGACCCGAAGCCCAATCTCAGCACCGGTATCGTGGCCCACCCTGCGAATGCCGCGGACAGCACCCAGTCGCCATAGTTTTCCTGGCGGCGGGCCGCCTGCCAGAAAACATACGCGACGGAGAGATACAAAACCATTAGCCCGAGCTGCGGAGCCACCCGCAGGGATTCAAAGCGTAAAGAAAGCGCCCACAATGCTGACCATGAACCCAACATGAAGGCGGCCGGAGTCCACGCACGGGAGTTCGAATAAATGCGGGCGGCGCAGAAAAATGCCACGACGCTGGCGGCCACAAAAGACTTGCCGATCAGTATCGGCCAAATCGAAGTGCCCCACAAATGCGTCGCTTGAATCGTCAGGCCATACAGCACCACGAGATACCAGCCGATGGTCCACACCTGCAGGTAGGGCTGTCGTTTGATCTTCTGCAGGTATGTGAAAAAGCCCGCAGTAAGCACGTGGATCGTCAGGATACTTAACGAAATGATACCAATATGCATCAGAGCACCCGGTATCGCCGGCAACTCCTCAAATACTGAATCGCTATACGGACTTTTAAGGGACTATGCAAAGCCGTCTTGGCCGGGCTACATCTTTTGACGAGCCCAGGCCGGTGGAATTCAGCAATAGCGCGATGCCACACCTCGTCTGGGACTATAGACCACCACTTTCCGGCGAGCAACGGTACGAGGGTACTAACCGGGCACCAAAACGCAAAGGCATCCGGCAGCTAACCTCGCCGGCTCGCGTTTAGCGCTGGCATCGGCTATGATCAATGTTCTTCGAGTGTTGCGAATAATCGAATACCCGTGAACCATTCGGAAAATCCTGGCTCCCCTCCGGCAGATTCCCGCGGAGAGCATGTCCGCGTGCGGTTCGCGCCCTCGCCCACGGGATATCTCCACGTCGGCGGAGCCCGTACGGCCCTTTTCAATTGGCTGTTTGCCCGCAATCAGGGCGGCACATTTATCCTTCGCGTCGAAGACACCGATGTCGAGCGCAATCGCCCCGAATTGGTGGAGGGCATTCTTGACGGCCTGCGGTGGCTGGGTCTCGATTGGGACGAAGGACCTCTGTATCAATCCCAGCGCCTGGCCGGTTATTCCGCCGCCGCGGAAAAACTTCTTTCCGAGGGCGCTGCTTATCTTTGTTATTGCGCTCCCGAGAAGTACGCGGGCGCCGATGCTGCCGACGACGATGCCGCTGGCAAAAGCGAAATACGCCGTGTGGTTCGCTGCAGCTGCCGCGACGGCAAGCCTTCCAGTTCCGATCAGAAGCCGGCAGTGCGTTTTCGCGTGCCACTCGGTGCGACCACCCGTTTCGACGACGCCGTTTTCGGTTCGCGCGAAATCCAGAACGACGAGATCGAAGACTTCGTCCTCCTCCGCTCTGCCCGAGGCGCGAGCGGAGCGGCCGCCTTGCCTACCTATCAACTCGGTGCCGTCGTGGACGACATCGACATGCGAATCACACACGTGATTCGCGGCGCCGATCATCTTTCCAATACGCCCAAGCAGATTTTGCTTTATCGCGCTCTCGGGGCCGCGCTGCCCATATTTGCGCATGTGCCGCTGATCCTTGGTCCCGATCGCACCCGCCTCTCCAAGCGCCACGGAGCCACAAGCGTCGGCTCCTATCGTGAGGAAGGCTTCCTCCCCGAGGCCTTTCGTAACTTCCTCGCCCTGCTGGGCTGGTCCAGCGGCGACGATACCGAAATCTTTCGTACCGCCGAATTAATCAGCCGCTTCTCTCTTGCCGGCGTCAGCCGGACCAATGCCGTCTTTGATCGCGCCAAGCTCGAATGGTTCAACCAGCAATATCTGCAAAAGCTGACCATCGAGGAGCTGGCTCCTGCGATCCAGGCCGAACTGGAAAGAGCCGGGCATCTGGCGCCCCGAATGGGCCTCATCGCAAAAAGAATGGTTCGCCCGTACCGTGGACCTGCTGCGGCCCCGTACCCGGCTGCTGCCCGAATTTTTCGCATTGGGCGCGCGCATTTTTCAGCGACGACTTCGATTACGATCCCGCGGCGCGCGAAAAATTCTGGAAAGATGAGCGTCTGCCGGATCTTTTGGCGCAACTCGCCGAGGATCTCGCCGCGTTGCCCGAGTGGACGCATGATTCGTGCGATCACGCGCTGCGTCAGCTTGCGGAGAAGGCCGGTGTGAAAGCCGGGCTCCTGATTAACGCCACCCGCGTGGCCCTCGTGGGTCAGCCCGTAGCGCCGCCGCTGTTCGACACGATGTTGGTGCTTGGCAAAGAACGCGTGGTCGCTCGCTTGCGGCGTGCCTTGCCGGTCATCTCTGCGCGTTCGGCAGCGGGTTAATCCTCAGGATAAGCGGCGTTCAATCGAGCGGCGGGCGCCTGCTCCCCCAATCGCGTTCCCTCTCGGAATAACGGCGGGCGATTCCGATCAGCTGGCCTCCGCGAATCGGCGCCCAATGAACTCGATCGCCAACGGGCAGGCCATTTTGCGTAAAGCCGCAGGGAACCGATATGGCCGGCAATCCTGTGAAGTTGGCTGCGCGATTCAGGTCCACAAAGGCGCTGCGTATGGGCATTTCCACATCGTCTACCCGGACTCGTTCGCAGCCCAGCGGCGGCGCCGCCACCAGGCCGGTAGGGATTACGATCGCATCTACCTTTTCGACGGCCGCTTCGAATTCATCGCGCGCTCGCCGCATCGTTTCCTGCGCGCTCAGGTAATCGACCGCGCGTATCTTGCCGCTTTGCTCCAGGCGGCCGCGAACGTCCGCGCCATACTCGCTTGCGCGCGCCGGGAAATAGCCCGCGCGTTCGTGGACTCGAGTCGCCTCGACTCCGGCGATCAAGTTGGCCGCCTCGATGCCTTCGACGATCGTCGGCAGCGAAATATCTTCTACCGTCGGCGCCGAGCTTAACGAGAATCGGCCGAGCGCCGCTTCTGTAATTCTTCTGATTTCGGGGTCCATCTTCACCCAAAAATGTTCGCGAGGGCGGCCCAGCCGCAAGCGCTTGCGTTTCGGCGCTGTGACCGAAAATTTCTCGCGTCGGCGGGCTACGCGTCGTCGGGTCGTGCGGATCGGGCCCGGCGATGCATTCCAGCACCAGCGCTGCGTCCATGGCGCTCCGCGCAATCGGGCCGACGTGGTCGAAACTCGGCGCCAGCGGAAAGACTCCGTGGACGCTGACGCGTCCAAATGTGGGCTTGAGACCCACCACGCCGCACAGCGCCGAGGGAATGCGAATGGAGCCTCCCGTGTCGCTCCCGATTGCCGCGGCACACAGCCCGGCCGCGACGGCCGCCGCTGAGCCTCCGCTCGAACCACCTGCAATCCTGTCCGTGTCCCAGGGATTTCGCACCGCGCCGTAGTGCGGGTTCTCCGAAGTCACCCCGTAGGCGAATTCGTGCAGGTTCGTCTTGCCAAGCACAATTGCGCCGGCGCGGCGTAGTTTGCTGACCACCGTGGCGTCTTCGGATCGGCACGAAGCCCCGCAGGATCACCGAGCCCATGGTGGTGCGAAGATTTCGCGTGGCGATGTTGTCTTTCAATGCCACGGGAATGCCGTGAAGCGGTCCGCGAGGCCGCCTGCGAAGCAATTCCCTCTCCGCCAGCGCCGCCTCCGCGAGCGCGCTTTCCGCAGCCACGGTTATGAAGGCGTTCAGCTTCGGATTGAGCCTCTCGATCCGCGACAAATACAGCCGCGTCAGTTCGACTGGCGAGACTTTCCGTTTCGCCAGCAGTGTCGAAAGTTCTTCGATCGTCGCAAATTCAAGTTCGCGCATGGCATCCATGGCGCGAGCGCATCCGGCGGAATATTTCTCGCGCGTCAAATCCTTTCGAGTTCTGCCGCGAATTGTAGCTTCATTCTTGCGGTCACCGCTCTGATGAAGCCGATCGGCCCGTGCACAATTGGCGACAATCCACAGCTCTGACGAAACTCTTGTCTTGCGGTTCGCCATGCTCGATATACAATCCAAACGCCCCGAGGCTCTGCCTCGGTACCGTCCGCAGCGCAAAAACGAGACGGTGATACAAACCTGCATGCAGTGCGGCGCCATTAATGGCGCCGAAGCGCGTACCTGCTGCTTTTGCGATACGCGCCTCTCAAAAGGTGAGGACGCTACTCCTGTCCCTGCGCATAGCCAATTGAAGAGCGAAGGGAATCTGGCGGTCCAACCGGATTGGCGTAGCGAAGTTTCCGAGCGGCTCGAAGCTTACCGGGTGCGTCGCGGACGCCCTCGCGAAAGCCAGGCGCAGCCGGCATTGGCGTTTATTCCTCCCAGTTCGCCCGAACCCGTCGAGCGGCCGAGGTGCGCGTTTTTGAGACGCCGCCGGCCGCCATTCCCAAGCGGCGCTTTCGTCCCACGCGCGTCGAGCGTATGGAAATCAACGCGGCGCAACCCTCGTTTGATTTCACCGCCGAGGACAGCCACGAGGAACCGAGGCCGCGTATCTCTCCGTACGATTCGCCCGCGTTGTCGGTGGCGTCGCTGGCGGAGCGCCGCCGCGCTGGCTTGCTGGATGTGGCGCTCCTTTTATTTGCCTATGGGGCTTTTCTGATCTTGTTCCACGCCTGTGGTGGCCGCTTTACGCTCAGCAAGGTCGATGCGCTGGTCACGGCGGCGACCCTGGGCCTCTTCTACACTCAATACGTCACGCTCTTCACTTACTTTGGGGCCGCCACGCCTGGTATGACGCTGCGCGGGCTTCGCGTGGTTAGCCTCGATGGGCTCGATCCATCGCCGGAGCAGTTGTTGTGGCGCAGCTTCGGATATCTCGTTTCGGCCGGAACGATGATGCTTGGCTTCCTCTGGGCTCTTTGGGATGAGGACCAGCTCTCCTGGCACGATCGCATTTCGCAAACATGCATCACCAGCGATAACACCGCTCTCTCCGGGGAGGCTTGCAGCCAGGCCGGCGTAAATAACTGAAACATAGAGGCTAAGCAGCTGTCCGCTGCGTCATCGGGTCAGCGCGTCGCATCCCCGCAAAGACGGGGTGAGCATGGTTCCCGCAGTCAGCTGGCTCTCGAGTCGCGGGTCGAGAGTTACGTGAGTTCTCTCCCGTGATACACTAAACCACGCGAGTGGGTCGTTCTCCGGGCAAGAGCCCGCCGTACCGCCACCCGGGTTGGGAGCAAATCGCATGAGTCGCTTCGCCAAAATCACAGTCGTATCGTTGTCGCTGGTTATTTTTTGCTACGTGGCCCTCGGCTACGTGCTGGGTAAGTCCGACGACGATAAGGCCTATCGGTCCCTCACGGTCTATGGCGAAGTCTTGCAGCGTGTGCAGGAAGACTATGTCGACGAACCCAGTCTCTCCAACGTGACCGCCGGAGCGCTTCACGGTCTGCTCGAATCGCTCGATCCTCTTTCCGGGTACCTGAGCCCCCGCGAGTACGCCGACTTCAAAGAGAAGCAGAAGAACAACACTCGCGGTGAAATTGGAGCGACGCTGGCCAAGCGCTTTGGATACGTTGTGGTCGTCTCCGTATTGCCCGATAGCCCCGCAGAAAAAGCGGGTTTGCGCAGCGGTGACATTGTGGAAGAGATCGCCGGTTTCACCACGCGCGAAATGTCTATCGGACAGGCAAACTCGCTGCTTACCGGCAACCCTGGAACAGCTGTGAAGGTCGCCTTGGTCCGGCGCGGCAAGACCGAGCCCCAGCCGGTTAACCTGACCCGCGCCCTCATCCCTGCGCTGCACCTGACTGCCGACAAAATTGACGATGGCGTGGGCTACGTGCGCATCTCCGCTCTGCAGACCGGAGCCGCCGCCGAACTGCACGATAAACTCCAGCAGTTCGATCGGCAGGGCTTGCATAAGCTCGTGCTCGATTTGCGCGATTGCGCCCGTGGACCCGCATCGGAGGGTATTGCCGCCGCGCAGCTCCTGCTTTCATCCGGAACGGTCACCGTTCTCAAGGGGCAGACGGTTTCCCGGCAGGAGTTCGACGCCGCCCCCGACAAAGCGGTCTGGCATGGGCCAGTTGAAGTCCTGATTTCGCCCAGCACCTCCGGCGCCGCTGAGATTATTGCCGCGGCCGTTGGAGACAATCACCGGGGCGACGTTGTCGGCGAGCGCAGCTTCGGTGCCGCTTCCGAACAGAAGATCATCCCGCTCGAAGATGGTGCAGCGCTTGTTCTCACGGTGGCCTATTACTACACGCCGGCGAACAAGTCGATTCTCGAAAATGGCGTCGTACCCACGGTAGAGGTTGCAGCCGTCCCGCCGGAGCTCACGGGCGACGAGCCTGGGCCGGCGCCGCTCGGAATGAATCAGTTGCCTTCCAAGGACGATCCCGTCGTTCGCAAGGCTTTGGATTTATTGAAGAGCGATACCCGTAAAGCCGCCTAGCGGGCTTTGATTTCATCTCCCTTGTTGTTGCATGACCGCGCTAGCGGCAACTAGACGGCATCGGCCATTTCCCGCTCCACGTGTACTCCAAAACGCTCCAGATTTGGCAGGAATGCCGCCAGCAGGCCCACTGCGGGTAGAAACGAGCAAACCAGGTATACGAACCTGATGCTGGTCAAATCGGCCAACTCACCTAGAATTGCGGCGCCCAGTCCGCCCATGCCAAAAGCAAATCCAAAGAAAAGTCCCGAAATCATTCCCACTCTTCCGGGAACCAATTCCTGAGCGTAGACCACCACCGCTGGAAAAGCCGACGCGAGAACCAGGCCGATGACCACACTCAGAATCTCGGTCCAAAACAAATTGGCATAGGGCAGGACCAGGGTGAAGGGCAGAACGCCGAGGATCGACGCCCAGATGACGCGTTTGCGGCCAATTCGATCTCCGACGGGTCCGCCGACAATCGTGCCCAGCGCCACTGCGCCCAGAAATACAAACAGGTGTATCTGTGCGCTGCGCACGGATACATGGAATGTATTCATCAGATAAAACGTGTAGTAGCTCGTGATGCTGGCTAGATAAAAGAACTTCGAAAACAGAAGAGCCAGCAGAACCGCGATCGAGAAGGCGACCTTCTTGCCGGGTAGCAAGTGTTGTTCATCGTCAACCTTGCGCACTAAGCTGGTGTTCGCCATCTGTTTTTTGGCCCAGCTGCTGACTTTCGCCAGCACCACCATCGCCATCAGGGCCGCCACGGAAAACCACGCAACATTCGACTGACCCCTGGGCAGAACAATGAGTGCCGCCAGTAACGGGCCCATGGCGAGCCCTGTATTGCCCCCGACCTGAAAGAGCGACTGCGCCAGGCCGTGTTGTCCCCCCGACGCCATCCGGGCCACTCGGGACGACTCGGGATGAAAAACCGAGGAGCCCGTGCCCGACCAGCGCCGCAGCGATCAGGATCGTGCCGAAGCTCCGCGCTGTCGCCAGGATAATGAGTCCCACGAGGGTAAATCCCATTCCGACCGGCAGGTAATACGGCTGCGGCCGGCGGTCCGTATGGAGTCCCACCAGAGGCTGCAGCAGAGATGCCGTCAATTGATAGGTAAGCGTGATGAGCCCTACCTGCGCGAAATCGAGCTGAAAGGAGCTCTTCAGCAACGGATAAATCGCCGGCAGCAGCGAGGCCAGCAGGTCATTCAAAAGGTGACAGAAACTGATGGCCACCAGGATCCCCAGGACGGTCTTCGATCCGCCGTCCACGGAAGGGCTTGCGCTTGTCGTGCTCATCTCATTCCTGCAGTCGAAATTGGCATCTTCACTTTGGAATTGTATCCCGATTCCAACCGATGCCGCTGACGGCAGCAAAACTCGGTAGTGGCGCAAGCACAAAACTAAGTCTTGAGCGGCAGAATTGACAGGCTTGTTTTATATTGTTAGCTTGCTGCGCCCACGAAGTGGGGCCAGGCCGAAGGGCTTCACGCTGAGTCATTTGGCCATCTGCACGGTCCTACGCAGTTGGGCTGGAGGCCATCCTTGAGCCGCCGCTATGCGATAGCGTTACTCTTCGTGGCCGCGGCGTTGGCTTCGACCCTGCTTTTGCAGCGGTTTTTTCCTTACCCCTTCCTCTTTCTGTTTTTTGCGGCCGTGATGGCCAGCGCGTGGTTCGGTGGCACTGGCGCAGGCCTGTTTGCCGTTCTGATTTCAACTTTGGTGGTCGATTATTTTTTTGTTCCCCCGTTACATACCCTGGCAATTAATGCCACGGATGCAGCCTATTTCTTCTCCTTTGTTGTCCTCGCGTTGGCGGCCAGCTGGATCAGTTCCTCGAAAAGAAAGACGGAGGAGGCGCTCAAGCAGGCCCGCGACCTGCTCGAGATTCGAGTGGCCGAGCGCACCGCGGAGCTTAAAAAATCGAATGCGGAGCTATTGAAAAAGGAACGCGAAAGGGAGCTGCTGGAAAACGAAAAATCCGCCCTCTCTGACAGACTCGAAGCTCGGAAAGTTGTCGAGCGCGCCAAAGGCATCTTGCAGCGAGTCTTAAAAATCAGTGAAGACGAGGCCTACCGCACCATGCAGCGAGAAAGCCAGCAAAGGCGCAAGTCCATGAAGGAGATTGCCGAATCCATCATTCTAAATGAAGACCTGAAGCGGGGTTCTCAGTAATCTAAAGATGTCAGGATCGGCACGGAACAGCTGCGTCCGCATCGTTGCAATCTAATTTTTGAATTTGACTCTTCCGCCCAAAATCTGCAAACTGGCCGCAGGACCGGCCGGGAAGCAGGCCGCTCTGATCCCTCTTTTCGGCGCTGAAACGAGGGCCATCTTTCTGAAGTTTTGTTCTGGCTGAGCTGTCTCGGACACGATGTCGTGTCCAACCAATCGTACCAGAGCTCGACGAAGAGCCAACTAGGTTAGCGCTATGGCAGCGCTGCACTTACAGGCATTGTCCTGTCTGGGTTGCGGCGCCTCGTGCGCGTGTATGGAATCTGTCGCGCCTCGCGCGGCGATTCCACTGGGAGCTTTTCGGCGGCATGTGGAAATTGGGCAAAGGTCTGGCGCAGTTCATTGCGAGCCACGCGCTCCCACCCCTATTGGTGTCGTGGGACCTGCTCACGCAGGTGGCCCGGATCGTCCCGGAGACATCGGACAGATTCAGCTTTCGCCGCTTCTGGGGCGATGGGAGCCTGTCGGCTGACCCTTATTTTGTGATGGACAGCTACGAAAATGTTCGCCTCAGGAATGACTTCAGAAAAATGGAGATGCTTGCTGCCCCGGAACATCTGCAGAGGTTTGCAGGCAGCGAAATCGTCTACGGTGCATTCTCCCCCCAGGCGGCCGCAATGCTTACGGCGCTATTTTGGCGCCATACCGGCAAAGTCCTTCGCGTTGCTGCCGATACGGACCCGCGCCACGGCGGGGACTCCATCCTGATCAGTTACGGCACCTCGGATTCGAACTTCAAGACATTTGAGATTGAGGCTGGGTCTGGAAGCGCCTTGTGCCAATTCTTGGCCAACGCCAGCGGGCGCCGCGCGTTTCGTTTAGGCGGCCAGTTCTACTCGATGGAGAGCCGCGACGGCGTGGCCTACGACAAAGCCATTCTCCTGAGGCTCACCGGTCAGCCGGACGCGAATCACTGCCATGTCGTTTGCGCCGGGCTTTCTGAATGGGGCAGCCTGGCGGCGGTCTACTATCTCACCAGAAAGTGGAAGGAGCTTCACAAGCGCTTCGACCGTTTTGGGCGGCGAAGAGACTTTTGCGTCTTATTGGAAGTCGAGTGCGGCCAATTTGAGAAGGCTCGAGAGATTATCTCTGCGGTTTCCTGGGAGTCTAAGCAGGGACCCGATCCGGCGTTCGTGTTTTCCAATCATGTGTAAACATTTCAAATATCAGCAGGCTCGAGTTGCGATGACTTTGTTAAACAGTTGCCCAGGTAAACCATGGCCACCGACCCCACTGTAGCGCAAACAACTGCAGTTCGGCCGGTGGCCAAGGTTCTTGTGGCCACCACGGCGATGCTGAGCTTTATCTCCTTCTGGCGTGCGGCTGCCGTGGTTCTCAACGATATGGGCTCCTCGGCGTTTTATGCCGGGGCTATCGCGGAGGAGGCGTTCGGTAAGACGGCGCCGTGGTTCATCCTGGCGATCATGCTGTTTGCCTACGCCGTCCGCGCCCTGTACATGGAAAGCTGCAGCATGTTCGTGCGCGGCGGCGTCTACCGCGTGGTGAAAGAAGCGATGGGCGGCAGGCTTGCCAAGATCTCCGTCTCCGCCCTCATGTTCGATTTTATCCTCACCGGGCCGATCAGCGGAGTTTCCGCGGGCCAATACCTTACGGGCTTTCTGAATGATGTGTTCCGCTATGCCCACGTTCATGTAACGTTGCCGGAAAATATTACCGCGGCTTCATTCGCCATTGTGGTCACTCTCTATTTCTGGTGGGAGAACATCAAAGGCATTCCCGAATCGAGCGGGAAGGCCCTTCGAATCATGTATGTGACCACCACGATGGTCGTCCTCATGCTCGCCTGGTGCGGCTACACGCTCTGGGCGCGGGGCGCGCACCTTCCGCCGTGGCCGGAGCCATCCAACCTGCACTTCTCGCCTCAGGCCCTCGGCTGGTTGCGGGGTACCAACTGGCCCTACACCATTGGACTGGTAGGTATTTTCATTGCGCTTGGGGCATTCGGTATTGGCCATGAGCGGCGAAGAGACTCTGGCGCAGGTCTATCGCGAGCTCGAACATCCCAAGATTCCCAATCTGAAGAAGGTCGGATTCATCATCTTCGCCTACAGCCTCGTCTTCACCGCCGGAGTCTCCTTCTTCGCCGTGATGATCATTCCTGATGCGACCCGGCATCAATACTTCGGAAATCTGATCAGCGGGCTGGCCATGAACTTCGCGGGGCCTTACACTCTGCGGCTCGTATTCCAGGGCTTCGTCGTACTCGTGGGTGCCCTGATGCTTTCCGGGGCCGTGAACACCGCTATCGTCGGGTCCAATGGCGTGCTCAACCGCGTGGCCGAGGACGGCATCCTTCCGGAATGGTTTCGGCAGCCCCATCGCCGCTTCGGGACTTCGTACCGCATTATCAACCTCGTTGTAATTTTGCAGATCGCCACCATTATTCTGAGCCGCGGCAATATCTTCCTGCTCGGCGAGGCTTACGCTTTCGGGGTGATGTGGAGCTTTGCCATGAACAGCGCCGCCGTGCTGGCGTTGCGCTACAAGCAGCCTGGAAGGCGGGAATTCCGCGTTCCCTTGAACCTGAAATTTGGCGATGTGGAAATTCCGCTGGGCCTGGTGCTCGTTACCGTCACGCTGCTCGGGCTTATGCCTGGTTAATCTCCTCACCAAGCAGATCGCCACCATCTCCGGAATCATCTTCACCGCCGCCTTCTTCGCCACCTTCACCATCGCCGAAAAGATCACAAAAAAGCGCGGCTCGGAGAGTGCCGGTCTCGACCAATTCAACGTCGCTTCGCGCACCGAATTAAGCACCACGACGGTCGGCGTTCGGCCGGGCAACGTCTTGGTTCCGATTAGCAACTATCATGCGCTCTACCACCTCGGCTCCGTTCTCGACCGGGTGAAGACCGAGCGCAGGGATATTGCCGTGCTTCATGTGCAGGTCCTGCGGCGCACCGGCTCCGGTGAGGTCGAATTCGACGCGGATCAGTTGTTCGGCAGTATCGAGCAGTATCTCTTCACTAAAGCGCTTTCCATGGCGGAGCAGCGCGGCAAACCGATTCGCCTCGCCGTGGTCGCCGCAAATGATTTGTGGGACGGCATCCTGAGAGCCGCCGTCAACCTGCAGTCCTCAACCATCGTGCTGGGCCGATCGGCCAAGATGGGCGTCGCCGAGCAGGCACGCCAGTTCGGCCTTGCATGGGAAGCCCTGCCCGACCCGCGCCCCCCATTTAATCTGGAAATCTTCACGCCTGTCGGTGAGCACGAATTCTTCTTGCTCGGGCCCCATGCGCCCAACCTTACCCGCAACGAGGTAAACCTCGTGCATCAACTCTGGTTGCGGTTCAGCGACATGGTCACCCCCGAGGAGCTCCATCACCACGATGTCGTCCACTTCGCCCTGGACGAAGTTAAACAGGAGATCGCCGAAGGAAAAGAACAGGACTTGGCCCGGCGCCTTAAGGAGCATTTGATCAAAAATAAAGCGCAGCGCGACCCACCCAGATCCTGAGCATTTCCTGTCCATCGTAGTAGTAGATAGCCAGCCTCAGCCATAAAACCACTTGAACTCCACAGGCGAAGAGATCTAAATAGAACTGTACAGAAGCCGGAATCCGAAGTCAGGCCAACCCGCAGCGCGCCAGCTGTCTTGCAACGCGAGCTTCCCCCTCGCAAAAATTGTGGAGGATGCATGTCGGTGAGGATCGTAATTGCCGACGATCACGAGATCGTGCGGCAGGGTGTACGGCGGATCTTGGAGACCCATCCGGAATGGGAGATCTGTGCCGAGGCTGAAAACGGCCAGAAAGCCGTTACATCTGGCACGCGAACTGAAGCCCGACGCCATCATTATGGACGTCTCGATGCCCGTCATGAGCGGTCTTGAGGCCACGCGGGAGATTTCGAATCTCGATTCGAATATCCCCGTGTTGGTGTTCACCATGCATGAATCAGCCAACGTTGCGGAATCGGCGCGGAAAGCCGGCGCTCGGGGCATGGTTACGAAATCCGAAGCTACCCGAGATTTAATCTCCGCGCTCGAGCATGTTCTTCGGGGAGGAACGTTCTTCCCGTCGGGCGAGAACCGCACTGCGTAGATCGGTTCTCTCTTGCTGAGTTAAGTCGGCTGCGCGGTCAGAATTGGAAAAGCCATCGCGCTGGCTGCACGACCCCCGGTGAAACCCATCACTCCTGCGCGTCGATGGGGTATGGTGTTACCTTCTGAGCACTATTACCATGTGTTTAACATACTCTGAGGCGGGAGCGGCCCGATAATTTGTCGGGAGCTCAACACATGAATATTACCAATGCCCGTCTCGGTTACGAACCCCATCGCGGTGATGGAGCCTTATGCGTCTATTTCAAGGATAAAAGAGAGGCCGTGGGCTTTGCCGAAGCCATCTTGCAGGAAGTGCAGAATATTGAAAACAGCAACCTTCCGGTCTCCGAGTGCTCACTGATAACCATCAATTTTGAAGAGGAAAGAAACCAGGAAAGATTCCAGGCCTTTCGGGAAGTCTTCTGTGGCGAAAACCAGGATGTGCTCATCTCTGTTCCCGACCTTGCAAACCTTCTGTCAGATGGAGACAAGGAAATTTGACCGCCTGCGGGCCAACCACGGGGTAATGCCGCAGGCCCAACCGTAATCCATCCCGAATCGCCGCCCGCGCTTCAAAGCCTTCTGACGTATGTTCGTTACATCAATTCGTTACATCAAGAAGATCAGCCTTGTCCTGAAATCGGGTCAGTCAAGCCTTTGTACGCGGCACGAGTGCGGTAAGACGACCGCAGCCAAGGAACGGTCCATTAACGTAACTGGTGTAAACTAAGCGTGTTTGTTGATAAATGGGGCTGTAGCTCAGATGGATAGAGCGGCGGTTTCCTAAACCGTAGGTCGGGAGTTCGAATCTCCCCAGCCCCACCATCCATCCTTCACAGAACAGAAGGATTTACAGGTGGGTTAGTTCGGAAGGGTACTGCGATTTGTTGCAAGATCGTTGCAAGTTTGCTTTTTGAGCTCCGCTCCAAGCAGATCCATCGCGGTTACCCCTGACTCCGTTACGTGCTTGATGTATACGTTCTGCGTCAGCCCGATATTGCTGTGGCGCAGGATAGATTGGATCGTCTTGTCATCAACGCGCAAGGTGTGAAGGTTAGTTGCGAGCCCACGCCGGAATGCGTGCCATCCGTGCCACTGGACAGTTTTGTCCAATTGGAACATATGGCCTTCGGGCTTGTGATCGGATTCCGACTTCCGACACACAATGCATTTCTCGATCGCGGGAGTGATTACGCGACGCGCAAGGTTGTCGAGGTTGAGGGGTTTTCCGTTGCCGGCCTGGAAGATCGGACCGACCGCGCTTGCCTGAGGAGGGAAAGTCGGTGGTCTTCGCGCCTCTTACCAAGAGTGAACGGGAAGCCTTCGCCAAGGCAGGCCAGCTAGCGATTGTGCCGGTGTTAACCGTCAAAAGGAAGTAGGTGCACATTTCGGATGACGGTGGCCACCCAGCGCTGCGCGGCCCCTTTTTGTCGAAGTGCCGGCAAGCCGTTCGACAACGCTGACGACAGCAACATCATAACCACGCTCCCACTCAGCGGCGTCACCGATGGCATATCGCCTCTGCCCTAGCGGATGGAGCCAAAAGGCTCCCCGAAATGGTAGCCGTGACCGATCCATCCGCCTCTCGCGCTTGGCCAAAATCATCAAAGGTTGCCGGCCGGCAACGAATCGCATCGTTACCACCTATATCGTGAAATAAGGCACGTCTGCCAACGAGGTTAGTTACATTCCAACGGCCAGCCCGGTATCGGTAAATCGAAGCAAATTCTTTGTTCAATTGGGAAAACGAGTTCGCGATTTGCGACGAAAGCACGGTCATTCTCAGGAAGATATGATTTCCTTTGGCTTTTCGGCACGCCATTGGCAACAAATCGAGGCAGGCCGCCCGATCACAGTTTCCACCTTGCTGCGTATCTGCGCTGCATTCAAGACATCTCTTGAGCGTTTAGTTTGCGGACTAGACGAAGGAATGTATGAAGACTGAAGCCACTCTCTGCAAGCGTTTAGCTTCATGCTCCGGCTAATCTGCTCGTGGTCTTGTCGTATGTGGCCTTATATAAGGGGCCAGCGAATTAGTCATCTATCGCGTTTGGCAGGCGGAACAAATACGGACCTCCAGCTATCAATTTGTATTTCTCATGGAACGAATGCCGTATTGGATTCTAAAGTGCCCACTATGTAAGAAAGATTTTATTCACTCGGAAATTAATATAGACAAAGATCACTACGGCCTTTGGGCGTTACCTTCAAAGCCGGAATTTCCCGAGGGCGGTAGCTGGATAGAATGCACCAACTGTAAGCAGACCTCGCTTTTTCAACGATTTCAACTTATGTTTGCCCGTTCCTGAGCGAACCCCTTGTCGCGGATTTTGTACCACCAGGCCAAGGGTCCATACCCGAATCGCGCTTCCTGCCGAAAGTAACCCGTCAAGGATCGTGCCCGAAAAACGGGATTATCGGAATGTGGGATTTCGGGAAAAGCCAGTTACCGAGAAGCGGACTTATTAGGACTTGGCGGGCCCATGGGTTTTCCGTCTGAACTCCCTGCTAATCTGCACGTGGTCGAAGTGTATGCGGCCGTTTATAAGAGTGCAGCATTCAGGGGCATAGTTTCCTGCCAACGACTTGCACCTAGAAACAGCTGAGACACTCGGGTCGCAGGAGACCCAGGGAATCCACGACCTATCAGGCGAGTATTTCATTCGAATTGACGGGGTGGGTCCCGTCGTGGTCACCTCGGCGAACGGCCGTAAAACGACGTTTATCAAGCCTCCAGTCCTCGCGGATAGCGAGCAGGGTGGTAGGTCCCTAACCATCACGACTGACTTTGAAGGCAAAGCCGCACCGGAGGTTGGAGAGCTTGAGTGGATACAGCTACGCTTGGCGAACGTAAACGGTGCTACGCGCACGCAACTCTTTTACTTCGATCCAGACGATGACGGCTATCGCACGCTCGGAGAGCTAACGCAGAGGACGGCGAAGCGGTGAAAACACGACACTTCGTCGTGATCGTGCTTGCACTTACAAACTCTGTTTGTTCTCAAAACATGCCTGTTGCGAAAACGCGCTTGCGAGCAAAGCTCGACGTTGTCGCCCGCGACTACCCAAAGGGTTGGAACTTCGTTTTGCTTGCAGAGAACGACTGGCAAGCCAGCTCGGAGAGCCACTCGACGTTTACAGCGTTCTCGTCCTTTAGTGGTCATGTGACAGTGATACGCGCAAGCTACGCTGAACGCGCAAGCGATCTCGACTTGCTTCGCACGCTTGAGCACGAAGCGGGACACATACAGTGTCAATGCTATAGCGAGTCGATTGCTTCGCGCTTCGCGGAGAAGAAAGTTAATCTGTTCGAGAAGCGAAAGGACTAACACCTTGCCTAAGCAAAAACGAACGCCGCGATTGCCCAACAAAAACAGACGCCTGAAAACGACCCAGGTACGCAAGCTATAGTCGGGTAACGTCAAGTCCTGAGAAACGGTCTTATCGGAATGTGGCCCAAGCTCCCCGAGGCCAAAAAGCCAGTTTCCGAGAGGCGGACTTATCAGGACTTGGTCAAGCGCCTGCCAATTGGGCCCAAGAATTTGTTCTAGGACTTTACAATTTTGATTACGGCGCCAACTTCTCCGAATACAAAACATACAAGTGGGTAGAAATTACAAATCCCGAACGCGTGGGCGCGGACACAGTGAAAGAAATCAAGGCAGCACTGGACGCCCAACTTGCAAAAAGGGGATTAAGCAAGAGAGACGTTGATCCTGCCGACTTGTACGTCGGCTACCAGTTGGCCCTCACCGCGCAAACCCAATATCACACTTATGAAGACAGCTATGAACCTGGGGCCGAATGGGAAGACGGGTGGGCAGGTCGCAGAGCCAGCAAGGAGAAGTCACCCTCCACCAAAATAATTTACACAGGCGAGTTGGCCTTAGACATGTACGACACGACGCGTAAGATGATCGTGTGGCGCAGCGTTGCGAGCAAGACGATTGACCCTAACGGCTCGCCCGAACAGCGGCGAACTAACATTGCCAACGCTGCTGAGAGGCTGCTTAAGCCCTACCCTCCCAAGAATCGCTGATTGTCACGCCGCATTATTCCTCGCGGTATTTCGATAGCGCCTGATAAACGGGGTGGTCTCAATGGGTCAGTGCAACACTGGCTCGAAGTCTACTCGCAGGAGTTTCAAAACCCAAGGTCTCTCGCGGCCGTTGATTCAGACGCAGGGCTATTTTGTCCAGGTCCGATTGCGTGAAGCGAGACAGATCGGCTTTCTTGGGCAAGTACTGGCGTAGCAGCCCGTTGGTGTTCTCGTTCGTGCCGCGCTGCCAAGGACTCTGCGGATCGCAAAAATAGACTTTCACATTGGTGGCTACGCTGAAGTTCTTGTGCTGCGCCATCTCCAACCCACGGTCCCAGGTTAACGAGCGCCGCAGCGTCGCGGGGAGTCTGCGAACGTGCCGGCTTAGGGCAGCGGTTACAACAGCGGTATCTTTGCTGGGCACCTGCACCAGCATGCAGAAGCGCGACTGACGCTCCACCAGCGTGACCACGTGACTGTTGCCGGCCCCGCGCAACAGATCGCCTTCCCAATGGCCGGGAACGGCACGGTCTTCGACTTCGGCTGGCCGTTCGCGAATGGAGATCGCATCGACAATCTGGCCGCGCGAGTGCCCGTGAACACTGGAATGGTGCGAGCGGCGGATCCGCCGCTTGGATCGCAGATGCCGCACTAGTTCCTGCTTCAGCGCTCCCCGCGCTTGTATGAACAGGCTCCGATAAATCGTTTCGTGAGACACGCGCAGGCTCTGATCCTTGGGATACTTCCTCTTGAGCCATCCGGAAATCTGCTTAGGCGACCAGTCTAAGATCAGTTTACTCGCAACCATCTTCCGGAGCTGATCCTGCATGGCCAAGAGGCAGAGCTTGGGGCGCAAGGCCGACTCCCAGGCCTGCTGATCGGCTGCGTTGGCGCGATACTGCGCGCGCCCGCCATGGCGGGCTACCTCTCGGCTTACCGTGGAGCAAGCGCGACGCAGACCTTGGGCAATGGCCCGCATCGCGCAGCCGCTGGCGATTCCACGGGAGATGTCTTCGCGCTCGGCCAGGGTAAGCACTCGCCGCGAACGGCGACGAGCGGGCGGAGCGATCCCACCATGACGCTCTAAAACGAAGTGAACGACTACGTGGTCTTTACCCAGGGCACGGCCAATGGCATGCAACGATTCTCCCGCCTTCCAACGGCGCCATACCTCAACTCTTTGCGTCGCAGAAAGCGGCGTACGTTTTCTTTCGATCATAAACACCACCTGTGATGAAGAGCTTTTAGCTCAGATGGTGTTGCACTGACCAGTTGAACTGGCAGGGATTATCGGTAACTGGCTTTTACCTCAGGGCCAGATTCCGAGAACAGAACTTCACAGGACTTGACGACAATCAAGCGCTACCTTGTAGAATTGTGTCCACCCTACCTCGGAACACTCGATAGGAAGTTTGGCGAAGTCTTCGGTGGGAGTAGATCCCACCATATCGAGAAACGCCCATTTTTTCAGGGCTAGTAATCCTGCCAGTGGCGATGGCCCTATTGCCGAGCCGACCCTTAGGTTGGCATTTGAGCGTGACGGTGAAACTCTGGGCACAGGACTTATCTCACAAGGGAGATTCCGAATGCTTCGAGCGGTGTTCCTTTTCTCGGTATGGCTACCACAAGTGCTGAACGATGCTGGGTCCTTTGATCTGCCCGCCCGACCATCACCAGAGGCTTCTCGGTTGCGCATACTGGCGCGCGGAAAATGGCGGAGGGAACTCTGGCTACTCGCGCTGGCGCTGCTGTGTCTGCGGCCTGCAGGAGCTTTGGCTCAGACGGGCGGCAGAGCCGCCGCTTCAGGTCAGATGAAGATTGCCATTCTCAACGTGCGCCAAGCCATGGTAGCCACGACTGAGGGCAAAGAGGCCTCAGCAAAGCTTAAATCTAAGTTCGCCGCCCAGCAAAACGACCTGCAGAATATGCAGAAGCAAATTCAGGAGTTGCAGAATCGCCTCTCGAATAATCAGGGCATGCCCAATGACGAGCAGGCCAGATTGCAGCGCCAAGGCGAGCTCTTGACCCGTCAGTTCCAGCGCAAGCAGGACGAGCTGAATGAGGAAGAGATTGCCGCGCAGAGCGATGTCACCGAAAAAATTGGGCGACAAATGCTTAATGTCGTCGACCGTTACTCCCGTGAGCATGGCTATGTGATCGTGTTAGACATCTCCGCACAGGGGACGCCGGTAGTCTATGGCTCCAGCGAGATCGACATTAGCAATGATATTGTGCGCCTCTACGACCAGGCGTACCCGGTGAAAGCGGCGGGTGACAGACTCGACTTCAGGTTTTGCCGCTCCTGTAACGTCGGGCAAGGCGCCATCAGCCGGAGCTCAGCCTTCCACTGCGCCAAAGAAGCCCTTTAAGATCAGCCCGGAAAAAGGCTCCAAATAAACCGCTACCGAACTTCGCGAAACTCGAACGCTCCACAACTGTGGGGACTTTTGCGGGGACCCTACATACCTTTTGAAGAATTTCGCCACATCTCCAATCAACTCACCACATCGACTAAACTTACTGAACCTGAAAGGGTTGCAGAGGACAGGATTGACTCCGTGTAGCCCTTGCAACATCTGGCCTGCTGGCCTTTCAAAAACGAAACACAAGACCTGTCGACACTCGAAGGCTGTCCCCCGAAGGAGGGCAGATGCCGGCGACGCAAAAAGGAACCCCACCCCGCAAGATCTGGAAGTCCTCAGCTTGCACCCGCCAGGCTATATCGGGATTGATTGAAATATCGATTCCTCCGCCGAACTCGTCGGCAAAATCTGAGGAGGTGAACGGTCCCAGGGACGTCACCTCATGAAAAAGGGCGGCGCCGAAAAGCGCATGGGCATAGGGCCTAAACCTGCCTAATGGTACGGAGACTCGTGGCCCGGCTGTGAAGGTGTACAAACTTACTTTCACTTTTTCTTCACAATCGGACAGCGGCGCCGACGCTATGAGCACGAGACAGCGCTTTTCATCGAATATGCCTGTCACGGTGCCGTAATGACTGCTAACGTCCGCGACCAACCCGACAAACCGATGAACTTTTCCTTCTATCGAAGCGTTCCAGCCGATATGTTTGGTGCGAACATCAGGATCGTAGATGCCATAGGAAATGCCTGCAAAGGCCTTAAACCTTTGCGCATTGCCTCTCGCGGGAGTAAAGAACGAGAACGACACGCACACGATTGCCATGAGCCTGTCCATGCGTAGACTCCCTTTTGCGGGTGCGGCTCATTTCGTTTGAAAGCGAATGCATGAGGTCTGAAGAATTTCCTAAGTACCCTTCGTGGTAGACCTAGGGCACAGTGATGGAGACGGTGGCGAGGTTGACAGTAGCGCCTCCGGACTGGGCTTGCACAGCCTGAGCCCCACGCGCCCACTTTGAGCACAAGCCCAAGCCCTACCTTCCTCAATTAATGGCGAATGAAATAGAATTGGAGTCAGCCGACCCAGGATTGTTCACCGTCAAGTTCGCAGTGCCCTTTTGGCTCAAGTCTGACGCCGGAATGGCAACCGTCAAATCCGACGAATCCACAAACGTCGTCGTCCGCTCTGCGCCATTCCACATCACCGCCGCTCCTGGAACAAATCCCGACCCCGTAATCGCCAGCACAAGATTCCCGCTTCCCGCCGTAGCGCTCGACGGCGTCGCCGAACCTAATCCCGGTATTGCATTGATGGTGTTCCAAGCCGGCAATACGAAAGGTCCGCGCATCACAATGATCTTTCCACTGCCGCTCGTCCCGCCAAACGGAAAGCCCAGCGTGGTGTGCCAAGCCAGACCATCCCTGCCCCACCTGAGGAGATCTTCTCCGGAGGGTAAGCCCGTGAACGTCTGTATATTCAGCGGCACATACCGCGCGCTGTCGTACGAGAGCAGCACCGGATTGGCCGACCCTGCGAGTGTCTCGCCCAACATAAATACGCGCCCGTCGACCGGGTCCGGAGCGACGCCGCTTCCCTCGACGCTCTGCCCAAAGCCAAGCACCGTGCTGACAGGGAACTGGCCCAACTGGGTCGGCGGCGTGGCGGTCGGATCGGCCACGCCTCCCGCAAACCCATACACCAGCCCGTTGCTGAGCTTAAAGCCGCCGTTGAATCCGCCGATGCCGTTGATTGTAAAGCCGGTGTTGTCGTGTTTTGTAAGCCCGGTGCTGGTCACGTCCCAGCGATAAAATTCCGCTGCGGTGGTGTCGATATCATAGGAATAAAGCAAGGATGCGTTCGCGAACGTGGGCACGGAGCCTGTGTAGGTGCCCGATAGGTTCGGCCGCATGGTTCCGGTCAAACCCGAAATGTCGAACAGGCCGTTGCCGCTCGACGAACCGGTGTCTATGGCCAGCAGATTGTCATTGCCAGGCGCCACAGCCAAATCGCGCGCGGCAACCTGCGTGTTCTGGCCAAAGCTTTGAATCGCGATCGGAAACACCGGCCCCTGAGTCAGCGATGTTAAGTTCACCCACGTGACGCTCTTGCTTCCGTCCAGGCCCACGTAGAGATATTGCCCGTCGCTCGATTCGGCTAATCGATTCGGTTCGCTGCCTATGTTGAGCGGCGATCCCAACGCCCCCGAACTAGGATCAATCGCTACTAAACTGTTGCCCATAGTTTGCGGCGCGGTGCTGGGAATGCTCGCGTACAACTTTCGTGTGAATGGATCGAAGCCCAGATGATTTACGTCCAGACTGATCACTCGGTACATCGTCAGCGGCAAGCTTCCCGAACTCCCTCCGCCGGGAGGCGGATTCAGCACGTTGATCCATGCCCATCCCAGCGACGCAACGTCGCTTGCCGGCACACTTGCGCTTAGTTGAGAGCTGCTCACGAAAGTAGTCGTAAGCGCAGTCGAATTCAGCTGAATCTGGGAACCGGGAACAAATCCGGAGCCGCTGACCGTCAGCGTGAATGAAGCTGAGCCCGTTTGCATGAACGCCGGCGAGATCGAGCTCATCACCGGGCTCGGACTGTGCGCCGAGCCGCTGACCGTTGTCGTCGAGGTGAACGTATTATTCGCCGGGTTCGGATCTCCTTGCGGGGCGCTGACCGACGCCATGTTCGTCAGCGTCCCCGGCGAAAGGGCAGTGGCCGTTATCTGCACGGTCGCGGAACTACCGGAGTTCAAATTCCCGAGATCGCACAATACTACCGCTCCTGTGCTGCAACTGCCTTGACTTGCCGTCGCGCTTTGAAACGCAACCCCGTTGGGAAGGTCATCGATGAGCTTGGCCGGCGTAGCTGCCTGCGGCCCGACGTTGTTGACTATGAGCGTGTACGCAATGTTAGTACCTGTCGTCGCCGAACTCGGCGCGCTGGCCGTCACGCTGACGTCTGCCGGCGTGCTCGAAAGATCGCGCACCAGCGGCGATTCGAAAATGTACAACTGCGCGCCGTTGCTGAACGCCAATCCGTCCTGTCCCCAACGCGCCAGAGACGCGGCGCCGTTCGGCACAAAAGACGTGCCACCGGCGGCCTTCAATGAGCCCTTCAGTGCGAAGCTGGAAATATCGTACGCATTCACCTGCAGCGTCGAACCCGGAAACGCATTGATCAGAACGAATGCTTCTCCGACGGTCGAATCCGGCGCCACGGGGCCGTTGGCGCTCTGCCCCTGGCCGGCCGAAAAGATCCCGAGTTGAGTTCCGAGATTCGCGTCGAGAATCACGCCGCTGGTCAAGTAGGCCCTTCCGCTATCCACACGCAAACCGTTTGAGTTGACGCTCGTGTTGAGCTCCGATGCCGAGCTGATTCCGGTGCTGTCGACGTTTGCCAGCCAGTAGCCGCTTCCCGCTTCGTATAGCTTTGTTCCAGTGGCGTCGAACGCTAGCCCCAGCGCATTCATGTTTTGTGTATTTGCACGGGCCACTCCGCTGTCATAAATCGTCACACTGCTGGAGGGAAATACGGCGCTCGAAACGGCTACCGTGTTTGGCGACCCGGGCATCACCGCTAGAGCCTGCGCTGTTTCCGGTGGGCTGTAGATTCCCGTTCCGCCTCCCAGGTTGAATTGCAGCCCCGCCGTCCGTGTCGTTAAGTTCACCTCGCGTAGAGCCCCGGCGCCATTTAGCGCCACCCATAGCACCGTCCCGTCGCTCGACAGCGCCATCTTGCCCGGCTCGCTTCCCACGAAAATCGGCGTCCCGATTGTTCCCGTATTCGGGTCCACCGGCACGATGCTGTTCCCCAACGATGGTCCTGCGGTGCTCGGAACCGAGGCATACAGCATGCCCGTGTCTGCACTGTAGGCCAGATCGTTCGCGGGCACAGGAAGATATGTCGTGAAAATTATGGCCGCGCTAGTTCCTCCGCCCGGAGGCGGAGTGAATACCGTTACCGTGTCGTTCCCGAGTGTCTGAATGTCCTTCGCTGAGATCGTAGCCTTAAGTTGTACCGTGTTCACGAATGTAGTGGGCCCTCGCCAAGCCGTTCCATTGCACGACCGACGTGGGAGTGGAATTTCGAACCCGTAAGCGTCAGCGCGAAGTCGGTCGCTCCGAACGCCGCAGTTGTCGGCGAAATGAAGGAGAGGGTGGGAATTGGATTTGGCGCTATATTCACGGACAGTGCGTTCGAAGCCGCCGTACCCGGATTGCTTACCGTAATCGAAAGTTGACCGATGGCAGTAAGGTCCGCCGCTGGGATGGTAAAGAAAAAGTTGCCGGTCGCTGGCTGTGCACCAGTCAGACTGATCGGGTTGCCGCCGTTCACCTGCATAGTGGAAGCTGCCACGATCCCGGTTCCCCGAATCGTGACCACAGTGTCTGCCGAATTGATGGGGATGCTAGTCGGACTGATGGTCTGAAGCACCGGGACGGGATACACAACCTGAATGGTTCCTGTTAGCTCGTTTGACTTTGATCCGCCGGCATCTGTCACCGATATCCGGAACGTGAAGGTTCCTGTTCCGGTCACCGTCAATACGAATGTAGCCGACAGTGTTCCCGACGTCTGCCCCGCTAATCCCGCAATCGGAGTGCTAAACGTGGACAATTGCTGTCCATTCGCGTCAAAGACGGTCACATTCAGCGTCGCCAGTCCGCCCCCGACAGCAGTGAAGTTGAGCGTTCCGTTTACGTTCACCGTGCCGTTCGAATTCTCCGCGATTGCATTTGGATACGTGAGATTCGAAATCTGCGGCGTCGCCGAATTCCCGGTTCCGCCAGTGCTCGCGGCAACAGTGACGCCGCTACTGCCTCCAGTACAACCGCCGGTGCTGACCGCCGCTACCAACAACAGGGCTGTGAACGCATGGGCATAGGCCGCCCCACACCTCTGCAAACGCTTGCGTCCGAAAACGCCACTGAGGGAAACAAAACCAGAAAAAAAGGAAAAAAGCTGCTGCAGGTCGCTATATGTAAACCGCGTTGGGAACACGCGCCGCCTCCTTCAACTGCGAGCCGGGATACAGCAAGTCAAAGCAACACGTGGGGACGAGCGAGGGGAGTAACCCTGCCATTACTTAGGAAAAAAAGGCAATACTCCAGCCCCGAGCGCGGGAGAATACGTCAGGGCAATTCTGTATGGGAATACGTGAAATTACTTAGAGGGAAAGCCCCTGTTTTGCTGATTCCCGCTTCTTCCCAAATCAGCCAAGGGAAGTTATGCGCGGCACGATAGCTGCCAACTCCTGAGAAACGGGATTATCGGAATGTGGCCAATAAACACTCCTTGCGATAAGCACCACCCGGTTACTTGGGAGCGAGTAGAGTGAGGTGTAGCTTAGTTTTCCGCGAAGTGTACTACCCCGTGATTCACTTGAGGGGATAGCAGATAGGCACGGAAAAAAGGGACCACCCCTCCCGGCTCCCGACCCCATACATCCCAAGTTGTCGCCTGGCGAGCTTAGTGTCTGGACACGCTCATGTCCCCTTGGCTTGTTGCAAAGCGTGGGGCTGACACCGCTCACGTTTGTGCTCGCCATCTGCCATAGCAACAAGTCTGACACCGTGATCCCAAGTAGATGGGAGATCAGATTTCGTGTTAGCCTCAGCTCTCCCATGAGCGCGCCGTTCAAGGTGGGCTTGTTGTTTGTGGCTTGTGCACTGTGCGCGAGCGGATGCGGTCAGAGCAGTGGCAGTAATGGCGGCGCATCGTCACGTTCGCTTAAATCCATCCAAGTGAGCCCTGCCAGTGCTTCCATCCCGCGAGGGAGCGCGCAGCAGTTCACTGCTACGGGCATTTTCACGGACGGAAGCAGCCAGGACATGAGCGGTTCCGTATCGTGGAGTTCGTCTCTCCCTAGCGTGGCCAATATCAGCCCGGCCGGACTGGCGACCGGCGTAGCCACCGGCAGCTCCACGATTACCGCGGCGTCGGGGGCAGTCAGCGGCTCGACCCCCGTGACGGTGATCCTGCCAGCGCCGCGGTTCGCCTATGTGTCCAACGCCGACGGCACGGTTTCCATCTACGCGGTAGATGCCAGCGGCCAGATGCGACCTAACGGTTATGCGTTGACCGGCGGCACTGGTTCCGTTTCGGTGACGTTGGATCCTGCGGGGAAGTTCGCGTATGTGGCGAATTACGGTTCCAACAGCGTTTCCGCGTTCGCCATCAGTGCCAGCAGCGGGGCGCTGACGGCGGTAAGTGGCTCGCCCTTCGCGGCTACCGCCCCTCTTTCGGTGACGTTGGATCCTACGGGGAAGTTCGCCTATGTAATAAATGACCTTTCCAACGGCATTGTCGCGGCCTCCAGCATTTCCCTGTTCACCATCAACGCCAGCACTGGCGCGCTGACGGCGGTAAGTGGCTCGCCCTTCGCCGCCGCTGGATTTACCCCCGAGTCGGTGACGGTGGATCCTACAGGGAGGTTCGCCTATGTGGCTGAATTTCCTTTCCAACATTGGCGCGCTCGAAAGCATTTACGTGTTCACCATCAATGCCAGCACTGGGGCGCTGACGGCGGTGGGCTCGCCCGTCCCCGCTACCGGCCCCGTTTCGGTGGCGGTGGATCCTACGGGGAAGTTTGCCTACGTAACGGATGGTCGTGACAACAACGTTTCCGCGTTCACCATCAATGCCACCGGGGCGCTGACGGCGGTGGGCGGCGTCTTCACTGGTATTGAACCTGTTTCGGTGACGGTGGATCCTACGGGGAGGTTCGCCTATGTGGCGAATGCCGGTTCCAACAACGTTTCCGCGTTCACCATCAATGCCAGCACCGGGGCGCTGTCGGCGGTAGGCTCGCCTGTCGCCGTCGGCCCTAGCCCTACTGCAGTGACGGTGGATCCTACAGGGAAGTTCGCCTATGTGGCGAATGCCAGTTCCAACAACGTTTCCGAGTTCAGCATCAATGCCAGCACTGGGGCGCTGACGGCTCTTCCCCGGAGTCCAGCTGCAGCGCGGGTTAGCCCTGGTTCGGTTGTGGTTACCGGCGGCAACCCGCTTATCTTCACGCCGCAGTTCGCCTATGTGGCGAATGCTGGTTCCAACAACGTTTCCGCGTTCACCATCAATGCCAGCACGGGGGCACTGACGGCGGTGGGCTCGTCCGTCGCCGCTGGCACTAACCCTATTTCGGTGGCGCTGGACCCTTCGGGGCGGTTCGCCTATGTGGCGAATAACGGTTCCAACAACGTTTCCGCGTTCACCATCAATGCCAGCACCGGGGCGCTGACGGCGGTGAGCGGCTCGCCCTTCTCCACGGTCGGCGCTTTCCCTCAGCAAGTGACGGTGGACCCCACTGGGAAGTTCGCCTATGCAGTGGGTTCCAACAACGTTTCGGCGTTTACCATCAATGCCAACCTGGGGCGCTGACGGCGGTGAGTGGCTCGCCCTTGACGGCGGCGCTGGCTCTGATTCAGCGACCGTGGATCCTACGGGGAAATTCGCCTACGTGGCCAATGTCACTTCCAACAACGTTTCGGCGTTTACCATCAATGCCAGCACCGGGGCGCTGACGGCGGTGAGTGGCTCGCCCTTCTCGACCGGCGGGACGGGCTCCGTTTCAGTGACGCTGGATCTTTCGGGGAGGTTCGCCTTTGTGGCGAATAACGGCTCCAACAACGTTTCTGCTTTCACGATCGATGCCAGCACGGGGGCGCTGGCGGCGGTGGGTCTGCCCGTCCCCGCCGGCGCAACGCCTATTTCAGTGATCACAACGGGTAAGATTCAGTAGTTTTCCTGCGAGGAGACTATCGACGGTGAAGAATGGCCCCGGAACACGTCCGGCTCGCCTGGAACGGTTTCTTCTCGCAGCCCGATAACCACTTTCGCGCGTTGAGGAGGCCTTTTCAACCGGAATAGACCGCTGAGTGTTCTGCACAGATCCTCTCGTAGATGTGGCCCTCCTGTTCACGCTGAAGGCTGTTTAAGACATACCCGCACAGAGTATCCACCTCATATTTCTTGGCAATCTCGTCCCAAAGGTGTTCGAGCTGAATCGCGGCATCTGCTTTGCCTTGTGTCCACAGAGTTGGAGCACATTCACTACAAGTTACAACACGCCGAACTTCCACTTTTGCTGATTTGGCCGCCGCTGCAAGTAGATCGCGCGCGACTTCCAGCAATCGAACCGGATCGGGCAGATCATTCACCATGAAAGTCGAGAGCGTTTCGGCGACATCCAACGGAATATAGCTCCCTTGTTCGATGGCGGTAGCAACATCCACGCCTTGTGCCTGCAATCTCTGAAGAATACCTTTGCGGTGTGAGTCGGTAGCGACTACGATAACCCGATTTCCGGCCTTTATGGTGGCTTCGATGTAACGGCTAAAGCCAACCACAAAGGACGCGTCATCAGCATAGAATTGCACCTCGTGGCGGCGGGTGACCTCCCCTTTTTCTGATTCAGCCAATGGGAGAACTTGCCTGTCGAGATCAGTAGATCGCGCGTCTGCGGCGTCGGCCAATTTGTGATTCGACAATTCGGAACTGACAAACTGCCTGCCCTGAAGGATTGCATCCACAGCAGATAGCAGTTCGGTTCTAGCTTGGGTTTTCACAACGTAGCCCTGTGCACCCAGGCGAAGAGCTTCTTGCACGACCTCGGCAGAGGACTCCTGACTCAGAATAAGTATTTGGGATTCGGGACAGAGCTGGCGGATTCGTCGGGCGGCTTCGATTCCATTCAGTGTGGGAAGCCCAAGGTCGAGCACAATCAAGTCCGGTTGTAGCTCTTCGGCTTTGTGAACTGCTTCTAATCCATTTGACGCCTCGCCGACGACCTGCAAATCCCGTTTTTCCCCCAGCGTCGAACGTACGAATCGCCGAAACGGTTCGTAGTCATCAACTATAAGCACTCTAGAAGCTGGCATTCTCGTTTTGGATCTACGGCAACCTCGTGGGCCCCTCAGTGGTCTCATATACTCCAGCTGGCTGTCAACGATGAGTGGGGGCACGCCACGTATATTTCTGCGGAAATGGTGTGCAAATCGCGCATGTCGGGAAACGGGAGCGGGTGCCTTTCCGCCATCATTATTATTATTTTCCCGCCATGCTCAGACCTAGTCGTCGCCTATCGCGCCTTTTCGAGAGCATTTAGTCCCCAGACTCACTCACGTGTGCTGGTACCCGGCCATGGAGATTATTGAATTGGAACGTCTTATTGACCCGGAAAGACCCCGGCGCGCTGCGCGAGCCTGTACCAATGCCGCGCATGTGGGCGGCGTTTCCCTCTGCGAATATCCCCAACCTGGGCAGGGACTTCTACAACCATGTCGGTTTCGACGCGCCCAAATCCCGAGAAGCCATGATATGAGAAACTGACTTTCCGGCCTATTCCCAACTCCGAGAAGGCCGCTTCTCAGGAGTTTCCGTGATAGTGTACGATGCGCAACGGTCCCGAATCGCTTACGGTCGAGCGGTTTACAAGCAAGGAGAGATGAAAATGAAATTGGCGAAAGTGGCGTTGCTTTTCACCCTGCTGTCGGCGGCGGCCTGGGCACAGGTCAATATCGGCGACCAGAAGTCCGAAGCCAACCTGCCCTTCACCATGACCACGGTGACCACCTTTGACCTGCCTTGGCGGCTGGCGTTCCTGCCCGATGGCCGCATGCTGATCACGGAAAAAGTCGGGCCCGTTTGGCTCGTGTCCCAGCAGGGAGACAAAATCCCGGTAGGCGGTACGCCCCCAGTCTATTGGCAGGGCCAGAACGGCATGCTGGGCGTCTTCGTTTCGCCCCATTACGCCACCGACCAGAGCATCTATCTCACTTATGCTGAGCCAGGTGACTATGGCGGCGGCCTGGCGCTCGCTCGCGCCAAGCTAAATGCCACCGCCACCTCGGCCAAACTGGAGCAATTCGAGGTGCTGTGGCGCCAGATGCCCAGGGGCAAGGGCGGTCAGGAAGGCGCGCAGATCGCCTTCTCGCCTGACGGCCAGTATCTGTTCCTCACGGTTGGCGACCGCCAGCGCTTCACTCCCGCTCAGGATCCCAACCAGCCCGAAGGCAAGATCCTGCGCCTGACGCTGGATGGCAAACCCGCTCCCGGCAATCCCAACTTCGGCAAGACCGGTGCTGCCACCATTCCCCTCATCGACCCGCCCAGTGACACGGAAGCCGCCAAGACCGCGAAGGTGGTAAGCAACTACACCTTCCCGGGCCCCAATATGACGCCGGCTGAAACCTGGGCCAGCGGCGTACGCACGCCCTATGGCCTGGCGTTTTCGCCCACTGGCGAATTGTGGGAGGTCGAGCATGGTCCGCGCGGCGGCGACGAGCTGAACCTGATCGAGAAGGGCAAGAATTATGGCTGGCCGCTCGTCTCCTTTGGGCAGAACTATAACGGCGTGCCCATTGCCAAGCCCGACACGCGGCCCGATCTGGCGATGCCCGTGATTTATTGGAATCCGGTGATCGCGCCGGGAAATATCATGTTCTACACCGGCAGCAATACCTTCCCGCAATGGAACGGCAATGGCCTCGTCAGCGGCTTGGCGACCATGTCGCTCAACCGCATCATCTTTGACGGCCATGGCGGCGCCAAAGCCGCCGAGCGCTGGAATGTGGGCCACCGCATCCGCGACGTGGAAGAAGGCCCGGACGGCTCCTTGTGGATGCTGGAAGACGCCAATCCCGGCGCCCTGATTCACGTGACACCGTTGGTGACGACTTCTCGGTAGGCGAACAATAAGAAGCAAAAGGGCCGGATCAGTCCGGCCCTTTTTTTCAGCCGCCGCGTTTGGCGGCGGCGCGTTTCATTTTGCAGCCGCCGATGAGTCCGTTTTCTTTTCCGGACGCGGAAGCAGCTTCATCTTTTTCATCTTGGCGATGTACTCGGGGTACATCGTTTCAGCACCGCCGAGCTCAGCTTCCGGCGGAATCCCGTGTTGTGCCGCGAAGTCAGTCAGGATCGGATTCCGTCCAGGCAGATGATGAGGTACCACTTCACGCGGTACGACGGTCTCGGTAGCCTCTTCGCACGGATACGGAGGCATTCGAAGCGCGGGATCGTAGACCCAGCTCGCTGGACGGATGTAAGGCTCGGCTAGATAAGTAGGGTCATAAACAATCGTATAAGCGGTCAGGTAGTTGCCATAGCGGCCCAGGTGGGTGCGCAGCGTCGCCCGGTCGCTGCGGGCGGGCCCATTGGGCAAAATGTAGGATTCCTTGAGGTGCGTCGTCGTGTAAACCAGCCTATCGCTTTCCCACTTTCCAGTGGAGAATCCACCCCAAGTGTGAAGCGCATAGTCGGGCGGATCCGGACGCCCGTCCGTCCAGATCGTGTATTCCTGCTCGTGATAAAAAAAGTGTTCGTGATAGGCGATCACCTGCTGCGTGGTCTTGTCGACTTCCGTCCAGATACGAAGCTGAGCGGGCCCAAAAGGCATATCCGGTGGATACGGCCGGCACACGTTTTCAGCCACGTCGAACATACTTGCAGAAAAAGTCATGCCTCTGAGCTGATCGGCATGATTGAGAGGCATTCCGCCAAAGTCGCCCATGGGCGGATTATCATTGTCTACGCGTCCCCCGACCGGAGACCACATTCCGGTCAGATCCGTTTGCGCTCGTGCCGCTCCGCCAGCGAACGTCACGACAAAAAACAGCAAGAGTGCCGACCGAAGTACGCTCATAGCTTCATTTTCTTTCTGCATCGCTGACCGCAGGGATCCGCGGGGATCATCCGGTCTGGTTATCATGAACGGTCGACCTCGACGCAAAAGCCGATGCGGAAGGTACATCTTCCCGCAGGTCGGTGAAGCGTGTCGAATCGATCAGTTCGCACCAGCGGCGCGGCTGCTTCGCCGGAGATTACGCCTGGCAATCTTGCGCTGTCAATGTTCGCGTTCTGCACATTACCAGCACGACACGCTCGTTTGTGGCGGAAAAAAAAGAGGACGAAAAGAAGTGTTCACAATCGCGACCCGATGTGGGCGGGCGCGCTTAGCTTTTGGGTGTTGTTGCTTCCGGATCAGCTTCGACTCGATCCCGGCAAAAAGCGTGGTCTTATCACTAACCCGCTACTTCTCTCGCAAGAGCTTTACAATCGCAGCGCGCCCATCAAGTACAAGACCAGCACGATCAGCAGCACGGTCCCGCCGATTCCCAGGCCGCCGCCCGTTCCCCACCTTCTATGTCCGTAATAGCCGCCACCACCGCCCAGCAACAGTACGAGAACAATAATCAGCAGCAACATGGGGAATCTCCTTTTGGCTTCTGAAATATTTCCGCAATCAATACCCATGCACAAACAACAGCTTTTAGGACTCGCCGCCCGTTTCCTTCTCTTCATCGGGCTGCACGTACTCTTCCGGGTGCGTCGCTTGGACTCCGCCGCAGACTTTGTCCATCTCATTTTTCTCGCCGGTCAAGAACGAAACGGCGCAGCCTTGCTTTTCAGACTCCGCCGGAGGAGTAAGGAACCTGACTGGGTTCTTTTTTGTTTGTGGCCATACTCGCATGCTGTCATGAAAGCCAAAGCAATGCTGTTCGATTTAGGACATTCGCGCCAAATGTGCCGATTGCGAACAGCCTTTCCGGGCGCCCGGAGCGCGGTTTCGGTGCCCTATCGAATACTCTCTGTGTACTGTATGAGTCAGAAATAAATCTGCGATTCAAGCATGGTCATACCTGCGGCAATTTCCACGAGCACAAATGTCAAATTCGGAGGAGACAACATGAACGGTGCGTATCGTTATATTTTTTTGCTACTCCTGACCGCTGCCCTGATGATGCCGGCGGCAATGATGGCAGCTCGGCCTCAACGCGCGGGCGTTCAGGTCAGAGTTTACGATTCAAGACACAAGGACTATCACAACTGGGATGACAACGAAAACCGCCAGTGGGGGCTGTACCTTACGCAAAACAACCGCAGGCCCCATGAATACAAGCGCGCAAAAAAGTCGGAGAGACGGAATACTGGAATTGGCGCCATGACCATTCAGATGATCACGACAGAAGGTAGCAAAGTCGGGATATCGGTCGAAGGAGCATAGAACCGCGAAAAGTTGTCCCGTCCGTAGCGTGGCGGACGGGACGGTCGCGCAGCGCAACAGCAAACGAACCCCGCCTTACGGAAGTCACTCCCACTCGGATCGCCCTGCTTGGTAGGATTTCGCGCACAGTCACGATGGATGAATTTGCCTGTCGTTTCCGCTAGAATGCAATCCACGCAAAATGGATTTCGATCAGCTCAACACGTTTGTTGAAGTGGCCAAGCACGGCAGTTTTTCTCTGGCGGGCCGCAAGGTATTTCGTTCGCAGTCGGCCGTTAGCGCTCAAATCCGCCAGCTGGAACAGGAATATGGCGAAAAGCTTTTCGGTCGCATGGGTAAGACGGTTCGGCTGACCCCCGCGGGAGAAGTGCTCTTCGAGTATGCCGAGCGCTTCCTGTCCCTGCGTCAGGAATCGCTTCGCGCGGTGGCCGATCAATCCGAGATGCCCCGCGGCGTTCTGGCTATCGGAGCGAATGAGGCCACCTGTCTTTACGTCTTGCCGGAGGTCTTCTCCAAGTTCCATCGCACCTACCCCGACGTGCAAATCAGCATCTACCGGAATTTCAGCCATAAGATTTTGCAGCGAGTGGAAGACGGGACCATCGATCTCGGCATTGTGACGCTGCCGGTGAAATCCCCCAGCCTCAAGGTGCATTCGATCTATCGCGATCGCGTGATGCTGATGGTGAGCACAAAAAATCCGCTCTCGAAGCAAAAAGAGGTCACCGCCAAGGATATCGCCGGCCAGCCGCTGATCTTTCCCAAGACCGGCTTTACTCGCCAGGTGCTCGACAAAGTTTTCCGCCCTTTCTTTGCCGACCTGCGCATTGTTATGGAATTGCCCAGCGTGACGATGATCAAGCTCTTCGTGGGGGCCAATCTCGGCGTGTCTCTGATCAGCGAGGGCTTCACCAAGGACGACGTTCGCGCCGGCCGCGTGAAGTTAATTCCTATAAAAGATGTCGAGCTATGGCGTGAACTCGGATTGATCTACCGTCGCGACCGCCATTTGCCGCGCTCGGCCGGCGCCTTCGTCGATATTATCCGTCAATCCGACGACAAAGCCGACGACGGGCCCGCTTCCTGACGGGGCACGCACTGAGCTTTCCGCTGTTATCAATGCCCTGTAAGCAATCGATCATTCTAGGATTCCGGCTTCTTGTCCGCGACCGCAGCCGTGCCCAGCTTGGAAGCCCATGCGTGCCACACGATCTTATCCTTCTCAAACGTCGGTCCCGCCAGCGCCATGCCCATGGGCAGCCAGGACTTGCTGGTCACCTGGGCGTAGGCCGCTTTTGCCAGCGTACCCTCTGGCGAAAGCAGGAAGAAATATTTGTCGGAAGGCGTCTGGCGCTCCAGCACCAGAACATCGGCGTGTTTCTGGTCCTGAGTCAAAAGCACGCCCCTCCCTACCTTCTGCCCGCCCTCGGTGGCTACGGGAAGCGCAATCACTTTGGTCGCACCGCCGCAGACTTGGAGTATCGTGCATACGTCCGCCGGAATTTCGTTTGGCGCGGGCTTCCAGTTGAGGTCCTTGCGGTCCAGAATTTCCTTCGTGATGTTGATTTGCTGAGCCGCCGGAGCCGCGCTCTTTGCCGCTTGCGCGCGTAGATCCGTTAGCGGCTTCCAGGCGACGATGGTCATCGCCAGAGGCGTAAGCCATAGAAGCTTGTAGATTCTATTGGTTCTCATGGTTCCTCCAACCTTTTAGACGGACAGGAAATGGTCGCCGTTACCACTGCTGCCCTGCGGCGGCCAAATCACTAAACAGACTCTGGATAAGTTGGCATCATCTCAAAGTTAACATTCTCAATTCAATCACTTTCTCGCCCGGTAGCCCTCATCGGAGCACCGGATCGTTCCCTCGGGCCCTTGCTTGACCCCATTCCGCCAAACTGCTAGCTTTTAAAGGTTCTTGATAGAGGTGCGGAGGCCATCAGTAGCCGGGCCGGCGTTTCCGAGGTGCTTCGGAGGTCCGTGCGAAAGGGGCCATGCGGAAGCTGCCGATTAGGCGTGCTGGCCGCGAAAACTCCGCCGAAACCGCTGCCGGAGGCACATTCCAAGGCGGTTGGGAGACGTGGCTAAAGCCCGTCTACTGTCATCCGTTCGACCGGATGGAGCGCTATCGGGAAGCGAAGCCGGGATTTGTCTCCTCGCCGCCTTTCCTTCTCTGCCTCCATCCACTAATTAGACGAATTCAGCCCAGCGTTTGCCTGAAGACTGGCTCGCAGCTATTTTCGGCGGCGGATGAGCGGAGTAGCCAAGAGGGTCTGAGCGCATGACCGACCTTGTGTTGTTCGGTGTCGTCCGGAGGGCCGCCTCTTGGCCCGAGGGATCTGCTTTTTGGGACGGCGCTTGCCTGGAAGCACTCCTCCGTCGCAGGTATCCAGCACCATGATCGACATTTTCCACCTTACGCGCAGGCTCGTGGATATCGAATCGGTCACCAACCACGAGGCGTCCGCGGGCGATTTTCTCTACGAAACGCTCTCGGCCCTGACCGCTCGCTTTCCTGGGCAGGTCGAGCGATGTCCCGTCAAGGCCGATCGCTTCAACGTCTTTGCCCATTGGGGAGATCCCGTCGTCACGCTCTCCACGCATATGGATACCGTTCCTCCTTTCTTCCCCTCCAGTGAAGATGACGAGTTTATCTGGGGGCGCGGGTCCGCGGACGCCAAAGGCATTATCGCTTCCATGATTGGAGCGGCGGAGGGACTGCTCGAAACCGGGGTCCGCAACTTCGGATTGCTTTTCGTCGTGGGCGAAGAACGCAACAGCGCCGGGGCCTATGCCGCCGCCCGCGACCCGCGAGGCTCTCGCTTTTTGATAAACGGTGAGCCCACGGAAAACAAACTGGTGCTGGCCTCCAAAGGGATCCTGAGATATGAAATCGAGGCGCGTGGCAAACTGGCGCATTCCGCCTATCCCGAGCTTGGCGAATCCGCAATTGACAAGCTCCTTGACGCCCTACAGGAGATTCGCGGAATCTCCCTTCCCCACGACGCCCTGCTGGGATCAAGCACGCTCAATATCGGAGTCATCTCCGGCGGCCGGGCGCCCAATGTCATTCCCGACGCGGCCTTGGCTGAAATCACCGTCCGGCTGGTTGGCGATCCTGCGCCCGTCCGAAACGCGATGATCCAGGCAGTCGGTGATCGAGCCGAGGTTCGAGAGGTTCTCTGCATCCCCGCTGTCCGTTTTGAACGCCTGGATGGATTCAAGACGAGCGTCGTGGCTTACACGACGGATGTGCCTGCGTTCGATAATCGCTGGGGTAAACCTTTTCTATTGGGTCCCGGAAATATCCACCTGGCCCACACCAGTGAGGAGCGCGTCCCCAAAAAAGAGCTCCTGGCCTCCCAGGGGATCTATCAGCAGATGGTAAAGAAGCTTCTCGCCGTCGCATGAGTGGTTCAGCGTAAGTTTGGCAAAGGTGATTGCGACATGATCGTGATGAAATTCGGCGGGTCGTCGGTAGAATCGGCCGCCGCCATTGAACGCGTAGCCGGAATCGTCAGGCGTGAGCTTGCCCGCAAACCGGTCGTGGTCGTTTCCGCGATGGGCAAGACAACTCAGCAGCTTCTGACCATGGGCGAAAAGGCCGCCGCTGGGCACAGGGACCAGGCGCTCGAGATCCTGCGCTCTCTAAGCGAAATGCACGAGCGGGAAATCGCCCGCTTGCTCCCTGCGGAAAAGCATGGAGAACTTCGCCGGATTCTTGATTGCCATGTTCGCGAAATGGCTGATTTGCTGCAGGAAATAGCAGATCTTGGTGAATTCACTGCCAGATCGGTAGATGCCCTGTCCAGTTATGGCGAGCGCCTGTCCTCCCGGCTGATCGCCATGGTATTTACCGCTTTCGGTATCGACGCGGCGCACGTGGATGCGCGCTGCGTAGTCATCACGGATTCGCGCCACAAAGCTGCCGCGCCGTTATACTCTCAGACCTACGGTCGCGCTAAGGAAAAGATTTTGCCGCTCATTAGCCAAAACAAGGTCCCTGTGCTCGGGGGCTTTATCGCCTCAACCGAGGATGGCGTGACCACCACGCTTGGCCGCGGCGGTTCGGACTTCACCGCCGCCATAATCGGGGCGGGCATCGCCGCCGCGGAGATTCAGATTTGGACCGACGTCGACGGCGTGATGACCTGCGATCCCAAGCTGGTGCGGGAAGCGCGCCGCGTGAAGACGATCTCCTTCGCGGAAGCGGCGGAGCTCGCCTATTTTGGAGCCAAGGTCCTGCATCCTTCCACCCTGCTGCCGGCAATCGAAAAGAATATTCCCATCCTGGTGCTGAATTCACGCCGTCCGGAGATCGGCGGCACGCGGATTGTCTCCGATGCCGTTTCCTGCTCCAATCTGATTAAGGCCATCTCCTGCAAACGCGGAGTTTCTATCGTCAATATCCGCTCCACACGTATGCTCATGGCGCATGGGTTTCTTTATCGCATCTTTGAAATTTTCAGCCGCGCGGAGACCGCGGTGGATATGCTGGCAACCTCCGAAGTCAGCGTCTCCTTGACCATAGACGATCCGGCCAGGCTTGCTGAAGTTTGCCAGGCGCTGCGGGAGTTCTCCGAGGTGAGCGTCGAAGACAATCAGGCCATCGTCTGCATCGTGGGGGATAATATTCGTCACACGCCCGGCGTGGCCGCGCGCGCCTTTGGCGCTTTGCAGGGCGTGAATATTCGCATGATTTCGCAAGGCGCCTCCATGCTTAATCTCGGCTTTGTGGTTGCCGCCGGCGATGCCGAGAAAGCGGTGCAGCTTCTGCATCGGGAGTTTTTTCGCAGCGCGGACCCTGCAGTTTTCGATGTACCGGCGGTGCCGGTCATATGAACCTGGCGATTATCGGTTACGGCAAAATGGGCCATCTGGTGGAGCAGCTTGCTCCCGAGTATGGCTTTGATGTTTCGCTGCGCCTGGATATCGCCGAAAATGAGAATGGCCAGGGCATTACTCGCGAGCGTTTTCGTGGCGTCGACGTGGCTGTCGATTTTTCCGTGCCCTCCGCGGTCGTGACGGATATCGAGCGGCTCTCTTCCGCCGGCGTCAATGCCGTCGTTGGCACGACCGGTTGGACCGAAGAGATGGATCGTGCCAAAGCCGCGGTGGAAAAAGGCCGCATCGGACTGATATGGAGCCCGAATTTCTCCATCGGGGTTAATATTTTCTTGCGCCTGGTCGCGGAAGCGTCGCGGCGGGCCGCACCCTACAAGGAGTACGGCGCCTGGGCCTGGGAGATCCATCACTCCACGAAAAAGGATGCGCCCAGCGGCACGTTGTTGAAATTGGTCGAAGAGATGAAAAAGGCCGACCCTAAGCGGCACGTGGACGTAAGCTCTAACCGCTCCGGCGCTCATCCCGGCACGCACGAAATCGGTTTCGATTCGGCGGCCGATACCATCACCCTGCGTCATACCGCGCGCAGCCGCGAGGGCTTTGCGCGCGGCGCCCTCACGGCGGCAAAATGGGTGATCGGCAAAAAGGGTTGGTTTGAATTTGGTGACGTTCTTTTCGATGAGCAGTGAGGAGGCCAGATGTTTGCTGGATGCGGTACGGCTTTAGTCACTCCATTTCGGCGCGATTCGTCGCTCGATGAACCGGCTCTCCACAGGCTGGTGCGCCGCCAAATCGATGCGGGAATTGATTTCCTGGTGCCCTGCGGCACTACCGGTGAAAATCCCACGCTCAGTGAGCGAGAGCATTTGCGGGTTGTCGAAATCACGCTTGAAGAAGCCGCGGGCCGCGTTCCTGTGCTCGCCGGCGCCGGCGGATACAACACCGCGGAAGTGATCGCGCTGGCCAAAAAGCTCGCATCGATGCGCGTGGACGGCATTCTTTCCGTAACGCCGTATTACAACAAGCCGACGCCCGAGGGTCTCTATCAGCATTACAGGGCCATCGCGTCGGCAGTCCCGCTGCCGTTGATCGTGTATAGCGTCGCGCGCAGAACAGCCACAAATGTGGACACCGCGACACTGAAAAGGCTCGCCGAGATCGACAACATCGTCGGAGTTAAAGAAGCCTCGGGCGATATCAGCCAGGTCGCTTCGATTCTCGGCCACCTGCCGGAAAAATTTATCGTGCTCTCGGGCGATGATTCGCTTGCGCTGCCGATCATTGCGCTCGGAGGCAAAGGCCTCATCTCCGTGGCTTCCAACGAAATTCCGGCGGAGATGGCCCAGCTTGTCCGCCATTGCCTGCAAAATAATTTCGAGCAAGCGCGGCGCCTGCAGCGCAGATATCTGCCGCTGATGGAAGCGAATTTCATTGAATCGAATCCCATCCCCGTGAAGGCCGCCATGGCTGCCATGGGTCTGCTGGAGCCGGTGTGGCGGCTTCCCCTTTGCCCGCCGCAGCCTGAAAACGAGGAGAAAATCCGCGGCGTGCTCGAATGCTTGGGCCTCGTGGGGGATCAGCATGTTGCAAGAGCAAATTGAGCCGCTCTTCGACAAGGCTCCCGATCGATATGACGGCGAGCATTTGCGGCTTTTCCAGAAATTCAAGGACGGACTGAACGACGGCAGCATTCGCGCTGCGCAGCCGGATGCAACTTCGCCGACGGGCTGGCGTGTGAATGCCTGGGTGAAAAAGGGCATCCTGCTCGGATTTCGCATGGGCGCCGTCGTGGATATGTCCGGCAATGGCGCGGGGCAGGCGTTTTTCGATAAGGCCACCTATCCGCTCAAGAGCGTCACGCTCGCAAACGCCGTGCGCATCGTCCCCGGAGGATCGAGCTTGCGTGACGGCTGCTTTCTCGGGAAGGGCGTCACGTGCATGCCTCCGATGTTCGTCAACGTGGGCGCCTACGTCGGAGAGCAGACCATGATCGATTCACACGCGCTGGTGGGAAGTTGCGCGCAAATTGGCAAGAACTGCCATATCTCGGCGGCCGCGCAGATCGGCGGAGTGCTCGAACCGGTGGGCGCGATGCCCGTAATTATCGAAGACGACGTGCTTGTCGGCGGGAATTGCGGAGTCTATGAAGGCACGATCGTGAAACGCGGAGCCGTGCTGGGCAGCGGAACCATCCTCAATCGTTCCACGCCTGTGTACGATCTGGTGAACGAAAAAGTTCTCACCGCGCGCGACGATCAGCCGCTAACCATTCCCGAAAAAGCCGTCGTCGTGGCGGGCTCGCGGGCCATCACTCACGGACGCGGCAAGGAGTGGGGGCTTTCGCTGTATACGCCGGTGATCGTGAAGTATCGCGACGCCAAAACCGACCTGCGCACGCAACTGGAAGATCTGCTTCGCTGAACATCTTTTTTTACCCATTTATTTACTGCTTCTTTTATTCGTTTTTTGGCGTGATTGAAGAGGCCGCACGCCTTTTCCCGCCTGCAGACCCGCCGATGAAATCTGGGCGCCGCGATTGTCGGCCTTCAGTATTTGCACCCGGGCGGCAGTCCCCTTGCGCCGGAACTCTCCGACCAGAGCGTCACCAATTTCCGTAGCGCTGTGCTTCGCAATCGCCATCACGGCCGAGCCCGCCCCGCTCAAGAACACTCCCGCAAGCCCTGCATGACGAAAGGCCAGGCATTCCGCGATGCCGGGAACCAGCGGTCCGCGATACGGCTGGTGCAGCTTGTCGCGGAACAGCTCCGGCGAAAGCTCACCTCCCGAGAAGAAGCTGGCCGTGAGGAGAGCGGTGCGCTGCAGATTGGCCACAACATCCCGCCGGGAGTATTGCGCCGGAAGCGCAGCCCGCGCTTTTTCCGTGGGCAGCGGCACTTCGGGAATGACGGCGACGAAATCGATGTTCGTCGGCACCTTAGCCTTGGCGACGAGGATATCGGCGATATCTCCGGTATCGGGGGCTTCTTCGGGCATGGCGGCCACTACGAATCCGCCGTGCACTGCAGCCGCGACGTTATCCGGGTGGCCTTCGATCTCGACGGCGAGCCGCAGAAGCTCCGCGGGCGTGAGTTTGACGCCGCAGAGTTCGCTGCCCAGCAGAAGTCCCGCGACGATGGCTGCGGCGCTCGAACCCAAGCCGACGCCGAGCGGAATCTCGTTCTGCACATCGAGCCGCAGCGAAGGAAGCGTCATATTTCTCGCGGCGGCGGCGCGTTGCATCGCTCGAACGATCAGGTTGTCGGCATCGCGCGGAACCTGATCGGCGTTCGCGCCTTGATAGGAGACCTCGAAAGCGAGATTCACTCGCACTGCCGTTTTGGCGCTCGCGGAGGCGCGCAGATAGAGGCTGAGCGCGATGGCGGCGCAATCGAAAGCGCATCCGACATTCGCGCTGGAAGCGGGAACGACTACGGAGACAACATCTTTATCTTTGCTTGAACCAAAGGCAGCTTCATTTGAACCAGATGCAAGTACGCTCGAACCAGATCTCTTGCCGGTGCTAGAAGAATCGCGCGGCACGACTTAGGAGGCAGCGGAAACGGCCATCGCCTGCCCCATGAATTTCTCGAACGCGGCGAGGCGCGGCTCGATGGCGTCTTCCAGAGGGTAACGGCCCACGAGCGCGTCGGTGGTCTTCAAACCATTGCCGGTGATGACCAGCACGGTCTCTTCATCCGGACGTATGCGCTCCTGAGCGATCAAGGATTTCGCGCATCCGACGGTAACGCCGGCAGCGGTTTCGCCGAAGATTCCTTCGGTGGTAGCCAGAAGCTCCATGCTGGTGACGATCTCTTTGTCGGAAACATCCTCAGACCAGCCGCCGCTGGAACGAATGGCGCGGCTGGCGTACATGCCGTCGGCGGGATTGCCGATGGCCAGCGAACGCGCGATGGTGGAGGGCTTTTGCGGATCGATCTCCTCTTTGCCCTGCTTGACGGCGCTGGAGATGGGCGAACAGCCGGTGGCCTGCGCTCCAAAGAATTTCACGGGCTTGGATTTCACGATGCCGATCTCGATCATTTCGTGAAAGGCCTTGTGAATCTTGGTGATCAGCGATCCGCCGGCCATGGGCACGACGACGTTGTCGGGCAGGCGCCAGCCGAGCTGCTCGGCGATTTCGTAGCCGACGGTCTTGGAGCCTTCGGCGTAGTAAGGGCGCAGATTGATGTTTACGAAGCCCCAGTTGAAAGCGTTCGCCAATCTGCGAGCAGAGGCGATTCACCTGGTCGTAATTCCCGGCGATGCGCACGAGGCGCGCGCCAAATATCTGCGTGCCGAGAATCTTGGCGGGCTCGAGATCGGCGGGGATAAAGATCCAGGCGTCGAAGCCCTGCCGGGCCGCCTGGGCCGCGACGGCATTGGCGAGATTGCCCGTGGAGGAGCAACTGACGGTCTGGAAGCCGAAGGCCCGGGCCTGCGCCAGGGCGACGGCGACGACGCGATCCTTGAAGGAGAGCGTGGGGAAATTCACGGCGTCATTTTTCAGGTAGAGGCGGCGCGAGCCAAGCTGCGCGCCCAGCCGGGGGGCGGAGACGAGCGGCGTCATGCCCACGGGGATTTCGGGCTTGTATCCCTCGGGAACGGGCAGCAGCTCCGCATACCGCCACAGATTGGAGGGACGCCTGGCGATGTTATCGGCGGTGAAGGTTTCCCGCGCGACGTTGAGGTCGTATTTAACTTCGAGAGGAGCCAGGCAGTCTTCGCAGATGGAACTGGGGCGATTACCCCATTCGCGATTACATTCGCGACAACGCAACGTGTAGTGCTCGCTCATGCCGATCTCCCGGGGGTGCGCCGGGCCCAGTGCGCGCCAAAAAAAAATGCCCCGTTCCGGGTTTAGGGAAACGAGGCTAAAAAGGCATATCCTCCGACTCTTCATGTCCCCCGCAAACCGGGCGGGAATTGGCACCTGCGACCAGTTAGAAACCGCTGGTCCGGTTGTCGTGGCTTCGTCGGGCCCGAACCCCTCAGCCACTCTGCATGAAGAACGATCCGCTTCAACGGCGCGGACGAGTAATGGTAACTTTGCACGCGAGTCCACGTCAAGGGTGAAGTCGGGCGCGGAAAGGGGAGCCGGAAAGGCGCGGGCTAGATTTGCGAATGACGGGGACGACTGCGATTTCGCGGAGATCCTGCACGATGCCGGAGGTCCTCCCCTTACCCGACGCACCCCTACCCGACCCTCCCCACCCCCCACCCCATTTTGCGCAAGTGTTCATTCCAAAGGACTTTAACAAGCATGCCCATTGCGTAAGTGCGCATTCCAAAGGAGTTAAGGAGATGAATCGCGTATGTGTTCATTGTGCTGGCCTTACCTGCAGGAGAAGCCCCTTGGAAACCCACTCCCGGAGAGATCCTTCGCTGCGCTCAGGATGACACGGGTGTAACGAGGCCATCCCTGGGCGTGTCACCATTGGGGCGAATCCAAAGCAGATCCCTCGGCTCCGGTTCGTCGCTCGGGACGACCATCCTGGTCGGACGGCCGATTTCCGGCCGGATGGTCGATTGCCAAAGAACATAGCCGTTTTAAACGGCGAAAGCTCATCCTGTTGGTGACGTTTCGCCGCAAGAATAGCATATTATCATCTAGTTATCAAGTAGTTTTGGTGATTATATTGTGGTATTCGAACGCGTGGATTCGAATTCGAATCGTTAAGGCTTTCGAATCTGTTTCACGTGGAACGTTTCGAACTCTTGAAGCCGTCGAGAGTGATAACCCTGTGATGCTGAGCAATTTGGTACGCTAGAGTATGGCCATCCCCAATTTGTGGAAGATTTTCCGTAGCAACGTACACCTGAAGGAATTTGAATTGTGAGGTCGAAGGAGTACTTCCGGAGCGAGCCCGGGCAAGATCATGCGGGAGCCGGGTGGCAACCCCGACGAATATGTTGGAACGTTGCAATTGTTGCGGACCCATACCCGGTCGTTTACCGATTGTTATCGGAGATTGCTTACAGAACTTGCGGTCCGCTCTCGACTATCTGGTGGGGGAGTTGGTGCTTGCTGCCAAGAATGAACCGGGCAGGCACAGTATGTTCCCGGTTTGCGGCACGCCTGAAACATTCGATCAGCAAGTTAAGAGTAACCAGCTTAAGGGGGTGGCTCCGGAGAAATCGCGATCGCAGAGATTCGAGAGCTTCGGCGCGTACTACGGTGGCGACGATTTTGATAAGTCGATGCTCTCGGTTCTTGATGATGTTGTAACATCGAACAAACACCGACGTGTCCTGATAACGAACCTTGTTAGGCGGCCCCAGCGACATTCAATTACAGACCATTAATGGAGACTCGTTTGGCCGTGTGAGATTTTTCTGCTAGCATCTGGAGAAATGCAAAGATTGTGGGCCCATACCCGATGGTTGACGGTGCGCGAGGCGGTGGCGTTGACGGTGGATGTGAATCCTAACATCACGGCGTATCTAGCGTTCGACGAAGGGAGTACGCAAGTATGGATGTTGGACTTGTCGTGTCTCAGCTCTGGGAAGTTTGTCACGCTCACGGCCTTGCCGAGATTTGAGAGATTGTTGGCGGAGGCGTGAAGAAATCATTGAATACCGGCCAAATGAAACGGAAAAGCTAGTTACCGATGTAGGGCTTCAGAGGAGGCTACGTTCATGCTCAATACGCACCGTGGCGGAAAGGGCACCGGCCAGCCATGAAACAGTAAAAGCTGCAAGGCGCGCAGCCATAGACTTCGGAAGATAACGGCAGATGAGCTCAAGAAAGATACACTAATTGATTGATGATAACTAGAGGTCGAATCGCCGATCAAATGAATACGGTCATCTCGCGCACGTCGAGAGTGCTTCGATACCCCGGCATCTCCTTGAGGTCCCTTCTGGGCCACCACCAGACTCAAGCGCCGAGAAGTGTGGAGGACAGGGTTAGCTTCGGGCGGCTCAGGGCAAGGTGGAGCTAGATCCCTGCCGCTTTTAGCGCGGTGAGCACCCGCGCGTCGCGGAAGGGAACGCGACGCAGACGAACTCCCGTCGCGTCGTGAATGGCATTGGCAACGGCCGCCATCATGGGTTTGCAGGAAGCCTCGCCGGCTCCAAAGGAGCCAGGTCGGCGCGGCCGGGTTTGGGATCGCCGTTCACCAGCACCACGTCGATCTGCGCCGGTGTATCGGCATGTGTCAGGCTGGGATGAGTGATCCAGTCCACGCTGGTGACCTTCTCGGCATCGAACTGCACCTCTTCGTGCAACGCACGGCTCAACCCGTGGAGCATGGCGCCCTCGATGGTGTGATGCAAACTCTGCGGATTGACCACCGAGCCCGCAGTCGTGCGCGCACACCAGGCGTTTCGCCCAGACGTGGCCGGTTTCGCGGTTCACTTCGACCTCGGCGATTTGCGCGACCACCGTCTGCCCGCGGAACGCGTAGGAGATGCCTCGTCCGGTCAGGATCTTTCCCGTGCCGGCCGGTTTCGGCGAAGGACGGCGATCCCAGCCATACTTCTCCGCCGCTGCTTCAGCACCGCGATCGATCGCGACCGGCGGAACCCGTCGTCATCCGTGGAGCTGGCCATCAGCAGCTTGAGACGAAATTCATACGGATCCGCGTTGGCCGCAAGGGCCAGCTCGTCCATAAACGACTCCGCGGGAAAGTGAATTGCGGGCCGTTAGGATCCCGCAAGTTTCCGGTGCGCACCGGCGTCTCCCACACCGCGGGCAGGCCCGACGACCTCGGCCGTCATGCGCCGATCCGGAATGGCGTACATCGCGTCGGAGGCATCGCCGCACCGCCCTTGGCGGGGTGGCGGGGCGCGATCCCATCAGCTGCGCAATCAGCACGGTGTCCGGCTCGTTGTACCAGAGATGGTTGTAGTCGGCGCACCGCGCCTGGTACTCGTAGCGCCACGAGGTTGCCGTTGCGCATCCAACCCGCCGCGGACTTCACCACGAACGCCGGCCCTTGGTGTCCCAGCCGTTCTTCATCCGCATCCACTGAATGCGAACCGGGCGGTTCGAGTTCTTTGGCGAGGTAGGCGGCTTCGCAACCGGCATCGTCGGCGGCGGTGCGGCCATAGCCTTGCGGGCCTTCCATGTAGACGACGCGCACCTTGTCACGCGGCATGTCGAGGAACTTGGCGATACCCGTGCGATGGCCGTAGGACTTCATGTCGTTGGAATAGACGGTCATCTGGCCGTTCGATGGATCGGCCGTGCATGCGCGGACTGATGCGGTGTGCCCTGGAACGGAACCTCATATTCCGCTTCGATCACTTTCGCGGCTCCCTTAAATGCCGTATCCGGGTCTCCCACCACCACCGGGTTGAACGCGAAGTGGGCATGGCGCTACGCATGTCGTTGAAGAGCCTTCGGATGGCGGGAAGAGCGGTGTGTCCGGCTTGCCAGTTGGCTTTCAGCTTCTGGCTGCGTTGATCGCCTGTTCTTCACGCTCGCACACCACCGCGACGTAGTTTCCCTTGCTGACCACCTTAAGGAACCCCGGCATGTCTCGCACGGAGGACTCATCGATGCTGGGCCACTTTGCGCCGGCACCGGCGGTTGATGTTCCGCGCGTGAACCATGCCCGGCAGTTTGACGTCCACCGCCCACTTCAGCGAGCCGTCCACCTTCGGAGGAATGTCGTAGCGCCGTGGAGACTGGCCTACCATTTTGAGTTCAGGAACGGTTTTTGTCCTGGCCATGCCGGTGGTGGCGTTGATATTGTCTCCGGAAAGCGCGACGTGGAACTTTTTTCCGCCGATTAATTGGCCATAGGTGACGCTTCTTCGCGGGATTGCCCTTCACGGAAATAACGCCGTCGCTGACGACCAGCTGCTCGACCGGAGCATTCAGGTGCGCGGAACGCCATCTCCAGGAGCACGCGGCCGAGCTTCGGCAGCGGCGCGCCGCATCGGCCAGGATCGCGCTCGATCGCGGTCGAGCCCCCGGAGCCGCCTTGATCGACGGTGACGTCCGTGCTGCCCATGATGCAGGTAGTTTTGTCGTATGCGATATCCAGTTCATCCGACATCAACTGCCGGAAGGACGTCCCGGTGCCCTGACCGCAGTCCGTCTTCCCAACGCGGAACGTTGCCGTGTTGTCCTCGTGAATCACGATCCATGAATCAAGTTGATGAAGTCGGGATCGGGATATGGCCCTGCCGCGTTTGCCGCTGCGCCGGTCTGGGCCATCGCCGCCCGAACCAACGGATGCGAGCCCGCTACGCCAAAGCTCACCACCAGCATGCCCGCGCTCTTGAGGAAGCTCCTGCGCGCGATCGTCACATTCGACTTTTGCAGCAGCTCCTCGACATGTTTCGGAATTTTTGTGAAGGTGGTCATCCCCGAACCTCCTTTTTCGTCGCGTGAATCTCCGCGAGTAGCTTCGACGCGCGTTTGATTGCCGCCTGTACTCGGTAGTACGTCATGCAGCGGCATAGCGTCCCGTTCATGCCGGCGCGGATCTGCTCATCGGTGGGATGTGGATTTTTGTCCAGCAGCGCCTTGGCCGTCATGATCTGCCCGTTCTGGCAGAAGCCGCATTGCGGCACCTGCTCGTCAATCCAGGCTTGTTGTACCGGATGGAGTTTGCCATTCGTGGCCAACCCTTCGAGCGTGGTGATTTCGCCCTTCACGGAGGAAAGCGGCGTGATGCAGGACCGGGTCGCTACGCCATTTATGATCACCGTACACAGTCCGCACTGGCCAAGCCCGCAGCCGAAATGCGGACCTTGCAAGCCAAGATCGTTGCGCAGGATGTACAGCAGGGGCGCCGAGGGATCAACATCCAGCGTATGTTCCCTGCCGTTCACATTCAATGTTGTCTTCATGTTCTATGCTCCAGGAAAGCGGTCATGAACGGACGATACCCACGGTATCTCGCGGAATAACGCCAAAGGAGCAACGTGAGACCCGGAATTCCTTTTGATCTCTAAAACGGCACCATAGTACACCCAAGTCCCGATAAAGTATCGGCAACGGCGGGGCGGCAAGGCGGGAGCCGCAAGGTTTCGGCATGTTTTGGGAGGAGAGTGCGCGGGGGAGAAAAAGTCAATGACCACACAAGCCGAGACAGGCCGGGGTCAATAACTTACGGGATCAACGCTGCATGCGGATCTACGATTGGCCTTTCGGGTGGGGCCCTGCGTGGCCCTCCACTGCTTCCTGGCGCGCTCCAGCGTGAGGCTCTTCCGCTTCTGGCCGCGTGAAAGAGCGGACATCGCGGCAATAAATACAGTCACAATCGAGGATGCGGTCGTCTGTCATAGCCTGCCCACAACTTTCTTTCCGCTTCGAGTTGGCCCAAGAGGACGGCTGTATGTGGTGCTTCCCAATCGCGGCTGGTAATTATTGGGAGCCTGCTTCGTCCCGAATCGGAACACGAAAATTGTAAGACGTATGCCAACCTCGTGGCTGTGCCATAAGCGACAGAAGTCCTCATGTCCGATTTGAGGCATTCGTCGAATTGTGAGATACTCGACGCGTGGCCGGTTCGGCGCTTTTGGCCACCATCCCTACTCGCTCTGTCCTGGCAATCTGTGATGCCGCAAGGAAGCGAAGCTCGAAAGCCGAAGTCCCCAAATGGGGTGTCTGCCTTCCTCAATTCTGCAGGCGTGTCCAAGCAGACCAGCTTCCGCAAGAGACAAACGCTCTTCTCCCAGGGTGAGCCAGCCAAGCAGGTTTTCTACATTCAAGAGGGCAGCATAAAGGTCTCCGTGACTTCCGCCGCAGGCAAAGAGGCGGTCGTGGCCATTCTGGGAGCGGGTGATTTTCTGGGCGAAGCCTGCCTGGTGGGCCAGCCGCTGTGGATCGCGACCGCGACAGCGATGACTCCAACCAGCGCTCTGGTCATTCAGAAAGCCGAAATGCTTCGCCTGCTTCACGCCGAGCATGAGTTTTCCGACCGATTCATCTCCTACATGGTTACCCGAAGCCTGCGGACGGAGGAGGATTTGATCGATCAACTCTTCAACTCCAGCGAGAAACGGCTGGCGCGAACCCTGCTGCTACTCGCCCGCTATGGCAAGCCCAGCCAGGCAATGACGCTTCCCAATGTCTCTCAGACCGTGTTGGCCGAAATGATCGGGACAACACGCACGCGCGTAAACTTCTTCATGAACAAGTTCAAGAAGCTTGGGTTCATCGAATACAACGGCGAACTGAAGATCAATAACTCGCTTCTCAGCGTGGTCCTGCGCGAGTGACCGACGATGCGTCGTTCAGAAAGCCCCCTAACGCCTTGGAAAGTTCTGATTTCTTCCCGACCGCTTTGATCAAGGCTTGACGCCATTCGGCCTCTGACCACAGCGGGGAACGCTTTGGCCTCCTATTTTCCACCATTCGTCCGAACACGATGCCAGCCTCAAATGCGTTCACAACTGCTTCCGTCGCCTCGGCTCCGATTGTCCCTTTGCCCTTGACCATTCCCCGGCCTCCGATGACAAACGGAAAATTATCGACGTACGCTGACCTCGTGTCTGTCTCAAAGGCGACAGGCACGTTGGCGTCATTTACATAGCGCGGTTCGTCAGGCCATTCAAAATCCTCAGACGTGTCCTTTATTTGGCAGAGTTACCCGTACGGGGTGAGATACGATTTGAGGTATCCGATGCCGCATATCCTTATCGTCGATGACCACGAGTTTGTGCGTGAAGCGCTGTGTAATTTAATCAAGATCGATGAGCCCGCCTGGCAGCTTTCCGAAGCCACGGACGGCAACGAAGCCGTTGAGATATTTCGCAAAACCGAACCTGAAGTGGTCGTACTGGATATCGTGATGCGAGGGATGAACGGTGTCGCAGCAGCCTACGAAATACGCAAGATCTCGCCGGATGCCAAATTTGTATTCATCAGCAATTACTACACAGGAGCGGAAGCATCCATGTTCTCTTGCGTGCTACATGCCGCTGCCTTTGTTCAAAAAGCCGAAGCGGGCAGGGTCCTTATACCCACGATCAAGCGCCTGCTCAATGAAGAAGCTCAGCCGGTCTAACTTCCGCCACTATTGCCTCGTCGCGTCTTGTTCTTGAGTCAACTCCCGAAGAGTGGGCGGCGGCCCGGCTTCTCCGCGTCCAGGATGTCGCGTTTTCCCCTCAGCGCGTATCGCCCCGTCATTTCGTTGAGGCGCTTCCAGTCCGCGCTAGACCCAAAGCGCCTAGAAGGATGGGAAATCGGGCGGAATCTTATCTGCCAGACATGCAAATTGAACTACTGGAACGGCTTAGGAGGGTGACGGCGCGCATATTTCCGGGTGACCGAACGCACAGAGTCCTCCAGCATTATCGCTGATCTTTTAAGTGAGGAAAGGGCAGGTGAGGGACCCAATGGCGTGAGGTGAGCGTCATGAAAACAAACAAACCAGCACACGACATCACTGTCGACGCGCAAGGCTTTTTCAATTCGGCCGGTGTGGCGAGAACCATGATGGAGTTCGGGAGAAAAGAAAAGCTATTCTCCCAAGGCGACCCCTGCAAGAACGTGATCTATATCCTAAAAGGCGAAGTGAAGATTTTCGTTGTCTCCGAATCCGGCAGACGGGCCGTGCTGGGGATCGTGGGGCCAGGCGACTTTATCGGTGAGGGGGGATTGGCCGGGCAGCCAATGCGGATGACAACAGCTATAGCCCTTACGCCTGTGACTGTGCTGGCGATCGACATCAAGGAAATGGACCGAGCGCTCCGTGCGAACAGTGAGTTTTCCTATCGCTTCGCCACCCACGTGCTTCAACGCCAGATTCGGATCGAGAGGACTTGATCGACCAGCTTTTCAATTCCAGCGAGAAACGGCTGGCGCGCGCTCTTCTGCTGCTTGCCCGTTATGGCAACGGCGTTAAACCCGAAAGGTCGCTTCCCCAAATACCTCAAGAGACGCTAGCGGAAATGGTGGGCAGCACGCGCACTCGCGTTAATTTCTTCATGAATAAATTCAAGAAAATGGGCTTCATAAAATACAACGACGTGCTTCATGTAAACACGCCTCTCCTTGCTGCTTTCCTGCACAGCTAGCCCGGATTTCTTAGCAGGAGAGCGCAACAGAACGGCGAGGCCGGAGCCGCAAAGGTTCCGGCCTCAAGTTTTGGGCCGCAAGTTTTGGGGCGCATGCTTTGGGAGTCGAGGTGCGCCGGAGAGGAAAAGCTCAGTCATCCCAACCATCCCAGATTTCCGCTGTTTTCAGGGGAGTGATGTGAATACCGTCGCTTGAGGGTGCCCTTTTCAGGGACGGGTCATCAGCTAAGTGAGCTAAGTACAAATAGCCAAGTGAAAATGTAGATCCAGATTTAAGTCCAATCATTATTTAAGTCCAATCGTTGACTCGAACTGAGATTGTGGTGACAATCGCAGCCCATTACGAGCCGAGAAGGAGATTCCCGATGAAACATGGCGTCACTCGTTTGGGATTACTGGCGGCGGCCATCGGGCTGAGCGGCGTGGCATACGCGCAGAACGTGCCCGCGCAATTCATCGTCAGCGGCAAAGCCGCCGAAAAGATTCAGGATTACACCACCATCAACCTGGCTACGGCGCAGCGCATTGCCGAGACGTGCGAGCGTCTGGTGACGGCCCATGGCGGTGGACAACAGTCCATCATTTTCCTGGATAAGGAAGGCACCCACGTCTACTACGACCGTATGGATGGGCAAGGCTACACCAACGTCGTGACGCCGGAGATGAAAGCCCGCACCGCGCTCCTGACGCGCGCGCCGAGCGTCCTCATACAGAATATCGTGGCCCAGAATCCGGAGATGGAAGCCTATGAAGTTCAACTGGGCCGTTATCCGGTGGAAGGGGGTATTCCCATCGTCACCAATCATCAGATGATTGGGGTCGTCGGGGCCGGCGGTTACCCGCCCAACCCGCCTGACTGGGAAGACGGGATTTGCGCGCAGAAAGCAATGCTCGAAGTGCTCGGGCCATCGATTCCACCGCTTCCCGAGGATGTAAGGCAGCAACGGCCTGCCAATCGAGGTAATCTGCCCATTCCAAGTTTCAGCACCACCACGCCGCCCAAGTCGAGCCTGTCCCCGGAATTCGTGGTTAACGGCGCGGGTGCGGCGCATGTCTTCGATGCCAATCAGATTTCGCTCGCGTCGGCAAAAAAGCTCGTTCGCGCGTGTCGTGATTGGGCGGCGGCGAAGGGCGCCACCATGTCGGCATACGTGCTGGATAATGCCGGTGAGATGGTGCATATGGAGCGCATGGACGGCCAAGTTTCGAGTGATGTGCACACAGCGCTATTGAAGGCGCAGACAGCGGTGAGGCTCCGCGAGCCGACCTCCATTCGTGGAACGCAAATGCTGAACGCCGGGCGCGTCAGCCCGCGCAATGCCAGTCCCAACATGTTTAATTTCTATCTGGATTCGGGCGGCATCCCCATCGTTGTCGATGGACAGATGGTCGGCGCCGTGGCGTCAGCGGCGTTGACGGCGGCCAGGATGAGAACTGCGCTATCGAGGGACTAAAGGCGGCGTTCGGCGACCACGCAACGCTGCCGGTCTACAGGCCCGCCGGGGCAGGCAGAGGCCCCGCGCCCGCGCCGGGCGCACCGCGCTAAAGACAGGGTGAACCAGGCACACACACGGGGAGCCTTACTCCCCCCTCAGCTCCGAACCCGCACTCCGCACACCGCCTGCCGCACCATCTCCTCGAGGCGCTTCCAGGCCGCACTTCACTCAAGCGCCTAGAGGTATAAGGCAGGCGTAGGCTTTGGGCGACCAAACGGCGAGGCCGGAGCAGCGAACGTTCCGGGTCTAGTTTTTGGCCACAGGTTTTGGGCCGCGGTTTTGGGAGTAGAATGCGCGGGGAGGAAAATCGATGACCACCCAAGCCGATATCAAGCGAGGGTTCCGCTATCGCATTTTGTACCGCATGGGGAGCGCTGCAGCGTCGTCGACGGCTTTGTGCGTGGCTTTCACGCCCGCTTTCGCACAGAGCAGTAACACGCCCGGGCCGGAAAACCTCCTGGACCGGTGGTCGGAGGCTTTGACAAGGTGCATGCATTGCCGCCAGGCGGGAAGGCTCCGCGCATGGCTGACGGGCATGTGGACCTGACGGGACGCTGGTATCCGAATCGGGTGGACGGATGCTGCAGTTCGCTTACCCGCTCGATCCGCCGTGCTGAGACAATTCGATCCCAAGATCACGCCGGAGGAGAAGCCTTCTTACAAGCCGGGGATGGAAACAAGAAACGCGAGGCCATTCCCGTATGGCGGCTGCGACCAGGCCGGCACTCCGAGCACGACATTGCAGCAGCTGAGCCAGCACGCGCCGATGGAGTTGATTCAAACGCCGGGAAGGCGGTGGTGATGCTGGATGAATATCCGCTGGACGTGCGCATGATCTACATGAATGGGCGCGAGCATCCGAAGGATCCCGATCCCACGTTCAATGGCGACTCGACCGCTCGGTGGAGGGAGATACGCTGGTGGTGGACGTGACCGGCATCGATACCCGGCTGAGGAATACGGTGCCGGCGGAAAAGCGGCGGGCGGGTGGTTTCCGAGCGAGCAGGAGCACGTGGTGGAGCGGTTCACGCGCCCCTCGAAGAACTACCTCATCTACCAGGTGACGATTGACGACCCGGCGGTGCTGACAAAGCCGTGGAAGTCCGCGCCGCGCACGTGGTCGCTGGCGCAAGATCCCCATGACGAGTGGGGGAGAAGTCTTTTGCACGCTCAATCGGAGCCCGAGGAGTACAAGAAAATCATGGACGCGAAAGAAAAGAGCAAGTGACAGCGTGATGCCCCCGAAAAGCCGCGGCCCCGCGGCTTTTTTCGGCAGCCGAGCGCTCGAGGCAAGACTTCAGCTCAAAACTTCAGCTTAGGGGTGCCGCAAAGTCGGCGCGGCCCTTTGCGGTGCAAAAGGGGTGGGCATGCGGCTTCCTGCAGGAGAAACAGGCGTTCACCGCTCTCACACGGTCCTGTCCTCAAACTAGTCGCACGGGCAGTGGTTCCTATACCCAAGCAGATTTAAAGTGACTGGCTGGACGTTTTCATTGGGGGCCATTCATGTTTCAGGAACCATTTCGTCTCCGGATAGTCGATTGCCCAAAAAGCGACGCAGCCAACGTCTGCCTCTGAGTGTTCCCGTGGTCGCTTACAAACTTTCCAAAACGGTGGGGGCGGTGGGGCGGCATTTTTTTGAAGGGGCGCACACGCTGGCGGTGAGCGCCCATGGCGCGCTGATCAGCCTCGCAACCGGGGTGGCGGCGGATCAACGGCTGGTTCTGAAGCACGCGCTCAGTGGGGAAGAGCAGGAGTGCCGGGTCATATCGGTGCAGACGAATCCGAGTGGTTCGACGGAAGTGGGAGTCGAGTTCCGGAAGCCTGCGCCAAACTTTTGGGGCATCACGTTTCCCCCTAGTGATTGGGTGCGCCGCAGTAGCCGCGTCGGCCGGTTGATTGAACGGCCAGAGATCGAAGCGGTGCGAGTCCGAATTCCAATTGAAAGCCGAAAGGTGGGCGCCATGACCTCGCGAGGATTTGTTTTTTGAGCGCAGCTCTCCTATTTTGCAGCGGCGTATCGGTGGGCCGAACCCAGGTTACCCCCGCCAAAGCGCCGCGCTCCGAATCCGACTCTCTGGGGGATGCAGCCCGGAAAGCGCGGGCCCAGAAGCCACATTCCGGAAAGCCAGCCAGGGTCTTCACCAACGATGATATGGGAAGGCTTAAAGCCAGACCCTCGGCAGGCAGGAATCGCTCTGCCCTGGCGGCTGGAAATAAGAAGCCCGCGGGAGCCGTTCCGTCGGGAGTTGAGGGCTCTCCAGTACGAAAAACTGAACGGTGGCGCGGAGCATAAGGGGAACCGCTCATGCGAATTGCGCGAGCTCCCTGCATTCGGCCACCCTGCCTTCCGTCAGCCCACCATCTGCCACTCTGGCTTCCGTCACCCCGTCGGCTCGGCGGGCTTTTCCGCGTGACCACATGAATCCCTACTCTTCAGAGTCCAACAGATCCCGGTTTAGCTAAATGCCGGTTTACCGAAATGTTGGATCACGGCTTCCCCGGAGGGCATCAAAAGATATAGCCAGCCCCGTTATCTCCAATGAACCGCATCTGCCAGCTCATTTGCATGCTCTGTGCCGCGCTTGTGACAGGCTGCGCCCCGCAGGCTGCACAGGAGCAACGAAAGCCGGGCGACACAACTCGGGAGATTGTCGCCAAAACTACTGAACGCATGAAGCCGGAATTGGAGTGGTCTTTGAGGAAACTAGGATCAGCAGCCCAATGGGCAGCGGAAGAGTCGCTGGCCGCCGTCGAGGGATTCTTTGAGGGCTGGACCCGCTCGCCTGACTCGATCGATCTGAATTCCGCGAGTGAACGCCAACTGGAGAGCTTGCCTGGAATCACGCCAGACGACGCACACCGAATCATCCGGTCGAGGCCGTATCACAGCAAAGCCGACCTCATCAGCAAGGGAGTCATCTCGCTAGGTACTTACCGCAGAATTCTGTGATCAGATCAGGTGAAGTGAATTTGCCGCCGGGCGCGACGCCGGCGGCGGCAGCTCCCGGTTCTCCCCAGAGTTTCGCCCTCCCTAATTTCTCGCATCCGTCCGAAACGTTTGTTGCTGCCTCGAGTACGCTATTCTGGTCCGGTACGAAGGACCGGAGAGGCTAGGACGAGCGGGGCAAAACGGTCTAGAATCTTTCCCCTGTGTGGCCTCGGCTATTGTGCTCCGGCCATTTGGGATCCGGCGATTTGGGGACGTGCCATTTTCTGGCGCGATTTCCCCTAGGTTCCCTGATTAAAGATTCGTTCGGTCAATTTCAAAAAGACCTAGGAGAAGCCAGCATGTTTCGCACATTGCTTGTGAGGTCTGTGGTTGTGGTGTTGTTCGCCTGCGGCGCATCGGCTGCATTCGGGCAGATGCCGAATCCCTACGGCATGTCGATCAACTTGGAAACCGCCAAGAAGGTCGCGGCGCCCGCGCTTGCGGAAGCGAGAAAGAACAAATGGAACATGGCCGTGGCCATTGTGGATACGGCCGGAAACCTGGTCTATTTCGAGAAGATGGACGCAACGCAATTGGCCAGCCCCAACATCGCCGTCGAGAAGGCGCGGTCGGCAACAGCCTTCAAGCGACCGACCAAGGCGCTGGAAGATGCGCTGGCAGCGGGCGGAGACGGACTCCGGATACTCGGGCTGCCGGGAGCGGTCCCTGTAGAAGGCGGCATTCCGCTCGTCGTGGATGGGAAGATCGTGGGGGCCATCGGCGTTTCCGGGAAGCCCAGCTCACAAGACGCTCAATGCGCGAAGGCGGGCGCCGATTTGCTGAAGTGACCGCGCGGAGAACGTCAGTCGGCAGCGGAATGGGGCGAAGGGGCGGCGTTGGGTGTGGCGTCGAGGCGGTCGAGTTTCCTTCCGCCGCTGACCCAGGCGCGGAACCGGTCCATATAGAGGTAGACCACCGGAGTGGTGTACAGCGTGAGCATCTGGCTGACGATCAAGCCCGCCGACGATGGCGATGCCCAGCGGGCGCCGCAACTCCGCTCCGTTGCCCGTGCCGAAGGCGATCGGGATGCCGCCGAACAAAGCGGCCATGGTCGTCATCATGATGGGCCGGAAGCGCAGCAGGCAGGCCTGGTAGATGGATTCCTCGGGGCTGTTCCCTTCGTTGCGTTCGGCCTCGATGGCGAAATCGATCATCAGGATGGCGTTTTTCTTGACGATGCCGATCAGCAGGATGATGCCGATCAAGGCGATGATGTCAGCTCGGTGTGAAACGACCAGCAGCGCCAGCAAGGCGCCGACACCGGCCGAGGGCAGCGTGGAGAGAATCGTGATCGGGTGGATGTAGTTCTCATAGAGAATGCCGAGCACGATGTAGACCGTCACCAGCGCGGCCAGGATCAGATACGGCTCGGTGGCCAGCGAGGCCTGAAAGGCCTGCGCCGTTCCCTGAAAGCCCGGATGAATGCGTGGCGGGCAGATCACGACTGCGCTCCATATTCTGGACCGCGGCGACCGCGTCTCCCAGCGGAACATTCGGCGCCAGGTTGAAGGAGAACGTGACGCCGGGAACTGGCCCTGGTGGGCGATCGGCCAGCGACGTGTTGGACGGCTCATAGTGCGTGAAGGCGCTCAGCGGGAACCATCTGGCCGCGTGGTGGAACGCACGTAAATATTCTTGAGCCCGTCGGGGCTCTGCTGGAATTGCGGATCGATCTCCATCACCACGTGGTACTGGTTGATGCCCTTGTACATCGTGGAGACCTGCCGCTGGCCAAAGGCGTCGTAGAGCGTGTTGTCGATGGCGTTGGCGGTGATGCCCAGGCGGCTGGCGGTGTCGCGATCGATCACCAAGCCGGCTTGCAAGCCGCTGGTTTTGCAGGTCGCTGTTCACGTCGCGCAGTCTGGGGAGCGTCCGCAAGCTCTGCTCAACGACTCGGGCGCCCAAGCTCAGCAGATCCTGCAGGTTGTCTCCCTGCAGGGTGTACTGAAATTGCGCGTTGCCCACGCGGCCGCCGATCTGCACGTCCTGCACGGCCTGCAGGAAGAGCGTGCGCTCCGGGCACGCGGGCCAGCTTGGGCCGCAGCCGGTTGATCACCTGATCCGCGCTGATCTTGCGCTCGGCGAGCGGCTTCAGCGTGATGTTGAAGCCGGCGGTATTGGCCCGGCGCCGATGTTGCCGGCAACGACATGCAACGGCCGGATCGCTCCTGACGATGTCGATGTACTGGGTCGAGCTTCTGGCTCATCGTTTGAAAGGAAATATCCTCGCGGCCACGGCATTGCCGCTCAGCCGGCCGGTATCCTGCTGCGGGAAGAAGCCCTTGGGAACGACGATGTAGAGATAGACCGCCAGGCAGACCGTGCCCAGCAGTGACGCCCAGCATCGAGCGGCTGATGCCGCAGCACCCAGCGCAGGCTGCTGGCGTAGCCGTCGTCCATCGCAATCGAATCCTCGCTTCGCTGGCGCGGTAGAGCCAGTTGTGCTTGCGTCGTCTTGTCGTGCCGGCTTGAGCAACTTGGCGCACATCATGGGCGTGGTGGTCAGCGAAACCACCATGGAGATGGCCACGGCCACGCTCAGGGTGATGGCAAATTCGCGGAAGATGCGGCCGACAATGCCGCCCATCAAGAGAATGGGAATGAACACGGCGATCAGCGAAGTGCTCATCGAGAGCACGGTGAATCCGATCTCGCTCGAACCCTCGCAGCGCCGCTTCCAGCGGGCGACATTCCCTTTTCGAGATAGCGGGTGATGTTTTCGATGACCACGATGGCGTCGTCCACCACGAAGCCGGTGGAGATGGTCAGCGCCATCAGCGAAAGATTGTCGATGGTATAGCCCAGCCAGGTACATGACGCCAAAGGTGCCGACCAGCGACAGCGGCACGGCGATGCTGGGAATGGCCGTGGCCCAAATGCTGCGGAGGAAAGAAAAAGACCACCAGGATGACCAGCACGATGGAGATGACCAGGGTCACCTCGACGTCGTGCACCGAGGCGCGAATGGTGGTGGTGCGATCCTGCGCGACGCTGATGTCGATCGAAGGCGGAATCGAGGCTCGCAGCAGCGGCAGAAGCGCGCGCACGCGGTCCACGGTTTCAATGATGTTTGCGGACGGCTGGCGGAACAGCTGAAGCAGCACGGCGTGCTTGCCATTGATCGATGCCCGCGTTGCGGCTATTCGCCTGGCCATCGATCACGGTGGCCACATCGGACAGGCGCACCGGTGCGCCATTGTGGTAGGCAACGATCAGCGGGGCATACTCCTTGGCAAGAAAAAGCTGGTCGTTGTCATTCAGGATGACGCTGCGGTTCTGCATCCGCAAGCGAGCCCTTCGGGGAGTTGGCATTGGCGGCGTTGAGCGCCGCACGCACCTGATCGAGGCTGATGCCCAGCTTGCTCAGCAGCAGCGGATTGACCTCCACGCGAACCGCCGGCTGCGAACTGCCGCCCACATTGACCTGCCCGATGCCGCTGATCTGCGCGATTTTCTGCGCCAGAATCGAATCCGCCACGTCGAACATCTGCTGCTGCGTGGCGGTATCGGAGGTGAGCGCCAAAACCATGATCGGCGATTCGGCGGGATTGACTTTGCGCCAGTTCGGATTGCGTGGGCAGATTGGCAGGCAATTGCCCGCGCGCGGCGTTGATGGCCGCCTGCACGTCGCGGCCAGCGGCATCGATGTCGCGATCCAGATCAAACTGCAGGATGACGTTGGTATTGCCGAGCTGGCTGACCGAGGTCATCTGGTTGATGCCGGCGATGCGGCCAAACATGCGTTCGAGCGGCGTGGCCACGGCGGAGGCCATGGTCTCCGGGCTGGCGCCCGGCAGGTCGGCACCCACTTGAATTACGGGATAAGTCCACCTCCGGCAGAGAAGCCACCGGAAGCATGCGGTAGGCGAGGGCGCCGGAGAGCAACAGCGCGGCCGTCAGCAGCGAGGTCGCTACCGGACGGCGAATGAATGGAGCGGAAATATTCATCGCGTCTTATTGAATCTCCGCGGCTAGTCTCCGGGTTGAGGAGCTTCCAATGGTCCATGCGCAGCGCGAACTCCGCGAATGCGGCTGGCGAGGCGATCAAACCAGATGTACACCACCGGTGTGGTGTAAAGAGTCAGTACCTGACTGACCAGCAGGCCGCCGACGATGCTGATGCCCAGTGGATGACGCAGTTCGGAACCGGTGCCCCGGCCCATGGCCAGCGGCAAACCGCCAAACAACGCGGCCATGGTGGTCATCATGATGGGCCGGAAGCGCAGCAGGCAGGCTTGATAGATGGCCTCCTCGGGAGGGAGATTTTCGGCCGCGTTCGGCCTCCAGGGCGAAGTCAATCATCATGATGGCGTTTTTCTTCACGATACCGATCAGCAGAATGATTCCGATCAGCGCGATGATGCCCAGATCAAGGTGGAAGAGTTGCAGAGCGAGAATCGCGCCGACTCCCGCCGAAGGCAGCGTCGAGAGAATCGTGAGCGGGTGAATATAACTTTCGTACAGCACGCCCAGCACGATATAGACGGTCACGACAGCCGCAAGGAGCAGCCAGGATTCGTTGGCCAGCGAATTACGGAAAGCCGCGGCCGTGCCCTGGAAACTGGCGGCGACGCTGGCAGGCATGCCGATGTCGCTGCCGGCGTTTTCAATTTCCGTGCACGGCATCGCCCAGCGAGGCTCCTGGAGCCAGATTGAAGGAGATCGTGGTGGCAGGGAAATTGGCCCTGGTGATTCAGCAGTCAGGGAGGCGGTGCCCGGCTCGAAATGAGTGAAGGCGCTCAGCGGCACCTGCTGTCCGGTGGTCGATTTGACGTAAAGGCTCGAAAGCGCGTTCGGATTCTGGCGGAATTCAGGAGCCACTTCGAGAACCACATGGTACTGGTTGAGCTGCGTGAACATGATGGAGACGAGGCGTTGCCCAAAGGCGTCGTAGAGAGTGTTGTCAATCGCCGAAGTCGTCAGCCCCAGCCGTGACGCGGTATCGCGATCCACGACCAGGTCTTCTTCCAGCGCGTGATTCTGCTGGTCGGTGGCCACATCGCGCAAATTGCGGCATGGCCTGCAACTTCTGAACCAGCAGCGGCACCCAGGTAGCCAGTTCATTTGCGTCAGCCGCTTCCAAACTGTACTGATATTGCGTGCGGCTGACGCGATCTTCCACGCTCAGGTCCTGCACCGCCTGCATGTACAGGGTGATTCCTTCGACGCTCTGCAGACTTATCCGGAAAGCCGGCGGATGATTTCCGTCACGTCGGAAGTTCGCTCCTCGCGCGGCTTGAGATTGATCTGAATGCGCCCGCTATTCGGGCGTCATGTTGGTGCCGTCAACGCCGATAAAGGAGGAGAGGCTCACCACGTCCGGATCCTGCAGGATGACGTGCGCGAGCTGCTGCTGTTTCTCAGACATGCCCTGGAACGAAGTCGATTCCGGCGCCTGAGAGATACCCAGAATTACGCCGGTGTCCTGCACGGGAAAGAAACCCTTGGGCACGACGATATACATGTAGAGCGTGAGGACCAGGGTACCCAGTGTGACCAGCAAAGTGATCGTCTGATGCCGAGCACGACGCGGAGCGTCGAGGCGTAGCGGTCAATTACCCATTGGAACCAGCGTTCGGAAGCGCGGTAGAGCCTCCCCTGGCTGGCCTTGGATCCTATGCTTCAGCAACTTGGAGCACATCATCGGCGTCAGCGTCAGCGACACTCCCGCGGAGATCAGGATCGTCACGCTCAAGCGTGATGGCGAATTCACGGAAGAGGCGACCCACGATATCGCCCATGAAGAGCAGCGGAATCAAAACGGCGATCAGCGATACGGTCAGCGAGACGATCGTGAAACCGATCTGCCCGGAGCCCTTGAGAGCGGCGTCGAGCGGCGAATCACCGGCTTCGAGGTAGCGATCGATGTTCTCGATCATGACGATGGCGTCGTCCACCACGAAGCCGGTGGAGATCGTGAGCGCCATGAGCGAAAGATTGTCGAGCGAGAAATCCAAGCAGGTACATCGCGGCGAAAGTGCCCACCAGCGAAAGTGGAACGGCGACGCTGGGGATTATGGTAGCCGCAAGATTGCGCAGGAAGACGAAGATGACCATGACGACCAGAGCCACGGTGAGCATCAATTCGAACTGGACGTCCTTGACGGAAGCGCGAATCGTGGTGGTGCGGTCGGTCAGGATCGAAACCTGAATCGCAGGCGGCAGCGAGGCTTTGAGTTGCGGCAAAAGCGCTTCGATGCGATCGACCACACTGATGATGTTGGCGCCGGGCTGGCGCTGAATATTGACGATGACGGCGGGGGTCTCATTGAACCAGGCGGCCAGGCTGGTATTCTCAACGCCAGTCGATCACGTTGGCGACGTCTTCGATCCGGACCGGAGCGCCATTCTTATATCCAACAATGATGGGCTTATATCCGTCGCTGGTGAAGATCTGGTCGTTGGCGCCAATCGTATAAGACTGGCGCGGGCCGTCGATATTGCCCTTGGCCTGATCGACATTGGCCGCGGCCAGGGCGGTGCGCAGGTCTTCCAGGCTCAAACCATAGGAAGCGAGGGCGGTTGGATTGGCTTGCACCCGGACCGCCGGCTTCTGACCGCCGCTGATGGTGACGAGTCCGACGCCCGGAAGCTGAGCAATTTTCTGCGCCAGGGTGGTATCCGCGAGATCCTCCACCTTCTGGAGCGGTATGGTGGTCGCTGCTGAGCGCCAGAGTCAGAATGGGCGCGTCGGCCGGATTCACCTTGCTGTAGATCGGCGGATTGGGAAGGTCCGCAGGAAGGAAAGTGCCGCCGGCATTGATCGCCGCCTGGACTTGCTGCTCGGCAACGTCAATATTCTGATCGAGATCGAACTGCAAGATGATCAGCGACGCGCCGAAGGTGCTGGTCGAGGTCATCTGCTTCAGGCCAGGAACCTGCCCGAATTGCCGTCTCCAGCGGAGCGGTAACCGAAGAGACCATCACGCTCGGGCCGCCTCCGGGATAGAAGCGTGAGCACCTGAATGGTGGGGTAGTCGACCTGAGGCAGTGCGGATACCGGCAGTTGCCGGTAGGCCACGATCCCGGCGAGCATCACAGCGGCCATCAAAAGCGTTGTGGCTACCGGGCGGAGAATGAAAATTCGAGACGGACTCATTGCTGTTTTTGGCGGCGATCCTTATTTCCGGGTTTCCCGTTCTGTTGATTTCGCTGCGGATCAGAACCTGTGAAAGACTGAGCACCGGCCGGCGCGCCAGGCTGATTTTGATTACCCCGCTGTGCCGCGGGGAAACCCTGGGATTTTGGATTTCCGGTCTGTGCGGAAGAAGCATTCGTTCCAGCCAGCTGGCCGCGCATCGGGACGCGGGTCCACCCGAACGCCTGCCCTCAATCTGTCCTGTCCATCGGTAACCACCATGTCGTTCGGCGAAAGCCCCTTATCGATCGTGGAGATGTTGTCCTGGGTTATGCCCACGGTTACGGGGTCGACTTCGGCCGTGTTATCGGCAGGGTTCACGCGGTAGACAAAGGTGCCTTGATCGCCGTGTTGGACCGCCGCGGACGGAATGAGGATGGCATTCTTCTTTACATCAATCAGCAGCCTCGCGTTCACGAACTGATTTGGCCACAAAGAGCGGTCCTTATTGTCGAAAACCGCTTTCAGGCGGAAGGTGCCGGTGGTCTGATCGATCTGGTTGTCTATGGTGAGCAAAGTGCCGCTTGCGACTTCGACGCCGTTGTCCCGGCTGAGGGCTTTTACAACCAGTGTCGCGCCGGATCGCGTACGCGCGTTCACATCCGGCAGGCTATCCTCAGGCAGAGTAAAGATCACCGCGATCGGCTGCATTTGCGTGATGACCAGCAGGCCGGTCGGGTCTGATGCGTGCACGATGTTGCCCACGTCCACCAGGCGCAGCCCGACCCGCCCGTCGATGGGAGAAGTGATGTGCGAATACGTGATATTGAGCTTGGCACTATCGATCTGGGCCTGATCGGCCTGAACCGATCCACCCAATTGGGTGGCCAGCGAATTTTGCGTGTCGTATTGCTGCTGCGGAATGATGCCTTCTTTGACAAGCATGGCGTAGCGGTCCGCGTTTAACTTCGCATCGGTGAGCTGGGCCTGGTCTTTGGCAAGGTTGGCCTGCGCCGACGCCAACGCCACCTGGTAGGGCCGGGGGTCGATGACCGCCAGCAAGTCCCCCTTCTTTACCTCTTGACCTTCCTTAAAGTCGACCTCAATCAACTCGCCATCCACGCGGCTCTTCACGGTAACCGTGTTGAAGGCATCCACCGACCCCAACCCGTCGAGATAAACAGGCAGATCGCGGCGCTGGACAGTGGCCACGACCACGGGAACGCGCACATTGGCGTTGCCGTCGGCATTTCCATTGCCTCTGTTGCGCCCGGCGGCCGCGGTGGTCTGGGGTTTGCGTGTGCTACGCCAGAGGAAAAATCCGCCGGCTAGAATAGCGACAATGAGGAAGAGCACGATCGGACCGGCCGAACTTTTCTTCTTAGGCTTGTCGCGATCCGGATTTTCTGGTTGGAGTTGCGTGATTTTGTCGTGCATGATCCTCTCAAAATCAATGAATTCGAGCTACCCTTGTTATCGTTTAGATCCAGATCAGGTGAGCGCTTCGAGCCGCACCCTTCTCAGCGGATCAAGCGGCCGGCCCTAATCCATCTGGGGGATAGAGTTGCCGCCCAGATTCGAGGCTTTCCGCCCAGTGTAGCAGACTTGATGCCAAGTTTTAGACGAAGCCCGGGCCCAGATCGTTACGCCAAAGGCAGGCGGGTAAACTTTGGGGGCTTCCCGCTGCCCGGGAGGGCCGTCGCCGGCTTCGTCTGGCCTGTACACTCGTAGGCAAAGGCATAAACGCCATTTATACTGTCTACGAGAAACATAAATTGGACTAGAGGCGAGATTATCTGTTATCTATGGAAGATACTGCGATAGATGCCGCGGGAAGTGGATGCTGAAACGAGTGGCGAAAGATGAGTGCCGAGAGATGAAAGGTCAATCGTCCGATACCGTTCCCTGCAAGTTGACGGGCGCTGAGATCATCTGGAAGTGCCTGGAGCTTCTGGGTGTCGAGCACGTCTTCGGATATCCGGGCGGCGCCATCCTGCCGACTTATGACGCCTTGACCAAATCGCAGGTGCATCACGTGCTGGTGCGCCATGAGCAGGGCGCTACGCATATGGCGGACGGATATGCGCGCGCCAGCGGCCGGGTGGGAGTGGCGCTGGCCACTTCGGGCCCCGGCGCTACCAACATGGTCACCGGGATTGCCACCGCCATGATGGATTCTTCTCCTATCGTATGCATCACCGGCCAGGTGGGCAGCACCGTGATCGGCAGCGACGCCTTCCAGGAGACCGATATCACCGGGATCACGCTGCCGATCACGAAGCACAACTATCTGGTGACTCGCGCGGACGAAATCGCCGTCAGCCTGCGCGAGGCTTTCCATATCGCGGCGTCCGACCGCCCCGGGCCGGTGCTGGTGGACATCACCAAGGACGCCCAGCTGGGTACTTGCGAATTCGATTGGGAGGCGGCCGCGCCGAAGGCCCATCGCCAGGTGCCCGATTTCTTTCCCACTGCGGCGAAGCTCGCCGAGGCGGCGGCGCTGATCAACGAATCGCAGCGCCCCGTGATTCTCGCCGGGCACGGCATCATTCTTTCGGGAGCGGAAGCAGGAAGTGCGGAGCCTCGCGGAGACAGGCGCATATTCCGGTGGCTTTGACGCTGCTCGGGCTGGGCGCTTTTCCTGCGTCGCATCCGCTGAATCTGGGCATGATGGGCATGCACGGGGAAGCCTGGGTCAATCAGGCTATTCAAGAGTGCCGATCTGCTGATTGCTCTGGGTATGCGCTTCGACGACCGGGTGACCGGCAAGCTCAATACCTACGCGATGAAGGCCAAGAAAATTCACGTGGAGATCGATCGGGCCGAAATCAACAAGAACGTGCCGGTAGACGTGCCGCTGATCGGCGACCTGCGCGAAATTCTGCAGCGGCTGCTGCCGGCGGTGAAACCGGGCCGCCATGCCGCGTGGTGGTCGCAGATCCAGTCGCTCGCAGCAGGATTCAGCGGTCCGCGACATTCAGAACCTTCCCGACAACGGCCATCTTTACGCCGCGCACGTGATCAACGCTCTGTGGCGAGAGACCAAGGGGGACGCCGTCGTCGTTACCGACGTGGGCCAGCACCAGATGTGGGAGGCGCAATACTACCACCACGAAAAATCGCGCTCCCTGATCACCTCCGGGGGCCTGGGAACGATGGGCTTCGCGTTGCCTGCAGCGATCGGGGCGAAATTCGCCCGGCCCGATGCAGAAGTATGGGTGGTCGCCGGCGACGGCGGTTTTCAGATGACCATGTCCGAACTGGCCACCATCGTCGCAGGAAAAACTGAACGTCAAGATCGCCATCATCAATAACGGCTTTCTGGGCATGGTGCGGCAGTGGCAGGAATTTTTCTATGAGGGGCGATACGCGGCGACTCCGCTGCTGAGTCCTGATTTCGTGAAGCTCGCGGAGGCCTACGGAATTCCCGGCACTCACGGTGACCAAGCGCTCCGAAGTGCGTGCCCGCACTGCAGACTTCGCGGTTTCATGCCGGGTCCAGCGCTCATCGACTTTCGCGTGGAGCAGGAAGATTCGGTCTATCCCATGGTGCCGGCGGGCGCGGATTTGGATGCCATGATCCGGCGGCCTAATCCTCTGGTGGAGAGGCCGTCCGATGACTGAGCGCGAGAAGCCGCATACATTTGTCGTCTACGTGGAGAACAAGCCCGGCGTGCTGAACCGCATCGCTTCGCTCTTCCGGCGTCGCGGCTACAACATCGAATCGCTGACCGTCGGGCACACCGAGCGCACCAGACATTTCGCGGATGACCATTGTCTCGCCCCATCGGCGACGGCGCCGCCCACCGCGTGGAAGCGAATATCTACAAGCTGGTGAACGTGCTTTCGGTGGACAGACGTCACGCACTCCACGACCATCTCGCGCAGCCTGGCGCTGATTAAGGTGGAAGCGCTCGGAGGAGTCGCGGCACCGCCTGATGGAGATTGTGCGCGTCTTCCGGGCGCGCGTGGTGGATCTGGCTCCGCGTTCGATAATCATTGAAATTACCGGCGCAGAGGATAAAATTCACGCCCTGGTGGACGTGCTGCGTCCCTTTGGCATTGTGGAGATGGTGCGCACCGGCCAAGTAGTCATGACGCGCGGGGTGCAGGAGCGCGCCAGCGAGAGTTCGAAAGTGCCGGATACCCCGCGGCAAAGTGATCTGAAAACAGGCCCAGAGCGGAATGGCGCGAATGTGCTGGTAGAGGCGGAGCGTCCCGGCTCCGTCTAGGCGGGCCACACCCAAAGCAAGGAGCATACGAATGGCTACGATTCATCACGACCATGCTGCAGATCTCTCTCTGATTCAAGCCAAGAAGATTGCCATTATCGGATACGGTTCGCAGGGCCACGCGCATGCGCTTGAATCTGCGGGATAGCGGATGCAGCGTGTGCATCGGCCTGCATCCGGAAAGCAAGTCGAAGCGAAAAAGCGATTGCCGCCGGCCTTACGGTGCAAGTCCAATCGCGATGCCGCCGCATGGGCCGACGTGATCATGCTGCTGGCGCCCGATACCACGCAGCCCGCCGTTTACGAAAAAGAGGTCGCACCGAATCTCACCGCCGGCAAGATGCTGATGTTTGCGCACGGCTTCAACATTCGCTACGGAACGATCCACCCTCCGGCGAATGTCGACGTCACCATGATTGCTCCCAAAGCGCCGGGACATCGCGTGCGCGAGGTTTTCGTTGAGGGCGGCGGGACGCCGGCGCTGCTGGCGGTCCATCAGGATGCCACGGGCAAGGCCAAGCAGCTCGCCCTGTCCTATGGCAAGGCGATCGGAGCCACGCGCGCGGGCGTGATGGAGACGACCTTCACCGAAGAGACCGAAACCGACCTTTTCGGCGAGCAAGCCGTGCTTTGCGGCGGAATCAGCGCGCTGATGAAAGCAGGATTCGACACGCTGGTCGAGGCGGGCTATCAGCCGGAGGCCGCCTATTTCGAATGCGTGCACGAAATGAAATTGATCGTCGACCTGATCTATCAAGGCGGCTTGAATTACATGCGCTACTCGATCAGCGACACGGCGGAATGGGGCGACTACATCGCCGGCCCGCAGATCGTCAACGCCGAGACGCGCCGAACCATGAAGGAATTGCTGCGCAAGATACAGAATGGCGATATGGCGCGGGAGTGGATCAAGGAAAACGAAGTCGGCCGTCCCAAATTTAATCGAGATGCGCCGCAAGGAGCAGCATCTGCTCGTCGAAGAAGTCGGCGAACGGCTGCGCGCGCTGATGCCCTTCCTGAACCCGGTAAAGGTCGCAACCGAACCGCCCAGCGCGGCAGCTGGCGCGAAGCCTTAAACCGCTACGGATCTTCGTTTGTCATCGGTGGAGAGCGAGGGATCTGGTGTTCCCAACAAGAAAAAGCAGATTCCTCGTCGGCCCGCTACGGAATTCGCGCGAGAGGGGCTGGGCGGCTCCTCGGAATGACAATTTCAGCGGGAGTTGCGCATCGATAGATCCTCTCAAACTGCCATGACAGACACCGTAACCCGCTCAAATAAAAGAAGCCGGCTCGTTACCGAAGGTGTCGAGCGGACTCCCAATCGCGCCATGTTGCGCGCCGTGGGCTTCGGCGACGGCGATTTCGACAAGCCGATTGTTGCCGTGGCCAACGGCTACAGCACGATCACACCGTGTAATGCCGGGCTCAACGACCTGGCCGAGCGGGCCATGGAATCGCTGCGCGAAGCGCAAACCATGCCCCAGATCTTCGGGACGATCACCGTCAGCGACGGCATCTCCATGGGTACCGAAGGGATGAAATATTCGCTGGTTTCGCGCGAAGTGATCGCGGACTCCATCGAGACAGTTTGCGGCGCGGCGGAAGTGGATGGTCTCGTGGCCATCGGCGGCTGCGACAAGAATATGCCCGGCGCGATGATCGCCATCGCGCGCCTGAACATACCCGCGATCTTTGTCTATGGCGGCACGATCAAGCCGGGCCACCTGGACGGGAAGAATCTCACCGTCGTGAGCGCTTTCGAGGCCGTGGGGGAGTTCAGCGCCGGCCACATCAATCGGAGCTGAACTGCTGGAGGTCGAGCGCCATTCCTGCCCGGGAGTGGGCTCCTGCGGCGGCATGTTTACGGCCAACACGATGTCCTCCGCAATCGAAGCCATGGGCATGAGCCTGCCTTACTCCTCGACCATGGCCGCCGAAGACGCCGAAAAAAAAGAGAGCGCGGCTGAATCCGCGCAAGGGTCCTTGCGGCTGCGGTCGGCCGGCAATTGCTGCCCCGCGAGATTATGACGCGGAAAGCTTTTGAGAACGCGATCGCCGTGGTCATGGCTACCGGCGGCTCAACGAATGCGGTGCTGCACCTGCTTGCGATCGCCAGGGCTGCGCGCGTTCCGCTCTCTCTGGAGGACTTCGAAGCGATTCGCAAGCGGGTGCCGGTGCTCTGCGATCTGAAGCCTTCCGGCAAGTACGTCACCACCGAACTGCACGCAGCCGGCGGCATTCCGCAGGTCATGAAGATTCTCCTCGTGCACGGAGTTCTGCACGGCGACGCCATTACCATCACCGGCAAGACCGTGGCGGAAACCCTGGAATCCGTATCCACCGAACCGCGAATGCGTCAGGATGTGATTCACTCCTGGGAGAAGCCCATCGCGCCGGAAGGCCATCTCTTCATTTTGAAAGGCAACCTGGCGCCCGAGGGAGCGGTGGCGAAGATTTCGAAGTCCCAAAAGATCACCGGGCCCGCGCGCGTCTTTGATTCCGAGGAGATCTGCATGGCGGCCATCCTCTCCAAGCAAATCCGCCCAGGCGACGTGATCGTGATTCGCTACGAGGGCCCCAAGGGCGGGCCGGGGATGCGGGAGATGCTCGCTCCGACGTCCGCGCTTATCGGCGCAGGATTGGGCGACTCCGTGGGACTGATTACCGATGGCCGCTTTTCCGGCGCCACTCACGGTTTGGTGGTGGGGCACGTCGCGCCGGAAGCGGGCGTGGGCGGACCTATCGCGCTCGTGCGGGAAGGCGATTCCATTACCATCGACGCTCAATCGCACAATCTGGAGTTGCACATATCGTCCGAAGAGTTCGCGCGCCGGCGCAAGGCATGGAAAGCGCCCGAATCGCGCTATACGTCCGGCGTTCTGGCGAAGTATCGTCGTCTGGTTTCGAGCAGCAGTATGGGCGCGGTGACGGATTTGTTTTCACCCGAATAACCCCGGCTTCCATTTCCCGCACGCATCCCCCAAAATCTCCGGCCGGTGCGCGGATTTCGAGCGAACACGAAGCTCGGGACGTGGACCTGTCGCAGCACGGAGAAGTAGGATACGATTTTGAGTCATGACGCCGCGCCCGACGAGAGTGCAGGTCGAGTCTCCAAATGAGTGACGATTCAAGGAGAGAGGATTCCATGACGCGTATTGAAGCTATCATCCAGCCTTCCCGGTTCGAATCGGTGAAGGAGGCCTTGCATCAGATCGGCGTCGAGGGCATGACGGTTTCCGAAGTGCGCGGGCCATGGGCGGCAGAAAGGCCACACCGAAACCTACCGCGGGCGCGAGTACGAGGTGGACCTGCTTCCCAAGATAAAAATCGAAATGGTGCTGCCGTACAATCTGGTGGACGGCGCCGTGCAAACCATTTTAAAAACCGCCAGAACCGGGAAAATCGGCGATGGAAAGATCTTCCTTTCTAAAGTAGACGAGGCCATCCGCATCCGTGATGAAGAGAGAGGGGAAGGAGCCCTCTAACCGAGCGTAGCACCTCGCCGGACACCCGAATCGAGAGCTCCGAGCCACTGCAGTGGGCATACCTTCGACACCCTTCGGTACTGTTCTCCGTGACTTCTATGCGGAGGAGTTCGCCAGAATCGAGCGGGAGTTTCGCGCCTCGTCCGATGGCCGCATGGCTACCCTAGCCCGCGCGGCGCTGCTGGATCGCGTCATTGTTGACCTGGGCCGTGAATTCCTGGGCCAGGAGCCCGATGAGTTAAGAAAACTCTGCCTCGTGGGACTCGGGGGATATGGCCGCAGGGAACTATTTCCCCACTCAGATATCGATCTGTTATTTCTGTGGGAGGACGCCGCCGTTGAGAGCCGTTTTCGCGAAGCCGCGCAGGCGATTGGCCGGGCGCTGTGGGACCTGCGCTTGCGCGTAGCTCCAACTCATCGCCTGGTGGCGGAGTGCGACAAACTTCAACCGGACAATCCGGAATTTAACATCTCGGTACTCGATAGCCGCTGCATTGGCGGCGACCGTGCCCTGTTTGAGCGCCTGCGTAATACAGCCCTTCCTCATATGATCGATGGCGCGTGGTCCGAATTGCTCCGCGATCTCGCGACCTTGACTCGGCAACGGCACCGGAAAGAAGGCGACACGATTTTTCACCTCGAGCCCAACCTGAAAAATTCGCCGGGAGGCTTGCGCGATTACCACGTGGCCTGGTGGGTGGGCCTGATTTCGAATATGGAGAAACACGGCAGGTGGGCCACCTCGGAGGACGTCTGGCCTTCCAAGGCGCGGAAGGATATGGAAGCGGCATTTGACTTTTTGGCCGCGGCGCGCTGCTTCGTTCATTATCGCCAGGGCCGCGACGATAACGCGCTGTCTTATGAGCTGCAGGCGGCAGCCGCCGCCCGCGGAATCGGCGTGGAGCCCGGCCAGGCCATGGAGCCCGCGGATTGGATGCGCATCTATTTTCGTCATGCGCGGGCGGTTTACGCCCTTTCCACGCAATTGCTCGACGAAACGCTGCCCGCCCCGGCGACGCTTCGCAGCCGCCTGGAGGGGTGGAAGTCGAGGCGGTCGCACCCCGGCTTCTCGGTCGCAGGCGCGCGGCTCAGCCTGCTGGACCCGGCCGCTCTTCGCGAGCCGCGGCGCCTGCTGGAAGTTTTCCAATACATTGGCAAACACGGAGTGAAACTCAGCCGCGAAGCGGAAGATCAAATTCGCGAGACGCTTCCGACGATTTTCGATTCAGGATCGGCCTTCCGCGGCTTGTGGAGCAGCTTGAAAGAAATTCTGGTGGCGCCCCACGCTGCCGAGGCGCTGCGCGCCATGCACAGCTCGGGATTGCTGGTGCGATTGTTTCCGGAGTTTGGCGTCATCGATTCGCTGGTGATGCGCGACTATTACCACCATTACACCGTGGACGCGCACTCCTTCATGGCCATTGAGAATATTCACCGCCTGCGTGCGCCGGAAAAGACCTGGGAGCGCCCTTTCGCCAATATTTTTTCAGAGCTGGAGGAGCCCGAGCTTCTCTTCCTCTCTCTTCTGTTTCATGACGTGGGCAAAGGGATGCCTTTCGAGGATCATGTTGCGGGCAGCCTCGAGGCCATCGAGAAGGTCTTCACTCATCTGGATCTGAAACCGGAACAGGCCGATACGGTGCGCTTTCTGATTCGCGATCATCTGGCGATGTCCGCCAGCATCTTGCGCCGCGATATTTTCGATCCCGCCACCATTCGCGTCTTCGCCGAGCAGGTGGGCACTCCGGAACGACTAAAGCTGCTTTGTCTTTTTACCTATGCCGATATTCGCGCCGTGAATCCCGACGCCCTGACGCCCTGGAAAGCGGAATCGCTGTGGCAACTCTATGTCCTCACCGCCAACTACCTGAGCCGCAGCCTCGACGAGGAGCGGTTCCGAGCCGAGGCCGGCGATCTACAGTTCATCGACCGCATCCTCCCGCTTCTCCCTGCGCCATCATCCCGCGACGAGCTTGCCTCTTTTCTCAATGGCCTGCCGCGCCGCTACCTCTTTGCGCATTCCTCCGAGGAGGTTGCCGCTCATTTCACATTGGCGCGCCGCTTGAAAGACGACCCCGTGCAATTGCACGTGGAAAATCGCGGCCAGATCTACGCTCTTACTTTGCTGGCTACAGACCGGCCATTCCTCTTTGCCGGCGTGAGCGGGACACTGGCGTCCTGGGGAATGGACATCTGGAAGGCGGAAGCTTTTGCCAATGCCGCGGGAGTCGTGGTGGACACTTTCCATTTCACCGACCCGCACAAGACTCTGGAGCTGAATCCCTCCGAATTGGCTCGCCTGAAGGGAAATATCGCCGAGGTGCTGTCTGGAGCAGTTCCGCAAGAGACGCTGATGCGCGGCAGGGCGGGAGTGCAATCGGCGCCGCAGCCGAAAGTGAGCGTGCCGACGCAGATCCGCTTCGACGACGTCAGCTCCTCGCATTCGACGCTGATGGAGATCGTCACGCAAGACCGCGCGGGACTGCTCTATCGCCTGAGCTCAACGCTCGCCAATATCGGCTGTAATATTGAAGTGGCGGTGATCGATACCGAGGGGCAGCGCGCGGTGGATACGTTCTATCTGACCGTGGGCGGCGCAAAGCTTGCGGCCGCCACACAGGAGACTCTGCGCGCCGCATTGCTCGCCGCGCTCGACGCATAGCGCGAGCGTCGTTTTTCTGAGTTCCGCGGGTACATCCCGGAAGGCCGGGAATGCGGCGTCCGGGGTTGCGGACTTCTGTTGCGGACGTCGCGCGCCGGTTGGAGTCCACGATGGCTGATTCCGATAACACGATCAATTCGCGATCTGCCGAGGTTGCTCGCGCGCGGAGCGTGAAGCGCGTAAACGCCATCACGGCCGTGCTGACGGGCGGCCTCCTCGCGGCGCTGGCTTTCAAGCTCACGGATTCCGGAGGGCGTGGGTTCGCGCCGTTGCGCCTGCTCGCCGGGACTCTCGCCGGGCTTTTGTACGCAAACGCGTTTGAATACTTCCTGCACCGCTACGCCCTGCACTGGGGGCAAGGATTCCTGGTGCAGCGGCACGGCCTGCACCATGACAGCGCCGGATCTCCCGAGGAGCCTCGCTACGTTAATTTCGCGACTTCGCCGTGGGTTGTGGTGCTGGTGTTCGCGCTGAACGCTCTACCCGTCCTGGCTCTCGAACTTTCTATGCATACCGGTCTGGCGGTGGGAATGTTTGCGGGCTTCACGGCTTATTTCATCGCTTACGAGGAGATTCACTGGCGGTTCCATATCGGTGGCTGGCTGCCCGGATGGCTGCGGCTGGCAAGAGCCCATCACATGTTGCACCACGGGGGTTTTGAGGGCCGCTACAATGTTTTCCTGCCGATTTTCGATTGGCTCTTACAGAGCCACAAGTGGAAAGACGGCTCTCCGCAGAACGTCCGCTAACCTCGTTTCGCCGACTGAATCGACAAGGCCGGCGTCAGAACTGCCGCAGGGTTACATCCAGTGAAAAAGAAGAAGACGGGCGGAGTGCAGCCTCGCCCTGCCTCTTCCACCTGGACAAACTGGCCGATCGGGGCGAGTGGGCAGGGCGTTGGACCTCCAAAAAGAAAAGAGGGGGGAGTAGAACTCCCCCCTCTCGCCCTTGAGACTTTGAGAGACTTATCCGATTGGAGTGCTGGCCACCGTCGCACCCGCACCGGTGACGTTGGCGCGGATCACGCCGGATTGGTCGGTGAAAAACATGCGCTGTCCGGTCTGTCCCACGGCGATAGGTGTCGCGGTAAGCGTGTAGGTCTGGTTGGCGGAAGGCTGGCGAATAGGTAAAGGTGTAGCCGCTCTTGGTCCCCGCGGACAAGACCGAGTCAATCAAGTCTGCCGAGGTCGAGCTGGCCGTACCGCCCGCAGCGATCGGGCCGAGGTTCGTCAGCGCCTGTCGGGAAGGTGCCGTAGCTCGTAGAGTAGGCGACGCAGGACGTATTAATCGTTCGCAGTGAGCCAACCGCAGAAGCCTCGTTGGCGGCCATCTTTGCCCTCAACAGGTTGGGGATGGCGATCGCGGCGATAATCAAAATGATCGCCACCACGATCAAGAGTTCGATAAGTGAGAAACCTTTTTGTTTGTTACGCATGTGTATTTTATTCCTCCGCTAAGGCGCCGGTGTATCCGGGGATCGCCTTGCCTGTCCCCCTACTAATTGCATGAAAACGACCACAACGGCACAGCGGCGGTAATTCTTACGACAAAAGTCTATCAACTCAGTATGAATGAGCATGTTACAAGAGTGTACGGGGAGGTTGGCGGGTGTCTCGCTGCAGGCCCCTGAGTATAGAAGTGACATATTACGGCATCCGTTAACGCCAAGGTATGACATGAAATGGCATCACTCGGCGTATTCAGATTGCGATGGGGTGGGACTACAAAAGCGCTAAGAGCACAGATGCGCGAAAATTGATTATTTCGAGGGCCTTTTCTATTGGAAGGACTGCCAGTGATTTCTTGATCTCCGAAGTGAAAACAGGATCGGCGGCACGCCGCCGCCATTAACCCGCTTCGCGTATTCCAGTCCAGCTGTCCAGGCAATACAGGCGTGCGGAAGCATGCTTTTCGCGAGTGAAGCGGATCACTTGCCGGGATCAGTCGGCTCCGGAGAGTTTTACCCACTTGCCGCCGGAGCGGTACCAGGCCACAGAAGCCTTACCTATGAATCCATCGTTGATTCCATCGTGGTCGATTTTTGGCGGAACGTTTGCGCCACGCGCGAAATGCTGGCGAATCGCACTTGGCGTGAGGAGTGAGAGCCGCCGCGAATAACCAATTTCCCGGCCGCCGGACACGACCTGCAGATATTGCAAGTCGGGGCCCTGAGCAATCTCGTCCACCTGGTCGAAACGCTTTCCCTCAAACACCAGGATGGCCGACTGCCGTTCGCGAGAGCACAGCACCGCCCAATCGGTCTGGCCGGTGGATGTGAACTCACCGCTGATCACATTGGCTTCGGGCCCACGTGCGTCATAGGGCTGCGGAATCGTGCATCCGCGGCGTTCCAGCGCGGTGCGCACTTCCGCCGGCAAATTGCGGAAGGCGCCTGGACTGAGACGTACGGTTGCCTCGTCGGCACGCCGCCAATCGTCGCGCGTAAATTGCGCGGCGGCTCCGGCGTAGGCGCCGAACAACCAGCCTAATAGACAGATGGACCAAACCACCCTTCGCACCGGGGGCCTCCGCGAGCAGGCTCGTGAAGTCTATTGGTAGATGAACATGATGTCTACGATCTGGTCGCCTCTCAGGATCAGCGCACGGCCCGACAAGATCACGCGCGAATATCTCTCCGGGAGAGGTTGCAGACGGCGGTCCAAGTCTGACGGAAATGGTTCAACACGCCGCTGAAGACCCGGCGGCAAGGTTCCATTACGCCTCAGCTGCCTCTCCAGGCCAGGTGGAAGATCGCCGTTACGCTTGGCGAGGCCCGGCGGGAGACCTCGTCCGCGGTCGCGCAGACCGGAAATACGCGCGGATCATGTCCTGCTGGCGGTCAGAGAAAAATACACGGTAGTCAGCGCGATCTCGGTCTTCACGTCGTCTATTTTCATCCGACCGATAGTCCGGTTCCGGTCGCCTATCATCGGACCGATAGTCCGGTTCCGGGCGCGCGTCCGCAGCCGGGCGATAGTCTTGCTCTGGCCGCCTATTCGCATCCGATCGATAGGTGGGCTCTGGCCGATACGATTGTTCCGGGGCTTGCGGTTCTGCTGCAGGCTTGCCGGCCACAGCGAAAGTAATCGGAGTTTCCGCTGGTAATACGATTTCCTTCTTGCCGGTTGCAGCAGCGGTTGCCGTCCCCGCGCCAGCCCCGACAGCCGTGCCGATCACGGCGCCCTTTCCACCACCGGCGATGCCTCCAAGGATCGCGCCGGCAACTGCACCGCCGCCAATCAAGCCCACGTTGCGACCTGCGTGGGACTTGCCGTCGATCTGCTCCGGCTCGGTCTCAACGACGGACTTGCCAATTTGGGTCAGCTGAAGGGTGATCGACGCGGGCCGCTGAAGGCGCCCCGAGCTCACCACCGCAATAACCTGGCCCTCGACCTGTGTACCTTTGGGCCAGACCGTCTTGCCCATGGAAATGGGTTCGGCGAGAGTGGCTGAGAACTTCTCGCCTGCCTGGGTGCTTCCCGTATCCAGCCGACCGAGCAGCCGCACCTGGATTTCGGTGCCTGGCTTGACCGCTTGTGCTGAACTGGCCGGGGCTAGACAGGACGATACAAGCCAAAGGCCGGCAAATAACGAAAATAGTTTTCTCATGCTAGTGGCTCCGATAAATTCGGCTGGCCGAGGATCCGCACCGTTGGCGATAAGATCGCGCGGGCGCTACTTGATCGGCTGTTAAGAGAAAAGTTAGATGTTGCGGGCGACGGCGGAAATAGCCCGAGTGGCCAGGCGTAGTCCATCGAACACCTGTCCATCAGAACAGTGAAGGTGAGTCTGCTAAGAGCGCAGGCGGGCGAAGAAAGACTTCTTCGCGGGCGCCTTTTCAATAGGCAGGACTTGCCATTAATTCGTTGATCTTCGAAGCGGAAACCGGATCGGCGGCATGCCGCCAGTAACCCACTTCGCGTATTCCCGTCCAGCTATCCAGGCAATGCAGGCAGGCGGAGACGTGCTTTTCGACCGGTTCCTTGTCGTACCAGCTCACTTGGCCATCATGAACGCGCACAAATTGATGCGTAGACAGGCACTTGTCTGTTTTCATCTCTCTCACCCGCTTTAGAAACGCGAGCCAGTCGGCGGGCCAGGGGCAGCGCTCGCGCTCCGCGTTGCGCGCAGGGCGCGTATTCCGCGGTCAGGCGCTCGAAGGCTTTTTCGGCCACGCGCGGCGCGATCCGCAGGACCCGCTCCAGCGTATCGTCGTGGTAGCCGCTGAGCTTGAAAAAAAGCATCTCTTTGTGAAGCAGCGGGAGGTCTTCCAGCAGTTTGGCGATCTTCTCGGTTTCGAAAATACCGCCAGGCGCGCTCTCAGCCTGAGCAGGATTGAACGCCGTCTCCAGCGCTACTTCCAGCAAAAGGCAGCGAATATCTCCGAGGAACTCGCGTTCCGATTGGCGGGAAGTCGCGCGAAAACGCTCGAATCCGTTTGCGGTCAGCGCCTCCAGCGCTTTCTTTAAAATCCGAGGCGCCTCCGCACCATCGATGTCGCCGTGTATTTCAAGCAGGCGAAAAAAAACAGGACTGTAGAAGTCAAGAAAGGCGCGCCAAGCGCCCTCGTTGCCCTGCTCGCCTTGCTCCCGGATTTTATGAAATGTGAAGAGTGTCGTTTGGCTATTCTTCACGAAGTGAGTTCCCGCGGTTCGAGACTGACAAACGCACTATGGACTAAGAACGTGGCGACCGTAGCTCGAGCATTCCGCTCGGGCACGCTAGCCGAGCTGTTTTCCGCTGCACGGTGACCGGTTCGAGCGGCGCCGTAGTAGCAAGCGTGAAGGGAATCCCCAGGTTGTGCCGCAAAGTGGCCGGGTCGAGCTCACCCTCCGAGCGCGCCAGGACGACAGCGGCGACTCCGTTGCCGATCATATTCACTGTCGCACGGCCCATGCTCATAAAGCGGTCGATCCCCAGGATCAATGCCATTCCCGCCACCGGGATGGTCGGGATGACCATCAGCGTGCCGACTAGAGCGATAAATGACGCCCCCTGCACACCGCTGGCGCCTTTCGACGTCAGCACCGCCACGGCAAAAATGGTCAATTGCTGTCCGAGCGTGAGATGAGTGTTCGTGGCTTGGGCTACGAAAAGCGCCGCCAGCGTCATGTACAGGCTGCTGCCATCGGTGTTGAAGGTGTACCCGGTAGGAACCACCAGGCCAACCAAGGCCTTCGAGCAGCCCAGCTTCTCCATCTTTTCCATGAGCGTCGGCAGAGCCGGCTCGGAAGAGCTCAAAGTGAGGCACAGGATGATCTCTTCCTTTATATATGCAAGGAACTTGATGATGCCGAAGCCGGCCGCCCAGCAAACCGCTCCGAGCACCACCAGCACGAAGAGGATCGAGGTGATCCAAAACGTGCCAACGAGTTTAGCCAGGGGCCCCAGCGACTTCAGGCCATAGCGCGCCGATCGGTGAAGGCCATGGCCCCAAACGCTCCAATCGGGGCGAATCTCATTACGATATTGACGACGCCAAAAACGGCTTGCGTCAATCCATCGATTACGTCGACCAGCGGCTTAACACGCTTGCCCATGATCGCCATCGCCAGGCCGAACAGGACAGAGACGAAAACAACCTCCAGAATGTCTCCGCGCGCAAACGCATCTATCACGGTTGTGGGGATGATATGCATCAGAAAGTCTGTAACCGTCTGGGTCTTTGCCGCCCCGGCGTAGTTCGCTACGGCCTTCGCGTCCAGCGTGGCCGGATTGGCATTAAAGCCCGCTCCCGTCTGGACCAGATTGCCGACGATCAGGCCAAGCAGCAGCGCAATCGTGGAGATCACTTCGAAGTAGAGCAGCGCCTTGCCGCCAACGCGCCCTACCTTTTTCATGTCTCCCATGCCGGCGATGCCCGTGACGATGGTGCAGAAGATGACCAGCGTGATGACCATGGAGATCACGCGTATGAAGGCGTCGCCGAGCGGCTTCATGGCGATCGCCGTACCCGGTCGCAAATAGCCGAGAACGATTCCGATTCGCTACACCGATGAGGACCTGGCCCCAGAGAGTTCTGTAGAAGGGTTTCTTGCCATTCGTTTTGCGGCTTGTTACTTCGACGGGATCATCTACGGCCATGGTTAAGCCCCCTATCGTCCCACGCTTTTTCGGTCCCCACGCCTGGAGCAAATCACGATGGGAATCGGTCAGGCTCTGGTATCCGGTCCTGCTCCGCCAGGTTCTGGAGCGGGAGTCTACCACATCCGTGGCCGATGGAATAAGAGCAGTGGTAAATGGGGCCGAGGACCCGTTTTGAACTCACGCCAGCTGGCTCAGCTTTCGCAGAGCCGACTCAGCCTGACTGTGGGAGCATACGAATCACGGCTCCCTGAACTTCACTTTTGCGGCACTTTTCGGGGGCGACGTCATGCCAGAATCGGGTTGCATGTGCGCCCCGACGCTTTCCACGGCGGTTTCCCGCGGCGATCCTGGAGGCAAGGGCGGTACCAAAACCGAATCGCCGCCCAGGGAACGATCTAGCCATTCGGGCGGCCATGGAACCCATCCACTGCATTGTTGTACACATTCGCTAGACAAAGGCTGCAGAATTTGTTACTTGAGGGAGGGGGGCACTCGTCTATTTGGGGGCGTTTGAGGGTGTTTTACCCTCAAGCTAGTGCCATTTGACGGCCTGCCCGTTAAAAAAGCAGGAAGAAACGCAAGCCACGCCTGTCATCCTCTGGGAGGATTTTGGCACCGCGGTAGCCGGCAGGAGGCTGACCGATTCGTTGGGCTTGAAATCGATTTCAACGCAGATTGACCAGATTGGAGCGGATCATGAGCACTGTTGCACCTGTTCAGGGCACACAAAATAACGGTGAGCTCGTCAAGATTCTGTCGCCCGGAGATACTGATCCGCCAGCGCCTGGAGGAGGAGCGTCAACGCCTGGAAAAAGAGGCGGGAATTGAACGGCGCGAGGTCCACCACTTCCACAAGCCGATCGAGCTGCCGTTCACCAAGCTGCAGCGCGACCACACCACCATTCTCTTCGGCGGCCTCACCTGGAAGCATGAGCGGCTGGTGCACGCCGCGCTCGAAAGCCTGGGCTACAGGTGCGAATCCGTGCCGGTGCCGAACAAGAAGGCCTTCCAGCTCGGCAAGGAGTACGGCAACAACGGCCAGTGCAATCCCACCTACTTCACCGTCGGCAACCTGGTGCAGTTCGCGCAGGACCTCGAAGCCAAGGGCCTGACCAAGGACGAGATCTGCGACCGCTACGTCTTCTTCACGGCCGGCGCCTGCGGCCCCTGCCGCTTCGGCATGTACGAATCGGAATACCGGCTGGCCCTGCGCAATGCCGGGTTTCGACAAGTTCCGCGTGCTGCTCTTCCAGCAGAGCGGCGGCCTCGAACCAGGCCGAGGCCGAAGCCGGCCTGGAAATGAACCTGGATTTCTTCCTGGCCATCCTGAACGCCCTGAACATGGGCGACATCCTGAACGACGTGGCCTACCAGATTCGGCCCTACGAGGTGAACGCCGGCGAGACCGACCGCGTCCTCGAAGAGTCCATGGAGCTGCTGCACGAAGTGATGCGCCGCCAGAAGCCCTGGACGCTTGCGCGGCACGCTCGGCGAAGCTGCTCAAGAAGACGCGCTTCGCGGGCACGGCGCGAATATCTCGGCAAGTTCCTGCATCAGCTCTTCGGCGACGAGATCGATGGCCGCGCTGCGCGAAGTGCGCGAGCGCTTTGCCGCCATTCCCATCGACCGCACCCGCGTCAAGCCCATCGTGAAGATCACCGGCGAGTTCTGGGCCCAGACCACCGAAGGCGACGGCAACTTCAACATGTTCCGCTTCCTCGAAAAGGAAGGCGCGCAGGTCGTGGTCGAGCCGATCGGCACCTGGATCTGCTACCTGATGCACCAGGTCGTGCAGAAATATCACGATCAAAAGGGTCTCGACGAAGGCGCGACGCCGCCTCCGTCGTGGCGGCTGGATAAGCGCCTGAAGATCAATCTGAGCATGCACAAGAAGATCATGCAGATCAAGATCGCCGAGGCCATCTTCAAGCGCGAATACAACCGCATCATCGATGCGCTCGGCGGCATCGGCCATCACCTGGTCGACCAGTACGAACTGCAGCGCCTCGGCCATCCTTATTACAACTCGCGCGCGGCGGGCGGCGAAGGCCATCTCGAAGTCGCCAAGAACATCTACTACTCGCATAAGGGCCTGGCGCACATGGTTCTCGCGCTCAAGCCTTTCGGCTGCATGCCTTCCACGCAGTCCGATGGCGCGCAGTCGGCCGTCATGTCTCACTACAAGGACATGATCTTCCTGCCCGTCGAGACCTCGGGCGAAGGCGACGTCAACGCCCACAGCCGCGTGCAGATGGCGCTCGGCGAAGCCAAGGCCAAGACCAAGCTCGAATTCAAGGCCGCGCTCGAATCCACCGGCAGAACGCTCGAAGAGATTCGCGCTTACGTCGACGAGCATCCGGAACTGAAGTCGCCGATGTACAAGGTGCCTCGCACGCGAAGGCGTGATCGGCCTGGCGCGCGAATTTCGTGCGGCACGTGGCGCGCAACGGATGAAGGCCGAAGCATAAGCCGATCGCAGCGCGCAAGCGCTCGCGGCTGCTAAGCATCCGATCGAATCGGGAGACTGCTAATGGGTTGCTCAAGCGGAAGCTGCGGCACAGGGCAAGCGCAACGGCGACACAGGCGGCGGAGCATTCGTCCCGCTCGGCGAATCTGTCCAAAGCCGACGATTGCGCCGCCACCTCCGGTGATCAAGCCGGCAGTGCCGAGGGTACGCCGGAAGGCACGCCGCTGATGGTCGGCCTGGACGTCGGCTCGACCACGGTCAAGGCCGTGGTCGTCAATCCCGTCGACGACCAGATTCTCTGGCAGGACTACCAGCGCCACGACACCAAGCAGCCGGAAAAGGTTCTCGAGTTCCTCAAGCGCATGGAAGAGGAAGTCGGCATCGTCGCCGGCCACAGCCGCATTTTCGTCACCGGCAGCGGCGGCGGCGGCATCGCTCCGCTGATCGGCGCCAAGTTCGTGCAGGAAGTGAACGCCGTGGCCCTGGCGGTCGAAAAGCTCTACCCGCAGTGCGGCTCGGTGGTCGAACTGGGCGGCCAGGACGCCAAGATCATCATCTTCAAGGAAGATCCCGTAGACCGGCCGCAAGAAGAAAATTCCTTCGATGAACGACAAGTGCGCCGGCGGCACCGGCGCCGTCATCGACAAGATCAACGCCAAGCTGCGCATTCCCGCCGACCAGCTCTGCCAGATGGGCTACGTCGGGCATCAAGCTGCATCCGGTGGCCGGCAAGTGCGGCGTTTTCGCCGAGACCGACATCAACGGCCTGCAGAAGAGCGGCGTGCCCGCCGACGAACTGATGGCTTCGCTGTTTGAAGCCATCGTGCAGCAGAATCTGGCGGTGCTGACGCGCGGCAACACGCTGCGCCCGCAGGTGCTGCTGCTCGGCGGACCCAACACCTACATCAAGGGCATGCAGGATTGCTGGAAGGTCAGCATCCCCAAGATTTGGGAAGAGCGCAAGTTCCCGCTGCCCGAAGGCGTGGATCCCGGCCTCGCTCATTCTGGTGCCGGAAAACGCCCAGTATTTCGCCGCGCTGGGCTCGGTCGAATTTGGCAAGGACGAAGACGACTCCGTCGGCATCTACCGCGGCACGGAAAATCTGGAATGGTACATGAACGTCGGCCGCCTCGAAGAAAAGCAGAAAAAGGGCGGCAGCGGCCTCAGCAAGACCGACGCAGGAGTTGCGCCGAGTTCAAGGAGCGCTACAAGCCCAAGAAATTCGTTCCCGCGACATTCCAGCCCGGCCAGGTCGTCGAAGGCTTCATGGGCATCGACGGCGGCTCCACCTCCACCAAGGCCGTCCTGCTCGATAAGGACAAGAACATCCTGGTGAAGTGCTACCAGCTCTCCAAGGGCAATCCCATCGAAGACACGCATGGACATGTTCGGCAACCTGCGCGCAGCAGGTCGAAGAGCAGGGCGCCACGCTCAAGATTCTCGGCATGGGCACCACCGGCTACGCCAAGGACATTCTGAAGGACGTGCTCAATGCCGACGCGGCCATCGTCGAGACCGTGGCGCACACCGAGGCGCGCTGCACTTCTATCCCGCATGCCGACGTCATCTGCGACGTGGGCGGCCAGGACATCAAGCTCATCATCCTGCAGAACGGCCGCGTAAAGGATTTCAAGCTCAACACGCAGTGCTCGGCCGGCAACGGATACTTCCTGCAGTCCACCTGCGCGGGTTTCGGCTACGATGTGACCCACTACGCCGATCTGGCGTTCAGCGCCAAGGCCATGCCGATGTTTGGCTACGGCTGCGCCGTCTTCATGCAGTCGGACATCGTCGATTTCCAGCGCCAGGGCTGGAAGCCGGAAGAGATTCTGGCCGGCCTCGCCAACGTGCTGCCGAAGAATATCTGGCTGTACGTTTCGCAGATTCCCAACCTGGCCTCGCTCGGCACGAACTTTCGTCCTGCAGGGCGGCACGCAGCACAATCTGGCCGCGGTCAAGTCGCAGGTGGATTTCATCGAGTCGCGCTTCCGCGACAAGGGCGTCAAGCCCAACGTCATCGTCCACGAGCATTGCGGCGAATCCGGCGCCATCGGCGCGGCCATCGAAGCCAACCGCCTCTGGAAGATGGGCCGCCAGACCAGCTTCATCGGCCTCGATGCGGTGCAAAAGATCAGCTACGTCACGCACCGCAGCGAAGACACGCGCTGCTACTTCTGCAAGAACAAGTGCCTGCGCACCTTCATCGACGTCAAGCTGATGCCGGGCGTGCCGGTGGAAAATCTCGGCTCCAAGACCTCCAAGATTCCCATCGCCGAGGGCACCAAGCGCCTGATCGTCAACAACAGTTGCGACAGCGGCCTGGTCGAAGACGTCAACGCCATGCGCGAAATCAAGAAGGGCATGGACTCCGTCAAGGACGCCAATCCCAACATGGCCGAGATCGCCGCCAAGACGGCCTTCAAGTCTTTCAAGCCGGCCGCGGTCGCCGATCCGCTGCCGCGCTACGCCCTCACCGCGCGGCAAAAGGCGCGCGTCGCGGCCATGAAGCGCCGCGCCGAGATGCGCATCGGCATCCCGCGCGTCCTGAACCAGTACACCTGCAACCCGCATGTTCAGCGCCTACTTCGAGTCGCTGGGCATTCCGGCGGAGAACCTGGTCTACTCCGACTACACCTCCGAGGAGCTGTACAAGGCCGGCGCCAAGCGCGGCTCGATCGATCCCTGCTTCCCGTCGAAGGTCGGCATCCCGCACGTGCACAACCTGCTCTACGTGCACCACAAGAAGAAGCCGCTCGACATCATCTTCTTCCCGATGATCGACGATCTGCCGTCCGACATGGTCAACGCGCAGAGCCATCGCGCCTGCCCCACGGTCACGGCGACGCCCGCGGCCACCAAAGGCGGCCTTCATCAAGGAAAGCGATCTCTTCAAGGAGATGGGCGTCGAGTTCCTGAATCCGCTCATCAATTGCGGCACGCCCGTGCTCTTCGAACGCCAGATGTACGAAACGTTCTCGCGACATTCTCGGCCTTTCGCCCGAGGAAAATCATCGCGCCTGCGACGAAGCCATGAAGGCCATGGATCAGTTCAACGAGGGCAGTTCTGCGCAAGCAGGGCCGCGAAATCCTGCAGAAGCTCGAAGCCGAGGACGGCATCGGCATCGTCCTGCTGGCTCGGCCGTATCACAACGATCCCGGCCTCAACCACGACATCCTCGAGGAGTTCCAGAAGCTCGGCTATCCGGTCCTCACGCAGGGTTCGCTGCCGATTGACGACGAAATCATCTGGCGCTTGTTTGGCGACGACGTTCGCGCCGGCAGCCATCGACGCACCCCATGGACATCAGCGACGCCTGGAAGAATTCCTACAGCGAAAACACCAGCCAGAAGGTGTGGGCGGCCAAGTACACCGCCCGCCATCCCAACCTGGTCGCGCTCGAGCTTTCCAGCTTCAAGTGCGGCCACGACGCGCCGATCTACACGGTCGTCGAGGAGACCGTGACCAAGTCCGGCACTCCCTACTTCTCGTTCAAGGATATCGACGAAAACAAGCCCACCGGCTCGATCCGCATTCGCGTCGAGACCATCGGCTACTTCCTGAAGCGCTATCGCGAAGACATGATCGCGCAGAAAGCGCAAGGAATCCGAAATCGACGTCAAGCTGGCCGAATTCGAGGCTCAGCTTCGCGCGGAATTGGGCGTCCCGCCGGCAGGCGCCGCGAGCGCAGCCCGCCGAGATCGAAAACCAGGAACTACAGGCCGTATAAGCTGGCCGCAGAACTGCAGCACTCGGAAGCTCGAGCATGGCTCTCGCAATCGAATCCGACAAAGTTATGTTCGAAATCTACCGGGAAGACACTTCCGCCGGGCAGTACCGCGTCGTCTACTTCACCGAACTCGATGAGCATCAACCGCGAGGATCGAAATCAACGACGCCATGCGCGGCGAGCACATCTTTGACGGCTATCTGCGCAACAAGTCCAAGCAGGACGCCAAGCGCATCGTTGCCGCCATCCTGGAACGCATGAACGCCGGCGAAAAAGTCGGCCCGACCGATATCGAGCGCGAATTGAAGCCGTTCATGGCCTGAGTTCTAACCGTGTTTCGCTCGCGCCTTGAGATGATTGCTGGGTTACGCAAATGAATTTTGGCACACGCGCTCGGCGCACGCTGCGCTTCGTCGGCACCCGCCTGCGCGAATGGCGCATGATCGCCTGGGGGCTGGCCTCCGCCGATCACCCCATCCTCGCGCACGTCATTCCCATCCGCCGCTGCAATCTCTCCTGCACCTATTGCAACGAGTACGACGACGTTTCCAAGCCCGTTCCGCTCGAGGAAATGTTCCGCCGCGTCGACCAGCTGGCCGAACTGGGCAGCGTCCATCATCACCCAGAGCGGCGGCGAGCCTCTGCTGCATCCCGAGCTCGACCAGATCATCGCCCGCGTGCGCGAGTCACGGGGCTCTGGCCGGCATGATCACCAACGGCTACCTGCTCACCGCGCGACCGCATCCGGCAGCTCAATCGCGCCGGCCTCGATCACCTGCAGATCAGCATCGATAACGCCATGCCCGACGAGACTTCGAAGAAAAGCCTCAAGGTGCTCGACCAGAAACTGGTCCTGCTCGCCGAGCACGCCGAATTTCAGGTCAACATCAATTCGGTCCTGGGCAGCGGCGTAAGAATTCCCGAAGACGCCTTGACCGTGGCCCGCCGCGCCCTCGAACTCGGCTTCACCAGCACCGTCGGCGTGCTGCACGACGGCAGCGGCCAGCTCAAGCCGCTCAACGCCGCACGAGCAGGGAATATTCGAGCAGGTCATGACGCTCGGCAAGCGCTCCTACTCGCGCTTCAACCACTTCCAGCACAACATCGCGCGCGGCAAGGCCAATCAGTGGCGCTGCCGTTCCGGCGCGCGCTACCTCTACATCTGCGAAGACGGCCTGGTCCACTGGTGCTCGCAGCAGCGCGGCTATCCCGGCACTCCCCTCGCTGAATACACGCTGGAAGATTTTCGCCGCGAGTACAACACCGAGAAGCCCTGCGCCCCGCGCTGCACCGTCTCCTGCTCCCAGCAGGTCGCCATGCTCGATAACTGGCGCGCGCCGCAGACGCTGCGGCCAAATCCCGCCGGCCAGGGCCAAACGCTTGTGCAACTCACGGGCGCTGGCGCCTCTGAGCACGACTGAAAAGGTTCCTCTGACCCGCGCCAAGTCTTTGAGGTAACTCTTAATCCCGCGATCCTGCAAAAACGCGCGATTTACGCATACGCAGCGCACCGAACCTCATCTCTTGTCAGCGCACCTCGGAAAGCGCACTCTGATAGATAGGTAGTAAAACATCTGGCGACAGGTGTGTGGGCAGCGAGTTATCCAAACAGGGGGAAGCGAACGGCTCGCCGTAGCCAGGTGGGGCGGAGCTTATTGTGGCCTCGAAAAATCTAGCAGAATTTCCGCGACGCCCTTCGGTCACGGATACGGGATCGCAACCCGCCGCCCGCCGCTCGGGTAACGGGCCAATTTCTGCATCTCCGATTCCGCGGGATCCCGGCGCTTCGGCCGCTCAATTTCTGCGCGCCCTGCACCTCTTGCTGCGGTCGGTGAGGCTTTACCGTCCGCACCATCCCCGCTTGATCGAAAGCCTGAAAGCCGCCGGCGACGGGCTCGACTCAGCCATGAAGGATTCTCCAGTGCTGGACATTGGAGCCCAGCCTGACGCTTTCATGCTCATGAATCCGCAGCAGCCTCTGGCGCCGGGCCACAGACTCTCAGACCCGCGCGGCGAATTGAAAGCGCTGGCCGAAGTCTTTGGGCGCGCCCACGTCCGGTCATTCAGGCTGGTGCCCCACGTGCGTCTCGATGAACTGCTGCAATTCGCGCGCGCGGTTGATGAAGCTTGTCGCGCGCGGACTGTCGCTGCCCGGGAGGACTGGGTTGCCCGGCTGCGCGAACATCGGATTGCCGGAATCCGCGTCAATGAGTCGGCGCCGCGTCCAGAAGAGCTTAGTTTTGCCAATCTCCTCGAAGCGATACTCGGAACCGGCCCCGACGGGCCAGTAAACACGAATTCATTATCGGATGCCACGCCTGATCGCTTCCGAACAGCCTTGCGCGCGCTGTGGGCGGCCGCCAGCCGGCTGGAATATGTGCACTCGGACGCACGCCAGGAAGCGGCGCGTGCCATCCGTGCCGAATTTGCAGGGGCCGATCTTTTGCTTCGTTCCATGCTGGTGAAAGGGGTGACGCTCGAGTCGCCTCGCGAAACCGATTCTCTCGGCGCCTACCTCGCTCGTGTCGTGGACGCGCTGAGCATCGACTATGCGCGCTCGGAATATTCCGCGGCGCGCCTCCGTCCCTCGGAAGTACGTCTGATGCTTTCGCAGCTTCGTGCCGAGCGGGAGGGCCATGCGGATGACGACGCCGCGGATGCGAGCCTGGATGCGCTGGTCGAGCGCTTTTGGAGGGCGCTGCCGGCGCGCGAAAGAACCCGCATTCTTTCCGGAAGCGATGCCTGGTGCCTGCCTGTCTCCGTGCTGCGCGGCTATCTTGACGGCCTGATCGCGGCAGCCGAAGGCAAGCGCGCCGAAGCGCCTCGCCGCGAAGCCCGCCGCGCCCTTGCCGACTTCGCCCGTTGCTTGGAATCGGAGGAGGAAAAGGCGCGCCGCGCCGTGGCTTCCGGCCTGCTCGAGATGCGCGACGTGCTGGAGCGCATCTGGCCGTGTCCGCAGCTTTCAGACCTGGGCCAGCGAGTCGTGGCCGCGCTGCACCGCGAAGTCTCCCCGGGCATCGCCAATCTGCTGGAACAAGTGACCGAAAGCCTGGCCAAGCTGGCTTTAGCGCGTGGCGAGTGTGCTGAAATCGAAGCGATTCTTCAGGAGATTGACCGGGCCCCCGCCGAATCCGATGACGTGCGTCTGGCCGTTCTGACGCGCAAGATCATGGGCTGCGAGGAATGGCTGCTGCTGGTCGATCTGGCCTTGGCCAATCGCCCGCTCGATCCGGCGGTGCCCCGTCTTTTGCGGCGCGATCCGGAACGGCTACTCGATCGCCTGCGTCTTCTGTTGACCTCGTCCGCCGGTTCCAATGCGCTGCCCGCGATGTCCAGGCTGGTTCGCGCGGCAGGCGAGCCGGTCCTGGGCGCGCTTGAAACGCACCTGCTCGAGCCGCGCCGCCAGCGCGTCGCCACGTCGATCAAGCTTTTATCAGCCGCGGATCCCGGCCGGCTCATTGCGTCTCTGCCGCGAGCCTTTTCAAGCTGGGATTGGAGCCTGCAAGATCTGGCGGTCACTGAACTCGCGCGCCAATCCGCTCCGGCGCTGCGTCCGCAGATTGCGCAGGCCTTCCTGGCGCTCCTTCGCGAAGCGAATCTCCTGGTTACCCCGGGCATGATCGATCACATCGGGCTGATCGGCGATACCTCCGCCGTGCCCCGCCTGATTGAGATCGCGTCTGGCGAGGCCGACCGACTCAGCGACGTCTTCATCCGCATCAAAGCCATCGAAGCGCTGGGCAGAATGCGCGCGTCAGACGCGGCCACTCTGCTGCGCAACCTGGTGCGCAATCGCTCCGGCCTCACGTACGTTGAACCCGCCGGACTGCGCTCGGCTGCCGAAGATGCGTTGGCGCTGGTTGAAGACCGCTCTGGGTCGCTTAGTCTTCGCTCCACGCCTAAAGCGCCTCAGGGCTCCAGCATTCCCTTTGTGAGGCCGAGGCGCTATCTGCGCGTCGCTTTGCTTGATCCCCTGGAGGCAGTCGTGGAAGGGGCGCGCCCCAATTCCGCTCGGATACGCTCGATTGCGCTGGGCGGCGCGTCCATTGAAACCTCTGCCCAGCTCGCGCTCGGCGATTCCCTGCGCCTGGAGATTCGCGCTGGATTTGACAAGATCCGTACCACCGCCGTCGTGCGCAGCATCAGCGCAAAAGGCTGCGGCGTGGAATTTGTGCACATGACCCAGGACGATCGCGAAAAGCTCCGCCGCCGCATCAACAAACTCCTCGATTAGCTTTCATCGGTAGCTCAGTCGCAGCGGAGTCGTCAGACCGCTTGCGCCTCGCCGGATTCGCGATAAAGTAACAGCCATGACGGGATGGATCGTAGCTGCATTGCTAGCAATTGTTGCCGCAGTGACCGCTCTTTTCTCCGGGGTAAAGGCCCGGCGCGAGGCAGACGCGCAGGCGGAAGCGCTTCGTAAGGAGATGCAGGCATTGCTGGCCTCGCAATCGCAGGCCGCCAGCGCGCAAATCGGCCAGCTGGCACAATCGCTCACCGCGCAGTTGGGCCAAGTCACCCAGCAGGTGCAGAGCGGCATGGCCTCTGTGGGCACCATCGCCAGCGGCGCGCAAAAGGCCGTCTCGGAACAGTACGCTTCAACGGCGCAGATGCTCGGAAGCATTCGCCAGCAACTGGGCGAAATGCAGCAGGCCGGTCACGAGCTTTCCAGCGCCGCCAAGCAGATCGAAAGCGTGCTGGGCGGCGCCAAAACGCGCGGCACCCTCGGCGAGGTGGCGCTGGATCGAATTCTTGCCGACACGCTTCCGCGCGCCAGCTACGATACGCAGTTCCGATTTTCCACCGGGGAGATCGTCGACGCCGTGGTGCGCTTGAGCGATAAGCTCCTGCCCATCGACTCCAAGTTTCCCCTCGAGGGCTATCGCAGGCTCCTGGATCTGGGCGAGGACTATCGCAAGGACTTTTCCAGCGCGGTCCGGATACACGTCGAATCCATCGCCAAGAAATATATTCTGCCCGCTGAGGAGACTCTCGATATCGCCCTGATGTTCGTTCCCTCCGAGGGCGTTTACTACGAACTGCTGCGCTCGGTGGATGCCAAGGGGATACCGCTCGACGAATATTGCCGCACGAGATGCGTTGTTCCGGTCTCGCCAAGCACGCTTTTCGCCCATCTAAAAATTATCTTCCTGGGCCTGCGCGGCATCCAGATCGAGGAAAACGCCAAGAAATTGCTGTCCAGCCTGAGCGGGTTGAAGAAGCAGATGGAAAACTTCAGCGAGATCTACGAGCGGCTGGGCACTCATCTGCGCAACGCGCAGCAGAGCTATGCAGACGCCGACCGCAAGCTTGACCGCGCGCGCAACTCGCTCGACGAGCTGGCCCAGGGCGCGCCGGCCGAGAAGGTCCTGGAATCCGCTGGCTAAGACAAGCTCGTCCTCTCGCCTAGCCGGGAGGCCAGTGGAAATCGCGGCCGCCGAGCAAGTGAACATGCAAGTGAAAGACAGTTTGCCCCGCGCCGCGCCCGTTGTTCACGACCACTCGATAGCCATCCTTCAGGTTGCGTTCAGCAGCCAGGCGGGAAGCCACGAGCATGGCGCGGCCAAGCAGCGCGGCGTCTTGTTCCTTCGCGTCATCGAGAGCCTGCAGATGCTGGCGCGGACAGATGAGGATGTGCGTCGGAGCCTTGGGCGCGATGTCCTCAAAGGCGAAAAGATCGGGATCTTCGTACACCAACTTCGCCGGCAATTCGTGCCTGGCAATCTTGCAGAAGATACAGTCGTTCATGTGCTGCCAGCCTCCAAAGAAGTTTTAAGAAGATTCCTCAATCGGGCGCCGCTTCAGCGGGGATCATCCAACCTCACCACGAACGTGTGGAATCCGCGCTCCCTGGTGAGCTGAGCCGCAAAACGTTCCGCTGTCTGCTGGGTGGCCAGGCGGCCCACGCGCACACGATAGAAATGCCCGGCCGGCGCGTCATAATCCTGCACGAACACCGGATAGCGCCGGCTCAAGTCAGCTTGCAGCCGATCTGCGTTCTGGCGCTGTTGAAATGCGCCCACCTGAACCGAAAAGGCTCCGTTCAGCGGCGATGGACTGGAGATAAGCTCCAGGCGCACCGGCGCGACGCCTGTTCCAACCATGTCGATGGCGTGGGCCGCCGCCAGAGACAGGTCGATGGTGCGGCCCTCAACGAAGGGGCCGCGATCGATGATGCGTACCTCGGTATGCATGCCATTATTCAGATTGGTCACGCGCACCACGCTGCCAAAGGGCAGCGTTCGGTGCGCAGCAACGAATTGATTCATGTCAAAAGTTTCGCCGCTCGATGACTTGCGGCCGTTGAACGGTACGCCATACCACGAGGCCACTCCCTGTTCGACGTACGTCCCGGGCGCAACCGCCGGCGGTGCCTCGCGCGACGCCGCAGCAGCCGGAGGCGCGGGAATACTCGCGCTGGCGGAACGCCGCTGCGCGCAACTTGCCGTGCCGAGCACGACAGCGAATGCCAAATAGAGACGCCAACGCGGTGAGCGTATGAAGCGAAGGCAATTCGGGCGGTCAGTGAGAGTCCGCTTTACTTTCAACTTTGGAGTCGAGCTCCGCGGCGACCTGCGCCAGCTTTTCGGATATCCGGCGCAACGACTTGGCCGTTTGGCGGCGGGTCGCGGGAACAATCTTGTGCTCTGCGATTTCGCGCAGACGTGCAATCTCGCCATCGAGCTTACGCCCAAAATCTTCAAAGGTTGACATTCTGTGTTCTCCGCTGGCTGGGCATCGCGCCTTCGCGCCTGAATCAACTTTTTCGGTATTATAGACGGGCCTTTCATCGGCTCGCAAGGAGACCTCGTGCAACTTCCCGTTCGTTGGCGCTACAAGATGGACCGCTGGCGCAGTCAAATCGCCTCCAGGTTTCACTCGCAGCCTGCGGTCGCGCGCCCGCGATTGTGTCCGGCCTGTGGCACGCTGGTGGGTTCGAGCGCGGGCCGCTGCCATCAGTGCGGAGCGAGCTTGACGTTTTCGATGGCCGCCGCCAGCCGTTCGCTCGGCCGGATCCTGCCCCAGACGACCCCGGTCAGCTACGGAATTCTCGGGCTCTGCTGCATTCTCTACGGAGTCAGTTTGCTGGCAACGATCAACCGCAGTGGCTTCCAGGCCCCTACTGGAGGGCTCGGCGCGCTTTTCGGGCTTGGCGGCATCAGTGGCGCGGTGCTCATGAGGATGGGGCTTTCCGGGCCATTCGACTTCGCGCAGCCGTGGAGATTCATCACCGCGATTTTCCTGCATGGCAGCCTGCTGCACATCGGCTTCAATATGTGGGTGCTCATGGATCTGGCGCCCACCATTGAGGATCTCTACGGATCGGCTCGCTTTCTGTTCGTCTATATCGTGACGGGAATATGCGGCTATCTCCTGAGCGCCATTACCGGACACTTCAGCGTTGGCGCATCGGGTTCGCTGCTCGGCCTTGTCGGCCTGCTTCTGGCGCTCACCACCGGGCGGCACAGCATCGGCATGCGCATGCTGCGCAGCCAGTTGCTTTACTGGCTTGTCTATATCGCGATCATGGGAATTTTGATGCCGGGTATCGACAACTACGCCCACATCGGCGGATTTGCGTCCGGCTTCCTACTCGGGAAGATCATGGCGGATCGGCAGCCCGCCGACCCGATCGAGCGCCGCCGCGCGAATGCACTTGGATGGGCCGCTGGAGTCGCGGTGCTCGCGAGCTTTGCCTTCATGCTGTTCAATTACTTCCAACTGGGCGTTGGCTAGCTCCCGCCTTGGCGGTGGCGGGTGCCTGGGTCGGAGCCTTCATGGCTCAATCGGCGGGCCACCACCACGCTGTAGTGGAATCCCGAGAAAACGGTGAAGCCGGCCACCAGGTACACGAGTATGCGCTCGGCCACATGGAATAGCCGCCAGTCAAATACCGCGGCCGCCAGCACCGTAAACACCAGCACGATTTGCAGCGTGGTGGTCAGCTTGCCGTAAATAGACGGCGGAAATGCGCGGTAACCTGCGGTCAGCAGGATCACGGCCGCCGTGGTGAGCATCAGGACGTCACGCCCCAGCACCAGGATCGTCAGCCACCAGCGGATTTGTCCTTCGAGCGCCAGGACCACGAACGACGACGAGAGCAGCAGCTTATCCGCAATCGGATCCAGATACGCGCCCAGGCTGGTCTTTTGGTTGAGCGTCCGCGCCAGCAAGCCGTCCATGCCGTCGGTGAGCCCGGCGGCGACTAAAATCACCAGCGCCCAGCCATAGCGGCGGTAAAAAATCAAAATGATGAAGAGCGGCAGGAAGCCCAGGCGCAACAGGGTGAGCTGGTTGGGGACCGTGAAAATGCGGCTCGTCATATCAATGGAAATTGCGGAAGCAGGTCAGGCGAACAGTTCGAGATAATCTTTCAGCGAACGCCCCACCTTGCGCTCGAATATATCAGAAAACGAAGGAATCGAGCCGCTGGGTTCGTCGAGCGAAATCCTCTCCACTCGCTGCATGGGGAAAAATAGCGTGGGCAGGCCGGTACGCTCGCCTTCGGGATGCAAAACCTGATGCACGAAATCGTCGAACGAATTGAGATCGATGCCGCGTACGGTAACACCGGCGGTGGTGAGCGCGATCAATTCGCCCCACACTTTTTCGCGCGGCGTGTGCAGGCTCAGAATAACCACCGAATGCAACTCCACAGCGTTTGTCTCCTCTGCTTCGAGATGGCTACAGCGCTATCGTTTTCAGGTCCGGTGCAACGCGCAGCCGCGCTTCCGTCAGCTTCTGAACGGCGTCGGCCGTAATTCCGGGCGCGATTTCACGCAGTACGAGTCCTTTGTCTGCCTCTACCTCGATCACGGCCAGCTCGGTAACGATCAGGTCCACAACGCCCAATCCCGTCAGCGGCAAATTGCATTTACGCAGAATCTTGGGCTTCCCGTCTTTGGTGGCGTGCTCCATGGCCACGATCACGCGCCGCGCGCCCGCCACCAGATCCATGGCTCCGCCCATGCCCTTCAGCATTTTTCCGGGGATCGCCCAATTGGCGAGGTTGCCTTGCTCATCCACTTGCAGAGCGCCCAGAACCGTCAGATTCACGTGGGCCGCCGCGAATCATGGCAAAGGAGTCCGAGCTCGAGAAATAACTGGTGCCGGGAATCTCGGTCACCGTCTCTTTTCCCGCATTGACGAGATCGGCGTCTTCCTCCCCTTCGAACGGAAAAGGGCCCACGCCCAGCATCCCATTTTCGGATTGGAAGATGACTTCCATCCCGGCGGGAATGTAGTTCGCCACGAGCGTGGGCGTGCCGATACCCAGATTCACGTAGTAGCCGTCGCGCAGCTCCTGAGCCACGCGCCGCGCAATCAATTCTCGTTTGTCGGTTTCACTTGCCGGCATCTTACCCCTGGCCCTTCTTTGCGCTGACTTTTGATTCAGCCTCGCGCGCGTGGGCGAACCGTGCGCTTCTCGATGCGCTTCTCATAGTGCGCGCCCTGAAAGATGGCGTCCACGTAAATGCCGGGCGTGTGCACCTGATCGGGCGGGAGGCCGCCGATATCCACGAGCTGCTCCACTTCGGCGATGACATGATCCGCCGCCGTGGCCATCACCGGATTGTAGTTTCGCGCCGTCTTGCGATAGACCAGATTGCCCCAGCGGTCGCCCTTCCACGCCTTGACGAAAGCGAAGTCGGCCCGCAGCGCCTTTTCGAGCACGTACATCCTGCCTCCGAAGTCGCGCGACTCTTTTCCCTCGGCGACCATGGTGCCGTAGCCCGTCGGCGTATAGAACGCCGGGATACCGGCGCCGCCGGCGCGGATTCGCTCCGCCAGCGTGCCTTGCGGATTCAGTTCGAGCTCCACTTCGCCGCCCAGCACCAATTGCTCGAAAAGTTTATTTTCCCCCACGTAGGAAGCGACCATCTTGCGCACTTGCCGCGACTCCAGCAACAGTCCGATGCCGAAGTCCGCGGTACCCGGGTTATTCGAGATGACGGTCAGGTTCTTCGTCCCGGCGCGCTTCAGAGCGGCAATGAGATTTTCCGGAATGCCGCAAACTCCAAAACCTCCCATCAGGATCGTGGCGCCGTCTGGAATACCTTTGATGGCGACGTCCGCATCGGCTACTCGCTTGTCCATGGATTCGCCCGTTCCTCCGCTGCCTTACGAAAATCCGCTTAAAAGGTGCCCGCTTCGCGGCAACTTCTTCAGCCTTTCGCTCTCACTCTAGCGCAAGTTGTGGAGCAGCTTATAAACCTCGTTGGCCGCGGAAAATTCTTCTTCCAGTTCGCGCTGGCGCAGGTGAGAGCGCAGATGTTCGATGGCCTGCGCCAGCCGGTCCAGCGCTACATCCAGATTATCCGTGTTCGTCATTACGATATCGCGCCAGACCGAATAGGGACTGCCCGCAAGCCGCAGGGCGTCACGCAGGCCTCGCCCGGCCAGCGTGAGCGGCAGGCCCGTCTGATCGGTGGCCTCACGCGTCACGCCCGCGAGCGCTACGGCCACCAATTGCGGCAGGTGCGATACAAACGCGGCGGCGCGGTCATGCGTGGCGGCGTCCATCCACATCGGCCGCGCACCGATCGCTTCGATCAGACCCACGAACTTTGCAATGCGCGCGTCCAGTCTCTCCATACGGTCGATCTGTTCGCGGGCCTGCTCGCTGGGCCCGTCGCCACCCGCTTGTTGCGTCAGGCCGCCGATGAGCGCGTACTTCGCGCCTCGAAATAACGAGGCATCGGCGCCGTCGACGCCGGAGACTTCGCTGCCTGCCATGGGATGGCCACCGAGAAAACGAGTGCTTTCGGAGAAGTCCTTTTCCGCTGCGGTACAAATGGCGCGCTTGGTGCTGCAGGCGTCGGTGACCAGGGCATCGCGCGACGCGTGACGCGCGATCTCCGGCAATCGTTCGATCGCCAGCCCGACGGGCAGCGCAATGTAGATGAGCTCGGCGCCATCCACGGCCTGCGGCAATTCCGAAGCGGCTTCGTCAATGACGCCGAGCTCCAGAGCGCGCTTCAGCACTTCGGGCTTTGTCCCAGCCGACGATGCGCGCGCCGGGCAAGCGCCTGCCGTGCGGCCAGCGCAAACGAGCCGCCGATCAATCCGGTGCCGAGGACCGCAATGCGGCCGTGCCTTGCACCGCATCGCGCGAGAGGGGCACAGCCATCACGCGGCGATGCTGCGGCCGACCGCGGGCGCGATCATGCGCAACTGTTCCATCAGCTTCTCGAATTGCTCGAAGTAAAGCGACTGCGCGCCATCGGAGAGGGCGTGTTCGGGGTCGTTGTGGACTTCGAGGAGCAGGCCGTCGGCGCCCGCAGCCACGGCGGCCCGGGCCATGGGAGCCACCTTGTCGCGCCGTCCCGTGCCATGCGACGGGTCGGCCAGGATCGGCAGATGCGACAGCTTCTTGATCACGGGAATGGCGGCGATATCGAGAGTATTGCGCGTGTAGGTCTCAAAGGTGCGGATGCCGCGTTCGCACAGGATGACGTTGTAATTTCCGCCGGACATGATGTATTCGGCGCTGAGCAGCAATTCCTCGATCGTGGCGGACATGCCGCGCTTGAGCAGCACGGGCTTGGCCGTTGTGCCCAGGGCACGCAGCAGGTGGTAATTCTGCATATTGCGCGCGCCCACCTGCAGGACGTCGACGTACGGCAGCATCAGATCGATCTGGGATGGATCCATGACTTCGCTGACGACTAGCAGGCCGTGTTTATCCGCCGCGGCACGCAGCAGGCGCAAGCCCTCCTCGCCCATTCCCTGAAAGGAGTAGGGCGAGCTGCGCGGCTTGAACGCGCCTCCGCGCAGCAGGCGCGCTCCCGACTTCGCTACACTCGCGGCGATCAGCTCGATCTGCTCGGCTGATTCCACGGCGCAGGGCCCCGCCGCCACCACCACTTCGGGTCCGCCGATTCGTACTCCCCGCGGCAATTCGACGACGGTGCCTTCCGGACGAAAGGCGCGGCTTGCCAGCTTGTAGGGCTGCGTGATGCGCACCACTTCGCGCACGCCCGGCAGCATTTCGATGTCGCGCGGATCGAAATCGGGACGCACGCCGACGGCGCCGAGCACCGTTTGCGACGCACCCGTCGAGCGATGGATGTCGAAGCCCAGCGCGACGAGGCGATCGATCACGTGCTGAATCTGCTCCTCGCTCGCTTCGGACTGCATTACCACAACCATGCGCTCTCCTCGAACTTCCTTCGCCGCGAAAAGCTCATGGCTTTTCCGCGCTCGCGGTCACGCGCCGCCATCGGCTATTTGTGATGCTCGGGTTCCGCGTCGTCGCGCATCACGGTGCGCTCGACGGACCGCGCTTCGTCCAGAATGCGCTCGAACAGCCGCCGGATGGCCGCCTCGCTCAGCGGGCCTCGGTTGGCCCGCTCCGCCGCGGCCAGCACTTCCCGTTCGCGATCGGGCTGATAGAGCGCCGATCCGTCCTGCTTTTTCAGCCGGCCGATCTCCAGCACGCAGTGCGATCGTTCGTTCAGCAGCTCGACCAACTTGCGGTCGATCTCGTCGATTTTGCGACGCCAATCTTCGACGCTCATGTGCCCGGCTCCCGCCGGCTCATTCCCGTGCATTCCGGCCTGCTTCAGTGCGCGCACCCGCGCGCTCACCGCCTCGCGCGCGGCATCCACGCTAGCGGCTTGCTCGATCTCCTGCACCAGGGCCGAGCCCACCACGGCCGCGTCGGCCAGACCCCCCAGCACGGAAACGTGCCCCGGCAGCGAAATTCCGAAACCGACGGCGATCGGCAGCTGAGTGGCGCGCCGCACACGCCGCACCAGAGCCGGCAAATCTTCCGGCAGCGATTCGTTCGTGCCGGTCACGCCGGTCCGCGAGATCACGTAGAGAAAGCCGCTGGTGACTTCCGCGATGCTCGCCAGGCGCTCGTCGGGGGACGTCGGCGCCGCCAGGAAGATCGTGTCCAGGCCGTGCGCCTGCACGATGCGGCGATAATCGCCGGCCTCCTCGGGCGTCAGGTCGGTAATGAGCACGCCGTCGGCGCCGGCATCGGCGGCGCTCCTGGCGAAGCGTTCGAGGCCCATCTGCAGCACGGGATTGTAGTAGCTGAAGAGCACCAGGGCGACATCGCTCTTGCGGCGGATCGACTCGACCACCTTCAGTACGCCCGCGAGCGTAGTGCCGGCGCGCAACGCGCGTTCGCTCGAACGCTGGATCGCGGGGCCGTCGGCCACCGGATCGCTGAACGGCACGCCCAGTTCGATGACGTCGGCGCCGGCCTGAGCCAGGGCCAGCACGAACGATTCCGTGGCTGCGAGTGACGGATCGCCCGCGGTCATAAACGCCACCAGGCCCATCTCGCCGCGGCTGCGGAGCTCTTCAAAGCGCCGCGCGATGCGCGTCGTCGCGGGAATTTTCGGCGGAGCCATGGACATGGTGGACATTAGAGGTAGCGCGAGATGATTTCCATGTCTTTGTCGCCGCGGCCGGAGAGATTGAAGATGACGATCTCGCCGCGCGCATCCGCGGCGCGCGCGCGATCAGCGCCGCCAGGGCGTGGGCGCTTTCGAGCGCTGGAATGATGCCCTCCACGCGCGCCAGCGTGCGCGCCGCGTCGAGGGCCGCGTCGTCGCTTGCGGTGCCGTATTCGGCGCGATGCTGCTCGGCAAGCAGGGCGTGTTCGGGGCCAACCGCCGGGTAATCGAGTCCCGCTGAGACCGAATGCGTCGTGGCGATTTGCCCGTCTTCGGTCTGCAATACGTAGGTGTAGGTGCCCTGCAGCACGCCGGGACGCGCGCCGGAAAATCCCAGTTCGACGGCGAGCCGCACGGCGTGTTCGCCGAGCGTGTGGCCGCGGCCACCGGCTTCGACGCCCAGCATCTTCACGCCGGCATCCCCCAGGAATGCGTGAAACAGGCCGATGGCGTTCGAGCCCCCGCCAACGCACGCCACCAGCAGATCCGGCAACCGGCCCTCGGCTTCCAAAATCTGCCGCCGCGCCTCTTCGCCGATCACCTTGTGAAAATCGCGCACCATCTGCGGATAGGGATGCGCGCCCAGCACCGAGCCAAGCAGATAGTGCGTGGTGCGCACGTTGGTTACCCAGTCGCGCATCGCTTCGTTGATCGCGTCCTTGAGCGTGCGGCTGCCGGAATTCACGCCCACGACCTCGGCGCCCAGCAGCCGCATGCGCGACACGTTGAGCCGCTGCCGCTCCATGTCCTCTGTGCCCATGTAAACGACGCATTCCATTCCAAAACGCGCCGCCACCGCCGCCGTCGCCACACCATGTTGCCCGGCGCCCGTCTCAGCGATGATGCGCCGCTTGCCCATGCTCCGCGCGAGCAGCGCCTGGCCCAGGCAGTTGTTGATCTTGTGCGCGCCGGTATGCAGCAGATCTTCGCGCTTGATGTAAATTCGCGGACCGCGCAGATGTTCGGTCAGCCGCGCGGCGAACTGCAGGGGCGTCGGGCGCCCTGCGAAATTTCGGAGCAATTCATCGAGTTCGCGCCCGAAGCTCGTATCCGCGCGCGCCGCGGCATAGGCGCGCTCCAGTTCTTCGAGCGGCGCGACCAGCGTCTCGGGGACGTAACGCCCTCCGTACGGGCCAAATCGGCCGCGTACGTCGGGCCAGGTTTTTACTGCCGTGCTCATGATCTTTTCTCCCGAATCGCTTTCCGGTTCGCCGTCTCCACTTCACGCATCAGTTCACGCAGCGCGCCGGGATCTTTCTTCCCGGGCCGCGCCTCCACACCGCTGGCCACGTCTATCGCGAAGGGTTGCACCTCGGCGATGGCTTGCGCGACGTTCTTCGGTCCAAGGCCGCCTGCCAGGATTATGCGGCCATAGCGCTTGGCCTGCCGCGCCAGTTGCCAATTCGCGGTACGCCCCGTGCCTCCGTAGAGTCCGCTGCGAAAGCCATCCAGCAGAAAAGCGGAAGCGGCTCGATACTTTGACAGAGTCTTGAGCTCGAACCCGGCCCCACGGCAAAGGCCTTGATCACGCGGAAGCGGCGGTCCAAATCCTTGGCCTCGCTCGGCGGCTCGTCGCCGTGAAGCTGCACGCTATCCAGATGCAACGCGCCGGCCAGCGCCGTAATCGCGTCCGCGGGCCAGTTCACGAAGACGCCGACCGTGGCCACCAACGGTGGAAGCTTCCGTAATATCTCCCACGCTGCCGCGGGGCTGATCGAGCGCGGGCTCGGCGGGTAAAAATTAAAGCCCAGCGCGTGCACGCCCAAATCGACGGCGAGCCGCGCATCGGGCCAGTTCGTGACGCCGCAAATCTTAACGTGAACGATCGGAGCTCTCCGCGGCGGAATCGGCCGGTCGGAAGAAGGCCCAATCAGCCGCCGAAGCGCCGCGCCCGGATCGGCTTCGCGCATCAGGCTCTCGCCGATCAGGAACGCATCGAAGCCGGCCGCGCGCAATTCTCGCAGATCTTCCGCCGAGCGCAGCCCGGATTCGCTGACCGCGACGTGGCCGTCGGGAATCGCCTCGATCAATTCAAACGAAGTCTCCACGCGCACCTCGAGCGTGTGCAGGTTGCGATTGTTCACGCCGATGATGCGCGCGCCGGCGGCCAGGGCGCGCTCCACTTCCTCAGCCGTGTGCACCTCGACCAGCGGCTCCATGCCCAGTTCGCGCCCCAGATGGAGCAGCGCGGCAAGAGACACGTCATCGAGCGCCGCGACAATCAGCAAAAATGAGTCCGCATTGGCTGCGCGCGCTTCCCACACTTGCCAGGGATCCATAATAAAATCCTTGCGCAACACCGGGAGCGAGACCGCTGTACGCGCGTCGCGCAGATGCGCCAGCGCACCCTGAAAATTCTCTTCTTCCGTCAGCACGGAAAGCGCCGCTGCGCCGGCTTGCTCGAAACCTCGGGCCAGCGCCACTGGCTCGAATTGTTCCCGCAGCACTCCGGCGGAAGGCGAAGCCTTCTTGATCTCGGCGATGACGTTGAGCTGATTGCGCGATAGAGCGCCGGCAAAGTCTCGGGGCGGATCGGCCTTGCCGGCAGCAATTCGCAGCATCGCTTCCGGCATGATGCGTTTCCGCCGCGCAACTTCGGCGCGACGCGCTTCGATGATCCGGTTGAGGACCGTTCCCGGCTTGCTTTCGACAATCGACACGCAGTCTTGCTCCAGCGCTCCAAACGCTTGAGGGGTAAATCATGAATGCTATGCCGCAGCCTGCACGATGTCAATTTGGGCCACGGGCATGCAACAGGCTAATTTGGCACCTAATCGAGACGATGCACGCGCTGCCCAGGAGACCATTTCTAAAATATATCTTGACACGATGTATTGTCGGGATGTAATAGTAAATTCAGCCAAAGGCCACTGGAACCGCCTCCGCGGGCAAGACCCTTCTTCCCACTCGACCTCCTGCGGAGGCGGTCTCTTTTTGCGCTCTGTCCCCATCCGGCGAGGTACAATTTCCCGACCGCCGTGGCCCAAGATTCCGCCGAAAAACGCCTCGCTTGCCTGAACGACACCGTCGTGGCCTGCCGCAGATGCCCGCGTCTGGTGGAATATCGCGAAGAGGTAGCCCGCACCAAGCGACGCGCCTATCGCGAGTGGACCTATTGGGGCCGGCCCGTGCCGGGCTTCGGCGACTCGCACGCGAAGCTCATGATCGTCGGCCTCGCGCCCGGCGCTCATGGCGCCAATCGCACCGGACGTATGTTCACCGGCGACCGCTCCGGCGATTTTCTTTACGCGCAGCTCTACGACGCGGGATTTGCCAACCAGCCCACTTCCGTCGATGCCAACGATGGGCTGGAACTTCGCAACGCCTACATCTCGGCCGCCGCTCGTTGCGCGCCGCCCGATAACGAGCCCTTGCCGGAGGAACTGCGCAATTGCGCGGGCTATCTCCAGGAGGAGTTCGATATTCTGCGCCCGCGGGCCGTGCTCGCGCTTGGCGCCATTGCTTTTCAGGCCTACCTGCGGCTGCTTATCCAACGCGGAGTGCTCGCTTCTCGCAAAACGTATGAGTTTGCCCACGGCGCCGAGTTCAAGCTTCCCGGAGATCTGCCCCATCTTTTCGCCAGCTATCACCCCAGCCAGCAAAACACGCAGACCGGCCGGCTGACCCCGGCGATGTTCGAGGCAGTATTGCGCCGCATTCGGGACGTGCTGAATGCGGAGTCCCACGGAAGCGCTTCGCATGTTTGATGGGCCAGAGCTTCTTCGCCTAAAACCGAGATGGTAGTATTCACATCATGAGCGAGAAACTGACGATCGGCCTGCTGCAGCGCAAATGCTCCACGGATGCTGCCGCCAACCTTGCCGGCACCATCGAAGCCATTCGCGAAGCGGCCAAGCGCGGCGCGCAGATCATCTGCCTGGAGGAGCTATTCCGTTCGCAATATTTCTGCCGCGAGGAAAATGCCGAGCTGTTTCGATCTGGCCGAGCCGATTCCCGGGCCGATCCACCGAAGCTCTCGCAAAGCTCGCCGCGGAACTGAGCGTCGTCATCGTCGGCTTCGCTCTTCGAGCGCCGCGCCGCCGGCCTCTACCACAACACGGCGGCGGTGCTCGATGCCGACGGCTCGCTGCTGGGCATTTATCGCAAGATGCACATCCCCGACGACCCGCTCTATTACGAAAAATTTTATTTCACGCCCGGCGATCTCGGATTTCCCAATTTCGACACGCGCTACGGCCGCATCGGCGTGCTGGTCTGCTGGGATCAGTGGTATCCGGAAGGCGCGCGCCTCGCGAGCTTGCGTGGCGCGAACATTCTGTTTTATCCCACGGCCATCGGCTGGCATCCCTCCGAGAAAGCACGAATACGGCGCGGCGCAACTCGACGCCTGGCGCACCATCCAGCGCTCGCACGCCATCGCCAATGGCGTTTTCGTCGCGGCGGTGAATCGCGTCGGTTTCGAAGGCCCGCCGGATAGCGGCATCGAATTTTGGGGCTCGTCTTTCGTCGCCGATCCGTTCGGCCAGGTCATCGCCGAGGCCTCCGCCGGATAAGGAAGAAACTCTGGTCGTCGAATGCGATCTGCGCCGCATGGAAGAGGTTCGCCGCAACTGGCCATTCCTGCGCGACCGCCGCACCGATGCCTATGCGCCTCTACTCGAGCGGTGGCTCGATTGAGCTCCTCGCGCGCGAAAGCCAACGGCAGCGAACCTCCCGGCAAACCCCCCGGTAAACTTGGCTACCGCATGCCCGCCGAATGGGAGCCGCACGAAGCGACCTGGCTTGCGTGGCCTCACGAGCGCACCGACTGGCCCGGCAAGTTTGCGCCGATTCCCTGGGTCTATGCGGATATCGTGCGGCATCTGGCGCGCGTCGAGCGCGTGCGCATCCTGGCGCAGAATGCGCGATGCAGAGCGCGCAGCCCGCCGCATCTTGCAGAAGAGCGGCGCAGATCTTGGCGCCGTGGATTTTTTCTATCGCTCCCACCAATCGCGGGTGGACGCGCGATTTCGGGCCCATCTTTGTGCAAAGATGTGCCACCGAAAACGATTGCGGAGTCGCCGCCACAAAGTGGCGCTTCAACGCCTGGGCAAAGTACGACGACGGGCAGAAAGACAATGCCGCCATGAAGCGGGTTTTTCCCAAGCTGAAGCTTCCGGTTTGGGAAGCCGAATATAACGGCCGCCCGTAGTGCTCGAAGGCGGCAGCATCGACGTCAATGGCTGCGGAACACTGCTCACCACGGAGGAATGCCTGCTCAGTCCCGTGCAGGAACGCAATCCGGGGTTCCAGCGCGCCGATCTAGAGGAGATTTTTCGCGACTATCTGGGCGTCACGAATGTTCTTTGGCTCGGCCGCGGCATTGCCGGGGACGATACGCACGGGCACGTCGACGATCTAGCCCGCTTCGTGAATCCCTCGACCGTCGTGACCGTCGTCGAGTCCGATCGCGCCGACCCCAATTACGAGCCGTTGCAGGAAAATCTTGCCCGCTTGCGCCAGATGCCGCGGGATGAAAGATCAGGATGGCCATCCATTGCGCATCGAAACGCTTCCCATGCCGCAGCCGGTTTACTTCGATGGACAGCGGCTCCCCGCCAGCTACGCGAATTTCTACATCGCCAATAAACTGGTCCTGGTCCCCACGTTCAGCGATCCGAACGACCGCGTCGCGCTCAATACTTTGGCTGCGCTTTTTCCCGACCGCGAAGTCATCGGCATCGCTTCGCGCGATCTGGTGCTTGGCCTTGGCACGCTGCACTGTATGACTCAGCAGCAACCAGCTTAGGCTGATCGAGCCCGAACCTTCAGTAGTGGGCGCAAGTGCCCCACCTGATGGCAGTGGCCTATCTTCCGAATTAGCAAAGAGTAGGACGGATCTCTTCGCGCCGGCGCCCCGCACCCGAGGCGCCGCCACACCAATGAGACCCTAGCCCTTGTGCTTCTGCGCGTAGTCGATGGCGAATTGCTTGAGCATCGGGTTCGTCATGCCCAGTGCCGTCGCTTCCTTCGCGGCGCGGTCCACATCCCAGTGATCCACCACCATTCGCTTGATAAACCACATCGTGGCCGCGCGCCCGCCGCCTGCGCAGTGAATGAATGACGGCTCGCTGCCCTTCGCGGTAATCGCCTGCAGAAACTTGTCTGCCGCGGCCGGATCGGGCGAAGCGCCGTTGAAAGGAACGCTGTAGTAGCGAATGTCCGCGGATTTCGCGGCAGCGGCCTCGGCATCAAGGTCGGCGCCCGCCTCGCTCGCTTCTCTCAGATTGATGATGGATGCAAACCCCATCTTCTTGATTTCGGGTACCGCCGTGGCTTTGATCGCTCCCGTGCACGCTACCGTGGTTTCGATCCGATGAAAGTTTGTAATGCCATCGACGTTATCTTTGGTTACCTCTTGCGCTCGTGCCGGAGCTGCCGCGCTCCAAAGGGCCGCCATCAAACCCGCTGCGATCAGGAAATGTGACTTCATATTCATCCTCCTCAACGGAACTTCCGGCCGATGATAACACCCAAACCGAGATCGGCCGTAGCACTTCAGGTCGCGCGACCCGCCTGCGCCTCCCGCGACCTGCCTCTGCTAACGTTTGACTCCCCATATACGTCCCACTATTCTGGAGTTCTCCCTACAGGCGCTTTCTGGAGGTTGGCATGCATAGAGTAAGAGCTCTGATCGTTCTTCTGGGCCTGATGATTTTGGCCGTGGGCCTGGTCCTATTCCCGGGCGGTTCGGCGCGCCTCCCGCGCACCGTTGCGGCAGCCCATGAGCGCGCGTTCGATCCCGCCGATCTGGATACCACCTGTAAGCCATGTCAGGACTTTTTCCAATTCGTCAGCGGCGGCTGGATCAAACACAATCCGATTCAGCCGGAGTACCCCAGCTGGGGCCGTTTCAATGAGCTGCAGAACAAGAATCAGGAGGTTCTGCGGCAGATTTTAGAGGCCGCGGCTCAAAATAAGAACGCGGCGCCGGGCTCCATCGAGCAGAAGATCGGGGATTTTTACGCCGCTTGCATGGACACCAACCAGATCGAAGCCGCCGGCATTAAACCAATCCAGCCGGAGCTCGATCGCATCGCCGCCATTACGAATGTCGCGCAACTCCAGGACGAAGTGGCCCATTTGCAGAGCCTGGGCACGCGCGCGTTTTTCTCCTTCGGTGCGGAGCAAGACGATAAGAATAGCCAGCAGGTCATCGGAGGGGCGAACCAGGGCGGCCTGGGGATGCCCGACCGCGACTATTACGTCAAGGACGACGACCACTCCAAGCAGCTCCGCGATCAATACGTGGCAGCACGTGGCGCGCATGATGGAGCTGGCCGGCGACTCGCCCGATCAGGCCTCTGCCGAAGCGCGTACCGTGCTGGGCATCGAGACGCAGATGGCGAGAGCGTCAAAAACCCGCGTCGAACTCCGCGATCCTGCCGCCAATTACCATAAGATGGATCCAGCCCAGCTTCGCGGGCTTACGCCCGGTTTCTCCTGGGACACCTACTTCCGCAACGTGGGATTTCCCCAGATTCACGCCGTCAACGTCGGGCAGCCCGAGTTTTTCCAGGCGCTCGACAAGCAGTTGAAGTCCGTGCCCATTTCCGATTGGAAGAGTCTATCTGCGTTGGCACCTCATCCACGCCTCGGCTCCCGCGCTCTCCTCCAAGTTCGTGGACGAAAATTTCAATTTCAACGGGCGCATTCTCACCGGGGCCAAGGAGATCCAGCCGCGCTGGAAGCGCTGCGTCAACTCCACGGACCGCAACCTCGCTGAAGCGCTGGGGCAAAAATATGTGGAAAAGGCGTTTCCGCCGCAGGCCAAGGCGCGCGCGCGCGAAATGGTGCAAAATCTTGTCGCCGCTTTGCATTCCGACCTGGAAACACTTCCGTGGATGAGCGATCCCACTCGCAAGCAGGCCCTTGCCAAGCTCGCCGCAATCGATCTCAAGATCGGCTACCCGGATAAGTGGCGCGATTACAGTGCCTATCAAGTCGGGCGCGACTTCCTATATCGAGAATCTGCAGCGCGGCAGCGAATTTGAGTTTCATCGCGACCTCGCCAAGATCGATAAGCCTGTGGATCGCACCGAATGGGAGATGAGCCCGCCCACGGTCAACGCCTATTACGATCCCAACATGAATGAAATTGTCTTCCCCGCCGGCATTCTCCAGCCGCCGTTTTTCGACGCCTCGGCGGACGACGCGCTGAATTACGGCGGCATCGGCGCCGTGATTGGCCATGAAATGACCCATGGCTTTGACGATGAGGGCAGTCAATACGACGCCCAGGGCAATCTGCGCAACTGGTGGACTCCTCAGGACATGAAGAATTTCAAGGACCGCGCCGCCTGCATCGAAAAGCAGTTTGATTCTTTTGTGGTCGCCGACGACTTACATGAGAATGGCAAGCTGGTGCTTGGCGAGAGTATTGCCGATCTCGGCGGGCTTACCATCGCCCACATGGCCTTCGATCAGACGCTCGCCGGCAAGCCCGAGCCGGCCAAGATCGATGGCTTCACCGCCGAGCAGCGGTTCTTCCTGTCGTACGCGCGCATCTGGGGCACGACGGCGAGACCCGAGTACGAACGCATGATGGTCACTGTCGATCCTCACCCGCTCCCGCGCTTCCGCGCCGCGGGCGCCTTGATGAATACGCCGGAGTTTGCGCAGGCATTTTCGTGCCAGGCCGGCGACCCGATGGTGAAAGCTGCCGACCAACGCTGCAAGATCTGGTGACGCCGGGCGTGTTTTTGTTGGGAACTTGCGGGGCGGAAGTCCCTGCGGCAGGGTTGCGGTCTGGAGAATCCGGGGGCCCGCTAAATAAAAGAGCGCCCCGCGTGTCATGCGGACATCCGATGCGATGCATCGCGAGGCGCCCGCACCAGCGACCTGTACTGGTGCGGTGGAACCTTACCAGACCTCGTGATGAAAGTCTGTCACAGGTTGAACAGAGTCATTCGGACCGATCTTGATGGAAGCGTTCAGGAGTAACGATCCGTGCGTGATTGGTTGACGGCGCTTGCGCCGGAACCCGGGAATGAGGCCTCCGCCGCTGGCGGGGCGGCCGCCAAAAAGGCAGTTCAGAGATGAGCGTTGGTCGTGCCCTGCCTTTTTATTTTGCCGGAAAATGGAGTCAACCAGGATCAGCCGAACATTCAAAAGTGGTCAACCCGGCGACAGCGGAAGTGCTGGCCCATGTACCCGTTTGCACGCCGGAAGACGTCAACGCCGTTGTCCGGTCCGCCGCGGCGGCGTTTCCAGCGTGGCGCCGCACCCCGCCTGAGGATCGCATCCAGTACCTCTTCAAGCTAAAACAGCTGCTCGAGAAACACATCGAGGAGCTAGCCAGGATCTGCACCACGGAAAACGGCAAAACCCTGGGCGAATCCCGCGCCGAATTGCGCCGCGCCATCGAAAACGTCGAAGTGGCCTGCGGCATACCCACGCTGATGCAAGGCTACAACCTCGAGGATGTGGCTTCGGGAATTGATGAAACCATGATTCGCCAGCCCGTCGGTGTGACCGCGGCAATCACACCTTTCAATTTTCCAGCCATGATTCCGTTTTGGTTCCTGCCGTATGCCATTGCCTGCGGTAATACCTTCATACTGAAACCGTCGGAAAAAATTCCGCTCACGATGCAGCGAGTCTTCGAGTTGATAGAGAGCTTGCAGCTGCCAGCGGGCGTTCTCAATCTGGTGCATGGCGGAAAAACGGTTGTCGATGCGCTGATCGAGCATCCGCAGGTGCGCGCCATCAGCTTCGTCGGATCGACGCCCGTCGCTAAATATGTTTATGCGCATGCGGCTGCGCATGGCAAACGGGTGCAATGCCAGGGCGGCGCAAAGAACCACGTGCTTATCCTTCCCGATGCCGATATTGAAACAGCTGCTCAAATCGTAAGCGACAGCGCTTTTGGTTGTGCGGGCCAGCGTTGCCTGGCTGTATCCGTCGCCGTAACGATTGGAGAGGCGCGGCAAAGTTTTAGAGAGCGCATCGCGAGAATGGCCGAATCCATTCGCGTGGGCAATGGGCTTGAAGAAGAGACTCAAATGGGGCCGGTCATCACGCGCGAGAGCAAGACGCGTATTCAAGGCATGATTGGAAAAAGTGCCAGCGAAGGAGCAAAAATCCTGCTCGACGGTCGGGACGCCTGCCGGGGCGCGAGCGACTCGGGAAATTTTCTGGCGCCGACCCTGCTCGATGACGCTCCCATCCATGGCGCACTTTCCGATACGGAGATCTTCGGGCCGGTTCTGAGCTTGATTCCTGCCGATACGCTTGAAGCCGGTATCGAGATATTGTCGCGGAGCCCCTATGGCAACATGGCATCGATCTTCACCAGCAGTGGCGCAGCAGCGCGCAAGTTCCGCTACGAAGTGCCCGCGGGGAACGTTGGGATTAATATCGGTGTTGCGGCGCCGATGGCCTATTTCCCGTTCAGCGGCTGGCGAGCCAGTTTTTTTGGCGTAGTCCACGGTCAAGGGCGCGACGCCATTGAGTTTTATACTGAAAAGAAGGTTGTCATTGAGCGCTGGCCAAGGGAATGGTCGCGGAAGTTTTAGCCTTCGGTAAATCTCGATTCGTGATTTATGTTCCTGCCAGCTGGTCCGTTTCGGAGCTCACTGAGATAGGATGTTTCCACGGAGGTCGCCATGATGAAGATCAACAATCGAAGGCTTGGCGTGGGCCTCGCGATCGCGCTGGGGATGGTGGCGGTCGTCGCCTGGGCAGCTCGGCGTCAGTTCGGCTCGGGGTATACCAGTCCTCCGGCGAAAGTTGCGGCTACCATTGCCGGCAAGCAGATCAGCATCGACTACTACGCGCCGTCGATGCACGGGCGAAAGGTCATGGGTGGGTTGGTGCCGTTTGGCGAAGTCTGGTGTACGGGCGCAAATTGGGCCACCAAGATTACCACCGAGGCAGATCTGGAAATGGGCGGGCTCAAACTCCCGGCGGGAAGCTACAGCATCTGGACGGTCCCCAACCAGAACGAATGGACGCTCATCATCAATAAGCAGACCGGCCAGTTCCATCTCAATTACGATGTTTCCCAGGACTTCGGACGTACGAAAATGAACCTCAAGAAGCTAGCCGTACCGGTCGAAACGTTCAAAATCGAATTGCGCTCGGACCGGGATAATCAAGGAACAATGGCGCTGCTATGGGAGACCACGGAAGCCTCCATCCCATTCACGGTTCGCTAGTCCGGGCTTATTAGCAAAGTAGGTAGCATCATCCTAGTACCGGAGTGCGACCAAAAGATAACTATATCCATACTACAGTAAACCTTGTATTGCCCGGACTTCTCAATTAGACTCAGCCGACTTCCAACGCGGTCGAGGTGAAAACCAATTGAGCGAGCCGGGTTTCCGGATCAAGGTTCTTCTGCTGATTGGCAATCGTCTTCTCTGCGAAGCATTGGACCGTATTCTCCGAAAAAGACCGGACATATTGATCGCAGCACAAGTCACGGACCGCTCGAATCTGGCCGGGTTGATTTCAAAGTCTGAGTGCGACGTAGCTTTGATCGATGCAGTGAGCGCGACGGTCTTGTATCGTCAATCCCGGACCCAATTACGCGATTTGAATCCGCGCGTGCAGCTTCTGATGGTTGGGATGGAGGCCGATGAGTCTGCCTTCCTCAAGGCTGTGCGGGAGGGCGTCGCGGGTTATCTGCTGAATGAGGCATCCACATTGGAGGTCATCGCGGCAATTCGAGCCGTTTCGCGCGGCGAGGCGGTCTGCCCCCCTCAGCTTTGCCGGACATTATTTGAAAGTGTCGCGCGGCGCAGGGAATTCGCTCCAAGCTTCCAGCAGCTTGGCTTAAGGCTGACCCGGCGGCAGCAGGAACTGGTTCCCATGATTGCTAAAGGCCTGACGAACAAAGAAATCGCAAGTTATCTGAATCTTTCCGAGCAAACCGTAAAGAACCACATACATCGAATGCTCCGCAAGACCGGGGCAAACGACCGCTCCGAAGTAATTGAGATCACCTCGCGCGCTCAAGAACTGACGAATTAACCCCAGCCTAGCCTGCTGCTTGCCCCCGAAGGCTTCTTTGGATAGGCTGCCCGCCATAGGTGTGCTGATGCGCCTCGAGTTCCCGACACGGGAGGAGATACGCCGATGAAGAGACGTGTATTTGCCGCAGCCATGGCGATGACGATCGTTGGAATCATTTGTCTGTTTGCCGAAGGATCTGCTGCACAGGCACCGCCCGCGGTTCGCATCGTGGCGTCCAATGGCGTGCAGGGAGCGTTGAAAGACCTCATCCCGCAATGCGAGCGCGCGATCGGCCATCCCCTGGCGGTGGAATTCGGCACCACTGCCTCGATAAAACCAAGGATCGAGGGCGGCGAGTCTTTTGATGTCACCTTTCTTACCTCCGACGCAATCGATGCCCTGATCAAAGAGGGGAAGCTCGCGGCGGACTCACGCGCGAACGCCGCACGCGTGGGCATCGGAGTGGGCATTCGCTCGGGTGCGGCCAAGCCTGACGTCAGCACGGCCGAAGCGCTCAAGAAGACACTGCTGAACGCCAAGTCGATTACTTACGCCCAAGCAGGCGCCAGCCGGCCTGTAATCGACAAGATGCTCGGCAGCATGGGAATTGCCGATGCCCTCAAGTCCAAGACGTTGCTCTTGCCGGGCGCCGAAGAGACTACAGCGGCTGTTGTGGGCGGGAAGGCTGACTTGCTGCTCACCTTGATCAGCGAGATTGTGTCGGCCAAGGGGATGGAGCTGGCTGGTCCGTTCCCCAAGGAATTCCAGACCTACGTGGCTTTTGCCGCCGGCGTCAGCGCGAATGCGAAAAATGCCGAGGCCGCCAAAGCTGCGGTCAAATTCCTGACGGGGCCGAAGGCCGCAGCGGCCTATAAGGCGAAAGGCATGGAGCCCGTCAAGTAGGCCGGCGCGGCGTGGCAGCGTGCACAATGGCCTGCTGCTTGTATTCGTGGGTTGCAGTTGCCTATGATGCTGCTGCATAGCCCTGGACGATGGGAAATTACGGGAATATTGGGAGGGCAAGGCCGATGCGATCTCTTCGATTGCTGTGGGTTTTCACGATGATGGTTTTACCGGCGATGACCGTCGCAGCTCAGGGCCAGAGAGGGCAAGGTGCTGGCGCTCCCGAAGCCGGTGGTGGCCAACGCGGGCCGGCTCCCCAGCCAATGGTATTGACCATCCCAGGTTTCGCGGATGGCTCCGACATTCCGGCGAAATACACCCAGGTCATGGACCAGACGTCACCCGCAATCACCTGGACCAACACCCCCGCGGGCACAGTGACGTTCCTTTTGCACATGCACGACATGGAGGGCAGCCGGAACCACACCACGGATGACCAGCTGCATTGGCTTGTCTGGAATATTCCGGGCAACGCAACCGGGCTTCCGGAAGGTATTCCGATGGGAGCGCAGCTGCAGAACGGCGCCTATCAGATCAGTGCGAGCGGTCAGGTTTATCGAGGCCCCGGCGCTCCCGCGAATGGGCCGAAGCACCACTACGTCTTTGAGCTTTTTGCCCTGGACTCGAAGGTCGATGTCCAGCCCGGCACCGATCCCTTTGAGACCCGCACAAACGTTATGAAGGCGATACAAGGCCACGTTCTGGGCAAAGCTGTATACATGGGATTCTTCCGCCGCCCGCAATAGCCTCGAAGCATCGCACGCAACTCGTTCGCATTGAGGCTCTATTCTTTGCGGCGCGCGAGTGTGGCCTTGGCGCACTCCGTCATGACTTCCACGAACCTGGTGTAATTTCCGTGCCCGACGGGAAAATCAAACCCAATGATCCTCTTACGGCCCAAAGACCATAAGCCGGTTGGCTAAGAGGGTCCTTTCCTGCCGCTCACGATGAGGACTTCGGCGGGAAAGCTCATGCCGCCATCGACGGAGAATGCACGAATAGCCTGCGTGACCTCACGTCCGAGCTCGGCCCTCTGCTCCCGTGAGAGGGAGGCAACCTTGGTGCGAAATTTGTCTGACATTTCGGATCGCAAGTCCCAAAACTCCTCGACCGGAATCGAGGCTCGTATCGAGAATTGCAAGAGGCGTTCCGATGGCGCGGCCGCGCCGGCTTTGGACAGAACGCCCAGCAAGTCGCCGGGCTTTGCAAAACGAAAGGCATCCGGCGAATCTGGCGCAGGTGGCGGTGAATCGACATACCGTTCGAGGATTTGCGACACAGCGTAATGGAACGGATTTCTTTCCGCGAAATGCCACACCGCCAAGGCGATCCTCCCACCCGGTTTGAGAACCCTCAACATCTCACGAACGGAATCAACGGGAGACCGGAAAAACATCACGCCGAACCGGCTCACCACGGCATCGAAGGTGCTGTCCTCGAAGGGCAGGTGGTCGGCCGGCGCCACTTCGAAAGCGGCGTTGCGAAATCCCCGGCGATTGGCCTCGCGACGCGCGGCTTCCACCATCTGCGGGATTACATCGATTCCTACGACCTTGCCCTCGAGGCCGACCCGCTCGGCAATGCTCATTGCCGGTTCTCCTGGACCCGTGGCTACGTCGAGGACCGCGTCGCCGCTCTTGATTTGGGCATCTGCGATGAGTGCCTGAGCAACCGGCGCAAACATCTCCTGGATGATGTCTCGGTGTTTTTCCCAGTAGGGAGCCGAACCGGTCCATTGGCTGATGACTTCTTTTTTTTCCGTCTGCATGCACACCCCCTCAACATCGCTACATCTTCAGCAAAAAGTTTAGCATCCTCCGATAGTCGCCGACTTGCAGAGAAACGACATCGGCGGAAATTTACCCGGCTGACGGCCGGCTAATTTTCGATGGGCCTACATATCAGGGTTTGGCCGGCCCGTCCTTAGGAGGCAAAGAACAATGACGGGAGATGTGATAGCGATTTCGATTGAACCAACGATAGCCGCGCCAAAGCACCCAATTGAAGCCGGGCAGGCTAAAGATTGCGAAAAAGGGCCATGCCCACCAGATTCGCTGCGTCACGAAAAGATACGCATCGGCGCCGGATTCGACGCCGCCACTGCACGTCAATACCAGGATGTTATCCAGCAGTTGATCCCGCGAGATTTGCAAGCTGCCGTCCGCCCACGCAGACTGCAAGTCTTTGAGTACGAAACCTCGCCGTTTGAGTACGTTCTCCCATAGATGTACCCAACGGAAACAGAATCCACACGCGCCGTCATAGAGGACCCAGCCAGCACGAGGCGGATTTGGACTCTCTTTGTCAGCAGATTCGATCACGAGATCGCCCTGCCTGTGTAGATCATCACCGGCGAGCCCTCAGCAATCAATGCCGAGTCCGGCCTGCGGTTCAGCACGCCGCCAAGCTTTTGCCCGTAGGTTGAGGTTCCATCACCTTCAAAACCCGACTCGGTGCTAACCCAAACGCGCCACGGCGTGTGTGATACTCGATATTCGAGAGATCGGCCGAGCGGCCGCCGCGAATAACCCCAATAGTGCTCGGTGATGAATTCTTCGAGAGTCCCTTCCCGTGGACGCGCAGGAATCCCCGAAGCTTGCGCGTATAACCTGCACCATTTGCGGTCCACTCTCCATTCATACTCGGCCATTTTGCCGGTCTCTTTGCTATCCGCGCGATGCCGCATCGGATAGCAGAAATAGTGCTCGCCATAAGCGAAGCGGGCGACCTGTGCGATCAGCCACTTCGGTACGATCTCGCGTATAAAGGCAACTCCCCGTCTGCAGTCGTCGCCTTCGCGACGCCTGACATAGAAACGAAGATTTACCTCGTTGAAATTAGCGTGGAAGGGGAAACCAAAAGCCCCCAGGACCTTGGTGCGGAGGAAACGGAAACCAACCAGACTGATGAATGTTTGGCCTTGGAAGAAGTCCAACTCCGTTCCGCTTGGAACATACTCCAGCAGCAGGTCTGGATCGACTTGATAATTCAACATTACGAGATCGCGCCATTCGGCAGAGAGAAAGACGCGCCCAAGCCGCCGAGATTCTTCTGTTCTCACATCTTCCACAGTCGTATCCCGCTCTCCTCGGGAACATGCTTCAGAAATGATGAGGCTACACCACGGAGTCGCTCCTGCCCACTTGCGAGAAAATTGACAGACTGAATCAAGCAATTGGATATTGCGGCTGCCCTGTGATCCGGGCTTGACACCCGGGGATGGGTGGCATAGCGTCTTGCGCAAAGAAGGAATCTGGTGCGAAGAGGGATTTGTAGCGGAACGTTCCGGCCCAAATCACTTACAACAAGGAGCAAGCCAATGACGGATGACAAACAAGATTTAGAAAAACAGGACGAGGCGGCGAGCGACCTCTCGCGACGCGATTTCATCGCCATGTCGGTGGCCGCCGGCCTTGTGGCCGCCGCGGGTTCCGCGTCTGCGGCGATGCCCGTCGTCGAGACCGACGTCGCGATCAAAACGCCTGACGGCATGTGCGACGCGGCGTTCATTCATCCGACCACCGGCTCGCATCCGGGCGTGCTGATCTGGCCGGACGCGTTCGGCTTGCGCCCGTCGATGCGCGACATCGGCAAGCGCATCGCCGCCGAAGGCTACTCGGTGCTCGTGCCGAATCCCTTCTATCGCGTGGCCAAGGCGCCCGTGATTCAGGATCCCTCCTCCTTCAACTTCCAGAATCCAGCCGACATGGCGAAGTTGCGGCCGCTGATGGGGTCGATCAATGCGCCGGGCGCGGCGGAGAAGGATGCGGTGGCCTTCGTCGCATTCCTCGACGCGCAGACGGAGGTCAACAAGATCCAAGAAGATCGGCACCCAGGGCTACTGCATGGGCGGGCCGCTGGTGGTGAGGACCGCCGCGGCAGTGCCGAGTCGCGTCGGCGCCGGCGGATCGTTCCACGGCGGCGGTCTGGTCACGGACAAGCCCGACAGCCCGCACTTGCTCGCGCCGAAGATCAAGGCTCGAATGTATTTCGGGATCGCGTCCAATGACGACATGCGCCAGCCGGACGCGAAAGACAAGCTGAAGGAGGCATTTGCCGCGGCGAAGGTGCCGGCGGAGATCGAAGTCTATCCGGGAGCTTTGCACGGCTGGTGCGTGCCGGACATGCCGCTGCAGAACGGCATGCCGATCTACAGCAAGCCCGATGCCGAACGCGCGTGGGGCAAGCTGGTCGCGCTGTACAAGGCGGGCCTGGCGTAAAATTCCCAAAGGGCGCCGCGCCCGGCAATCAGGCGGCGCCTTCGCGCCCCACCCGCGCGCAGCGGGGCAGGTGCGTTCAGTTCTAGCGCGGCCACGTGGAGTTCCTCTGCTCCGAAACCGGCCCGATGTTGAGCGTATGAGAGTGCGGCCGGCTGGCGTAAAATGATCGGCATGGCGGGTCGCTTCCATGTTGATTAATGGCGTTTGGGCAGAGGTCATACTGGCTGGGGAGCACCTGCGGCTGTTCTCTGAGCACAATGCCATGGGTGTACAAACGTCGGTCTACAACGTCGCCACCAAGACGTGGATTGCGCCTTCAGAGCCTGTCGATGATATCGAGGAGGGAAAGGAACGCGCCGCGGAGCACGCGAGAGCCTACCTCAAGCAGGCTGCCAATGTTGAACTGCCGCCACTCGAGTGGAAGAAGGCCCGTTCCCGGTAGCGCCGGCCGGACCCTCGCGTCATGCAAACTGCTGAACTGCTCCCGGGTGCGCAGCCGCCAGGCTCCATGGCTGCAGTAGTTCGCGGGCCCAGGTCTCCTTTACAATCCGGAACAAGAGGTAAAACGATCACCAATGAGCAAAATCTCGCCGAGCAAGCGAAAGATCACACTGCCACGCTTTGGCGTTCTGGTCGCCATTGGCGCGATAACGATCGGCATCGGCGTTAGGCCCGTCTTGACCGCCGATACGCCCTTTGGCCCGAACAACCCGTTCTATGCGCCCAGTAAGCTGCCATTTCAGGCGCCCCCATTCGACAAGATCAAAGACAGCGATTATCAGCCCGCGATAGAAGCGGGTATGGCGGAGCAGCGCAAGGAGATGCAGGCGATTGCGAATAGTTCAGTCGCGCCGACCTTTGAGAATACGATTGTCGCCATGGAAAAAACGGGCCTGCTGCTGAGCCGCGTGATGGGGGCTTTTAACGGTGTCACCTCGGCAAACCTGAATCCGGAGTTGCAGAAAGTGAAGGACATCGAGGCGCCCAAACTGGCCGCGCACGAGGATGCCATCTTCCTCGACGCCAAGCTATTCGAGCGTGTCGCCGCGGTCTACAAGCAGCGTCTTTCGCTCAAGCTCGATCCGGAGTCGCTGCGGCTGGTGGAGTTCGATTACAAGAAATTTGTGCACTCTGGGGCCAATCTCTCCGCTTCCGACAAGACAAAACTGAAAAAACTTAACGAAGAGGAATCGACTCTTACGAATGCTTTCGAATCGAAGCTGCTCGCCGCGGCCAAGGCTGCAGGGTACGCCACCACGGATAAGGACGCCCTCGCCGGCCTAAGCGACTCGGAAATCGCCGCAGCCGCGCAGGCGGCCAAGGATCGCAAGGTGAGCGGCTACGTAATTCCTCTGCAGAACACCACGCAGCAGCCCGACCTGGCCACGCTCAGCCATCGCTCCACCCGCCAGGCCATTTTCGAGAATTCCTGGACTCGCGCCGAACGCGGCGGACCAAACGATACGCGAGACACCATCGCTCGTCTGGCTCAGCTTCGCGCCGAGAAAGCCAAGCTGCTGGGCTTCCCGAACTACGCAGCGTGGAAGCTTGACGACCAGATGGCTAAAAATCCGGACGCCGCGCTGAAGTTCATGAATGCACTGGTGGCGGGCGCGACCGCCAAAGCGGCCAGCGAAGCCGGCGACATCCAAAAAGTGATCGACGCGCAAAAGGGTGGTTTCAAGCTGCAGCCATGGGATTGGGAGTTCTACTCCGAGCAGGTCCGCAAGGCCAAATACGACCTCGATGAATCGCAGATCAAGCCTTATCTCGAGCTGAACAATGTGCTCCAGAATGGCGTGTTCTATGCCGCGAACCAGCTCTATGGGATCACCTTCAAGGAACGCCATGACATCCCTGTCTACCACCCGGATGTGCGAGTCTTCGAGGTGCTCGATTCCAACGGCAAATCACTGGCGCTTTTTTATTGCGATTACTACAAACGCGATAACAAAAACGGCGGCGCATGGATGGACAGCTATGTGGAGCGGTCCAAACTCCTGGGCACTCTTCCGGTCGTCTATAACGTTGCCAACTTCACCAAGCCGGCGCCAGGTCAGCCTGCTCTACTTAGCTTCGACGACGTAACCGGCATGTTCCATGAGTTCGGCCATGCGCTGCACGGCATGTTCGCCGATACTCAGTACCCAACCCTTGCAGGCACGGAAGTGCCACGCGACTTCGTGGAGTTTCCGTCGCAGTTCAACGAACACTGGGCCAGCTATCCGGCGGTCTTCAATAACTACGCGAAACACTATAAGACCGGCGCTCCCATGCCGGCCGAGCTCGCCGCCAAGATCAAGAAGGCCGCAACCTTCAACCAGGGCTATATGTTCACGGAGTTGCTGGCTGCAGCCGAACTCGATATGCAGTGGCACACGCTTCCGCCAACCGCTCCGCTGCAGAAACCCGATGATTTTGAAACCGAGGCGCTCCGAAAAGTGCAGATCTCCCTTAGCTACGTGCCGCCGCGGTACCGCTCCAGTTATTTCCTGCATATTTGGGGCAATGACTATGCGGCCGGCTACTACGCTTATCTGTGGAGCGAGATGCTGGACGACAATGCCTTCCAGTGGTTCGAAGATCACGGCTTGACCCGGGCTAACGGCGACCGCTTCCGTCAGATGGTGCTTTCGCGGGGCAACACCGAAGACCTGGACAAGATGTATGCGGCGTGGCTCGGAAAAGAGCCGAGCATTGAGCCGATGCTGAAATACCGGGGTCTGGCGCCTTCGAAGTAGCTCCGGTAGTAAACTCGCCCGGCGGTCAGCGTCGAGCACGTTTATGAATCCTGAGCATCTCTCGACCTGTACTCGATCTCAAACGCTCCATCTCAAACCGTCATAGCTATCTCAGCTATTAACCTGCTTGGTTTTCCATGTAGTATCCCAGCCGAGATTCGCCGCGATTAGATCCGGCGTGGTCTGTTGCAGGCGCCGACAGAGGGCAGGTGCGATGGCCAAGAAGCTGGCGATGACCATCTCCGGGGCCGTTTCCTTGGGGAGTTATGAGTCGGGCGTGGTCTTTGAAGTGCTCGATGCGCTCGCTCAGCATAACCAGTGGGCCGATGCGAACCATCTCCCCGATGAACGCATCGAGATCGATGTGCTTACGGGCGCTTCGGCCGGCGGAATGACGGTCGCGATGGTGGCGCAACGTCTGCTCTACGACGGTCCTGCCATGAGCCAGGCATACGACAATCCTCTTTACAATGCATGGGTCGCGAGCGTGGACATTGAGGGATTGCTGGCGCGAGACCCGCAAGAGGACGTGACGCATTCCGTTCTGTCTTCCGATTTCGTGATCGGAATATCGGAATCTTCTCTGCTGGCACGTTACAAAGATCCCTCACAACGTCCGCCCGCCGCACAACCCCATCCGGCACTCTCCTCAGAACGAAAGCTGCAACTCGGGCTGGCTCTATCGAACCTCAACGGCGTCGATTACTACCGCTCGACCCTCAGCGGGGGGCAGTTCATTTACACAAGCCACAGAGATCAATTCGTGACGGAGATCGACCAGGTTCAGGACAATCGCGCGGAACTGTGGGAAAGAATTCGCGCCATGGCAGTGGCGTGCGGCGCATTTCCCATTGCGTTTCGAGTGCAGGACCTGGTCCGCAACATCGTGGAGTACACCAGTCCGTATCTGGTTCGAAGCGTCTGGGGCGGCAAACCCAGCACGACATTCACGTACACCGACGGTGGCGTTTTTCAAAACGAGCCTTTGGGAATGGCCAAGAATCTCGTGGAGAACGTTCCCGGAGGACGCCTGAATGCCGCCCAGCGCGGTTATCTTTTCATTGCGCCCAAGCCAAAGCGATCTGAAGAAGTAAAGAACTCGCCGGACCCGAATGCAGGCTTCAACGCAGCAGACGCCGATTACAAGGTATTGGCGTCTCGCCTGGCGGATTCAGTAATCGGTCAATCTGAGTTTCAGGATTGGTCCGTTGCCGAAGGCTACAACGATCAGCTGCTTTTACTCGATGAACGAGCTGCCGAATTACAGAAGTTATTTGTCACCGGGGCGCTGACTCCTGCGGTGACGTGTCCGGTCTCCGACGCCCTGCTCAAGGCTTTTTTTGCTGAGAACAACCAGACCACGGCAGCTTCTCTGGCCCGGCTTGCCGCGGCGCGCGCCCAACTGCGCCAGCAATATGCGACCGAATACGCGCAACTCGCCGCACAGCCCGCCGTCGCCGACGCCTGGCTGGACACCGTTCTGGTGCTGGAACTCGCCGCACGCCTGCACGAAAAGGAAGAGATGCTCATTTACGACTTTGTGCCTGTGCCCGAACAATTGGCGAGCAACGGCTTGCTGGCGTTCGCGGGTTTCTTCGATATCCGCTACCGCAAGCACGATTATGACTATGGTCGGAGCGTCGCCCAGCAACAACTGGCCAAATACAAGACACAACCAGGGAGCGTCTTCGCGAATCTGCACTGGACGCCGAAGCCGATTGATCCCATCGACCAGAGCCTGAACGACATTCAGATGTCGCAAGTAGATAAAACGAAGCGCCAGAAGGTTTATGACCAGATCCGTAAAGCAGCGAGCGACCTGCTAGAGGAATTGAATGTGAATGTATTCGTGCGGAAGCCGGTCATGTGGTTTTTCATCGACGGACAGATCAAGAAATTACTTGCGCTCTGAATCTGCGATCGCCCGAAATATTGTCGTTGCGGGCTCCGTCTTGGGGTTCGCCCTGCAAGCTGTAGCGCCCCCGGATGTGCTACGCTCCCGCATCGTACAGACCTCGCTGCTACATCGCGGGAAAAGAGAGGAACCATCTCATGCGCAAAATGGTCATGGGGATATTTCTGCTGCTCGTTGCTTCTTCGGCCGGGGCACAGGCGCCCATGGTCGCGACGGACATCACCGCGGCACAGGTGCAGGCGTTTTTGAAGGATGCGCCACGCGATCGCAATAGCGATCGGCCCATGCGGGTTATCGACGCCGGAGGGTACCGCCTCGGCGTATTCGGCGTTTTTCGGCCAAAAGGCACTCCGCCTAACGCGACCATGCACCGAACCAATGTCGCGGAGGTCTATTACATGCTCGATGGCGCCGGCGTGTTGGTGACCGGCGGCAAACTGCGAAAACCCGCGGCGCCGCGGCCATCGACGCTGGGAAATTGGACCGACGTGCCGGGCGACGGCATTGACGGCGGTGCATCGCGCAGAATCGCCAAGGGCGATGTCGTCATCATCCCGGGCGGAGTGCCGCACGGTTGGGCGAGCACGGAGGGCGACGTTACCTACCTGATCGTCCGTCCTGATCCCGACAAGAAACTTTCACTGAAGTAGCGTCGATGGATGACACCGGCGTCTTGATCGTGGGCGCGGGCCCGACGGGGCTGGTGTTGGCGTTGTGGCTGACGCGTCTGGGCGTGCGCGTAAGAATCGTCGACAAAACGGCCGAGCCGGGGACGACGTCGCGCGCGCTTGCCGTGCAGGCGCGCACGCTCGAGTTCTACGGCCAGGTTGGTCTCGCCGACGAGGTCGTCGAGCGTGGACGAAGAGCGGTGGCCGCGAATCTCTGGGTGGCCGGCAAGCAAGTGGCGCGTGCCGTCTTCGGCGACATGGGCGCGGGCTTGAGTCCGTTCCCTTACGCGTTGATCTTTCCCCAGGATGAGCACGAGCGGCTGTTGATCGATCGCCTCGCCGAACTCGGCGTCCAAGTCGAGCGCCAAACGGAGCTCCTGAGGTTCGAGGATGCCAGCGGTCGCGTGCTCGCTCGGTTGGGCCGCTCGGATGGAACGCAGGAGGCCTGCGAAGCCGCTTACATTGCGGGGTGCGACGGCTCCCATTCCGCGGTTCGCGAGGCGCAAAAGATCGGTTTCCCGGGGGGTGTGTACACGCACCTCTTCTACGTAGCCGACGTGGAAGCGAGCAGGGCGGCAATGAATGGCGAGGTGCACGTCGGCCTGGACAAGACCGATTTTCTCGCTGTCTTCCCGTTGAAGGCCGAGGGGCGCGCACGGCTCGTGGGCACAGTGCGCCAGGAAGCCGAACAGCAATACGAGAACCTGGCTTGGAAGGACGTGAGCCAGCGCGTGATCGAGTGGATGCGCATCCACGTCTCGCGCGTGAACTGGTTCTCGACCTACCGCGTCCACCATCGCGTTGCCGATCGTTTCCGCAAAGGGCGCGCGTTCCTGCTGGGCGATGCCGCGCACATCCATAGTCCCGTGGGTGGGCAGGGCATGAACACCGGCATTGGCGATGCAGTGAACCTCGCCTGGAAACTTGCCGCCGTCCTGAATAAACGTGCTGAAGCGTCGCTTCTCGATAGTTACGAGCCGGAACGGATCGCTTTCGCCCGGCGTTTGGTTGCGACGACCGATCGGGCCTTCACGGGTGTCACCAGTTCCGGGGCGATCGCGCGGCTTATTCGGCTGCACCTCGTGCCGTTCTTGCTCCCGCCGCTTTTCGCGCTGAAGGCGGTGCGCCGCTACATGTTCCGCACGGTATCGCAGTCGGTGGTGAACTATCGAGGCAGCGCCTTGAGCGAGGGGCGCGCGGGAGCGGTTCACGGCGGCGACCGCTTGCCCTGGGTGAAGGGCCTAAACGGCGCCGACAAGGACAACTTCGCGCCGCTGAAGTCGCTGCGCTGGCAGGTCCATGTGTACGGCGAAGCCAAGCCTGAGATCCAAGCGATGTGCGATGGCCGAAAATTAGCGCTGCACGTTTTTCCCTGGCGTTCGGAGATGCGTCGCACAGGGTTGCGGCGAAATGCCGCCTACCTCGTGAGGCCCGACAGCTACGTAGCATTGGCCGATCCCGCGGGAAGCGCCGCAGCGGTCACGTCTTATCTTGATGCGCGCAAGCTCAACCCGGCGAGCTAGAAGCTCAGCCATACAATTCTCGCGACCGACGGGGGTTCAATGATTGAAGGCGTGTTGGAAATATGGCGCGTTCACGAAGAGATCAACCAGTTTTTGCTGCAGAACATTCCTGACGCCGGCTTTCAGGCTGTTCCTTTGCTGAAGACAGGCCAGCCCTCGACGGGGCGCACCGTTTCCAAAGTGTTCGCTCATATGCACGGCGTGCGTGTGGCACACGTCGGGCGCGACTTCCTGAAAGGCATTCCGCGCTTTGAAACGGGTGCGGCGCCATCCCGCCCTGAACTGATGAAGGCGATGCAGGCATCCGGGCATGCGGTGGAGGGGCGCCTTACGCGGATTATCGAGCGGAACGAGCGCATCAAGGACCGGCCAGGGCTTACCCTGCTGGGATACCTCGTCTCGCACGAGTCGCATCACCGTGGTCAAATCCTCTTGGCCCTGAAGCAATCCGGCGTGCGCGCGCCCGAGGCCGCCAGATTCGGCATCTGGGAACACTGGTTTCGTCCCAAGCTCTGACGCCGGCCGATCCTTCATGGCTAGATAGCCGACAGGCGCTTTACGTCCGAGAGCTAATCTTTCTTGCCGACGGCTCTCATCAGTTCCGCAGTAGCGACCTTGCGGCTATCAGCGGGATAGTGGATGGGGATGATCGTCTCGACGTCAAGTTTCAGCCGGTCGATATTCTCCACAAGATTGGCGGTGTTCGGATTGACGGGATTGGGCGGCGGCGCATTGATTTGAGCCGGCGGATTGAAGCCGTCCGCTTCGACCAGGATCTTTTCCTTGGGCAAGTAAGCGGCGATCAGTCCGTCATTGTGATTGCTGCCCTGCATCCGGTACAGCTCGATCACGTGGTTGCCGTCGGTGAGCACTTTCTTATCGGCCATCGTTTCGATCAGGATCTTCTTCTTGGCTGTCGCCTGCCGGTCGGGATTGAGCGTGTGCGGCAGCGCCAAGATCTTCTGGTAGTACGCCTTGTTGCCCTGATACGTGATGATGGTGGCGCCTTCCGCGACAAATGTCCGGAGCCCGCCCGCATGATCGAAATGATTGTGCGTATTGACTACATACTTGATGGGCTTGTTCGGGATGTCCCGCTTGGCTTCGGTGATCACTGCGTTCGCGCGCTCCTCGCTCTGCGGTCCCTCCACGACGACGATGTAGTCTTTGAAATCGACGGCCAAGGCCGCATACGCCGGCAGGATCAGGAAGACGCCATCCGCGAGTTTTTGGGACGTGGCCGGAGGCGTTTGCGGCGCGCCGGCGGGATTGCCCTGGATGTTGGCAGCGGCGTTGGGCTTTACATCCGTGACGCTGAGGTCGAGTGTCGGATAGCCGGCCTGCTTCTGCTCGATGGACGTGGGGAACTTCACGCCGCCGAAATCCTTATAACCGCTGTAGGTGACCTCGACGAGCGTGTCGCCGAGCATCGGCGTATCGATCCATGTCTCGACTTTATCGAGCATGTTCTGTGCGTCGATGTAGCCGTTGAATTTGGCTTTGTTGGGCGCTGTAAACGTCACCACCGTGTACTTCTTCCCGTTCATCGATTTTGCGGCGACGCTGGCGTTATTCCTGGCCGCGGCCCTCAGGAAACCGTAAGGGGTGAGCCAAAGGTCCACTTGCTGAGCCCACGGAGTATTCGCGCCAATAACCACGGATTGGGTCGGACCCGGAGGCAGCCCGCCGCCACGGCGACCCGCAGGAATCTCGGCAAGAACTCGATCAACGCGCCACGCGGGCGTTTCGTAATTGATGGTTCGCGTATAAGACTTATCCGCGAATCCAGGCCAAGGCGAACCGGGATTCACGGCCTGTCCGAACGCGAATTCCGTGGCAGTCCCGGAGTATTGGACGCTTTTAAGATTGTCGGCACCCATCGCTTTGGAAGCATTACTGAGAACTGTCTTGGGATCCTGGCCGAGCGCAGCCGGTGCCGTCCAAGTTACCGTGCAGGCCACAGTTGCGAGCAGTCCGAAAGCTAAGGATTTTTTAAACATGGGAACTCCTTGTCGTTCTTGTTGAAGCGCAAAAATCAACGGGCACCCGGCCGCAATCATCCTGCTGCCTCGGGCAAAAGTCTCCACTTCGTCGAAAATCGACGAGCTTGACGCGAGACCTGACGCTTGCCGTTTACGGGCAGGTCGTCGAGATCATCTTGATCGCGGTCAGCTTCATATAGTGCGGAGCCTTCGGTACCTTGGCGTCAGTCTCCGCTTCCTTCGGGGGAACGGCCGTGCCCGTGACCTCAATCTTGTGACCGACGTGGGGCGCGAGATTGACGGACGACGACACGATGCCGATCGACTTTGGCCCATTGCCTTCCACGTCCGTGACCATATACGTGCCGGCTTCCGTGCCCGCCTTCAGGCATCCGGTCATGCTGTGCTCTTTAGGAGCTGCCTGCTGCGCCTGAACGCCGAGCATGATCCCAAACGCGCATGACACAACTAAGGCCGCCATCATGAAATGTTTCATAAAAACCTCCTGCGAGAGAGTTAGCGAGCCCCGATTGCCCGCATGTTAGCACAATTGTTTTGTCAATTGGGGCCGCCGAATGCGGGCCGCGCGCCCGGTCCCGGTTCTCCTGTAGCCGCGAGCGCTGTGATTGTGATTACGTCAGATCGGGTGTCATTGACCATCGCGACCCGTGAAGGTGAGGGTGACGCTCTGTTCTTGCTTGGGGTTGATCGTGATTTCCTGTTCTCTTGTGCCGTACACCTCATGCCAGGCGATGAGCGTATATTTTCCCGGGGGCACGTTCTTAAGAGCAAAAGAGCCGTCCTTTCCGGTCACTTGAAAGTAAGGATGCCGGAGCACGGCGACATAGAGCTTCATCCATGCGTGGATATTGCACTTGACCCGGATCGCTACCTCTTCCCGAGTGAACTGTTGATTGATCGTTGCCGCTCCCGGCGGCTCTGATTCGTTCCAGGGGCGATTACTCTTGGCCATTGCGTTGACATTATGAGTCGCCAAATCGGAATTGGTGATTTGCAGCGTCTCGCCGGTCATCAGCGCGGCCACGTGAGGCGTGTAGAGGCAACCCTTCTGATCGACATTGACCGGAGTCGCCGCTTTCGGGAACGAATACTGGCTAAAATCGCCCTTCAGGTACACAACCACATTCTGCAGCGTGCCTTGATCACCAAGCACCACGTCCTCGGTAGTAGCAGGCGAGGTGCGTTGACTATTACAACTCGGCACCGAGGCCATGTTGATGGTCCTCGCTTTAGGGGGCGTGCCCTCGAATTTCACAGCGCCGGTCACAGAGCCCGTCACACTTTCGTCGACGGGTCTTCCGCCAGAATTTGAGTCCGGCACAGCTTCGGAGCTTCTTTTATTGCCGCCGCAGCCGGATACAGAGATTGCAAGAACCATGACCACCGCACCAAAGAAAAGCCATTGAAATCTTGCCCTGCAGTTAGCGCTGGTCATAAGTTCTCCTCGGCGCACGGATGTACGCTAATGAAAAGAAGGGACCGTTGGCTGTGATCCGGGTCACTCGAGGGGCGGAAGTCAGTGCCCTCGAAAGCAGGTGTCCAATTTTGTACACTAAGGCAATTCTCGTATGTAGACTGCGGTCTGTATAAGCGTACGATTCGAATTTCATGCTCCGCGTGCTCATCGTTGATGATCAGCAGCTTGTTCGCGCTGCGCTGCGTTCTTTCTTGTCGGCGCAGGAGCCCGGTTGGCAGCTTTCTGAAGCTGCGAACGGGAACGAGGCGCTTGAGCTGTTCCGCAACACCACGCCCGACGTGGTTGTGCTCGACATTGTCATGGACGGGATGAATGGTGTCGTAGCTGCCCGGGAAATACGGCAAATTGCCCCTGGCACGAAAATCATTTTCATCAGTAGTCATTACACGACGGGAGACGCTTCCGTAATCAGCCGCTTAATGGGAGCCGAGGCCTTCATCCAAAAGGCCGAAACGGGCAGGCTGCTCATACCCACAATCAAGCGTTTGCTGGAGGGAGCAGGCCGGCCGGCTTAGCGCCTTCCTCCACAAACCGAATCCAAGAATATTCTAGCCTGACTAGCCCCCTCAACCTCAAAGATGGGTTGAAAATCAGCAGGGTGGTGGTTTCCAGCCAGTTTCGATCCGCAGCGCCCTCGCTCGGTGTTTGCCAAGTGTCTGATTCCGCGGTGGTTGTCCAAGGTGCGCACGGCCGAGTTTGGCAACGGCATTGCACCTTAAAGATCGTACGTCGTCGTAAAGGGAGGGCTGGCCATGAGATATCTCAAATATGTCGGTTTGCTCGGGCTTGTTATGGTTTTTGCCGGTACCGCCGCCCACGCTCAGGTTAGGGTTGGCGTAGGAATTGGAGTCGGTCCGGGCTACATCGGTCCGCCGCCGGTCTGCACATATGGCTACTACGACTATTACCCGTATGCTTGCGCGCCTTACGGGTATTACGGCCCCAACTATTTCGTTGGCGGCATTTTTATTGGCGCGGGCCCGTGGTTCCATGGCTTCCGTGGCCGTGCCTTCTTCGGCCCGGGCTTCCGGCCTTTCGGTCGCGACTTTGATCGAGGATTCCGCGGCCGCGAGGGCTTCCGTGATTTTCGTGGCGGTCCTGAATTCCGCGGGAGCACCCAGTTCCGGGGTAACCAATTCCGTGGCGGCGCCCAATTTCGGGGCAACTCGCAGTTTCGGGGTGGCACCCAATTCCGCGGCAATGTCCGCGGCGGTGGCAGCTTCCGTGGCGGCAGTTCGCGCGGTGGTGGTGGACGTCGCTGATCGCTGCAGCTCGCTTCCTGCTTCTCTCTCGCAAAAAAGGCTGGCCCCGGCGCCAGCCTTTTTTTTCAAGGCCGCGCCTTCAGGCCGAAACCGCGAGCGTCCCGTTTTTACTTAAGTTTTTCTCTCCTGTAACATCACACTCGTGAAGCCCTTGGAGTTGCTCGGCCAGGCGCACGCTCAAGACGGGACCGTCATGAAGCTGGTCCGTCGCGGCGACGAGTACATCATACTGGCCAACGGCAAGAGCCTCATGTCCAGCCGCATGCACGGCTCGGAGGAGGCGTTGGCCACGTTCGCGTGCCAGCGGGCGCGGACGCTGGAGCGGCCGACCGTGCTCATCGGCGGCCTCGGGATGGGTTTCACCCTGCGCGCGACGCTCGATCTGCTCCCGCCAGACGCGAAGGTTGTTGTCGCCGAGTTAGTGCCCGCGGTCGTGGAGTGGAACCGCGGCCTGATCGGCGCGCTTGCTGGATATCCGCTCATGGATCAGCGCGTGCGCGTGGAGATAGGTGACGTGGCCGTCACGCTCACTTCATGCCCGGACCAGTTCGATGCCGTGCTACTGGACGTCGACAATGGTCCGATTGCATTCAGCGCATCGAACAATGAAGAGCTCTATAACTACAGCGGAATAGCCGCCGCGCGAGCGGCTCTCAAGATGGACGGCGTGCTGGCCGTCTGGTCCGCGCGAGAGGATCGAAGATTCGAGCAGCGTTTGCGCCATGGCCGGTTCGACGTCCAGGTGGAGCGCGTGCGCGGGCGCCTTACAAAAGGCGGCCCGCGACACACGATCTTCCTGGGTCACAAATCGCCCGGGCGGTGAAGGCCGCCCGCCATCGTCGAAAGGCCAGAAACGAGAAAAGTAGAAACGATTAGCCGGTCGCGGCTTCGGCGGATGCCGCTGTTTCAGCTGCAGTGGCGAGTGGCTTGGCCGCTATTTCGAGTCCGCTCTTGTTCATGTCGAATCGCTGTTTCCGGTCCAAACCTTTCACAAACTCGCGTGTTGCCTTGGCAACGCCCCCGGGAAGACTCGACGCATCCACTTTTAGCGTGGATTCCACCGCTCCTTCACTTCGATCCTGATAGCGAAATCGCACCTCAAACGTCTTCATATAGCTAACCTCCTTCTCGAGAAAGGAACCTTATAATCTAACCACGCGCCGGCTAGGACGGCTTGGAGGCCTGGCGACGCTTTCGAACGGAAGCTTTCGTTGCGGGCCGCTTCTTTTTCGGGGTTCTCACCTCGGCCTTGAGCGTCTCATTCTCCTTCGTCAGCGCGTCTTGCGAAACCTTCAGAGATTGGATATTGCTCCCCAATTCGGCATTCTCTTTTTGAAGCTCCGCTACCTGAGCCTTCAATTGCCCGTTCTCTTGCAGAGTTTTCGTGTCCTTGCAGGCAGCGAAGGACAAACTCAGCACGATCGCCACGACCAGTCCCGCCAAACCGTTGTTTCGCATCGACCTTCTTTCAGAAGGAATTAGACTGCAGCTGGAGCAACCGATAGCGGGTGAGGGAGGGGAGTCACCGCTGACAGCTTTGCCAGCGTAACGGAGTTTCCCAGGCGACGCAAGCCTGATAGCGCGCTTATCGGAACTTGCGAGGAGGAGCGTAGTGGTACTTATTTCGCAGGCGAGCCAGGGTTCTCCTGCTGGCGTTTCCATTCCTTCTGGAACGTGGCATCGCGTTCGGCTACATACGCCTTATACCCATCCGGATCGATCAGTGGATTCGTGGCGCCAGCCTTCATCTTCTCGTACTTGGCTTTCAGCCCAAAATAGCCCCCGTGCGCTCCGAGGAAAAGATCGCAAGGCAGGCCCTTGAGCACGTTGAATGTCTTGACGTAATCCTGCGCAATTTGCGGATAATCCTTGTTCCCGACCAGCAGATATCCGGCATTCACATTGGGGCTGCCGATGATCACGGCATTCAGTGTGCGCCCGCCCTCCTGAACCTGCATCGTCCACGTCGTGCAGCCTTTCGTGTGGCCGGGTGTCAGGCGCGCGGTCAGCTTCGCGCCTCCCAGTTCGACAGTGTCTCCATCGTGCAAAATGCGGTCGACGTGAGCGCCGGGCCGGCCGGCTGCCGTGCTTTCCTCCGCGGGAACGTCTGCGTCCATCACCATCAGCCTGGCTCCCGTTTCCTTTTTAATCAGACCGATGCCTTCATCGTGGTCGCCATGTGCGTGGCTGATCAGCAGGATCTTGGTGTCTCCATACTTGAATCCGAGTTGCTCGATGCTCTTGTGAATTAACGGCACATCCTCTTTAAAATCCGAATTGATCAGGATGTTCCCTTGGGGAGTATTGATCAGGTAGACGGCCAGATCGGCCGTGCCTACGTAGTAGAGGTTCCCTGCAATCTTGAACGCGGGGAACGGCCGGTGCCAGTCCGGATTGGCTTGCGCATGCAAGCTCGAGTTCGACAACGCCGATAAGACCAGGCTGAACGCGAAGATCAAAAACAAAGAGCGCCGAATCATCGTCGATAGCTCCTTAATGGCTCTGCGCCTATTCATCGCGCAGCCAGATTGGCCAACAGCGCGGCCTCTTCGCGGAATGCTAAGACACCGCGGTCCGAGAGAGGGCAGGGCCCGTCTCTCGGAAGCCGGTGCTAGCGCCAAGTTGAACGAAGTTTTCTTAGTGTCCGGAGCCGTCGTGGTCGTCGGCGTCGCGGCGATTGAACCGGGGAGGCATCGGAAAGCCGAGGCGGCCGCGTATCTCACCCGACGGATGATTTATCGTGTGCACGTTGACGTAAGCCGAACCCGTCCTGATGGCCTTAACCATCTCGGCGAAGCCCGCCGCGCCAGCGTCGATTCCCTGACCGCCCACAACGGGCGATGCGATGACGTCGGCCTCGGTGAGGGTGCCGCTGATGGTTGCCGGGGACGCTGTTGGGCAAGCCTGAGGCATCGGCGGACCCACAGGCGGCGTCAGATTTGTGCATAGGAAAAGGACAACCTGGCCGGTGAGCCCGGGCCGGCCGAAGTGAATGTGCGATTGGGTCACCGTGGAGGAGAGGTTCCGGTAGGTCTCCACGTATTTGATCGACGTGCCATCTTCGCTGATGGTGGCCGTAAATTCACCGCTCGCCGGCGTATTGATGGTCGCCGCCGTTTCTTCCAGGCCGCTGAGTCTCGTCCTGATCGTATCTTTGTCTTTGTCGGCGGCGACTAGCCCCACAACCATCGCCAAGAATGCCACACCCACCACCCACCGAGCCCCTATCCGTGACTTCATCGTTGTGCCCTCCTTGGGCTGTCCGCTCCGACATTCAAGCGTGAACGGGATTTTTCACACCGACTCATCGCGCGGTCAGTAATACCTTCCGTTCTTTTCTTCCTGCCGTAAGAGTTCTACCTGGAGGCCGTTTGGCGGAGAGTGTTCCCAATCCAATTCCATGTCAAGTTACATTTCTTGGGGCGTACTCCCACGGTTTCTCGATCGTACGAAAGTGACGATTGGAGCGAAGTAGCGATATGGAAGAGCTTACGTATAGCGGCGCGAGCCAGCGCTGAGCCTGCATACTCATCCCCAGCCCGCATCGCGACTGATGCGTAGACTGATGATGCGCAGAATGACGCGCAGAAATGATGCGCAGAAATGATGCGCAGAACAAAAACGAAGCGACTCGGCCGCTGGAGCCTACTCGGCCTTGTCGTACTTCTGATCGCCAAGCGCGCTATCTTTCAGCGAAGTGCCATTGGCAAGCACGATCTTATTCAGCCGGCCGACGGGACTGCCGGTCTTGGATTGAAATACGTAGGCGGTGATTATGTCTCCGGGCTGGATTGAATTCTTGGTCCAGCCGATGAGGCTAAGAGCCGACGGGCTGCCCGCTTCCGCGGCCCAATGTGAGACGTTGCCTTTGTCATCCTTCGCGTCGAACATCGCGATGGAGTGGGGATTGGCCCAGACGAACTTCGTCACGGTGACGTCCTTCAAAACAACCACTTTGCTGGTGTCATACACCGCACTGCCGTGATGTGCAAACGTTGAGCCGCAAACCGCGAGAAGACCAACAACCAAGGCAGCAGATGTGATCAGCTTACTTTTCACTGGGCGCCTCCCTAGGCTTGACGCATTTAAATCGGAGCGTACGCCAGATGGCCTCGCGTGTCAATCATGCCAGGCGTAGGTAATCTAAACCTGAAATCGCCATGGCCGGCGTGCTTGAGTTGTGGCTCGGCAGAGTCGCGCCTACTGTCCGTGCCGAATCTCAGAGATGAAGTCGGCAAACCGGTCCTCGACCTCGGCACGCGTCAGGCAGTCGGTGCTCTGGCGTGACATTGAGTAGGAGCTGTCTCCTCGCTGAAATTTTGCCTCGTGGGCGTACGCGACGACTGGTTCTCCCAGCCCCTCCGACGTGAAGGTCAGCGTTCCGCCCCCAATTTGTTTCGACCATGTGTCTGTGGTTGCCATTCCGAATACTCACTTTCCGCCAGGGATTACTTCGCAGCGCTTTGCAACAGGTCGTTCTTGATGACTTTGCCGCCCTTCATCACAAATTTGACGCGCTGAAGTTCGGTGATGTCGGCCAGCGGATCGCCGGAGACGGCGATCAGGTCGGCGTACTTGCCCTTGTCGATCGACCCGATCTGGTCCTGCCATCCCAGCACTTCGGCGTTCACCATGGTTCCGCTCTGAATGGCCCGCGCCGGAGTCATGCCCGCCATGCTTCACCAGCGCCTCAAATTCGAGCGCCTGCGTGCCATGGGCAAACGTCGAGCCGTCGACTCCGCTGCCCACCATGATTTTCAGCCCCTTGGTGGCCGCCGCCATCGACGACGGCCTTCTCAAAAATGGGAATGATCCGATACTTGCCGCCGGTGTTCTTCGCGTCGTTGTCGTCCATATAGGGCTCGGTGTACCGCTGGCAGCGTCGGATCGTAGATAGAGCCTCTTGGCCACCATCATATTGACCTGCTCCTGATCCAGGCCGAAGCCGTGCTCGATGGTGTCGCAGCCGGCGATGATCGCGTTCCTCTGCCCCTCGCCTCCATACACGTGGCAGCCGGTCTTCTTGCCCAGGCGATGCGTTTCGTCGATCAGCGCCTGCAATACCGGCATCGGATAGGTCACTTCATATTGGACCTTGCCCGTCGGGCGTGAACGAGTACGCGCCCGTCGGGATAGAGCTTGATCCAATCCGCGCCGTGCTGCAATCTGTTCGCGCACGGCGGCGCGCGCTTCCTCCACCGAACGGACCACCGTGCTGGCCAACGGATTGTCCGGAGCTGCCGGGTTCGCGGGCGTCGCTCCCCACACGATGCCGAGCGTCGACACCTGATATCTGGGGCCGTCGATGCGGCCCTGGTTGATGGCGTCGCGGATCGTCGATGTCGCCGTATCCGTTTCCGTGCGTGCTCATATCGCGCGCCGCGGTGAAGCCCGCCCGCAGGTCTGCCTGCACGTTCGAGATGGCGATCAGCATGGCGCCTTCCGTCGTCGTCGCTCTTCGGTCCGCGCGTGTCGAACATGTGCGTATGCGCGTCGATCAAGCCGGGCAGCACCGTCGCCTGGCTCAGGTCGATCACCTGCGCTCCCGCCGGAATCTTCACTTGAGACTCGGGCCCGACCTCGGTGATTCGCTCGCCCGAAAGAAGCACCACCTGTTTCGTCAGCATCGTGCCGGTCTTGCTGTCAAACAAGCGGCCGGCGCGGACGGCGACCACTTGCGGCGCCGGCGCGCATTTATAGATGCCGCCGTCAGAGCCGACGCACGGCGTCGGCCCCGCCCCTCGCCACGGAGCCGGCGGCGGCTGAACCTGCGCCCAAAGCGCGGTCGTACTCAGCAAGATCCCGCACGCCGTCGCCATCAAGGTCGTCACAATGAAGGCCCTCGCCGTCAAATTCAAAGATGGATATCGCATCGCCTAACCTCCCGTCGACACAGATCAACGGTCGACACGCGGACAGAACCGCCGCGTCAGTGCGGAATCTATCACAGATGTGAGCGTGTCTGAATTCGGCCCGGGAGGCTCAGACAAACCGCATCAACGGCGCCCACCGGCATCCCCGGGATTTCAGATTGACTCGTCCTACGCGCTGGCATATGGTCCGCATCAAGAGAAGCTTAAATCGGCAGATTCCGGCGAATTTTTGTCTGGAGGATTTCCCCTTCGCGTCCGATCGGGAGACTCTCTGGATACCACGCGCGAGGAGGCAACGAGCATGACGAAGCACAAGGGAACCCGCCGCGCATTCCTGGTTCGCGCCGCAGTCGGGGCCGGAGCGCTCGCGAGTGCGCGGGTGATGCCCGAAGCGTTGGCCCAAAACAACCAGCCGCCTCAGAAAGCGGAGGTTGGCGCTCCCGCGCAACATCATGTCGTCGCGCAAGGCGCGTTCTTCAATTATGAAGATGCGGCTACCATTGCCGCCTTTACCGAGCGGCTTATGCCCGGCGCCCCGGGGAAACCGGGCGCGCTGGATGCGGGCGTGGTCAATTACATCGATCTGGCGCTTGCCGGAGCCTATGCGGATCTTCAGGACTTTTATCGTCGCGGGATCGCGCAACTCGACGCGTACTGTCGCAAAACCCATAACCAACCCTTCGTCCAGCTGGAAGCCGCGCGACAAGACGAAGTGATCGCGGCGCTGGAACAGGGCAAGGCGTCGTCGTTTACTTTTCCCACAGCGCAGGCGTTCTTCAACACTCTCCGCACGCACACCATGGAGGGCATGTTTTCCGATCCGATCTACGGCGGCAATAAAGATTTTGCCGGCTGGCGTCTGGTGGGGTTCCCCGGCGCACAGGGGCTTTTTACTCCTGCGGACATGCAAAACAGGCAGGCATTCACCAGGGCGCCGATCATGGGAATACAGGGTGGCGCGGTAAGACCCCGGCGCGGAAGGCATGAACCATGGCTACCGAAAAAACTGATGTGGTCATCGTCGGTGTGGGTGCGGTAGGCGGGAATACTCGCCGCCGAACTCGGCAAAGCCGGCATGAAAGTAATCGGCCTCGAGCGCGGGCCGCGTCTCGCCACCGAAGACTTCAGGGCCCTCGATGAATTGCGCTACTTCCAGCGTCAGGAGTTGCGCCCCAACGTGAAGCGCCAACCCGTGACTTGGCGTCCGAACGCGAATACGCGCGCAACTCCGTTGCCTATTTTGAATTACGGGAATCAGGCGGGCGGAGGTACGGTCCACTACGGGACGCTATCGTGGCGTTTTCATCAGGACGACTTTCGCGCCCGGTCGCAGACGCATAGAGCGTTACGGAGCGGCGGCCATCCCGGCGGATTCCTCGCTCGCGGATTGGCCGCTGACTTATGCGGATCTGGAGCCCTTCTACGATCGCGCCGAATACGATCTCGGCGTATCGGGCAAGGCCGGCAATATCCAGGCGCGCAAGGTCGATGGCGGTAACCCGTTCGAAGCCCCGCGCAATCGCGAGTATCCGCTGCCCCGCATTGCTGGCCGACCAATCGGGCGTCCTCTTCGAAGCAGGAGCCCGCAAGCTGGGCTATCACCCATTCTCCTCGCCGCGCGCGATCCTGTCGCAGCCGTACCGAGGACGGCCGGGCTGCAGCTACTGCGGTTTCTGTCAGGCATTCGGCTGTCACATTGGCGCCAAGTCGAGCATCCTGGTCACGAAGCTGCCCGAGGCCGATGCGACCGGAAATTTTAAGTTGCTCACCGGCACCATGTGCTACCGCGTCAATAGCGACAACAGCGGACGTGTAACCGGAGTGTCGTACCACGGCCCCGACGGCTCGGATAACACCATCGAGGCCGAGCTCGTTATTCTCGCTCCCTTCATTTACGACAACACCCGCCTGCTGCTGCTTTCGAAGACCGCAAAGTTCCCCAATGGCTTGGCCAACTCGAGCGGCCAGGTGGGCAAGCACCTCATGGCTCACATCGGAGCGAGGGTTTTCGCAACGTTTGACGACAGGTTCGTGAATATCTATATGGGGCCAAGCGCCCAGAAACATAGCCTCGATGATTTCAACGCCGATAACTTCGATCATGGCGGCTTGGGCTTCATTCGTGGCGCGCAAGTCTCGATCACTCCCGCTGACTTGGAAGCCGGCCCGATCGGAGCGGCCATCAGCATGAACCCGCCGCCCGGCATCCCCCGCTGGGGCGCGGCCTATCGGGATTTCTTTGCGAAGTACTTCGCGCGGCACGCCGCCATCGTTGCGCAGACGGAGAACCTCGCGTACGCCGACCAGACCATCGATCTCGATCCAAACGTACGCGATCAGTGGGGAATGCCGGCGCCGCGCTTGACCTACGACTGGCGGCGGCCGAATGAACTTGCGCGCGTCGAATTCATGCTCGGGAAATTGGAAGAGGTCGGCCGCGCCATGGGTGCGACCAGTGTCTGGCGCTCGCCTCTGGGCTCCGGCGCGCCGGGAGCCCACCATGAGGGCGGCACGCGCATGGGGAGCGATCCGAAAACTTCCGTGGTGAACCGCTACGGCCAGAGCTGGGATAGCCCCAATCTCTTCATCATCGGAAGCTCAACCTTCCCGTCGATGAGCGGCTTCAATCCAACGCTCACCATACAGGCGCTTGCATACATGAGCGCCGACGCCATCGTGCAGCGCTATAAGAACCATCCGGGGCCGCTGGCCTAGCGCCCGGCATCGCCACTGCCAGCCGATCTGTTTCCTCCTCGCATCCCATGTTTACGAGTGTGTGCGATTTGGAACACGTTCCTTTTCGCGCACAGGTTCACAATGCTGGCAGAAGTGAACTACGCGCATCTGTTCTAGGCTAAATGCCTCAGGGTTTGAGCGCTGGCCATATCGCGCTCAAGCCCAATTTCTCTGAAGAGAATCTAACGCTTCGTAGGCTGGATGTTGCACTTCCTGGGAGAAGGAGCGTGCGATGCTGGCGAATCGGACCGCTAGTGGATCTTGGAAGCCCGAAACCGTGCTCTCCATCCTTCCTTTGCTGATGCTTTGTTTCTGGCTGAGCTGTGCCCATGCTAACGCTGCCGCCTGCGATCAGACGGAAAACCCGACATTCCGTGTTCGTCTCCTGGAACCGATCTCCTCTTACGGGTCAAAAACCGGTAGTTTGGTGCAATCAATCCTGATCGAATCCCCCGAGTGCAATGGGGTCCCCATCTTTACGGTTGGCACGCCGGTAGAGGGGCACATTCAGTCGGTCCATAAAGTGGGGTTGGGATTCCGGCACGAAATCGCGACCCTGGAGGTTGAGTTCGATCGTATTCGGCCGGACGCCGGGCCGCCCATTCAGATCCGCGCCCGGGTGTTGGAAGTAGACAATGCGCGCGAGAAGGTACAAAACGGAGTGATCCACGGCATCCGCAGCAACAATACGCCGCAAGACCATCTCACCAGCAGGCTGCAGTATCTTTCGATGTGGAATCCCGATCTGCTTTGGGTGATGCCCGCTTATCGGGCCGTGTTCCCGGTTATGCCCGAGCCTGAACTTTACTTTCCGCGAGGTACAGACTGGCTTCTCGAATTAATCACGCCGCCCCTGCCGGACGTCAGCGTCTATATCAGCGCTCCCAAAAACCAGGAGTTCGACGAATCGGAACAGGAATTGCTCGATAGGCAAGTACTCTCCGTTCCCGAGCGCACGACAACTCCAAAGGGACTGGACACCGACGTTGTGAACCTGGCGTTCATTGGTTCGCAAGAACAGCTGAGGAGCAGTTTCGAGGCTGCCGGATGGAAACCCAGTGACGCGAGCTCTTTTCGAAATGTTTTTCGCGAAATCCACGCTTTCCTGTTTTTGAGGAACTATCCGAATGGCCCGATGTCCGAGCAGTTGTTGCAAGGGCAGACTGCAGACTCGACTTGGGAAAGGGGCCTGGACAGCCTCTCCAGACGTGATCACTTGCGAATCTGGCCTGCGCCGGACATGTGGCAGGGGCAGCCCGTATGGCTCAGCGCCTCCACGCAGGATATCGGAGCCACGCTATCGCTACGCCGCAGAAGATTCATTCATATCGTGAACCCCGAGATCGATGAGGAACGGGAGCGGGTCGTGCGCGATCTTACTCTGTCCGGCTGCGTGGAGGCGGTACATTATTCGCCGCGCCCCGCCATGCCGAAAACTGTTGAGAACGCGACCGGCCACGAGCTTCGAACCGATGGCGCCATGGCGGTCGTAAAGTTGAAGGATTGCGACCATGGCGTTTTCCAGGGCGCTGTGGAGGGTCCCAAGCTGGCCTTTCGCCCGCGAACGAAGTTCGCCCGTTACATTCGCTCCCAGATTCTTTCGTATCGCGATTTATGGCGCGAGAACGTCATATACGGCGCCTTTGATGCGACTCGAATGTCAGTCCAGGCCATTCAACGCAGCCGCTTGCGCCATGAGGTCGCGCGTCAGGGAAGCGCGCCTCATCCGATTGCGACGGACTTGACGGGTTTGGCTAACGCATTGCCTCTCACAACCGCAACGCAAAGCCTGCGATAGAAGATCTCTGAAAAGTTGTGTAGCCCACGATAACGCTAAGTCGTCCCCGGAGCCGCCGTCCACTACAGCCGCACCCAGACGAAGACGGGACAACAGGTAGTGGTCTTGCAATGACGGGCTTCACCATCGGCCAACATAAAATCGGAATCTAGCGAAACTTTTGTAGTCGGGTCGGGTTTAACTAAATGTCTAATGAGTCGAGCGGAAGATATCGTGTGGATGATCTTTGGCGCGTGCGTCTCTCTGACGTCGCTGTACATGCGCCTCATCCGTCACGGCCATCTGTACTTTACCGACCCAAGGGCAAGTTGGGCGCCCACCTGGATCGTTGCGGCATTCGGCGCTTCGTTATTTACATTTGGATTGATTCGGTTCGCCCGGCAGACAGCCCGTTCGCCGGTTCGTCGCGCCACGAAGGGCTCAGACCGACTCGCTGAAGGCTCTCGAAAGAACTCCTTCGCCACGCCTGGTTTTCAAAGCCGTAATCTCGGTTAGCCTAATTCGTCAAAACCGGCAAACGCAGTCCAGGAACTATTTCGCCTTTCGGTTTTGCTCCGCTTGCCATTTCGCCTTGAGCGCGTCGCGGTCCACTTTCTGTCCGCGAAGATAGACCTGGCTGATGCGCCGCGAGTTGCTGATTTTCTCCAGCGGGTTAGCGTCCAGGACGATGAAATCGGCGCTCTTGCCGGTCGCCACTACGCCCGCATTGACCCGCGCGATTTTTGCCGAATCGCGCGTGGCGGCCACGATGGCCTCCGCCGGCGTCATGCCCATGCCCACCATGCTTTCCAGGTCCAGGTGGTTGAAATAGCCAATCCAGAAGCGCGTCTGCCCGGTATCGGTCCCGCTTACGATGCGCATGCCCGCTGCTCGGAGCTTCATCGCATTGCTCGCCTGCAACTCAAAATCTCGCCGCGCGCTAGCGACTTCCTGCGGCGTCCTCTTTGCCAGAGGGCGGCCCCAATGCTCTTCGATTATATCGCGCGAGTAGAGATCGCGAAGCAGCGGT
>CAWEMN010000014.1:0-21270 GCA_963810155.1 uncultured Acidobacteriota bacterium
ATTTTCTCCGGTTTCTGGATCATTTTTTGGCAGGAATTTATCGCCTTGCCGCTCTTCCTCCGCGGTTACGTGGACCCGAACGCCAAAATTGATCTCCTGCTATCGGTCGATCCCGCCACGGTAATCGCTTTCCAAATCGTCGTGAGTTACCTGACACGCAAAATACCGACGTTTACAGCGATGACCCTGGGCATTCTGATCGCCAGTTTTTCCTGGATCATCCTGCTGCTGCACGCCAGCACGGGTTTCGTGATCGCAGCGCTTTTTGTGTTGGCGCTCGGCGAGATCACCCAATCGGCGCGATATTACGATATGTCTCGCGGCTCGCCCCGCCCGGGCAGCAGGGCACTTATATGGGCTACTCCTTTCTGCCGGTTGCCATTGGTTATCTGATCGGAGGAAAACTCGGCGGTTATCTGGTGCACTATTTTGGCGAGGTGCTCCATCGCCCGGAACAGATGTGGTGGGTGGTCTCGGCCATCGGATTTGCGACCGCGCTCCTCATGTGGGTTTACAATATTGTCGTTAAGCCGGTGGCGGCCGCGGATTCTCCGGCAGCCGGTTAAGATCAATGCGTCTTTCCCCGCCATCGAAATCTCGCGATTCGAACCATAGCGCCGGAATTAAGCATAGCGGCGCTGCATCCAGCGTTTTATTTCCGGCCTGGGCCTTGCTGATCGTGACGCTGGCGGCAGCAAATGCTTCCAGGGCTCAGTCGGATGCCTCCGGGAAAATCTTTCAACCAGCATTGCGCCTCGTGCCATTTCACGGAGACAGCCGCGAGAAGAATCGGCCCCGGTCTGAAAGGCTTGTAAAGCGGGCAACATGCTAACGAAAAATGATCAACGCCACCGTGACCCGATGGGATCGAAGCCGGGGCAAGGACATGCCCGGCTTCAAAGAGAACCTCAAACCCCAGCAGCTTCGCGCGCTCATATCCTACATGAAGAAATTGTAGCCGGCCGAGACTTTCACGCCCGCTTTGCTTTTGAGGCGTCGATCAAACCAAAAGCGTCGCCAGTGCTCATCATCCTCACACCCAGGGACTTCACTTCCGCCAATGCGCCCGTCCCGTCTGCGGCTTTCAGGGTCTTGATGGCATCCTCCACCACAGCCACTCGCCGGCCGCGCTCGAGGCCCTTGGCCACGCAGCACACACAGTATTCGGTGACCACTCCAAAAACGATGAACTCGGCGTCGGCACCGCTGAATTGCTTCAGCCGCTCCATCACCGTTTCGGCGAGCGGATTATCGAAAACGTCCAGGGTTTGCTTTTCAAGGATCACTTGCTGGTAGGGCGACAGGTCGGCGGACAGCCCCGCTATCGGCACCCAGAATCTGCGCCACCGGCATCATTGCCCGCGAAACCAGCCGGCACCAATGCCGGGAGCAAATCGCCCCAATTTCCGCAGGCCATCATCCCGGAAGTGACATCATCGACATCAGCAAAGTACATGTCCTCAGCCTGATCGGTGAGCCGCTCGACACGAAGCAACAAGCCTTCTGCTTGGACGGAGCGCCGCCTGAAACACTAAACCCACTCGTGTCGACATCCAACACAACCCGTGACAGCATACTCGCAGGGTGATGGTTTGCCCACCTGCTCCTCCAACTACCTCAAGTGACTGCAACTGAAAATGCCTACCCAGAGGTTAAGAGTATCCAGGGCGAAAGCTGAGGGAGGGGTTCAGTGGCGGCAAAGTCTTCTGCACACTCACCAGCCCAAGTGGCGGGGCCAGCCGGCTCACTGGGTGCATGGCCAAGGCAGAACAAAGGCCTGTTGATGCCTCTTCCTCTGGATGGGAACCAACACTGCTACATCCCTGTGTCCACCTCCGCTATACGCTTGGCAAATCCGGGAGAAATCTTGCTGCACGAACTGTCCTTGCCTTGGAGGCCCAAGCCACCCAAACTTGCCCCGACTTCCACGAGCTGAGAAGAAATGCTCAGCCAGCCTGGATCGCGAAGCATGCCAACAGGCGTAGAAGACTGCATGTGAAGAACAATTACTGGGTGCTCATTCTAGAGCAAAATGCAGAACTCGCATCCTTGTCCAGCTTGCAGCAAAAGAATCCTCACGTCATTCCTGCTCCATCAGCCGAGTGATGTGCTGAGAAATGCAAATGCAAACTAGATCGCCAGACATCAGATGATTCCTGCCGGGTTTGTGCTTTGGCATATGATCTTCCACAGCCGTCGTGACATTGCAAGTATCAGTAGAACAGTACCTGATGCCCAGAAAATCTGAATTATTGGTCAGCTCTCCTGCTATCATGGCAGGATCCAGCAAATGCCTTGTACACAGGCGGCAGGTCACAATTGCCGGTGACCGGAGTTCCTAGGAAGCTCCACAGGAGCGGCTGCTAGCCAGGACGGACCCACCAGGGCCGGCCACTAGTCAGACCATGAGCTGCCTGCTCCGCCACAACCGCTATGCCAGCAGCCTGGAGGGAGAGCCATTTGTTCGGAGTTAACCTTGGTGGCCAATGTGGTTTTGAGAATCTGGAGGTCGGCCATCTGGGGGCAACAAGCAGGGGAGTGATCACGGGAAGACATCCTCTCGGGACAACCAAATGTTGCCGAAGAAGCTGAATGCCTCCAGAGGAATCAAAAACGTACACACGATGTCTGTCACAAGCGCAAAACCGGTGCACCAACAGCCATTATCTGTATATGCTGAGTGATGGTTTAAAGACAGACTCACAGCCTGCTCAAGCTGAGTGCAAGCGAAGGAAAAATCAAATTTGCGTTGGAAGAGATCCTTGCAAAAACAAGTCACAAAACGTGATGAGTGGTGCCTTGAAATGTGTTTGCACACCCGGTGCAGTGCCCAGAAACGGACAGGCCTGCCAATACCCAAAGGGGCGGAGTGAGCGGTGTGCACAACTCTCTCCATCCACTACACCAAAATGGTGGATCAGTGACATTGGGTTGTGGTTGGAAGGGTTATTGCCGCCGTGACATTCTGAAAAACCATAGTTCTCCACTTCAGTTCGAGATCAGCCAGGATGCTGGCCTCGACGCTTCTGCTGGCTAAGTAAGCATATGCCTTTTGTCTTCAGCTTCATTGTCTTTCCTGTTCAGTGTTCTCCACACCAACCTGTTGGTGACATCAGGCCCCAGGTTTGGAATTACAAATTTACCCGCACCGCCCTTTGCACTCCTTGACTGCCAGCTGAAGAGCTCGTCAAAAATGAAGTTATTGTTTTTCTGGGCGTTTTCAGTTTGTCTGCCAGATGGCCCACAATTTTGGACTTGCTCATCACCTTGCCATCGAGATGTTCCCCTCCTGTAGAGGTCATGATTCGAGCCTTCGTGGAGGCCCGAACCGGCCGCGCACGCGCGACACTATAATGAGTCTCCTCGCAAGGCGAGAGAAATGAGAGAGCCGCGTAGAGATGCGTTTTCGCGATGCGCCGCGGCAGCAGTCCCTCTCGCTCTCCGATCGATCACGGACCATTCCGGCACATTGGGCGGGGCACGCTGCCTAAGGCCCGCTACCCGGCGTGACACTCTTCACTGGAGTTCCACTACAGTTCGCCCAGGCCCTGATAGATTGGTTACCGCCTGATGCCTCCAGAATAGGTCTCCAGCGATGTGCTCGTCAGGGGCGTGCACTTTCTCGTCGGGCAACCCAAGACCCCCGCGGCACGCAGGGCACTTTGAAGGTGTCGTACATTCGGTCACGAACGGGATCGATCCGCCCTCCGGATGAAGACCGCGCGTTTGCCGATCCGTCCAGCACCCGGTGGGCTACTTCGAAAAGGGATGCGTGAGGCGCAACGCCACGGCTCCCCACTGCTCGAGCCTGAAAATTGCACGTTACCTGCTGCGAAGCAGCTTCCGGATGTCGCGTCCACGAGGCGCGCAATTTTCGCCGGATCTGGTTCGGCACGCAGCCGCGTCGAAAACTCGCGTGCGCCTTGGACGGTATCACCGTCTTAGCGCCTTCGCCGATATAACCTCCCCATATCCCGTTGAGTTCGCACGTGGGTCTGCACCAGAGCTGTTCCACTACCGTATAGCCCTTTTCACCACAGAGCGCCGGCGCGCCCACCGTTTTGCGGAAGGCTTTCTCCTTGAAAGGCAGCCGATTGAGCGCTTTGCGTTCTGCGCTGGGAACCGTGGCGACGTCGTCGTAGAAGCCGGGTATCGCGACGCGGAAGCTCTTATCGTGAAGCTTGGCAAAAAGCTCGCTCAGGATGGTGAGAGGATTGGGCACCGCTCCGCCAAACACTCCCGAATGCAAGTCCTGCGCCGGCCCGGTGAGATCCACTTGATAGTAGTTGAGCCCCCTCAGACCGTAGGTAATCGAGGGAACGCCGGGGGCCAGCATGGCCGTGTCGGAAACGATCAGTGCATCGGCTTTGAGTTTTGCCTTGTTTTGATTCACGTAATCCCAGAGGCTCTCACTGCCGACTTCTTCCTCCCCTTCGACCAGCACCTTCACGTTGACGGGAAGCTTTCCGGTCGTCTGCCGCAAGGCGTCCAGCGCACGAATGTGGATGTGCACCTGACCCTTATCGTCTGCGGTGCCTCGGCCGTAGAGATTGCCGCCGCGGACGGTCGGCTCGAATGCGGGCGAGGTCCACAGCTCCAGCGGCTCAGGCGGCTGAACGTCGTAGTGCCCGTAAAAGAGCACGGTAGGCTTGCCGGGTGCCTGCAGGGATTCGCCATAGACGAGCGGATGCATTTTTGTGGGCACGATCTCGACCGGGTCCAGGCCCACCCGCCGCAAACGGTCGGCCACCCAGCGCGCGCCCTGCTCAATGTCAGGCTTGTGCTGAGCCTGCGCACTGATGCTGGGTATGCGTAGAAATTCGTAGAGGTCCGTCAGATGTTCGTTGTGCTTCCGTTCGATGTACTCGATTCAGGTCCATTTACCCTCCTGAGACGACGCCCAATTCTAGGGGCCAAGCCAGGCCCCCTGCAACAAAGACACCCGCAGCGCTCTGTACTTGTGGCCAGTTACCCTGAAGGACAAACGAATCTAGCGCAAGATTGACCGCAAGTCAGCCCGTGCCTCGACCATATATACGCTATGTCCCCGAGCCTGTACGAAACCGAACGGCGCAGTTCTCGCGTATTCATGCGCATTCGTGTCGTTCTCGTCGGCAAGAATCAGCGGGGCCGCCGCTTCCGCAGGGCCAGCGAAACCATCATGATCAGCGCCCACGGAGGTCTGCTCTATCTCGACCAGGATTTGGAGATGGGATCCATGCTGGTCCTCGGGAATCCGTCTACTCAGGACGAGCAGGAATGCCGCGTCGTCTATCTCGGAGAGGATTCCGACAAAGGCCGCCGCGTGGGCATCGAATTCCTCACGCCTGCTCCGCGATTCTGGGGCGTGGAATTCACGCCTCCCGGGCAACTCTCCGTCCCCACCGACGCTTTCCAGAAGAATTAGCCGGCGCCCGCCCTCTTTCATCCTGCGGACATTTTGTGTGGCGTTCCCAAAAGGCCGCATTCTGGCGTATACTCCCGCCCCAATTGAAGGACTTCAACTATGGATAACACACAGGTATCGGCGGTTGGTGTAACCACGGCGCCCCGCGAGCAGGCGGGCACACGCACCGTGGCCATCACGATGTACTGCATCCTGCTCCTCTCGTACGTGCTGATGGCGGCGGACCGCTATCTGTTTCCGGTAATTGCGCCTTACGTGCGGCGGGAATTCAGCTTCTCTCCGGCGATTACTGGGCTGCTCACCACCATATTCACTCTGGGACTTGGCGTCGGCGGTTTGACCACCGGCTACATCCTGTCCCGTTACCCTCGCAAAGCCGTGATGCTGATCGGCATTGCAATTTTCTCGGGCGCGACCGTTCTCACCACTGTCTCGCACGGATTCTGGGGCATGCTTTTCTGTCTGGCGGGACAAGGCATCGGCATGGCCATGCTGGCGACCTCCATGTTTGCGCTGGCAGCAAGCTATTTTGCGGGTCATCAGGCAGCCGCCATCGGCTCCGTTAACTTTTGCTATGGCATCGGCGGGTTCGTCGGCTCGTCCTTAGCGGGCGTACTGTTGATGAAATATGGCACGTGGCGCGCTCCCATGATCGCGTTCGGGCTATTCGGCTTTGTAATGATTGCGATCATCCTGGCCACGGTGCGCTCCTGGTTCAGCGAGACTCGCCGTGCCGCGCAATCCCGTGCCGCAGCCGACGGCGGTTCCCTGAGCCTTTTGAACAGGAACAGCGTGATCCTCACCATTCTCAGCGTGATTCACGGGCTCAGCATGTACGGCTTCCTCGGTGGTTACGCATCTTTTCTTCAGGAAAATCTGCATTACACGCCGACGCGCTCGGGCGTTGTGGTGGGCTTCTTCGCCATCGGCGCTCTCGCCTCGATCGCGGGCGGCTGGCTGGGAGATCGTTTTTCTCCGAAGCTCGTCTTGAGCGTCGCCTATGTGTGTATCGCCATTCTTGGGTATCTGTTCTTTCAGGAGGGCGCCACGGTCCTGACGCGGGAGATTCTGACCTGCATCTACGGCGTGGTAGGCAGCGCGGTGCTCTACGTGAGCCTCGCGGCATATCACGTCAAGGCACTGCGGAGCAATCTGGCCAGCAAGGGGTCGGGAATGTTCGTCACCAGCCTTTATGGTGGCGCCGCCTTCGGTGGCTATTTGATCCGCGCCTTGGCCAGCCATGGCGGCTGGCTTTTCGCGGGAGCGATTCAAATGTCGCTGCTTTGTGTGGTTGGCGCAGTCCTCGCGCTGGCCTTGAGGCCCAGCGAAATGAATGCATAGCTGAATCGAGTTGCGCCGCATCTTCATGTGGGAGTCACGCCAGTTGTCTGGGTTCATAAGGGGCGCATTGGTTGGATTTGTCGTTTTGCTTTTTGGCATTCAGTTGATTCGACCCGCACGTACCAATCCCATCGCTGAGCCCTCGCGCGCTCTCGAAGCAACCGTCCCTGTGCAGCCACAGGTCGAGACCATATTGCGAAGGGCCTGTTATGACTGCCACTCTGATTTAACGGAGTGGCCCTGGTACAGCAACGTGGCGCCGATATCCTGGTTCCTGGTGGATCACGTCAACGGAGGCCGCCGCCACGCGAACTTCTCCGAATGGCTGACGTATAACGCCAAAGACACCAAAGATCCGACCGAGTTTACTCTGCAGCGGTTTCATTCGATCTGCCGTCAAGTGCAGACCTACGCCATGCCTCTAACCTCTTACGTTCTGCTGCATCCGGCAGCGAGGCTATCGCAGGCTGACATCGACACAATCTGTCAATGGACGGATACGGGCTTTCACCTGAAGTAAGGTCTGAGGCTCTCCGCTCATGAGACAGCCGACGAACCAAGCCGCAGCGCAAAGAAATCCCACCCTGGACCTGCTGCTACTCTGCATTCGCCCGCGGCTTGACGGCGATACCTCACAACGCATTCTCTCCGTCGCCGGCAGCATCTCCGACTGGGACGCACTTATTTCTGCTGCCGCAGAACACAATCTTGCGCCGCTGGTCTGCAAGAACGTGGAAGCCTGCGCCGGAAGGGCGCTGCCTACCACATGTGCTCAGCGGCTCAGCCGACAGCTCCTGGGCCATTCCTATCGGAATTTGGCCCTTACCGCCGAACTTTTTCGTGTTCTGGCCGCGCTTGAAGACCATGGCGTCTGCGCCACCCCCTACAAAGGCCCCGTGCTCGCGGCGCAGGCGTATGGAGACATCGCGCTACGCGAATTTTCGGATTTGGACATCCTGCTCCCTCAGCGCCAGATCGTGTCGGCGCACCGCGCGCTCATTGCGCTCGGTTTCCGCTCGGTAATCTCCGGCCTGCAGGCGCCGGAGATCTCCCGGCGGATTCCAGGTCAATACGTCTATCAGCGGGGGACTGAAGCGGTTGTCGAACTCCACACCGAGGCCACGCTGCGATACTTTCCTAAGATCCTCGATTTAGAGGGGCTATGCGAGCGTCGCGAGCCCGTGGAGGTTGCCGGGCGGCAAGTGCTGACCTTTTCACTCGAGGATACGCTCTTGCTTCTCAGCGTGCACGGCTCCAAGCATCTATGGGAGCGTCTCGGATGGATCGCGGACATCGCCGCCCTGACCGGGGCGCGGACGCTCAATTGGTCGCGGACGCTGGATCGAGCGCGTCACTGGGGAATTCAACGCATGGCTTTACTCGGGGTAGGACTTGCTGCGCACTTGCAGTGCGCGCCGCTGCCGGACGAAATCGCGCAGTGCTTGAAAGACGACCTGATTGCGCGGCGCTTGATCGAGGGGATCAGTCAGAGATTTTTTGCCCGAGGAGCGCAGCTTGGAGTTTTCAGCCGCTTCGCATTTCGGGTGCACATGCGAGGTTCTCTCGCTGCAGGTATCCCCTACGCGCTCCGGCTGGCGACGATGCCTACTGAATCCGATCGCGGCCGGCACCCGCGTCATCTCGAATTGCTCTACGCCCTCTGGCGGCCTTTGCGGCTGGCGCGGCTTTACGGCTGGCGATCCCGTGCCGGACCACCGTTCTGAGTGCAATACCAGTCCCAGGTCCTGCGTAGCCCCTCCTCGAAATTTACCTGGGGCTTGTATCCAAATGCTTGCGCCGCCTGGGAGATGTCCGCCTGCGAATCGCGGATATCGCCCTCGCGCGGAGGACCATACTTCGCGTTGGCAGACCTCCCGGCGAATTGTTCCAGGAGCCGCAAGGTGTGATTGAGCGTGTGGCGTCCTCCGGTTCCAAGGTTGAATGAGCGCCCGCCGATTCCCGGAGTTTCGCAGGCCAGCACATTTGCGGTGACCACGTTTTGAACAAATGTAAAATCGCGTGACTGCTCTCCGTCGCCGAATACGCAAGGCTGGCCGCCATCGCGCATCGCCGTTATGAAGAGCGAGAGCACCCCTGAATACTGCGATCCGGGATCCTGGCGGGGCCCGAACACGTTGAAATACCGCACAGCCACGAAATCCAGGCCATAGGTACGCTGGAAAACGCGGCCATACAGCTCGCCAACCAGCTTCGTAACGCCATAGGGAGAAATGGGGTTAGGCGGCATGCCCTCGTGCTTTGGCAAAGTGGGCGTGTCGCCGTATACGGACGAAGACCCGGCAAAAACCACGCGGCGCACACCCGCGTCTCGTGCAGCTACCAAGACATTTAATGTGCCGTCCACGTTGATCTGATTTGATTCCACAGGCTGCTTCACTGAGCGCGGCACTGAAGTGCGGGCCGCGAGGTGAAGCACGTAATCGACGCCGCGGCAGGCCTTTTCGACGGTCTCTGGTTCCGTGATCGTTCCACGAATAAAGGTGATCTGTTCGCGGACTTTTGCCAGGTTCGCTTCTTTGCCGGCGGAAAGATCATCGAGCACGGTGACCGAGTTGCCCCGGCGCACCAACTCGTCGACTGTATTCGAACCGATAAATCCGGCACCGCCGGTAACCAGATAGTGCATCAAAACCTCCCTGAAATTGACCTTCGCTGGCGGCAAAGAAGATCCAGGCGCCACCCGCAGAGTGCAGAGCCGTCTCCCCCGGCACGATGGTGCCACCGAGGGGTGCAAACGTCTATGTCACTGCTGGTTTTGATGCACAACCCGCGCCGCGGCACACGCTGGCGGCCAAAAACGCTGGAATCGGCATTCCTGTTATAGGCAAAGGTTTTCCCCTCTTACTGCACCCAATCCAAAGCCCTACCAGAGGAATGGTACTGAATTTACAGTCTGCTGATAATAAGTGGCTTACGGCACCGCCTAGGCCTCTCGCAGCGCAGTTCAGCGCCACTTCCTCTCGGTGAGGCACCAATCGTTTGGTGTTCCGTGTGCTCCATAGGTCACTGGGGAAGTTGAAATATTCTCTCCTCGGGGGAGTTGACAGGTGGCCTTGGCTGGTACACAAAAAGTTTCGCTCACCATTCGTACCGACGATTTTCCGCCAGAGGAAGTGATCTTCGGCCGTTCGGCCACCATGCAGGCATGCCATCAGAAACTCCAGAAATTTGCCTCCACTCCTGTACCGCTCCTGATTCAGGGCGAAAGCGGCACCGGCAAAGGGGTGATGGCGCGCTACATTCACTCCCGATCGAGCGTCGCGGCCGGTCCGTTTGTCAGCGTCAACTGCGCCGCTATCCCCGGCACGCTGCTGGAAAGTGAACTCTTCGGCTATGAAAAAGGGCGCCTTTACCGGCGCATATGTCACCAAGCCCGGGCGCGTCGAGCTGGCCAAATACGGGCACTCTTTTTCTGGACGGGATTGATGAGATTGACCTGGGACTCCAGGCGAAGCTGCTCCAGCTTCTGCAGGATGCGCAATTCTCACGGATCGGAGCCCGCGAAGATATCGCCGTGCAGATCCGCGTCATCTGTGCCACCAATCGGCCCCTGGAACGCGAAATCGCCGCGGGCCGTTTCCGCGTGGACCTTTACTATCGGATTAACGTCGCTACCGTGGAATTGCCCTCGCTCCGCGCGCGAATGCAGGATGTCCCGCAACTCGCCGCGTATTTTTACGAGCAGCATCGCAAGAGGCACAAGAGCTCGGTGCGTCCGATCTCGCCCGCAATGCTGAGGCTCTTCGAAAAACACAGTTGGCCCGGGAATATTCGCGAACTCGAAAACCTCATGGAGCGTTACGTGATTTTGGGGTCGGAGGAAGCGATCGGGGCTGAATTGGCAAATTGGGAACGCATCCCTGCGACGTCTGAGATGCCTATGAATGGCCCCATTCACCTCAAGAAGGTGACTCGCCAGGCCGTGCAGGAACTCGAGCGCAAAATCATCCTCAGCGCCTTGGAAGCGAATCGCTGGAACCGCAAAAGAGCCGCGAGCGACCTGCGAATCAGCTACCGCGCATTGCTGTACAAGATCCGCCAGGCGGGGCTTCCGCCCAAGCGTTCTTCGCATGCCGCCGTTAGCCCGCCTGCCACTATTCCGCTTGCTTCAGATTGAAGTAACGCTCGTCGGAGCGGTGCGTGGCCCTGTTTTCTGCAGGAGGCTGGCAGCACGCCAGCGCAAGACTCTCCTTTTCTCCTAACCCGGAATTGTTACGGTCGTTGTCCGCGAATGCGTTAGAAAATAAACTTCGCCCCTAATTGAATTTTGCGAGGCCCTCCCGTCCCGAACACCGGGGCGCCATTCACAACGTCCGGTGTCCCCGGCGATAGGCCGAAAAGAGGGAACCTGCCGCCGCTGAAACAGATGCAGACCGTATAACTTCACGATGATTCCGGTAAGCCCTGTTCTGCTAAGGAAACTACACGTGCGCTGAGTGTGTGGAACCCATCACCGCGGCTAAATGATTGTCGCGCCGAAGCTTGCGCTGTTCGCGAATACAACTGTAGAATGCCCAGCATCGCAGGCATGGCCTCGGCGGCGCGGTCTCCTAACCTCGAGTTGGTGAGGGATGCTATGAAAAGTAACCTTCCGGCAACTCTCCTTGCAGTTGTCGGCCTCTTGGCCGTTTCAGTTCCAACATTCGCGCACCATGGCAACGCTCAATACGAAAACAAAGTACTCACCTTGAAGGGCACCGTAACGGCGTGGATGTGGACCAATCCCCATGTCTTCCTGAAGGTGGACGTCAAAGACGATAAGGGCAATGTCGTTAATTGGGCGGGCGAGTTGGTTGCTCCCTCTAACATCATTAACTTCGGCTTTACCAAGGGGACGTTCAAGCCCGGGGACGAGGTCACTATTGTCACGAGTGATGTTGCCAAGAATGGCGCGTCAGTCGCGCGCCTTTCCGAGGTCATACTCGCCAACGGCCAGGTGATGAAAACGGCCGGGAAGTATGATGGCAACGCCGCAGCCGCGGCGGATCACAAGGCCAACGCTGAGACGAAGTGAAAAGCGTGACGCCGGCACCCTCTATGATTTCAAGCCGCCCGTGCATTCCGGATCATGCCAGCCTGTAGAACTGCAATGAAGGCGGGAATTCAAGTGCCAGAAGGAGTTTCGAAAATGCTAAAGCGATTTCTTGCGCCCGCGGTAGTGGTCGCGGCGTTCATCTCCTGGCCTCTCCTTATGCCCGCCCAGACCACTCAGGCTGGGAATCCCAGCGGGAATATTTCCGTGCTTCAATCTGCGTCGGGAGCAGCGAAGGGCCAGCAAGCCCCGGTTGACCCCAGCGATCTTGAGCAACACGTCGACGGATGGGGCCGGCCCGTTCCCATGGCGGACGAAACGAAGAAGCCGGCGCCTGCTCCCGTTCACGATATCTCCGGGACCTGGGAGCCGGCCAAGGGATGGCGCAACGGAGTCCAGGCGCAAGGCGCCTATAACTACCCGATGGACGGGAAGCATTTCGTGCCCTTCACGCCTCTCGGCGAGCAAATGTGGAAGACCCATAAGTATGGGGATGGACTCGGGTCGGCTCCCCTTGCGGAAGTTAACGATCCATTTGAGATGTGTGATCCGATCGGCTTCCCAAGGATCGATCTGCACGATTTGAGGGCCGTGGAGATCCTCCAAACCCCCAAGAAGATGCTGGTCGTGTATGAGAACGACCAGGTATGGCGCACCATCTGGACCGACGGACGAGACTTCCCCAAGATTACGGAGCCCAAGTGGTATGGATACTCCACCGGCAGGTGGGAAGATAACTACACGTTTGTCGTCCAGACGGTTGGGTTAGACGAGCGAACCTGGATCGATAATGTTGGCCGTCCGCATACCAAGGACTTGCACGTGGAGGAACGGTTCCATCGCGTGAGCCATGACATCCTCGAGCTCACCGTAACGATTATCGACCCGCAGCTTTATACGAAGCCCTGGAACGCCCTGGACAAGTATCCGATGCGACTGCAGTCAGACGATTTTGACATTCGGGAAATGGTCTGCTCGGAATCAGAGGCGGCGGAGTACAACAAGGAGATTGCCGAAGAAGCTGCTCAGGCGAAAAAGGCCGCAGAGGAAAAAAAGAAGTAGCCGGCTGACTTAGCCTCTAAGCAGGCAGTTGGGCCGAAATGCCGCCCGTGCGGCGGATTGCGGATACTGTGGGCGGCGCCGCTAGCGCTCATCCGTCGGTGCGACGGGGACCAGCGAGTACAAGTAGGTTGCTATACCGGCCACGAGTAGCCCGCCGCCAATAAACATGAACCCCAGGAAGGCGAGCGGATGAATCCGCACCAGCGAGAGCGCTTCCACGAGGAGTCCCAGCACGATCAGGATTCCCGACGCTCGTAGGCGGCGTTCCAAGGTAGATCCGTTCCCCGTCACTTCGGTTGCTCCCAAAACTTCATCTCCCCCAGGTGAGCGACGTTGTGCACACTTTGGTGGCAGCCGCTCGAAACGCAAGAGAGCTGATTCGACTTGATCAACGCCATGATCGATGGGTCTGCGCTGTGTACCGCTCCCGTTTCAAATGAACGCGCTCCCGCATGACAATGCAGGCATTCGCGATTGTTGTACGCGTTGTAGAGATGGAGGGGAGGAGCCGCGTGACCGATGTACTGCATGTAGACGTGCCGCAAACCGCGGATCTTTGCGCGAATGCTGCCATACATGACGTAATCGGTGTGACAGGTATAGCACGCCTCGTCGCGCGGGATTCGGGCGTTCTGAAAGTGGGCGGCGGGAAGAAAGGCCGGGTCATCAATCAGCAGGCTTCTACCGTAAGGTTCCATGATGTGGCAAGAAAGACAAAAATCAGTCTGCTTGGAGCGCTCCATATGCTCGGAGGCTCCCAGCGAGGCGACCAGGGCGGGCAATAAAAAGAGCACCACAAAGGCAAGCACCTTCCCACTGCGAGAAGCCGTGATCGAAGGCCGCACGATCACAATCGCGACGAGCATGATCGCAATAGCGATCACGGAGTAAAGCAAAGTGACTGGGCCAGGTAAGATGTCGCCTCCCTTCACATCATGAATTATTTCTTGGCCGCAAGCTCACGTACTTGTGCCACCAGGCCCTTGATTTCGTCTGGTTTCAACATTTTTTCATAGGCCGGCATCTTGTCTTTGCCTTTAGAGATGATGGCGGTGAGGTCGGCGTCGCTTTGCTTCTGCACGTCAGGATCGTGGAGGTCGTTGACCTTGAGTGCTTTGCCCGCCGGGGAAGTTCCGCTGCCGTCGGCCGCATGACAAGCGACGCATTTCATCTGATAGAGCTTGGCCGAGGCATCATCGGCATGGACTGCCATCGGCAGGAGCACTACTCCTAACGCGGCAACGGCTACGGTGATCTTCTTGTAAATCAGCGACAGGGTCATTCGCTTTCTCCTTTGTTCACATGCTGAAAATGCGTCTTGATCCTTCAAAGTCTACCCAAGCCAATGTCTTAAAGGTGTCCGAAACGGAACATGCGCGCCCCCTTGTCGTCGCTGGCCTTGCTCTCAGAACGAATACCGGAACGAAAACGTCACATTGTTTCCGTTGAAATTCTGCGACGGAAGCGGCGCCAAGCCCAACGGGATTGGCGACACCTCGATCGCTGTAGTCGTAATAGTTCCACGCCGTCTTGTAGGCCAGGCCTTTGTAGATGTCAAACGCCAGGCTCGCGAACGGCCTGACGTAGTTGAAATCCAGCGTGCCGGTCGGCGTCAGCGGATTGAGAAACGTGGTATTGCCACGAACGATGCTGCCCCCGTATCCCAGCATGGCGGTCACACGCTTATGCGGCTTCCACATCACGTCGCCGTACGCGTAGTTATCCTGGCTCGAATAAAAAGAGAGCGTCCCCAAGGGGGAGGATGCGCCCGCAACCGGACACGGCGTCGTGAAGACCGTCGAGCCGGTATCCGGGAAACAGATCTCCGTCTGCGTGTAGATGTCCATGTAGCTGTAACCCAAATCGACCCAAAAATTGGCATTGGGGGAAAGGGCGGTCGCAAAGCTGTACGTGCGGCCGTGCTCGATGTTATTCACGGTGGCCACGTTGTCGCGATTCTCGTTTATGTCCACGGCGCCGTCGACGTTCGCCCATGGCCTGGGCGAATAGCGCGCGTGCAGCTTGTAACTTTGGAGCTGCCTGGGGCTGATACGCGTAAAGGAATTGTCGTTGTAGCCGAAGATCAGGTCGGCGTTGATCCGCAGCGTATCGGTGGGCCGGGCGGAAATACCAAACAAGCCCCGCATTTTCATGAATGTCGTAAAGATTTCGTGCCGTGTCGTTGGTAGCTTCGGGCTGCGGGCTCGTGCTTGAACCTTCTTGAATCGAGCCGTTCGCGTTCAGCGTGCAGACCGAGGGCAGCTTGCCCGAAACCAATGCACAATCGCCGCGCGCCGCGAGAAAGTCGTTCCGCCGGAGTGCCTGTGGGCCCTCCCGGAAAGTAGATCTCTCCGGTATCGAAGGTTGCGCTGAAGTCGGAGATTGTACGGGCGGTATACATATAGCCGACGTAGGCGTCGATTCTGCGGGTGAGGTCGTATTTCACCTCAAACGTGTTCGACCTGATGTTCTGCCCCAGGAATTGAGAAACGACTTCGTTCGTCACATCGGAGAGGGAACTCGAGTTGTGCTGCGGGCAATTGGGGCCGTTGTAAGGAGCCGCCGGACAAAGCGCGGCAAACGTGGCCGGAGTTACCATGGCGATGGGCAACAACAATCCTGTCTGACCCGGCTGGGGTGGCAGGGCAAACAGGTTGGTGTCGGCCGTGGCCCACATGGAGGGGATCCTCCAATTTTCGTAGGAGAATTGATCGACGATATCCAGCTTGTCCGTAACGCGATAGTCGCCGGACCAATTGGCGTTGACAAGCACGCGGTTGGCCCGCGCCGGTCCACTTGTCGTGCTTCCGCGTGTGATCGTCCTGGTAGCCCAGCCGCTGATGCTTTCGTTGAAGCCCGTGACCGTGTTCTTGCCGCTGCTGTAACTGGCCGAGCCCGTCATCGACAGATTCCTAAAATAGGACGATTGAAAGCTGAACCGTTCCGTCGGAAACGACGACCGCGGATTCTGTATCTGGCTATAAGACAGGTATCCGTTGCAATTGGCGGTAACCGTGGCAGGGACGGTCGCCGAATTCGTGATCGGATTTGCGCACGGCGTCGTGCCGACAAAGACGATGCCCAGATCCACTGGAGTGCCGTTCGAAAGCTGAAAGAGAAGATTATGGTCCGCAGCCGTGTTATTTATCGCGGAGTAGGTGAGCATTTCATCGAAGGAGAGCGTGGTTTTCGAAAGCCCGCGGTAGTCCACCCCCATCCGATAGGCGTTCGTAATGGTGCTCACGCTTTCCGATAGAATCGTGTCGGTTCCTCCCTCGAGCGTCGTCGCTGACGGTCCACTATCGACGTTGCGGGAATACCCCAATCGGAAGCGGAGCCGCGACTGGGGGAAAAGAGTCACATCGTAATCCTGCATCCGGCGAGATAAATCGAGCGCGTGCGGCGAATTGGCGACGGCTGCTCCGGGAATCGAGCCTCGTGGGGTTCAGCGGATTCGCGAGCAGATTGTAATTCCAGAAGTTCTTGTCGCGCCGGAACATCGCCCGAAAGTCGTACCACTTGTTCTTGTCGATATGCAGGCGCGAGACGTCGTTGGGATCACCGCCATAGCCAAAGTTGGTGAATGACAGGTTGTCGAAAAAAAAGCCTTGATGGTTGATCGAACGCATATTCAGCGTGTAATCAAACAGCCGCACTCCCGACGACAAATTTTCAAACGTGTTGTAGTTGTTCAGGTTCCCGTTGATCATGCTGTCCCGGTACCCAAATTCGACCGATTGTTGAACGTTGTAGTTTCCTTCGGTTTTTCCCGTTGGTTCCGACGCAGTGGGCGCTGCGGATTGAGCTGGCGCTTGCGCCGGAGGCGTCCCTTGCGCCTGACCCACGGCTGACCTTACAAACATCACTGCTAAAACCAAAATAAAGACCAGAATCCTCGTCCAGGAATCCCGCAGAAACGCAATTTTGGTTGCCGGGCCCGGCACGCCTTCTCGGCCTGCTTTGCCATTCCGTTTTGTTTTTCGCAAATCGCTGGCAGTCATGGCGTGCCCTCTATTTGAAAAACGTGTGGTCGACATTCGACCCATGGATCTGCGTGTGACAAAGGGTGCAAGCCTGATACTGGGTCGCCTGGTTGTGAAACGACGGCGCGCCGGGTGCATTCGCGAAAGACGTCGTATGGCATGACAGGCACAACAAATTCACGTTGCTCATCTTGAGCAGATGAGTATTGGGCGAGCCGTGCGGTGTGTGGCAGGATTCGCAGCCTTCAACCTTGATCGGCTCATGTTCGAATACGAACGGGCCGCGCTTATCGGCGTGACACGTGTAGCAAACGACGTCCTGTGCCGCTGAGGTCCGCACCTGTTTTGCCGCGACTGTGCCATGCGGGTTGTGGCAATCGGTGCACTGGACCAAGCCCTCGTTCACGCGGTGGTGAAAGGGCATGCTGAATTGCGGCTTTTGCTGAAGGTGACAGCCATAGCAAAGCTCCGGCGTCGCTTTTACCAGCAGGAACTCCGGAGCCTGTGCATGATGCGGAGAATGGCAGGAGATACAACTGACGTCACTCTTGGCATGCAGGGAATTGATCGCCTGCATGTGTTCGGTGCCGGACGCGTGACAGCTGAGGCAGCGGTTGTTGATCTCCTTGGTCGAATGCTCCTTGAAGATGAATATCTTTGTGGGATCGCCACCGCCGGCAACGTGATCTGTCCCGGGACCGTGGCAGCCTTCGCATCCCTGGTGTGATGGACCTCCCTTGGTATCGAGCGTTGTCTTCCAGTGGGGGGTCTTTTCCCAGCTGTTATAAATGGCCTCGTGGCAAGCCTTGCAGGTCTCCGAACCTACGTAGCCAGCCGTTGAATCCTGCGGATCAGACGTGACCGAAGATTTTGCCGCTGTGGATGGTGCAACCTTCTTCTGAGCTCTTAGCCCCGGCACCCATAAGAAGAACAAAGCAGCGAGGATCGTCAACGGCGGCAATTTTCGACAATTCACTCTACTCCATCCCCACAATCTGCGAGGTGCTCGAGGTACGAAGCCAAAAATTGTAGATTCGCGCTGTGATCTCCATCATGCTACCGCTCTCAATATACGTCGCCACGACGCATCAGCGGGGCGATTACACATTGAACAGACTTACCTGTCAAGTTGTGCGGCAAAATGGGGTCATCCAAAAATAAAACACGCCCTTCGCAGCTCGCCGCTTCACGGCTCAGCCGACGGCAGTTGAAGATTCTACTGTCGGTACGCTTTGGAGTTCCTTAGCCGGGCTCGGTGCAATGCGCACAATAAGCACCGAACAAGATGCGTGGTGTGCGACTGACTCCGCGACGCTGCCGAGCATGAGCTTTTCCAATCCCTTGCGCCCGTGCGATCCCATCACGATGAGATCGGGTTGCCATGTCGCGGCGATTTCCAGGAGTCCCGCCCGCGGATCGGCATTGATCACGCGCATATCAACATCCCGGAACCCATTTTCTGTCAGCTCATCAGCCGCGGCGTCCAGCAATTCCTGAGGACGCCTTAGCCGCTCCTGCACGCTCTCATCCTGTTCAAAGAAGGCCGCTGGTTCAGTGGCGTGCACCAAAAGCACTTTGGCGCCTTCTGGACGGATTCGTTGAGCTACAGCCCGAATTGCCAACTGCGAAAACAGCGACCCTTCTATTGCCACCATGATCCTCATGTTCTCCTCCACGAACACCACCATGAACTGCCGCTCCTTCTGCTTCTGTGACCCTCGTCACACGTCTCGGTCTGCCCGAACGGACACCTCGGCTGAGGATCGTCCCGAAACGAAACAACGGCGAGGCGGAGGTGCCTCACCGTTGTTCGCCTCCGACAAAACGCTTAAGCCCGGACGGTCATCACCGGGCAGTCGCCCCGACAAACGACCTTGTGGGCGGTCGCGGGAAGTAGATGGGTCGCCGCGACAGTGTGCCCCTGGGCAGACTTGGCACCGAGTACGATCAGATCGGCTCGCCGCTCTTGAGCCACCCTGAGAAAGTTCTCGCCGGCCTTGCCAAACTCCACCACGCACTCAGGCCTGCACCACAGCCCGGCCTCCTTGGAATGAGGGCACGGAGCTTACTGATCCGGTCAAGGACGATCAGCTGGGGCTCTGTCCGGGCGTCGATGTGCTCAGTCACGACATTCAACAGTGTGAGTCCTGTCTTAAACTCTTGCGCCAACGAAACCGCATAACGAACAGCTGCAAGGGATTCGGGGCCGAAATTCGTAGCGAAGAGAATTTGCCTGAATTCTGGCCCTCCTATGACCTGCGCGGTCACCTTTGGTCCCACGGTGAGAACAGGGCAGGGTACCTGCCGAAAAACTTCTTCGGCTACCGAGCCCGATAGGAGTCGCGCCAGACCTTCTCTGCCGTGCGTTGCCATAACGACGAGGTCGATCTTAAATTTCTCGATGGCTGCGGCGATGGATTCCCAAACACCTCCATGCTGCAGCAGCATCTTGTGTGCTACACCTCGTAAATTCTTATCCAGGCCTTCCATTTCGCGGGTCGCTGCCTCTTCGATCGCTTCCTGAGTGGAACCCCAATATTCAGGTGGCACCAAAGCCGTTTCCGCAGGTGAAATGACATGGGTCACATAAAGTTGGGATTCGTAGCGCCGCGCAATCGCCTTGGCCCAAAGCAAGGCTGGCTCCGAGAGAGGCGAAAAATCCGTTGCTACGAGCACGTTCTTGAGTGCAATTCGTGTCATGGTAGATACAAGCTTCATAGTGACCTCCCTTCTCCCTCAGCACAGTCGGGCGAATTAATTGTGCAATCCGATCCAAGCCCACAGGCCGGTCGTTGCCGCAAACAACAAGCCTGACAGGACCGCGAACCCAATAATCACATGCAGCAGCCGGTGCATCTTGCTGATCAGCACGTTTTGCTCGGCAGCCATCATGACTTGCTCTGCGCGATTCAAATAGAGTTCATCATCTTCCCGTGTGGACAAGGCGTTTCCGTAAATTACGAGCACGACAAGGACTCCTGTGACCGCAATCCAAGACGCAAGCAAGTATTCCAAGACCATCGATTCTGGGGCCATCGTATCCTCCTTAGTAAGGCTGGCCGGCGCTTTTGCTCGACCGCGGCCATTCTGATTCAGTACGGGAATCTGGTCTGTGTATGCCGGCACGAGCGCGTGTGATCCAGATCACAGGCGCTTTCATTCCTCTCGGCCCATCCGGAAAGAGGCGTTCTGCCCAAGCGGAAGGGCTTGTGATGCAGATCACAATCGATGTCGCCTGCGGTCACCGCGCTTACACATGGAACGGGTAGAAGATCAAAACGCTTCCATGAAAGGAGAAACAGATGATGCGTTACGCACTTTATGGCGGTTTGTTAGCAGCTATTGTGGCAATTTCCATAGCAGGAGCAAAAACGCCAGCGACTGTGGAGGAGACACTTCCACCCAATTACGTGCCTTCGGGTAAGCTGATGTATCAACAGCATTGCGCCACCTGCCATGGCGCCGATGCCAAGGGCAGCGGGCCTCTTGCTTCGCTTCTGAAAACGCCGCCCGCGGACTTGACGCTACTCACGAAACATCACGGCGGGAAATTCCCGACTGAATACGTACGCAGTGTGCTTGAATTTGGACCGGGTCCTACGGCTCATGGTTCGTCGGACATGCCGGCTTGGGGTCCGATCTTCCGGTACTACGACAAGCAGAACGAAAGGGCTGTGCAGCAGCGGATACGGAACCTGTGCAACTATCTGGAATCGTTGCAGGAGCCATAGCAGCGGTCTCGGGGGAGAGGTGCCGATATGCCGGTGAAGAGCGGCGCATAGTCGTGGCCATTTGGGGAGCAGCAGCGCGCTTTACAAGCTCTTCGTGCGAGCTGGCCGTTGTCGCGGCTCAAAGGCAGCGGATACCAGGTTGGACGTCGCAGAGCAAGCGATTCGAGTCGCCAAAAGGTAAAGCGCACTCGAACCGCGTTTTGGGCACAGCTTTCGACGCGGTCTCACTGTAACTCGTGTGACTGAACTTGCGCGGCCCGAAGCGTCCCTAACCTTTGGGGCCCCGCCGAGTTGCAGCAAAGAGCGATGAAGTGACGATCGTCCTCGATCTGGGCGCTCAGACCGTCACAAACTCCTCAAGAGCTTCACGGTTTTCGATCAGCAGAGTCGAGCCGCGAAGCTCGACGAGGTGCTGGCTTTTGAATTCGCTCAGAGTACGTGTGACCGTCTCGCGCGTGGTGCCAATGAATTCGGCAATCTCCTCGTGTGTCAACGGCAGCTTGACGCGAGTGCCGTCTTTTGTTTGCTGCCCCGTGGCTGCGAAATCCAGCAGGAGCTTGGCCAATTTTCCGGGCGCAGAAGCGCAAAGGCCCAGATTCCGGAGTTGCTCGCAGGCAACGTGATAATGCGAGCCAAGTTGGCTCGCCACGATCGGATAGGCCTCCGGGTGCTTGGAAAGGAAGCGCAAGAAAG
>CAWEMN010000015.1:0-197901 GCA_963810155.1 uncultured Acidobacteriota bacterium
CTCGGAGCATCGGAGTTTTTGTCGCCAGGTGTCTCTTCCAGCTTCGGCCGAAACTTCGAGATGCGGCGGATTTTAATCTACGGCTGGCCTTTCCTGAACTACCGGGGCCGGCCCGCCGCCAAATTCTGCAGCGAATGGTCCGTCATCTGGGCTGGATGGTTGCGGAGTTCGCGCGCTTTCCGCGCTACACGCGCAAGAATATTGGAGAAACGATTATCCTCGACGGCCTCGATAATTTTACCGCCGCAGAAAGGCGTGGCAAGGGAGTCCTGTTTTTGACCGGGCATATGGGCGCTTGGGAGCTCAAACCGTTTGCCCACGCGCTTTATGGCACTCCACTCCACTTTCTGGTGCGGCCGATCGATAACCCTCGAGTGGACGAAATGGTGAACCATTACCGTTGTTTATCGGGGAACCAGCCGATTCGAAAAAATGAGTCCGCGCGCGCCGTGCTCCGAGTCCTTCGCCAGGGGGGCGTGGTGGGAGTTCTTGCAGATCAGAACGCGGTCGCTTCGGAGGCTGTCTTTGTAGATTTTTTTGGCGTTCCCGCCGCCACGACCAGCGGAATAGCGAGACTCGCGCGACGCACCGAGGCGGCGGTAGTACCTGTTTACAGCTATTGGGATTCGCAAATACGAAAGTACCGCTTACGCTATGAACCGGCCCTCGATTTGACAGCCACTGATGACGAGGAGAGCGACATACGCACTTACTCGGTGCGCTTCAACCAGGTGATCGAAGATTACGTGCGGCGCTTCCCGGATCAATGGCTGTGGGTCCATCGGCGTTGGAAGACTCGCCCTCCGCACGAAGCCGCCATCTACCCGGACGAGCGTGCATGAGCGAGGCTGAACCAGACGCTAGGCCATTCTATTTCCCTGTCTAAGGAGACCCGCAACATGTCGAACCGAACAGCCGGAGATCTGGCGCACTTCCTCGGATGCCCGATCCAGGGCGAAGCTCACATGACGTTGAAAGGCGTGGCCAGCCCGGATAGGGCTGAAGCAGACGATCTGGTCTATCTCGGTTCAAATCGTAACAGTGAACGTGTGTCTCGGTCTGCGGCGCGATGCGTCATCACGTCGCCAAATCTCCTGGTATCCGGCAAAACTCTGATCCTGGCGACGCAGCCGAAGTTAGCCTTCGCGCGCGCCGCAGGCTGGCTTGTTCCTTCGCCGCCGATCGCCAACGGAGTGCATGCGACCGCTGTGATAGCTAAATCAGCGCGGCTCGGCGCTGGCAGTGCGGTAGGTCCTTTCGCGGTCATCGAGGAGGGAGTTGTGGTTGGCGAGGGGACCCAAGTAGGCGCTTTCTGTTTTCTCGGCAGAGGATCCGAATTGGGCAAGGGGTGCCGGTTATATCCTCGTGTGACTCTGTATGAAGGCGTGAAAATTGGAGCCAACGTTATCGTTCATTCGGGAGCTGTTTTGGGATGTGACGGGTTTGGATACGTGACCGATCAGGGCAAGCACTGGAAGTTTCCACAAACGGGAGATCTGGAGATCGCTGACGATGTGGAAATTGGTTCTAACACGACAATTGCGCGTGGTTCACTGGAGACGACCCGCCTTGCGCCTCAAGTGAAGCTTGATAACCTCGTACACGTGGCTCATAACGTCCAGCTTGGCGAGCGAACCCTCGTGGCGGCACAGACAGGAATCGCGGGATCCTCCATCATCGGAAGCGACGTGGTGATCGGCGGGCAGGTTGGCATCGCGGATCACTGCCGATTGGAGGACGGATGTGTTGCGGGAGCGCAGGCAGGTATCCCCAGCGGAAAGGTAGTTCGCGGCGGACAGGTCGTTTGGGGAACGCCGGCGCGTCCTATTGCGCGGTTTAAGGAACAATATGGGTGGTTCGCGCGTTTACCGGAATTGGCGGAGCGCGTACGGGATTTGGAGGAGAGTGGACGCCGCGGACAGTAAAATTACGGCAATTTGACATTCAGCCGCGGGCTTGAGTTGTACCAGACCTAGGGGCAGGATATCGTCATAGTTGTTGACCCTAAACGCGATAGTGCCGATAATGTCGAGGGGGTCGTGGAATCAGGGGACGGATGGGTGCCAAACCATCCGTAGTGCGCGCCTACCCGTATCCTGGAAGCCGAGTCCCCATTTGATTAGGTGTATACCAAGTCGATAGCTACGTTTTGTGCAGCGGTGTGGCCGTAGTACGCATCTGAGAGGGGAGGAAGATGGCGTCCAGTACCAAAATAGGCATTGAGGCAGACAGGGGTGAACCCCGGATAGCGCCTATCGGCGCTCCTGCCGCCGATCTTGCCGACGCCATAGACCGTGGAGTAAGCCATCTGCTTTCGCTGCAGGCCGAGGGCTATTGGTTGGGCGAGCTCGAGGCCGACACCACGCTGGAATCCGACTACATCTTTTATCTGCACGTTCTAGGCAAAGCCGAGCCCCGCGTGTCCAAGCTCGCCAATTACGTCCGCCGGCGCCAATAGCCGATGGCGGCTGGAATATCTACTTTGGCGGGCCGTCGGAGCTGAACGCCACGGTCAAGGCCTATGTCGCGCTGAAGCTGGCCGGCGACGGTGCCGGACGCGCCGCACATGGAGCGCGCCCGCGCGCGCATCCGGGAACTCGGCGGCCTCGAAGCGACGAATTCTTACGTGCGTTTTTATCTGGCGCTGGTCGGCGCGCTCGAGTGGGATATGGTTCCCGCCGTTCCGCCGGAGCTGATGCTGCTTCCCGAACTGGTTTCCTATCAACATTTACGAGATGTCTTCGTGGACGCGCGGCATCGTGATTCCGCTGACCATTCTGTTTGCGCACAAGCCGCAGTGGAAATTGCCTGAACGCAGATCGCGTCGATGAACTGTTCCGCGATTCCCGTGCGAGGCTTCTTCCTTGGCCTGGGGCGATCGTCTGTTTTGCTGGCGAAACTTTTTCTGGCGCTCGACCGTGCTTTCAAGCTCTACGAGCGCGTGCCGTGGAAGCCCCTGCGGCAACGCGCGTTGCGTCAGGCAAACGTGGCTGCTCGAGCACCTCGAGCGGAGCGACGGATTGGCGGCGATTTATCCGGCGATGATGAACGCCATCTTCGCGCTGGTCGCGCTGGGCTACCTCCCGATGATCCCCTCACCGCGCGCGAGATCGGCCAGCTCGCGCGATTTGAAATTGAAGACGAAGAGACTCTGCGGCTGCAGCCCTGCGTGTCGCCGGTGTGGGATACGGCCATCGCCATGGTGGCGCTTGAAGAGGCCGGCCTGCCGCCCGACCATCCGGCCCTTGTCGGTCCGCCGAATGGCTGCTCGACAATCAGGTCCTCGGCTCGGGCGATTGGCAGGTCAAGAACCCGGACGTGCTCCCGGGAGGCTGGGTGTTTGAGTTTCGCAACGATTTTTATCCCGACGTGGACGACACCGCGTTCGTCCTGATGGCGCTGCAGCGCGTGGATTATCCCGACAAGCCGCGACTTACCGCCGCTGCGCGCCTCGGCCTGGATTGGCTGGTTTCGATGCAGAATCGCGATGGAGGATGGGGCGCGTTTGATCACAACAACGATCGCCACTCCCTGACGCAGATTCCCTTCGCCGACCACAACGCGATGATCGATCCGTCCTCGGCGGATGTGACCGCCCGCGTGGTTGAATGTCTGGGGCGTTACGGCTGGCCTTCCACTCATCCGCGGTAAAGCGCGGAGTGGCCTATTTGCGGGAACAGACGCCCGAGGGCGCCTGGTACGGCCGCTGGGGAGTAAACTACGTCTACGGCACCAGCGGCGTCTTGCGCGCACTGGAGACGGTCGCGCTCAGCGCCAGCGACTACTGCCAGCGTGCCGTCGCTTGGCTGCGCTCCGTGCAGAACGACGATGGCGGCTTTGGCGAGTCCATCGCCTCTTATTACGACCCCAAGCTGAAGGGAAAGGGAAGCAGCACTCCTTCGCAGACGGCCTGGGGGCTTATCGGCCTGATGGCCGCGGCCGAGCGATGATCCCGCCGTGCGGCGGGCGGTGACTCACCTGGTCGAGCGGCAGAACGCCGATGGCTCTTGGGACGAAAAGGAGTTTACCGGCACCGGATTTCCGTGTGTGTTCTATCTGAAGTATCATCTCTACCGCAATTACTTTCCGCTGTATGCTTTATCGCGGTACCGCAATTGATGGAGGGCGCGCAGGATTTTCAAGCGTTCGAGATTCGCCCGGAGCTCGACAATTGCCGCGGCGCCAAGCGAGGGAGCCGATGAGATTTCCGCTGAAACTGACCGCCAATCTGACCCGCTACATCACCGGCAAACGCCTCAGCGGGACACAAAAGTTCCCGCTGGTCATGATGCTGGAGCCGCTGCACGCCTGCAACTTGACCTGCACCGGCTGCGGCCGCATCCGCGAATACAAGTCCACCATCGATGAGATGCTGACGGTCGAGCAGTGCCTGGCGGCCATGGAGGAGTGCGGCGCGCCGGTCGTTTCCATCTGCGGCGGCGAGCCGATGATTTATCCCGAGATCGGCCGTCTGACCCGCGAAATTCTGGCGCGCGGGCCGGCACATCTACCTGTGCACCAACGGCATGTTCATTCGCAAGCGTCTGCACGAGTTCCAGCCGACCTCCAGCTTCTTCTGGAACGTGCATCTGGACGGCATGGAGCGCACGCACGACCTGTGCGTCGAGCGCGACGGCGTTTTCCGCGAAGCCATCGAGGGCATCAAGGCCGCCAAGGCCGCCGGCTTCTTGGTCTGCTCGAATACCACGATTTACAAGGAAACCGACCTGAGCGAGATCGCCGAGCTTTATGCCTATCTGGACACGTTGGGCGTTGACGGCTACATGCTCTCGCCGGCCTACAGCTATGCAGCCGTTGGACCAACGAAATTTTCATGTCCCGCGAGGAAGTGCGCGACAAATTCCGCCAGGCGCTGTCCCTGATCGACGGATACAACCTGATGATCTCGCCCATCTACCGCGAGTATCTGAAGGGCGAGCGCGAGTTGATGTGCACGGCCTGGGGCAATCCCACCTACAACCCGCGCGGTTGGAAGGGGCCCTGCTACCTGATGACCGACGCACCACGACAGCTCTTCAAGGAATTCATCGACGAGACGCCCTGGCAGAATTATGGCCGCGGAAACGACCCGCGCTGCGAGGACTGCATGGTGCACGTGGGCTTTGAGCCGTCGGCGGTTCTGGGCGCCAAGCGCAAGTTTGGCGACAACTGGAAATTGTTGAAGTGGCAGTTTTCCGGGAAAATGGGCGGACCGCAAGGCAACGGCTCACGCGGCCAGGAATGGTGGCGGCATGGAGAACGGACACGCCGATGCCGCCCGTCCGCCGGAACTGGTCTCTCCGGACGGGAGCCTGCGCGTTCTATGACACATCTGGTCACCGGAGCAACCGGTTTTCTCGGCAGCCATGTGGCTCGACTGCTGACCGAACGCGGTGAATCCGTGCGCCTGCTGGTGCGTTCGTCGAGTCCGGCGCGGTTGGTCGAGGGCTGGCCGGCGGAGCGCGCCGTCGGGTGACCTGCGCGATCCGGCTTCGCTTGGAGCTCGCGCTGGCCGGAGTGCAGACGTGTTTATCATGTCGCCGCCGATTATCGTCTGTGGGCTCGCGATCCGCGCGAAATCTACGAATCGAACGTGACGGGCACGCAGAATCTGCTCGAGGCGGCGCGCCGCGCCGGCGTCTCCCGGTTCGTTTACACCAGCACGGTTGCAACGATTGCCGTTTCGCGCGGCGACGCACTTCCCGACGAGAGCACGGCGACTTCGCTCGATGACATGATCGGCGACTACAAGCGTTCCAAGTGGCTCGCCGAGCAGGAAGCCTGCGCGCCGCGGCCGCCGGGATTGCCGGTCGTCATCGTCAATCCGACCACGCCGGTCGGGCCCGGCGATGCCAAGCCGACGCCCACGGGCCGCGTGATCGTCGATTTTTTGAATGGCCGCATGCCCGCTTATGTGGACACCGGCTTGAATTTTGTGGCCGTGGAAGATGCCGCGGCCGGACATCTGCTGGCCGCCGAGCGAGGCCGCGATCGGCGAGCGCTACATTCTCGGCGGCGAGAATCTGACGCTCAAGCAGGTACTTGGATTTGCTGTCGCACGTATCCGGGCGGCCCGCGCCGCGCGTGCGATTGCCGCACGCGGTGGCTCTGGCGGCGGGCTATGCCGACGCGGCGATTTCGCGGCTGCTCGGCCGCGAGCCGCAGATTCCGCTCGAAGGCGTGCGCATGGCGCGCCACAGCATGTTTGTCGCCACGGAAAAGGCGCGGCGCGAACTGGGTTTTGCTCCTGGCCCGGTTGCCGCGGCCCTGGAGCGCGCGGTGCGCTGGTATCAGGACAATGGCTACGTTCGCGTCGGCGTGGCGCGCAGATATCGCGGCAGCACGCGCGGCCTGAGTGAAGGGAATACTCGACAGGGGAAGTCGCAGGGAAGGATGAAGATTCTGGTCACGTTTGCGGTAGGCACTGAGTTCGCGGCGTGGCGGCAGCAGCACGATTTCCGTCAGGTCGCCCGCGATCCGTTTCCGCTCTACGTCGCGGAGATCGGAGGCAGCACCGTGCGGGTTCTGCTGACCGGAATTGGCACGGATGCGGCCGCGCAGGCCATGCGCTGGGCGCTGGCGTCGCCCGCCGACCTGTGCATCTCCAGCGGATTTGTCGGCGCTCTGAGTCCGGCGATCTCGCGTCGGCGAAGTTCTGGCGCGCGCGTGGTGCGCCGCGCGGAGAGGGAACTGGCGGTGGCCAGCGATCGCGAGTTGCTGGCGCGGCCGCGACGCCGGTGCCCGCCAGGTGGACCGTTTCTTGACCACCGAACATCTGGTCGTGAACGCCGCGCAGAAAATGGCTCTTGCTCGATGAGGCCGACGCCGTCGAGATGGAAAGCTTCGTGATTCTGGCGGAGGCCGCGCGCCATGGCGTGCGCGCGGTCGCCGTGCGCGCCGTCAGCGATACGGCGGAATCGTCGCTGCCCTACGATTTTGATCGAGCGCGCGATGCGCGCGGACGGATTCGCATGGGCGCTGCTGCTGGCAGCGTGGCGCGCCAGCCGCAGCGCATACCCGCGCTGCTGCACCTGGCGCGCGATTGCCGCTGGGCGGCCCGGCAACTGGCCGGATTTCTCGATCAGTATCTTGCGGCTGCTGCACGCCCGTCTGGATCTTTCCCAATCGGAGATGTTGGCCGCCACATGAGCGTGTCGCCACAATCACGGGCTCCCTCTGGATCGCTCGCTCCTGCCCGGCGAGATGCGCGCCGCGGTCTACCGCGGCGCCGGGCCGCGTAGCCGTCGAGCAGGTGCCCGTGCCGGAGATCTCCGACGGCGAAGTGCTGATTCGCGTGGCCGCCTGCGGAATTTGCGGCACCGACATCAAAAAAATTCAGCACGGTTTCGTCGCTCCGCCGCAGATTTTCGGGCATGAAGTCGCCGGCACCGTGGTTGCCGTCGGCCGCGGCGTGCGCCGCTGGAAGGTGGGCGATCGCGTGGTCAGCTTTCATCACGTTCCCTGCGGCAGCTGCTTTTATTGCGAGCGGCGCCTGTTTTCGCAGTGCCCGGCATACAAGAAAGTCGGCCTGACCGCGGGCTTCGATCCCAATGGCGGCGGCTTTGCCGAATACGTGCGCGCCATGCCCTGGATTGTCGAGCGCGGCATGGTGGAGATTCCCGACGGACGTGACGTTCGAGGAAGCCACGTTTGTCGAGCCGGTGAATACGTGCCTCAAGGCCATCGAAAAGGCGCGCGTGGCGCCCGGCGAAACGGTCGTGGTCATGGGCCAGGGGCCGATCGGCTTGCTGCTGATGATGCTGGCGCGCCTCGCCGGCGCCACGGTGTTGACCAGCGATCCGATGCCCGAGCGCCGCGCGGTGAGCGAGCGCCTGGGTGCCGCGGCGGCCTTCGATCCCTCGGCCGGCATCTGGCGGAGGAAGTTCGCGCGCGCACCGATGGCCGCGGCGCCGACGTCGTGCTGGTGGCCGTGCCGCTTGCCCGCTGCGCTCACCGAAGGCTTGGCCCTGGCGCGGCCCGGCGGCCGCGTGCTGCTGTTTGCGCAAAACGATCCGCACATGAAAATTGAGTTTCCCGCCGCCGCTGTGGGCGTCGAGGAAAAGGAAATTCTCGGCAGTTACAGCGCTGCGGTGGACCGGCAGGACGAGTCCGCGCGCCTGGTATTTTCGCGGACCTTGCCGGTTGCGGAGCTGGTTACGCACCGGTTTCCGCTGGAAGAGTTTGAACAGGCCCTGTCCTGGCAGCTCGGCCCCAAGCCGATTCTTTGAAAGTGGTGATAACGCCTTGATGGAAAACTTTAAATGGATACATTGACGGAAAGACGATTGTCCCCAACCAATTTCAAACGGTCACATGACCGCTGCCGTTCTGTACGGCAGCGAGGATCTGAAGATCGAGAGCGTGGACATTCCACGCCTGGCTCCGGACGAGGCATTGGTCCGCGTCAAGGTCGCGCTGACCTGCGGCACCGACCTCAAGGTCTGGAAGCGCGGCTATCACGCCCGCATGATCACGCCGCCGGCCGTCTTCGGCCACGAACTGGCCGGCGTCGTCGAACGGCTGGGCTCGGACGTTGCCGAGCATCGCTGCGCGTGGGCGCGCGCGTCGTGCCGTCCAACTCCGCTCCCTGCGGCGTCTGCCTGTTTTGCCGCAAGGATCGCAGCAATCTCTGCGAGGACCTGCTCTTCAACAACGGCGCCTACGCCGAGTACATGCGCATCCCGGGGCGCATCGTCCGCCAGAACCTGCTGGAGATTCCCGATCACGTCTCCTTTCTCGACGCCGCCATGGTCGAGCCGCTGGCCTGCGTTCTGCGCGGCATCGAGGAAACCGGCATTCAGGCCGGCGACACCACCGTGCTGATCGGCTGCGGGCCCATCGGCCTCAAGTTCATTCGCATGCTGGCCTGCCGCGGCGTCAACGTGATCGCCCTCGGCAAGCGCGCCAACCAGGTGCAAGTCCGCCGAGCGCATGGGCGCGCGCGCGGCCTTCGATGTCAGCCAGCTTTCCGATCCCGTCGCAGCGGTGCGCCGCCTCACCGAAGACGGCCGTGGCGCCGATTCCGTGATCGAGGCCGTGGGTTCGCCGCACCACCTGGGAGTGGGCCCTGCAGATGGTGCGTTGCGGCGGCACCGTCAACCTGTTCGGCGGCTGCCCGCCGGGCACGCAGGTGCAGTTCGATCCGACGGCGCTGCACTATTCCGAAATCACCATCAAGTCCACGTTCCACCACACGCCGCGCTTCATCCGCGAGGCGCTCGACGCCATCTCTCGCGGCGAGATCCGCGCCAGCGATTTCGTCAACGCGGAAATTCCGCTGCGCGAGCTTCCCTCATGTTTGAGCACATGAAGCATCGCAACGGCGAGATGAAAGTCGCCGTGATTCCCTAGCGGATCGCCGCGGCTGCCGGCAGGCCGCGCAATCGCTGCGGACGCGATGCCGGCCATGCACTCCACCCGTCGAACTGGAAATCGCCGCGCCGTCTGCCGCCGCCGGGATGCTCCCGGCGGAAGCCGAGCGCTACACCCGCTGGCTGGCCACCCACCACTACGAAAATTTCCACGTGGTCTCCTGGCTTTTGCCGCGCCGCCTGCACCAGCATTTCTACAACGTCTACGCCTACTGCCGCTGGGCCGACGATCTGGCCGACGAGGTCGCCGATCCCGCCCGCGCGCTCGAACTCCTCGACTGGTGGGAGCGGAACTCGATCTTTGCTATGCGGGCCGCCCGTCGCATCCCGTCTTCGTCGCCCTCGCGCCCACGATTCGCGCCTTCGATATTCCCATCGATCCGTTTCGCGATCTGCTCGCGCGCGTTTCGCCAGGATCAGCAGGTGACGTCGCTACGACATCCTGGGACGACGTGCTCGGCTACTGCCGCTATTCCGCCAATCCGGTCGGCCGCCTGGTGCTCTATCTCTGCGGCTATCGCGACGCCGAGCGCCAGCGCCTTTCCGACGCCACCTGCACCGCGCTGCAGCTCGCCAACTTCTGGCAGGACGTCTCGCGCGATCTCGACAAGGGCCGCATCTACATTCCCGCTCGACGCTGCTGCGCGCGCACGGCCTCGCGTTCGACGATATCGAAGCCCGGCGCTTCGATGGGCGCTACGTCTCGCTGATGAAGGACCTCATCGCGCGCACCCGCGCGCTGTTCGCCGAGGGCATGCCGCTGGCTGACTCAGGTGGACGCGCGCTGCGCGTGGACACTCGATCTGTTCAGCCGCGGTGGCCTCGCCGTGCTCGACGCCATCGAGTCCATCGGCTACAACACGCTCGAGCATCGCCCTTCCATCGGCCCGCCGCTCGCGCCTGCTTCTGATCGGCCGCGCCGTCGCCGGCCGTCTGGTGCGCCGCTGGCGCCAGCGACGTCCGCAGCTCGCGAGCGACAATGCGCCATGCCGCTGCGCCCGCAGATTGCCGCTGCTGCCGCACCGCCGTCGACAGCGAGCGACGCGGACCACTCCGTCGAGGCCGTCCTACGCCGAATGCCGCCGCGTGGCGCGCGCCGCCGCCAGCAATTTCTACTACGCCTTTTACATGCTGCCGCGACCCAAGCGCGACGCCCTCTGCGCGCTCTACGCCTTCATGCGCCTGGTGGACGACGTCTCCGACGCGCCCGGGACGTCCGCGCCGTCACGCGGCCAGCGCCGCCGGACTTGCCGAAAACCGCGCGCGCTCTGGCGCGCTGGCGCGCTCTGCTCGATCAGGCCGTCGCCGGCGACACCGCGGCCACCCGATTCTGCCGGCCTTCGCCGACACCGTCCGCCGCTACCACATCCCGCCGCGCTACTTCCACGACCTGATCTCCGGCGCGGAAATGGACCTCACCGAATCGCGCTATGCCACCTTCGAGCGCCTGCGCGAATATTGCTATCGCGTCGCCGGCACGGTCGGCCTCACCTGCCTGCACGTGTTCGGTTTCAGCGATCCTCACGCCCCCGAACTGGCCGAGCGGCTCGGCATCGCCTTTCAGCTCACCAATATCATTCGCGACGTCGGCGCCGATCTCGCGCTCGGCCGCGTCTATCTGCCCGCCGAGGATTTGACGCGCTTCGGCTGCTCGGCCGACGAACTCGCAGCGCGGCGTCGTCACGCCGCCGGTGCGCGAACTGCTGCGCTTCGAGGCCGAGCGCGCCTGGGGGTTTTACGGCGAAGGCGTGCCGCCTGATTCGGCTGGTCGATCGCGACAGCCGCGCCGCCCTGTGGGCGCTGACGCGCATTTACAGCGCTCTGCTGGCGCGCATCGAAGACCGCGATTTCGACGTCTTTTCCTCGCGCGTGCGCCTCACCGCACGCGGAAAAAGCGCAGCATTCTGCTGCGCGCGCGGCTCGGCTTGGTGGTCGGAGGCGGATGTCCTCGAAGAGCGTGATCGTGATCGGCGGCGGGCTGGCGGGGCTTTCCTCGGCCGTCGCGCTGGCTGACGCCGGATTCCGCGTTCGTCTGCTGGAGCAGCAGCCGTTTCTGGGCGGCCGCGCTTCCTCCTACGCGCTGCCCGGCGGCGAGCACGTCGACAATTGCCAGCACGTCACTCTCGGCTGCTGCACCAATCTCGACGATTTCTACCGCCGCGTCGGCGCCGCCGGAAAAATCGTCTTTTACGACCGCCTGGTCTTCGTGGATCGCGCAGGGCCGCCGCAGCGATCATGGAGGCGTCGGTCGCTGCCCGCGCCGCTGCACCTGGCGCCGTCGCTGGCGTTCTATCCTTCGCTCACTTGGGCCGAGCGCCACGCCATCGGCCACGCCATGCTGGCCATCGCGCGTCGCGGCGGACACAACGCCGGCGGCGACGCCGCCGGGAAAAGCATGCTCGAGTGGCTGCGGCAGCACGGCCAGTCGCGAAGCGGCCATCTGCGCGCTTCTGGGGCGTCGTGCTGGTCAGCGCGCTCAACGAGGAACTCGATCGCATCGACGCGCGCTACGGCCTCGACGTTTTCTGGAAGGCATTTCATCGCGAATCGCTCCGGCTACCGCGTCGGCATTCCCAGCGTTCCGCTCAGCGATCTCTACGACGGGTGCCGCACGGCGATCGAGCGCCAGGGCGGGGAAGTGCGTGTGTCGCGCCCCCGTCCGCCGCTTGCGCATCTCCGATGGCCGAGTCGCCGCCGTCGAACTGGATGGCGGCCGCGAAGAGACCGCCGATGTCTATCTTCTCGCCGTGCCGCACGAAGCGGTGCTCGGAGCTGCTGCCGGCAGCGTCTGGTCGAGCGCGAACCCGCTGTTTGCGGGATCTGCGCAATTTGAGGGCCTCGCCCATCACCGGCGTGCATTTCTGGTTCGATCGCGACGTCATGGCCGAGCCGTTCCTGACCTTGCTCGATCGCACCACGCAGTGGATTTTCAATAAGTCGCGCCTGAATGGCGGACCCGGCGACGGCCGCTACCTGCAGTTGGTCATCAGCGCGTCTTACGATCTCGTCACGCGCTCCCGCCAGGAGATTATCGACCTGTGCCTCGGCGAGGTGCGCGAGGTGTTGCCCGAAGGCGCGCGGCGCCACGCTCGTCAAAGCCACCGTGATCAAGGAAGTGGCCGCCACGTTTTCGCCCGAGCCGGGCGCGGATCGCTGGCGCCCGCGCAGCGAACGCCGGTCCCCAATCTTTTCTCGCCGGCGATTGGACGGCCACCGGTTGGCCCGCCACCATGGAGGGCGCCGTGCGCAGCGGCTATCTGGCGGCGGAGTCTATATTCGGCGATGCCGGTGAGCCTAAACGCCTGTTGAAACCGGATTTACCCGTTCAAGGTTTGGCTCGGTATTGGGCCTCTGCGCCTCGGGTCTAAGTGCCTGCGCGGCGAGAACCGCCTGCGCCATACTCCCTGCACGTTCTACAGGAGCCTTGCTCCGGGACTAATGCTATCTGGAGGAAACTCAATTTTGGGAGTGAAACCTGAGAGCGATTCTGCTCATCTAAGTAACGTAGATGGGTGCGATGGCTCGCTGATTTCCTGCCGGAAATTTTTCGACATTTGCAGGACTTTCCACGTTGAGATCGCAAGGCCACGTAGAGATTGCCGGGGGCTTCATCGATTCTTAGACAACGTGTGCCCGGTTTTCCTGTTGCAGGCTGCTATCAGGAGTTATCATTAGCACATCCCAAGGAGGTATCTTTGGAGCGGAAGTACAGCCACAGGGGCTACATGGATGCCGACGCCCCGAAAAAGAAAGACAAGCGTCCACCAGAAAATCACGCCCACCAGGAACAGATCGGACCGCGCACACCGCGAATGGTAGGCACCATCACCCGGGCACGTTGCTCAAATTGCGGCGCCGTTTTGCAGCCGGGTTTTGATCCCAATGGCAGTTGTCCGCGCTGCGCTTTCCAACTGCATTGCTGTAAGCAGTGCGCCTACTTCGATACTGCGGCGCAGTTTGAATGCACCCGTCCGATACCCGAACGTATCGCCAAAAAAGATGCTCGAAACGAATGCACCTTTTACGGCTTTCGCACAACCATAGAGAAGGACACGGCTCCCACGGCCGTGGCTGCTCCGGCGGCATCTTCTTCGGGTAGCTTTTCCTCGATCCGGCCGAATGACGCTCGCAAGGCATTTGACGACCTGTTCAAGAAGTAGTTCTAGCCATCGACTATTGTAGCCGTCGTTTAGCTGCGCTTGAGGGTTTTCTCTCGGGTTTCATTTCACCGCTCAGAGAGTTGCTGGCCTCCATTTATATCTGCCGCGTTACCCGATCGCGCACGCTTTACAATAGATCTGCGGTCCGTCTGAGCCGTCGACACGTCTAATTGATAGGAATGGTTACCGTAATGAACCGGATTTCCAATGTCATACCGCGGTGCTATCCTGAATTCTGTCTTGCGTCTCAGATTGAATCTGCCGTCCGTTCCAAAACTCCCACGTGGGTGCCATTATGAAAATCTGCATCAGCTATCGGCATGTCGAATCGCCTCAGGCTATTGAAGCGGCGTTGGACCATCATTCTGCTAAGATCGAAAAACTGCTGAAGAGTTACCAGCCCGACCTCGTGCAACTCCATGGAGGGTTTGAAAAGCATCCCCACCGTGCCGAATTCACTTTTTCCGGCTAACTTGTCGCTCCCGACCGGCCCGTTGCATGCCACGGCCACAGGTCCGAATCCGGCGGCCAGTGCGCGCAAGGCATTTGTCGAGCTTGAGAAGCAGATCAAGAAGCACCAGGCTCGCCTTCGCAAAGAGCATGAGTGGAAACGTAAACGGGGAGAAACAGAGCAAGCGCTTGCCTGAACTTGACCGCGCACCGGTGCGATCGTGCAGGTCGAGCGGGAGGAAGGTAATAAGAGGGAGATCAGTCGGCGACGGGAACCGTGGGGTCGGGCACTACAGACTCCAGGTCTTCCAGACGGTCTGGTTTCCACTCGCGAACCATCTTCTCGAACTCTTCGGAGGCAAGCGCCGGGCTGAATAAGAATCCCTGCGCTTCGTCGCAGCGCTGTTCGCGCAGTACCTCGAGTTGTTCCTTCGTCTCGACGCCTTCAGCGATCACCTTGAGCCTCAAGCTTTGCGCGAGGCCGATAATGCCCCGTACCAGGCTCCCGGCGTTTTCATTGTGTATTGCGTCCGTCACGAAGGACCGGTCGATCTTGATCTTGCCGATGGGAAATCGCCGAAGATAGCTCAGGGAGGAATATCCTGTGCCAAAGTCATCGATGGATAAATTGAAACCCATGTCATGCAGTTTTTGGAGCACTTTGATCGTCGTTTCTGCATCGCGCATGACGATGCTCTCGGTCAGTTCGAGCTCGAGGCAGTTCGGCTGGATTCCATGCTTTCGCACGCTGCTGGCGATCCGCTCGACAAAATCCTTTTGCCTGAATTGGACTGCAGAAACAGGCCGTGATGTCGGAAAAGATCCCCACAAAATGAGTCACGTCGCCTTTGTGATCGTATATCGCACTGACCGACAGCCACTCAACATAGAGGTCCCCGCTCTTGTGACGATTCCACATCTCGCCCTGCCATGTTCCGGTCTCCGAAAGACTCCTCCACATGGAATCATAGAAAGCAGGATCCTGACGTCCAGACGACAGTATCCGTGGTGTTTTACCGACAGCTTCGTCCGCCGAAAAACCCGTCAACCGCTCAAAAGCAGAGTGAAACAGGATCAGTTAATCGCAGGCTCTTTGATATCGAGATCGAAGAAGGCTTGCGTAGGTTTGGGATCGCTGGCATCCCGATCGACGGCGGTACCCTTGCTGACGGACCCGGGGTCTGCGGCTGTAAAATACCTCTGTGGCATCTCCGCTTTCTTTATCGACACGCATGATGGTCACTTTCCGAAGCGGCGCATTTAATACGTCCACACCGGAAAAGCATTTCGTAAGCCGCCGTGCGTACGGGGGCGATTTAGCGAATTGGCTCATCCATGAACTGGCCCGGCAAGATGCCGCTGTGGAGCCTATGATCGGGCAAAAAAATGCCGGATGGATGGTTCGGTTCGAGTTTCGCGGAGCGAACTATGATTTCATCGCTTCGTACCGAGACCCTGACTGGGTGGGATTGCTGGAGCGCAGGCGAGGCATTGTGGGCCGTCTCTTCCACCGGCAGCAGAAGGAAGTAGAATTCTGCGCCGTGCAGCTCATCGATGCAGTTCTCTCATCGTCCGAGCTCATTTCCGATATTCGATGGCACTACGGCGATGGCGAGTCGCTTTGATCTCTCGTCGCACTTGTCGTGCGTGAAAAATTGCCCTCAGGGACATAACTTCTCAACCAGGGAGGATCGAATTCGCAAATTTGGCCCATCTCTCTTGGGCGCTATGATCCAAAGTTCACGAGCATCCAAATCATGCTCGTGGACTTCTGAGTAACTGCAACGATGGGCTCTTCGAAGGCATGTGAGCATTATCCAGCGGTTACCGTCGATGACCAGCGCTGTTGGAGAAGCCCTGGACACGGAGCCGTGGTGTATGGCGAGAGGAAGTAGCGCCGAAGGGCGCATATCGTGCTCGCCGATGGCACCTCGTTGAAAGATACCTGGCGGCGCTCAGACCCAGCCGTTGCCGGGCTGGGATTAGCAACTCCCGTGACTACCGATGCTTTTATTATGGCTAGGATGGTAGGGGCGGTGGGGGTCGAACCCACGACCAACGGCTTAAAAGGCCGCTGCTCTACCACTGAGCTACGCCCCTATTTTCGTTTCCAACATATTACACGAAAGAGACACTGCATATGAGCCACTTGCACCACTTTGGGCCGAAGATGCGAATGTCGGTAGTGTACCGGTTCGCTTCTGGATCTAAATCCTTTACCGCGAAACGACGAATGTGAATAGAATGTCCTCCATGCGCCCGAAGCGAACCGTAGTACCGCCTCTATTTTCGTTGCTCGTGGTTGCCATTCTATGCGGTATTCCGCTGCTGCTCTTTTCCGCAGCCGAGAGTCCGGACACACTCCTCGCCACAATGCAGAAGGAGTTGCAGCGCGCCAGCGCGGCGCTTGCCAAGTCCGATCCCGCACTTTATTTCCTGAGCTACTCGGTCGCGGATATGGACTCCGCCAGCATGCTCGCCGCAAATGGAAGCCTGGTGGTCTCCTCGCATGAGCAGGAGCGGCAGGCTGCGGTCACCATGCGAGTGGGTTCGCCGGCATTCGACAATACGCATGGGCAGAGCCGTCCGACGGGAATGAGCTCCGGTTTCCTTCCGCTGGGCGACGATCCAGACGCCACGGCTCGTGTCCTGTGGCAACTCACCAATCGCGAATACGAAAGGGCCGCCCCGGCCTTTGTGCAGGTCAAGACCCGATCCGCGGTGCAGGCTGAGGAAGAGGATAAGTCGCCGGATTTTTCGCGAGAGTCGCCGCAAACTCATCTCGACCCCGCGGCGCGGCCGAGCCTTTCGTTCGACGCAAGGCAGTGGGGCGACCGCATGAAGCGGCTTTCCGCCGGATTCCTGAAATACCCAGACGTCTATTCGTCTTATGTATCCGTGTCGGCGGAAGCGAACAAATCTTATTTCGCGACCACCGAGGGGACCGCTCTGGTTCGCCCATCGACCATCGCCCGTCTGGTGATGGAAGCCGAAACCCGCGCCGACGACGGTATGGATCTGTTGCGTGTGGAGACATTCCAGGCGGATTCGCCGAACCAATTGCCGCCGGATTCCGAGCTCCAGGCCAAGATAATAAAGATGGCCGCGGACGTTAAAGCACTACACGACGCTCCTGTAGCGGATGCCTATGCAGGGCCGGCGATGCTGTCGGGTCGCGCCGCAGCCGTTTTCTTTCATGAAGTGCTCGGTCACCGGCTCGAAGGGCATCGGCAGCGGGATGAGACTCAGGGCCAAACGTTTACCAAGGAAGTGGGGCAGCTCGTCCTGCCGGCCTTTTTGAGTGTGGCCGACGATCCGACGTTGAAAGAGCTGAATCGCGTGAGGCTCTCAGGCACCTACGATTTCGACGACGAGGGTGTGCCCGCGTCACGCGTGCAAGCCGTGGATCACGGCATTTTGAGAAACTTCCTGATGTCGCGGATGCCCATCGCCAATTTCAGCCAGTCTAACGGCCACGGGCGCCGGCAGGCAGGGACAGGTTTGATGCCCACCGGACGGCAGGGCAATTTAATCGTGACCTCGACAAACACCGTCACAGATGCCCAACTGCGCCAGAGATTCATTGAAGAGATCAAGAAGCAGAGCAAGCCCTACGGACTGTACTTCGAAGATATCCAGGGTGGATTTACTCTTACCGCTCGCGCGCAGCCCCAGGCCTTCCAGGTGCTCCCCGTGATGGTCTGGCGTGTGTATGCCGATGGGCGCCCGGATGAACTGGTGCGCGGCGTGGATATCGTAGGAACACCGCTGGTGGCGTTGAATAGCATTCTGGTCACTGGAAATACGTTGGAGGTGTTTAACGGCATTTGCGGCGCCGAATCCGGCCAGGTGCCTGTCTCGGCGGCTGCTCCCGCCATGCTGTTTTCTCAGCTCGAAGTTCAGAAACGCGCCCGCGGCAGCGACCGGCCTCCGATCCTTCCGCCTCCGGGCACGGACGACGGCGCTTCCACTAGATTATTTTCCAAGGATGCGCCGGCGGGACCAAAATCATGAACGCGGTGCGAAGAGCAGGACCAATATCTCTCCTGTTGCTGATCGCGTGCGCAACATCAGTCGCAGGCCAGCAAAGGGCAAACACCGCCCAGGCTCCGGCGACTCCGCCTGCGGGGACGGCTGCCGCACCCGCCGATCCTGTGCTCCAGGCCATGAGCCAGGAGCTCAACCGTTCGAAAACTCGCCTCAAGATGGATAATCTGCCCGCGCCCTACTACATCGAATTTCGCGTTTCGGATGTGGATGACTTTAGCGCGGAGGCGTCATTCGGCTCGCTGCGCTTGAATCAGCGAGTCCATTTGCGGAACTTGCGCGTGGTGGTACGCGTGGGCGACTACAAGCAGGATAGCTACGCGGGCCCCGGCATGGGCGTCACCGACTTGGCTCCGCTCGAGAATGATCCGCTGGCACTGCGGCGCGCCCTGTGGCTGGCTGCGGATCGCGCCTACAAGCAAGCGACCCAGGCGCTGGCGAACAAGCAGGCTACGCAAAGCCAGTTTAGCGCCGATCAGGGCTTCGATGATTTTGCCCACGCGCAGCCCCTGCAGTCGATCCGGCCACTGGTCAAGCTGGATACCGATACCAAGCCATGGACAGACATGCTCGTGAACTCCACCGCGCTGTTCAAGTCCGATCCCAATCTCCAATCTCTGTCGGCGCAGGCGCACTTCCGAGTGCTGAACGAATACTTTGTAAATAGCGAGGGGACGGTTACCCGGCAGGGCTCCGAGGTCGCTTCGCTGGTCATCTCCGGTTCTACCCAGGCGGCGGACGGAATGCGCCTGGAACGCACTCCGGTTTTCGTCGCGAGTAAAACTGCCGATCTGCCCACGCCAGCGAAGTTCCAGGCCGCGGCCGCCGGCGTGATCGACGCACTAAAGGCTCTGCGCAACGCCCCTTTGGTCGAAGAAGACTACCGGGGGCCGGTACTCTTTGCGCCGGATGCCGCGGCTGACGAGATCTTTGCAATGATCGGCCCCATGGTCGGCCCAAATGCCAATGCTAACGCCGGCCGTGGTGGCAGGGGTGGCCCCGCTCCGCGTCCCGCGGGAAACCCAACCTCCAACTTCAAGAGCCGCGTCCTGCCGACGTTTTTATCTGTGTTTGACGATCCCACGATGAGCACTTTTCAGGGAAGGCCTCTCGTCGGGAGTTACGAAATCGATGAAGAGGGCGTTCGCGCGGCAAAAGTCTCGGTCATCGAGAATGGCCAGCTTGTTAGTTACGTCCAGGGGCGCCAGCCGATGCGCGATTTTCCCGACTCTAATGGCCACGGCCGGGCGGGCCCGGGGCAGATCCCACGCGCGAGCATCAGCAATCTGGTGCTGCAGGCGGGGCAGCCGCTATCCTCGGAGGACTTAAAGAAAAAACTGATCGACATGTGCCGCAATGAGAATAAACCGTACGGCTACTATGTCGAGGCGCTGTCCCAGCAGAATCCCGGCCTGCTGTACCGCGTGTATGTCCAGGACGGCCACCAGGAGTTGGTTCGCGGCGCCATCTTCAACGAATTCGATACGCGCTCTTTGCGCAATAATGTGGTTGCCGCCGGGAGCGATGTCGCGGTGAGCAATCGCGACGCCGCGATTCCCACGACCGTCATCAGTCCGTCGCTTTTGTTTGATGAACTGGAGCTTCAGCGAAACAACGATAAGAACTCCAAGCTGCCGGAGTATGGTCCACCTGACCTGACCGCATCACATTAGCCGGCGGCGGTTTTCCCGGAGACTTCGTAACGGGAGGCGAAAATCAGCTTTCCGTCTACTCCCTGCGGCGCACAATTGCCGGAGTATTTGACCCTGGCGGGCAGCGCGGCGTATGCTACGGCCACCCGGAAACAAAATTGGAGTTCATCTTCAGCACAACTGGCTACTCTTTCTGAGATCTCAGACCCGGGTCCAAAGTGGATTCTGGGCTACAGGAGAATCGTGAAAATGCGAAATCCGCTCGCAATTGCAAGCGCTGTTCTGCTGGCCGTTCTGGCCTATTCGTCAGTAGCCGTCGGACAGGCCGCTCCGCCGCAGCCAGCCCAGGGTGGCGCGAATACCCTTTATGGCAGATTGAGTGGCACCGGTCCCGGAGGACCAGCTCCTAAACGTGACTTCAGTGGCTCCTGGGCGGGCCCCTTGGACGCCAAGCTCGGAGAGGTGCCTCCGATGACGGCTTTGGGAAAGGAGCGTTTCAGCGCCAATAAGCCGGAGAGGCAATTTCATCTTTCGGGCTCAAATGACCCCTTCAGGACATGTGATCCCTTTGGATTCCCGCGCAGCGTTATGAATGAAGTTAGAGGGATTGCTTTTGCCACGATGCCTGACCGGGTGGTCGTGCTGAACCAATATCAGAGGGTATGGCGCGAAATCTGGACCGACGGGCGGGAGCTCCCCAAGAATGTAGGTGGCACTGAAAAAGGTGCGCCCGACCCAAGATATTACGGCTACTCGGTCGGCCACTGGGAAGGGGACTACACATTCGTCGTGGACACCACCGGCCTTGACGACAGAACTTGGATCAACAGTGCAGGGTATCCCCACAGTACGAATGCACACGTGCAGGAGCGCTGGACCCGCATGGATCACAACGACTTGCAGTTGGTCGTTACGCTTGACGATCCCGCGATTTATACCAAGCCTTTCGAACTCACCACGGACAATTTCAGGTGGATCCCGAATCAGCAACTCGAGGAACAACTTTGCGTTCCGTCTGAAATGTTGGACTACATAAGGATCGTTGGAGATCCTGCCGGCAATGGCCTGCCGTCCAATTAGGTCCGGATTATTCGCCTGTACCGGACGGGAATCTTGAGCGATGGAGACGATCCGCCTTCGTCATTTAGAAAATATGTTTAGCGCGGACATGTGTGTATAATGCGGCGCTGTTGCGAGTTAAAACGATATTCCGGTTAAGACGCACGAAGAGCTAACCGAGGAGGGTGCGGTATGAAATCAAAGGCAATTTTGGTTGTGGCGTTGTTCTTATCCTGCTCTGTGGCGGCGTTTGGCCAGGGTGGCGAGGGTCGCGGCGGTGGTGGAGGTCGTGGCGGCGGCCAGGGTCGCGGCGGCCAGCAGGATCAGGCGCCGGCCACCGACAAGGTAACGCCGGAAATTGCGGGCGTGGTCAAGGCTGGAACGAAAATTGAGATCGTTAAGTCCGGAATACGAGGCAGTGATGCAGGGATGGGCATGCGCGACGGCAGCGTCCTGGTTTCGGCGAACGGCGGCGTCGCCAAAATCGATCCCGAAGGCAACATGACCACTCTGGTCGAGAATTCCGAGCAAGGGGCTGGCCTGGCGATCGACCCCAAGGGACGAGTGATTGCTGCCCAATACTCAAAGAAGGTCAGCGTGATCTATCCCAAGGGCAGCGAAGAAACGCTGACTGACAGCTTCGAGGGTAAACCATATATCCGGCCCAACGATCTGGTCGTCGACAAAAAGGGCGGGATCTATTTCACCGACTGCTATCAGGTGGGCGCAAAAAAGTCGCCGGATGATCTGCCTCAGGCCGTGTATTACATCGCTCCGAACAGCAAGAAGGTGATTCGCGTCGCGGACGATATCAATCGGCCCAACGGCATTACGCTGAGCGCAAACGACAAGACCCTCTACGTCAACGATTGGGATGGCGCCTATCTGCTGACTTATGATGTCCAGCCCGATGGAACCTTGAAGAATCGCAAGAATTTTGGCAAATACGACCTGAAACAGGAAACAGACCACGGATTGGTTAGCGGAGCGGACGGTCTTTGCATCGATAGCAAGGGCAACACTTTCGCTACCACGCCTGCGGGGGTCCAGGTATTCAACGCGAAAGGCGAACACCTCGGGAACATCGATGCTCCATACGATATGCCGCCTCAGAACTGTGGTTTCGGTGGCACGAATATGAGCTATCTGTATGTCACCGGCCGCGGCGTTGTCTTCCGTATTCATATGCTCGCACCAGGGGTCAAAGAGCGGGGCAAGTAACCGCAGTTATAGCGCAGAGCGCGGAGCCGGAAGGGCGCTCGAATGTCCTCCGGCTTCGCATGCGCTCACCGGAGCAGGTCGTCGAAGAAAAGCAAGTCTAGAAGCGTTACGTCAGCGTCCCGCGGGTTTCTCCACGCCTCTCCCAAGTTCCGATAATTCACGTATCTCTTGTCTTTTGCTGACCCTGTTCAGGGACGTTCAGAACACACAAAGAGAACACATTGAAGAAGTGAGCAGAGGGACTAACCGCGTGCCGATTCTCTTTACGTTACGTTGATTGTATGTCGACTCAACACGTGCTAGCGGATCGCGGCGGACGGACAGGATCAACACACCCCGCCCGTCGCGACAACCTCACGATCCGCGCAACTACCGTCCCTTAAGAGGCTTTGGCACCGCTGGTGCCGGCTTGACGAACTTCGCATCATCGAGCGGAGTGTTCGGCGTCACGCTGGTCAATTCAGTGGTTGATTGGCCATCCACCCAGGTAGAGACCAAGTGGAAGGGTACTTTCACTCCAGCCACGTCCCGATAGTCGGAGTACTCGACGTGGGCGGGAACAAAGCCAATGATTGTATTCATATAGCGCGTTTGCCGCACCAGCAGCCCCGACTGTTTGTCAAAGTACAGTTTGATGGCAATTCCCCCGGGGGTGCTTCCTTGGACCACTGAGACGGGGCGATCGTTGATGGTGATGGAAGGGAAGCCGACTTTCCAGTTCGTGAAGTTTTGCTTGATGCGAGCGGGAAAAGCCAGGCTCGCGTCCGCCCGGGCGCCATCCACATCGTCGCCCACCAGCGGCATCAGCGGCACGGGTTTGTCTACCGCCGCGACCCAAGCTTCGTGTCCGTCGTAGGTCGTGGTGTTGTCTCCGGCGAGTGTGTGCACGACCATGGCGCGCATCCCAGGAGCCTTAGCGTAGATGTCCACGGGGACCTTGGCAAAATCCGTGTCGAACCCCATATACGTCCCTTTGGCCGTAAAACTGGCTAACTTGGCCGCCGCCGCAGCCCCGCCGATCGCTTGGAGGTACTTGTCCAAAATTTGATCCGCCGTAGGTTGGGTAGGACCACCCGGCAAAATTTCAACGCGGTCTGGATCCTCTGGAGCCGGAGTGCCGTACTGCTCCGCCAGGCTCGGAGTCACTTCAGGGCGTTGGCTGCCGCGATGGCAGGTGTAGCAAGTCACCATGCGCCTTGTCCCGAAGTCGGCTTTATTGATGGCGTTTACCATTACTACCATCCTGCGCGCGGTATTCTTCAGCGGCGTATCATCCGCGTACTTCTCCCAGCTGCCGCCACTCTCCGAAGTATGGCAATCCGTGCAGTTCAGGCTGAGGGAAGCGGCAAAGAATCCCATGGTTTCAAGGAACTGGTTTACTGGGATCCCTCGCAGAACTTGAACGTTCTTGAATGCGTCTTCCGCCATCTGCGGCTTTGCCGTCGCAGCCTGGCCACCCTGAGCATGCGCCGATACCATAACCATCAGGCATGTGATCAGCGTCCCCGCCGCACAACGGATCGCTCGCCTCGATCCGAGCTTCATGTTGCCTCCATTCCTTGCTCCCGCGAAAATGTGAGCCGTAGCTCCGAGCGCCGCCCGTCAGAACCTGTGCGCTCTCGTCCGTCTCAGCCTAACCCTTGGTTAGCCGGACATAACCGAGAATTTCACTTTGCCGTATCGGCCGCCGGACACTATACACTTGGCTGCATTCACACGCAATGGTCGATCCAATCTCGCTGCGGCATGTTTCCAGCTGGCAGAGGTTTGCGAGGTGCTGACGGCTTACTTTGCGGCAGAGCCGCGGGCGCGGTAGGATAGGCCCATCGTAAACTGACGCGCCTGTAGCTCAGCTGGATAGAGCATCTGCCTTCGAAGCAGAGGGTCGGGGGTTCGAGCCCCTCCAGGCGCGCCACCCAAAATATTCTTCATCGTTGTACTTATGCTGCCTTCACCGATTCGATTGACACAGATTTTGTAACCTCATGTAACCCCGACAACGAAAAACCAAGACCGGCGCGTTCGGCCCATTCCTGCCGCCACGCCTCATCTTCGCTTAGTCCTTTCGCGTAGGTATCGGTTACGCTGTGTGCGGCGTGCCCTAGCCACAAGCGAACTAAATCTTCTGGCACTCGCACACGCCGTAGTGTTTCGGTTCTGAACCGCCGTAAGGCGTGGAATCCGCACATTGCTCCACCGGCGTGCAAGGACCGAAGCACGTTACGTCGATTCAATGCACGACCACCGTCGCGCGTGGTGAACAAGTAGCCAGACTTCCCGTCGACGTACTCACGTAAGACCTGAGCGAGTGTTTCGGGAATGTCCACGACGCGAACGGCGTTTGCTGTTTTTGGTTCCTGTTCCCTTCCCTGCCATACGCTGCGCCTTACGCGAAGCACTCGGCAGTCCGGGGTTAGGTCTTCAGTTTTAAGGCCCAACGCTTCACCGATGCGAAGCCCCGTACCAGCGAGTAAAGCTACGAGCGATCTGAATCGCGGCTTCATCTTGGTAAGGATTGCCTCAAGCTCCGCTTTGGTGACTGTGGGCCTATGCTGCTTTGTTGGGTCAACGATAGGGAGACCAACAAAGTCGTGGTTCCACTTTCGCGGGTAAATCTGCTCGCCTTCGGCATCAACCGCCGAAGCAACGACCATCTTAATAACGCGAGTGTGGGTGACGATGGATTGTGGGCCAAGCCCTGCGGCTGCCATCTTCTCGATAACCGTCCTCATTGCAGCGTTACCAACTTCTGCTAGAAGGGTGTCACCGATAAGAGGCAGCAACCACTTGCCCAGCGAGTGCCGCCAGCCGTAAACAGTGGCGGGTTTGACAGGCTTCCGTCTACGAGTCGGAAGAGAAGCTATCCAGCGTTCAGCTTGCTCCCTGAAAGTCGTAGCGGGCACCGTGTTTTGGTTGAACGCTTGTTTGGAGTTGACGCCTTCACGTTCGATGTGTTCTCGAAGACGTTGACGTGCGGTTGTTTTGGTTCGGCATACCCCAAGCGAAACGGTGCGGCGTCTCCGTTCGGGGTCTCCCGAAATGTCTATCCAATAGCGCCCGTAACAGGGTGCCGCTGGATTCCATTTACCGGGATGGGCGGGTTGATACACGTTACCGTGCTGTCCAGTTCTGCGGTTCAAGCATTTGCCTCTCCGCTTTGCTGGCGTCGGCGCAGATGATAACACGCACTCGGGACTTGCCGACGCGCCAGAAAGGAAGCTGCACGCGCTAGAAACGCTTTCTAGACCATCTGGGATGTCAAAAACTGGGAGTGCTGGGGGAAGACCGCTTGTCGGATGGAGATTATGCAGACATCATTTTGCCGAAGACCGCCTTTACTATGTCGGTACTCTAGCACATTACGCATTAGGATTTCAAGCAAAATCGACCTAATTGCTAGACATTCCTACGATTTCTAGCAACTGGCAATTTTATCAGCGCGGTTTCATGTCTAGTATTGACAGCCGTTCGGGCCAAATACATACTTCTCGGTACTTGGCCATAGGAGGTCCAAATGGCAAGCCGAGCTGCAGCACAGGCTTTAGATCGTGTCGTACCTCCCGCGAGCAAGACCCCTCTTCGTATATTGATTGCAGATGATCATGAGATTGTTCGGAAAGGAATCAGGACCGTATTATCGTCTCGTCCTGGCTGGGAAGTTTGCGCGGAAGCTGCAACGGGTCGAGAGGCGGTCGCCAAAGCGGAACAGCACAAGCCCGACATCGTCGTAATGGACATCAGTATGCCCGAACTAAATGGTCTGGACGCGGCACGCAAAATACGCAAGATGCGGCCAAACACTGAAGTGGTGATGCTGTCCTTCCATTTTTCCGATCAACTCGTTCGGGAGATCGTTAACGCAGGTGCTCGCGCTTACATACTCAAGTCGGATGCCGACCGTGATTTGCTGGCCGCCATCGACGCTCTTGCTAATCATCAATCATTTTTTACGTCCCGGGCCTCCGAAATACTCCTCGACGGATTTTTTAAGCCTGCCACAGCAGAACCTCCGAAGCACGAACGCCTTACCTCCCGCGAGCGGGAAATTGTGCAACTTATAGCAGAGGGCAAAGGCTGCAAGGAAGTTGCCGTTGCGCTAGGGATCAGTGTCAAGACTGCGGAAACGCACCGGTCCAATATCATGCGCAAACTCAAAGCGCATTCGGTCAGCGAGTTGGTCCGATACGCTGTCAAGAATCAGATAATCGAGCCCTGACGGCGGAGAGCGCCAACTTCGGAAACTGGCGCAGTGTGCAGTCGAAGTTAAAAACGAGAAAAAATGTATGAGCGACCCCCGATGTATTTCGTCTCGACCGAGCGCCCTAGCATGACTTGCCGCAATCCCTTAAACTATGCCGTATGTGTTTAGTTATCTCACGGTTAGCAACTACGGACCATTCGGTTTATAAAAACATCTCACGACACGTCTTCGCCCTTTCACCCAATAAGGCTCGATTCTTCTTATGATTGAAAAGCGATTATTTACATGCCGTTTTCGCCAGTCTAAAACACAGGACTTATGGTATATGAGCGAAAAGAACGAGTGTTGTATGCTGCTGTTTTGACGAGCCCCCTGGGAAGCAGCGGCGTTTTTTTAATTCTCCTTGGTTGCGTTGCTGCTTCCCCTAATTCCTAGAAGTTAATCTTAGAAATGCAACATTACTTGCGAGTTTGACCGTTCCGAGCGGCCTGGCTGGATACTGAAACAAAGGACTTATAGAAGCATAATGCAACACTACATTGACTTTGTTGCCATGAGAACCAGCGTCTAGAAACAGGAAAGCCCGATCCTAGAGACTAGCAATCGGGCTTAGGAATGGCCGGTAATAGCGGCTAGGAGTCGATTAGAACGCCTGATTGAAGGCTTTGGCTGCCGCAGCCGATGCCTCAGAATCGCTCGGGTTGACGTAAGCCAGCGTGCTATCAAAAGACCTGTGGCCGAGATGCTGGCGGATCAGGAACGCATTAGCGCCTTGCTGGACCATCAGCATAGCGGCGGTGTGCTTCAAGACGTGGGGATGCTGTAGCGTCTCGCCAAGGCCAGCTTTACGGGCAACGGCCTTGTAGAGCTTATAGACCGTGACACGGTTCAACTGGATAGACTTTTGGCTGTTGAACACGAAGTTGTCAGCGTCAGGCTGTCGAACTTCTAGCCACGCCTTAAGCGCGGCCTTTTCATCGAACAGGCTATTACCTTTGACCTTCAATAGGTTTTGTGTGCTAGCCAGCGAGCCTTTCAACCGGGCAATGTGGATTTGCTCGTTGTTGAGGTTGATGTCCGATAGACGCAGATTCGCTATCTCCTGTGCTCTGGCACCGTGGGCTACGGCAAACAGGAACATGGCGTGTTCGCGTGGTCCGTGTTCCTTGGCAGTCCTAAGCAGTTTCTCTAGCTGTTCGTTATTGAGGTAGGAAATACGGCTACGTACACCCGGCTTGGCCCTTTGCTTGGGTATTGTTGTCACGTTGCGGACTACGGATGGTGGCATTGACCTATCTCCTTGTCGGCCCGTCTGCACATTATGCAATAATACAAAGTAATGTTACATTGTAAAGAACAAAGTTGGAGTAGAAAAGCTAGTTTCTAGGAAATAAAGCGGAAGTACGACGGAAGGCCGGACCATTCCACCCCTGCAACACTAAGTATGTGCATTTACATCGCTTATAACGACGCGGTAAAGGCGCACGACTGGGAACTTCGTTATGTTTGGAGATGGACGACCCTAATTATGTATCGGTAACATAATGACGATTGGACAGTGTGCAGTCAGGTCTGTTTTGTACCTCGATTCTTTTCCACATTTGATTGTTTTCGACATCTTGGGACCACTGGAATTCGTAGACCCTGAATGATAGGCTCCGAGGACCGAGTTACTGTCATTGCTAAGAAAGCGCATAGATCGCACTCGCAAAGAGAAGGGGTCGTCCTACCGCACTGTTTTTCAGTTGACTGAAGAGGAACGCGCGAAAAAGCGCCCAAAGAATCTCAACGGCGGGCGCCCACCAAGCGGAGCGTCGCGAGAACAACTTGCCGAATGGCACAGGGACATGAAGCGCCGCGAAGAGTTCCGTAAACTCCGGCAAACGGCTAACCTCGAACTATTGAATGCTGTGGTAGCGGAAGCGGCTTCCAGGGGGCTTCTGGTCCACCCAATCTTTTCAGATCAAGGCCACTGGGACGGTCACTCAGTATTAGTCGAGGATAAACCGTGCCAGATTGTAAGGACTAAATACCACATCTCCAACCCACGCTCTCCTCACGCGGTATCGATCCAATTGTATCTTCCTCGGAAAGATTGGCCAGATTTCATGATCTATGTCCTGCGCCAGACAATCGGGCCGATTGAATACTACGTGCTCCCACGCGGCGTGCTGTCGAAGGATACCGCTCTATGCCCAAGCACATTGGCCAAGTATCGAGACGCTTGGAGTCTGCTCAAAGAAGTATCTTCGCCCGACCTGCTAGAACGCCGTTTTTCTTTCATGAATTGGCAGTTGCGGAAGGTTGTCGCGGAGGCAAACCGGGCGGGACTTGAAGTAGGTCTCATACCAAAGCGTAGCTCCCGCCCACACGGGAGGTTCTGCCAAACCCGCGTCATGATTGAGGATCGGAGATGTACCATCCATTCACTCAGTCGGATCAATCCGCTGACTCATCGGAGTAGTTACTTTGCTCTCCGCAAACCGAAGGGCGATTGGGGCGAATTCCAATTATACGCACTGCCACATTCTAAAGAGCCGGTTGTGTACGTTATCCCCAGCGCCTCAATTCAATCCAACACTTCCGTACCTCTCGAAAGCGAACGGCTGGCCGCCTATAAGAACAATTGGGGGTTACTGGCGCGGAACCGCCATCCTAACCCCTAGACAGCTAGTTTTGTTGTCTAGATATTTAATCGTTACTTACATGACTATCTTGAGACTTTTCAAGCTCAGGTATTCATTGTAGGTTTGCTCCGTGGTCGCACTTAAATCCCAACCTCAAAGGACGGCTGCCAATGGAAACCGAGCTAACAACGTCGTACATGTATTGTGAACTTTGCGGCGAACTAACCCCGGAAGATGAATTAAGCATTGACGTTGTAACGGGCAAGGGCAGATGTGACGCTTGCTGGCAGCGGTGGGCAGGAGTTACGAAGAAATGCTAGCGGCTGGTGAACTGTCACCTGAAGAAATCGCGGCCTAGAGTTTACACAGGGCGGGGCTGGAGTCGGCTTAAGATGCTGGCCCTTGTTCCCTAGAAATGCCTTTACTTTTTTCTAGAGCCTTAAAATCCTCACAATAAAGACCTTGGTAGGTTTTCCTCTAGGATTAGCTTGAATACTAGTTAAATACTTCTTGACATTACTGTTAACCATGTTAGCATCGGCGCGGCCAGCGCAGCAAACGCTGCCCGATCTGCATACAGTGCGGGTTGAACCTAGACCGGAAAGGGTAAGACAGTGGAGAGAACAGACAGGACCGACGAAATAGACAATTACGTATGGGATCACCTACTGGACGACGAGCCTACGTCCATCGTTGAAATGCTATCGCACGGACACGGTGTAAGACTCGGGACAATGCGAAACTCCCTCAAGCGTCTACTTGAACAAGGGGAAGTCTCCCGAACATGGGACGGCAACGCCAGATTCGGCAAATACCTTTACAAGAGGGAATATCCCGGCGACCCGCAACCAACCGTGCAACCGGAGCTAGCAACTACGACAGCCTGAAGGCGAGACCGGGGCTAGCTTCGCTAATGATGCTGGCCCCTTCCCTAATACGAAGGGATCAACACATGGGAATGAGCAACCAGCAAAGGGAAGTTCTAGAGCTTCTACACAACTATGGATACAGCTTGGTACGCCAGCGTAAACATAGAATCTATAAGCACGCGACCGGGCGTATATGGGTTTGCCCTAACACCCCATCCGATACTCGGTCTTGGAACAACAACCTAGCTCGGTTGAAAAAGAGCATCAGCTATGGACTGGCGAACGGCATTCTTCAACCGCCGACTGCGCGCCAGCCAATGTCTCCTGAACTTCAGGCGGCCTCAAGTAACCTGCTCGTAATGCCCCCGGCCAAGGCCAGCCCGATCTGTGAACCAGAGCCAACGTCGCAGCCGGAAGTGCAGACCTGTATGCCAGTACCAGATAAAAAGCAGAGGCCAAAACCGCCGAAGACTATAAGCATTAACCGGGTCGCGGAGATTCTTGCTCAAATTACTTCGGATGCGTTCGCAGCCTACAAGCTCACCGACCGCGACACATCAACAATCGTCAATCCTGATAAGAGGGAATATGTGCAGTGCTTGGGCGATGCGTTCAACCGTAAGGTTGACCGGGCAAGCAGGTCTGCGGCTGACAGGCTAACGAATGTTGTTAGAGACATGAGAAAAAACCGAAGAACTAAGAAGCTCCGCGTCCGGTCTCAGCTTTACGAAAAGTTCCACGCTATATTTGAAGGCGATACGCTTCTAGAATTAAACCTAGAATCGAATCCAGAGTTTTCAACCTATAGATTTGTGTTGAACCTAATAGGAATCTGCATGAGCCACTGGGGGTTTCTGTCAAAGCTGAGTAGGACCATCTACATAAGACAAGAGGGAACGTCCTATAGCTACAGGTATTGGGAGCCCGAACCGGGCGACCGGCAGGACGCGGCCTAGACCCGCACACTTTGAGCCCCGGTCGGCGCTCCGACTGCATAGTATGCAGACAGTAACGGACAGACAAATGTATTGACTTATCTGCCATTCTACTGTATAGTGGAGTTTTAGTTTTCGAGAACCGCTGCTCGCTTACCTCGTTAAGTCCTGCCGCGTAGTTCGCAAGGAATCCAGTAGCAATGGGAAACATGAATAGCGTTACCGAGTCATTTTGCACGGTGCCTAACGCTCCGTTCGAGGATGGGCGTTGGTATGAGATGACTGCTCAGGAAAAGATTCTATGGATCGCGCTGGAATACCTCTACAACCGATACTCCAAGAACGAATTGGAATTGTCGAACACCGAGCTTGAAAACCTCTGCGGACTATCAGCACGCGATATTAAGAAAGGCCGCGACGGTCTAATTTCTAGAAGGCTGTCAAAGGTAAAGCAGATTACTCGGGACGGCCACAGCCGCCTAGTCTATTGCAAGGTCAACACCAAGACGGGCGAACAAGTACCCACATTCAGAGAACAGCAACAACTACTAGCCATCAGACGGGAAATTGATAAGGATGATTTTCTCTCGGGCGACAGCGTAGACGATGCCGTTAGGGATTATGTGAGCAAGAACCCCGGCGCAAACGGCCTTCTTAATCTAAGTGTGTATGCTCTGCCGCCAGAGTTCTACGTCAAGCTTTATTCGCCGTTCTCCAAAGGCAAGCTTCGGCCAGCATCGGCAAAAGGGTGGGTCTCTATGCTCTGCCCGTTCCATGATGACCACCACACCTCGTTTGGTTTCATTCTAGAAAGTGGTAGCTGGCACTGCTTCGCGTGCGGGCGTTCAGGTAACGTGGTGCAGTTTATTCAGTGTGCGTACAACTGCGACTGGAGCACAGCGATAGACAAGATCAGTGCCGCACTTGGGATCAACCTTGGTAAGAGAAATAAATGCAGCTTCGTAGAATTGTTCAGCAAGAGCGTTCAATACGACTATCGAAACAAATACGGCAATGTTGTTTATACCGTCTGCCGTACTCCTGATAAGAGCTTCCCTGTCTTCCATCGTGAGAATGGGCGACTGAAGACTGGATTCGGTAAGAATCGACCAATCTTATTCAATTTGCCGGAACTGACAGCAGCCAGAACGGTGATTGTCACCGAAGGCGAAGGGAAAGCTCTAGCAGTGGCCGCACTGAATCTTAGGGACTCTGCCGGTCTGCCAATCGCGGTGACCACCAATGTCTCGGGCGCGTGCAAATGGCGTAAGGAATACAGTCCCTATCTCCGGGGCAAGCGCGTTGTTCTGCTGGCCGACAACGACCAAGCTGGCCGGGATCATGTCGAACAGGTCCGCAAGGCTATCGAGCCCTATGATACCCAGATACGCACCGTTCACTTTCCAGAGCTACCCGAGCATGGAGACGTTAAGAACTATCTAGAGGCTCATTCTGCCGGTGATCTTATCGAGAGAATGGGCGCGGACTGGTTCCAGTTACCAGACAACGGAAGGGATGCTAACGGAACTGTGGATCATGTCTCACAACTGGCTACACAAGCATTCTTGGATTACTGCAATAGTCTGGATGGAAGTAATACACAGGCTCTTACTGGTATCAAGGCTTAGGGTTGTTATGAACCAAGGGGGTGTTGGCTTCGATGTGCCGTCGCAAGGGTCTATACAATGTCATCATGTTACACATAAAACAGACCCCACAAGGCGGGTACCTATTCAAGAGTTAGCGAAAAGCTGTAAGGGTATTAGAAACCAGAGGCTTACAGACAGTCAGTTTGCAGATATTGCGATTTGATAGCAGGTTAGTAATCTATGTACGCCTTAGTACAATAATGGCCTAAAACAGGTCAAATGTCGGTGTCCAAGCACTTAGTATACGCTCCGCAATAAAGAACTAATGAAAGTTTGGTCTGCATATTATGCAGATGATGGGGAAAAAATGAGCAAGGTTGAACAGAACAAGCTTCTAGCCTTAATTATCGGGTCGGACTGCTTTTCACAGAGAGCGAGAAAAGAAGCTCTGCGCGAATTGAAGCTGAACTTGCTTCTTAACCGATTACACGAACAGGCTGCCCTCGAAAGTCTGGAAGGAACGCTTGCCAATGCCTGACGATGTTTTTGACTCCGATACTGATGCTCCTGATGATGACAGCCTACCGCAGAGCTTGTCCCAGGTATGGAGCGCGAAGTCCAAAGCTTGCAATTTGCTTGGTCTAGCCTATTGGTTTACAGAGATGAAACGGCCATTCGACCGGCAGTACCCGAAAGGCAAGGGAGCAAAATGGCCTTGGGTTGATCTTTTCATCGAGAAGCTTCTAAGGAAAAAATATAAGCAGATAGTTACAAGCAAAAGGCAGCAAGAGAAATATCAAGAGGACTACCGGCTCATTTGCAGATTCTACAGAGGGCGACAGTCGGCAAAGGATATTGCCTTAGATTTCTGGCCTCGGTCTGAATACAACGAAAAGTTATGGAAACGTCATACCAAGCAAATCGAGAAGAGGATTGAACGCTTGAACGCGCTAGCGGACGTACTTATTAAAGAGACCAACATGGTTTTTGATACTGAGGAAATAATTCCCCAAGTCCATCTGAGGGGTTGTAGGGACTTGGTTAAAGACGGTCAGATTGTCACCGACGATACTTATGATTTGCGATGGTTGCTTACGTTGGCCGATGTAAACATCGTTGAGCAAGCCAAGAGAGCGTTAGAAGAGAAGGAAAGAGAGCTTCAGCAACTCCGCACGGTCTGCCGCAGTAATGATCTAGACCTGCCTAAAGCTGCGTAACAAGTTTCAACGGTAACGTAGATCACAGCTTGTTGGCTTAGCAAGCTGTCATCGCGTGCAAAGCGGGCGCTGATACGACGTGCCTTTTTTCTTTCTCACGTCTGCGCTCGCTAGATTTTGTTCATTCGTATTAGCCATACGAGAGGGGGCGGGGCTTCGGCTCCGCTCTCTTTAATTTTATTGTAAGAGGAATCTTTTATATGAAACCGATCATTAAGACAGTTGGCTGGAATGTTCCGCAAGCTGATCCCCACCCCGAGCACTTCGGTCGCCAGAGCTATCGTTTACCTGAAACTCCTGCGCCGGGAAACGTACTTAAAGAACTTCGTGACCGCGAGGCCAATCGACGCTATACCCGCCAAGAACTGGAAAGATTCTTTGGTCCGAAGTCCGTTGCAAAGTTGGCTGACAGATTGCGACGCGAAAGTCCAGAAGACTACAAGGCCATGCGGCGCGAAGCAGAGCTTGATGGCCTGATTGGCCCAGCGGCTTACGAGAAAGCCGAACCGGTGTTCACACCGAGCGCGGAACTGTGCGCCAAACTGGGACTGCCACCAAATACGATTATGACGCATCGTCAATTTGCAGCCCGCGTCAACGAATGTAAGGCCGCACAAGACGCAGCCGCTAAAGAGAAGACCTAATGGCACCAGCGACAACGACGCTTTTGTATTTTGAACCGCTGGATGTCGCCAGAACGCTGCAAGAACTGTACCGCTTTCGTAAGCAGAGCCACCAGACGCGATACTTCGGAGCTAGTCAGCATGAGTAAGAAAGCGGACAAACAAGACAAACAATACGAGCTAGAACGACGAAAAGACGAGCGGAGTAAAGAGCTGGGCTTACCTTCGCCGTCGTTTGGTCCTGCTAAGCCAATTCAAAAGGAACCAACGAAACATGAGTAACGATGGCAATAGTAACGGTCGAAAACTTAGCAGCACCGTCGAAAGACTTCTGACCGCTCAAGAAGTGGCCGACATTCTAAACGTGAGTCCTAGCTGTGTCGTGCGGTATGCGAGAAAAAGGCTTATCCCTTCTGTCAATATCGGTCCTCATCTCAAGAGGTTTCGCCCGGAAGCTATTCAACGCTTCTTAGAACGGCATACGACTGATGAAGCCATACAGCCGGTTAAATAACCAATGCAAGTCAGCGGTGACTACATCGGCTGCGAAGGACTGAGGGAAATCTTGAAAATGCGCGAAGAAAAGATTCCCGCTTTGGCTCCGAACGTCAGTACGAGATCGAAGACAACGAGTTCAGAGGGGCGCTGCGTATTTTGTCGCGCCCCCTTGCCAAACGGTCGCAAAGATATGTCCTATTGCGACCATTCTTGCCAACAACAGGCTTACCTGAAGAGAAAAGCAGCTTAACGGTCTGAACCCCCTCGAAAGGCGTCAAAAAGAGCCCGTTTTACAAGGGATTTTGAGGGCTAAGACAGGCTCCTGAGGGTGCACCCTTTGTTTTGACGGATAGGCCGCAAGTCGCCTCCAAAAGTCACTTTCCGATAAGGCGACTTCCCTAGCTTCCCAGCTACTGCATGAGACTTGTTCATACCAGCCTCGGCAAGAAACTGGCTCTCCAGAGAGTCGATGGCGGTCCGGAGTCCGCCGATCGCTTGCCCTTTCGCGTGCTCTACGAATTGCGCGGGCAAAATTGCACGGAGAAGCTGATCGCAGCCGCTATCCGTACGCCAGTCTACGAATCTGCTCTCCTTGTAGGAATTGGTCAGGAGAAGCGCAGTCCTACCGTAGAGGCCTTGCAGGACGAAGAAGATAGACCACAGACGATTGGTGACGAAGGGCCGCTCTTTGGCCGCATCATTGGCACCCGCACTGGCGAACTTACGAAGGGGAACATTCATGTCGGCATATTCGCGAATGCAGTCCGCAACCTGAGCGTATTCTCCTTCTGTGAAGTAAGCGTCAAGCTCCGATGGAGTAAGGATGGTATCGACGAAGACTACGAGGCTGAACTCGCTGCTCAAGTTGCGCACCACCTGCCATAGGTGCTCGACTGCCTGGATTTGACGCTGGCGCGTGAGATGACTCGTGGATGGTGCGCTCTGTACTGTGATGGTCGAGGCGTTCACGGTGTGGGCTGACAACCCGCCGCTTTGACCGATATTCGTTACCGACTGTATGAATGCCTCAGCGACGGCGGCAGCCTCGGCATCGGGAATCGGAGCCGATTGAGCCTCGTGTGCAGCCTTGATCTTGCGGAGGCGCTCCACCGTGTACGCCTCTTCGTCGTCGTCAATCACCGTGTGGTGAGTGGGGCACATCAGGACAAGGTTGGCGTAGGCGTGACGCTCCACGTCGGTTTGGCCGGGGTCATAGCGCGCACTCCCGGGTCGGGCCCCGTTTATATGGCATACTTCGCCAGTCAACGTGTTGTCGATCGCCATCGGCGCGCGGCATTTCGGAAAAGCGCACCGGTTACCGGAACGAGCGAACAGCAGCTTGATGTCGGTGATACCCGGACCGCTAGCAGCCACTCAGTTCTCCTCATGGGCAGTGGACCGGCACAGAGACGGCCCCACTGTATCAAAGGGCCAGTCACCCAAACAGTATCGGTGCGTGCGGCCGACTAATGGCCCTAAGGTGACGGCCAACCTTTGACGCGCGAAAAGTCGCGCCCAACTCCCGATAAACGGGATCGGTAACTGGCGCTGGCGACCCTTTGGGGGCTAAAAGGCCATATTCCGATAAGGGAGGACTTCTCGGGCACAATCCGGAAGGACGCGCAAACAGCCTCCATTATGCAGGGAGCGTGAATATGCCAAGACTTTTCGCTGTGAAGGGACGGCCAGGTTCGGGCAAGGGCAAAACAGTACGACAAGTTTACAAAAAACTATTAGCCACATTCCCAGATGCCAAGATTAAATTATGCCAGCGTTCGGCAGATCGTCATGATATTTGCGCTGTCCTGAACATTGGCGGCACGATGATTGGCATTGAGAGTAACAATCATCCAAAGGATCGAACTGAGAGAAGTCTGAAGCTGTTTTTGACTAAACGGTGCGACGTAATCGTTTGCGCTACATTGACGAGAGGAAGTACCGTCGAAGCAGTCAAGAACAGATTTGCAGAACGCGAAATAACTTGGTTACACCTGCCAAAGCCGGCAGCAGCGAGGGAGAAAGCCTGCCGTGCAAAGGCCGATGAAATATTCCATGAAGTGTGCGCGATAGTAAAGTAGGGCGAATCGACACTACCACGGCTTCCTAAAAGCCAGTTACCGATAAGAGGACTTATCAGGACTTGGCTCGCCCGTACATGTAAAATGCTCGCCTAATGAAGTGGTATCTCCAAGCACTGAGACAGTATGCGGTATTTGCCGGGCGAGCGCGGCGAAAGGAATTCTGGGTCTTCGGCTTATTTTGGGTCTTAATATTCTTCGCTTTTGAGCGTAGCGATGTTTTCCTAGGAACGTTCGACCGAGACACTCATGTTGGGTTGATAAGTGGAATTTATGTAGCCGCAACACTGCTCCCGGGTATCTCTGTGGCGATACGCAGACTCCATGACACAAATCGGAGCGGGTGGTGGTATGTCATTAACTTCATTCCGATAGTTGGAATCATCCTGCTATTGATATTCGCTGCGCAGGACGGCCAGATAGGTCCGAACCAGTACGGTCCTGATCCAAAGACAGACCGCATTATTGACCCAACCGCTCGACAAGACGTTTTTTAGGTCGCCAAGTCCTGAGAAACGGGATTATCGGAATGTAGCTTTCCCCGACGGGCCCTCTATGATATTCCTCGCCCAGAGTGGAGCGTTCCGGGACGAGCATCAAAGCATTCCGGGCAGGTAGAACCATGAAGATTGAAGATTTGTCTTTGCGGCAGGTAGCCGCCGGCGTTTCAGTCTTGGGATTTCTCAATTGGGCTGTGCTTCAGTTTCTAATATTGCCAACTATGCCAGAAGAGCAGCGTAAACGGCTCTATGCTGGCTGGCTCTCAACGCCCTATCCATACGCTATAAGCTTGGCCTTCATGCTATTCGCAGTCTGGTTCGTCTTCTCCTATCGAGGTCGGTTCTCTACGCGTGGGCGACAAATTGCGGTTTTTGCGATGGCGATGGGCGCATTGTGCGGGATCGTGATGATTCTGGCTATTCGCACCGTCTGGCACATATGATTTCCAGCAAAACCCTGCCCAAGTCCTGATAAACGGGATTATCGGAATGTGGCTTTTGGGACGCGGAAAAGACAATTCAAGGCTCGAAAGACCTTAAGACGATTATCGCCAACATCTATCAGAACGCAGATGGTACGTTTGATTTTAACCCGGCTTCTCTGACTGGCAGTTCTAGTCCAATTACCTTCCAACCTGGCTCGATAACGATTAACGCAGCACCGGGCACGGACGGCGTACAGCTAGCACAGGACTTCGTAGATCAGCTTTCAAATGATGCTAGGTTTGTTGGAGGATTCGGAAGCTAAGGTTGGTTGCGACTCTAGTTAGTATCTACGTCGCCGTAATTTGTGCATTTTTGTCCGCTGAAGCTTTGGGCATTTTGGCTAACCCAAGCGGCACAGCGTCTCGTCCAGTGTTTGGTGCCAAAGAAATCACTATAGGAAACGATGGCATACATAACAAAGAATGTTTTGCCCGCCTGAAAATTATCAAATTCGGGCTGCCCAAGGACGTAGTTCTTGGTGGATTTCCCGTCATCAGAAGGCACTACCTTAAAAACGGGATACTCAATCGGGTCATTGGGAAACGCCAATCCGGTATGAAATCGACCATGTGGTAGAGGGTAATCGAGTCTTGGTTCTTCGCCATTCTTGACTTCATCAACCGCCATGTCTGCGGTGATCGCCCTTGCAGGAGTTTTGCCCTTATTTACGATAGTTATCGTATAGCTAAGTGCGGCATTAAGTTGGGTTGTACCGTTCTTGAACGATATTTCGACCCACGGCCTTTGGTCTTTGCGCATGTCGTCAAGCTGACCGCCCAGTACGATGAATTGATATACGCCAGCACCCGCCAGCACCCCAGTAAAAAGAACTATGGCCCAATCCGTAAAGTCTTGTCTCGTCCAGCCCAAGCCGCAAATCGCCTCAACCACGATGGCTTTTCGTTGTTCTGGGAATGATTGGCGGCTAATTTTGTTTCCAAGGAATGCTCCGTTTCTCCTTGAGTGAAGGGGATGTTGTTATGGCCGTGTGCTGCGCCTTGGTTGGGACTTTTGTGTTTGTGCTTACGGTGCTTTTTGCTCATCGACGATATACCCTGCGCCAAGAATAAAGACGGTTTCGCTCATCGCGGCAGAGAAGCGGATTGTACCACAGGCGAAGACAAGGCGAATGTTACTGTGCTATCTTACCGCCGTGGACGAAGGTCGAAAGCGCGTATTGCTGATTGCTGCGTCGATTCTGGCCGCAAGACGCCTCTCAGCATGGGACGGCAGACCTTCCCCGGCTGCGGAATCAGCCATTGCTGACGCCCTTTCGACTGCGGAACAAATTATGCGGAAGATTGACGCGAAGTGGCCGAGTAAACAGGCAGCGAGCAAATAGAAACTTAGACATGCAAATTTGTAAGCTTTGCCTAAAGAAAAAACAATAGTGAGTAGTCATTTAATGCCCGCAGCTTTGTATAAGCTCTGCCGTGCACCAGACTCGGAACCTATCCTGATTACAAACGAAATCGTTATGCAGTCATCTCGGCAGTTACAAGCTCCGCTTCTCTGTTCAGCTTGTGAGGATATTTTGAATTGTGGTGGCGAAACGTGGTTGCTGCCATTATTGGCAACTATTGACGGAGCCTTCCCTCTTTACGACATCTTAAAGAAAGTGCCCCCGGATGTCACAGAGCCGGACTGTACAATGTATGCGGCAAGTAAAAATGCGGAAATTCAAACTTCTAAGCTCGTTCATTTTGCTTTAGCGATATTCTGGAAAGCCTCTGCCCATTCATGGCGCGGGGGAACAAGAACACCATTGATAAGCTTTGGCAAATACGGCGACGAGATTAGGAAGTTTGTGTTGGGTGAAGGACCTTTTCCTAGAAACTGTGCCCTAATAGTTGCGGTTGAATCACCACCTGTCAAACAGATTTCTTTTAATCAACCCTACCTAGGGTCACGTTCGGAGTTCCACTCATTCTTCTTGTATGTTCCGGGGATTTCTTTTGGTTTAGCGGTCGGAAAGCAGATCAAAGAGCCAAAATCAGTGTGCTGCTATTCCCACCCGGCACACCCGATTATCCTCACTGCGTTTTCTCTTGGCATTACTGAAGTGATGCAAAGGATCGCTTCCAAAGCTAGAAAATCATCGAAAGTACAGGAGTATTGGCTAAAACGGAGCGGGTCTGCCGGTTAGAACTGCCAGCCTGATTGTATGAGAAGTAGTTGCTTAGTCGGCTGCTTGAACTTTCCCACCCTAGCCGAAGTCGTTGATTGTAGCGCGAACTGAAATGTGTAACCTTGCGTAACCCAGTTAAGAGGGCTATATCTTGGGTGGCGATGCCTGTATTTGACGCCAAACAAAGCATTTTAGATTTTTGTCCCTGCGCCTTCGAAGCAGAGGGTCGGGGTTCGAGCCCCTCCAGGCGCGCCACTTTTTCGGCCGGCCGCGGAGATCCTCATGTGCGAGACCATGAGGCGCCAAGGATCGAAGATCGTTAGCGGGGCCTGGTAATGAATATTTCGGCGCCGTTTATTAAGCGGCCTGTCGCGACGTCTCTGCTGAGCATGGGCTTGTTGCTGTTCGGCGCGCTGGCCTACCGCTTTCTTCCCGTCGCGACTCTGCCAGAGGTTGAGTACCCCACGATCACGGTCTTCGCAAATCTGCCGGGCGCGAGCCCCGAAACGATGGCCTCCGCCGTTGCCACTCCGCTCGAACGCATGTTCGGCCGTATCGCCGGCATCACGCAGATGACTTCGAGCAGTCAGCTCGGAAGCACCAATATCACGATGCAGTTTGACCTCGATCGCAACGTCGATGCTGCCGGACGGGATGTGCAGGCGGCCATCAACGCGGCGCGCGGCCAATTGCCGGCGAATCTGCCGACGAATCCGATCTGGCGCAAGGTGAACCCCGCCGAAATGGACATTGTGAGTCTGGCGGTGACGTCGGATACGGCCACCACGCCACAACTCTACGACGTGGCGGAGTCCATCCTGGCGCAGAAAATTTCCCAGATGGCAGGAGTCGGGCAAGTCACCGTGGGCGGCAGTTCCCGGCCGGGGGTCCGCGCGGAGCTCAATCCGCTTCGCCTGAGCAAGCTCGGCCTGGGCTTGGACCAGGTGCGCGCGGCGCTTGCGGCGGCCAATGCGGACGTGCCCAAGGGTGCGCTTTCGGACGCAAATCGCATGTTCATGCTGAACAATAACGATCAGCTTTTTCTCGCCAAGGATTACGCCTCATTGATCATTGCCTACCGGAATGGGGCGCCCGTGCGGCTGTCTGACGTGGCTACGGTAGTCGATAGCCAGGAAGACATTCGCAATGCCGGATTCGTGAACGGAAAGCCCGCCGTGATCCTGCAGCTTTACCGCCAGCCACAGGCGAACATTATCGAAGTTACGGACCGCGTTCAAGCGCTTATGCCGCATGTTGCGGGCTTCGATTCCACCTTCGATGCACCTGGATGTCACCGAAGAGCGGGTGATGATGATCCGAGCCTCGGTCAGGGATGTTCAGCTGACTCTCTCGTTTCCGTCCTTCTGGTGATCCTTGTGGTCTTCTTCTTTCTCCGCAGTGTTTGGGCGACCTCCATACCGAGCGTGGTGGTGCCCATTTCTTTGGTCGGCACCTTCGGCGTGATGTACCTGCTGGGTTACTCGATCGATAATCTCTCGCTGATGGCGCTCACGATTTCGACTGGATTCGTCGTGGACGACGCCATTGTGGTGATCGAAAACATCTCTCGCTATCTCGATCAGGGACTCTCCTCCGACGAGGCCGCGTTGCGCGGTTCGCGCGAGATTGGGTTCACGGTTCTTTCCATGAGCACGTCGCTGATCGCGGTGTTTATCCCCATTCTTTTGATGGGTGGCATCGTCGGCCGCATCTTCCGGGAATTCGCCGTCACCTTGAGCGTGGCGGTCGCCATCTCGATGGTCGTCTCACTGACCACCACGCCGGCGATGTGCGCGAAGTTCCTCAGGGCGGAAAAAGACCGGAAGCACAACTGGCTCGTGCGGCGAGCGAGCGAGGGTTTACAACGGCTTCACGAACGGCTATGCGAGGAGCCTCCGTTGGGTATTGCAACATCAGCCGCTCGTGCTGGGCATTACGCTCGGCACGGTCTGCCTGGCGATCTATCTCTACGTTGCCATTCCCAAAGGCTTCTTTCCGCAGCAGGACACTGGGCGCATCAACGGCAATGCCCGGGCCAGCGAGGATATCTCGTTTCAGACGATGCAGCAGAAGACCAAGGAATACATGGCGATTCTTGAGGCCGATCCCGCCGTTCGAATTGTGTCGGGCTCTGTCAATCGAACGAATACCGCCTACATCAGCATCACGTTGAAGCCGCTTTCGGAGCGCAAGGTCAGCGTGTTCGAGGTCATGAATCGGCTGCGGCCCAAGCTGGCTCGCGTTCCGGGAGCAACGCTCTTCATGACGCCGCAGCAGGACGTTCAGATTGGCGGTCGTGGTGGCAACGCGCAATTCCAGTACACGCTGCAGGGAGACAACCTGCAGGACTTGCTCTGCTTGGGCGCCCGTGGTGGAACAGAGGCTGCGCAAGATCCGGGACTTCAGGATGTGAATAGCGATTTGCAGAACCGCGCGCTGAAAGCCGGCTTGGTGATCGACCGCGATACGGCTGCCCGCCTGGGCCTGACTCCGCAAATGATCGACAACGCGCTGTACGACGCCTTTGGCCAGCGGCAGGTCTCCACCATGTACAAGGGCATCAACCAGTACCATGTGGTGATGGAGGTGGCTCAGCAATTTCAGCAGAGCCCCGATGCGCTCAAGAATATTTACGTCCGTTCGACGACCGGCCAGGAGATTCCGCTCAGTGCATTCACGCACTATGAATCTTCGATGACCTCGCTCGCGGTCGCCCACCAGGGGCAGTTTCCGGCGATCACTTTTTCCTTCAACCTGGCTCCGAACGTCCCTCTCGGAGACGCGGTAGCGGCGGTTCAGGACATGGAACACACCATGGTCATGCCGGCTACGATTCATCCAAGCTTTCAGGGCACGGCGCAGGCATTTCAGGCTTCCCTCGCCACGCAGCCTTACCTGATCCTGGCGGCTCTGGTCACGGTCTACCTGGTGCTGGGAATTCTCTATGAGAACTACGTCCATCCGATCACGATTCTTTCCACGCTTCCCTCGGCAGGAGTGGGTGCCCTGCTGGCGCTGCTGATTTTTCGCACCGAGCTGAGCATCATCGCGTTGATCGGCATCATCCTGCTGATCGGAATCGTGAAGAAGAATGCCATCCTGATGATCGACTTCGCCATCGACGCGGAACGCAAGGAAGGCAATAGCGCCGAAGAGTCCATCTATCAGGCCTGCCTCTTGCGCTTCCGGCCCATCATGATGACCACGATGGCGGCCATGTTTGGCGGCCTTCCGATTGCTCTCGGACGAGGAAATGGTTCGGAGCTTCGCCGGCCGTTGGGTATCGCCATCGTCGGAGGATTGATGGTGAGCCAGATGCTGACGCTGTACACCACTCCCGTTGTGTATCTCTATCTGGATCGCTTTCGCGCCTGGGTCAGCGGCGGGCGGAAGTTGCGCCCGCTGGCGGATAGCCGCAGCGTAAGCAGCCCCGAGATCGGCCTGACCAAGGTAAACGAAGGAGCTATGCCTGAATCGCTTTGACCGTCACTTCCCGATGATTAGGTTCGGTAGGCAGTTCCGCCTTCAGCTTCTCCCTCGCCAATTCGTATTTCCATGCTTCTCGATTGCCGCGCGGTGACCGCTTAGTTCCCGACGTGAACGTAACCGCGAAGCTCGAGATTTACCAGCGTCGTCAGGGCCCAGAGGTCGAGCTCGATTTCCGGTTGGATCGTCTTCGGGTCGATCTTTTTCGCCAGCACCGCCTGGCCGCATACGCGGAAGTCGACGCCGGCTTTTTTCAGGCTCTGGATCAGAGCGATATTGGGATTATCCTGCCCGTGATTGCGGGCCTTGAATGTTTCATTGTTCTCCACGATCTCGGTTCCATCCTGGTGGAATACGACGGCGATCTTGCGGTGATCTGCAGCCACCCCGTTCTTGGCCAGCGTATTCAGATACCGCGCGACAACAATGAGGGACGGATTGATTTCGTCAATTTTCGAAGCCCCTTTGCCGATGTCAAAAACGACCTTATAGGTCATGCCGGGATCGGGTAACTCCTTCGCGCCGGGCAACTCCTTGGCCGCTTCGTAGCCGGGCACGGGCAACTGTGCCGATTGGGCCTGCGCCGAACCCATAACCGCAATTGAAGCGACCAATGCGATTGCACTCGCGATCCATAGCCTCTTCATCGTAGCCTCCATAGTTTGAAATTGCGGCGAACGAGACGGTGCCTAAAACGGGCTCCTCGTGTTCGCCAGGGGATTCAGACGCGCAAACCGAAAAGCGGGCGTAATCGGGCGCCTACTCCATTGCCCAGGAATGCCGCCGCAAACCAGACCCATCCGTGGACGCTGGACGATGCAATGCCGCTGAAGTAGGCACCGATGTTGCAGCCGTAAGCAATGCGCGCTCCATAGCCCAGCATCAGCCCGCCAAGGATCGCCGCCAGCATCGACTTCAGCGGCACCCGCCACACGGGTGCGAACCGTCCCGCGACTGCCGCAGCCGCCAAGGCGCCAAGGATGATGCCGAAGTCCATGACCGACGTGACGTCGGTTAGAATGCTCGCACGTAGTGCAGTTGCGTTCGCAGGGGTCTGCCAGTAAGGCCACGCAGCCACGTTCGCGCCCAGGACTGCAGCCAGTTTCGAACCCCACAGCGCAAACGCAAATGTCACGCCCCAGGGCCGGCCAGAGAGCACGAGCGTCAAAATGTTGACTCCTGCCAAGCCAAGCGCGCCGGCGACGAGTGGCCATGGACCTCTCAGCCACGTCTTTCCATTACTCGGTGCAATATCGCTTCGAATCAAAGAACCGTGGCGGCGGCGTTCGACCGCTAGTGAAGCAAGAGCAATAGCCGCAAACATCGCAAGGCTGATGGCCAGGCTTGCAGCGAGGCCAAACCGCGTCACCAACGAGATCGGCGCGAATGCGGGCGAGGACTGCCAGAAGGGCATATGGCGCGCGCCGATCACCGAGCCCACAATAAATGCTGCGAGCGTCGTCAACATCCGCACGCTTCCGCCACCCACGGTGTAAAGAGTTCCTGAGGCGCAGCCGCCGCCGAGTTGCATGCCTATGCCAAAAAGAAATGCTCCCGCGAGCACCGAAACGCCCACCGGAGCGACTGCGCCGCGGAGTGTTTGACCGAAAATCTGCCCGTGAGCCAGCAGCGGCAGAAAAACTGCGCACGTCACAGCCAGCATCAGCATTTGCGCCCGCAGTCCGGCGCCGCGCCCTTCGCGAATTGCGGCGCGCCACGACGTAGTGAACCCGAACGCCGCATGGTAGAGGGCCACGCCGCCGCCCGCGCCGACCAGGAACAGCGCGCCCTGTCTCCACGTTACGGCAGCCGTCAAATACGCTGCGCCGATAGCGATAAGCGTGAGCGCGATGCTGGCCGGCCCCAGATTGAACGATGGGCGCGGGAGCGTGCGGTCAAAGATGGCGGTGGACATCTCACGGCCCCTTAAAGCTTCGAGATCCCAAACCCATCCACTTGCACTTCGAGGTGGTGATTGATACGCATGCCGTAGATGCCGTCGGTCTTTGCAGCCTGCCCCGTCTTGGGCAATGTGTGGACGACAGTGCCGTTAATGACGAAGTCAATCTTATCGGCCATCACGCGTACTTCGAGCGCGTTGGTGCACATCCCGCTGGCGTCGGGCTTCTTCAATGCGGGGCTGGGTGTTTTTGGTGACAGTTCCGCTGTCGTGGCGCCGGTGCGGCGTTTCACAAGCCAGGTCCCATCGTCCGTGATCACGAAATAAAGGTAGTCTTGTCCTGCGCCCTCAATATCCTTCCCGCCGAATATGAGGCCGTAGTATTCGAGGTACCCCGTCGTTTTCATCAGTGTAAAGGTTCCCTTGAGCGAGTAACTGCCGGTGGCCGTATTCGCTGGATTCCAGAGGACGGCTGCCTGCGGGGTGGTCGCGCGGAAGCCCGAGCCCATGGGGACGAGCTTAATGGGCCCTGGGGCGTCGGGGTCAGACGCGCTTGTGCTGCGATCGACACGCAGCATCCAGCCCTTGGGGACCTGGGCAAACAGCGGCACGGCGGCAAGCAGCACTAGCACCGCGAGCGTAATATGGCGCTTCATCGGATATCCTCCGCGAAGAAAGGGTCGCCCGATATTACGCTCGATGATGGTCCAATTAGCAAACAATATATGTGTGATGCGGGGCTGAAAAATCGCCGGCCAGTCGCCCTCCGCGTCACTTCCGGCCAGCTTGACAGTGCAGCTGTTGCAATGGTCCAATGTGTTTCAAGCGTCGTGCCTGAGATTCTCAAGTCACATTCCATTCGACGGAAGGTGTCAAAATGATGAGAAGTAAGCGAACAGCTTTGACTCTGGTTGTCGGTCTTCTATTGGTTTGCGTTCCCATCTTTGCGCATCATGGCAGTGCGACGTACGACACGGGCAAAGTTGTTGTGGTAAAGGACGCTACGATAACCAAGTTCATCTGGGCCAATCCTCATTCGATCGCTATGTTCGACGCGAAGGATGATAAGGGCGGCGTCCAGCACTGGGCCGCTGAAGCAGGAAGCCCGTCGGCGCTTGGTTTGATTGGCTGGAGCAAGAATTCGCTCAGGCCCGGAGACGTGGTCACCGTTTATGTATTTCAGTCCAAGACTGGCAATCCTGTGGGCCGTCTGAATAGGATCGCGCTTGCAGATGGCACGACCTTGAAGGATAGCCAGCTAGGGGACACGGCAGGGAAGGAAAAGCCGTACTAAAACAGACCTTCGATTTGCTCCCACTGTAGAGGGCGGGGCCAGCGAGTATCTGTGCTCCGCGCGCTTACTTTGAGGCGGGCACGCCCTTACCGGCCGGATCCCCAATCAGGCTGAGGTACTGCAACATCTCTGACGGTATGCAAAGCTGCTCTTCGAGTTGTTGATTCGGAACCCACCTGAAATCGGCCGTCCCCAGTACGAAGGGCTTCGTATAAATCTTGGCATCCTCCAGCGTTATGGTTAGCCGCAGATCGTTGTGACTCGAGCGGGTGTATCGTTCTTGGACGTGCGCCTCGATGCTGTGCGGGTATCCCATGCGCGTGACCCAGGTTTTATCGTCCAGGCCAGTCGTATCCACAACGAGTGTGTTATCCGACTCCCAGTGGCCCACCGAATATCCGTAATATCTCGGATCGGGCGCATCTTTTCCCGTCCCGCCAACGTTCTTCGGGAGCTCTCGCCCATCCATCCACACTTCGCGCCACGCTCGTTGATATTGGTTCAGCACGATGATCCGGTCGGGCATCGTCGCGAATGTGACACCTCGTATTTCGAAAATCATGTTCCGTGGAAAGCCCAACGGATCGCACACCCTCGCAAAAGAATCATTGGTGTCGGCGATATGGAACTTCGGCTCGGGCTTGTTCGCGCTCATTAACTGCTGCCCCAGCGGCGTCAACGGAGGCGCCACGCTCGCGGTGTCGATGGCGATGGGTCCTGCCCATGAGCCCGTCAGTTCTCGCCGCGGCGAGGGTCCCCCCGGGCCGCCATCCTTCAATTTATAGTAGAGGGTATTTTGAGCCGCCCCGCCGCCTTGCGGCTGGGCACTTTGGGCCATGGCACTCGACGAAAAAATCAGCGCGCTCGCCAGAACGATGATTATGCCCTTGCAGTGATTTTGCATCTCTGCACCCGTCCTTTTGTTTGAAGTTCCGGCTTCGGCCCACGCGAAATAACTGGATGTCGCCGAAGAAGCGGCATTTCACTTTTTTGTCTCGGCGTCTCGTTGCGGCGAAGCATACGCTCGCCTCTACCCATCGTCAAGAGAGCCAGCTTTCAGTTGACGCTCGGCTTGACAAAACGGAGTTAGCGCTGTATGAACCATCCAACTGGGGCCTCGGAATACTCGCACAACCATAAGTTAGCGTTACACGACAGTGTGTCGTTCTAGGGAAGCAGTCTGAGGAGGGTGCTATGAGGCTGAAGCTCAAGAGCGTTTCTCTTTTTGTAGTGCTTTTCGGACTTTGTCTCCTTCTTAGTTGTCCGCTCTTCGCCCAGGTCAATACGGGTCGCATTCTCGGCACGATTACCGATCAAACCGGCGGTGTCATCGCCGGCGCCACCGTTACGGTGACAAACACCGCAACCGGAGTCGTTCGCACATTGACGACCAATCAGTCCGGCGAATACGCCGCGCCTGACTTGACTCCGGGTACCTATAGCGTGCGCGTGTCCGACATGGGCTTTCAGTCCTCGGAGCAGCAAAACATTACTCTGGGAGTTGGCCAGTCAGCCCGCGTCGATGCCCAGTTGACCCCAGGCCAAGTCACGCAAACTGTCGAAGTCACGGCAGCGGCTCCGTTGATCAATACCACCAGCGCCGTCGTCAGCAACACTCTTGAGGCACAAACGATCAGCGATCTGCCTATGAACGGCCGCAATTTTCAAAATTTGCTGACGCTTCAAGTCGGCGTGGTAGCGTCGCCCGGCGGCGGAACCCTGACGACCTCCACAAATGGCCTCCAGCCGCAGGATAACAACTACGTATACGAAGGACTCGATGGCAATGACCCCTACAGCGGGCAGAGCATCACCAATACAACCCTGCCCTTCGGTGACGCCGCAACCATCCTGCCCACCGATGCCATCCAGGAACTCAGCGTCGAAACGAATGCCCCTGCCGAATTCGGCCGCCGCCCCGGCGCCGTCATCAACATCGGCATCAAGTCCGGCACGAACGCGATTCATGGCTCGGCCTTCGCCTTTGGCCGCGATGGCGCCTGGGATGCCCGGGATTTTATCAATCCGCCATCGACTACCCCCCCCGAGCCTCTGGAACTGGAGCAATACGGAGCTTCAGTAGGCGGGCCTATTCTGAAGAACAAGCTCTTCTACTTTGCCTCTTTCGAGCGGCAAACCTACAACGTAGGCACTGCGTTCTCAGAAACGATACCGACTACCGCGCTAACGTCGGATCCGACTGTGAGCATTCCTGCCGCTCGAGGCAGCTTTGGCCGCTGCGGGAATCCCGCTTAATCCCCTTAGCGTGAGCCTGCTTGCCACAGTACGGGGCCAACTCCGGAACCAGCGGCGCCGTCTCCAGGGGATTTCCTTATGATTTCGCCATCAATAACGGCGTCGGCAAGACTCGATTACCACCTCAACGATCACCATGCCCTCAGCGGGTCCTACTACCGAGGCCAGGGCAATGGTCTTGGCGAGGATGCAGTCCGCACTCAGCCCTACTTCCGGTCGCTCGGAACGATGGTCTCCTCATTCCTCACCACGAGCTGGACCTGGACTCCCAACTCCAATTGGGTAAACGATCTCCGTTTTGGCTGGAATCTTTTTGAGCGAATTGACAACGTATCCGATTTTCAGACTCCGGCGAGCAGCTATGGCATCAATACCGGCGTCACCGCTTCGAACTTGCTGGGCTTTCCGTTGATCTCTGTTAAAGGGCTCACCGCAGTCGGAGGCGACTCCAGGGCACCCAAAGTCAGTGGACCGGGAAATGATTATGACGTCGTCGATCATGTCTCCTTTTTGCACGGCAACCACGACTTCCAATTCGGCGGCGAAATCCTGACGCTCAGAGCTTTCTTTAACGAAGTATCCTTGGGTAGAGGAAATTTTCAGTTCAATGGCGGCCAGACGATAAACAATTAGTAAAGCTAAACGGGCTGGAGGCTTACCTGGCCGGCATGCCCACTCAAGGCCAGATTCTTCAAGGCAACTCGGCGCGCAACTTCCGTCAGTCGGGCTATTCCGGTTTCTTCGAGGATACCTGGCGCGTCAGGCCGCGCCTCACGGTGGACCTGGGGTTGCGCTACGAGTACTTCACTCCCCTGGCTGAGAAAAACAACCTGATCGGCACTTGGGATCCTACCGTTGGCTTCGAGCAGGTGGGCGTAAATATCAAACATCCGTACAATCCGGATTCCAAGGATTTCTCTCCGCGCGTCGGTCTCGCTTGGGACGTCAGCGGCAAGGGAACAACCGTCCTGCACGTTGGCGCGGGCATTTACTACACCAATATCATTATCGACCAGTTGATAAACAGCAAAGGCGGGGTCGGAAGGGCGCCCGGTATCACTGCGATTCCTACCGCTTACTCCCTCTATTGCGGCGAATGGCGCGGTTCACGCCTCGGATAAACCCCACGAACGGCATCGGCTCGGCCACCGCAACCATTCCTGCCGGCCTGCTCAATTGGACTCCGCCGGACCGCATCCTTCCGGCAACCGGGGCCAGCAGCTTTGTCTGCGGCGATGGCATCGCTCCCATCGCTCCCGAGCTACGGGCGCGCCTGCTAAGAATCCTTCGCCGTGCAACATTTTGTTCACCCCACCCAATATGCCGTCTCCCCGCGTCTACGGATGGAATCTCGGCATTGAGCATGCGTTCTCCTCTAACCTCTCCGTCAAAGCAAATTACGTCGGCAACCACGGCACGCCGTCTACCGGGATTAATAAACCTGAACCAGCTCAACGCCAATTCTCCCGGCGGAACTAGCTTGTCCGTGCGCCGGGCCGTCAGAACCACTGCGAGTCTGCCTCAGGACCTTCCGTTTTTCTCGTCATTCCCGTATCTGTTTGGCATCACGGAACTCACGGATTCGGACATCTCCTATTACAACGGCCTGCAACTGAGTCTCACAACACGCACCTTCCACAATCTGGCATTCAACGCCAGCTACACCTATAGCCACGCCCTGTCCGACCTGCAGGGGAGCGACTTCCATTCGAGCGTCGCGCAGGACAGCCTGCATCCCTTGAACGACTACGGTGCGGCGCAATTTGATATTCGCCATCACTTCGGCCTAACGCTCACCTATAACATCCCCGGCATCAAATCCCCGGGCCAAATGCTCCAGGGATGGACCTTAAGTTCAGCGATCGTGATTCAATCGGGACTGCCCTACAATGTCGTGGATACCGCCAACGATCCCAGCCGAACAGGTCAGTTCGTGGACCGTTGGGACTTCTTTGGAAATCCCAAAGACTTCAAAGCTGGTCCCAACGCGATTCCGTTCTATCCGGCTGGCAGCCCTTCTATGCCGGCTGCCTGCACGCAAGCATTTAACGCCGCAGGCGGATCGGCAACTTTGGCCAATGGCTGCTACGCACAGGGTAATTCGGTGATGATTGCGCCGGCGCTCGGGCAGTTCGGTACCATGTCCAAGAACATGTTCTATGATTCGGGCTACCACAACTGGGACTTCTCCATTTTCAAGAACTGGACTTTCAAGGAACGCCTCACCGCCCAGTTTCGCGGCGAATTCTTTAACATCCTTAATCTTAAGAATTACGCCAACCCGAATCTAGTCGGAACAAGTGATCCTTCTCGGGAAGAAAACTTCGGCTGCGCATGCGAAACACCGGATGTGGCGAATACAAACCCCGCGCTCGGCAGCGGCGCCGCTCGCGAAATTCAGCTCGGCCTCAAGTTAATCTTTTAATTCACGACACAGACAGCTCGCTGTAGTGAAGAAAGGGACCGGATGCATCCGGTCCCTTCTTTTTGCGCAGAGATTTCTCTATCCGGAGTGAGAGCTACGTCGGCCGTTCAGATTACTTGCCGCTGGGTACGGCGGTGCCGGCGGGGTCGCCTACGGACTTCAAATACTCGATCACTTCCGACGGTATGCAGAGCTTCTCATCGAAGATCTGATTGGGAACCCATTTGAAATATTCCGTGCCGAGCGAAAAAGGTTTCGTGTACATCTTCGGATCATCCACGGTTACGCTCAGCGACATATTGTTGTGATCGGTGCGCGTGAAGCGTTCCTGCAGGTGCGCGTCGACGCTATGGGGATATCCGCCGCCATTGAGCCAGGTGTTCTCGTCCAGGCCGGTCGTATCGACAACGAAGGTGTTATCTCCCTCCCAGTGGCCCACCGAATATCCGTAATACCTTGGATCGGGTGCGCCCTTCTCCGTCGCGCCCACGTTCTTGGGAAGCGCTCGCCCGTCGGTCCAGATCTCGCGCCATACCTGCTGGAACTGATAGAGCACGATCACTCGGTCTGGTGCATTTGCAAATGACATGCCCCTGATTTCGTCGATCGCAGCGCGTGGAAATCCGAAAGGATCGCACGTCCTCACGGTCGGATCGTTGGTCCCTGCAGGACTGTACTTCTGCAGGCTCTTGCGCTCGCTGAAAAGCTTTTGCCCCAGGGGAGTCAGCGAAGGCGTATCTCCCCCTTTGAAATCCGGCACTCCTGCCCCTGAACGCGGCCCTGCCCAGGTCCCCGTCAAATCCTGTTTGGGAGCCGGTCCTCCAGGTCCAGTGACCCTGTTAAGACCGTCATACATCCAGACGGAATTTGGGTGGGTTCCTTGCTGAGATTGCGTTTGCTGCCCCTGCTTGGGCATTTGAGCCATGGCCATCGATGAGAAGACGAGCACCCCCACTAGGCTCCCCGCCAGGCCCATTGCTAGACCTCGTGCTAAATCCCCTGCTAAACCAACGATCGCGCCGCTAAACCGATTTCGCATTCCACGCTCCCCTGATGTTTACGAGCCCAGCTCGATCCGATCTCTCGACCCGGTTTAGCTAGCTGACAGCCTGCAGGAAATCTTATTTGGCTCTTTCATTTCGCCGTAGCATACGCTCGGCTTTCTTAACGGTCAAGATTCGTACTTTTCTACAAAAACGCAACGTCCAAAAAAACGCGCCGGTGGGAATATGGAGAGTATTTGACCCGGGGAAGAGCGGAGCGTATGCTACCGCCAACTGGGAAGCAGAAAATACATTCCCACTTGCAGGTGACTGGCTTCGAGATCCCGGAGCGGGTCGAAGAGGACGCTAACTCAGAGGAGAACTGCGGAAATGCGAAATCCCTTCACAGGCGCAATCGTGGCCTTGGCGGCCGGTCTGGTTTTGTCTTCGCTGGCGATGGCCCAAACCGCTCCAGCTCAAGGGGGCGGCGGTTATCGGAATACGGAGTACGACAAATTGAATAATGGCCCCGGCGGCCCCGCTCCCAAGCGCGAATTCACCGGATCCTGGGCCGGGCCCATTGGAGCGCAGAAAGGCGATGAGCCGTCTCTGACGCCCGAGGGCCAGAAGCTATTCAGCCTCAATAAGTCCGAGGCCAAGTATCACGTTGCGGGTACCAACGACAAGTTTGTGCGCACCTGTGATCCCCTGGGCTTTCCGCGCAACATGATCTTTGAAACCAGAGGAGTTGTTTTCGCCCCTATGCCGGATCGTATGATCATTATGAATCAGTACCAGAAGGTTTGGCGCGAGATCTGGACCGATGGACGAGAGCTTCCCAAGAACGTAGGCGCGGCAGAAAAAGGCGCGCCCGATCCAAGGTACTACGGATATTCCGTGGGCCACTGGGAGGGAGACTATACCTTCATCGTGGATACCAACGGCCTGGACGAAAACACCTGGCTCAATGGCGACGGCTATCCGCATAGCACCGATGCCCGTGTGCAGGAGCGGTTCACCCGTGTGGACCACAACGACCTGCAGTTGACGGTGACGGTGACCGATCCCAAGCTGTACACCAAGCCCTTTGTGCTGGGCACATCCTCCTTTAAATGGCTGCCCAAGCAGAATCTCGAAGAGCAACTCTGCATCCCCTCGGACATGATTCAGTATCTCAGCTTGATCGGCGATCCCGGTGGCAAGGGCGTGGGCCCGAGCAAGTAAGGAATCGCCGCGACCCGCAGATCGCACGGCACGGAGAGATTATGAAATCGAGAGCGATATTCGCGATTGCAGGATCTTTGCTTGGATTGGCTTTTGTCTCCGCCCACATCGCGGTTGCGCAGCAGCAGGGAGGCGGGCGTCCGCAAGGTTTCCCGCAACCGACGCCGGAAAAGGAAGTCACGATTTCCGAAATCCCCGGAGTCATCGCGGCGGGTGCGAAGTGGAAATTGCTCTGGGGGGGACCTGACAACGCCGACGGCCTGGTTGCCGCCAAGGACGGCGGCATCTATTTCGCCCAGGAGCAGCCCAGCACGGTTGGCCGCCTGGACCCGAAAGACAATTTCTCGATTTACGTCAAGGATACCCATGGCACCGGTGCACTGGGGATCGATTACAAGGGCCGCCTGATTGGCGTCGAGCGAACCTGCTCCGATCCGGGCGGACATCCGGATCAGTGTCACGAACCTGCGGAGTTGGTGGTGCTCGCTCCCAAGTGGCAGGTCCTGGCAAGCAAGTTTGGGGAAAAGACGTTCTGGCGCATGGGCGAACTGGTCTGCAACTCCAAGGGCGGCGTCTATTTCTCGGATGACTTCGGAACCTACTTCGTCGACGCCAAAGGTAAGGTTAGCCTAGTGGCTGGCAAGGAAGTGCGCACAAACGGAATGATGCTCAGCCGGGATGAGAAGACCCTGTACGTCACCAACGGAAAAACTCTGGTGGCCTGGGACGTCCAGCCGGATGGCACAGTCAAAAATCAGCGGGACTTCGCTACACTTGAGGCTGGCGGCAATGGCGACGGCATGGCCATAGACTCCGAGGGTCGTCTTTACGTCACCTCTGGAGATCCCGGCATCCAGGTCATCAGTCCGGAAGGAAAGTTCCTGGGTGTCATCCCCCTGCCAAGGTCCTCGTCGAGCGTGGCTTTTGCCGGTCCCAACAAGAAGACGCTTTACGCCAAGGGCGCAGGGATGAAGGGTCCGGATGGCAAAGAGTATAGAACCCCTGATGGAGTAAGGAATAACGCGAAGTCGATCTACAAGATCGACATGGTCGCCCAGGGCTTCAAGGGCCGCGTTAAGTAGTGCCCACGTGAAATATAGACTTGGAACGAGGGGCCTGCGCCCCTCGACTCCTGTCGGCCTACTTCTCGCTCGTTAGCGTCTTCCCCAGAAGTTTCAGAAACTCGTCGTTCGTCCCCACCCGTCCCTCGATCGGCACGTGCTGCGTCACGTCGAGCTTGAGTTTCACCATGTTCTGATACAGGTTGCGCATGCTGGTCGTTGGAGTGGAGGGAGGCCGCGCCCGCCGCGGGTGGCGAATACAGATCCGCATTCACCAGGATACTCAGTCTTCGCCTCATACGCCCCTCCTCACCGCTTGCATCTCTGCTCGACTCCCACGGCTGGACTTGCGGCTTCCACTGGGCGTCATGCTAGAGCCGCCCCCGAGTCCCTGTCAATCTGCGAGGGCGATCTCTGCGTAAGTTCCAAACCAAGCCTAGTACGCGCGTACTCCGTGCGCCATCTCCGAATTGGTCCCAACGTCCTATGGCGCAAACCGCGTTCCTCGATCAAGCTGTGTTGAGAGGATGAACGCAAATCGTGTCGCTATGAAGGACGTTGAGAACCTACAGAAAAGCTGCTGCGGCGCAGCCAACGCAGGAGCCAATTCACGGCCAGCGCCCTGGTCTTCGAGCCGAAGTCAGAGGCCATCTTGCGCGCGCGCACTGGCGACCTCGGGCCTCAGGGGTGTTTCATCGATACTCTAAATCCCTTCGCTTCCGGGACCGTAGTTAAAGTGCGCATCAATAAGAGCGGTATGTCCTTTGAGGCTTGGGCCAAAGTGGTCTACTCCCTCGACTCGATGGGCATGGGGTTGGCGTTTAAGCCCGTCGGACCGGAACAGCTCTGGGTGCTCCAGGAATGGCTGGGCGATTCGGCCGGCGATCTGCTGCCGAATATCTCCATACCTCAGGTCGAAAAGGAGTTTTCCACCCGGGAACCCAGGAAGGATATCCACTGCGAAGCTTTGAGTGAACTCATCACGGAACTCATCGGCCACGGTTTGATACCCGAGGAAAAAGGCAACGCCATCCTCCAGAAACTTAGCCGCTGCGCTCAAGCCCAGTAGCCATCTACTATCTGTCTCAAGCGTTCTTACGGGGCTGCGTTTCACGCAGCACATTTACGAAAAATTTGCCGCCGAGGGTCACCCCAGCCTGCACTCGGCCGGTCACGCTCACGCGCGCACCCTGGCTCGGAACCCCGAAGCCGCTGCTCCACACCCATAGCCGGCCCGTTCCATCGTCCAATTCAAAAGCGCCTTGGCCCACCGTGCCAAATGTCACGCCAAAGGAATTGATCACCTGCCCCGCGATCGTGATGTCTTTATCCATGTAGCGCGCGGGATCGCCATTGATCTGGGAAATCGGGATCGTGTCACAGCCGGCGAGGAACAGCGTGGCGCAGATCGCCAGCGCGAGAACGATCGGCGCGGTATGAGCTCGAAGGCGTTTGTTGGTTTGCATCAGTCTCTCCCCAAGGGCCAAGCGGCTTTTTGCCTCGCGAAATCTACGCTCCAGCAGCCAGCCTTCCGAATTTAGGTCCAGCGGAACCAGCCAGCGCCAGCAAAAACGAAATCGCCATCCACGCCACAAGCACCGCCAGATGTCCCGCCTGCGCCGCCAGCGGCGCGCCTTGCAGAATGATTGCGCGCAACGCATCGTTCAGCGCCGTCAGCGGCAGCGCGCGAATCAGCGGCTGCAACACTGCAGGGAAGCGCTCGTACGAAAAGAACACGCCGGAGAAGATCCACATGGGCATCATCACCAGATTGATCAGCCCGCTGACGCTTTCGATCTTCTGCGCGCGGCTGGCGGTCAGCAGGCCGATGCCGCCAAACGAAATCGCGCCCAGCGCGCCGAGCAGCACAATCGCCAGCCACGATCCCTCGACGCGCATGTGAAAGAACAAGATGCCGAAGCCGAGCAGCAGCCCCACCTCGATCAGCATCAGCATCAGGCGGCTGCTGGCCAGCGCCAGCAGGAAATCGGTGCGGCGCATCGGCGTCGCCACGAAACGCTTCAGCAGTTTGCGCTGCCGCATGTCCACCAGCGCAAAACCGATGCCCCACATGCCCGAATTCATCAGGTTCATGCCCAGCAGGCCCGGAATCAGAAAGTCGATGTAGCGCGCGCCGGGCTCGCTCGAAGCCCGCTGCCGCAGCTGGTAACGGATTCTTGCGCCCCGCCGCGGCTTGCAACGCGTCATCGACCTGCGCTCGCGCCAGCACGCTCTCCGGCCGCGCCGGATCGTAGCGGTATTCGATGCACTCCGGCGTCGTCGTCAGGAATGACCACCAGATCGTATCTGCCCAGGCGGAAACCATCCATCGCTTCAGCCTCGCGCGACGATCTGCGCGTGCAGCGGCTGCGGCGAGCGCTGCACCATCTCGAGCACCGCCTCCGCGCCGCGGCCCGGCCGCGATCGCCAGGCTGGGAATACTCGCGGTTTGCGAGCGAAACGCGATTCCCAATCCCAACGCCAGCAGCAGACGGAAACACGAAGACCCAGAAGATCACCTCGGGCTCGCGCTACATCTCCTTGAGCCGCGCAGCAAGCAGGTGCCAATAACCCGACCAGCGGCCGTTTGGCTTAGCAACAGCAGGCTGCGATCGTGCGCCGTCCTCTGCGGCTCGGACGCGGCACCCGTCGCCGCCGGCTCTGTCGGTTCGTCTGGTCTTAATGCGTGTGCGCCATCATTCCTCCCGCAGATGCCGGCCCGTGAGCCGCACGAAGACATCCTCCAGACTGGCCTGCCGCGTGGTCAGGTGCAGCAGCTCGCGCGCCCTTGCTGCGAGACCGCATCGAGCAGCGCCGGAATCGTCTCGTGCGGCTGGCGCACCGTCAGCGAGATCAGTCCGTCATCGGCGCGCACCGATTCCACTCCCGGCAGGCCGCGCCATTCCTCATTGCTGGCCGTTGTGGCGCTCTCGCCGTTGGCGAATCGCCGGCGATCGGCGAACTCCACCACGTGCTGTCCGCCGAGCCGCTCGATCAATTCCGCGCGGCGTTCCCGCCGCAATGATCTGGCCGTGATCGATGATCGCCAGCCGATCGCACAGGCGCTCGGCTTCGTCCATGTAATGCGTGGTGAGCAGCACCGTGCCGCCTGCGCTGCTGAAATTCGCCGAATGATGTCCCAAAGCTGGCGCCGGCTTTGCGGATCGAGTCCGGTGGTGGGCTCATCGAGAAACAGAATTCGCGGATTGGCCACCAGCGCCGTGGCCACGGCCAGCCGCTGCTTCTGCCCGCCGGAAAGCTTGCCCACCCAGGTCATCCGATTTTTCCTGCAGCGCCAGCTCGTCCAGCACCTCGTCCGCCGGAACGCGGCTGGCGGTAGAAGCTGGCGAAAAGCTCGATGGTTTCGCGGACCGTGAGCTTTTCCGACAGGCGCGTCTCCTGCAGCGAGATGCCCAGCCATTCGCGCAACTCGCGCGCGATGCGTTCTGCCAGGTGCGGCCGAGGATTCGCACTTCGCCGGAAGTCGGCCGGCAGCAGGCCTTCGAGGATCTCGATGGTCGTGGTCTTGCCGGCGCCGTTCGGACCGAGCAGGCCGAAGCATTCGCCTTCTCGAATCTTCAGATCGAGCCCGCGCACCGCTTCCACCTTGCCGTCGTAGGTCTTGCGCAGACCGCGGCACTCAATCGCAAGGCCCATGCCTTCGATTCTAACGAAACACCGCTCAACGCGCCGCTTTCCTCTTTATAAGCGGGCTTCGCACCGAGGTGTGCAGAACTTTTGCTTGGAAAGATTTAGGAGAAAAACTTTAGGAGAAGAGGCGCGCCCGCAGTCCTGACCAGGTCACGTGCCATGCCGGCGATTCGGCAATCACCTTGATACCGAAGATAAGCGCGATCAACAGACAGTGGAGTTCGGCGCGAACCGCCTTCCCTGAAAACTCATTCCACCAGCTGACACGCGTTCGGCCGGCGGAGCGTGGAAACCACCGCGGAACGTCTTTCATGTAGCGTTCGTAGGGCGCGCCGTAATGCTTTACGAGAAAGCCCTCTTCATAGCGGACAACCACGGAATACAACCCAGCACACCACAACAGCACTACCGGAGCAAACCACGGGAGTTCCGCCAGGAAGGTGGCGCTCACGCAGATCAATACATTGCCGACGTAGAGAGGATTGCGCACCAGTTGGTATGGCCCTCCGGTAGTCAACTCCAGAGGCATTTTCAGCCGATGGTGAATGTAGGATTGCGCCCAAATTCGCACCGCCATGCCCGCGAGCAGCAGCGCAATCCCGAAAGCCCAGGCCAGCGCTGGATTGCTGACTTCCTCGTGCCTCCAGAAGAGCGCCACGATGAGCGGCAGATTCACCAGTATTCCGCGATGTCGAAAAGCCCATTGCCCAGAAAACATCCGCCGGCCTCCCTGCTATGTTGGCGCCTTGCAGTTTAGATCAGATGCCAATGTCTCACTCCACAGCAAAACATAGGAGTTTCCTTCTGGTCAAGGCGCGAGTCACGCTTGCACGCGGTTTCTGTACACCTGCGGGATTCTAAATCCTGTCAAGCTGTCGCGGTATGCCCGGACTCTGAAGCTCTCTGCGAAATAGACGCGGATTTACGCCGGTTCGAAACTGGGCTGGAACTGGATCGAAACTGAGGTCAAATCTGAGTTAGGCCTTGGCGCTCATGCGAGCTGCCGAGCCCTTCATATACTGGTCGCGGCACTGGATCGAGCAGAGATGGATCGCTCCAAGTTCGAGCGCCCGCCGGTCGTCCCAGTGGTCCAGCAATCGGATGGAGCGCTGCACGGCCCTCGCCGTCTCCACCTCCAGATCGTAGCCGAGTATCCATTCAATTGATGTTGGAAGCTTGTCCGGTTTGTCCGCCCCACACTGATCACAGGTAATTTTCACCATGGCTTGCCTCCCCCATTCGCGCTATTCCCATCCATGAGATGCGCGGCTCAGCGCGACAGGGAAGCTAAAGTTCGCTACCGAGAAGGCGTCTTACTGCGGGGATCAATTGAGTTCCAGCTTCGGACTTATTTACAAAGCCCTGCACGCCCAGCAGGCGAACAGCGGCTTCCGCCTCGGGGGTATACTCCTGCACCGTGAAGAACAGAATTTTTGTCGTGGGTGCCACACGCCGGATCTCAAAAGCAGTCTGGATGCCATTCATCACCGGCATGTTGATATCGAGGAGCACGAGATCGGGTTTGAGCGCCTTCACCTGTTCGACTGCCTTTTGGCCGTCCTCTGCCTCGCCGCAGATCGCCATGGAGTGCGCGTCTAGCAGTGCGCGTACCGTCGTCCGCGCCACATGGTGATCGTCCACCACTAGAATTCCTGCCGTAAGGGCTCCCGCCAAGCGCGGCAAGCAACCGCTGGTTTGGCCTATTCATGTTGCGCCCTTCATCGCGCCGCAGGCCATACAGGATTATCTGTAGTATGTTCAAAAGGGACAGCTTCAGATCTGTACCGCCTGCTTCTCACTGCGCAGCCGGTTCTCACCACGCGGCCCGGTTCTCCCCACGCGGCCCGGTTCTCCCCACGTGGTAAGTACGCTCGGCTTCGCAGGCCAAAACATCAGCGCCGGAAGCCCCGCCTGATCACCACTGCGGGCCCGAAACCATAAAATCCGCCGCCCCAATACCCGCCTGGATAGCAGCCCCATCCCCACGCTCCGCAATATCCATAGCCGCCGTAGAAGTAGGCTGGCGGCGGATAGCCCGGTCCTCGCCCGGCCCCGCGACGCGCAGGATAGTTCGCGTATGCGTCTTGATCTTTGTAATCGCCTTGCGTCACTGGCCGAAACGCAACCTGGCTGTTCTCCGTGGAGACAGACAGCGGCGATTCCACTCGGAAGCTCAGCAGCGTTTCCGGAGCCATCGTCGTCGGCCGCCCGCGCGTATACATCACTGCGGCCACTCCGGCCGTCGCGCCCAGTGCCGCGCCAATCGCAGCGCCCTCTCCGCCTCCCACAACGCCTCCCACGATGGCGCCGAGCACGGTCGTCGTCCCCACGGTGGCTACGCTGCGCCCCGCATCTCTTTGCGGAGCCGGTGAAGGAGCAGCCTGTTGCATTTGCGTACTCACCGGCGACTGTCGTCCGTCAACCAGTGTCAATTCGGTGATCTCGACGCCTAGTTTTGAGACGCCATTACCCTGATTCGCTTTCTGGGCTACGGAAACCCGGCCCATAACCGTCTGGCCGCGCCGCGCGACTACCCAGCCGCCCGCAACGATGGGCTGGTCCAGCACCGCGCTGAACGTGTCCCCCGTATGGTTCTGATCGCTCGACAGCCATTGGCTGGTGCGCACCGCAATCACCGCGCCTGCCGGCACCGTCAGTGTCGCCGGCGCGATCCTGCCTGACTCGGTCGGCGCGCCTTGCGGTCCTGCTGCTTCTTCGGAAGGTGACGCATCGTTTGCTTGCTGTGCCGTTTGATTTTCGTCCGCCGCTGGCGCATTTGGCGACCCGCCTTGATCTTGCTGCGCCCATGCCGGCATAGCACCCACATAAAGTGCCAAAACGAAAATGCTTAGCGTCTTTACCAGCTTCGCCCTTGAGCCCATGAAGTCTCTCTCCTTAACGGCGCAATTACCCTGATTAGAGGATGATGCCTTTTATCCTCCGAGTTGCCCGTCCTGGGGTGGGTGTTACGTCACATCGTGTGGAAGGGGTTCGTTCCTCTGTCTGTTCGCATAAGAACACCGGCGACGTAGTGCCGCCGGTCGCAGCGTCTTTGGACGCCTCACCCTCGGCGCGGCTCGTACCCCGGGCATCGCAGTACTGGCAGGGGCGGATATTTTGCGAAGGTGCTGTCCGTTAGCGAACGCTCACATAAGTAGTAGACGCTTTCTCGCTTTCCCTCTACCCGCTTTGAGTGGCGGCAATCGTAGCAGAGCCCCGCGCGGGGCCCCTCCGCGGTGCTCATTGAGGCAGGATGGGCAGGCACAGCGGCGGCTCGACGTGAAAGTCGAGATGGCCGATCTCCTCGAGCGCGCGATCAAGCAGAGAGCTGCTGCACGCTTCCAATGTCATGATGAAGGGCAGCGCTGAGTGTGGGTAGCCCGGCTTTTGCAGCAACGCATCGATGCTGATTCCGAATCGGGCAAAAACGGTGGCAACCTCCGACACGATGCCCGGCCGGTCTTTGACGACAAAGCGCACGTAGTGCGGAACCACGAAATCTCCGCTCACCGATTGTGGATCTTGCGCGAGCTCCCCCGTATCCGCCGGAGTGGCGTTGGATTGCCGCGCGATCGTGTAAAGATCCGACACCACCGCTACCGCCGTGGGATCGCCTCCCGCGCCGAAACCCGAAAGGATGATCTGCCCCGCAAACTCGCCCGTGGCCATCACCAGATTCTGATTTCGCTGCACATGCGCGATCAGAGAGGAAAGCGGAACGAGCGTTGGTCGAACCGCCGCCAGCAGCCGCAAACCGCTGGCCGTATCTTTTTGCGCGATTGAGATTTGCCGGATGGTGCAGTTCAGCTCGCGCGCATAGCCGAAATCGACAGCTTCGATAGGTGAAATCGGGGCACAGGGAATCTGCTCGCTACGCACGTTCACGCGCAGTCCGGCCTGCGCCAGAATCACCAGTTTCGCCCGCGCGTCGTATCCTTCGATATCGCTTGTGGGATCGGCCTCGGCAAAGCCCAGCTCTTGCGCTTCCTTGAGCGCCGAACCAAAGCCGGCGCCCGTTGCTTCCATTTTTGTGAGGATGTAGTTGCAGGTGCCGTTCAGAATTCCCGCGATGCGATTCAGCCGGTCGCCCGCCAATCCTTCCTGGATGGCGATGATGGCCGGAATCCCTCCGGCGACCGATGCGCCAAATTGGAGTTGTCGGCCCGTTTGCCTTGCCAGTCGCAAAAGTTCCTGGCCGCGGTCCGCGATCAGAAGCTTGTTCGCCGTAACCACGGATTTTCCCGAGCGCAGCGCCTGCGCCACCCACTCTCCCGCAGGTTCGAGGCCGCCGACGAGCTCGACCATAATGTCGGCATCCGAGGACAGCACGTCCTCAATTTTTTCCGTCCAGCGGACCTGTGCCGGAACCCAATCGACTTTTTTCCGCGCGATATTTCGGTTGCAAATATGCGTAAGAAGAAACGGGCTTTGTGGATTCTGCGATAGTAACTTGGCCACCGAGCGCCCCACCGTGCCGAAGCCAACCAACGCAATCTTGAGCTTCGTGCTCGCGGACGCGCGCGGCGCCGGCACACCTTGATCTTCGAGCTTTGATGCCGAGCGTGGCGCCACCGGTCCCTCACCTCTCGCTGAATTGTGCTAAAAGCGCTCGGCAGAAGTTAGCAAGTAATCCCTGCGAGGGCAAACCGCCGGCGTGCGAACGCAGGCAACTGTCGGGCCGATCGAGACCTCTTCCGCCGTGGCCCGATTATTTCTTGTCGAGTGTGTCGAAGACTTCTTTGGCGGCGCGAAAAGCGTCCACGGCCGCGGGCACGCCGGCGTAGACACCCGCTTGCAGAAAGACTTCCGTGATCTCGTCGCGCGTGACGCCGTTGTTAAGGGCGCCTTGCACGTGCAGCTTGATCTCATGCGGGCGGTTCAATGCCGTGAGCATGGCGAGGTTGATCAGGCTTCGGGTTTTGCGTGTAAGGCCGGGCCGTGTCCAGATCGCGCCCCAGCACCATTCCGTGACAAATTCATGGAGCACGCGCGTGAACGAGTCGGCGGAGGCCATGGCGCGATCGACATAGTCGGCACCCAAAACTTCGCGCCGCACGGCCATGCCTTCGTCATATGTTTTCTTGTTCAAGGGACTCTCTCCTGGGCGATGCGAGCAGCTGCTTCTGATTCCGGTAATGAGTTCGAGCATAGTATAAGCTGCGGCATTCGTTTCAAAAACGGGCGTGGAAATAGTCAGTGTAACGAAATGTTCGATTTGCTGAAGACGGCGCGACCGAGAGGAGCTCATCGCTCCCGAAAGAGGCGGGAACTGCGAAGCGGGAGGCTTTTAGGCGACGCGCACGCCGCTGTTTATAATGCGCACAGCGGAACTCTTCACCGTTTGCTCGTTATCTTCCATCCTGGAGCGTACGAAGTTCAAAACAGCAAGTGTGGCGATCGTCAGAAGGGTCGCTGCCACGATTAAGAGTGCTTTCTTGCCTTTCCGCATGCTGTCTCCTCTGAGCCTTCCCGATCTGGGAATCCCTTAACAATTTGACTCTGCGGAGCGAAAAAGGGATACCCCCGCCGCGTCTCTAAGTGTCTATTCCATTACGAATCCATAAATACAGGGGTTAGTAAGGTTTGAGACCTGTACTGAGGTACAGAAAGAGGGCAACTGTGTTTCTTATTGCCACGCAGGGAGGTGCGGATGCCGTGAGCAATGCGGGCCGGGTCTTATCGCGGAGACCCGGCCGGGTATACCGTTGGCCTAAGGAACCGGCCTAAGGGCAGTGTGTCTACCCTATTGGGTAGGGCCAATTGGTCGTAAGGCCCACTGGTGGTAAGGCCTATTGGTGATAAGGAACGATCAGCGCGGCATGGGCCGAGATATGCCCATCCAGGGCCTTCATCACATCGGCACGGGTCGCCGTCGGCGGCAAATCCAGCTTCTGATCGACGGCATAAAGCTCGAAAGCGTAGTGATGTGAAGGGCCTGCGGGAGGGCACGGAGGACGATAACCGGCGATCCCCCCCTGTCCGGGGTTGCCGTTGGTCTGCAGGCTCCCGTCGGGTAGTTGCTGTGTATTGTTGGCGACCGCCTCGGGAAGCTGGCTGGCGCTGGCCGGAATATTCCACACCATCCAGTGCAGGATGTCGTCCACGCCCTTGCGTGGCCTTGGTTCCATATCGTGAGTGATCAGCACGAAGCTGATGGTGTCCCTTGGCGGGTTCACCCAACGAAGCTGCGGTGAAACGGCTCGCGCGCCTTCCGTGCACGTATACTTCGCGGCCAAAAAGCTTCCATCGGCCATGGAGCTACTCATCACTGCAAATGGAGGCGGCTGCGGCCCGCGGCCACCGCCGCCAGCTGGGGCCTGACCTCCGGCCGGCGCAGCGGCGCCACCAGCTGGGGGATTTTGTTGCGCATTGCCGTTGGCAACGCTGGCCAGAAGAAAAGCGAAGGCTAACAGCACGAAGGCCACCTTGGTTCGCATCCCGTCGATCCTCCTTTTTGCCCTTGAAGCTGCTCGAAGCTCTGACACCTGGGACGAGCGGCGCCGCATTCTAACCTAGTCCTGCGGCATTCGAGCCATTGGATATGGCCGCTACCAACTATCCCTGCGGTGCTCCTCACTGGGATACCTGGGAAGCCTGACACGTTACGTCTAAATTGATATGCTACTGCCAATTTCACTAAGGAGCACGCCATGATCTCCCGCCGTCACGTCTTGCTGGGCTCGATTGCCGCTGGCGCAGCGACGCTTTTGCGGCCCGCGAGCTTCCTTTCGGCGGGTGCTTCGCAGCCTTCCACGCCGGTTGATTTCACGGTGCCCGCGGGCGCTTGCGATTGTCACACCCACATATTCGGGGATGCGCGGCAGTTCCCGTGGTCGGCGGGCCGGACGTACACGCCCGAGCCCGCGTCAATCGCGGAGATGCGCACGTTGCATCGGGCCCTGCATATGGATCGCGTCGTCATCGTAAATCCCAGCGTCTACGGCGCCGATAACTCCTGCACTCTCGATGCCGTGAAGCAGCTCGGCGGGCGCGCCCGCGCCATTGCCGTGATCGATGACAAGATCTCCCCGGCCCAGCTCGATGAGATGGATCGCGCCGGAATCCGCGGCATTCGCCTCAACTTTGAAACCTTCGGCCTGACCGATCCGGACGCTGCGCGGAAAGTATTTCAGTCCGCGGTGCAGCGGCTGGCCGGGCGAAAATGGCATATCCAGTTGTACACGCGGCTCGCGGTCATCGCAGGTTTGCAAAAGGAGATTATGGCGTCGCCGCTCCCGGTCGTCTTCGATCACTTTGGCGGAGCGCAGGGGCCGCTCGGGACGGGACAGCCGGGTTTTGGCGCCATGCTCGACCTGGTCCGCTTGGGCAAGGCTTACGTGAAAATTTCAGGCGCCTATCGCGTCTCCACCAAGGCTCCCGATTATCCCGACGCTGCCCCGCTCGCTAAGGCGCTGATCGCCGCGAATGCGGAGCGCATTGTGTGGGGCAGTGATTGGCCGCATCCCAGCGGAGGGGCGTTACCTGGGCACAGCGCCAGCGATCTCGCCCCGCTGCTTCAGATCGACGACGGCCGCCTGTTGAACCAGCTCGTCGTGTGGGCCCCTGATGCTGCCGTGCGAAAAATTATATTGGTCGATAATCCCGCGCGTCTTTATCGTTTCTAGCGGGCGATCGAGCGCGAGGAGTCAAAAATGAAAACCACCCCGATGCGATCCCCGATACCATCCTTGATGCGATCTTCCTGCGCGATCTTTGCCGCGCTTGTCCTGGCATCCGCCGGCGCGTTTGCCCAGGCTCCCGCCGGACAGGGAGCCCCGGCCGCTCCGCAGACCGATTACGCGCGCATGACCATGAGGGTCGATAGGCTCGGCGAAAACTTCTACACGCTCACGGGCCTCAACGGAGCTGGCCGCACCGGAGGCGCGATCGGAGTTTTGACGGGTCCGGACGGCATCTTCATGGTGGACGCCACCTTTGGTCCGCTGACGGGCAAGGTTGTCGCCGCGATCAAGACATTCTCGAGCGCGCCCATACGCTTTATCGTTAATACACACTCGCACGGGGACCACACCGGCGGCAACGCCAACTTGGTGAAGATGGGCGCCACGATCTTGGCGCGGCCTGAGCTCCGGGCGGCGCTGGCGGCGCAGCCAGGTTTCGATCCCGCGGGACTTCCCGAGATCACTTACACTTCGCCGCTGACCCTGCACATGGATGGCGAGGAGGTAGTTTTGATTCCGGTTCCGCCGGCCCACACCGATGGCGACACCATGGTCTACTTCCGTCTTGCCGATGTCCTCATGATTGGCGATTTCTTTCGTGCGGGCTATCCCAATATTGGCGGCACGCTAAGCGGCATGATCGACGCGCTGGGCATGGCCATTGCCGTCGTCGGGCCCAATACAAGAGTTGTTCCGGGTCACGGTCCGATAATGAAGCGCGCCGATATCATCGCGCACCGGGATATGGTCGTCGCCGTTCGCGATCGGGTTTCGGAGTTGATTAAACAAGGGAAGAGCGAGGATGATGTGGTCGCAGCGCATCCCACCGCCAGCTTCGATCCTGCTTTCTCAGTGGCGTCGCGCAGTATTACGATCAGGGCACGATCGTCCGATACAAAAACGGAGATGCTTTCGTCAAGCAGGTCTACGAACAGCTGAAGCCCAAGTCCTAGCGCGTGGTGTCAGCCAGGCTTGGTTAGCGTAGCGAGACTTGGTTAGTGTAGAGAGACTTGGTTAGCGTGAAGTTCGACCGTCAAGTTTGACAGCACTTAGGGGAGAGGTGGCCGATGATGACTCCAGAAGCAAACAAGAAGGCGGCAGAGTCGGAGGATAGCGGCTCTGTTGGACTCTCGAGGCGAGATTTTATTGCTGCCACCGCGGCAACCGGCCTCGCTCTCGGCGCCGGGCAATCCGCCGCGATTGCAGCTTCTCCTCAAGTATCGGCAACCAAGCCTGAAAACTCGCTGCCGGATGGCAAACCCGAAATGTACACAGGGACTCCCTCCGGAGCGGTGCTCGCGCAGCTCCGGGCTGCCGGCATTCGCACGTTGTTCCATACCAACACCAGCGGCTTCGTGCCGTTGTGGGAGGCTATTGATGCCGCGGGGGACGTGCAAGTCATCAACATGACGCATGAGGGGCAGGCGGTCGCGGCCGCGGCGGGCTTTACCCTGGCCAGCAGGACCATGGGATTCTTTTTCGGGAGCCACGTCGGGACATTCAATGCCATGAGCAATCTGTACAACGCCTGGAAAGACCGGGTTCCGCTGCTGGTCACTTTTTCAGGCGGAGGATTGGCCGAACAAGGGAAGGATGGCTTTGAGTCCTGGGATAACCCGCTCGGACCAACCCAACCCTTTACGATGTGGACGGGAACCCTCCTGCCCGAGGACATGACCGGTGTTCTTCGCCGTGCGATGAAATTCGCATTTGGCCCGCCCAGCGGCCCGGTGACTTTGAATTGGGGCGCGGGCGGAGCACAGGTCGAAAGCCCGATTTACAAGATCGATCTCGCAAACCTGCGCTATAAGCCGCGCGGCCAGGCCGACTTGATCGAGAAAGCTGCGCAATGGCTGGTCGAAGCGGAAAACCCTATGTTTGTTCTGGGCTCTGAGATTGGCGTGGAGGGAGCGTACGACGACATTCGGGCGCTATCGGAAAAGCTTTCCGTTCCGGTGGTGGAAACAATGCATAGCCTCTATGCGAATTTCCCCAACGATCATCCGTTGTTTCTCGGAGAGCTTGAGGCGCAAAGATTTCCTCGGAAAAAAGATTTGTTGATCAGCTTTGGCGAGAGCTTCACCTCCAGCAATGAAGATGCGCGCGGCCTTTTGGGTCCGAACAGGCCCATCGTGCATATCAGTCACGACCCCAATACTCTCGGAAGAGCCGTTGTTCCGGACCTCAGTATTCTTTCGGAGGTGCGCACGGCCATCCGCGACCTTTCCGATTCGATCGACGGGATGTTGACAAAGGACCGCATGGCCCGAATTCGCGCCGGCAGACTGGCGGAAGTATCCGCGTTGACGAGCCAGCTCAAGCAATCCCGGGAAATAGCATTACGTGCGCGCTTCGATAATAGTCCGGTCACCTGGGAGCGCGTGGGCTATGAGTTGGAGAAAGCGCTCGATAAGGATGCGGTGATCGTGCCGGAGTTGGGTACCGAATATTACAAGCTCTTGCGGCAGCTCACTCTGGGCGGATCGAATAAGCAAAAGATCGGGCGCACCAAAGGTGACGCACTCGGCTGGGGAGTAGCCGCGGCATTCGGCGTCAACGTGGCACTGCCTGACCGGCAGGTCGTCTCGATACAAGGCGACGGCGGATTCCTGTTTGGCCAGTCGGAGACCTTGTGGAGCATCGCGCGTTATGAGGCGCCCATGCTTATCGTGATTATGAACAACCGCCTTTACAACGAGAGTCGCGACCGCAACATGCTCAACGGAGGTCCTTTGTACGAGGCTGGCAAGGATTTCAATGGTTATCTGGGAGACCCCAACGTCGAATTCGCAAAAATTGCGGAAGCTTACGGCTTGAAAGGCGAAAAGGTGAAAAACGCGAGCGACCTGGCCCCGGCACTGCAGCGATGCCTGAGAAGCATGCGGGACGGCAAGGCGGTCGTGCTGGATATCGACATCGCACCCGATGGACCCGCTTTGAGCCAGGGAACTTGGTACCAGCGTTACTCGCTGGCTGAGATCCGGAAGAAAAAGCTGAACGCCTGAAAACACATTCACACGATTTCCCGGGAGGAGTCTCATGCAGGGCGGCCGCAAGAAAGAGAAAATTCTGATCCTCGTGCTCTCGAATCTCGTGGTGTGGGTGGCGCGGCGTACCTGAGCCGCGGAATCGCAGCCCAGGTCTCGGCACCTGCTCCAAACAACCAACAGGCTCAGATTGACAGGGGCAGACAAGTGGTAGGGCAGACATGTGTCGCGTGCCATACGAATATTCTGAGGATGCTGCAGATCCATAAGAAATCTGCGGACCAATGGAAGGACACCGTCTACTCCATGGTTGGCCGCGGAGCGCAGATCATGCCCGACGAGATGGACTCTGTGACCGCCTTTCTGGTGGCAACGGCCGGGGGCAATCGCGAGACAGCCTCCCAGGCGCCAGGCGGCGGCCGGCGGCCCGGAAGGGCCGAGCAGGCGCCTGAAGCTGAGGGCAGAGCCGTACTTCAACGTACCTGCCAGCAGTGCCACGATATGGCGACGGCGACGACAAAATTGCCTTCGGAAGATTGGACTGCGGTCATCGCAAAAATGATGACTTACGGTGCGAAGCTCACTCCCGCGGACCAGCAAAAACTCGCCGAATATCTGAACGGGCTTGCAAAGTAACCTCTGCCATAAATCAAACAGCGGTCCACGGGAGTGGACCGCTGCTCGTGCAAGCCGAACTTACCTCTGTCAGTAGCCGCTGCTAAAAAATCAGCTTGGCCCCAAGCTGAATCTTACGCGGCCCGCCGGTACCAAACACCGGCGCGCTGTTCACCACGTCAGGAGTCCCCGGAGATACGCCGAATGTGGAAGGAGTGGCGGGATTCGTCCCTCCATTCGCGGCGTAATTGACGGCGTTGATGATGTTGAAGCACTCCACGCGGAACTGCGCCGTGAAGCGTTCCTTGATCTTCCAGTTCTTCGCCAGAGACATATCCCAGACCCGCAACCTTTGGCCGCGCAAGACGTTTCGGGCCATATTGCCGTAGGTTCCCTGGGCTGGCGGAACGATCACGGTGCTGCCCGTCATATAGCAGCCGAAGTTGCTAAGTGCGGCCAAACCCGTGGATTTGGGTCGGAGGCAGGCACGTTCGGATTGACCGGCAGGGCCGAGGCGGCATTCTGCAGGCCTGAGGCATCCCGCAGTTCTGTGCAGCGTAGTTGCTCCGTTAGGGACCGCCACCGAGGTGCAGCCCTGCGTCTTGCCAAACGTGCTGCCGGCAATTCCCCAGCACGGAAGCATTGCGGTTGTGCCTTCCGTAAAATCCCGGGGGTTCCCGACGATGCTCCAGCGGTCGTCTTGCTCGCCAGTTCCGCTGAGGTCAGAAGCCGTATCGAATGCGCCCACCGGCACGCCGCTGAGGATATTCAGGGTCGAGTTCAGCTGCCAGCCTTCCAGGAGTTGTAGCCGGGGATTTCCTCCCGGGAATCAGGTAAGTTCCAGTCATCGTGAACCGCTGGCGGTAATCGTAGTCGCCGCTCCCATAGTCCAGCTCGGGGTGCGTGCTATCCATTACGCTTTTCGGGTTTGCCGTACCGTCGAGTGAATGGATATCGAGCCCGTGGCCGTAGGTGTAGCCCGCCGTAAGAGACAGTCCGTTCGAGATGCGCTTTCTCATGCTGGCTTGCAACGAGTTATAGTTCGAACGGTCGATACTGTACTCCGTCGAAATCTGCCCCAGGTACGGGAATTGGTTGTAATACGGCCGCCTTTGCTGTTCGTTGGTTTTCACACCGGGCGTAGGCTGGTTCGGGTCGAGAGCTCCCGTTCCCCACTCGCCGTGAGCCCCAACGTAACCGATGTCGACCGTAATGGTGTTGGTGATTGCACGCTGGATGCCGAAGTTCCATTCGCCGACCATCGCCATTTTGAGGCCCGGATCTACCACGCCCAGATTACATACTGCGGGGTTCGTACCCGTGCCGGGTGCGGTTGCCGCGATGCCGTTGCCGCAGGAGACGCTCGCGGTAGTGGGTATGGTGCCAAAAACTGGAGTGTTAAGGGCCCAGTTGTTCTGAATCGAGGTGGCTAAGGACGTGCCCGAAATGGTGCCATTTTGAAGCGTGCCGGGCCCAGCTACCTTGGTGCCATTGGCCAGGACTAGCGTCGCTCCTGTAGGCACGGCCCAAGCCGTCTCTTGTGTTGAGACTATTTGCGTAACAAACGGCTCGTAGAAAACGCCTCCGCCTGCCCGAACAACGGTGGTGGCCTTACCCGTCACGTCCCAGGCAATTCCAACCCGAGGCGCGAAATCCTTCTTGGACGGGTTCCACAGGGAGCGCGAGCTCGACTGCTGGAAAAGTCCGGTGGCGGCAGTGGGATCAAAGCCGCCGGCGTTGTTGTGTGCTTCCCTCATGGGGCGCTTCGTAGTCGTATCGCAGCCCGAGGTTCAGGGTGATTCTTGGAGTGATCCGCCAGTCGTCCTGAAGGAAGCCCCAGTAACTCTTCCACGTAAGATTCTCGTTGGGATTCCCAACGAGGATCGAGTTCGCGGTAGAGCTTGGATTAGGTATCCCTGCGATGAAATTCTGAAGCGATCGTAAACGCTATGGTGCCGCTTAGACCCGAGATAAGAGCCGCCGTTCCAATCGTACGAACGAATGCCCCCGCCGAGTTTGAAGACGTGCTTCCCGAACGTACGCGAGACCGCATCCTCGCCTTGGAAGTAGGCCGGAAGGGAACTGCTGCCGAGACCGGAACCCAGAGCGGTAAAGCCCGTAATCGTGATGCTTCCCAGCCCGCACTGCGCCACGCCGGATACAAACCCGAGGCTCGCATAATCCGGCGAGCCAAACTGCTGCGGAAAGCAATCTCCGGGCTGCGCGTTCTGAAGCAGCCGGTCATATCCGAATCTCGCTTCATTCACCCAGGCGGAATTCGGAGTCCAGACCCATGCCGCTCTTACCACTTGGGACCGGATGTGGTAAGGCCCCCTCCAGTAAGGCTGTATGCGAGTCCCGCTCTGTCCGATGGGCTTGCCGTCGCCGTAAACGTATTCGCCGTGAATCGCGTTCTTGTCGTTGAGGCTGTAATCGATTTTTGCAATGACATTGTTCGAGCCGCCGATCACCGGGAAAGCCAAAACGTCGCTGGTTGGATTGGCTCCGGCCTGGGAGTTCCCAGAACAAACCCTTGCTCGCGTCGCAAGGTATGAGTGCGCCATTAATAGGGTGGGACGCGGGATTCGTGCAGCCCGCCAGGGCCAGGCTCAGCGGACTTACCGCTAAGCCCGCGAGGTTGTTGAGCGGCAATAGCGTCAGGAAAACTCTGGCCGGATCCAAAACCAGCGGCCGTGGTAGGAATCGTCGCGGTTTTCGCTGCTGCAATCGAGAAGTTCTGTTTCTCGAAATTTGTAAAGAAGAAGACCTTGTCCTTCTTGATGGGTCCGCCCAGGCTCGCGCCCCACTGCTCGACGGTGGTGGGCTGCTTAGTCGTCAGAAAGGCGTTCCTGGCTTCGAGCGATTGGTCGCGGCCAAAACCGTAAGCCGTGCCGTGCAAGCTGTTGGTGCCCGACTTCATTCCGATATTGATGTAGGCGCCGGGCCTCGGGCCGTATTCAGCTTTCGGATCTTGCATGACGTTGATTTCCTGAATGCCATCCACGGGAAGCACGTTCGCCTGCTCCGGACCGCCGGCACCGGAACCTCCGCCCAGCACCGCGCTTGCGCCCGTGTTGACGTTGCCGCTGAAAAGGCCGTCAACCATGTAGCCGTTTGCAGCATTGCGTTGCCCATTGCTCGTGTAGGAGTTCGGTCCGCCTCCCGGTTTCATCTGTACTCCCGGCTTGTCATCCAAAAGATGCAAGTAGTTGCGGCCGCTTAGTGGCAACTCGGTCAGCGCCTGATTTTCGATCACGCCGCCCAGGGTCGCGTTCGTCGTCGTGATGTCGGGAACCGATTCCGTCACCGTGACGGTCTGCGTCTGCGACCCGGGCGTGAGCGAAGCATCCACGCGTACTTCTTGTCCGACCTCAATCGTAATGTTCTGGCGATTGAACTTGTTGAACCCCATCGCCTCGACGCGCAGTTCATACTGGCCGGGGATTAAGCTCGGAGCGGAGTATTCGCCGGAATCATCGGTGACCAGAGTGCGCGAGACGCCTCTCTGCACGTCCACCACGGTCACGTTGGCGCCGGCGATCACGCCGCCGGTTTGGTCTGTGACCACACCCATGAGGCGGCCCAAGTTGCCTTGGGAGAACGCCGCCTGGCAAAGCATCAAAACAACGACGCACGCCGCCAATGTGGTGACTATTTTTTCGAACCTGAAGTTTTTCGGAAGCATCGCCACACCCCTCCTACAGATTTTTTTGAACCCGCTGACTGCAAACTGCTGCATAACGAAAGTCGCCTGACAAAATTCTTGCCATCCCTACCTTGAGGCAGGGCTCCGCTCGGGTGTTATTTTGGTCGCGGGACTACAGGCTTTGTTTCCCTAATGAGCGCACACCCAAGTGGCTGATCCGGAGGCCCCCCTCAGTCAGCCGAGCGTACGATGCAATATCACTGTATCTGCTTAGGGGTCAAGCGAAAGTTACCTGAAACACGAGGGAGCGCAGGCCAGTACGCTGTCACCAAAAGCCGATCGCCAGCCGAGTTTCTGGAAAGCTGGGTGGGAAGGGAAGGGAATAGTGCGGAGCGCTTGTGTCTAGCTGGACCACAAAAAAGGGCGGAGGTGAACTCCGCCCTCTCCATCAAAACGCAACTGTTTCGCCGGCTGGGACCTGCTTACTTTTTCAAGTACGCCATACCCAAAGTCTGGCCATTGGGCAGCAGGACCTCGATGACACGCCCGACCGGGTTGCCGTTCTTGACCGGCTCGACCGTCACCGTAACTTCATCTCCCGGTTTGAAGGTGCGCATGCTCCAGCCCTTCTCGATCATGTCGGGCGCGTTGTTCGTCTCCGCTACCCAGTGGGCCACGTTGCCCTTGTCATCCTTCACGTCGAACTTCAGCCAACAGTGTGGATTGGCCCAGACCCATTCTGTAACGGTTCCCTTCAACGCCAGCCTTTTCCCGGCGTCGAATGCGGCGTTGCCGTGGTGTGCGAACACTGGAACCGAAACCAACGCGCTAACGGCCAGCGCAAAAACTACCAACAATTTCCCTCTCACGGGTAACCTCCGTTTTTTGGTCGGGACCGACCTAAGGCTGCGAAATTTTAGCAAAATCTGTACAGTCAAGTCGAGCACGCCCCAAGCGCTTTCCATTCATTCGAAGTAGCTTTTTGCCTCTGCTGCTTGAATCCTTCCGGCTATTTCCCCTTACTTTCCACGCCGCTTGCGGGATCGCCATACTCCTTGTCGTAGGCGGCTATCTCCGAAGGTATGCACATCATCTCCACCACGTCGAAATCAGGCGCCTGCAGCTTCATGGGGAACTTGTTCACAGCCACCCACGGTTTCGTGTACATCTTCGGGTCGTCAACCGTCACGGTCATCTCCAAACGGTCGTGGTCCACGCGGTGGAACTGCTCGATCACGTGCATGGCGTCGCTCGCCGGGCGGCCCGTCTCGTCGAGCCACACTTTTTCGTTCCCCATCGTCCCGATGGTCTCCACCTGGAGCGTAGTGTCGTCAAGCCATTTGCCCACTGAATACCCGTAATACCGCGGCTCTGGAATCTCCTGGGGCAGGTCGCGTCCATCTGTCCAGATGTTGCGCCACCTTTTTTCGAATTCATACAAGACCACCACGCGGAGCGCGTCCTGCATGATCTGCGTGTGCCTGACTTGGTAAAAATCCGCGCGCGGAAACCCCAGCGGGTCGCACTTGTCTCGGGGATCGTTGCTCAGCGCCTCGAGAACCGCGGCGTATCCGAACAACGCCTTGTGCGTTTTTAGCGTCTGCAATCCGAAAGGCGTGTAAGGCGGATCGTGCTCCGGCTTTCCGTCATAGGGCATCTCATGTGGGCCATTTGCCTGAATTCCGTCCCCCGGCGCGCGAGCCGGTTCCCAAATCCCGGAAATGTCGTGCTTTGGAGCGGGACCCGCCTTCTGACCACCCTTCAATGGATCGACCACGGGCCGTCCCCAACCGTCGCGAAGCGTTACTGTGGCAGGCACCTTCGGAGTAGTTTGAGCGTGCGCGGGAACCGATGTCGCCAGCACGGCAACCAGCACGATCATTGAGGCTACGTAGCCTTTTCTCATTCTCATAACCTTCCTTGTTTCCCGTAACTAAGATTGACGCGCCCGATAGGTTGCCTTCTTTTCAAGGGAGCGCCGAATACCCGGATTCTCAGAGGGCTCCGACCATCGGTCAAGCGCGGCGCGATTGTAAGGACACTCTCTCGCGCGAGTCAAGCCGTGTCTGTACCGCTGGCCTTCCCCATTTTGCATTCACGAAGGGGTAGTACAATTCCCTTGAGCGGTTGCCGCCCGCGCTGCTTCGGTTGACAACGTCTGGACGCTCCAGTAGCCTTTGCGGTTTCAAGCTGCCGGAAAATTCGCGCTGGGAATGGATCTTCTCCGGCAATTTCCGGTTCGCACAGAAAGGGCACCAGTGGCCGATCAGAAGCTGCCTACGCGCGCCGAAGATTTCTCCGAGTGGTACAACCAGCTCGTTCTCCGCGCGGAACTGGCCGACTACGCTCCCGTGCGCGGCTGCATGATCGTGCGGCCGTACGGTTGGGCGCTCTGGGAGAATATCCAGCAGGCCCTCGACCGCCGCTTCAAGGCCACCGGTCACGTCAACGCCGCGTTCCCTTTGCTGATCCCGCGCAGCTTCATCGACAAGGAACAATCGCACGTGGCCGGGTTTTCGCCGGAGCTGGCCGTCGTCACTATAGGCGGCGGCGAAGAGCTGGAAGAGCCGCTGGTGATCCGCCCGACTTCCGAAACCATCATCGGCCACGCCTACGCCAAGTGGATTCAGTCTTATCGCGACTTGCCCGTGCTCATCAATCAGTGGAATAGCGTCGTCCGCTGGGAGTTGCGCACCAAGCTTTTCCTGCGCACGCTGGAGTTTTTCTGGCAGGAGGGCCACACCGCGCACGCGACTTTCGACGAGGCCGAAGCCGAAACCCGCCAGATGCTGGACATCTATACGGATTTCGCCGTCAACGAAGCCGCCATCCCCGTGATCCCCGGGCGCAAGTCGGCTTCCGAGCGTTTCGCCGGTGCCGACCAGACGTACTCCATCGAAGCCATGATGGGCGACGGTAAGGCCCTGCAGGCCGGCACTTCGCACAACCTCGGACAAAACTTCGCCAAGGCCTTCAACATCCGCTACCTCGATCGCGAAGGCGTGCTGCAATACTGCTGGACGACTTCCTGGGGACTCTCCACGCGCATGATCGGCGCCATCATCATGGTCCATGGCGACGATCAGGGACTGATCCTGCCGCCGCGGCTTGCGCCCATCGCAGGTCGTGATCGTCCCCATCTATAAAACGGACGAGGAAAAGGCCCAGGTCTTCGACGCCGCCCGCAAAACGCGCGACGCGCTGGCCGCCGCCGGCATTCGCGTGCGCACCGATGAACGCGAAGGAGCCAGCCCCGGCTTCAAGTTCAACGATTGGGAGATGCGCGGCGTGCCGTTGCGTATCGAAATCGGCCCCAAGGATGTGGCCAAGGGCAGCGTCGTCCTGGCGCGGCGCGACAAACCCGGCAGGGAAGGGAAGTCGTTTCAGCCACAGCAGGGTTTGCCTGCAGTCGTCTCGAGTCTGCTCGACGAGATACAAGCGGCGCTGCTCGAATCGTGCCCGCGCTTTCCGCGACGCCAATACCAAGGAACCCAAAAATTACGACGAGTTCAAAGCCGCCGTGGAAACCGGTTTCGCCTTGGCCTATTGGTGCGGAACCCCCGAATGCGAAGCCAAGATCAAGGAAGAAACCAAGGCCACCGTGCGCTGCATCCCCTTGGCGCAAACCGAGGGCCCGGGCGTCTGCATCCTTTGCGGCCAGCCCTCCAGGGAAAAGGGCATTTTCGGTCACGCCTACTAGCCTCTGCCTGTTGAAAACGCGCCCGTTACTCGCAGGAACGCCTCCTTATCCAGCGTCTCGACAGCGCTAAAAACCCGCGATAGCATCGGTCTATCCTTTGTGGGAGGTTCGGCACTTGTACCGTTCTGATCCATTGCGAACGCCTCAAGCGTCGCTAAAGATGGATGGGCCGCCGGTCTTTCCGGCTCGCCGGCCACAGCTTCCCCCTCGTCGTTCCGAACATGGTGGCGGCCGGCTAAAGGCCATCATCGGCATCGGCGTGCTCGCAGCCATGATCTACGTCGGCGTGAAGGTCATTCCAATTCTGGTGAATAACTACCAGTTTCAGGATGCCATCGAGAGTACCGCGCGTTTCGCGAGCGTGAATCGGCAGCAACCCGACGACATTCGGTCGGCCGTTCTCAAGGAAGCTCAAAATGAAGATATCCCAATCACCGCTCAAGACATCCATGTTAGGGGCGATGCTGGCCATGTTGAGATCGAGGCCGACTACAGCGTTACGGTGGACTTAAAGGTCTATCAATGGACGCTCAATTTTCATCCTAATGCCAGAAACAATCCGCTTTAGGAGCGTCACGCTTCGACGAAAATGGCTTCGATCTAGCGCGGCCTCGTTCCGGATTTTTGTTAAGCTAGGCCTGCGGTTTCGGCCAGCGCTCCCCGCGGCCGGAAAACCAGGGCGGCTTCCCAGCGCCACACCTTCGACCGCATGTAAACTTTAGGGAGCCTCGGGCAGTCGGTTCGAGGGGAACTATTGGAAAACGACATGCGTCTGCGAATCAATCGCGGCTTCTTGCTTTCCGGCTTCGGGCTGGCGCTATTCGCCACCCTCGTCGGCCTGTTGCTCATCGGTGCCGGCGTCTTCACTTACTACTGGATCAGTTATTCCCACATGATCGATCAGCGCCTGGCCGGGCGCATGTACCAGACGAGCGCTCGCGTCTATAGCTCCCCGGACCTCGTTTTCGACGGTGAGACGCTTTCGCCGGCGGACCTTGTCAGCCAATTGCAGCACGACGGCTACAATGAAACCAAAGTAGACGGCGCCCCCGGCTGGTACACGATCAACGGAAATGTCGTTGAGATTCATCCCCTGCGCGACTCTTACTTTGAGGGCAAGAACGCGCTACACATCAACTTTGCCGGCGGCGGTGTCAGCAGCATCAAGCTGCTCGACAACGGCGACGTCGTCGAGAGCGCCGAAATCGAACCGGAGCTGCTTACCAATCTTTTCGATACCGCGCGCGAAAAGCGCCGCAGGATCCGATTCGACGATATCCCCAAGGTCCTCGTGAATGCGGTTCTATCCGCCGAAGACAAGCGCTTCTTTGAGCATCCCGGTCTCGACGTGGTTCGAGTTTTTGGCGCGGCTTGGGCGGATGTCCGCCATCAAGGGATCGCCCAGGGTGCCAGCACCCTCACCATGCAGCTGTCGCGGAGCTTTTTCTTTACCACGGAGCGAACCTGGCGCCGCAAGGTTGCGGAAACCATGGTGGCTCTCGAACTCGAGCACCGTTTCACCAAGCAGCAGATTTTCGAACTCTACGCCAATGAGATCTACCTCGGGAATCGCGGCAGCTTTGCCATTCATGGCTTTGCCGAAGGATCGTTGGCCTACTTCAATAAAGACATTCGCGATATCTCCGTCAGCGAAGCCGCCTTTCTCGCCGGCATCATCCGCGCTCCCAATCGCTATTCCACGGCCGATCGCCGTCCCGAACGCGCCGCCGAAGCGCGCGACCGCGTGCTGAACCAGCTCTTGGAGAATGGTTTCATCAAGCCTGAGCAGTTGCAGGAGGCCAAGCGCGCGCCGCTGGGCCTCGTCTCGGGCGGACAGAACAATAGCGACGCTCCTTACTTCGTCGATATGGTCAAGGATCACCTCCTCGACCGCTTCTCCGAAGCCGAGTTGCTCTCCCAGAGCTATCGCATCTACTCGACTTTGGACCCCCAGCTTGAGCGCGCCGCGGTGGAAGCGGCTAACCTTGGAATTGCCAACGTGGATCAGCTGCTTGCGCGGAAATATGCGCGCTGGAAAAAAGCGGGCCAGCCTGCCGAGGCGCAGGTCGCCATGGTGGTGCTTGACCCGCACACCGGAAACATCCTCGCCATTGTCGGCGGGCGCAACTACGGCCAGAGCCAGCTCAATCACATCACCGCCAGGCGTCAGCCCGGGTCCGTCTTCAAGCCCTTCGTCTACGCCGCCGCTTTCGATAGCGCTGTCAAGGGGCTCACCCCCCTCGTCACTCCGGCCACGACCGTCGTCGACGAACCTACGACTTTCGATTTCGAGGGCAAGGAGTACACCCCCAACAATTACGGCGAGACCTTCCACGGCACGGTAAGTTTGCGAGACGCCCTGGCGTACTCTCTCAACGTCGCCACGGTCAAGGTAGCGGAAATGGTGGGCTACGGACGCGTCGTGGATATGGCTCGCCAGCTCGGTCTCGATGACGATATCCAGCCCACGCCCGCTGTGGCCTTGGGCGCCTACGATATGACGCCGCTCGAGGTGGCCGCCGGATATACCGTCTTTGCCAATAGCGGCACGCGCGCCGAACCCGTCCTCATCGATCGAGTGATCGATTATCAGGGCGGAGTGATCGAGCGCAGTCCCATTCATACTCGCAAAGCGCTGGACCCGCGCGTCGCCTACCAGATCACCACTTTGCTCGAGGACGTAATCGATCACGGAACCGGCGCCTCCGTTCGCGCACGCGGATTCATGGGACCGGCGGCAGGAAAGACCGGAACCTCCCGCGACGGCTGGTTCGCCGGCTACACTTCGAATCTTCTGTGCGTCGTTTGGGTCGGTTTTGACGACTATCGTGAATTGGGGCTTTCCGGTGCTCTTTCGGCGGCGCCGATCTGGGCTGAGTTCATGAAGCGCGCCACGGCCCTGCCTGCATATAGCAGATTGCAGGACTTTGCCGCCCCGCCCGGCGTCAGCTCCGTCGACATTGATCCCATGACCATGCAATTGGCCACGCCCGCCTGTCCCACGACACGCAAAGAGGTCTTCCTCGCGGGCACCGAGCCCACCGAGTTCTGCGAATTGCACGGCGGCCGCATGTTGACGCAGACGCCGCCGCCCTCTTGGCTCTCGCGCATTTTCGGCGGCAAGACCAAGTCCGATGACGCCCCTCCTCCTGGAGCCGATGGCGGAACTCCGTCTGGCCCCACGATTAACGGCCTCCCGACGGCCAGGCCGGCGCCGCCGGGCACAGCTCCCGTGCCTGCGGCTGCCTCGCCCGAGGACGACGAAAAGAAAGCCGGTCTGTTGCACAAGATTTTTGGTATCTTTGGTGGCAAGAAGCCCGATCAGGACACTCCCAAGGAGAAAACTCCGGATCCGTAACGCTGATAATCCCCAGTCAGGGCTCGGGAGGGGAAGTTATGAAAAGATTGATTCTGCCGGCAATTATTTTTTCGGCCACTCTTTTCTCCCCGGCGCTTTACGCCCAGCAGAATAATTCCGCGTCTTCAAACACTCTGGCCACGCCACGCGACAAGGACGAACTCCAGGCGCGTATCTTCATGGCCAAGAAGCAGTATCCCGAAGCCGTCCAGGTGTACACCAGGCTTTCGCAACAGTATCCGAAGGATGCCTCATACTTGAATTTTTTGGGCATTGCGCTGCTGCAGGAAGGCAAACTGGACGACGCCCGCAAATGCTTCGAGCGAGCTACCAAAGTCAATAAGCGCTTCGCGGACGCCTACAACAATCTCGGCGCCACCTATTACGCGGAAAAACAATATAAGAAGGCTCTCGCCCAGTATCAACGCGCGCTCTCTCTCCAGCCCAACGTCGCCAGCGTGTACACCAATGTTGGCTACGCGTACTTCGCTCAGAAGCAGCTTCCCAAGGCGATGGAGGCGTTTCACAAAGCCTTGGCCATCGATCCGCACGTTTTCGAAGAGACGGGCCGCAGCGGATCAATTTTGAGCTATCGTTCGGTGACCGATCGCGGCTTGTTCAATTTTATGCTGGCCAAAGACTATGCCCAGAGCGGTGATGCCATGAATTGCGTCCTCTATCTGCGCCGCGCCGCCGGTGAAGGGTATAAGGAAGTTGCCAAGGTTCGTACCGACCCCGCTTTCGCCAAGGTGATTGCGGATCCCGACATTAAAGCCCTGCTCGATGAAATCTCTCCCGAGCCGCCTCCCCCTCCGGCTCCTCGCTCTTCCTGAGGCGTCGCTCGTCCGGTCCTGATTCCAAATCCGCTCGGCTTTAGAACGCCGCTTGGTTGCCATGGAGCACATCTGCCCCTTCGGACAGGTGTTTGCGCGTCTGCGCGTGTGTCACAGTGGAACCCTAACTGGAGGATCCATATGGCGCAAACGATCTGGGTTCACAAGCTCGCCGACGCACAAAAAAAGGACGCGGATGGAATGGAATACATCTGCGAGCACCTGTTTCAGGGGTTGACGCAGTCCGGCAAGCTCACAAAGGTAAAGGGTTGGAACCCGCTACCCGACGCAAGCGCGAAAGATGGCACCAAATACCGGGCCCTTTTCTGCGATTCGTGCGAAAAGAATTACAACGGCGCCAACGTCAGAATGGCGAAAGAACCCGTGCTGGTGTAGGGAAGCCTCCGACGTTCGAACCGGATCGGCGTTCGCCATGCGATCGCCGATCCGTACAATCACCTGCTCGACCGCCAGAATTTACACCCTCGCATCCGAGAACAATTCTGAGCGCCCCGCGTGACGAATTTCTGGCGCGGCCTACTTCAGAGAAGCCATGTCAATGACGAAGCGATATTTCACGTCGGCTTTGACCAGCCGGTCGTAAGCCTGGTTGATCTGCTGAATCGGGATCAGTTCGATGTCGGAGGTGATTCCACGCTCGCCGCAGAAATCCAGCATCTCTTGCGTTTCGCGGATACCGCCGATGATCGACCCAGCCAGGCGTCGTCGTCTGAAGAGCAAATTGAAAATGTCGATCGGAGCGGGTTTCTCCGGAGCGCCGACGAGCGTCATCGTACCGTCGAGTTTCAACAACTGCAGATAGGCGTTCAGGTTGTGCTCACCCGAAGCCGTGTCCAGGATGAAGTCGAAGCTGCCGGCCTGTTTCTGCATCTCCGCCGGATTCTTCGAAACCACCACTTCGTCAGCGCCCAGGCGCACCGCATCCGCCGTCTTATTGGCGGACGTCGTAAACAGCACGGCGTGAGCGCCCAGGGCCTTCGCGAACTTTAACGCCATGTGCCCCAGCCCTCCGAGCCCCACCACGCCCACTTTTTGTCCTTTGCCGACCTTCCAGTGGTGCATCGGCGAGTAGGTTGTGATGCCCGCACAGAGCAGTGGTGCAGCACCGGCAGGCTTCAAATTGTTCGGCACGCGAAGCACAAACGCCTCATCCACAACGATAGCGTCGGAATAACCGCCATAGGTAACTCCGCCCAGAACCTTGTCCTCGGCGTTGTAGGTTAACGTCGGGAAGCTGTCGCAAAACTGCTCTTCGCCGGCCTGGCAACTGGGGCACGTTCGGTCGGAATCCACCATGCAGCCGACGGCGGCCATGTCGCCTTCCTTGAATTTCTTTACCGCGCTGCCTGCCTTCGTTACGCGGCCCACGATTTCATGCCCCGGCACACACGGATAGACCGTGGGCATCGTGTTTTGCCATTCGTTGCGCACTTGGTGCAGATCCGAGTGACAGACCCCGCAGTAGAGAATCTCAATCTGCACGTCTTGCGGCCGCACGGCGCGTCGTTGAATGGTGAAGGGCGCTATCCCTGAGCCCGCGCTCTGAGCCGCGTACGCTCTCGCCGTGGAAGTTTGTGCACTGGGTGTCTGTCGCGCTGCTTCGCTCATTGTTGTTCGCCTCCTGACTGATCCTCGATGGAACGATACAAACCCACTTTAGACCGCGAATCCCTCCGCGTCTAGCCGGACGCCTCCGATTGAAACCGAGGCTGCTTTGGCCTCCGTCACGGCGATCCCTGCAACGAAGCCTCGAGCTCGGCTTCCTGGAAACTTGCCCACGATCGCAGCTTCGTCTCCGCGTATCTACGGGGCACTTTTGCTACAATGACGCCGGAATGTCCCTCCGCTGTGCTCCGGCCCGTGCGCTTGCGGTTCCGCTGGCTCCGCAAGCTTCCTCCGTTTTGATTCGCTCCGTTCGTTTCTTATTCCCCCTGGCTCTCGCGCTGATCTGGGTTTTGGCTCTTCACGGAAGCCCGCAAACCAAGCCTGCGCCGGCGCCAACCGCCGTTGCCCCCTCGCGCGTTTTCGAATTGCGCATCGGCGACGAAGTCGAGCCCATCATGGCCGAATATCTCGACGGCGGAATCAGCGCAAGCCGCGCGCGAGCACGCCAGCCTGATCTTGATCACCATGGACACGCCGGGCGGCCTCGAGGATCGTCCATGCAGGAGATCATCCAGCACATTCTCGCTTCGCCGGTGCCCGTGGTGGTCTACGTCTCTCCCACGGGTTCGCGCGGCGCCTCGGCGGGATTTTTTATTCTTCTCTCGGCCGATGTCGCCGCCATGGCTCCCGGCACGCACGCCGGCGCCGCCTCGCCGCTGCTGGCCGTCGGCGGCGTATCCTTTCAATGTCGACGACACGCTGAAGAAAAAAATCCTCAACGACGCCACCGCGTTCCTCCGCAGCTATTCCGGAAAGCGCGGCCGCAACGTTGCGCTGGCCGAAACGGCGGTCACCGATGGCAAAGCCTTCACCGAAACCGAAGCGCTCGACCGGCAAGCTGATCGACCTCGTGGCCAATTCGCCGGCGGATCTGTTTCTCGAAGCTCAATGGCCGCACCATCACGCGATTTGACGGCTCCACAACCGCGGCTCGATCTGCACAATCCGCAAGTCGTGACGTCTGGAAATGTCCGCGCGTGCAGCGCTTTCTCGCGCGCATCGTGCAGCCCGACGTGTTCTTCATCCTGCTGATCGCCGGCGTCGCTCGGCCTGTACGTCGAATTCACGCATCCCGGCATGATCGCTCCGGGCGTGATCGGCGCAATTGCCCTCGTTCTGGCGCTGTTCGCGATGCACATTCTTCCGGTAAACTTTGCGGGCCTGCTGCTGATCGTCGTGGCGCTGGGATGTTTGTTCTCGAGGCCAAGTACACCAGCCACGGCGTTCTGGCGGTCGGCGGCGTTGTGGCCATGCTGCTGGGTGCGCTGCATGCTGATTCGCTCGCCGCTGACGGGCGCGGGCGTCAGCCTTGGCGTGGCGCTCGGCGTGACCTTGCCCTGCGCCGCGCTCACCATTTTTCTGATGCGCCTGGTGCTGCGGCTCGCGCTCCTGGAAGCAGTCCACCGGCGCCGAGCAATTGATTGGCGCGGAAGCCGAAGTTACCGAGGCCATCGCGCCGGTCACTGGCGAGGGTCGCCGACGGCTTCATTTCAGGGCATGGTGCGCATGCATGGCGAGCTCTGGCGCGCCGTAGCCCCGGCAGCCGATTCCCGCCGGCGCGCCGTCCGTGTGGTGCGGATCACCGGGCCTGACGGTGCACGTGGCCCCGGCAAGCGAAGCCGCCGGCATCGCCAGCGTTGAGCATCGCAGTGAGAATTTGTGACCCGACAGGGAATCGCGCACGGAACAGTCGCTCGCGGCCGTTGTGCCAGCTCGCAGAAGGAGATCGATGATGGAAACTTCGGCTTCACCGGCACGCTGATCGCCATCGTCATCTTTCTGATCTGGTTCTGGAATTCGCTCTACGTCATCAAGGAATGGGAGCGCGGCGTGGTCTTGCGCCTCGGACGCATGATGCCGGACGCCAAAGCCGCCGGACTGCGCCTGGTCTTCTGGCCCATCGAGACGCTTTACCGCATCTCTCTGCGCATCGAAACGCTCGACGTTCCCGTCGCAGGACATCATCACCCGCGACAACGTCTCGGTGAAAGTAAACGCCGTCTGCTACTTTCGCGTGGTGGACGCCAATCTGGCGCTTTCCCAGGTGCAAAACTATCTTTACGCCACTTCGCAGAAGGCCCAGACCACCTTGCGCAGCATCGTCGGCCAGTTCGAACTCGACGAAATTCTCGCCGAGCGCGAAAAGGTTAACAGCAAGTTGCAAACTGATTCTTGACCAGGATACCGAGCCATGGGGTATTAAGGTAACTAAGGTGGAAGTGAAGCAGGTGGACATCCCGGAGCAGATGCAGCGCGCCATCGCGCGCCAGGCCGAAGCCGAGCGCGAACGGCGCGCTAAGGTCATTCACGCCTCGGGCGAATTCGAAGCTTCCGCCAAGCTGGCCGAAGCCGCCGGCGTGCTCGAAACCCAGCCTGCCGCCATCCAGCTCCGCTACCTGCAGACGCTCACCGAAATCGGCGCGGAGAAGAACACCACCATCGTTTTTCCGCTGCCCATTGACATCATCAACGCTTGGGTGCAGAAAACGCTCGACGCCGAGGCGCTGATGGCCATCAGGCAGAGAAGGCGGCGGCGCATGGTGCTGGGAGGACGCCATTTGGTGGGCATCTTCGTGCTGCTGGTTGTATTGTTTGGGGTGGTGTTCACGCTCGGCTACCTTCTCGGACGCAATCAGTACGATGCTCAACTACGCGCCTCTGCGAGCACCGTCCCGCGGTCCTGAAATCGTCACGAATAAGCCTGCCGTCAAGCCCGGGCGTGCTTCGGCGGATCGTGCAGCCCGCAGCGCCGGCCGTCCGATTGGGATTTTTATCATTCCGCTGAGCCGGCCAAGCCCGCCGAGCCTATGCCTGAGCCGCCGAAGGCCATCGTGCCCAGTCGTCCTCCAGCCGCCTCTGCCGCAAAACCAGCTCCGATCGTTGAATCGAGCCGGTCCAATACAGCCCCGCCGAATGCCATTCGTTCGGTGAGCGCGCCGCCATCCCGCGAGGCGCCACCGTATTGCAAGTCGCCGCCATGGCCCGTCAGTCGGACGCGGTCAGGCTTGCCCAGGCATTGCAGCAGAAGAAATTCCCCGCCTTCGTGGCGTCACGCGGTAACGACCGTTATTATCGAGTGCAGGTCGGCCCCTTCACCGATGCGCAATCGGCCGATCTAGCCAGGCAGAGACTTGCGAGCCAGGGTTTTAAAGCCATCGCCAGGCGCTGACGTGCGCCACTCCACGGTCGTAGCCAAGCCCCGCCATCCCGCAAAACCAAGCCAAGGTTCTCGGCAGCTCTCCTCTCCGGCATCGAGAATGGGGCTCTCGCTCCTCTCCGGTGTCGCGCTGGCGCTTGCATTTCCCGATTTCAATCTTGCACATATTCGGGTGGATCGCCGTCGCGATCCTGATTCTGGCATCCCTCGACGGAAGCGCGGGCGAAGCCGCAATTCGAGGACTTCTCTTCGGAATCGCGTTCTATCTGACCTCCGTCCCTTGGATCTACACCGTGGTGCAAGCAATACGGCCCGCTGCCGCCATGGGAAGCTGCTGGAGTAATGGCCTTGATGATCCTCGCCGCATCGCCTTACTTCGTCGCGTTCACCCTGGTGATGGCTTGGATCGCGCGTCGCGACAAAAATCTGGCTGTATTCGCGGCGCCATTTCTCTGGGTGGCTCTCGAACTCGCTCGCGCGCGCATGCCCGATATCGGTTTCCCCTGGAATCTCTTGGGCTACTCCGCGGCCGGCAATCTCGCCCTCGTGCAACTGATCTCGGTCACGGGAATTTACGGTCTTTCATTTCTCCTTGCTGTCTATAACGCACTGATCGTCTGGCTCATCCGATCGTCTCTGCCATCGCCCCCCCAATCGCTCCGCCAAGCGCCCCACCAAACGCCCCGCCAAACGCTTGACCGGGGGCAATGGCGCCGTCCCGCGAGCGTACTCGGTGCACTCACCGCGCTGATTCTCGTCGTGGCTCTGATCGGCCCGGGATTTGTGCCTTCGGCGCAGCCCTCGCGCGTCGCTCACCTGGTCCAGACGGATCTGCCGCAATCCATGGAGTACCCCGCCAATTGGGACGTGATTCACGCCCCCGATATGGCGGAGCTCAATAGCATCAGCATCGCGGCGGGGCAGCGGGATCCCGGACTGGTTCTCTGGCCGGAGGTCCCCGCGCCCTTCTCGTTGCGCGAGCCGGACTTCGCCCGCCGCGTTCAGGAGATTGCGCGCGATTCGAAAAGCGATTTCCTGGTCGGCGTCGTGGACTGGAACCCGCAACCGGACGGCCGGCTCGCTCCGTATAACAGCGCCGCGCATGCTCGATCCCGAGGGCAGGGACGAATTTCAGTATGATAAAATTCATCTGGTCCCGTTCAGCGAATATGTGCCTTGGCGTGATTTTTTCTGGTTCGCCAAGAACATTACGGGTTTGGTCGGTGAGTTTCACTCGGGCACTCGATATGCCGTTGGGGATTTGCCCGGTGGCCGTTTCAGCGTGTTCATCTGTTACGAAGCGGTTTTCCCCGACGAGATTCGCCGGTTCGTATTGAACGGCGCAAACCTGCTGATCAATCTCTCGAATGACGGATGGTTTGGCCGTTCGGCGGCTCCGGCACAGCATCTGGAGATGGCCCGCGTTCGCGCCGTGGAGAATCGGCGCTGGCTGTTGCGCGATACCAATAACGGTTTTACGGCGTCGGTGGATCCTTATGGGCGGATCGTCGCCCGGCTTGCCGCCGACGTTCGCGGCGAACTCGATGCGCCCTATGCTTTCCGCACCGATACGACGATCTACACCCGCTGGGGCGATTGGCTGCCCTGGATCTGCGCGCTCGTCAGCCTGTTCCTGTTGTTTCTGGCATCGGCGCGCCGCGAGCCCGTACAAATTTAGGTAGAATGGAAATATTGAGGTAAGGGACGAATCATGATCATCGAAGATCTCGATCATCGTTTTCAGGAACTCGGCCAGCGCATCGAACTTGTGCGGAGTTATCTTTGACGTTCCCCGCCATCGCGGCATCCTCGCCGAACTAGAAGGAAAAACCTCCCAGCCCGACTTCTGGCAGGATCAGGAAAAGGCCCAGCAGATTCTGCAGCGGCGTAAAAGCTCTGAAACTCGCGTCACCGCCGATGAGAAGCTCTCGCGCATCTCGAGCGACATCGACACGTATCTTCACATGGCCAAGGAAGAGAGCAATGTCGCGCAGCGCGACTCCCTGATGCGCGATATCGAGCAGCGAGCTCGACGCCGCCGAGCAATACGTCGGCCAGCTCGAGACCGAGACGCTGCTCTCCGGTGAAAGCGATCGCCTCAACGCCATCGTCACCATTAAGTCCGGCGCCGGTGGCACCGAATCGCAGGATTGGACGGAGATGCTTCTGCGCATGTACCTGCGCTGGGCTGAGCGCAAGGACTATCGCGCTTCGATCCTCGATTCGCAGCCGGGTGAAGGCGCCGGCCTGAAGTCGGTCACCGTCCGCGTCGAGGGCGAGAATGCCTATGGCCTGCTCTCCACGGAGACCGGCGTGCACCGGCTCATCCGCATTTCGCCGTTTGACCAGGCGGCACGCCGCCACACCTCTTTCGCTTCTGTCTTTGTCATTCCCGAGGTCGACGACCGCATCGAAATCGATATCCGGCCTGAAGATCTCAAAATTGACACGTTTCGAGCGGGAGGCAAAGGCGGGCAAAACGTCAATAAGGTCGAAACGGCCGTACGCTTCACGCACCTGCCGTCCGGCATCGTGGTCCAGTGCCAGGCCGAGCGCAGCCAGCATAAGAATCGCGAATTGGCCATGAAGCTGCTGCGTTCGCGCCTCTACGACGCGGAGATCGAGAAGCGGCAGCAGGCCACCCGCAAGCTCGACGAAACCAAGCTGGATATCAGCTTCGGCAGCCAGATTCGCACCTATACCCTGCAGCCCTATCGCCTGATCAAGGACCATCGCACGAAGTATGAGATGGGCGATGTGGACCGCGTTCTCGATGGCGACATCGATCCCTTCATCCGCACGTTCCTGCTGGCCCGCGCCGGCAAAGGCCTCGCCCCCAAGCCAGACAAAGATGGGGACAATGGCAGGGGCGGCAGGGATGAGGACGACCGCGACCCAGACTAGGCCGCGGCGGGTCTCCAATCGCCGTTCGAACCCCTGTTGAATCATTTCAAACACGTTCTAATGCTTTTCCGTTCAGTACGTTGACTGTCTCGGAAGCCTGTGTTAGCGTCGCTACTTGCACTGAGCTTGGCCTCGCGTCATCTAACTCTTGTTAGTCAGGCACGGAGTCCTTGAAGGAGCAATAGTTTGAGCCACAAGAAGCGCAGTTTTCTGTTCACTTCCGAATCGGTCACCGAGGGCCACCCCGACAAAATCGCCGACCAGATTTCAGACGCCATCCTGGACGCCGTTCTTTCCCAGGACGCCATGGGCAGAGTCGCCTGCGAGACCCTGGTGACCACCGGCTTGGCCATGGTCGCTGGCGAAATCACCACTTCCGCCATCCTCGACTACAGCGAAATCGTCCGCGGAGTCATTCGCGACGTTGGCTACACGCGCGCGAAGTATGGCTTTGATGCCGACACCTGCGCCGTAATCTCTTCGCTCAAGCGCCAGTCTCCCGACATCGCCATGGGTGTGGATACCGGCGGCGCCGGCGATCAGGGACTGATGTTCGGCTATGCCTGTGACGAGACCGACGAGTTGATGCCTTTGCCCATCGTCCTCGCGCACAAGCTGGTGCGGCGCCTCTCCGATGTGCGCAAATCCGGCGCGCTGCCATTCCTCCGGCCGGACGGCAAATCCCAGGTAACCGTCGAATATGTCGATGACCGTCCGGCACGAGTCGATTGCGTGGTCATCTCGACGCAGCACAGCGACACTGTATCCAATCGCGAGATCCACGACGGCATCCTTAAAGAAGTGATCCAGCACGTTGTGCCGCCCGCGCTGATCGATTCCCGCACCAAGTTCCACATCAATCCCACGGGACGTTTCGTCGTCGGCGGGCCCATGGGCGATGCCGGCCTCACCGGCCGCAAAATTATCGTGGATACCTACGGCGGTTATAGCCGCCATGGCGGCGGAGCGTTCTCGGGCAAGGATCCGACCAAGGTGGACCGCTCGGCCTGCTACATGGCCCGCTACGTGGCCAAGAATCTGGTCGCGGCCGGTCTGGCGCATCGCGCCGAAGTGCAGCTGGCCTATGCCATCGGCGTCGCCGAGCCGGTCTCGATTATGGTCGACAGCTTCGAAACGGGCTCCATTCCCGACGAACAGCTGACCGATCTGGTTCGTGCCGTCTTCTCGCTCACGCCGCGCGGCATCATCGAGAGCCTGGACCTGCGGCGTCCTATTTACCGTCCTACAGCTGCTTACGGCCATTTTGGCCGCAGCGAACCGACCTTTACTTGGGAGCGTACCGATAAAGTCGAAGCGCTTCGCAAAGCGGCCGCAGCCCGTGGCGCCGAAGTGACCGTCCGATAGACGGTCACCCCGCGGCGCGAAAAGGCTAACTGCAGGCTGCGCTTTTCGTGCTTGAAAAAGTCGAACTGGAGTGAAGGATCTCTCCGGCTCTTTCGCCGGTGACAGAATTTCAAGACTCATTTGGGAGGAACCGTGGCAACCACGCATTCACTCGGCGGCGACGTCAAAGATATCGCTCTGGCCGAGAGTGGAAAACGCAAGATCGAATGGGCCAATCAGCAGATGCCCGTTCTGCAGTTGATCCGCAAGCGTTTCATCAAGGAGCAGCCGCTCAAGGGCGTGCGCATTGCCGCTTGCCTTCACGTCACCAGCGAAACGGCCAATCTCGCCATCACGCTGCGCGATGGCGGCGCCGACGTCGTCCTCTGCGCGTCCAATCCGCTTTCCACGCAGGACGAAGTTGCCGCCTGCCTGGTGAAGGACTACGGCATCCCGACCTTCGCCATCAAAGGCGAGGACAACGCCACCTACTACTCGCATCTTGACGCCGTCCTCGAACATAAGCCGCAGATCACCATGGACGACGGCGCCGACCTGGTCACCGCGCTGCTCACCAAGCGCCTCGATCTCGTGCCCAATGTCATCGGCGGCACCGAGGAGACCACCACCGGCGTCATCCGCCTGCGCGCCATGGCCAAGGACGGCACGCTCAAGTATCCGGTCATCGCCGTGAATGACGCGCTCACCAAGCATCTCTTCGACAATCGCTACGGCACGGGCCAGTCCACCATCGACGGAATTCTGCGCGCCACGAATCTGCTTCTCGCCGGCCTGAAATTTGTCGTGGCGGGTTACGGCTGGTGCGGCCGCGGTGTCGCCATGCGCGCCAAGGGCCTCGGCGCCGACGTGATCGTCACCGAAATCAATCCGGTGCGCGCCCTCGAAGCGGTCATGGATGGCTTCCGCGTCATGACCATGGCCGAAGCCGCCAAAATCGGCGACATCTTCGTCACCGTGACCGGCAATAAATCCGTCCTCGCCGCCGAGCATTTCGAACGCATGAAAGATGGCGCGGTGATGTGCAATTCCGGCCACTTCAACGTGGAGATCGATATCCCTGCGCTCGAGCGGCTTGCCAGCAACAAAAAACCGGCCCGGCCTTTCGTTGAGGAGTACGCCATGAAGGACGGCCGCCGCATCTATCTGCTTGCCGAAGGCCGGCTCATCAACCTTAGCTCCGCGGAGGGGCATCCGGCCGCCGTCATGGATATGAGCTTCGCCAATCAGGCGCTCTCCGCCGAATATCTAGTCAAGCACGCCTCGGAGCTGAAGCGGCAGGTCTATCCCGTGCCCGACCCGATCGACCGGCAAATCGCCAAGCTGAAGCTCGAATCCATGGGCATTCTCGTCGATAAGCTCACTCCGGAGCAGGAGCACTATCTGGCTTCCTGGTCCGAAGGCACCACCTAGCGCGCGGGGGGTTCGTGCCCCGTTCTTCCAAGCCCAAGTCTTCGAATTCAACGAAGGCCGTTCCTCGCGAAATCGCCTCCAGCGTCCTGGGCGATATGCAGGCTATCGCCGGTCTCGCCCTTGAAACGGCGCGCCGGCGCGGCGCGTCGTTCGCCGATGCTCGCGTCGTGGACCTCCGCCTGCGCGATCTCAGCACCAAAAACGGTGAAGTCGGCACGCTGGCGGAAAGCGAGTCCTTGGGACTCGGCATCCGCGCGCTCGCCGATGGATGCTGGGGCTTTGCCTCCAGTGATCTGCTCACGCGCGAAGGCGTGCAGGCCTGCGCGGCCCAGGCGGTAGCCATCGCTCGGGCTTCGGCCTTGGCCAAGCGCGCCGATGCCGTGATGGTTCCCGAGAAAGCCTACGTCGATACCTGGCAGAATCCCTACGTCAAAGACCCATTCGAGATCCCGCTCGAGCGGCAGCTCGATCTGCTGCTCGCCGCCGATCGCGAGATGCGCCGCGTAAAAGGCCTCACCCTCGCGGAAACCTCCATGCAGTTCCGCCGCCTCGAGCAGTGGTACGCCTCCACCATCGGCTCCCGCATTCATCAGCTGAAGATGCAATCCGGCGCCGGTATCGTGGCCACCAGTTTCGACAACGACGAGATTCAAAAGCGCTCTTATCCCAATAGCTTCGGCGGCCAGCATCAGCTCGCCGGCTACGAGCTGGTCGAATCGCTCGACCTGCCCGGCAACGCTCAGCGCGTCGCCGAAGAGGCGGTGGCGCTGCACAAGGCCGCGCATTGCCCGCAGGGCGAACGCACCGTGATTCTCGAAAGCTCCCAGCTCGGCCTGCAGATCCACGAATCGGTCGGCCATCCCATCGAGCTCGATCGCGTGCTGGGCATGGAAGCGAATTTCGCCGGCATGAGTTTTCTCACCCTCGATAAACTGGGCAAGCTGCGCTATGGCTCCGATATCGTCAACGTGGTTGCCGACGCTCGGCTCGAGCACGGCCCCGGCCTCGGCACCTTCGGCTATGACGATGAAGGCGTGCCGGGCAAGTGCACCGACATCATCAAGGAGGGTCTTTTCACCGGCTATCTCTCGAATCGCGAGACCGCCTCGGCCATTGGCCTGCACGAGTCCGGCGGCACCATGCGCGCCGAAAGCTGGAATCGCCTCCCGATCATTCGCATGACCAATATCAGCCTGCTGCCCGGCACCTGGCGCTACGACGATCTCATCGCCGATACCGACGATGCCATCCTGATGGAGACCAATCGCTCCTGGTCCATCGACGATCGCCGCTACCATTTCCAGTTCTCCACCGAAATCGGCTGGGAGATCAAGGACGGTAAAAAAGCGCGCATGCTCAAAAATCCCAGCTACAGCGGCATCACCACCGAATTCTGGAATAGTTGCGACGCCATCTGCTCGCGTGACCATTGGACTCTGTGGGGCACTCCCAATTGCGGTAAGGGACAGCCCATGCAAACCATGGGCACCGGCCACGGCGCATCTCCGTCGCGCTTCCGCAACATCCGCGTCGGTATGGCCTTCGCCAAGTAATGAGCCCAACCCATGAGCGCCGCCCGCAAATCCGCTCCGCCCCGAAAAGCTCCCAAGTCCCCGCGCCGCCCCGCCGCCGGCCCTGCCGTCGCCGAAGCGCATCTGCCTTCGGATGCAGAGCTGCATCGCCTGGCCGAACGCGTTCTGCAGCTCTCCGATGCCGACGAGACCGAAGTGGAAATCGACGTCGTCGCCGACGCCCTCACGCGCTTCGCCAACAACACCATCCACCAGAATGTCGCCGAGAAAACTCTGAGCGTCTCCGTGCGCACCGTCTTCGACGGCCGCACGGCTCGCGCCACCACCAACAAAACCGACGACGATTCGCTGCGCCGCGCTTTGTCTGCTTCGGCGGCTTTGGCGCGCAGCCAGCCCAAAAATCCCGGCCTGCTGCCCATGCCCGGTCCGCAGAAATACTCCAAGGTCGAACGCTATTTCGCCTCCACCGCCGGCGCCACGCCGCAGGATCGCGCCCTCGCTGTCGCCGAAGTCACCGCGTTCGCTCAGAAAAATAAGCAGACCGCCGCCGGCATCTTTGCCACTGGCGCCTCCGTTTCGGCCCTGGCCAATTCCCGCGGCCTGTTCGCGAGTCATCGTCAGAGTCGCGCCGAATTTTCCGTCACCATCCTGGAGCAGGACTCCTCCGGCTGGGCCAAGTTCAGCGCTCCAGACCGCGCCGACGTTCATCCCGAGGAGCTTGCTCGCCGCGCCAGTGAAAAGTGTTCCGCCTCGCGCCATCCCCGCGAAGTCGAGCCCGGCCGCTGGACGGTTATCCTCGAGCCCGCCGCCGTGCTGGATCTGGTCGGTTTTCTTTTTTACGACTTCGCCGGAACCGCCGTGCTCGATCAGCGCTCCTGTTTCAACAAGCGCATGGGCAAGCAGGTCATGGGCGAAAACATCACCATCCACGACGACGTCACCCATCCGTTGCAGTCCGGCCCGGCCTTCGATGGCGAAGGCCTCCCGCGCCAGAGTGTTTTGCTCGTGGATCGTGGCGTGCCCCGCAATCTCGTCTACGCCCGCGCCACCGCCAAGAAAATGAAGACCAGGCCCACCGGCCACGGCCTGCCCTTGCCCAATCAGGATGGCGAAGCGCCCTTCAATCTTGTCTTCGCGGGTGGCACAACGTCCCTCGAGACCATGATCGCGACCACCGATCGCGGCATCTTGCTCACTCGGCTCTGGTACATTCGCGAAGTCGATCCCTACGAAAAGATTCTTACCGGCATGACCCGCGACGGCAGCTTTCTGGTCGAAAATGGACGCATCTCCACCGGCGTTCGCAACTTCCGCTTCAATCAGAATATTCTGGAGATGCTCTCAAACGTCGGTCAGATGGGCCCGGCCGTGCGCGCCGCCGGTGAAGAGTCCTTCGAGATGGTCGTCCCCGCGATGAAGGTCCGCGACTTCCACTTCACCGAAGTCACCAAGTTCTGACTCTTTATTTTGCGGGGTAATCGGCCAGGCTCTAAGTGATTACTCTGCAAGCGTTTACGCCTCGCGATTGGCCCTCGCGAATTGTGCGCGGCTCATTACTAACTGCGTGGCGGCCTCTTCCGCTTTCCCTAATTGCCTCTAGGCTCCGCTTCGTCCACCATTTTCTGAAATGGATACCAACGCCTTCCTTGGCGCCAGTGTGAGTATCACCACGATCTCTCTCGCCGTGCTTTCCGTCTGGACGCGCCGCAATAAAGCCAAAAAGCGCCTGATCGTGCTGGAGTTTCAGCGCGGCGTAAAATTTGAAAATGGCGCGTTCCGCGCTGTCCTTGAGCCCGGCAGCTACCGCATCGATCCAAAGAAGGAACAGATCACGATTGTGGATATGCGTCCTCTGCCCATTGTGATCGAACAGTGTTCCTTTCAGGATTCGCATCAGCAGGCCGCATATCTGAGCATCGCTGCGGAACTTGTCATCATCGACCCGCGCGCGGTAACCAAAGAGTCCAAGAACCACGTCAACGACGCCGTCTTGGCCATTCGCGAAGTCATACGTCAGGTCGGCCCCAGCTACGATGCTTCCGGCTTGAAGTCCCGCCGCGCGGACGTCGAGCGTGAACTCCTCGAGCGCTCGCGGAAAGAGTTAACCAGGCTGGGCCTTACGATAAACCAGTTGACGGTTACCGACACTTCCAGCGCGGGAATGCAGCGAACGGCGGGATTCGTGAGTGCAAATCCATGAGCTCCGATTATTTCTATCCGTTGATGCTTGTCGTGGTCGGCCTGTTCTGGATCGGAATCCTCGCGACCGCGCTTTACGTCGACCACTTGGGCAAGCCTACCGTGCACACTCTTCTGGAACACCAGCGCGGGCTCCTTTTCCACCGCGGAAAAGCCCTGCGCGAGCTTGGTGGAGGCACCTATAAGCTCAAACTGGGAGTCGACTATCTGGTCTGGCTCGATATGCGGCCCCAGCCGCTCCAGTTCGAGCGGATTGCCATCAACACCTCGGACGGCTGCCATGGTTTTCTGACGCTGGCCGGCAGCATGCAAGTGAGCGATCCGAAGACGGCGATCTTCCGCTCGCGCCATCATAACCAGGCGGCCACAGCTGCCGTATTCACTTCCATTCGCAAATTCGCTTCTGGCGCGGACCGCGCCCACCTGTCGGGCGACCGGGAGAAGCTCTCTTCGGAATTGTTCCAGCAAGCCAGGAAAGCGACGGCTGAATTTGGCGTAGAGCTTACGGGCCTGCGGATTTCGGAGCTCAAGCTGGCTGGCGCGCAAGATCGCGCCGTCGGTTTCGCCCCCGAATTGACGCCCTCCTCCTGATCTCTCAGGGCTTGCAGTTACTCAGTCCGGTTCGGCCATCTGATTCGCTTCTGAGGCAGCCTTAAGCTTCGGCCCCACTGAGCGCCCTTGGAACACACTTCGCCTCGCAGCAAGAGACGCACCAGCCGTTACTTGTGAGGGACTTTAACGCGTAGAGACCGCAACCCAGGCGGAGCGGGAAACGATCGCGATGAAGACGAAAATGGCGAGCAACACACCCTGCATTGCTCCTGTCGAGCCTTCCACAAATGATGCCCCTGCCGCGAAGGAGACAAAGGCAAAAACACATGCCGCCAGTGTCGCCAGGGCCCACAGCAGCGTTCCGCCGCCGCCCTCAGGCTTGGCGTTCCACACCGCGCGGGAAACCCCCGCGACAATCGTCAAGAGAACTAGGCAGGATGCGATCGTTACGATGATTTCCATGGCCGCGGATTATAATCTGATCCCCGTTCTAATGCCAATAGCAATCTGGGACGGGCGGCTTTCTTGAAGTTGCCCACTACCGTAAGCGGGAACCGCAACGCATATGACCCAGCAAGAGATCGCGCTGAAGATGCTTCGAAGTATCCACGCCATCTTCGTCGTGTCTATTCTCCTCTACGCGTTTACTGCGGAGAAGATGGTACGGACAACCACGAATCCCCCACAACCCATCCTTATGGCGATTTTGGTGGCTGCGGCGGCGGGCACGATCTTCATTGCTCTCCGCGTGCGTCGCCGGATGGTTCAACCCGCCATCGAAAGCCTGCGGCTGGCGGCGGAAGACGTGCGCGCCTTGAACCGCTGGCGAGTCGGCACCCTGATCTCGTTTGTGCTTGTCGAATGCGTCGCGCTCTTCGGCTTTGTTTTGCGCGTGCTGGGCGCCCCTCGTCCCCAGGCGTTGCCGTTTTACCTGCTCGCAATTCTCTTCATGTTGGCCTGGACGCCTCGCCTGTCTTCCGCTCCGTCAGCCCCGCGTTAGCGAATAGATTCTGGCGCCTCTTGGCCAAACGCCCGCGGATTGTTACCCTTTCACGTTTGTTGCATCGTATACCCTTGCCTGGAACGAATGAGGCGCTGGAGGAGCACAGATGGCCGAAGCGAATCGAGCGGTGGGTGATCAGAAGAAGATTTCCGCCGCGTCCCTGGATCAATTATTCCGCGAAGCTCACACGCATTCGGCTTGGCTGCCCAAGCCTGTGTCTCTCGACCTGCTGAAGGAGATTTACGACCTCGCACGTCTCGGCCCCACCAGCGCGAACTCCTCGCCCGCGCGCTTTGTCTTCGTCACCACCCCCGAAGCCAAAGCCCGCCTGCTGCCCGCCGTCGCACCCGGCAACCTCGACAAAACCAAAGCTGCGCCCGTCACCGTGATCGTCGCTTGGGATACCGCGTTCCACGAAAAGCTGCTCCAGCTTTTCCCCGCGCGCGATATGCGCCCCATCTTCTCTGCGAATCCCACGTTGATTCACGACACCGCCTTCCGCAATAGCTCTCTGCAAGGCGCCTATTTCATTCTCGCCGCCCGCGCCCTCGGACTCGACTGCGGCCCCATGTCCGGATTCGACGCCCAAAAGGTCAATGCCGAGTTCTTTCCCGACGGCAAATGGAAAGCCAATTTCCTCTGCAACCTCGGCTACGGCGATCCCGAAAAACTGTTTCCCCGCAATCCGCGCCTTGGCTTTGAGGAAGCCTGTCTCGTGCTCTAGCGCGACATTGCTTAGCTCATCATTTAGATCATCGATGGGCAGGGCTCTCCATGAGCGGCTACGACCCTGTGCTCGAGCCTCCGAGAGGAACGCTTGAGGCTACGCCTGTTTCCTCAGGCCTTTGCGGCCTTGCCGTACCCACCCACGGCCCGTTCGATGCCGGGAAGGGCCTTAGCAAGGTCATGTTGATTCATGGCCGGCCGAACCGTGATCTTCGCGTTGAACGCCAGAAACCATGGCTCGGCGATGGCGGGTAGCTGCGGATGACTCCTTCATGTCGAAGAAGATGTATCCAGTTCGTTTCGCCATTGTCCTCGGCGAAGTACGCCGCCTCAGGTTTCAGTTCGTCCAGAATGTGCTCGAACGTCTTACCTAAAGTGCCGTTGCGAACCGCCGCATTTCCCGATTCGACCGGTATGGAGATTTTCAGCATCATGCGCATTTTATGCGCCCTCCTGACGCGCTGTGACTAATATACGCCTCCCCGCCCGCAGTTTCTCGGTTGCGACCCAGCACCCCACCCGGCCTTCCGCTTCCCACTTGGCCTCCGGCGCGAGACAATAGCAACAGGGCTCGGAGGTCCTTGGATCATGGACCGGCGCAGATTCTTCTCCATGGCCGCGGGCGCGGGAGTCGGCCTGCTCCTTCCCGTCGCCGCTTATCGTTACATGATGAAGGGCATGCACGCGGGCTATGCCAACGTGCACGCTTACCTCAACGACGGCCCGCAGGCCGCCCTTCGCGCCATTACGCCCAACGATGACTTTTATCTGATGTCTTCGCACGGCGAACCCGCCGTCGACCCGCAGAAATGGTCGCTCACCATCGACGGCCTCGTCGACCATCCGTTGCGTTTCAACTACGACGAGATTCGCCGCCTGCAGCCCTACGAGACTCCCTTCACTCTCGAATGCATCTCCAATTCCGTCGGCGGAGGATTGATCGGCAACGCCGTCTGGCGCGGCACGCTGCTTCGCCCTTTGCTCGATCAGGCCGGAATCAGGCCGCAAGCCAAATATGCCGCCCTCTACTGCCGCCGAAGGCTACAGCACCGGCCACACGTCGAGCGCATTTTGCGTCCCGCGAATTTCCTGGCCTGGGAGATGAATGGCGAGCCTCTGCCGCGCCAGCATGGCTTTCCTCTTCGCGTGATCCTGCCGGGCAAATACGGAATGAAAATGCCCAAATGGCTCACCCGCATTGAATTCGTCGATCACGAATATCTCGGCTTCTGGGAGTGGCAGGGCTGGTCGAATTCGGGGGACCGGCAATTGCAATCGGTGATCGATGATCCGCGCGACCGCGCGCGTCATCAAGGGAACGAATTTCGTGATCAGCGGATGGGCCGTAGCCAATGAAGCAGGCGTTACCAAGGTCGAGATCTCCACCGACGGCCGGCGCACCTGGAACGATGCGCCGATTTTCAGCAACCCCATGCCCTCGCAGGTGTGGGCTTTCTGGAAGTATGTCTGGATCAATCCGCCCAAAGGCACTCACACCATCGAAGTGCGCGCCACCGATGGAAATGGAAAGTTGCAGACTTCATCGTCTTCGGGCGAATGGCCCGACGGCGCCACCGGCTATCACGAAATCACCGTCGAAGTCGAGCTCAGCTGCCCACGCCAAGCCCACGCCAGGAACGTGTCATTCTGAGCGCCTGTGACTTTTTTGTAGCGAGGGGTTGGTTTGCTGGGTGCCCGACACGCCGATTCTGCGTGTGGGTCTGGAGCCCAACCCGCATGTCATTCTGACGCAGCGAAGAATCTCTCTGTCTCGTATGTTTTGTATTCAGCAGTCCGCCGCAAAGCACATTTTCACCCTTCGCAACAAACGATCGCCTGTCATTCTGAGCGCCTGTGACTTTTTTGTGCGAGGGAGTTGGTTTGCTGGGTGCCCCACACGCCGATTCTGCGTGTGGGACTGGAGCCCAACCGGCATGTCATTCTGAGCGCAGCGAAGAATCTCTCATTCTTTGGCTTTTAATCTTGTCATTCGGAGGAGTCCGCCGAGCTGTTCGCAGCAAACTATCGCGCTGTCATTCTGAGCGCAGCGAAGAATCTCTCTTGGATTCTGAATCTACTGCACCGGAAGGAATTGAAAACTCGCGATCGCTCTTGGCGATCACGTTTTCCTGTATCTGGATCAGGTCGGAATTTGCCGAGGTCATTCCCAGTATCGTGAAGACGTCTTTGTCGCGCGCCAGCGTCGTCACGGTCACCGACCAGTCATGGTCGTCGAGTTTTCCGTAGAAGCGTAGTTCAATGGCCGGCAGCCCCGCGACGCTGATCTGTTTTTTCTCCACCGCCCGGTAGTTTTCGTAGACGCTGCGCAGCAGCCGCTCCGTCGCCGCCGCCTGCGCCTGCATGGAATCTTTCAGCACGTCGCGCCCAATCACCAGGCAGCGTGTTTTGGTCGTCTGTTCCCATCGCGCCGATGGCGTTCGGTAGTTCGTTCTGGGAATCCTTGATCAATTTCCATGTGGGCGCTTTGTACATCTGGAAACCGTAGGTTTGATTGACGTAAAGGTTGCCGCGAACCAGTTCCTGCATGGGCTCGCTCCGTGCCGCCAGTGCTCCCGCCGGAGGCGCCGGATTGGGTGGCGCGGGCAGCGATATGAAAGCAGGGTTCGTCGCTGGCATCGGCGGCAGAGCCGCAAGATTAACCATGCCCGCAGGCTTCATCGGAGCGCTGGCGGGCTTGGGCATGGGCAAACCCGCTGGCTTTGAGGTCGGAGCCGCACCCGGGAATCCTGCCGGTTTCAGCGCGGCGGGCTGCTGGCTCGAATCTGGCGAACTCTTCTTCTCGCTGGGAATGATCTCCGCGATATCGTCTTTGCGCACAAAGGCAAAGCCGTAGCTCGTCTCCACTTTGAACCCGCCATCTTCAAAACCCACGATGGTGCCTACGATTTTCGACCCGTCTTTCAGGTGAAATTCGTCGGCATGCGCGCTTGCCGCAATGGCCAAAATGCATAGGAGCCCGCAGATTCCTCGCCGCATACCAGAAGTATTCCAGAGCCATTCCGGTGAAACAACGAAGCCGTGCACGCCGATGCCGCAAATGGCACGCCCCGCAGGCCCTCTAGATAGGTTGGTCGCCCACCCCCGAGCCCTGTGACCTTTGCCGCTATCAAGGCGGCCGTCTTGTAGCCTGGCGCGCTCCGACGATTTTCAGCCGGAGGCCCCGGGAATTGTCTTTGTTCACGGAGCGCGAAAAACATCGGCCGAAAAGGCCGCCCGGCAAAAATCATTAGGTATGGATATGCCGACGGGGCGACGAAGGAGGAAGCCCCAGGCTTCCTCCTTCATATTCGCGGAGCTATTTCTTGCTTTCTTCGGGCCTGCCGGGTTTGATTTGCAATTCGTTGTCTACCGAGAAGACATTCGGGACCGTTTTCGCCTTTATTTCGGCGAGCTGTTTGTCGGTTTGGTTGTCCACGAATCCTTTGAGCGTAACGTGGCCGCCCTTGACGATGATATGGATCGGCGGCAGCGTTCCCATGGCGTACCGTTGCAGTTGCGATTCGCCGTAAATCGATCGGTACTCCGCGCGGCGGATCTGATCGTCCATCGGGCTTAGGGGCAGCACTTCGATATCGTTGTTCACTTTGGTGACGCCTTCGATGCCTTTGACAGCCTTTCCGGCGTCGTCTTTGGTCACCGGGTTTACTACCTGGCCCATCAGCGTGACTTCGGAACCCTGAACTTTGTACTCCAGGTTGTCAAACAGAGAGAGCCATGGCAACAGGACCAGCTCGTGGTTTACCTCCCGCGTCAGCCATTGTTCATAGTTCGGGCTGGTGCGCGCGGGCGGACCTTGAGCGAAAGCGGCCCCTGAGGCCATAACGCACAGGGCAGTAACTACCAGCAGGGATCTGATTGAGAGAGACCGTGTTCTTGTGAACATTTCAACCTCCACCATTCGCAATCGCTACGTTATTGGATGCTCTTGCTTCACTCGGGGAACCATGACCGGCCTGCGGTTCTGCCCCGCGGTTCTGCCGCTTGATTCTGCTACGATAGGCAGCCCGGGATACGATGGTATCGGGAGGCATTTCTCTCCATAGGGAGCCAACTTCGGCCAGTGTGGGTGATCGCGCATCGTGGAGCCTCGGGACTAGCCCCGGAAAATACGCTCGCGGCCTTTCGCAAGGCTGTGGAGCTGGGCGCCGGCTTCATCGAGACCGATCTGCAGCTCTCCCGCGACGCCCGCCTGCTGGCGTTGCACGACGATACCGTCGACCGCACCACCAACGGCCGCGAGCCGTTTCCGCCAAAACCCTCGAAGAGCTGCGCCGCCTCGATGCCGGCAGTTGGTTTCGGCGGCCCGGACAGAAGGATGCGGTGCCCGAATTTGCCGGCGAGCGGATCCCCACCATCCAGGAGGTCCTCGCCTTCGGCCGCGAGCACGACATTGGTCTGCACCTGGAGGTCAAAGCCACCGGGCCGAGCGGCGCCGAGCACGCCATTGTGGGGGCTTTGCACGCCGCAAACGAGATCCCTCGCAGCGTGGTTCTTTCTTTCGAACCCACCACGCTCAGAAGAGTGCGGGAGCTGGATCCTCTGGTGGTAACCGGATTTCTCTATAGCGACCGCCTGCCTGCGCCCGCCGCCGCGGCGGTGAACGTGGGTGCCCGGCAGCTTCTGCCTCGGGTCGATCGCGTCACCCCCGAACTGGTCCGGGATGCGCACGCTCATGATCTCAAGCTGGTCACCTGGACGGTCAATGAGCCCGAGCGCATGAAGGAGCTGATCTCGGCCGGCGTGGACGGCATCATCACCGATTATCCTGACCGCCTCCTGGCCGTGCTGCGCGCCGCGAAGCCGCAAAACCCTTAAGCGCCCGCCTTACCCTCGCCGCTCGCGGCAAAGAGTCGCGCGAATTGCGGCAGGGCCATCTCCTCGGCTCGGGCGCTCGCGGCAATCCCGCATTCGCGCAGCAGCGTTGCTGCGCGCTCCGCAGCCATCAGCGATCGCAGGTTATTCCGCAGCGTTTTTCTTTTCTGCGCGAAGCACGCCTTGAGAAACTCCATGAATTGCGCTTCATCCTTCACGTCCAGCCGCGAACGTTCGCCCGGCAGGCGCAACGCGATCAGCGCCGACTCCACCTTGGGAGGCGGCTTGAACGCGCCCGGCGGAATCCGCAACAGGATCTCCGGCCGCGAGTAGAACTGCGTGAAGGTCGAAAAGTAGCCATAATCGCGGTTGCCGGGCGAAGCCGTCATGCGCACGGCGACTTCGTGCTGCACCACCAGGAAAGCGCCGCGAAGCCGGTCCGCATGCGCGAGCAGGCGATGCACGATGGGCGAAGTGATGTAGTAGGGAAGATTGCCATAGGCGTGAAAGCGCTCTCCGCCCGCAAGTTCGGCGAGATCCAGCGCCAGGACGTCGCCCGCCACGACCGTGACGTTCGGTAGATCGCGCGGTCTGTTCCCGCAGGCGCGGCAGCAGCTTGGGATCGAGTTCGATCGCGATCAGCCGCCCGGCTTGCCGGGCCATGAGCGAAGTCATCTCGCCGTGGCCGGCGCCGATTTCGATCCAGAGATCGCCGGGTGGCCCGGCCTCGCTCGCCGCGGCTGCTTTGCGCGCCGCCGTCGCAGGCGTCGCGCCAATGACAAGCTGCGCGATGCGCTCGCGCCATCCTGCGCTTGCCAGAAAGTGTTGTCCCAGGCGTTGGCGTGCCACGGCGCGCCAGTGTAGCAATTCCCGCCAGCCTGCGCCGCCCGCGATCTAGCGTCACTCGACCAATGCGTTTATCAGGAGTCGAGCTACGACCTTTGGTGTTGTTGAAGGCCGCCAGCCCTGGCACTACCATGGGGTGATGAAGGCTGTCTCTGCATTACTCGCGCTGACGCCGCTCGCTTGACGCGGCGCCGCGCGATTCAGTACCGTGAATGTTTGGTTTAAGTGACCCATGCGCATTCTATTCGTCGCTTCTGAAGGTTTGCCGTTCTCCAAGACAGGCGGCCTCGCCGACGTCGTCGAGGCGCTGCCCAAGGCGCTCGTGGGCTGGGGCACGAGGTGGCCGTGGTCCTGCCGCGTTACCGCAATACGCCGGTCAAGAAAGTCGTGCTCAAGAGCCTGACCGTGCCCATGGGTACGTCGCTTCGCTTTCCGGCCATTGCCGAAGGTCCGCGGCCGCACGGCGTGCAGTACTTCTTCGTGGACGATCCGGAATATTTCGACCGCGATCAGCTCTATGGCCTGGCCGGACGGGATTACCCCGACAATGCCGAGCGTTTCGCGGAGTTCGCGCGCGCGGCGATCGAGCTGGCCAAGCAGGTCTGGCAGCCCGACGTGATTCATTGTCACGACTGGCAGAGCGCGCTCGTGCCGGTGCTGCTGCGAACGTCCTACAGCGCCGATCCGCAGCTTTCGAACTTGCCGGTGGTCTTCACCATCCACAACATGGGCTACCACGGGCTTTTCCCGAGCGAGGTCCTGGCGAAAATCGGTTTGCCCGATTCGCTGTTTCGCATGGACGCGCTGGAGTTCTTTCGGCCACGTGAACTACCTCAAGGGCGGCCTGATTTTCAGCGACTATCTGACCACCGTCAGCCGCAAATACGCGGAGGAGATTCAGACCCCCGAATACGGGCATGGCCTGGACGGCGTGGTGCGCAGGCGAGCCGACAATCTGGTGGGCATCTTGAATGGCGTGGACTATTCGGTGTGGAATCCGGAACTCGATAGCCTGATCGCGGCCCGCTATTCGGCCAAGGATCTTGCTGGCAAGCAGACCTGCAAGAAAGACCTGCTGACGGAATTCGAGCTGCCGGGCGAAAATCTGCAGCGGCCCCTGATTGGAATTGTGTCGCGTTTCGCCGACCAGAAGGGCTTCGATTTGCTGACCCAGGTGGCGGACGCACTGCTGCAGGAAGACTTGGCCATCGTGGCGCTGGGCACCGGCGAAGCGAAGCACGAGCGCATGTTCCGCGAACTGGCGCCCAGCAGTTTCCGAAAAGGCTCGCGGTTAAGATCGCCTACGACAATACGCTGGCGCATAAGATCGAGGCGGGCGCGGACATGTTCCTGATGCCGTCGCGCTACGAGCCTTGCGGCTTGAATCAGATTTATAGTCTGCGCTACGGCACCGTCCCGGTGGTGCGGGCCACGGGCGGCCTCGACGATACGATCGAGCCGTTCGACCGCACGACCGGGCGCGGCACCGGATTCAAGTTCTCCGAATATACCGGTGAGGCGTTGCTGGCGCGCTGCACGAGGCGCTGGCGCTGTATCGCGGACAAGGTCGCCTGGCGGCGCCTGCAAACCAACGGCATGGCCAAGGATTTTTCCTGGAATGCCTCGGCGGCTCGAGTATGCCAGGTTGTACGAGGTGGCTCGAAAGGCGCGAATCCGAACGGCTGCGACATCATCTAAATAGGAGCGCTTAGCTCCCGCATACGGTGGAGCGCGCTCAAGCGAAAGGAACATATGGCAGATACTATTTCCAGCGTTACGGACAGCAATTTTCAGGCCGAAGTCATCGACGCGAGCAATACGCAGCCGGTGATGGTGGATTTCTGGGCAGACTGGTGCCGCCCGTGCCACATGCTCGCGCCCACTGTGGCCGAAATCGCGCAGGATTATGTCGGCAAGCTCAAGGTGGTCAAGCTGAACGTGGATGAGAACGTGAATTCGGCGGGCCGCTTCAATATTCGCGGCATCCCCACGCTGCTGATCTTCAAGGGCGGCCAGGTCGCCGATCAGATCGTCGGCGCCGTTCCCAAGGATCAGATCTCCAAGATCGTAGACCGCCACACCTGATTAGCGCTCGCTGGCCTTGGCCGCGAACCCTCGCTTCTGGAAGCTGTCATCCCCAGCTGATCCGACGCCCCCCGGGTGCCCGGATGAAGGAGCGAGGTATCTTCGGTTCTCCTCTCTGAGGTGAACCTCTCCGGGGTGAAGCATGAGCCTTAGCGCTAAATTTGCTTTGGCCTTAATCGTGGTCCATCTATTCATCACGATGCTTCATGGTAGTGCTCACGGAAATCTGCTCATCGGCCTGTCAGCGAGCCAGCAATTCTTCGTATGGACGGTGATCATTGTGGCGCCGCTGATCGCAGCGCTGTTGTTGCTCCTGAAGCTTCGTCGTACCGCCGGATTACTCCTATTTTTGTCTATGGCGGGCTCGCTTGTCTTCGGAGCTTGGAATCACTTTCTGGTCCGGAGTGCGGACAACATCGCCAGCACTCCACCCACGGGTTGGGGGCTTGTGTTTCGGGTGACGGCGACTCTTCTGTTCCTCACCGAAACCCTTGGCTGCGGGTTGGGAGTAAGCCTTCTGCGGTAGCTGGAGTGGGCAAGCCTGGATGGGGCCTCGCGGTCCCGGCGGAGCCCCTGCGATGGGGCACTTCTCTGGGTAGCGTGTTTCTCAGCCGTTATATCTGATATGCGTGCGTTTTATGACACGGGCATCACTCATCATCGAGGTGCATCCGAAACCCATCCGCCGCCTTGCCTTTGACCTCTCGCGGCGAGTACGATATTCATTCCGCCGCAAGCCTTGAGCGAACCCCTCCTGTGTCTCTCAGGAAGGAAAATGGTCCAGGCAGAGTGCGGCCCGAATACGGCGAATGAGCCCTTCAGAAAAGGATCCAGCGGGAATGAAATCTATCGTGGTGGTGGGCGCGCAGTGGGGCGATGAAGGCAAAGGCAAGGTCGTCGATTATATGGCGGCCTCGTTTGACTATATCGCGCGCTGCGCCGGCGGTCACAACGCGGGACACACCGTCATTTACAATGGCAATCGCTTCGTCCTGCAGTTGATCCCCTGCGGAATTCTGCGTCCGGGCAAACACGCCGTGATTGGCGCGGGCGTGGTGGTGGATCCCGCCGCGCTGGTGGCGGAACTCGATAGCCTCGGCCGCATGGGCATCGACGTCCGCGGCAGGTTGCACCTCAGCAACCGCGCGCACCTGATCTTTCCCTATCATCGCCAGATGGAGAAAGCTGCGGAAGCCGCTCGCGGCGCGGCCAAAATCGGCACCACTTCCCGCGGCATCGGCCCGGCGTACGAAGATAAGATGTCGCGTTCCGGCTTGCGCGTCTGCGATCTGATGGAGCCGGCGCGATTCCGCGAGAAACTCGCGCGCGTCGTGCAGGAAAAAGACGCCATCTGCCGTGCGGCCTATGGAGCTGCACTCGAACGTGGAAGGTCTTGCCGACAAGTATCTCGAATATGCCGAGCGGTTGCGGCCGCTCGTCGTGGACACCTCGGCGCTGATCAATCGAGCGCTCGATGAAGGCCGCTCGGTGCTTTTCGAGGGCGCGCAGGGCACCATGCTGGATATCGATCTACGGCACGTATCCCGTTTGTGACCTCGTCGAACGCCACTGCGGGCGGCGCCTGCACGGGTCTGGGCGTCGCGCCGACGCGCATCTCCGGTGTTGCCGGCGTTACCAAGGCCTATACCACGCGCGTGGGCAGCGGCCCATTTCCCACGGAGATGCCCGATCTCGAAGCCACGCGAAGTGCGCGATCGCGGCAAGGAGTACGGCGCCGTCACCGGCCGCCCGCGCCGCTGCGGCTGGCTCGATCTGCCGATGCTCCGCTACGCGGTGACGCTCAACGGGATTAGCTCGCTGGTCGTGACCAAGCTCGACGTCTTCGATACGCAGCGCGAAATTCAGGTGTGCGTCGGCTACTGCTACAAGGGCACGCCGCATGAACGAAATGCCTGCCGCCAGCGAGGATTTCGATCACGATTACGCCCGGAGTATCGCACGCTGCCCGGCTGGCAAGCCTCCACCGAGGGCATTCGCGACGCCGACAGGCCTGCCGCGAAGCGCGCTCGACTACCTCAAGTTCATCTCCGACCAGCTCGAACGTCGAGATCGGCATGATTTCCACCGGACCGGAGCGCGACGCCACGATCGTCGCCTCCGGAACGCAATTCGCGTCCTGGCTGAGCTGAGCCGCGCATGCTGTCCTTCGAAGAAGCCCGCGAAAAAGTGATCGCCACGCGTTCGAGCGCTGCGCGCTCCGCTGGCGGCGGAAACGGTCGAGCTTACGCGCGCCTGCGGCCGCGTGCTGGCGCAGGCCGTTGCTGCCGATCGCGACTACCCGCCGTTCGATCGTTCCATGCGCGATGGATTCGCCCTGCGCGCCGCCGACGACGCGGTGCTCGGTGCGCACGTTGCGCTGCGTCGGCGAGATCAAGGCCGGCAGCGACTTCCGAGCGCGACCGTCGCTCCCGGTGAGTGCGTGCAGATCATGACCGGTGCGGCGGTGCCGAGCGGGCGCCGATGCGGTCGTGATGATCGAGCATGTCGCCATCGACGGAGATCGCGTGACGCTCGAGCCGCGCCGCCACGCCGCGGTCAGAACATCGTGGCGCGCGGCAAGCGAAGCACGCGCGGGGCAGCAGCTGCTGTCGTCCGGCACGCGGCTCGGTTATGCCGGAGATGGCTTTGGCCGGCGCAGGTGGGCGTGCACGCACGTCGCAGCGTTTTCAAGCGTCCGCGCGTCGCCATTCTCTCGACGGGCGATGAGGTGGTCGACATCGCCGCGACGCCCGGGCCGTTCCAGGTTCGCAATGGCAATGGCGTCGCGCTCGAAGCGCTGGCTGGGCTGACGGGCGCCGAAAGCCGACTCCGCTGGGCAACGCGCCGGACGAAAAAACGGAGCTGCGCCGCCGCGATCGAGCGCGGCCTGAAAGCGGATCTGCTGATCATGTCCGGCGGCGTCTCGATGGGGAAGTACGATCTGGTGGAGCTGGTCCTCGGCGGAATTGGGCGCGAAGTTCGTGTTCGATGCCGTCGCCATTCGTCCGGGAAGGCCGGCCGTTTTCGGCGTGTGCGGCGGCAAGCCGGTATTCGGCTTGCCGGGCAATCCCGTTTCGACGATGGTGACGTTCGAGCTGTTTGTGGTTCCCGCGATCGATCTGCTGGGCGGCGCGGCGCCGCGGCCGCTGCCGATTTTCCGCGCGCGGCTCGCGCATGCGCTGTGACGAGCGCAGCGAATTGACCCACTTCCTGCCGGCGCGTGTGCGGACGCGTGCAGGGAAGCCCGAAGTGTCCGCCCTGCCGTGGCAAGGCTCCGGGCGATATCGTCGCTCTGGCGGAGTCCAACGCATTCCTGGTGGTGCCCGCCGATAAACTGAATTGGGAGGCTGGCGAGATGGGCCCTGGTGATACCGCGGCGGGCCGCGGACGCGTAGGCGCTATGAAAAAGCTCAGCCATTTCGGCAAAGGCTCGGAAGTCGTCCATGGTGGACGTCACCGCGAAGGCGGTGACCGTCGCGGAAGGCGCACGGCGCGCGGATTTGTGCGCATCGCAAGCCCGTCGCTTGCGACAGGTGCGGCGCCGCAAGACGCCCAAGGGCGATCCGCTGGAGATTGCGCGCATCGCGGGAATCGCCGCCGCCAAGCGCACCTCGGAGTGGATACCTCTTTGTCATCCTCTGCCGCTCACGCACATTGATGTGACCGCGACGGCTATGCCAAAATGGCGTGGAAATTACCTCGCAGCGTGACGGCCACTGCGCAGACCGGCGTGGAGATGGAAGCGCTGGTTGCCGTTTCCGCCGCCGCGCTCACCGTCTACGACATGTGCAAGGCCCTCGATAAGTCGATGGAAATCACGGACATCTATCTGGTCGAAAAGACCGGCGGGCAAGAGCGGCGCATTATCGCCGCAAAACGCGGCCGAAGCCACGAATGAACTGCCAGCCGCCAAGACGGTGCACGTGCTGGTGGTGGACGATAATCCGCTGGTGCGCGAACTCATGGCGCAGGCACTCGAGCCGCTCTGCCACGTGATCCTCGCCGCCGACGGCGCGGACGCGCTGCTCAAGGCCGTCGACGCCCCGCCGGATCTGATCATCACCGATTTCAAAATGCCCGGACTCGACGGGCGCCAGCTTTACGAGAAATTGCGCGGGCGCGAAGCCACGCGGCAACACTCCGTTTATCTTCGTGGCCAGCCGCGGCGACATCGAAGAGAAGCTGCGGCCGCTGGTGGCCGCCGAGGATTTTCTGCCCAAGCCGTTTTTCGCCGCCGATCTGGTGCGCGTGGCGAAAAAGTTCGTGGACCGCGTTGCACCTGGAAAAACTGCAGCAGCGCGCTCCGCGCGCCGGGCGTGATTCAGGGACGCCTCGAAGAGATGGGCGTGGCCGAGTTGATGCAGTCGCTCGGAGATGGGGCAGAAGTCCTGCCGGCTGGCGCTGAGCCACAGCGGCCAGAAGCTGCGAGCTATTTTTCGCCGGGGGGCAGTGCAAGGACGCGCGCCTCGGCGATGTCGAAGGCGATCGCTGCTGTTTTTCGAAGCCATCAACTGGGCCGATGGCGAATTCGAAATCGACTTCGCGGCGACCTCTGAGCGCACCACCACGACGCGCTCCACCACCGGCCTGCTGATGGAGGCCATGCGCTTGCTCGACGAAGCCAACAGCAATCGCGTGGAAAGCTAAAAGTTTGCGTATCGAGTTACAAGCGAGTTGCAAGTTTGAGCAGTGAGCCAAAGAAGCCGCGCGTAGCCATTGTGACGGTAAGCGATTCCGTGTCCCGCGGCCAGCGCCAGGATCGCTCCGGCCCCGAATTGGCAGACCGCTGCCGGGCGCTCGGCTGGCAGGTGGTCTCCTCCGAAGCGCTCTCCGACGATCGCGACGCCCTCGAAATGCGCCTCGCTGCGCTTGCAGAGTCGGATTCAATCGACCTCGTGCTCACCACCGGTGGCACCGGTGTCGGCCCCCGCGATACGCACTCCCGAAGCAACCGCCGCTGTTTGCGAAAAATTGTTGCCGGGTCTCGGCGAGCTCATGCGGCGAGAAGGGCCGCGAGAAAAATCCTCGCGCCGCGCTTTCGCGCTCCGTTGCCGGAGTGCGCAGGCGGGCGCTGATCGTCAATCTGCCTGGCAGCCCGCGCGGCGCCGTGGAGTCTCTCGACGCCGTGGCCGATCTTTTGCCTCACGCCGTGGAAGTCCTTCGCGGCGCAAGCCACGACTAGCTATCCCGGCGAAAACTGGACCTGCTTGGCTGAGAAGAGCTGACCGCCGGGGCTACTTCGTCGACTCTGAAATCGTCTGCAAGTCCTTGAAGTTGAGAAAATCCTCGCAGACATATTCCGCAATGTTCCAGTCTGGTTTCAATTCGAAGACGAGGTGAGCGTTCCACGGTTTTGTGTAGGCCTTCGGATCGTCGATGGTGATGTCGTCCGTCATGGCGTCGTGGCTGGTGCGCCGTATGCGTTCCACCAGATGCAGCGCGTCGCTGTGCGGATGACCCAGCGAATCGAGCCAGCTCTTGTCGTTGAAGCCGACCGTATCCACCACCAGCGTATTTCCCTCCCACTTGCCGATCGCATCGCCCATCCACGTTGGATTCAGGTCCTTCGGATGCTGCCGGCCGTCTACATAGATTGCGCGCACAAAATGGTCGAATTCGAAGAACATCATCACCCGGCCGGGAATCTGCATGATCTCAAACGGCGCTCCCAATCGTTGCGTGTAGAGCCGCGGCACGCTCGGCGGGAAGCAACTGATGACCGGATCGTTGCTCTGCGCCAATGGAACCGCGCGAGGACCGAGATTCGGCTTGTTGGCCTTGAATTTCGCATCGCCCCAGGCCGTCATGGTGGGCTCGACGTGCGTAAGGTAATTGACCACGTCACCCAGCGTGTAGCGTTTCGCGTTGTCCGGCGGGCGCCGTGATCGCCGCCACACTCCGGAGAGGTCCGTGGGGGCCGTCTGGGATTTTGCCGCTGCCTGCGGGGGAGCGGTTTGCGCACGCGCGACCGGACGACAATGCCAAGATGCATATCAGTGAGAAGACCAGTGCCGCCATGCCGGCGGCCGAATCGCGTCAGGCGTTTGCGCATCGCAAAACTCCTCTTCTCCCGCCGTTCCTACTGATCCGCATAATCCTCGCCGCGCTCGATCGTGAACGATTTCCCGTCGGCCAGCACAATCTTGCTTAGCCGCGTGGTGTGCGAGCCGTTTTTCGCGCAATTACCGATGATGGTGACCCGGTCCCCGGGCTTGAGCGTGTTCTTCGTCCAGCCGTCCCTCGACATGCTGGCTACGCTTACAGCTTCCGCAATCCATTTTTGAGCATTTCCGGCGGCATCCGTGACGTCAAAATAGATCTCTGAATGGGGATTGATGAACTTGAAATCCGTCACCGTCCCTTTTTGCGTGGTCAGCTTCGGGTCGTACGATGCCGCCCCATGGTGCCCAAAGACCGGAACGGACATCCCCAGCAGGGCAGCGCCAAACACAAAAATGATTAAGGCCTTCAAGTTCATGGGGACCTCCAGTTGGCGCGAATATTCCATCCCGGTCGCCCGCTTGTCAAGGTAGCGCATAACCCCACCTGACCATTCCCGAAAGGAGTTACCGAAAGGAGTTTTGTCGGAAGCTGCCGTTAGGAGTCCGGCCACCCTCGGATACCGCCGCTTATCGGGAGTTCCACTTGCTAACTGCGCAAGGAATCTGACATCGTTAGTCTCTGTGGAGATAAATGGCACGTCGGGAATACATCTCCGGAAAGAATATCGATGTCCTCATCCGTCAGAAAACATGCGGGGCCCGCCAAGGCGAGTGACGTCCCCGCAGTTCCAGAGCCCTCATTCGCTGAGCGAGCCCGTACCTTGGTGCACTTGGGTCGGATTGGCACCCTCTCGACGCTTTCTCGTAAGCAGCCCGGATTCCCATTCGGATCGGTCATGCCTTACGGGTTGAACGACCACGGATGCCCCATCTTTCTGATCAGCACGATGGCGATGCACACCCAGAATTTGCAGGCGGACCCCAGAGCCAGCCTGCTCGTGACTCAGCCCGACGCCGACGGCGATCCGCTGGGCGCGTCTAGAGTTACGCTGCTGGGGAATGTAACGCCGGTGCCTGAGCCGGAAACGGCCGCCGCCCGTAAGCTCTATCTGGAACGTTACGCCAACAGTAAGTACTGGGTGGACTTCGAGGACTTCTCGTTCTATCGCCTGGACGCGATTGATGTCTACTACGTGGGCGGCTTCGGAGTAATGGGTTGGGTTCCCGCTTCGGAATATGAACGCGCCAGGCCCGATCCTCTTGCAGACGCTGCGGCCGGAATCATCCGGCATATGAACGCTGACCACGGCGACGCGCTGATCCTGTTGGCTCGCGTATTCGCTGGCATTGAGTCTCAGGAGGCGACGATGACTACGGTCGATCGCCTTGGATTTTATGTTCGCCTCAGGACCCAGGATGGTATGCGTGGTGCCCGCATCGCGTTCCTGCGGGAAGCGACCACTCCCGACGAGACGAGAGCAGTGTTGGTCGAGATGATTCAGCAGGCGCGGCTCGCTTGAGCGAGCGGCTGACGGCCGTGTCCAAATCTAGCCCAAAATCGTCTGCCCGGAAGCTGAAATCCTCATTCGGTCCTTTGGCGCACGTTAGCTGATAGACCGAAGCCGGAACGCCACCAGTTCACCCGCAAATCCCGGTCCGCTGATCGCCACGACGATGTACTGTTGCCCATTCAACATGTACGTCATTGGCGAACCGCTCTGCGGCGCGGGCATGAAGACGGCGCCCACTTCCTTTCCGGTCGCTTTATCGTAGGCGCGCAGCATTGCGCCGCGCCCGTTGGACGCAGTCGTAGTAAACATGGGCTCGCCGGCGATCACCAGCGTCTTTGTAGTCAGCACTCCCACCAGCCCTGGCTGCCCAGTCCGCGGAATCGTCAGGCCTTTCAGCGCCGCATGATTGCGCACGTTGTCGGGTGTTTCGCCGTGCGCCACCTGCCAGGTAATTGCGCCTTTGTCCATGTCATACGCCGTAATCCGCCCGTAGGGAGGCTTCAGCAATGGCAAGCCATTCACGCTGAGGGTAGCGCCACCCTCTCCGCCTTCAGCCGCCGCTCCAGGAGCTCGTGGCGCCGGTGGAGCGCCCATGGGGGTGCTGTTCCGCGGCTCTTTGCCTGCCGTGCCCTGCACATACTCCATGTCCGAAAATTGCGGGTTCGGCGTTGGGATCATTCCCAGCACCGCAATCGCGCTCTGCGAGTAGACGTACAGCTTGTGCGTTTCGGGATCGTAGGATCCGCCCGGCCAGTTCGCTCCGCCGGTTGACCCCGGCGAAGTAATCGTTCCCAGCGTTCCGTCCGCCTTGCTGACCGTCGGCGGACTAAAGATTGGTCCGATGTGATATTTCGAGACGAGCTTTACAGCCTCGGCCCTTAGCTCCGGCGTGAAGTCAATCAAGCTCTCAATGGAGACTCCCTGATTATCGAAAGCCGGGGGCTTCGTCGGAAATGGCTGCGTCGGCGAATACCACTCGCCCGGCACGTCGCCTTTGGGCACGGGACGCTCCTCGATGGGCCAGATCGGCTCGCCGGTTTCGCGGTTGAAGACGTAGAGGAAACCCTGCTTGGTGGGCTGCGCCAGTGCCTTCACCGTCCGCCCGTTAAGCGCGATGTCCGTCAGGATCGGCGCGCACGGTATATCCATGTCCCAGATCCCGTGGTGAACGAGTTGGTAGTGCCACTTACGCTTGCCGGTTTGCAGATCGACGGCCACGACGCTTTCGCCAAAAAGTCCGCTGCCTGGGCGATCGCCTCCATAGTAATCGCCCGTCGGCAACTCCACGGGCAGATACACAAGCCCTAACTCCTCGTCGACGGACATTTGTGCCCACACGCCCGTATTGCCGGTGTACATGAGGGAGTCCTTCTCCCATGTGTCCGCTCCATACTCACCGGGGCGGGGAATCGTGTGGAAAATCCAGAGCCGCTTGCCCGTGCGCACATCGAATCCACGAACGTAACCCTTTACGTTCTTGCGACTCTTCGGATCGCTTCCGGTCAGGTGTGCTGCGCCGACGATCACCACATCCTTGGCAACCACCGGCGTCGAATGGAGCCCCACCTCGCCGGTGATCAGGTCGATCTCCTGATCGTCGTCTTGTTTCAAATCGACTACGCCGTTCTTCCCGAAGCCTGTCACCGGCATTCCGGTCTTCGCGTTCAGCGCGATCAGTCGGTAGCCCGGCGTAACGTACAGGATTCGTTCCTCCCGGCCATCGGTCCAATACGCTACCCCGTGCCCGGAAAGCTGGCGAGGCGCGTACGTGCCGCGCATCCCTTCGTCCTCGCGATGGACCCACAGCAGTTCACCGGTCGCCGCATCCATGGCCACTACCGCGCGGCGCGTACCGCCGGTTGAGTACAACACGCCGTGAGCCATCAGGGGAGTCGATTCAAACTTGAATTCCGGCCGCGGGCCGAGCGAATCCGTCTTGAATCGCCACGCGATTTCCATCTTGCCGAAATTGTCCGCATTGATCTGATCGAGCGGTGCGTAGCGCGTGCTACCCAGGTCGCCACCATAATTGTGCCACTCGCCGTTCTTCGTGCCCGTTTGTCCGCTCGCGTTCATCGCCACGCAAAGCGCGCACAACGCCAATACCAGACGAGAAGATTTCAGCATCGCTGTCCTCCTACGTGGCTTCTCCGCTGAGGGGCCCAGATCACCTACGTCCGATTGCGCGTATTCTGTTCCTACTTTCGGCCGCAAACAAGCAAATTTGAAAAGAAGCCGCCGCTCGCTGCGGCGAAGCGTGAGACAGGGAGGGTTCGAGTGCTGCGCTGGTCGATCGCGTTCAGGCGCTCAGGTGCGCGCGGAGAAATTCCGACACCGCGCGACCACTACCGGCATTATCGCGACTGCCGCGGCCCATGTGAGCGCCGTCGGCGACCAGGCGAGCGGTTTTCGGTTCGCCGTGTTCGAGCAGCAGGGGGATCTCCTGCGGGGAGATCCAGGGATCTTTTTCGCCATTCACCATGATCATGGGGGCGCACGGCTTGTCGAGCCAACCTTGCTCCAGCAGAGACATCGCCGGAGCCGTTTTCACCAGTTCGGCGTAGTCCTTCACATGATTGCTGTAGATCATGGAATCCAGCAGCGACCAGAAGTAGGTTTTTTCGCTTTGCAGCCCGCGCAGCCACGGTTCCTGAAACGTGTAGTGGATTGGACCGCCGAGTTGCGCCGAAGCGCGGATTCGTTTGCTTTCGACATAAGCCATCTTGCCGCCCCAATAACCGGCGTAGCTGCGTCCGATAAAGCCGAGCCGCTGGGCGTCCAGATCCTGCCGCGTGAGCAGGAAGTCGATCGTGGCGGTGTAGAGTCGTTCGGCATTGGGCGTGTTCCACACCGGACATTCCCCCGCGCCGGGCATATCCATGGAAAACGACGCGGCTCCGATGCCCAGAATGTCGTTGGTGTTGCGATCTTCCTTGTAGACGTCCACTCCTCCGGTGGCGATCACCACGGGCGGCCGTGTGACGCCTTTGGGCTTGCGCAGATAGCCGATGATCTCCTTGCCTTCGAATGGAATCGCCACCCGCTCCATAGGCGGATCCTGCGAGCGCGCGGCCTTCAGATAATTCTCGACGCACTTGCGGTATGCCGCCTGCTTGGCGGGGTGATTGATCACCGGGAATTTGGCGATGCTGTAATAAGCGGAAGCCTTCTCATAGGCCTTGTTGGCTTCCTGCATCTTCCCCTGCGATTCAAGCTCCGCTGCTTGATGTTCGGCGGGTACGGCCAGCTTGGTCCACTCCTTGACCCAGGCCTCGGGATCGAGGCTCGTGAGGCGCGCGAAGATCGCCTTCGCTTCTGTGGGATCGGCGCCGCGGCCGAGGAACTCCTGGAGTCGCATCTTGGCGCCCGCCGCATAGCTGGGATCCGTGAATGGATTGACGCCGCCAGCTCCAGTCTGGGGCTCCGGAGCGCCCGCTTCGGAAGCCAGTGCGTCTGGAAATCCACGCGCCCAGATGCTCCCTGGACCGGCTAGAGCCAGACCCGTGCCTGCCGTGGCGATTTCCAGGAACTCTCTGCGAGAGGGACGATTTGATTTAGTCACGTTGCAACTCCGCTGTCGTTTCTGTCTTAGACGTTCGCTGCGCTAAAAGACCCACATCGACAAAATCCGAAAGCGATCATCTATCAAAATCAAGGTAAAGGAAAGCGTGAGCTCGCGCCGGTAGTGTCCTGATTTGATAAACGGCATCGTCGGAGACCGCCCTCGGAGCCAGAAAGGCGAGTCGAACCTACGAAGCCGGCCTGGATTGAATCACAATCTCGGCCAGCCAGTCTTCCAGCAGGGATCGTTGATCTGGAGCCATCTCGCTAAAGGCCAGGCCCATCCCGAAGCTGCCTTGGGAATAGACCACCTTGGCCTTGGATTCGAAGACGCCTTGATCTCTGAGAATCCGCAAATCGACCAGCGTGCCCTCGGCGAACGGGTTTAGTGTTTCGATGTAGCAACCCCCGAGGCCCAGCTCCGAAACTCGTGCGGAGAGCCGGGTTCCCGAGCTCGGCTCGGTTACTTCAGCGGAAGCGACCAGTTGGCAGCGCAGAACGGCGCGCTGTTTGGCTGGTTGCGAATCCCCTCCGGTAGCCGGTGTGGACCCGTTCGCTTTCTTCTTGGATCGATCGTCAGGCATCGGTCACGTCCGGCAATATCCCGGCACGCAAACTATCTCAAATCAGCTGGTACCGAGGGGAAAAAATCCAGGCGCGTGCTCACTTTCACACGAGTCAACCCGCACTGGGTGGAGAGCAACTCCCGGTTCCTCTCGGCCTTACGGATAATTGAGTCCGCTGACTAAGTCTCTGTCGGCTTCGCATTACAGCGCAATAGACCGTTGCCCACTTGTGCTTTGCCGATAACGCCGTCAGGCAGAGAAAGAATTTGCTTCGGCCTGCCGCAAGTCCATCGCCAAGCGCTCTCTCTTCGCGCTGCCGTGAAAAGTCTGCTTCAACTTCCACACATCTTGAAGCGGAAGGCACTTTGCGTACCATCTCGGAGCAGTGATTGCCCTGCTCCGGTGCAACTCGTATCAAGTGATTCCTGTAGACGCGGTTGCGACGCTCGGAGAGCCCTTTTCCACACACTTTTCAACAATTTTGTTGAAAACCTTTCGTGCTCCCACAGAAAAAATTTCCAGGTGACCGTGAAAACTCTAAAACAGCCGCTCTCTCGATCCGTCCCTATTGCCCTGTGCGCGAATTTCTCTCGTCTTTTTTGACCGCGCCCGCCACGAATGCCCGTGGTGAATGCCCATGGTGAATGCTAAACTACTGCGTCACGGAACTTCACGACCCTTGAACGCCGACTAATCTTGATTCCCGAGCAAAGCTCCCAGAGCGCCCGCCCAGGCGCCGTAAAGATCCGCCCGACAAAATTTCTCTACCTGAATCTGCTATGGCGTAACCTCGGCGTTCATCCTTTGCGCTCCGCGTTCAGCGCCGCCGCCATCGGCCTGCAAGTCTTCTTGATTCTTCTGATTGTTGGACTCACTTCGGGCATCCTCAGCGATTGGCGAGCGCGCGCCGAAGGCGTGGGAGCCGACATCATCGTTCAGCCGCCGAACTCCTCGATCTTTTTCTCGTTTTCAAGCGCCGTCATCCCGGACTCCCAGGTGCCTCGAATCGAAAAGCTTTCTGGAATCGACGAAGTTGCCCCCGTACTCGTGATTGTGGATACCGCCACCCTGAGCGTCATTTATGGAATTGATTACGCGCGGTTTAATGGGTTGAGCGCCGGCTTCACGTTTCTTTCCGGCGGCACGTTCACCGGTCCCGACGACGTGATTGCTGACGACCTGGCGGCACAGGGCCGCAAGCTCACCGTCGGCGGCACGGTCTCGCTAATGAATCGGACCTTCAGGGTCTCCGGCATCGTCGTTCATGGCAAGGGCGCTCGTTTCTTCGTCCCGATTGAAACGGCGCAGGGAATTGCCGGCGCCCAGAAGCGCGTCTCCATGATCTACGTTCGGAGCACGGGGAATACCGAGGCTCTCCGCGCCTCGCTCGTCAGGCTTCTGCCCGGCTATCGCATTCGCTCCATGGCCGAGTACATGTCGCTGATGACCTCTTCGAGCTTGCCGGAACTGAAGCCGTTTCTCCGCTCCTTCATCGGCTTGGGCATCGTTATCAGTTTCCTCGTCATTCTGCTGACCATGTACACCATGGTGCTTGAGCGCCGCCGTGAGATCGGCATCCTGAAGGCGCTCGGCTCGTCGCGTCTCGAGATTTGCTGGCTAATCGTCGCCGAAGCTCTCTTGCTTGTCGTTCTCGGTGTAGCTGTCGGCTTAATCGTCACTTACGGCACAACTGCAGTCCTGCATCACACGTCGCCCACCTTGCAGATTGAGATCACCGCCGACTGGATCGTTCGTTCCATTCTCGTCGCCATCGGCGGCGCTTTGGCTGGTGCCGCATATCCGGCACTCCGTGCCGCACGCAGCGATCCCATCGATGCCCTTGCCTATGAATAAGAATCCGCTAACCTTCTAACCTTGGCAGCATGATCAGGTTGTCGTGTGCCAAAAGGCCGTGTCTCCCGCGAAAGTCATGGACATCAGGAGCTTTCGCGGTTTGAAAAAGATAACGGCGCTTTTGCCGCATGAAAGAGACGAAGTAGCCTTTTCGCGGGAAACGAATCTAAGAAAACTACGGGAGATTTCAACAGGATGGATCTCGGGAATCGTAGATAACAAAGAAAAGTTCTATCGCGCGCGAATCGTCAAGCGGCGTGACATCTCGGACGATCTTTGGTCCATTCGTCTTGATCCCGGCTCGGAATTCCACTTCGCGGCCGGCCAATACGCCACTCTTGGCGTCGTCACGCCAGCTAAACATATCGAGCGGCCCTACTCGATCGTCTCTTCGCCCTATGAACCCGAACTGGAGTTCTTCTTTGAACTGGTCCCCCGGGGAGAATTGACGCCCGCGCTTCATACCCTTCAAGTGGGCGACGAGATTACGATGCGCCGAATGCCCAAAGGCCGCTTCACCCTGGATACCGATAACAGCGCCGGGCGGAAAAATCATCTGCTCCTCGCCACCGTCACCGGAGTCGCCCCCTTCGTCAGCTACATTCGTACCCTGCACAACGACGCCAGGCTAGAGCAAATTCCCCGAAGGCCACAAGCTCTTCCTGCTGGAGGGCGCCAGCCACTCCTGGGAGTTCGGGTATTCGGAGGAGTTGGAGCGCTTTGCCGCCGAAGTCCCTTGGCTGGAATACGTTCCCACGATCAGTCGGCCCTGGGATGATTCCAAGTGGACCGGAGAGGTCGGCCGCACCGATGACCTGATCCGCAAATACACCCAATTGTGGGGTCTGAAACCGGAAACAACTTCCGCTTATCTTTGCGGCCATCCCAAGATGATTGAAAACGGCAAGGGGATCCTCACGCGGGCAGGCTGGGTGAAGGAACAGATCAAGGAAGAGGTCTACTTCGTACCCAAGGAGCGCGTCGCCGCCATTTGACCAGGCCCCAGCATCAAGAATGAAGAATCAAGAATGAAGATTGAAGATTGAAGGTATGACGATGCCCCGACCGACTGCACCCACTACACCCTCTGCCCAAAGTTTACCCGTTTCAGTCCTGGATCTCGTAGCCATGCGCGCCGGCGAGCCGCCGGCCAGCGCAATTGCCCGGTCCGTGGATCTGGCGCAGCACGTCGAGCAACTGGGATACACGCGTTACTGGGTGGCGGAGCATCACTCCATCTCGGGACTGGCTTGCTCCGCCACGCCGCTCCTGATTGGCATATAGCAGCCGCCACGAAGACGATTCGCGTCGGCAGCGGTGGAGTCATGTTGCCTAATCACGCGCCACTGGTGGTGGCCGAGCAGTTTGGGACTCTCGAGGCGCTGTATCCGGGACGAATCGACCTCGGGCTGGGACGGGCTCCGGGCGCCGATTTTCAGACGATGCGGGCTCTCCGGCGGGATCTGAGCCAGACCGGCGATGATTTTCCGGAGCTTCTGGAAGAGTTGCGGACATATCTGGGGCCGGAGAAGCCGGGGCAAGTGGTGAAGGCAGTTCCCGGACAGAACAGCAATGTGCCCATCACATTGCTGGGGTCGAGTGGCTTTAGCGCGCAGCTGGCAGCGACACTTGGTTTGCCGTTCGCCTTCGCGGCGCATTTTGCTCCTGAGTATTTGTATGCGGCGGCGCGGCTCTATCGCGAGCGCTTCCGGCCAAGCGACAGCACTGCGCAAGCCCTATCTGATCGTCGCGGTGCAGGTGATCGCGGCGGAGACCGATGCGGCAGCCCGGCGGTTGTTCACCACCCCGCAGCAGCGCTTTCTGCGGCTGATCCGGGGCCAGCCAGTGGAGTTGCTGCCGCCGGTGGATTCTATGGAGCCGCTATGGCACGACGCCGAGCGCGCGGCGGTGGAGAACAGACTGCGCGCGGCGATTGTAGGGATCGGATGCAACAGTGAAAGCGGGGCTGGAGAATCTGGTCTCTGATACGAGAGCCGATGAGGTGATTGCTGTGACCGATACGTATGAGCACGCCCACCGGCTGCAGTCCGTATCAGCGAGTGGCTCGCATTGCGGCGACGCTCAAGGTCCCGCCCGGGTGCCTGTCGGAGTTTGATCCCGGGGCCGTCCTGTGGATTGGATATCGGCCGTTGCGGACGCCTTAAAGAAAAATCCCGTTACGCCCGCTTGAAATAGAGCGCCGCGAGCGGCGGCAGGCGCAAAAGCACCGAGTAGGGCATTCCCATCCACGGCACTGGCTCGGCCATCACGCCGCCGCCATTGCCAAAATTGCTGCCCGCATAGAGCTCGGCATCGCTGTTGAGGAGTTCGCGGTAATAACCCGGCTCCGGGACCCCCACGCGATACTCCGCGCGAGCCACCGGCGTGAAGTTCAATACCACCACCATGAAATCCCGGGGATCCCGGGCGCGCCGGATGAAGGAAAGAACGCTGGCGTCCGCATCGTTGCAGTCGATCCACTGAAATCCCTGCCAGTCGAAGTCCACTTCATGCAGCGCCGATTCCCTGCGATAGAGCGCATTCAAGTCGGCAACCAGCCGCTGCACGCCGTGATGCTCTGGATAGGCCAGCAGCCCCCAGTCCAGGCTCACGCTGTGATTCCATTCCGAGCGCTGCCCGAACTCGCCCCCCATGAAGAGCAGCTTCTTTCCCGGATGCGCGCACATGTAGGCATAGAGCAGCCGCAAATTCGCGAATTGCTGCCAGAGGTCGCCGGGCATTTTGTCGATCAGCGAGCGTTTGCCGTGCACCACCTCATCGTGTGAGAGCGGCAGCACGAAATTTTCCGTGAAGGCGTACAGCATCGAAAACGTAATGTGGCCGTGATGATATTTGCGGTGAATAGGGTTCTGCGAGATGTAGCTGAGCGTGTCGTTCATCCAGCCCATGTTCCATTTCAGGTTGAAACCCAGGCCGCCCAGGTACGTGGGCCGGGAAACCGCCGGCCAGGCCGTGGATTCCTCGGCCATCATCAGCACGCCGGGATGGCGTTCGTTGGCAACTTCGTTCAGGCGCCTGAGAAACGAGATCGCCGCCAGGTTCTCGCGCCCGCCGAATTCGTTGGGAATCCATTCGCCGGCGGCCCGCGAATAGTCCAGATAGAGCATGGAGGCCACCGCGTCCACGCGCAGGCCGTCAATGTGATATTTGTCCATCCAGAAGAGCGCGCTGGAGATCAGGAAGCCGCGAACCTCCGAGCGCCCGTAGTTGAAGACCAGCGTGCCCCAATCGGGATGCCGCCCCTGCCGCGGATCGGCGTGCTCATAAAGGTGCGTGCCGTCGAATTCCGCCAGGCCGTGCGCGTCCGACGGAAAGTGCGCCGGCGTCCAGTCCAGCATCACGCCGATATTTTCCTGGTGGCAGCGGTCGACAGGTACATGAAGTCCTGCGGCTTGCCGTAGCGGCTGGTGGCCGCGAAGTAGCCGACGGTCTGATATCCCCACGAGCCATCGAACGGATGCTCCATCACCGGCATCAGCTCGATGTGCGTGTAGCCCATCTGCTTCACGTAGGGAATCAGCTGGTCGGCGACCTCGCGATAGGTCAGCCAGCGGTTGCCTTCTTCGGGCACGCGCCGCCACGACCCCAGATGCACCTCGTAGACCGAGATGGGTTCCGCAATCCACTCCCGCCGCGCGCGCGCCTTCATCCATGCCGCATCGTTCCACGAATAGCCGTCCAGCGAAGCCACCACGGAACCCGACTTCGGCCGCAGCTCCGCCTCGAATGCATAGGGATCGGCTTTCAGGAACGGAAGCTCCCCCAGCCGCGACCGTATCTCGTACTTGTAGGTCAGCCCAGCGGTAAGTTCCGGAACGAAAATCTCCCACACGCCCGAATTTCCCCGCAAGCGCATCGAGTGCACGCGCCCGTCCCAGCTGGTTGAAATCGCCGACGATGCTCACGCGCATCGCATTCGGCGCCCACACCGCGAACTGCACGCCCTGCACGCCTTCCACCTCGATCACGTGCGCGCCCAATTTGTCGTAGCTTTGCCAATGCGATCCTTCTCCCAGCAGATGCAGGTCAAAATCGGTCAGCACGGGCGGGAAGGCATACGTGTCCGGCACTTCGGTGACGGTCGCGTCCTCCCAGCGGATTCGCAGCCGGTAATCGCTCGCTTCGAGCTTTTGGTAGGTGGCCGGCAGCAGCACTTCAAATATCCCGCTCGGCCCGCCGGTTTCGATCCGTTCGCCGGGGATCACCTCGCCATTCACCAGCACGCTCACCGACGCCGCGTGGGGCTGCATGGCGCGAACCACGATGCGCCGCTCGCCGCCGCGGTCCACCGCGTGCGGCCCGAGCAGCCGAAACGCGTCGCCGTGTTCCGCGCGCGCCAGCGCCGCAAGCTCCCGTTCGAGCTCCGAAACGGGCTCTCGGCGTTTCTGCTGACTCAGATTGTCCGCCAGTTTTGACAACTCTCTCGCTCCCTTAGCACCAACATCTTATCAACTCGTTCGCCCTCTGTGCGGTTCATCTCTGACGATGTGCGGCTCATCTCTCAGCACAAGGCGCGTGCTTCACATTATGCGCGCAGGGCGCTTGTTCCAAATTCGCCGTCGGGCGCTCAGCGTTTTGCACTTTCGGCGTTGAGATTTTCGGCGCAGGTATTTTCAGGACGTTCCGGCGTAGAATACGCCGCCATGAGACCGCTAACCGTATTCCTTGGCCGCTTGCTCGGCCTGTACACCCTCATCATCAGCCTGTGGCTGCTGGCCGATAAGCAGGAGGCCGTCTCCACGATTCCCGACATGCTCGGCAACCGCCCGCTGATGGTCGTCATCGCCATCATCGCGTTTGTCGGTGGGCTGGCTATCATCCTCGGACACAACATCTGGTCCGGCGGCGCGTTGCCCATTCTGGTCACACTGATTGGATGGATCGCGTTCCTTCGCGGCCTGCTTTTTCTTTTTCTCCCGCCCGCGGCCACCCGGCAGATTCTGGAGGCCATCCAGTTCGAGCGATTCTTCTACATCTATGTCGCCATTCCGCTGATCCTGGGCGCTTACCTGACTTATCTTGGATTCACGCGCCCGCGTGGGCAACCGCGCCTCCTGAGGTGTCATCCTGAGCGCCAGCGTCTTCGTACATCTGTGCTTATACTGAAAGCATGGCTCGCACTACCAGGACGCTCGCCGATCCGGCCAGCAAAGCCTACATCGTCGCGCGAATCGGTACGTTGACTCCGCGCTCGCCTCGGCGCTGGGGCAAAATGTCCGTCAATCAGATGGTCTGCCATCTGGCCGACTCCTACCGCAGCGTCATCGGCGAACGGGGAGTCTCCCCGGGCAAGCACTGGCTTCCGCTGCCCATTCTGAAGTGGTTTGCGCTCCGGGTGCCCCTGAAGTGGCCGCCGAACATGCCCACGCGGCCCGAGAATGAGCAAGGCGTTGGCGGAACTCCGCCGGCTGAGTTTGAAAGCGACCGCCGCGAACTCATCGCGGCCCTGGAGCGGTTCTGTTCCGCTCCCGACTCCGCCCGCGGCCCGCATCCGCTCTTCGGCGCGCTCACCCACGAGGAGTGGATGATCTGGGGCTTCCTGCACGCCGATCATCACTTGCGCCAGTTCAACGCCTAGGCGCGGCACTTCTTTGCGTCACTTCGCCGCTGTTCTTCTCCGCTGTCACTGTGGCGCTTTCACCCGCGCGCTCAGGACCGGCACCATCCACACCGCATAGCCGCGCGGATTGCGAATATTCGCAATCATCTGATCGAAGTAAGCCACCGCCGCCTCGCGCGTGATGGGCGTGAGCTCGCCGATGGCGTCGGCATATCCGTCGCGCCACGCCTCAATGATGGCCGCAAACGTTTCGCGCGGCACGCGCACCGTATCCACGATGATGTAATCCACGGTGATCTGCTCCACGTTCATCGGCACCAGGATGCTGAACGTATTGCGTCCCATGAAAAGATCGGTCCCCGTGGCCGCCCCGAAGTTCGATGGCGCACGATGCCAGAAATCCCGCACGTCGAGCGCGCCGGGCTGGAAGTGCAGCATGCCGTAGTCCTCCGCAATCAGGTGCAGATAGCCGCCGCGGCGCGTCACGCGCGCGAGTTCGGCGAGCACGCGATCCGGGTGCGGGATGGAATGCAGGACGTGGCGGCATACGGTCAGGTCGAAGCTTTCATCCGCCGCTTTGAGCTCGAAAATGCTCTGGTGCTCGAACCGCAGCCGGGGCGCCAGGTTCGCATAGCGCGTTCGCGCGAGGTCCAGGTGCGCGTCGATGATGTCCACTCCCAGCACGCTGGCTTGCGGGAAAAGTTCCGCCAGCCGCGAGGCCGCTTCACCCGTGCCGCATCCCGCGTCGAGGATGTGCGGATCGGCCGGAAGGGAGTAGCGGCGCAGCAGCGGCGCTTCCTGCGGCCAGATGGCGCGCGCCTGCGCATCCAGGTTGCGCACCATGGACTCGTCCGCCATCTGCTTCGCCTGCGGATTCAGATCGGTCATCGCTGCCTCCTGCGCCTGACAAGTTCCGCGTTTTCGCCGGACAAGTCAACGGCAACGCTTCGCCCCGGCGCCGCCGGCAAATAGTGCTCCATATTTGCAAGTTGGCAACGCTTTGCGCTAGCCTCACGGCAACATCCGAAAAAGCTCGGCCAAGTTCGGTTCAAGGAAAAGCTTCGAGGAGGCCCGAGGAGGCCCGAGGAGGGGAGGAAAGATGCGAATTACGATTCTCGCTTTGTCTCTCACGTTGTTTGGTGCGTGGCATGCAGTCAGCTCAGGGCCAGGCTCAGGGTCAGGCGCGGGGCCAGGCCCCAGCGGCAGCCAACAGTCCCAATCCAGGCGTTACTCCGGTCCGGCAGATGGACCGCGACGAAGTTCGCGTGACGCGCGTCGAGCTTGCGCCGCGAGCCGTGCGCAGCGTGCACACCCACGACGATGTTCGCTTCCACCTCTTCATTCCGGTCAGCGGGAAAATCGAGCTGACCATAGGCTCCGCCAAACCGGTGGAAGCCGTTCCCGGGCAGGCCTACTTCATGCAGAAGGGCACGCCGCACGGGTTCCGGAACCTCGGAGACTCGCCGGCCATGGTCATGGAAGTGTTTGTGAAGTAGAGCGCGCTGCGCAACAAGGGAAGTCGCAAGAAGCGCAGGAAGTTGCTAGAAGCGCAGAGGGATCTTCTCACCGCCCCAGCAACGCGAAACCGGCGCGTGCTGGGGACCCTGGCGCTTCGCTCAGAATGACAGTCGTCAGGTTTGGGTTGACAGCAGAGCGGTTTGTAGCTCGCCCGACCCCTCCCCCGGTTACTTTTGCGCAAGTGTTCATTGTGAATGACATAACGGATCAGGGTTTGCGGAAGTGTTCATTCTGCGAGGGATGCGGGTGAATTTACGCAAGTGTTCATTCTGCTGGATATGTGAATCGTAGACCGCATAAGAGAGATCCTTCGCTCCGGTTCGTCGCTCAGGATGACGATCTGGACGGATCGTCAAGTGGTCATTGTGCGGGGGTTGGCGAGGATCGGATGGGCGATTCAGCATGGCCTTCACGGATTCGTCCCAAGCGCGATAGCCGAAAGTGTTGCTGAATTCGCTTTTCACTCCGGGAAGGGTCTGCAACAAGAGTTGACCGAGGTAGCCGAGAGCGGCGGCGCTGCGCGGCCGGATGCGGTCCTGGGCGAGGGAGCGAAATACCTGGCTGAGGGCGTAATTGAGGTCGGTAGCCGTGGTGAGTTTGCCGGAGGGAGTTTGGAGTTCGACGATGGCTTGGCCGGCGCGGGAACGCTTGCGGGCCTTCTTCGCTTTGACGATTGTTTGCGGTGTGGTGAGGGCAGAAGCGCGATCGACTTTTTGACCGGCGAAAGCTCATCTGTTGGTGACTTCGCGGAAGACGCGGCAGGCGGCAGTGGCGTCCGTCGGAGAAAGAGAACTGGCAGCGGGAGGGGACTTCTTTTAGCGGCGAAGGCTGAGGAGAGATCCTTCGCTCCGGTTCGACTGTGTTGACCGGCGAAAGCTCGACTTTTTCAACGCCGCGAAGCTGCTCCTGTTGGGACACGTTCGCGGCGAAGAGGTGACTTTCGTCGGAGGACAGGATGACATCGGTTTGTGCGGGTCTGTTGGGAGTGGCGAGCGCGGGAGGTGCGATCCCGGCAGCAGCGGGGGTTTCTGGGGAAGATTCCGGTTTATCGAGTGGCGAAAGCTGAGGAGACGTCCTTGGTTCCGGTTCGACTGTGTTGACCGGCGACGGCTCAGGAGGGATCCCTCGCTCGTGATACTCGCTCGGGACGACTGCGTTACCCGCGAAAAGCGCATCCTGTGGGTAGCCTTTTCGCGGAGGACTCGTCGATCGTCGAGTTCTGGCTTAGGTTGTTGGTCGATTCCTTGGCCTGATCGGGTTTAGAGGAACTCTCGACGGGGGCACAAGGAGAGTAATACCACTGGTGGCGACGTTGGCGAGCTTGTCTAGCGTTCATACGAGATGTTATCGTGTAAGTAAACATAAGTCTATAGGCTAACTATGTGGATAACTAATAGGCCTGTGGAAAGTGTGGAAAAGCCAATTCGATTCGAATGGCTCTTGCCCACTGTTATCAAATTACCGATTCGGGCGGAAGGTCTTGTTCGATAGCAGCGTCTTCACGGCCATTATTAGATCGCGGTTCGCTTCTGTCTTGAGGATATATCCGCGTCCACCCGCATCCAGGATCGCTTCAAACAGTTCGCGGGAGTCGTGTAGGGTCGAGATCAGCACTTTAGTATGCGGACTTACCGTTACTATATGCCTGCTCGCCTCAAGGCCACTCAAGGGAGGGATCGTTATATTCAGAATAGCCACATCGGGCTTCAACTCTCTGGCTTTGGCGACCGCTTCCAGTCCATCATTCACTTCGGCTGCGATTTCCCATCCAGGCTCCTGCTCCTGAATCAATGCGCGAATGCCCCGCCGGAAGATTTCGTGGTCATCTGCTATCAGTAAGCGAATCGCTCGCATCGGAAGTGGTAAGGTACTACAGGAGACATCCATGTGTCTCGCATCGTACAGTTGATCGTCTCGTATAATACGTACGTAGTGTCCAATATAGGACACATCCTGCTTTGACAGTGAGTGTATGGTACGCGCAATCCAGGCCTCCAAACAGGAAGAGGTGGCTTATGGAACCGATGAACGCAACGCATGAGAAGAATATCCCCGAGCTATTACAGGAAGCTTCAGGAGAGAGAGAGCACGCCAAGGTGGCCGTGTTAGTCGTCGAAATCGCAAAGCGTCTTGGTGAACGACGGATCTCCGAGCAAACCAGAGACGGCGCTGGACAGCAAAGTGTCGTTGCAACGCGGCCAAAGTATGTTTTAGGTTGCCTGTGGAAAGCGTGGAAAAGTCGATTCGATTCGAATAGACCTCGCCATCCTTTGCGATTTTTTTAGGCCGCGTGGGGACGCGGCTTCTTTCGAACGCGCAAGCGCCCGCTTGCGCTGGGCGCGAAGGATGGGCACGGAACCGAAAAGCAGATCCCTCGTCGCACTGCTCCTCGGGATGACAGCGAAAACGTCTGTAGCTTGGGGTGGGCACGGAACCGAAGCGGCGAGAGCTTGACAGGACCGGGACGACGGGACTAACCTCCGCGCCACTTGCTTCACCCGGCCCCCCTCTAACAGAAGCGAGTCGGCCACGGGCCAACCCAGGCGAAACTCTCTCAAACCTAGTCCAGGTGGCATCCACCTGAAAGGATTGGACTCTCATGAGACAGATCAGCAAGGCCTGCCTTGTGGCGGCGGCCTTTGTCAGCATTTTCGCGGGAACCCTGCGAGCGGACGAGGTTAGCGACTGGAATCGGAACATGTTCAAGGCGGGACTGGCAGCGACTCCGCCAACCACGGCTCTAGTTATGAGCCGCGTCGCCGCTATCGTGCAGGCATCGGTCTTTGACGCCGTCAACGGTATCGAGCGGCGTTACGCGCCGATCCACGTTGACTTTGCCGCACCGAACGGCGCATCGGTCCGTGCAGCCGCTGTTCAAGCGGCATATGCCTCCCTGGTGAGGCTCTATCCCGCGCAGACGAGTACGTTCGACGCGGAACGCACGGCTTCACTCGCCGACATTTCAAGCGGCGCTGCAGCAGAGCATAGTGAGTCGATTGCCCGGGGAATCGAATGGGGCCAGACGGTTGCGGACGCGATCTGGGCCTGGCGCAGTACCGATGGTTTCACGCCGGCACCGCCTCCATTTCTTGGCGGACCCGCAATCGGAGAGTGGCGGCCTACTCCGCCTGCATTCCTGTCCGGGGCCGGCCCACAGTTCGCTTACATGACTCCATGGGTCATCGCTTCACCCTCGCAATTTCGACCCGCCGGCCCTCCGGCGCTGAACAGCGCGAAATACACGAAAGTTTTCAACGAAACCAAGACGATGGGCAGTCTCACAAGTCCGAGCCGCACTGCCGACGAGACTCTGTTTTCCTTATTTTGGAATGCGAGCACGGCACCTTACTACTGGGACCAAGTTGCGCTCGAATTGGGAGCAGAGCGCCACACGACACTCTCGGAAAACGCCCGGCTGCTGGGTCTGGTGAATGTGGCCATGGCGGACGCCGCTATCGGCTGTTGGGAAGCGAAATATCACTACGTTTTTTGGCGACCCGTGACGGCGATCCCCCTGGCTGCGAGCGATGGGAATCCCGACACCACGGCAGATCCAAGCTGGATGCCGCTGTTTGCGACACCCGCGCATCCGGAATATCCGTCCGGCCATTCCTGTGTCAGCAGCGCAGCGGCGGCCGTTCTGCAAGACTATTTTGGCGACAGGGCCTTCAGCCTGACTTCCGATGTGATGGTGGGTGTAACCCGCTATTTCACGAGCTTTTCCGACGCGCTCGATGAAGTCAAAAACGCCCGCGTATTTGCGGGCATTCACTTCCGTACCGCTTGCGACGATGGTCAAACACTGGGAACAGACGTTGCGGATTATGTGCTCGGCCATTCGTTCCAGTCCCTGAATGGACAAAGAGAAGGCCAAGTCCATCATTAACTACAACTACGATGATTTGAGACGCGCGACTTCAGCCTGTAAACGAGTGACGCGCCGGGCCACGGTGAAGGCGTAAATGGCAAAGATGATTACGACGGCCAGGTAAGCGGCGGTCAGGCTGTCCAAATTGTAATCGGTCATGGACATCACTTGGATTATGTTGGTGTTCGCGTCGAGCGTGCCAACGACCTTCACCTTCTGCCCGGCGAATTTTCGGGGTGCCTTCTGATCGCTGAGGGCGTAGGTCGTGTTCTTTCCGTCATACAACACGAACATCGCTCCATGAGCGTCCACGCAGGCCAGCGTGCAGGCGTCGTCGGTCGGCCCCATGTGCATCTGTGAATGTTCCGCTTTCGTGCATATGCTGTCTGTTATCGTGCCGGTGAAGGTCTGTTTCTGCGGGGCCGCGATTGCCGCCGTGGCAAGAATGGTTAGCACGAAACTGCTGCAGACCACCGCACTCGTCACAAAGCGCATGGGTTTCATTCGAGACCTCGCGAAAGACAGCCGATCAGGTGCCCCGTGCTATCGTTTCGGGTTGGACCTTGGAGATCATCAGTCTGAATGACAGGGATCGCCTTGACTAGCATCCTTGTCGCGTTGAACTTTCACGAATATCACAAAAGGCTTCTTTCGAAAGCGTTTCCGATGTCGACGCCACTTTCGCGATAATACCATGCCGCTCCCGAAGTTCCGCCAGTTCACCATAGCCGCCGCATACGATCCAGTTGCGCTTCGCATGATTCGGTGGATGAGAGCGTTGAGTATCAGTCCGAAATCAGATCGGTGGATCAGAAGAGGGCTCTATAATCGTCCGTCTGAGACGCGTGACGAACCGGCACCGCTGCTAGTCCGTGTTGAATCGAACAAACTGATTGCCAACGCTCGGTTTAGAACATCCATGGTCTTGCACGTTGTTGGCGATCCGCAATCGAGATGTACGAAAGATCGTGCCGATGCCGCAGGGCTTCGCTTCGGCACTCAGACGAACCCACCATGCCGGTATGGACGCGATGCTCTCCGCGACATGATGTAGGCGGCCCGCACTTCGGAAGCGCTACGACGGCTATCGGATGCGGAAAAGCGGGCCCCTTCAACTCCCGGCTTCGTAACACCTCGATGCTCTGACACGGGCGCGGTGATACCGCGTCTCCCGTGTCATCGATAGCCGTGGCGGATTTCCGGAGGCCGAATAACCGACATGGAGGACGTGACCTTCGCGGCCTGCTTCGCTGCCCAAGACATCGGGCTTGTAACTCCACCCAACAGCATGGTGCAAGCAGTTCGCGAAATTCCAGATGCCCGGCTTCCCACACTCGTTCCAGCGCTGATCTCGATAGCACCTATGGGCATAGTTTCGGCAGTGATTGCGTGGACGCCGACCCGTCCGATGTGCGGTCTGACGACGGCGCAAAGCTGAAATTGACGAGGTCTCGTGAGGCTCACCGCCAAGCGGGCGCCGTCGGGGCAGACGGAATCGTTGTTCGACTAAATTCCGCAAGGCGAGGATACTCCGCGCCGAATCTTCGTCTGGATTCAACGAATCTATGGCTCGAGAATCTTTGGAATCCGCAGGGAGCTCCTCTGGAAAGGTTAGACGCGGAAAAGCTGAACGCTCATCGGGGAATGCAGAGCGGCCGGCACGAAATGTCCGCGGAAAGCATTCCGCGACGAGTTTGCCCACGAAGACCACATGGGGGTATGGTCCTCGAGCGTTCGAGTGTAAGGACCCATGACCTATTGGGAGCGTTTGTTGAAGTCCACATGAGCAATCTTCCCAGCGCTTCCGCGCTGGGCTAGACTGTGGCGTCCCTTCGGGACTTTTCCAACACAGGACTAACCCACCTAGCACAGAACTAACCCACGACCCCTGGTCGGCTCGATTGCACCGGCACCGCGATTGCGTTACAGTGCCGAACAAGTTGGAGCGAATCCTGCCATGAGCAAAGAGGCTTCTGCCATGCACAAAACTGAACGGGCATTTCCATCGCGAACATCCGTTGCGAGGGCAGCGTCGTCATCCCTGTTGCGAACGCATGTTGCGATCGCCATCGCGTCGACAACTCGGTCGACATTGCGAAGGTGCGCGATCCCGCTGATTTCGGCTATCGTACTGGTCATGTGCATGACGGACTGGGATTCCGAAGCAGGAGCGCAGGACCGCAATCAGGGCCGCTCCATGGTCATATCGCGCAATGGCATCGTCGCGGCGGAATCTCCGCTGGCGTCGCAGGCCGGCGTGCAGATGCTGGAGCGCGGCGGGAATGCTATCGATGCCGCCGTTGCCGCGAACGCCATGATGGGCCTGGTCGCGCCGATGTCCAACGGCATCGGAGGCGATCTTTTCGCCATCGTCTACGACGCCAAGACCGGAAAGCTCTACGCCATGAATGCCAGCGGCTGGGCCCCGGCCGGTCTGACCATCGAATTCCTCAGGAAGCAAGGCCTTCAAGACATGCCCTCGCACGGCATCCAGAGCGTGACTGTGCCCGGAGCGGTGGACGGCTGGCAGAAACTCCTGGATCGTTTTGGAAAGAAGAAAATGTCCGAAGTGCTCGCGCCGACGATCCGCACGGCCGAAGATGGCTTTCCGGTCACCGAATGGACCTCCGGACTGTGGCGCGCCAATGCCGATTTCCTGCGGGGAAACGAAGCTGCGACCCGGACGTATCTCCCAGATAATAAACCGCCCGTCGTCGGACAGATTTTCCGCAATCCGGATCTGGCGCGCTCGCTCCGTCTGATTGCCCAGGGCGGCCGGGATGCCTTCTATAAAGGCGAGCTTGCCAAAGCTATCGTGGAGACGTCGCGTCGCCACGGCGGCACGCATGCGGAAAAGGACTTTGCCGACTATTCCAGCGAATGGGTCGAGCCCATCTCAACCACCTATCGCGGCTGGACGGTTTACGAGCTGCCGCCCAACGGCCAGGGCTTGGCCGCGCTGGAAATGCTCAACATCATGGAGACATTTCCGCTCGACAAATACGGCCTGAACTCGACCGCCGCGCTGCACGCCATGATCGAGGCGAAAAAACTGGCCTATGCCGACCTCGTCCGCTACATCGGCGATCCGAAATTTTCGACGCTGCCGGTCAAGCAACTTCTCTCCAAGGATTTTGCCGCCGAGCGCGCCAAGCAGATCGATCCAAACAAGGCGAACTGCAACGTCGGCGCCGGGCACGTTGCAACCGGGTAGCAGCACCATCTATCTCAGCACCGTCGATCGCGACGGCAACATGGTCTCGCTGATCCAAAGCAATTACTCGGATTTTGGATCGGGAGTCGTCGCCGGACGGCACCGGCTTCATCTTGCACAATCGCGGCGCGCTCTTCACGCTCGAGGCCGACCTCGCCGAATGCGCTCGCTCCGCAGCAAGCGGCCCCTGCACACCATCATTCCCGCGTTCATGGAAAAGGGGGACACGCGCATCGCCTTCGGGATCATGGGCGGATGGAACCAGTCTCAGGCGCACGCGCAATACGTCTCGCACGTCGTGGACTTCAACCAGAATATCCAGGCGGCCATGGAGACGGCGCGCTTTACGAAGCTCGAGTTTTCAGGGCTGCGAGCTTGCATCTGGAAAATCGCGTTCCGGGGAACGTGACGCGCGGAACTCGAAGCCAAGGGACACGTCGCTCCAGATGCACAACGGCTTTTCCAATACGTTCGGCGGCGGCCAGGCAGTCATGCGCGATTTCGGCGACCGGCGTCAACTATGGCGCCTCCGATCCGCGCAAGGACGGTGCTGCCGTTCCCGAGCTGCCGTCGGCTGATTCCTCGAAGTAAAGTCCAGCGGTTTGAGAACCTTCAACGGAAGAAAATTTCACTCATAAGGAAACGCCATGCACTTAAAAGCGGTGGGTTGCGCCGCTGCCCGCTACAGAGGCAGCCAAGCTGCTGATTCGATAGCTGTTCCCGATGGGGCTGCGCTCCAAGATGGAACGTTATGTGCACTCGTCTGGTGCAGTCGATAACGCGACTATCGGAGCCGGCCCAGCCCAACGTCATGCGGATCCCTCGGAAGTTCCTCGCTCTGCTTATCGCGCCCTTCCTGCTCGCAAACATTAGTTCCGCCGCTCCTCCGAAAGGGCAGCAGAGTCTCGACGGCAACTACCAGTGCGTGCGTCTCGAGTTCCAGGGGCAATCCTCGCCCTGCCAAAGCCCTCCGCTCGTCCTCAACCAGGATGGAAGCTACGATATCTGGGGCGAACATGGGACTTACGAAGTCGTTCAGGGCCGCTGGCTGGTGCTATCGCATTCCAAGCGCCGCGGCTTGGGCCACTTCGTCAGCGCGCATGAGATCGTATTTGAGTACCGCGTGGGGAGCCGTGTCTGCCGGGTAACGTTCCGGCGAGTCTTCGACGCGCCGCCCGGTTATCGCTGGGGCTAGAGCTCCGAAGCTCTGACTGGGGCTAGAGATCCGAAGGTCTGAAGCGATCAGCTGCCACGCTCTTGGCATGTTGTCACGATGCGCCGGCAACATCACTCGGTGTGAGCCTTCCTGGCTTCCTGCTTCATGGCGTAGAGGGCCTCATCGGCCGCCATCAGCAGGCGTTCCGCAGTCTTTCCGCTTGACGGATACACCGCCACTCCAACGCTGACCGTAATATTGGGCTGTTCTGCCTGCTTCGCAAGGCGCTCGCGAATGCGGTCGGCCACAAACCGCGCCGCGTGAGCTCCAGTTTCCGGCATCACCAGAGCGAACTCATCACCGCCATATCTCGCGGGCGTATCCACCGCGCGCGAATGCACGCGCAGCACCTCCGCCAGACGCCGCAGAGCTTGGCTGCCAACGAGATGACCAAACCGGTCGTTGACACTCTTCAGTCCATCCAAATCGAGCAGAAGGACGGAGAATTCGCGTCCGGTGCGGCCGGAGCGCTCGATCTCCGCTTCCAGAACATCAATCAGGTGCCGGTAATTGGCTAGACCGGTGAGCGGATCGCTGATAGCCAGCTGCTGAACTTGCACAAACAGGCGGGAATTATCCAGCAGGGTTCCGCCCAACACGACGGCATAGCTAGACACTCGCAGGATTTGCGCCAGGGTGAAAGGCGCGTCGAGCGCTTGCAGTGACAGCATAAGGACAATGTGCGCACCCACATTCATCCATGCCGCGATCGCCAGCGATTGATCGAGGCCGGAAGAACCCGTTTTGAGACGCTGACTAAACGCAGCGGCCGCCAGCAGAAACAGCAAAGCAGGCAGTAACTGCAGCGGCTGCATGATCGGGCCCAAGCGCCAAACTTCGGGCTGCCGCGAAAAGAGCAGTATGAAGAGGGCGCCAGCCGCATAGGCTACGGTACCGATCAACGCCATCAGCGCGAAGGTCTTTCGCGGCATATCCGCAGACTGGGGGTAAGGGCGTTCGAGCGCCGAAGCCAGGAGCATCGCTTCGGCGAGCAGCATATTGCTTTGCAGCCAGAAAGGACGCAGAGAATCGAGCAATCGCACCGCGGAATCGAGATTATGGAAAAGGTGCAATGCCAGCGCCAACTGCATCAGCCCGACTACACCGAATCCTATGGCGAGGACCAGGGACATGCATGTCGCGAGTGCCCCGGAAACGAACCAAAGCATTTGCGGTAAATGTGAAGGTCAGAAATGCACCAATCGTGTCGATGCTGGCGCACAGGGAAGGATCGGCGGAGAAGGCAAAGCCTCGCAGCTGCAGCGCGATGGCAAGAATCACCATTCCGCCCGCCACTACAGCTAAAGCGGCTCGCGCAATTTGTGCAGACACCTTTTCCATACGACACCACGCCATCCTACTTCGAGGGAAGTACCGTAATATTATCTCTCACTCGCAGGGCAAAATCCCGCACGAGTAGCGTGTTATTAAATGCAGGATTTACCTTAAGGGCATCTACGGATACTCGAAGAGCACAAAGAAGCGATTTTTGAAGCAACCGGCGGAGGCCGTTCGCCATCAACGCAGCGAGCGCACGTAATCGACCAGATTCCAGGTCTGCTCGCCCGTTTCCACAGCGGCGAATCCGGGCATTCCGCTGAAGCGAATGCCGCCGCGGATAATCGAAAACAGCTCGCGATCGGAATAAGCCTGAACGTTCGGGGAATCAAGGTCCACGGCCCGCGGAAACATTCCGCGTCCGACAGGAGTGGGGCTGGGTTCGTGCTCACCATGGCAGCCGGCACAATCCATGCTGTAAAGATTCCTGCCCGCCGCGACGCTCATGCTGGTTTCGTAATTCAGCGGCGGGGCAGGGATCTCTTCGCGGGCACTGCGCCTCCTGATGACCGCACGCGTGGCTTTTGTGCGGAGATATTCCTCGACGCGGCTCGGTTCGCGGACGGCGCGCAGATCGATTCGCAAAAGCAGCGAAACAAACGCCGCGATGGCGAAAGCCATGGCACCTATGAGTACGAGCGGAGCCCAGCGCATCCAGATCCTCCGAACCTGCTCCCGCCTGCGATTCACTCCGGGCGTGTCGATTGTAGACGATGTGTTCCCGTTTGCAGGAATCGGCGTTCAGTGATAAGAAGCGCATTCGACTTTCGAGTGCGTGGAGGAGGATGGGGATGAAGTTTGAGCAGGCGAGACTTGTGATGCGAATCGCCCTCATTGTCGCGGCGATCGCTTTGGTTCTAGCCGTGGCGCATACGAGCGTTCGCGCGGACCAGATTCCCACCGGCTGGCAGGCAAGCAACGTGAGACCGGTGGGCTACAGCAATCTCGACGGCCGGGGAGGCGCTTTCAAGCTAGCGATCCGGCAGGTCAATGGGCGCTGGTACCTCTACCTCGGCCATCTGTGGAACCACGGCTGGAGCATCGTGGACGTGACCGATGCCGCGAATCCAAAGTACGTGAAGTTTGTTCCCGGTCCCGAGAACACCTGGACCATCCAGATGGAGCTGCACGACAACCTGATGCTGACGGCGCTCCAGAAGTCCTCGGCTGCGTGGGGAAACGATCCGAACAAGCCGAACGATGAGGGCGTAATTATCTGGGACATCAGCGATCCTGTAAATCCGAAGCAGCTTTCACAGTGGAAGACGGGCAGCACGGGGATTCACCGCATCGGCTATCCGGGCGGGCGTTATGCGAACCTGGCGGCGAATATGCCGGGATTTCGGGGACAAATTTTAGTGTTCCTGGACGTAAGCGATCCGAAAAACCCCAAGGAAGCGGGCCGCTGGTGGCTGCCGGGCCAGAAAGACGGCGAGACGGCGACAGGGCCCGTGGGTGGCTTTCACGGTCCGGCAATCATTGACGGGACGAAAGCTTACCTTGGTTATGGGCCTTCGGTGGTCACGCTGGATATCAGCGACGTAGCGCATCCCAAGATGCTGGGGCGGCTGGATTTTGTGCCGCCATTCAAGGGCGGGATCACGTTGCATGACGTGGCGCTGATTCCGGGCAAGCCGCTGCTCTTCGCTCACTCCGAGGGAAGCGGAGGAGACACGCCCGACCAGCCGCCCACTTGCTCGGGGGCGATCGACCTGGTGGCCATGGTCAGCATCAAGGACCTGAGCAAGCCTCAGCTGATCTCCATCTTCCCAACACCCGCGCCGCCCAAAGGCGCGTCGTATACCAGCTTTTGCGACAAGGGCGGACGATTCGGCCCGCACAACACGAATCTGGAGTATCACCTGCCCGATGTGGAGAAACAGGCGGACCTGATCTATCTGACCTACTTCAATGCGGGATTGCGTATCTTCGATATCAAGGAGCCGCGGCTGCCGAAAGAAGCGGGGTGGTTTATCCCGCCGACTCCGACCAAGCGAATCGGGCCGTTGCCGGCGAAACTTGAAACGCAGACTGAAGACGTGCTGGTGGATACACGCGGGAACATTTACATCACGGACAAGCAGTGGGGGCTTTTCATTTTGCGCTATACGGGTGAAGGCGAGCCCCGGCCCACGGCGAAATAGTCTCAGAGGGCGGCGACACAAATGCGCATCACTATTATCGGGGCGGGCGGCGTCGGCGGTTATTTCGGCGCGAAGCTGGCGAAGAGCGGCTGCGAGGTCGGCTTCGTGGCACGCGGGGCGCACCTTGCCGCGATCCGTCAAAACGGCTTACGGGTGGAGAGTCAACTCGGCGATATACACCTGGCGGATGCGCGCGCGAGCGACGATCCTGCCGCGTTTGGCGCGCCGGATTACGTTTTTCTCTGCGTGAAATTGTGGGATACGGAAGCCGCGGTGCGCGCCGTGGAAACAATCATGACACCGCAAACGGCGGTTCTTTCTTTTCAGAATGGGGTGCAAGGGAACGATCTGCTGCGAAAGATTCTGGGAGAGAGAGCGGTGATGGGCGGCGTAGCCTATATCGGAGCGGGGATCGCGCGCCCAGGGGTGATTCGCCACACGGGAAAAATACAGAGGTTAGTGTTTGGCGAATTTGACGGCAGCCGTTCGCAGCGCGGCGCGAACTTGCTGGATGCCTGCACACGCGCGGGCATTGACGCGGAGTTAAGCCTGGATGTGCGGCGGGCCATCTGGGAGAAATTTGTTTTCATCGTGGGCCTCTCCGCGCTTACCGCTTCCACGCGCAAGACGATCGGGCCGGTGCGCGGGAATCCACGGACGCGCGCGTTGCTGCTGGAGATCATGAAGGAGACGGTTGCGGTGGGCCGGGCCAAGGGGGTGAGTCTGCCGGAGGACTACGCCGAGAAGCGGCTGGCGTTTGTGGACAGCCTTCCGGCGGAGATGACTTCGTCGATGCACAACGATCTCGAAGCAGGAAAGCGGCTCGAACTCGACTGGCTGAGCGGCGGGGTGGTCGAGCTGGGCGAAGCCGCGGGCGTGCCCACCCCGATGAACGGCGCGGTCAGAGCTATCCTGGCGCTCTACGCAAACGGCAGCGAGACATCCCTACCTCGCGCGGCGACCCAGCAGGGGTCTTAAACCGAATGGTTCCAGTCCTGACGATTCGCTCCATCCGAAGCAGGGGTGTCTCGGTACCCATGAAGTGGCCGCTGGGAACAAGCGCGCAAACGGTGCGCACGGCGCCGCTGCTGCTGGTCGATCTGGAGACCGAGGAGGGAATCACCGGGCGGACATATCTATTCTGCTACATGCCCATGGGCCCAGGGCTGGTTACCCGAGTGCTGGGCGAGGCGCTGGGGGCGATCAAGGGTGAGAGGGTTGATCCGGCGCAGCTGAGCGGAAAACTGCGGCGACATTTTCGGCTGATTGCGGCGACCGGTGTGGTGGGTCTCGCGCTCGCCGCGCTCGATGTGGCTTTCTGGGACGCGATGGCTATCGCGGCGGGGAAGCCGCTCGCCGAGTTTTTGGGCGGAAAACGCAAAGCAATACCTGCCTATAACAGCGGCGGGCTGGGGTTGATGTCTCCTGAAGAACTCGGGGATCAAGCGGAAGACTTGCTCGAAGGCGGCTTTCGCGGAGTCAAGTTACGGCTGGGCCATGCGACGCTCGCGGGCGATCTGGCCGCCGTGCGCGCGGTGCGGAAGCGATTGCCGGACGAGATCGCCATCATGGCGGACTACAACCAGGCGCTCACCGTGGACGAGGCGTTGAAACGCGGACACGGCCTCGACAGCGAAGGCTTAGCGTGGATCGAAGAGCCCATCGAACATGACGACTATGCGGGATGCGCACGAATCGCGCGCGAACTCGCGATGCCCGTTCAAATCGGCGAAAATTTCAGTGGTGTGAATGCGATGGCCGCGGCGCTAGCCGCAAAGGCGGCGGATTACATGATGCCCGACTTGATGCGCATCGGGGGCGTGACCGGCTGGCTGGAGGCGGCTTCGCTCGGGGCAGCAGCGAAGGTTCCGCTGTCGTCGCATCTTTTGCCGGAAGTCACCGCGTCTTTGTTTGCTGTGACTCCTACGGCGCACTGGCTCGAGTACGTGGATTGGGCCTCGGCGATACTGGCGGAGCCGTTTCGAGTGGTGGATGGCAAAGTGACGCCGCCGGACGTAGCGGGAAGCGGCGTGAAGTGGAACGAAGAGGCGGTGGAGCGATACCGCATGGAGTAGCAGCCCGCCGGAAGGGGCACGTCTTCAGAGTTTTCCTCAAGGCGAGTAAGGAGATACAGCGAAACACGGAGAGTTTTCTACCCGAGACTGGGTATTGTCAGTCCTCACCAAAAACACTAAAAGAGCGGCATGGTCACCGCAAAGACGCCAGCTAACCCCCTTACTCAAAATTCTGTTAACCGAGGAACTCATGACCCAACTCCAATCGCTTCGCGAGGAGTGCCTGACCGCTCTGGAAGCCTATACACGCCAAGCGCAGAAGACTTGTGAACTTCTGGCCGACCTGGAAAGTCCGGAGCCGTCGCTCGACCGCTTGTTTGCCGTCGCAGCGCAGACGGAAAACGAAGACAAGCAACAGCACGCGTACCTGATCCTGCGGCAACGCCTGTTTGACATGTTGTACGGATCCTGACTCGCGGCAGCGCGAGACCTGTACGAAAGAATCACGAAATCCAGCAGCCATGCGATGTTAGCCGTGGTCCCGCGTTGAACGGGCCTCGCAACGTTGTGCCCGCCCTAGCCGGTCCCGACCTTCGCAATCCAATAAAAATCGCGGCTCATCAATTGGGCGCCCGAATTTAGGGCCCGCGCACAAGCTGTGAGCGTCGGTTTGCCCGCTTTTGGTTACAATGGCGGGGATTTTGGCGACATAGGGTAGCGGGCGCGATGGCCGATGATCCCAAATTAAAAGGATTGGCGGGGCTGCGGGTGCTCTGTCTGGAAAGCCGGCGCGCGCAGGAGATGGCCAAACTTATATCGAACTATGGCGGCGAAGCCGTGGTTGCGCCCTCCATGCAGGAAAAAGATCTGAAAGACAATCCCGAGGCGCTCGGGTTCGCCCGTAAATTGGTCGAGGGCGGATTCGATATGGTGATTTTTCTCACGGGAGTGGGAACGCGCGCTTTGACAAGGATGGTGGAAGCGCAGCAAGGGTCTGTGGGCGCGCGGCAGAAATTTGTGGAGGCGCTGCGGCGAGTGGTGATCGTAGCGCGAGGGCCAAAACCGGCGGCTGCATTGGCGGAGTTGGGGCTTCCGGTAAATGTTTCCGTGCCGGAGCCGAACACGTGGCGAGAGTTGCTGGCCGCGCTCGATGCGCGGGCGGATTCGTTTCCGTTAAAGGGGAAGCGAGTCGCCGTCCAGGAATACGGCGCAGCGAATCCGGAGTTGCTGGCGGGACTGAGCGAGCGCGGGGCCATCGTGACGCGGGTGCCGGTCTACGAATGGTCGCTTCCGGACGATACGGGCCCGTTGCGCGAGGGCGTGCAAGCCCTGGCGGATGCGCAGATCGACATCGCTTTGTTCACGACATCGGTGCAGATCGCGCATCTTTTGCGTATCGCCGCGGAGATGCAGCTGGAGGAGGCGTTGCGGAGCGCATTCAAGCGCATCGTGGTGGGCTCGATTGGTCCGATGACGTCGGATGTATTGCGGCAGAATGGGCTGCCGGTCGATTTCGAGCCGGCGCATCCGAAGATGGGATTCCTGGTTGCAGAAGCGGCGCAGCGAGGACGGGATTTGCTGGCGCAGAAGCGGCGGTAGGGGAAAAGCAGATCCCTCGCTTCTGGCGTCGACGCACACGGAAGCGGATGGACTCGGGATGACAACTGTGAGCGTAGCGCGGATGCCGCCTGGAAGGCGGCGCTACAAATGTAAGGCAGGAGCGCGAGTTCGGAGGGAGGGAAGATGGCGGCACAATATCGGGCGGATCATGTGGGGAGCTTGCTGAGACCGCCGGAACTGCTGGAGGCGAGGCGTAACGGAGGCAAAGACGCGCCGCGCGTACATGAACTCGAAGACCGCTACATCGCAGGCGTTTTAGCCAAGCAGAAGGAGCTGGGATTCGAAATCTTCACGGACGGCGAATTGCGGCGGCGCAACTTCATGAGCGATTTCACCGACGCCGTGGAAGGCTTCGACATGGGCGACGCCGTGGCACGAAGCTGGGACGCGAGCGAGGGCAAGGCGCCGGTCAGCAGCGTCACGGGCATCGTCACCGCAAAGCTGCGGCAAGCGCGTCCGTTGACCGGGCACGAGCTGCCGTATCTGAAGGCGCACAGTCCCGGAGCGATCAAGATGACGCTGCCGAGCGCCACGCAGTTTCCGGCCATCTCCTACAAACAAGGCGTCAGTGACAAGGTGTATGACACGCATTCGGCGCTGCTGTGGGAGATCGTCGCGATCATGAAGACGGATCTGGCGAAGCTCGCGGGCGAGGGCGTGAAATATATTCAAATCGATGCGCCGCGCTACAGCTACTTCATGGACGAAAAATGGCGACAGTGGATCCGCAATGAAATGAAAGTCGAACCGGACGCGCTGCTCGATGAATCGATCCGCGCGGACAACGCGTGCTTCCACGCGGCGCGGCGCCCGGGCGTGACGCTGGCGATTCATCTCTGCCGCGGCAATAACCGCAGCCACTGGTATGCCGAGGGCGGTTACGACGCGATCGCGGATAAACTTTTCGGGGCCATGGAGGCGGACCGGTTCCTGCTGGAGTACGACGATGAACGCTCCGGCACGTTTGAGCCGCTGCGCTTCGTTCCCCGGGGGAAAACGGTGGTGCTGGGCCTCATCAGCTCGAAGCGGAAGGAGCTTGAAAAGCCGGACGAGCTGGCGCGGCGGATCGAAGAGGCTTCGAGGTTCGTGCCGCCGGAGAACCTGGCGGTGAGCCCGCAGTGCGGGTTTGCGTCGACGATGGAAGGGAATTTACTCACGGAAGACGACCAGTGGGCCAAGCTGCGGCTGGTGGTGGAGACGGCCAAACGGGCGTGGGGCTGATTCGTGAGCGAAGCGACGAAGAAGATGGAAAACAGCAAAAATCTAGCGGGCAAGGTAGCCATCGTTACCGGGGGCAGCCGCGGAATCGGCCGGGCGATTGCTTTGCGCCTGGCGAGCGAGGGCGCTCGCGTGGTGATTGCCGCGCGCGACGCGAAGGCATTGGCCGCCGTTGCCGAAGAGATCGGCAAGGCCGGCGGCGTCGCCAAAACGTCTGCCACCGATTTGCGCGAGCCCGAAGCGCCCGGCGCCTTGGTGCAGGCGGCGCTCGGGGCGTACGGGGCGATCGACATCGTGGTCAACAACGCGGGGGCAACGCGGCGCGGCGAGTTCATGGAGCTTTCCGAGGCAGACTGGATGGACGGCTTCGCGCTCAAATTTTTTGGCGCGGTTCGCCTGGTGCGGGCGGCGTGGCCGCACCTGAAGGAGCGCCGGGGGGCAGTCGTGAATATTATCGGAACGGGCGGGCGCACTCCGGGTCCGGAGTTCACCATCGGCGGCTCGGTGAATGGCGCGTTCCTCTCTTTCACCAAGGCGCTGGCGGATATCGGGATTCGCGATGGCGTGCAGGTGAACGCCATTAATCCCGGGTATATCCGTACGGATCGCCTGCAAGGCTGGATTAAGTCCGTAGCGGCGGAAACGGGTGGAGACATGGACGCGGCGCAGCGGGAGATGGTGCGTCGCGCAAATATTGTGCGGATCGGCGAGCCGGAGGACATTGCGAATCTGGCGGCCTTTGTGCTGGCGCCGCAGAACCGATTTTTGCAAGGGGCGTTGATCGATCTGGATGGCGGACTGACGAAGACGGTGTAACGCTCGCCGGTGTGCGCGACGGGACCCGGTATCAGGCAGCGCGTTCACGATCGCATCGCGACAGGCGGTTTCGAGGCATGAATGTGCGGCTTATGCCCCTACTGTCCTTCCGGCCAGTAGTATTGATTCCACTTCTTTCCTTAACCTTGTACTTCGCGGACAGTGGCGGTGTGTCAGCTGGTCTGACATGCCGTGCTGCGGAGTTTCGCGTGGAAAGAGGGCCTCTCGCATGGCAAGGCGTCCAACAGCAGCGGATGGAAGCAAGCTCGAACGTCGGAAGGAGACGCGATTTCCGGTGACTGTGCCCGTCGAGGCCAGCTGGCGGGGAGAGGATGGCGTCTTGATGAAGGAAGAAGCCGTCGCGAGACAAGTGAACGTCCATGGCGGGCTGCTGGAGATGGCCATCTACCCGGATATTGGAACCCGCGTGATGCTGACGAACTTTCTCTCCGCCGAGACGATGGAGGCGCGCGTCCTGGCCACGCCTAATTCCAGGGAGGGCGTCTCGCAAGGAATCGTGGTGGAGCTGGTCACGCCCAGCGAAACTTTCTGGGGCGTGAACCTGCAAATGAAAAAAGCAGGCGTCGAGCTGCAAAGGCTGGAGAAAAGCTTGCGCTCGCAGGGGATTGACCTGCGGCTGCTGAAGGAATTCCGGGATGCAGTGGACTACATGCAGGCGATCGCCGGGTCGGTGCAGCAAGCTGCGCGAGCGCCAGACGGCGAACGACGAAGAGGGAGTGGAGTCCTGGCTCGTTGGGGAGCGCATCCGCCGCACCATGAATCTTTGCCTCGAGGTCATTACAGATTTCGATGGCGGCCGCATCACCAAAGATACAAAAGGGATCGGCGAGCTGCAGGAGTTGCTGAGCCAGGCCAGCCAGCGTCTGAGGACTTTGCACGTGCCCGGCGCCTCCGGCCACGTTACTCGAAGCGTTGAACTTGATCCGCAAGAGGCGTTTCCCATCAGCCGGCGCCGGCCCCAATCCCGCGAAAGCTAAAGACGGTGCTGGCGAAAAGCGCAGCTCCGGTTGCGACTTCCCCCAGGCCATGCGAGGCATGTAAAACAGGGCACAGGGCTGTGCCAACTTGGCACACTCCGGCGAAAAACGGGTTCATACTTTGGGTATGAAGCTGGAACAACATCGGGCCGTGCGCCACCGGTTCGTGGCCCGGGTCGACGTAGTTGATATCGAATCGGAGAAGCAGATCGTAGCGCGCACGAGCAACCTGAGCGTCTTTGGCTGCTTCATCGAGACGGAGAGTCCCTTGCCTCGCGGCACAAAGATCAGGATGAGGATTACCCACCGAGGCGCTATTTTCGCGGCGCTGGGGCAGGTATCCAATTCCCGATTGGCGGGGATGGGAGTCCAGTTTGTGAACATTGAGCCCGCGCAACAGCAAATCCTGGAAAATTGGCTCGCACAACTTAGAAGCGGCGAATAGTTCGAATCCCGCCCTGCATTCCGCGTACAAGCCGGCGCGATAAGGCCGGTTGAGCAGGGCTCCTCCGTTATCCCTACAGAATCAGAATCGCGTGGCGGCACCGCAGCACAATCTTGCAAGTCTCTCAACTTTTGAAGGCACACCAATGAAGGGCACACCAAGTCAGCGCGGCAAGGGCGAACCACCCCGGCGGAAAATACGGTGGCAGCACATAAATACGCCGGTGAAGGCGAGGACCGCAGGGACGAGGCCGAGGAGCGTCCAGACAGCTTCGCTAAACCAGCCGAATCGACCGAAATGCAGATTGGAGAGCCACAGCAGAACCTGCTCGCCAAAATCGGCCCAACGGGACGGACCGGTGGGACTGTAAGGGTCGAAGATCGCGTTGAATGGCCGAGGAAAGCAAAAGTAAATTCCGGAGATTCCCCACAGCAGAACGAACAAAAAACACCAGAACCCGAGCGCGTTGTGCAGGTCCCAAGTGGAGTCGCGCGACACCGGATTTGAAATTCACGGAGAGGCTTCGACGCCAGTGCGCGATCCCCGGCCACCATATGAAGGCGCCGGTCAAGCAAAGCAGCGTCAAGCAGGTTGCGCCAATGCCGTTGAGGAAGCGCCCGGCCCAAGCGGACAGCAGATTCTCGTGAAAGTCCACGAGCCACTCCACGACCCGGACAAGATTTGAATTGGGATCTCCGGAGGACTCCAGCGCATCGCGGTAAACAATGGCGCTGCCGGAGAGGCTCATTAACAGGATATAGAAGCCGGCCCCAATTCCCACCCACACGTGAATATGAAACAAGATCCTGTGCAGCCACCAGCTTTCGGGGTGGTGCAGCCATCGTTGCCATGCGGATAGCTCTTTTTCGTGAGTTACAGCGGCAATTTCCATTCTGGCTCCGAGAGGCAGATGGCTCTCGTCCGGATTGTACCTCCCGAGTACACCAGCCAGAACTGCCGGGAGGCGGGTTGATGCGCGTGTGATTAGACGGCCCCGGTTAAACCTTTTCTCGCGTGGCCAGAAAGCGGATCAAGGGAAGAATAGCGGATTGGCTGCAATTTCGGCGGGCGGCTGCCGTGACGGTTCGCGGTGGCCACCGGAACGTAGTCAAGCTGCGCGCCGCTGCGAACGCAGCGGAGCATCAGCCCGCCGCGGCTCATGTCTCCACGCCCGGCAAACGAGGAAGGGAAGAGAAGGCGCTCCCCGAAGATTTGCAGCAGGGGCTCCACGTATTTCGGTGTCGCGATGCTGCCCAACAGAATGACGTGGCAATTGCTCCCGATGCGCTGTGCGAGCAGGCGCGCATCGCGCTCCAGAGGAATCCGGTAGCGGGCCTCTGAAGCCGACAGCGGCGCAGATGAGATCCGGCAGAGCGCTTCCCTCGTCAGCAACGTTTCAGGAGCGACCAAACCGCCGCAGGCGGTGATTACCAGCGCTCCGGGAATACCTGCAGGAGGCTGCGCGAATGCCCTCGCATACGCCAGCTTGCCGCGGAAGTAGAGTCCACTGATAAAGGAGAACGCTTCGCCGAGCGTCAATTCTCCGTGCCGGAGGCGGATGGCGTGGGGAAAATCGGCGTCATCGCGGAGAATAAGCTTCGCGCGAACGCCGCCGGCATTCGCCGGTGAGAGGAGAAAGATCTGTTGGCGTGGTTTCGGCGCCACGAAGAAATAATAACTTAGGCGGGGGATAAGGCAATTGGTGGCGTGGTTTCACAATGAGAAAGCAGATCCCTCGCTCCTCTACTCCGACACACGGGGAGTTTGGATTGGCTCGGGATGACAGCTTCGCGGCCAGGATGGCGTGTGACGTTTGGGCAGGTGCAGGCATCCAATTCCACGATCAATTTTGTCGGCAATTTTATGGGCAATTTCATGGTTTGTCTGAAAGGGAAGAGCAAGCGTGATGCGCTTGAGAGTAGGTCACTGTACAATAGCTAAATCGTAGCGAAACGGGCGGGTTGGTCCTCTTTTAACATTCGCTTTGGGATACGCCCAAAGACATCGAGTGTTGCGGTCGAACGGCGTCCGCAAGCAGGAGCTGAGAAGCATGAAATGGGGTTTCGCAAGGATAGGGCTGGTCCCCGCGGTGGCGTGCCTGGTGGCGCTGTCGGGTTGCGCAAGAAAAGCACCGAGGCCGCGGGACCTCCGCAATTCGCGCCGTTGGTTACGGTGGCCCGGGCTACCGCTCACGACGTTCCGGTGTATCTGGATGAGATTGGGCGGAGCGGGGCGTTTGAATCCGTGACGGTGACGCCGCAGATCTCCGGCCGGATCACCGAGCGGCATTTTGAGGATGGCGCGGAGCTCAAGAAAGACCAGCTGCTTTTCACGATCGATCCGCGGCCCTACCAGGCCCAGCTTGATTCCGCACAGGCGCAGCTGGCACAGAGCAAGGCGGCGCTGGAGCTGGCCAATACGCAATTGAAAATGTACGCCAGTATCGCCGACACGCGCGCCGTCTCGCAGCTCGATTTCGAAACCAAGAAGAACACCGTGGCCGTGGATCAGGCGCAGGTGCAGGCGGCCGAAGCGGCGGTGGAAACGGCCAAACTGAATCTCGAATACTGCTATATCCGTTCGCCCATCGACGGCCGCGCCGGAGCCAGGCTGGTGGACGTCGGCAACGTGGTGCAGGCCAATACGACGGGGCTGCTGCTGATTCAGCGATTCGACCCGATCTATGCGGATTTCACCGTCACCGAAGGCGACCTGCCGGAAGTGCAACGAGAGCTGGCGAAGGGCACCTTGCAGAGCGATGGTGCGCATTCCCTCCGATCCGCCAGATCGCGGGCGCGCAGGGCAAGCTCACTTTCGTGGACAACTCCGTACAAAACGAGACCGGCACGGTGAACCTGCGGGCGACGGTTCCCAACGCGGACCATCACTTCTGGCCGGGGCAATTCGTGAATGTGACGCTGATTCTGGCGACGACACAAGGGCGCGGTGCTGATTCCTAATCAGGCTACGCAGATCAGCCAGCAGGGTCCTTACGTATACGTGGTCAAACCGGACGGCACGGCGGAGTTGCGGCAGGTGACGCTGGGACAGCGGCAGGGCGACGACGTGGTGGTGACCAAGGGCGTAGCCGACGGCGAGAGCGTGGTCGTGACCGGCCAGCTTACGGTGCATGCCTGGGGCCAAGGTGCGCGTGCAGGGAGAAGGCGGTCCGGGAACGCCCCGCCGGGAGGGGCTCCGGCGGGAAATCTCCCAGCGCCGGCGACACTCCCAAGAGCGAAAGGGCAATGTCGTGAACTTTTCCGAACCATTCGTTCGCCGTCCGGTGATGACGGTGGTGCTGACTGCCTCGGCGATTCTGTTCGGCGTGCTCGCCTACCGCAAGCTGCCGGTGAACGATCTGCCGGCGGTGGATTATCCGGTGATTCAGGTGAGCGTGAGCTATCCGGGCGCCACGCCCGAGACGATGGCCAACAACGTGGCCACGCCGCTGGAACGCCAGTTCATGCAGATTCCCGGCCTGGAGTTGGTTACTTCGAACAGCGGAACGGGCCACACCAGCTTCGTGCTGCAGTTTGAACTTTCCAAGAGCCTCGATGCGGCGGCCACCGACGTGCAGTCGGCCATCAACCAGGCCACGGGCAGATTGCCGGTGGATCTGCCGAGTCCGCCGACCTTCACGAAAACGAATCCGAACGATCAGCCCATCATTTACGTGGGCCTGACCAGCGACACGGTGACCGAAGGGCAGCTTTACGACTACGCCAATACGCAGGTCGGCGAGCGCATCAGCATTCTGCCGGGCGTGAGCCAGGTGGCGGTGTTCGGCACGCAGTCGGCGGTGCGCATTAAGGCCGATCCTTCGGCGATGGCCAGCCGCAATATCACCGTGGACGACTTAACCAGCGCAGTCAAGGCCGGCACGAGCTACACGGGCGCGGGCCAGTTCGACGGAGAGCATCGGAGTTTCCTGCTGCAACCGCAAGGCCAGTTGAGCAAGGCCGAGGACTACGGCAATCTGATTGTCAGCCAAAGAAATGGCGCGCCGGTCTATCTGAAGGATGTCGCCAAGGCCAAGGACAGCGTGCAGGACGAGCGCATCAACATGCGCTTCTGGGTACGCGGCCACCATGTGCCCACGGCGACGGTGGTGGTCGCGGTCTTCCGCAGAGCCGGATCCAACGCCGTGCAGGTAGCCAAGGAAGTGCGCGAGGCCGCGCCCAGCATTCGCGCGACGCTGCCAGGCTCGGTGGATATCGTGCCGATTTACGACCGTTCGCAGACGATTGTGAACAGCGTCAAGGACGTCGAAGCCACGCTGCTGATCGCGTTCGGCCTGGTGGTGCTGGTGATCTTCCTGTTCCTGGGCCGCGCGACCGACACGCTGATTCCCGCAGTGGCGCTGCCGCTGTCGCTGTTGCTGACGTTTGTGGTCATGAACATTCTGGGCTACAGCCTCGACAATCTTTCGCTGATGGCGTTGACGCTGGCGATCGGATTCCTGGTGGACGACGCGATCGTGTTCCTGGAGAACACGGTTCGCCTGATGGAGACGGGCCTGAGCGCCTTCGAGGCAACGCTGCAGTCGGCGAAAGAGATCAGCTTCACGATTCTGGCCATGACGATTTCGCTGGCGGCCGTTTTCATTCCGCTGGTGTTCATGACCGGCCTGGTCGGGCGCATCTTCCGCGAATTTTCGATCACCATCATCGTGTCCATTTTTGCCAGCGGCATCGTTTCGCTGACGCTGACGCCCCTGATGTGTTCGCGGCTGCTCGGCAGGCGCGGTGAAGGCGCCAAGAAAACCTGGATGGAGCGGGTCGTCGGAGGCGATCGAGCGTCGCGTTCTGGACCTCTACGGCCGCTCACTGTGGTTCTTCCTGCGCCAGCGGTGGGTTTCGGCTGCTGGTGTGGGTCATTTGCCTGGTCGGGGACAGGATATCTTTTTTATATCGTTCCCAAGGCGTTTCTGCCGGTCGGCGATAGCTCGCTTCATTCGGGGAGTCTTCGTGGCGCAGGAGGGGTCGTCGCCGGACCAGATGCAGGCGCTATCAGGTCCAGGTGGAAGAGGCGCTGCACACGAACCCGGCCGTGGATATGACGTTCACGATGACCGGAAACAGCTCATTTTTCCCAGCCAATCAGGGATTGGTGCTGGCGATTCTGAAGGATCCCGATAAGCGACCGCCGATCGTGACGTGACCGGGCAATTGATGGGGGCAATCAACTCGAGCGTGCCGGGGCTGCTGACGTTCCTGCAGCCCAACCCGGTGCTGCAGATCAGCACCGGCGCGACGGCAAATCTCCAGGGGCAGTTCGCGTACGCGCTTTCCGGTATCGATCCCAACCAAGTCTATGCGATCGCCGGGAAGCTGATGGGCAAGATGCGCGAATTTCCCGGGTTTCTCTTCATCAATTCCGACCTCTTCAACCATACGCCGAATTTGCAGGTCGATATATTGCGCGATCAGGCCAAGCTGTATGGCGTATCGGAAACGCGCATTCTGACGCTGCTGCACAACGCTTACTCGCAGAATTACACCTACCTGATCAAGAAGCCCAACGACCAGTACCAGGTGATTCTGGAAGTGGCGGACATCGACCGCTCCGATCCGCAGGATTTGAATCTGCTGTACATCAAGAGCGATGACGGCCAGCGCATGGTTCCACTGAACGCGGTCACGAAGTGGAACACAATGCTCGGTCCGCAGTCCGTCAATCACATCAATCAGTTCACCAGCGTAACGATCTTTTTCAACTTGAAGCCGGGATACACCATCGGCCAGGCTACGCAGTTTGTGGAAAACACGGCCAAGCAGATTCTGCCCATCGACGTTCAGGGCAGCCTGCAGGGCGAGGCATTGACGTTCCGCGATACGGTTGCGAGCCTGACGATCCTGATGGTGCTGGCGGTTTTCGTGATGTACGTGATTCTGGCGATTCTGTACGAGAGCTATCTGCATCCGATCACCGTGCTTTCTTCGCTGCCGGTGGCGCTGGTGGGCGGCTTGCTGACGCTGTGGGTTTTTAACGCGGAAGCGTCGCTGTACGCGTTTATCGGCATGTTCATGCTGATGGGCATCGTGAAGAAGAACGGCATCATGATCGTGGACTTCGCCCAGCAGCGCGTGGAGCAGGGCATTCCGGATATGCAGGCCATTCACGACGCCAGCATGGAGCGCTTCCGGCCCATCATGATGACCACGATGGCGGCGCTGATGGGCGCGCTGCCGATCGCGCTGGGATTTGGCGCCGATGGCGCGTCGCGCCGGCCGCTGGGGTTGGTGGTGGTCGGCGGACTGATCGTTTCGCAATTCATCACGCTGTACGTCACGCCGGCGATTTACCTCTATCTGGAAGAGTTCCAGGAGAAGGTCCTGGATCGCACCAGCTTTTTCCGTTCCACACGGACGCACGCCCCTGCTCCGGAGACCGCGCATGCCGTCGAGAGCCTCGTTTCGCATGAGTGATCGCGTGATGTGGCGAAAGCTCCGATCGGCGTTTGCGCTGGCAGGCGTTTGCGGCGTGCTGCTCACCGGATGCACGGTGGGGCCGAAGTACGTCCGGCCTGCGGCAGTTGCGCCGCCCGCTTACAAGGAACTGACGCCTGAGAATTTCAAAGATACCGACGGATGGAAGGTGGCGCAGCCCGGCGACGCGACCTGCGCGGCAAGTGGTGGGAGATGTTCGACGATCCCCAGCTGAACGCGCTCGAAGAGCAGGTGAACGTATCCAATCAGAATATTGCCGCGGCGGCGGCGAATTTTCTGGCGGCGCGGGCGCTGGTGAAGCAAGCGCGCGCGCAGTACTACCCGACGATTTCGGCGAATCCGAGCATTACGAATCAGCGGCCGTCTTCGGGACAATTCGGCGGCGTATCCGGTAGGGTCTTCCAGCGGATTCGCGCTGAGATCGTTTACCGATTACTCGCTGCCGTTTGACGCGTCGTGGGAGCCGGACCTGTGGGGGCGCATTCGCAATACCGTGCTGGCGAACTCCGCGGCGGCTCAAGCCAGCGCCGCGGATTTAGAAAATGTTCGCCTGACCGCGCAGAGCCGAAGTGGCCGTAGATTATTTCGAGATACGCACGCAGGATGCGTTGAAGCAGCTATTCGACGCGACTGTGGCTGCCTACCAGGATTCGCTGGAACTGACGCAGATCCAATTCAACGCGGGCATTGCGGCGGATGAGGCCGTGGCGCAGGCGGAGACGCAACTCGAAGCCACGCAAGCCGAAGATACCAATCTGGGCATCGCGCGGGCTCAGTTTGAGCACGCCATCGCGCTGCTGCTCGGCCAGCCGGCGTCGACTTTCTCTCTGCCTGCCGAACCGCTGCAGGCCAATCCGCCGGCGATTCCGTTTGGCATTCCTTCGCAGATTCTGGAGCGGCGGCCGGACGTGGCCGCGGCCGAACGGCTGGTCGCGGCAGGCCAATGCGCAGATCGGCCTCGCGACGGCTGCGTACTATCCGACGGTGACGTTGAGCGCGTCAGCCGGATTTTCGAACACGTCGATCGCGAACTGGTTCGCATGGCCCAGCCGTTTCTGGTCGGTGGGGCCGACGCTGGCGGAGACGCTCTTTGACGGAGGGCTGCGGCGTGCGACGGTGCAGCAGTTCCGCGCCTTATACGACCGCGGCGTGGCCAACTATCGCCAGACGGTGTTAACCGCTTTTCAGCAAGTGGAAGATAATCTCGCGGCGTTGCGAATTCTGTCGAAGGAGATCCAGCAGCAGGATACGGCCGTGAACTCGGCGCAAAGGAATCTGCAAGTGGCGACGGAGCGCTATCGCGCGGGCATCGATCCCTACCTCAACGTGATCACCGCGCAAACGACACTACTCACCAACCAGCAGACGGCAGTGAATCTGCATCGCGAACAGATGACCGCAAGCGTGCAGTTGATCGAGGCGCTGGGAGGCGGTTGGGATGCCGCGCAGTTGCCCTCCACGCAGGACGTAAGCCAAATGACGCCTGCCGCACCCGTCAAGTAAGCCTGCCGCGCAAAATCAGCGTCGCGTTTCCATTATTTCCAAAGGAAGAGAAACAAGGGGCGCAGCAGGCTGCCGGGCTTGGGCGCAAGCCATTTTGCCTAATGATTGGTGATGTTAGTGAGTCCCGACACCGGGCCCAGGTATGCCAGCAAGCGGCCGGCGGTGATGGCTCCCAGCCAGCAGATCAGCGAGGCCCAAGCCAAGCCTTTCGCACTCCGGGAAAGCGGCGCTCGATCCAGTTCCGGATCCCCGAATACTCTTTTGCGCATGACCACGAGAAGCGCGACGCCGGCAAAAACGAACGTCATTTTGATGTAGAAGATCGGGTTGATCAGGCGGGTGCTGGCGTCGGCGACGGTTAAGACCGTGCCCGTTACCGCATTCACCCAGAAACCCGCCCACATTAGAGGATAGAGGCGCTCGAGAGGCTTGATGGGCATCCGGGGCCAAAAGCCCAGGAAAACAAGGTCGATCACGGCGCTGACGCCCGCGATCATGGACATGCCCAGCGTATGCATGAAGAGAAACATCGGAAAGGCCCAGATGGAACTGGATTCATGCAGCCAAACACAAAATGGCAACTGCTCGAGCCTTTGAAGAAAATCCATCATCTGCGCAGGCCGTCCTGAATCTTACTTGCCATTCTTTCGTTCGCGATCCACCTGCCGGTCCATCAGATAGCCCAGTGCTCCAAGCACCGCAATGACGCAGAGCATCGCCAGGCAAACGGTAAGACCTAAACGCATTCCGGACCTCGAACGAAGAGAACGCTGGATTCTAAGAGCGGGGCAGCGCGATGTCCATCGCCAAATTTCGAGGCGAACAAGCGCACGATCCTGTTACTCGCTCATTTTCCAGAACACGAACTGTCATGAAAGTTCGGCGTATCGCGTCAGAAGGCATTACCCAGGAAAGGCAACATGAGGCCGCAGAACATCACTCCAATCCACAAGAGAACCGAAGATACGGCGATCATCTTGATCCTCAGGGGCGCCTCATCGCTCGCTTGCAAGGCCCAGGGCGCGTCGAACACGGTGAAGTAAATGACATTAGCTCCGGCAATCATCACCAAAGCCATCTTCCAGTAAAACGTGACATTTTTTGTGTACTGCTCGGGAGCGGCGAGAAAATAACACATGCCGGTGAAGAGATTGAGGCCGAATCCCAGCATCCCCCACGGCAGCAGCCGATGTACCGCGGCAAAAGAGACATTTTTCATGACGCCCAGCACGCGCAGATCAACCACGAAGACCACGCCCATCAACAGAGAGAGCCCCATGAAATGAAGTGTCTGGCAGGTCGGCCACGCCCACCGCACTCCACCAGCGACGAAATGCCCAATGGCCGCCGCGTTGAGCCCCAGCGGCACGCCCACGATGCCTGCGCCGGCTGCCGCGTCCGAGCCAGCGAGAATCTCCGAATGGCGGATCGCGCCTCCGATATTTGCGGCGTTGGCCATCAGGCCCGCCGTCACCACGGAAAGAAACAGGACGGCGTACAAGGTGCCCGGTCCCAAACGAGAGTTGCGACGAAGCTGCCACAGTGCGAACCAGGCGAAGGCGCCCGTCACCTCCATGAACACATAGGCGAGCAAGGCCGCGTCCTGGTGCGCGACGATCAAGGTTTGCGAGATGCCGGGAAGATTCTTGATCTCCTGCTGGGCGGCATTGCCGCTCAGATACGTAGGAATCGACAAGAGAGCGATCGCCAAGAACACCACAAGCCCGGCGCGCTTCAAGTCTTCGCTTTTCCCAATCATCGAGCCGACGTACAGGCCAAGACCAATCAGCGTGCCGATGACCGGAAAATGATTCAGCAGGAGGTGTAGATGTGCCAAATTCATAAGGGTAGCGCAACCGCTATGCGAATCAGCGGGCTTCGTTCATCCGGCATGGCGTGGGATCCCACCCAGAAGCGTCCGGAATCTTCTTGAATTGCGCGTGCGTTACGTACGGCTGATTCAGGTACTGCGGGTCGGTAACAACGATGGTCGCTACCAGCCAGATGTCGCCATTCGGCTCTGCAAAACGATCGAGATATTCTTCCAAAGTCGCGTCTGCGCCATAGGGAATACCATTCCTGCGCAAGTACCCGGGACGCATGTGCGTGGTGACCACTTTCAGGTAGCCTCTTGGATCTTCGCCAGCCTTTTGCGCCGGAGCTCCGCCGTCCCTTGAGAATCCCCTCCCATGAGGCGTCGGAATATCCCTGCCACTGTGGCGCGCCCGCCGGCGGCGGCGAGCCGCCAAAATGCAATAGCCGGGTTTGGGTGCCGGAGTCGGTCTCGATCCGCAGCGTGTTGGCATCTGCCCAAGTGATGTGCAGCCGTCCGGGGACGCGCAGGATGGATGCGGCACCGTAAGGCTTGCACTGATCATCGCCCGGTTTGTCATTGGCCGGATCCCAGGCGGTGGCGACCTTGCGCCCCTCCGGGTTAAGAGGAACGCTGGCGAAGTCGCCTTTGATGGGAACCACCATGCGCCAGCGCCAATCCTCGGTGACCACCGAGACCCAATAGCCCGTGAGATCCTTGGGCGCAGCTGCCTGAGCCGTGGCCGGAGCAGGCGCCTGGCCGCCGCGGCCTTGAGCGTTGGCGGTGGCCGCACCGGCAAGGACCGCGAGTAGCACAAGCACTAACAGCAATTGACGCCGCCCGCGCGAAATGCCTGGGTTCATTTCTATCGTCTCCATCATCGCTAGCAGACGCCCGTGCCCACCAGAGGCAGGGGCGAAACGAAAGTGATTACTGAATCACGCCTTCCCATTTCCATCCGTCGAGCGGCCGCATCACGCTCGTCACGCGAATGCGGTGCGCATCCACATCCCGGCCCGGCTGGCCCATGATGACCACCTTGTCGCCCGGCTTCAGGGAAGTTCTCGTCAAATGGGCTTCCGATAATTGGGTAGGCGCGGCCCACTCGGTGGTCCACATCTGCAGCGCGCCCTTGTCGTCCGGGGCCTCAATCTTGATGAACGAATGAGGATTGCGCCAGATGAACTCCTTCACGGTTCCCTCGATCTTTATCTTTTTGTCCGGGTCGTAGGTTGCCGCGAACGAGTGATGAGCAAACGCTTGACCCACGGCGCAAAGCGATACCGCAGCTGCGATTAGTGCCATGCAATAACGTTTCATTCATCCCTCCCTATGCGAATGAAACACACCCTACATCAAAAACGGCTCGTGAAAGACTCACGAGCAGATACGCTTACTTCTTGGACTCTTTCTTATCGGTGAGGCTCTTGTACGCCGCCTCGACAAACATATCCGTCGTCCAGCGCCCGGACGTCTTGCCGTACAGCGGATCCCAATCCGCGGTGGGCTTGGCCGCCTTGACCTGCTCGAGCGTCATGCCCGTTCTTGATCATGTCCTGAATTCTGTCGCGAACGATGGTGACCATTTGCTGGTATACGACGACGTCCGCCTGATCGCAGAGCCTCCCGTGCCCCGGGATGACCATGGTTCCACCCTCCGCGTGGGACGCGCACGGTGGTCAGGTCGATCAGCCGGTTCAGACCCTCGACGATCGACTTGAATGCTGCCCCCGGCTTTCAGGTCAATGAACGGATAACCGGAGAGGTCGAACAGATCGCCCGCGCTCACTACGTCGGATTTGCGGAACAGGACGATACTATTCCCGTCTGTATTCGCAGGTTGATGCATGATCTGAATCGGCTCGCCGTTGAAGTAAAGCTTCTTCTGCGGGGTCGAGTAGGTATCGTTTGGCCAGGCGTCTTCCGGGACGGGCGCCACCTGACCGGTGGGCGCGCTCATCCTCTCAAATGTGTTCTCCGACGCGATGATAAAGGCGCCTTCGGCGCCGCCTCGGCCGGGGCCCGTCAGATTGTCAAAGGGAACAGGCTTACCGGTGGCGGCGATCTTTGCGATTGCCCCCGATGTGATCGGCGCTTTCGTCCGTATTCACGATGTAGATCAGCGGGCGATTGGATATCGAGTGGATGGCTGCCAGAACCTTATCGCTCATGGAGGCCAGCCCTGAATCCACCAGCAGAATGCCATCATCGCCCGCCTGCACGGTGATGTTGCCGCCCGCTCCGACCAGCATGTAGACATTGCCCTGAACCGGCAGGATATGGATTTCGCCGTCGGCGCCGTTCTGATTCCCCTGCGCATGCAGCAGCGGCGAACTGAGTACAGCGACGATGCCGAGAATGACCGCAATTGCTTTCACTGGGCGTCCTCCCCTGAGCTTGCCGTGGACTTCCTTGCCGGGCGCGGCAGCACCTTCATCTTCTTCATCATGGCGATGTACTCGGGGTACATGGTTTCCGCGCCTCCGAGCGCCGCTTCGGGCGGTATCCCGTATTGCGCGGCAAACTCGGTCAGTATGGGATTCTTTCCGGGTAAATAATGCGGCACTTTTCCCGCGCGGCACAACTGTCTCGGTGGCCTCTTCGCAGGGGTAGGGATGCATGGGCTCCTCGGGACTGTAGACCCAGGTCTCGGTGCGTACAAAAGGTTCGGTCAGGTACACGGGATCATACGTAATCACGGTCGCGATCAAGTAGTTGCCATAGCGCCGAAAACGGGAACGCACCGTGGCGCGGTCGCTGCGTACAGGACCGTTGCGCTCGATGAACGATTCCTTGAGATGGGTCGTGGTGTAGAGGAGCGTGTTGCCTTCCCATTCTCCAGTGGAAAACCCAGCCCAGGTGTGAAGCGCGTCGTCCGGCGGGTGCGCGCGTCCATCCATCCAGATGGTTTGCTCCTGTTCGTGATAGAAGATGTGCGTGTGGTACGCAAGGACCTGCTGCGTGGTGTTGTCGACTTCCTTCCAGATGTGGAGTTGCGCAGGCGCAGCGTAGAGCCCGTCATCGGAAGAGTATGGACGGCACACCCACTCCGCTACTTCCATCATGTCCGCAGCCCAGCTTGCGGATCTGAGCCGATTTGCCTGGCTCATCGGAAGCCCGGTGAAATCGCCGACCTGCGATCCATTTCCGCGCTGTGGAGCGTCCTCGTGAACCAGCGGAGACCACATGCCGGTCAAATCCACCTGAGCGAGGGCCGAACTGCCCGGCCATATGGCCAGAAGCACGAGCACGGATAACACCTCTTTTAACTTGAAGAGACTGGGCTTATGCATGTCTCAACGGCTGCTCCACGCCGCTACCGGTTCGGATCCGACGCGCCCGTCAGGGCAGCGTCCTTTCTCGGGGGAACTTTCATCTGTTTCAGCTTCTTGATGTATTCCGGATACATCGTTTCCGGGCCCCCGAGCGCCGCTTCCTGAGGTATCGCGTATTTCGCGGCGAAATAGCCGAGCATGGGATTTTTCCCGGGAAGGTAGTTCGGCACCTGCCCGCGCGGCACGAGCGTTTCCGTCGCTTCTTCGCAGGGGTAGGGCGGCATGGTCATATCCGGGTTGTAGGCCCAGGTCTGCGGCCTGACCATGGGCTCCGCGAGATTTACCGGATCATAAACAAAGGCGATGGCCGTCAAGTAGTTGCCGTAACGCTCCAGATGGGTGCGCACAACGGTGCGGTCGGAGCGTATGGGCCCGTTGGGCCACTCGAAATTTTCCTTCAGGTGGGTGGTGGTGACGACGAGATCGTTTCCTTTCCACTCCCCGGTGGAAAATCCAGCCCAGGTGTGCAGCGCATAATCCGGCGGGTGAGTCCGCCCGTCCATCCAGATGGTGCGCTCCTCCTCGTGATAAAAAAAGTGCATATGGTAAGCGACGATCTGCTGGGTGATCTTGTCGACATCCGTCCACATGCGGAGTTGCGCAGGTCCGAAAGGATCTTCCAGGGGATAGGGGCGGCAGACATTCTCGGCGATGTCAAACACGTTGGCAGCCCAAGCCTCGGCTCTGAGCCGGCCCGTGTGGCTGAGCGGGAATCCGGTGTAGTCGCCCATGTCCGGGCTATCCGGGCGATAACCCAGAGGCGCCCACATACCGCTCAGATCCATCTGAGCCAAGGCCGGAGTGCTGAGCAACAAAACAAAAACGATCAGTAGGGATGACATGCTCAGGAAACGGCCGAACTTATCCACGTCGGGCCTCGTCATGTCCCGCCTCACTTTGTCCAGAGAAGCCGCTCACGCTGCCGGAAGCGCCACGCCTGCGCGGGAGGATATACCCAAGTGGCTCCCGCATTCAAGGCGCTATACGCGGCGGATGGTGCGCCGCGGGTCGAGATGAAACCGATCGCCGCGCGACATAGAAAAGGGGCCGGGATTGTGTCCGGCCCCTTTTGTAAAACGAAATCGAACAGCGATAGAAAAATCGTACAGAGAAATCGAACAGCGCCTAGAACAGGATCTTCAGGCCCAACTGGATTTTGCGCGGGCCGCCGGTTCCGACGAACGGGCTATTCGTGTCGGGTGTTGATGACGACGCGCCAAATGTAGACGGGCTGCTCAGGGTTGCGCTGGCAGCCGAGAAAAAGGTTGAGTTCGTAAGGTTGTAGATCTCAGCGCGGAACTGAGTGCTGAGATTTTCTCTTATCTTAAAGCTCTTGATGACGGACATGTCGACTTCCCAGGTACCCAGGGAGTAGATCATGTAGCGGCTCATGGTTCCAAAGGTGCCCTTGGCCGGCGGGAACAATCACGGAGCTCCCCTTCATATAGCAGCCCAAGGCCAGGGCCTCCGCGGTTCCCGTCACACCACCGGGGCCCAGCTGCTCAGCCGCGGCCGCATCCAGGCAGGGTTGCGGAAGCGGTTGCGCCGCTGTGCCAACGGTGCAAGCTTTGGTCCATGCAGCACTCGCACTCGGCGCTGCGAAGCAGGGAATGGTGGCCGACGTGCCGAACCCCTTGAAGTCATTGGGATTTCCAACGAGCGACCAGCGATCCTGTCCTTCTCCGGTGCCGCTGATGTCGTCAGCCGCGTCGATGGGATTGATCGGACTTCCGGACCAGACCTTCGCGGTCGCCGTGACCTGCCAGCCTTGCAACATCTGGGCATAGCCCGATTTGCCGGGGAGGATCCACGACGGTCCGAACGACAAGCGATGGCGGATATCGAAAGAAGCGTTCCCGTACTCCGCCGCCAGATTTCTGCCGTCCTGCGGAAGAACCGGATTCAGGTCGGACGATTGAGTGTCCAGGGCATGACCGTAGGTATACGTGGCCAGCATGGTCAGTCCGTGGGTGGCGCGCTCTCTCATAATAATTTGGAGCGCATTGTAGTTCGAAAGATTGGTGAGGGCTCCCAACACCTTCATCTGCGAAAACCAAGGGTATTGCGCGAAGAAGGGGCGCCTCGCATTTTCAGCCGCAGAGGTGTTGGTTACACCGGGAGCGGGTTGGTTGATATCGATGGAATCGAACAGGTGCTGCCCGCGAGTACCCACGTAATTCGCGTCGACCGTGAGGCTATTGGTGATGGCGTGCTGAACGCCGAAGCTCCAATTCATAATTTCAGGCATATCGAGGTGGGGCGCGGCACCTCCGATAGCGCAGGGAGCTTTATCGCTGCACGTTCCGGCCAAGTTGACGAAATTGCTCAAGTTGCCGAAGAAGGATTGTCCGGGAACGATCGTGGCGGCGGCCAGTGACGGCGGCTGGATGGACGTGAGATTCGCGGTATTGATGCTGCCGTTGCTGCCGGCGGCCACGACCACGGTGTTGCCGTTTTTGAGCGCATATCCCGTCGGAACAAGGTTCATGCCGGGAGTGATGAAAGCCTGAATGGTGGGATTCTGGTAGATGATGTTGAAGCCCGTGCGCACGACAGTCTTGGCTTTTCCGGTTACGTCCCAAGCCAGGCCAAAGCGCGGCCCAAATCCCCAGGGATCGAGTTTGTAAAGAGGACCGTTCTGCCCCTGTTGTACGACACCCGAGGTGGTGCCGAGAGCGACGTTACCGAAGAGATCGTTCACTTCGTGGACGGTGGTGGTGTATTCGTAGCGCAATCCCAGGTTCAACGTGAGTCGCGGGAAGAGCCGCCAGTCGTCTTGAATATATGCGCCATAGGACTTGAAGGTAAACTGGCGCGGTATCGTGCCTACCTGGATGTTCGCCGTGGTCACGATGCCAGCCATGAAATTGTCGAGCGCCGTTGCGCCGGTGGTGCCGCAACCGGTGGCGGTGTTAGCGCCACCTGTGAATGCGCACAGGGTAGGGTTGTTGGTGTTGAAAGCCAATGTACCTTTGCTGTTCTGGACGTTGAGGACGGGGGTGCCATGAGCCAGAAGGAACTCACCGCCAAATTTAGTAATGTGGTTCCCATGCGTCCAGGAAACGCTATCCACCCAGCGCTCGATGCCGCTGGTGTCGAAAGCGCCCGCCGCGCCGCCAAGCGCATTGGTATTGCGCGCCGCTTAACCCGTTGACGGTGACGGTCGGGAATGCGCTGTTGCCGGTCGACCCGCAGTGTGGCAAGCCTCCACTGACGAAGTTGGCCAGACTTGCGTAGTCCGGGGCACCGGCACCGGGCGTCCATTGGTTGTCTACGACGCCGCCGGTGGTGACGGGATTCGTCGGACAGTCGTAGGAGCCGGTATTGGAGATGAGAATATTGTCCCATCCGAAGCGGAGATCATTGACCCAAGAGGAGCTTGGCACCCAGGTCCACCACGCCCGTGGCTACCCTGGTGTGCACCTCGAAGGGCGTCGACCAGTACGATTGGGTCGCCGTGAGCGGCGCCACAGCGAAGCCGTCGCCATCGAAAAACTCGCACGGCCAGATTGTGGTGATCGCTGAGGTGATAATCCAGCCGGCCCACGCCGTTATCCGTTTTGCCAAAGGCAAGGAAGTCGATCGGGGAAGGTGGTGCTCGACGTGTTGTTGCTGAACAGGCCCTTGCCTGGAGTGCATGTGACCGGCGGTCCCAGCACGCAACCAGACAGGGCCAACATGACTGGATTCGGGGTGCCCCGCCTGTCGCTACATGACTCTGTAGCGCAGCGATCGCATCCGGGAATGCTGCTCGACTGGCCCAAGTCCCGGCAGCAGGGACGGGACGTTCGGGTTTTTCGGATTGCCGACGGAGTAGCGCTGCCCTTCGTAGCCCAGCAAGTAGAAGAGCTTGTCTTTTTTGATCGGCCCGCCAACCGTAGCGTCAAAATCCTCGAAGGAGACCGGCGGCGTAAAAGTGGCGAAGGCGTTTCGGTTCGTCAGCCCCGAGCTGCGTCCCGAAGCGAAGGCCGCGCCGTGAATCGAGTTGGCGCCCGACTTGATGGCCACGTTGACTTGCGCTCCCGGCCGCCAACCGTATTCCGCCTTGGAATTTTCGACCACGCTAAATTCCTGAATGGAGTCGGTCGGCAGCAACACCGCCTGCTCGGGACCGCCGGCAGAATAGCCGGTGTTGATGGCGATGGTGGTGTAGTAGGTCTCCTGATCGGCGACGCCGTCGAGCACGTATACGTTGTACTCCGCGCGCAGGCCATTCGAGTATTGCGACGGGCCGGTGGCCGAGCCCTGCCTCAGCTCGAAACGACGGGAGCATGGCCAGCAGCTGAACGTAATTATGGCCGGCGATCGGAAGGTCGCTGAGAGCGTCTCCACTGATCGTGGCCGATAGCTGGGCGTTCGTGGTGGTGATCGCGGGGACTTCGCCCGTTACGGTAATGGTCTGGTTTTGTTCGCCGGGTTGGAGCGTGACGTCGACGTGCACGTCGCCACCGACGCCCACGCCGATATTCTGGCGGTCGAAAGTCTTGAAGCCCATGTACACGGCATGAACGGAATAAGCACCCGGGATCAGATTGGGAGCGGAGTACGTCCCGGTGCTATCCGTGGTCACGATTCGGGGTATCGCGCGGTCCACGTCGGTGACGGTGACCGTAGCTCCGTTGACGGCGCCGCCGCTCGTGTCTGTAACAATGCCGCTGATCCGGCCCAAAGTCTGAGAGTGGGCAGGCACGCACAAGAAGAGTCCAAAACAAAACGCTAGCAGCTGGAGGGCCCGAATAAAGGAAGAACGCCGAGAGTCGATAGGACTCAAAGGACACCCCCTCTTTGGCTTGAAAATACAGGTATTTCTGGCGCGGATACTAGACCCGAGGAAATATCAAGTCAAGCCAAATGTTTCCCAACAGCGCGGGGGATTTCATAGAGCGAGCAAATCAAGACCGATTCGGAAAATTCCTTGTAGCTGTTTTGTCGACGCAGGTTTTTGTCACGTGCGGAATCTTGACATCGAACTTGCTGCAGAGCAGAGGCAACAAAACGAGATTCAGACCCCGGCGAATTTCATCGCTAGGCTATCGAGCGGGCTGGCCGACAGCGGGCTTCCTGATTCTATTGGTGAAGGAGTTTTCTTCCGACCACACGCACGGGAGTTCCTCGACGTGCGCGCCCGGCCGCAGCTTCATGGTCCTGTCGGGACCAACGATCGGTTTCGTGTACGCCTTGGGATCCACCACGGTGATGTTGTATCGGATGGTGTCGCGATCGACGCGTTGGTAGCGCTCGGTAACGCGCATCTCCTCGCTGTGCGGATAGCCCGTGGCGCCGAGCCAGGTCTTGTCATTGAAGCCCGCGGATTCAACCACCAAGGTATCGTCTCCTTCCCAATGACCGATGGCGTATCCGTACCACGTAGGATCCGGATCCTTGGGAAGAGATCGCCCGTCGGTCCAGATCGAACGCCACTCGTGTTCGCGCTCGAAAAACTGCAATATCCTGCCGGGAGTCTGAACAAACTCAAAGGGGAGCGGAAAAAACAAGATACGCGGGAACCCGGAAGGATCACATTGCAGAATGGGATCGTTCCCGTCGGGGACGGCCCTGCTTCCGTAGCCCGGCCGCTCGGCATTGAATTTTGCCTGGGCCCAGGGCGTCATCGGAGGCATATCCTTCTCCGGCGCGGTGCCTTCAGCGCCACCGCTGCCTTGATATGACCAGACGCCGGATATTTCACGCTTGGGGGCGGGAGTCGCGGTTTTTTCCTGTTTGGCGGATTGCGCCGGCGCAGGGGAAGTGAAGGCCAGCGATGCGAACAATCCTATCGTCAAAAATATCGGGCGACGCATTCAAGGGCCTCCTGATTTGCGCTTCCCATTCGGTTCCGGAAGCCTTGTCGACGCGGCCTGCAGGCTCCGACGTAGTGTTTTTCCCAAATCGCTTATCGCAAATCGTTTATCTCAAATCCATTTTTAATACGTGGCCATCGGGAAAGGCGACTTTCCCCATCTTCTCTCCGGAAAATCCCACGGGCGCTCCGCTTTTTGCGGGAATCAGCGTAACGGCGATTTGATCTCCCGGCTTGATGGAGTCCTTGGTCCAGCTATTCCTGCGAAGGATGCCGGGACTTTGAGATTCGACGGACCAACTGACGATCTTCCCGTTTTTGTCTTTCACATCGAGATAGATCTGGCAATGAGGATTGGACCAGACGAATTCGGTGACGCTTCCGTTGATGGTGATCGGATGCTTATCGTCGTAAGCGGCATTCCCATGGTGCGCGAGCATCGAAGCGCAAGAGGCCAGAAGCGTCGCGACCAACGCGAAGGACGTGACCAGCCGAGGCTTCATCGGATACCCTCGCAAATTGGATTTATCAAGCACAATCAGGGCGCAATCAGGGCGCAATCCGTTACTTCGCGAGCGGATCGGGTCGCAACTGGAAGTGCGCGGCGAGGGGCTTGGATCCTTTGCCGCCCTCGATGAGCCACGGCGCGCGGTCACCGTTTGCCGCCCACAATCCGCGTCCCTTCCAGCCGGCCTTGGGATCGTCGATACGGCCATCGAAGCCTTTGGCGTAGAAGCCCAATGGATAGGGCACACGCAACACGACCATGCGGCCATTGGCGTAAGCGATCAGGCCATCGTTGAGATTGCCGGTGGACATCGGCACATCTTCGCCGAGGCCGAAGATGTTGTGCTGGTCCACCCAGGTGTAGTAGCTCGATTCCGCGCTGTTGTCTCCAATGCCCTCGAAGCCGGGGCCCGGGTATTTGTAGAACGACCAGCCTTCGGGGCAGTGATCGCCGGTGGCCTTGGGGCCGTTGAGCGGACCTTTGCATTTGCTGCGGTCAAAGCTGCCGAGGTGGCCGCTGGCAAGCGACACCCACACGACGCCTTTTTTATCGATATCACCGCCGCGCACGCCAAAGCCGGGCAGGGGCACGTTGTAGATCTCAGCGAGGGTGGTTTCCGGCGGATGGGGGCCCGGCACAACTCTTACTACGGCACCCGGATTTCCGCGCACAGCTCCCCAGACAGAACCGTCGATCGGGCTCGGCATCACCGCGTAGAATCCGGCCACGATGCGCTTGTCCTTGGTGGGATCGACGGGTTGGTTCGGCTCGACATAGTCGTCGCGCTTGCCATTTCCGTTGGTGTCCAGAATCAAGGCCGTCCAGCCCTGCGACTTGGCCGCGTCGTGGGTGGCGTCCCACATCTTCGTGTTCAGCCATCCAACTACGGGACCGCCGCCGCTGGTCCAAAGCGTGTCGTTGGCGTCAAAGCCGAACTGCAGGTGGTGCGTGCCAAAGCAAGTGTCGATGAACTGATAGTCCTTGGTCTTCGGGTTGAACACGGCGATTTCCCGGAGACTTCGCTCCAGCGGAAACAGCTTGGCCGACGGAAGGTCCGAGCCCGCCTTGCAGAAGTCGGGATTGCTCGGCCCGCGCACCGCGGCCGCGAGCCACAGCCTGCCGTCCTTGCCAATCATAGAATTGTGATTGTTGATTTTATTGTCCCAGAGGACCTCATCGCCCCAGTAGGGCGACGGCATCAACGGCTTCAGAGCCGCGACATGACCGGGGCCGAGGCTGAGCGGCATGTCCGCATCGCGGACCGGCGCGTGGAACGAGGTGGCGGTGTTCTTGACCGGATCGAGGATGGGGATGAAGTCGGAGCTGTACTCCGGCGAGCCAAAGAGCGGGCCATAACCATTGACCGTGGGATTGCGCTTGTCGCTGGAAATCAGGTCGTGCAGGTAATGCTTCTCGTCCATCCAATCCCACATGGTGACGACGATATTGCGCTCGACGCCCTGCGGCCGTTGCGGCTTTGTGTGCGGCAACTCGCCTTTGGCGATGCGGTCGGTCCAATCCGCCAAATTCTTGATGGAGAGCGAGCCCATTCCAGAGAGCTGGCCGATCATGAATTCGGCGGCCTGCCCCGATTGCACGCGGCGCGTCCAGGCCTGCTCGGACGAGGCGAACTTCCCCAGGCTGGGCTCAATCGTTCGCGTCGAGAGTTGGCCGAACTGGTGGCAGCCGATGCAGCCGTTGTTTTTCATGTCGTTGAGCCAGTCGGTTTGCTTCATCTTGGCGGGGATGGGGCCCTTGCCGCCGAATTGATCCGCCGCCGGAATTTTCAGCATGGAGTACCAGTAGATCGCCGGATAGTAGTGCGCAGCCGCAGCTTCGTCGGGAGCCACTGTTGCGGTGAGGTTCACTTGCCGGCCGGGCGCGGCCATCACTTTGGGGCCGTCCACCAGGCCGTATCCGCGCGCCCAGACGCTGTACGTCGCTTTCGGCAGATCGGGAACGAGGTAGCGGCCACGATCATCGGTGACGACAATCTTGATGTATCGCACGGGCAGGTCGCGGGTTTCAGCGATCACCCAGACGCCCGCTTCGGGGCCATTGGAGCTGGTGACCACGCCGCCGATGTCATCGTTGTCTACCGCCACAGTGACGGATTGATCCCGTTGGGCGTGCGCCAACGCGAGAATCAAAGAGAGAAATACAGCGATCCCGGTTCCTCGCAGGGCAAAACTGTGAAGTCGGCTCCGCCGCGTCGTCATATATGCCTCCAACTGTCGCCTCCACCGTCGTTCAACGGAAAGTGTAATCCGGGATTTTCGCTTGGACCGCACGGATTGGCGCGCTATCTGGATTTCCATTTCGGTTTCCGGCCGACGGAAACATACAACCCACCGCCGCAGAATGCAATGCTCGGGCCGGATTCAACACGTTGTTTGACCAGCGGCGCAGCAGGGGCATATTGATTACGTGCACTCGCGTCGCGAGTAAGGACGAAAAACGAATCATGATTCAGTGATGGGAAGTTCTGGACCCCGATGGACACAAAAACAAAAACGCCGGAGTCGGCGAACAGACTGCATGCAGAGTACCGGGCATCTAACGCGCTCGATGTTTAATCGCGCAGCTACGTGGGCTTGTGCGCGTTTCGAGCGCACCGCCCCAGCCCGTGGAGAGTCTACGGTTATCTCAGGTCACGGACGCGGACGTCGATTCCCTGGTTGTCCTTCAGCAGCGCTATGAGCTCCTTCGGGTCGTTGTTGCCGTAGGCGTACGGGAAAACGATCTTCGGCTGCATCGCCTTCACGGTCGTCGGCGAAATTCGCCGGCGGCATTGTCCTGATCACCGGCAAAAACGCGACGTCGATCTGCTTCAGGGCTTTCACCTCGGGAACATTCTCGGTCTCGCCCCCGACATACACACGCTTGTCCCCGAAAGTGATCACGTAACCGTTCGAAGCTCCCTTCGTAGGGCGAAAAACACCGAACTTGCCTTTCATTTCGTAAGCGGGCACCGCTTCAATCTTCAAGCCCGCAACCGTCTTGGTTTCATCGTTGATCATGATGGCGCCGGTGGGGAGATCTAACGAACACTGCGGACATACCTCCAGCGCGGTTTTGTCCTTGCTGAGCAACTTGACCGTCTCCGGATCATCATGGGTCGGTCCAGCATGGGTGACCAGAATTACGTCTGCTTTTGGAAGCAGGGAGTAGTCTGCAGCCCGCCCAACGGGGTCCACATCGATGACCTTTCCCTGGTATGTGAACATCACACTGTAACCCGCAATGGATGTGATCTTCAGATCGCCGCCCGAGGTCTTGATGATGTCTTCTTCGAATTTCGTCTTCTTCACCATCGGCTCGGCCGGCCTTGCACGCCACCGCCACCGCGACCGCGCCCGGCGCCAGACGTCATCTCTTTATCGGCGCCAATATACGTCCGTGCCACTCCCGGCGGGAACGTTGGAGGAGGGTTCTCTGTGGGACCTGCCTTCCCATGGGTCAGGGTGTATTTTTCGTCGAGGGGAGTATCACTGCAACGTTCGGATATGAACCCATTGACATCCCGCAGTTGGGCAACTCCATACGTAAACGGTTTCGTGAAATACACGGGATCTTCGATCGTGACCTTCACGGTGAATGTGTCGGGACTGGTCTTTTGGAACCGTTCGACCATATGCATCTGGTCACTGTGCTGCAGGCCCGCGGAATTCAGCCAGGAATCCTCGCGCACGCCAATGGTATCCACAACGAGGATATCGCCCTCCCAATGGCCCACCGAATGTCCGTTCCACTCCGGATAAGCCATAGACTCGGGATGCTTTCCATTCATGTAGATGATGCGGTAGCCGTCATTGATGTGTTCGGAAACTATTCCCAGCATACTCTCCTGCTGGAAAATCATGATGTCCTCGGCGCTCTGCAACATTCTGGTCGGGCCGTGGGGCTCGCATCGATATGCGGGTGAATCGGCTTCGTCAATTTTGTTGTATTGCTCCGCGCCAAACTTAGTAAGTGAAACCTCTTCGCCCGGCAGCACGCCACCCCGCCCGAGCTGCGAGGCCCAGACACCACTGAAGTCCCGGACCCACTTGGCTCTCTCAGCAGGAGCGCTAGCCTGCGCCGCGGCAGGGGCCGGCGCCAGGACCAGCATGCCGACGCAGTTCAGCACGCCAATGCTCGCCGCTGCGAGAAACACAACTACAAGACGCTTGGTCATTGCCAATCTCCTCATGTCGCGCGCATCATAATGCTCTTCCTGATCTGGGCACAACACGCAGCTGACCCCCGAGGGCTCACCTTCTAAGCCCGTCTTAGTTCGAATTTATCGCTTTGGAAGTTAGCTGCGCCCGATTACTTGCTTTTGCTTTCCTCCTCCTCGCGCGCCTCGTCTTTGCTTATGCTGGTATATATCCTTTGTCCGGCAGCGTTGGTAATCACCCCGCCGCCAAGCCGGTAGTCAAACGTTGTCACATCTGGAGCGCTGTCGTTCCAGGAGCGCGTTGCGTCCCTCACGGTTATGGTTTCTCCCGCCTTCAGGTCGTCTCTCGTCCACCCGTTTTTGTACAGGTGCTGCACCCCTTGTCCGTCGCCCAGTTCCCAATGGACCATCTTCCCGCTAACCGGATCCAGCGCGTCGAAATAAACCTCGACGTGCGGATTCGCCCACAGAAGTTTTGTTACCGTTCCTTTCAGCGTGATTTTGTTGTTGGGATCGTATACGGACGCAGCGCCGTGATGCCCAAAAACCGGAACTGCCAGCAAAAGCAGTGCGAACCCTAGCAGCCAAACAGATCGCGAATACCTCGCCATGAGGGCCTCCTTGATGTCGCTAGCGATTCTAAACGCCACTAGAGTTAAAACCAAGTGCCGGGAAAGTCAAGAATGTCATATCGCGAAACGCAAGGTTGATTGTTTAGGACCACGGACTCGCGAAATACGGCGCTCACCAGAAAGCGGAGGATAAGGGTGCGAGCAGGGCGGCAGAGTTAGTCGGTTTACAGACGTGACGACCCTCGCCCGACTCCTGATAGATTACGGAAACTGACTTTGGGGGGGCTGGGCCACATTTCGGGAGTGGACAGCATACGGATACGGTGCGAGTAACTCTTCTAATTGTGGGAGCATTAGCAGTAATAGCGATAGTGCTGTTTTGGCCTCCCGCCATCGTTCACGTCTCCTATACTCTTCATTCACGAACAATCCGAGCTTCTACGAGTGATGCTCGTGCGATTATTTTCGTCCTTGCCATCGTGATTTTGGTCGGAACGGTTGTCTCGTCTGCAGTTTCCGCTTTCCGGCATCGGGCTATGTGAGGAGTTTCTAAGCGCGAGACCAAATTCGGGGTTACGGGGGGCGCAATCCACGCGAGCGCAACTTGCGCCGTCGTGGCACGACTGAGGGACAAACTTTTCGAGAGGACTGAGCCGAAGAGGCTCACCCGCAAATCGGTGAAGAACGCCTTCACCCTTCTTCACAAGCTCTTCGAGGACGCCATGGATCGGGAATTGGCGGCGAGCAACCCGGCGCACAAGATAAAGCTGGAAGCGCGAGACGACTCCGAGGAGCGGCGAGTCCCGACGCCGCGCGAGGTCGTGCTGACGGCCGCGAAGCTGCCCCCGACTTATCAGGCGCTGCTGGCGACCGCCGCGATGACGGGCGCGAGGCGAGGGGAGCTGCTCGGCCTTTTCTGGGAGGACGTCGATTGGATGCGCGGCGCGATATGGATCAAGAGAACCCTCCAGCGCGCGAACAAGAAAGAACTGGCTGCGGGCTCGTTCAGGGGCGTCGAGCGGATCGGGGAAACCGGGCTCGTGCTCACCGCGCCGAAATCGAAGAAATCCAAGCGATACGTCGAGATGCTCCCGAAGCCGGCGGCGACCCTGAAGGCATTGCGGCGCGGACAGGAGCCCCGCTCGTTCGTCTTTCAGGACGAACTCGGACGCCCGCTCGATCTCGACGCCATCTACGCCGTCCTGCACGCTGCACAGGACGGCGCCGGAGTCCAGCGGTTCGGACTGCACGGGCTGCGGCATCTCTACGCGAGCGCGCTGGTGGACGCCAACGCTCCGGTGAAACTGGCGCAGGAGCGGCTCGGCCACGCGAACTCGTCGACCACGATGGACATCTACGACCACGCCCACAACATCAGCGACAAGGGCAGGGAATTCGCTGAGGCCGTCGAGGCGGCGTTCCCCGGATTGCTGCCGGAAGCCGTCCAGTAGTTCATTTCCGGCGCTTCGCCTCATCAAGTTTGTAAGCGAGTAGGCTCAAAAGCGAAATATATTCGAGCGCGCGCTGGTCAGAGCCATCCGGAAAAGAGTGGCCGCCCGGATTTCGAATCGCCAGCACGGCGCCCTCGAACAGGTGCATCATCCCTTCCTGCTCATCCAGGTCAGTTTGGTCGGCGAGATCATTGAATGCCAGGAGGGAATTTTTTGGAGAGAATACGGTCCTGACGAGGGGCGCCCCATCGAGATCGTAACGAGCCGACCGTTCCTGCACATAATGTATTAAGGCTTTGGCGCTATTAAAGACAGCTTCCCACGGATGCCGGTCCACGAACAAGTCCCGCGCAACCTCGCGGATTCGCGGATGCAGATTAAGGCGGTCGAAATAAGCAGCCGGCGCTATGGTAGTACCGGCAGTCAAATCTCCCTTTTTCTCCACCAGGCGTTCGATCAAACCTTGCAGAATGCCGATGACCCAGGTGCGGCCTTGCTCTAATTGTTCGACGGTGTTGTCCTCATCGCCGTAGTAGCTAACGGTTGTCGCGTGATGCCAGAGGCTAATATATTGGTGGTCCTGAAACTCGGGCGAATCCGTTCCAAAGACCTCTCGTATCGTTTCCCGAACATTGCCGATAACCGCATCGTCCGTGCCCGTTTTCTGCAGATAGGCATTCTCGATATCAAGTTTTTTCAGGTCCTCGATTCGGCGCTGAAGCTTGGCAATAGCTGAGTCGATCTCTTCGGACAAACGAAATTCGCGCGGCTCGATCCTCCGTGGCTCAACATTGGTTTTCTTGGGCATGGCTCGACGATTTCCTTACGTTAGCAAGGTGTTAGCAAAAACAAACACAAAGGGCTTGCTCGTACTGAGCAAGCCCTTGTGAAACAAGGATGATAGCTGGTTGCGGGGGCACGATTTGAACGTGCGACCTTCGGGTTATGAGCCCGACGAGCTACCAGACTGCTCCACCCCGCGAAGTCATCTTAGCGAAATCGTTGGTGGGCGTCAAACTGGCGGGCGAAACAAGGCTAGCTGCTTAGCAAAGTGGAGGCACCAGGCCGGCAGGACGCCGGCGCAACGAATGACCCTCGGCGAAGTCAGATGCCGGCGGGATACCGGTTGTCTTTGTTATCCTGCCCCGGTTGCGGGGCGGAATGACCTTCAGGTTCGCTTAATTGACAGCGTGAAATGGTTGGTGGGAGAATCCAGGCAATGTAGGGAGGTCTTGGAAAAAATGCCAAAGCACCTGATTGCGTTGCTCGTATTGCCACTCGCCTGTTTCATGGTTTCCGCGCCACTGTTAGCCCATCACGGCGGAGCTGCTTACGATACTTCGACGCTGACGACGCTGAACGGAACGATCACGGATTTCCAGTTTATCCAACCCCATCCGCTGATTCTGCTCGACGTAAAAGACGCGAACGGAACCGTTACCAAATGGTATGTGGAGATGACGGCTCCCAACCACCTGGTCCACTACGGATGGAGCGGGCATAAATTGCACGCTGGCGAGGTGATCAAGGTGACGGGTCACGCTGCGAAAAGTGGCGGCAAGGTTCTGAATCTCTACCGAATCTACGACGCCGACGGGAAGATGATTCCTCTCGGTCCGCCGCCGGCACCGGGCCAGAGCTGAGCTATTTTTCGTGGTAGCCGCCGGCTCCGGGCTCTTGGGGCTGCGGGGCTAGCTTGGTCAATTGGCTCGGTCAATCGGGATCATGAGGGAGGAGTCCAGCTTATGCGTCGTCTTGCGCGTTTTCCTATGGATCGGGGAGTTCTAAATTGGAGTATTGCACTGGCCGCGGTGCTCATCTGCTCCTCTACGCTGCTGGCTCAGAATCCGGGAAATTCGGGAGCAGCGAAAGGGAAAGCCGCCGCAACTCCAGCGGGTGCCGGGAAAGCGGGCGGGCAGATGCAAAAGACGGCGTGGGGCGAGCCGGATATTTCCGGAATGTGGGAACCGAAGATGCCTGCGAGTGCGCGCGAGTATGCGGGATACTCGTTTATCTCCCATAAAGATGCCGTTGCGCTCATGACGCCATGGGGAAAACAGCAATACGAAAGCACGAAGCCATCCTGGGGACCGCTGGCCGTTGAGGACTCGACCGACCCCGTAAATCCGACTACTGGTAAAGAAGTCGGGTGCGCCCCGACCGGGGTTCCCCGAATATGGGTTCACCCTTTTCCCACAAAGATCGTGCAGACTCCAGGCGTGGTGTACTTTCTCTATGAGTTCAATCACTTCGTGCGCGAAATTTATACCAACCAGGGCCGCGAGCATGCCAAAGACGAGGATCCCTGGTGGATGGGACATTCCGTAGGCTGGTGGGAAGGGAATACGCTGGTCATCGACACCGTCGATTTCAGTGACCAGACCTGGATCGATCGCGCCGGACTGCCGCATTCGGACAAGCTGCACGTGATCGAGCGCATCACACGGCCGACGCACGAGAAACTGCGCGTGGACATCACCGTCGACGACCCCAAAGCCTATACAAAGACCTGGTCGGGGTTCCGGGAACTGGAGTTTGAGCCCGACTGGCATATCACGGAGATGATTTGCGAGGACAACATCACGTTCAACAACTTAAAGAACCAAGGTAAAGAGCAGTAAGCGTTCTATCAGCGGAAATCGCACGCGGCCCGGCTCAGCCGGGCCGTTTTCGTTTTGCGAGAGAGCCTGGCCAGATGGCATACGGTATGATTGTGCTCTGTGAAAGTCCTGAGCGAAGTTGAAACCAGGGTATTGGGCGCGCTGGTAGAAAAAGAGCTGACTACACCGGAGTATTATCCGCTCTCATTAAACGCGCTCGTCAACGCCTGTAATCAGAAATCCAATCGCGATCCGGTGATGAGCCTGAGCGAAAACGACGTCAACCAGGCGCTGCGGGATTTGGAGAAGGAAGGGTTGGCGGGACCCGCGGATGCCATGGACAACCGCGTGACCAAGTTCGGGCACCGGCTTGGGGAAGCCTTCAATCTCGGCCGCCGCGAAACCGCTATCCTCTGCGAGTTGCTCTTGCGGGGCCCGCAGACGCCCGGCGAGCTTCGCAGCCGCGCCGACCGCATGTACAAGTTTGACGATCTGGGCCAAGTGCAATCCACGCTACAACTGCTGGCGCAGCGCGAGCCGCCCATGGTGAAGATGCTCCTGCGCCAGCCGGGCACCAAGGAGGCGCGCTACTCCCACCTGCTATCGGGCGATGCTCAGACACAGGCGCCGGAGGCGACACGCGAAGTGGCAACCGCGCACAGCAACTCCAGCGGCGAACGGATCGCGCGCCTCGAAAATGAGGTTGCAGCCCTGCAGAAGGAAGTTTCCGATTTGAAACAGCAGCTCGCGGCATTCCGAAAGCAATTCGATTAGTCCGGACCGGCTCCATCCCAAAAAAGACGCAACGAGATATGACAAGACGATCCTTTCGGTCGTATTTTTGGCTGGAATGGCGACGGGAATTGGCTTTTGGATCCTTTTCATCTTGACACGCGATTCGCTCTTATGCTCCCATCTCCGCTATTAGGGGAGGGGTGGCCTACCCACGTCTTGTCAAATATGAGTTTGTTCGGAGGAGGGTGACTGATATGCGAAAAGTATTGCGCGGGGGTGTGTTGATGCGGGTTGTCCCGCTTGCCGTCGTTTGTTTACTCCTCATGAATGCGCCGATGCAGGTGCGGGCGCAAACCGTCACAGGAACGATTCTTGGAAATATTCTTGACGCCTCCGGCGCCGCGGTGCCCAACGCGCAGATCACCGTGACGAATCAGGATACAGGCGTCATCCGGACCGCGGCGAGCACGGCCGACGGCAACTACAACGTGCCGTCCCTGGCGCCCGGTAAATACAGCGTAGAGGCGCGGGCCCAAGGATTTACGCCGGCTCAAGTGAAGGACGTCGTGGTGAACGTCGGCTCGAACGCTCGCGTGGACCTCAATCTTCAAGTGGGCCAGGTCACACAGCAAGTCACCGTGAGCGAGGCGCTTCCCACGATTGAGACGACGAGTTCGGAAGTCGCGCAAGTCATGGATGAGAACATCATCAAGGAAATTCCGCTGAATGCGCGCGACCTACAGCAATTGTCGGTCATCCAGCCGGGAGTTCAGCAAACATTCACGAGTTCGTTTGGCAAGCAGGTGTCGGTGGGCGGAGACCGGGTGGCGAACAACCGGTTCCTGCAGGAGGGCATTGACCTGACCTGGACCTTCCGCACGTCGCCCGTCAGCCTGGCGAGCAACATCTTGATGGGCGCGGATGCGGTGAGAGAGTTCAAGGTGATCGCGGAAAATCCACCCGCCGAATATGGCGAGCTGTCGGGCGGAATCACGAGCACCACCTTCAAGTCGGGCACCAACAACATCCATGGCACGGTGTTTGAGTATTACCGCAACAGCGGCATCGACGCCCGCAACTTCTTCGACGCCACCAGCGCCCCTCCGCCATTGCACCGGCATCAGTTCGGCGGTCAGGTCGGCGGGCCGCTTCAGAAAGACAAGACCTTCTACTTCGTCGATTTCGAAGCACTGCACTCTGACGCTGCGCCTCCTTCACCGCTCAAGTGCCCAATGCCGAGGCGCGAGCAGGGGCAGTCCCCGCAAATACAGCAGATCTTTTTTGGCGCTACGCCGACCGGGGGAGTCGGCACCAATCTCCCGCTCATGCCGGCCTGCAACGACGGTGCTTACGGCAAAGCGGGAATCGGGAACTGTCACGTTCAATAGCAATCCCGACCAGGCGGTTCGTGAATACTACGGCGTAACAAAGCTGGATCACAGCTTCGGAAGCAAGAACACCCTCTCCAGCAGCTACAATATCGATCAGTCGACTCAATTTGAGCCGACACAACTGAATGTGACCGCGGACGACGTCTACATGCGGCGTCAAGTCTGGACGCTGCAAGACACGCACATCATCTCGACCAACGTGGTCAATACGTTTCGGTTCGGAATCCATCGCATCAACTATGCCGGCAGCCTGGATATCGCCACTTCCGCTCCGATCGATCCCCGACTGTATGTCAACGTCAATCCGAATATCGTAAACAGAAGCGCCTTTCCGCAGGTCCCTGCCATTACCTTCGGTTTCGGAGGGCAGGCCTTTGGCTCGCCGGCGTTGGGATTCAATTACGTTCCTCGCTTTATCGGTTACACGAACGGTTCCATCGGCGACGACGTCAATTACCTGCACGGCAATCACGCCTTCCAGTTCGGCTTCCAGGCGAAAAGGTGGTACGACAACATCGAAAACTACATGTCGACGCCGCGAGGAGCGTACACCTTTGGGACGCTGCCGCAGTTTCTGGCGGGTGGACCCGCAACGGCGTTTTCCTGGTGGGTCCAGAATTACACGGACCCGAACAATGGGGTGCACTACGACTCTAATTTTGCTCGCGGGATGCGCCTGATGTCCTACGGGGTGTACGCGGAAGATACGTACAAATTCAAGCCAAACTTGACGCTGAGTTATGGATTGCGTTGGGAGTATGCGACGGCGCCATCGGAGACGTACAACCGCATCTCCAATCTTTACGCTCAAGACGGCTCGTGCAATCCATTTACCTGCGCCACGCCGCAAACAGGGGCTCCCTGGTACCATCCCCCGAGGGATAATTTTGCACCGCGGGTCGGCTTTAACTGGGATCCTTTCAAGAAGGGGAAGACGAGCGTTCGTGGCGGCGCCGGCTTCTTCTTCGCCGAGATGGAGGATGACTACTGGTATCCGACGCTCGCGTCGCAGCCTCCATTCACGGTGGCAGTCTCGCTGCCAGGTGGACAGGCCGCTACAAATCCTGCGCTCGCGGTTACGCTTCCGTTTAACAACGTGAATGGAACTTCGAATTCCGCGCTGAACAACTTTCTAGCTGCCAATCCGAATATCTTCACGAGAGAGACGTATGGCGGCGCGGAGTTTCCACATTTCAAGACCCCAACCAAGTACGGATACAATCTGACGATTCAGCAGGAGTTGCCCGACCACATCAGCCTTTCCATCGGATACGTCGGATCGCTGGGACGACACCAGGGCAGAACCTACAACTACTCCGACTACTTCCCAACGACCATCGAGACTCCTGGCCAGCTCCCCGCGGTAAATGGGGTGCCGATCCCGGATCCGTCGTCAATCCACAATGCATCACGGCGGGTTCGATCGAGTGCTACTACTGGGCTGGGTCCGTGACGGCCGCAGGAGTGGGGGCATCGAACGCCAATACTCTTGCGGTGGGCACAGCGCCGACTGCGGCCCAATGTGCGCTGAGCCCGAGCGTTCCGTGCGACTATAACCATTTCTTCGCGCCCTACGCGGCGGACTGCAGGGGAGGCACGGTAGCGCCGCCCTGCTATAACAACCCGAATTGGAGCAACGCGGTAGGCGGGAACATCACCGACGGCAACTCCTCCTATAACGCCTTACAGGTGGTCGCCGTGCGGCGCATGTCGCCCGGGTTGTTCACGCGCTTCAACTACACCTTCGCCAAGTGCATCGCCGATTCGGGCGACAATCTGCCAGGTCAATATACGAACGGCGGATCGGCGGGCTTTCCGCTGATCTTTTCCCATTCGGCTGGCCGTGGACGTTGCGCCTACCTGGGAACGAACTCGGCCAACTTCACGCTGACCTATGACACCCCGTGGGGAAGGTCGTCCCAGTCATTCCTCGTCAAGAACGTGTTGTCGAATTGGGAGATCACCAGCCAAACCCTGGTTTCGTCGGGCGTGCCGTTCACGGTTAGCGCTGGGGATAACGTGTCGCGTTACACGACTACGGGCGGAGCCGGCGCGGACCGTCCAGATTGGGCCGCCCCCTCTGCGGCGTGTCCGGATCCCAGCCCGAATGGCGCGATTAACAAGCGGAATCCAATCAATTACGTCAATCAAGCGTGTTTCGCACTCGCAGCTCCGGGCTATCTCGGAAACGTGGGACCTCTGGTATTCACGGGACCGAATACGATCACGACCGACGTGAGCTTGCGGAAGACGATTCCCTTGAAGCGTGAGGGCATGTCCTTTGTATTCGCCGCGGACATGTTCAACGCCTTCAACCGGACGAACTTCTCGGCGCCGACGGTCCTGAATTCCTTCACCACAGCCGCCGCCCCGAATGGTGCTCTTGGCGCGATTAACACCAACAATCCCTATAACACGGTAACCACCTCACGCCAGTTTCAGATCAACGGCCGATTCAATTTCTAAGCGGCTGTCTGGCTCTTTGCCCGATGCCTCTCTTCGTTGTGAGGAGAGAGGCATTGGGCCCTTCGAGCATTGTCCCCAGGACATGGGGATATCAGGGAAGCAGACCTTTAGCGCTGCAAGGGAGTTCTTCGCCGTTCTTACCTACCGGAGAAGTCGTCTACCACAGGGTTAGTGCGCGGGTTGTAGGGGAGGGGCAGTCGCCTTTCGATGGAAGCGCCTGGTCCACTCCTCTATGGACATCGTCTGTCCGGGAGGAAGCAAGAGCACGTTCTGCCTTAGCGCCACACCATTTGGAAGCACCACTTCGTCAACGAGCCCGATGGTGGAGCCTCGCTTGGAGGGTCTGAAGGAAAGAGAGATCACATCGCCCGCGTGAAGTGACTGCCGGGTCCAGCCGTGCTCCAGCAGCGCGTCGGGAGGATGCATTTCGACAACCCAGTGCTGGATCGCATGCTGGTCATCGATGGTATCGAAGTGAATCTTGACATGAGGATTGCCCCAATCGAACTCCGTCACGGTAACAGCTTTTGCAGTTACGGTTTTCGAGTAGTCGTACGCGGCGACGCCATGGTGTGCGAACAGAGGGCTGGGAGCAATCGCGAGGGCGACAGCCAGAAGCGCGATCAACCTGTATCTTTTCGGATGCATTTGTAGCCAGTTCACTAACGAGTCCCTGCGGGCCCCGGACTATTTCCAGCTCTCGGTGGCCTTTCTTGGCGGCGCTTCGGGACCCAGTTCGCTGAGCTCGATTCTCACATTGCTCGGGCCGGTTACGCTGGCCACCGACCATTGCGTTCCCACCACCCTCGGTTCCGTGACCGTCAGGCCGCGCTGCTTCAAGTTGGCAACCGTGGCATTCATATCGTCAACCAGCAGACCGAAATGAGTGAGGCCCGCCGGGCGATTGGCATTCGCGGGTGCAATTTCCAGGAAGGTGTCGCGGCTGGCCTGAACAAAGGCCAAAATGGGCTGCCCTTGATCATTGCGCATCGTGAGTACTTCGCGAAAGCCCATCTTCTGAGTATAGAAAGCCATCGTTTCGTCGAAATTGTCGACGCTCATGGCTACATGGTTGATGCCCTTAATTTGGCCGATCCTATTCCCCTGAGCAAGGCCGGTTGCAATCGCCGATCCCAGCACAAGTCCCATCAGGAAAACGATTGAAGTACGCATTTGAGTGGTTCCTCTCAGGGCAAGGTTGACCCACAATGGGTCATTCGATACGGAAAGGACGCCCGTGACGCACGCGCTTTCCAGCAACGTATCTATTACGCGACGCGCAGCAGGTCAAGAGTATTTATCTTTTTGCTGCTGCCAGCCGGTTCGTGCTCACCTCGGCCGCGGCATCGTAGACGATCCTGCCACCGACCATGGTGATCACGGGCTTGATGTCCTTGATCTGCTCCGCAGGAACCGTCAGGTAATCGCGGTCCAGCACAAGCAAATCGGCCAGCTTGCCCGGCTGGATTGCGCCTAGATTGTCTTCCTGGAAAACGAGAAACGCGTTCTTGCGCGTGTGGGCGATCAGGGCATCTTCTCGGCTGATCGTTTGCCGAATAACCTTGGTGCCACCCACCATCTTGCCGGTGACGGCAAAATAGAGGGTATTGAAGGGTGGGATCTGGTTGGCCCTGGTCCCGTCAGTTCCAAAGCCCCACATGATGCCGCTATTTTGAATTGTGGCCAGCTGGGGCAGATCGTAGGCATCGTCGCCGTAAGTTTCGTGCATGATGCCGCCGTTGATCACGGCCCAGGGGTTCAATCCGACATAAAGCCCGAGTTTTTTCATGCGCTCGAGCTGGGGTTGGTTGACCTGGTTCATGTGCACCAGAGCCCAACGCAGGTTCTTGATGGGATGCTCTTTATTGATCGCTTCGATCTGGTCGAGGAACGCATCGATGGTATTGTGCAGCTCCGTATGCACGTGCAACGGCAGGCCGGCCTGGGCAACGGCGGTAGCCAAGCGGCGCCATTGTGCGAGCTCCTCGGGCTTTGGATCGGATTTGACCAGAAACATAGGATCGTGGAGCGGCCCGTAGAGACCTTCACCATAAAAAATATTGTCGATGTATTCGTCGCCCTGGAACAGCTTGATCTTAGGGATGAGGGGCAGGGCTTTGTCGACGGCGTCAGGGGTATTGGCGCCGATGCCGTCAATACAAAAGACCCGGACATTCAGGCGGTTTTGCCCCTCCCATTTCCTATACATCGCGACGAGGTCGGGGTCGCAACCGGGGACGCCGAAGGAGGTCAATCCCCAGCGGTTCATATCTTTGATCATGCCGAGGCTGCTGGCCTCGATGTGGTCCTTGTCCACCGTGGGCAATTTGGCTGCGATCCTGCCGATGGCGCCCTGGCCGACGTCGCCCGTTGACTTGTCGTCAATCTCCATCAGCTTCGCCGCCTGGCTGTTCACAGACATGCGGTAGTAAGACTCCTGCAGCGCGACTGGATTATTCGGGAAGGCCTTGTCCAGTTCCTGGCGCGTGAACGGCTTGGGATCATCGGCAAACTGCTCGCGCGCGAACCCGCCCATCGTATAGACCCACTGGCCGGGGCCTACGGACTTTGCACGGGCGGCGAGCATTTCCATGGCTTGCTTGCGGGTGCCAACGCCGTCGAGACGCACCTCGTATTGCCAGGTCGTGCCGCCGCGCAAAAGGTGCATATGGTTATCGATCAAGCCGGGGATGACCGCTTTGCCCTTCAGGTCAATGCGCTTGGTATTGGCACCGGCGAGTTGATTGATCTCCTGATTTGTTCCGACAGCCACGATGCGCTGGCCGCGAATGGCCACGGCCTGGGCAATGGTAAATCGTTCGTCGACGGTAATGATTTTCCCGTTGGTGAGGACGAGGTCCGGCGCCGTTTGCTGCGCCTGAAGTAAAGAGAGACACACAACGGTCGAAAGAAGCACTCCGGCCAGGATCAGTTTCCCGTGCGGCCGATTCATATTCATGTTCATCGCCATCACCCCTCGTCAGGCTTACGTTGAGAGCGCCGTGCTTATTTGGCAGACGGCTCCGACGTGGCCGGCTTTGCCATTCTATCGGTAAAACCTTCGACTTCGCGCACTGTGCAGGCCCACTGGTACCAGGAGCCTGAGTTGTCTATGGTGAAGTACTTGAAGGTGCTCCAGGGCTTGGTATAGGCACCGGGATCGTCAATGGTCATATCGAGGCGCATCGTCTTGTCATCGATACGCTTGTAGCGCTCGGTCAGATGCAGTTTTTCCGTATGGACATGAGCGGCTTCATCCAGCCAGGTGCGGTCGTTGAATCCGATCGTGTCGATCACCAGCGTATCGCCATCCTCATACCAGCCGATGGAATCGCCCCACCACTGGGGATCGGGATCGTCCGGATGTTTGCTGTTGAAGCGAACGATTCGGTAGCTCACCCCGTACTCGTAGACGATGTAAACGGCGTCGGGGGTCTGCGCGAACTTGGTCTTCGCCGGCCAGCCGTAGACTCCGGGAACTCCGACCGGTTCGCACCACATCTGAGGATTGGTGCTCTTTTCGAACTGGGCGTCGGGCCCCGTGCTGGTCACCTGGGCCAATGTTTTCTCACGAGCCCAAGGCTGATAGGGAATATCGTCTTCGTGCCCGCGCTTCTTCATTCCCGGATCGGACAAGCTGAGGCTGCTCCCGAATCCGCCATGGCTGCCATCCCGCGTCCAGGCTCCCGATAGATCCGGTATTTTGGAGGAGCCACCTTTGTTTTGTGCGGAGACAGCCTGTGCCGAAGTGGCGGGTGCCGCCGGAGTTTTCGACTGCGCCCACGTGTTCGTTGAAAATCCCAGGGCTGCCATCATCACAGCCGCCGCCATGACCGATTTCCCTGACATGTCTATAACTCCGACCTTTCGTGACAAGCTAAGGGGGAAACAACTCGTCATTCGAGGGTTTCTCCCACACCCGTCAGAATAAACTATTCCTATTTGCGTAGCTGCGCAATGGAAACAATAGCAGGGAATCCGTGTTTCCCGGAAGAGCGTTGCATGGAGTTCACCGCGCGGGGAGGACCTAGAAAGTACTCGGGGCCACAGGCAACGCGGTGCGGGTGCAGTGGACGAAGGCCGACGCCTAGACGGGGCTGCTAACGGGTTGGAGCATCTGCCGGCCTATTCATTCACACATCTTTTTACGCCGCTTCGGCCTCTCAACAAGTGATCGTTTGGCGGAGATCCCCCAGGGTTGTGCTGGTCACGTTTTTGTTCTGAGGGATGATATCGATGATGTCCTCGGAAGCTATTTCTTCTGGATTCGCGGAGTTCCTCACTGCGCACACGGCGCTGCTGAAGTCGCTTTACGTCCGTGCGAAGGCCGCGAAGTGGGAGATCCCCTCCGAGGAATTTGCAGCCGCGTTGCACCGCAGTGCGGCACGGCATTTCGGCGCGGGGCAGCCAACGGCTCAAGCGGTGGAGGAGTACCTCGGGGCATTGCATCTGGAGGATCTGGCGCTGGCGTGCGCGTTGCGACGCGCCTCGGAGCCCGCATGGGAACGATTTGTCTCCGACTATCGACCGATATTGCGGGCGGCGGCCCGTGCCATCGTAGGAGCGGGGGCGGAGGATCGCGCGCACGATCTGGCCGATTCGCTCTACGCGGAGCTTTACGGCCTGGATCGTTCGGGAAGGGAGCGCGAGAGTTCGCTATTCGACTATTTTCATGGGCGCAGCAAGCTCTCTACCTGGTTGCGGAGCGTCCTCGCACAGCGATACGTGGACGGGCTGCGTGCCTCGCAGCGACTCCAGCCGCTCGAAGATGAAGATAACGGCCGACAGGAGCTCGGATTACAGCGCTCGAAGGCAGCATCTGAAAAGATAGACCCAGATCGCACAAGACTTCTTCCGCTCCTTGCCGAGGCTGTTTCCGAGGCGCTGGCGGCTTTGCCCGCGCCGGACCGCCTCTTGCTGATGCTTTACTACGTCCAAGGCGTGACGCTCGCACAGATTGCCCGCATGCGGAACGTCCACGAAGCCACCGTATCTCGCCGGCTGCAAAGTATTCGTGGCGAACTGCGTGAACACGTTGAACTCACGCTGGCCACGGCACGCACCTCGAGCAATGGCCGAGCTGCCGCAAAGGGCCTTTCGGCCGAAGAGATCCGCCTGTGCATGGGTTACGCGCTGGAGGACTGGCCGTTCGATCTCGCTCCGACGTTGACACAGAAGGGCGCGCCCGGCACAAAAGAAGGGGAATAAGTGTATGGTGTGCAAGAAATCAGATTTGTATCGTTCCAATGTAAACGCCGCGATCGTGGCGAAGAACTGAGGGCGGGACAGAGATGAAGTTCGAAAAGACTGGCGATGCTCATTCCCGCGACGCCGCACTGGCTCGGCTGCTGGCCGATGCGCTGAAATCGCAGTCCATGCTCGCCGGAGGGGCGACGGGCTCCGCGTGTCCAGATGCTGAAATCCTTGCCGCGTATGCCGAGCAGGGACTCGCGAAGGATGAAGCTGCTCGGTGGGAGAGTCACTTCGCCGATTGCAATCGCTGTCAAAAGATTATCGCCGTCCTCGCCGCAAGCGGCGAGGAGCTCACGGAGGCCGAGATCAAGAAATTTGGGACTCTTGTCGCCACTTCTTCAGCTCGTGAGCTCGGCTCCGGGACGGCAACGGTGAGGATTTCGCGGCGGCCAGCGCTGGTGCGCTGGCTGGCGCCGGCAATCGGTGTGGCGGCAGCAGTCGTGGTGTGGTTCGCTTTGCGCCCTGTGCTTCAACACGAAATGCAGGATTCGCAAAGAATTGCGACGATTGGAGCAGCTCAGGGTTCCGGCGAGGCCGTTCCGGCCGCTCCGGCTGCAAAGCCGGACGAAACGCAGATGGCCCAGGCCAACGTGCCGCCGCCACCGGCGGTTGCGAACGGAGTTTTGCGTCGGGATACGACTGCGGCTCAATCGAAGTCGTCTGCCGCTACCCGAGAAGAAACTCGGAAGAAGGAGACGTTCCAGGCGCAAAGTGCGCCGCCTGATGCCCAGGATCGTTTGGCTCCCGCCTCCGAAGCCCCGGAGAAAGACAAGCAAGCTGCGCCCGTTCCGGGCACCGAACTAAAATCCCAAAACGTTGATGTCATCGGCGGAGCCGTAGCAGCCGCCCCGACGCCTGCACGCGAAGCTGGTGGGGCTGCTGGCGGGGCCGTAGCCTTATCCGCACGCAACCAGGTGTCAGCATTGGCGAAGGTTGCCGCACCGCCCGTCGTATTTGGCTCGCCGGACCGCCGCGCGCTCTGGCGCCTAGGCCCTGGTGGGCGCATCGAGCACTCCAGCGACCAAGGTCAGACGTGGCAGCCGCAATCGAGCGGCGTGACGGCCGATCTCGTAGCGGGCGCCGCACCATCGGAAAAGGTCGCCTGGATTGCCGGCCGCGGCGGAATCATCCTGCGCACCGAAGATGGCGATCACTGGCAGCAGGTAATGCCGCCGTTGCCGCAAGCAGCCGCGGGTGCCATTCCGGACTGGACCGGAATCGAGGCACGCGACGCCCTGCACGCGACGATCATCTCGCAAGACCTTCGCCGGTTCGCCACGGAAGACGGCGGACGGAAGTGGGTACAGCAGTAGCGCCTTTCGCCCTTCTTTCGCTGTGCTCTCTTTCATCGTAGCCCTGCCGATTTCTGCCCCGTGAAACTTTTTTGTGGCCACCATGCAAGAAACCGCGCTGACCTCGTTCTAAGCATGAGGACGACATCACCCGGAGGATACAAATGCGAAACCTCTTGCTCGGCAGGACTCTCACAATCGGCGCGATCAGCGCGGTTTTACTTGGAGCTTCTCTGTTCCCTCGCGCTGCGGCAGGCCAGCACACTGGCCAGGGAAGTCGCTTAACGGGACAGTCATCGGCGCAGGCTGTTTCCTCGCCTGGGGCTGCGTCAACCACATCTCAAAGCGACCAGACTGATTTGAGCCTGACGGTTTACAACTCCGACCTCGCCCTTGTGCGCGACACGCGTGAAATTTCTTTGCCCAACGGTGAATCGTGGCTCAAGTTCATGGACGTGGCCGCGACTTTGAATGCTGCAACGGTACATTTGCGCTCGGTCGCCGCTCCGGGAACTGTCGGCGTGCTGGAGCAAAACTACGAATACGACCTGCTCGACCCGCAAAAACTGCTCGCGAAGTACGTGGGGCGCGAGGTCAAGATGATGTGGGGGCCGACGGAGGTGAGGGCAACGCTTCTGGCGGACAACAATGGTCCCGTGTGGAAAATCGGCGACGAAATTGTTACCGGTTTTAGTCCTGGCAGCCTGCGTTTCCCCGAGGTGCCGCTCAATCTCTACGACAGGCCAACCTTGCTGTGGATGCTGGAGAACCGCGGCCCGGCACGCCAAAAGGTCGAGGCTTCGTATCTTGCGACGCGACTCGCGTGGAGCGCCGACTACGTCCTGACGGCAAATCGCGATGAGACCGCCGCGGATCTCGGCGGGTGGGTTACGCTCACCAACAACAGCGGCACCGCTTTTCAAAACGCGAAGTTGCAGCTGGTCGCCGGGGAGCTGAATCGCGTGCTTCCAGCAACCCGCGCCTTCAAGGAACTCGACGCCATCAGCGCGAAGGCGGCGGCTGGGGCAGTGGACAACTTTCAACAGGAGGCGTTCAGCGAATATCACCTCTACACCATGGGCCGGCGCACCAGTGTGCTAAATAACGAGAGCAAGCAGGTCAGCCTGCTCGACGCAAGCTCCATTCCCCTGACGAAAACTTACGAAGTCGACGGGCAGCAATACTACTACCGCAGCGCCATGCGCCCGGGGGCTCCGGTGAAAGACCCGGTGCAGGTCTATTACAAATTCAAGAACGAGGAGAAAGCGAATCTTGGGATGCCGCTTCCCGCGGGAACGGTGCGCGTCTACCAAGCAGACTCGAGCGGGAACGTGCTATTCGCCGGGGAAGACCACATCGGCCATACGCCCAAGGATGAGCAGATCAGCCTGCACGTCGGCAACGCGTTCGACGTGGTAGCGGAACGCAAACAGACTGATTTCAAGATGTTGTCCAACCAGGTCTACGAAATGGAGTACGAGATCACGCTGCGGAATCACAAAACCACGCCCATCACCGTGGAGGTTAATGAACCTATCGGCGGCGACTGGGAGATCCTGAACTCTACCTACAAGTGGACCAAGACGGCGGCTTTTGCGGCGCAGTTTATTGTGCCCGTGGAAAAAGACGGAACATCGGTCCTGCGCTATCGCACGCGCGTGCGCTGGTAAGAGCTGTGATCGGGCAGAGGTTGCAATCCTGCTTATGGCCGAGGGTTGCAGCTACTTCTGCTGGGAGAGGATTTTCTCGACATCCGTGCAGGCCATATGGAAAGACTTGAGCTTGGTTCCGTAGGCGGTGAGGCCCAGTTTTCCAGGCGTAATCTGGTGGCAGGTGGTGCAGCCAAATTCCTTGAAACGGGCGGCCTTGTGCTTCTCGTCCTCGGTACGATTGGTGTCCTTCACTTGCGCGATGACGTTCATGGAAGTGAGCAGAGAGATGCATCCCTCGAAGTCCTTGCCGACGGTCTTACCTCGCTCGGTGAAGCCCAGTTTTCCGTTGGCGCCCATCGTGTGGCAGCCATTACAACCGTGATGATCGAACACGTAGTGCGCTAATTCGTCGGAGTTCATTCGGGCCATCTGCGCATCGGTCAAGGCTTGCGCGGGCGTGCCGGAAGCTGCCGGCTGGGACGACGAAGGCGTTTGCGACGCAGCCTGAGATAAGAGAAGAGCCGAACCAAGGAGAGCGCCCAGCGCGCAAAAAGCGAAAATACCCCGTGCGGCATTCTTCCTGAGGCTGCCAGCCCCAGTGGCAACGATGTCTTGGTTCTGGGCTTTTAAGCTTCTCCACGAAAAGTTCATCGCCGCTCAGCTCCTCCGGGTTTCGCCTGCACGTATTATCACCCGGGAATTTCCAGAAATTCTCCAGCGTATGGATAGTACACTTCTTCTCTCCTCGGAACAATGAATCGGCCAGCGTGAGCCTGAGGCCACCAACATTTTTGCGAGTCCTGGCGCCTCGCGGTTGTCTGGTTCATGCTTTTTGGCCTACGATACTGACCAGGAGCATTCGCACTATGGAACGAAACGGCGGGAACGGCCTATCTCCGGAGGAAGTGAATCCGGCGCACATCGTAAGCGTCACGGACTTTTCGGCAAATACGCTGCGCAACATCATCGCGCACATCGAGGTATCCACCGAATTCGAACATCTGGTATATCGCGAGGCCGAACTGGATGCTGTCTGGTCGATTACCGGCTTCGTTCTGGTGAACGAACGCGATTCAGGCCGGCGCGAAGCAGTGAAGCGCCTGCACGCCGGTGTTCATACGGCGCACGATCTGGTGGCGGCCAGCCGCCCGGTGGACGCAGCCGCGCTCCTGAGAAGCCTACTCTAAGGGGAAACTGACTGGTGAAGCCATGCTTGCGAATGAAGAAAACGAGCTACTGACGCGGACCGATGCGGGCACGCCGGCAGGGAACTACTTTCGCCGGTTTTGGCTGCCCGTGTTGCTGCCGAGCGAGGTGCCGACTCCCGACTGCCCGCCGGTGCGAGTGCGACTGATGGGGGAAGACCTCATCGCGTTCCGCGACACGAATGGGCAGGTGGGGCTGCTGGACGAAGCCTGTCCACACCGGCGAGCCAGCCTCTTCTGGGGACGTAACGAAGAGTGCGGCCTGAGGTGCGTGTATCACGGCTGGAAATTCGACGTCAACGGCACGTGTGTGGACATGGCCAATGAACCTGCGGAGTACCGATTCGAAAACAAGGTGCGCACCGCCGCATATCCCACGCGCGAATACGGGGGCCTGATCTGGGCGTACCTGGGCCCTCCGGAACTCCAGCCCGAATTGCCCAAGCTCGAGTGGGCCCGCGTTCCCGATAGCCACCGTTACATTTCCAAGCGCTGGCAGGAGACCAATTACCTGCAAGCCATCGAGGGCGGCATCGACTCCAGCCATTCGAACTTTCTTCACGCCAGCCTGGACGCATTCCGCGTGACCGATTCCTACATTGAGAAAGTGAAGAACAGCAACAATCTGCGGGCGAAATATCACGTGATGGATAGGGCGCCCTGGTTCACGGTAAAGAAGACGGACTACGGGCTGATTATCGCCGTACGCCGCAAAGCCGAAGAGGACAACTATTACTGGCGGCTGACGCAGTTTCTGCTCCCCAGCCACACCATCATCCCGTATCAAAAAGGACTCTCGATTCACGGGCATTGCTGGGTGCCGCGCGACGATCAGAGTTGCTGGGTCTGGACGGTAAGCTGGAATCCCGATGCACCGCTCTCCGGCGAGGATTGGGAGATGATCCGCGACGAGACTTTCGTACATGCAAAGGTGGATCCCGCGACCTTCAAGCCCGTCCGCAATAAGGAAAATCAGTACATGATCGACCGCGAGAAGCAGCGGACCGCCAACATGACCGGCATCCACGGTTTCGCTTCGCAGGATCAGGCCATTCAGGAAAGCATGGGGCCCATCGTGGACCGCACGCGGGAACGGCTGGGCACGAGCGACACGGCAATTATCGCCATGCGCCGCCTGCTGCTGCAAGATATCAAGGGGCTACTGGAGTCGCGGGAACCCTTCACAGCGCGGCACGGGGATGTTTATTGGGTGCGCTCGGCCTCGCTGCTTTTGCGACGGGATGTGGAGTTCGATGAAGGCGCGCGGGAACTGATGAAGGCCGAGGTTTAGGTGGGTTCCGAAGCGGCACTTCGCGACGAACTGGTGCGGGCATGCAGAGTCCTCTATGCCGTCAAGGCAGCGGGGGACGGCCTAGGCGGTCATCTAAGCGCACGCCTGGACAAGCAACGCATGCTCATCAAGCCGCGGACTGTGGGTTGGTGGCGGCTGAAACCCGAGGACCTGATTGTCATCGACTTCGACGGCAAACGCGTGGATGGAGCTGCAGGCGGACGCAGCGCCGTTCGCGAGTGGCCGATTCATGCGCAAGTTTATGCCGAGCGGCCGGACGTCCAGTGTGTGTTGCACGCCCATCCCGTGGCGTCCACGCTCATGGCTGCGTTGGGGATCGCCGTGGAGCCACTCGATCAGGACTGCGCGGCATTCGCGGGCCGGCTTCCGGTGCTGGACAACGGCGCTATCAGTATTTCCACGCCGGAACTGGGTCATGAAGTAGCCCGCGCATTGGGCAAGGGCGGAGCGTTACTGCTGAAGAATCACGGCAGCATCGTGGCTGGAACGGACATTGCGAACGTGTGCGTCACGGCACACAGGTTGGAGAAAGTCGCGGAGACGATGTTGCGCGCGGCTTCGCTGACGCAATTGCCGGTGATGTCCGCGGCGGCCAAAGGGGCCGTGTTGGGAGCGAGAGAAGCCGTCGATGCCGCGCTAAGCGGTGGCTTGGATCAGGAGCGATGGCAAATGATGCAGGAGTATCACCTCGGTACCTAAACTGGAAACCCACGACGAGGGCTGAAACCGAGCCCGCTCGATTACAGAATCAACCCAATCAAACGTCACGTTCGCACGACGCCGCTTCCGGAACTCGCGCGCTCGAAGCTATCGCTCTACCGATTCGCCGCAGAGTTCTGTGCGCGCGTCTGCGAAGTCTGCGGGAACAGACCGGGCGCCAAGTAGGTAAACAAGCCATTGCGCACGCTGTCGGTAGCGTAGACTTCGCCGGCTTTGGGATTAATGGCTACGCCGGCCGGATGCACCAGGAAGCTATTGTCGCCTTTGATGATGGCTCGCGGCGGGACGTCTCCATCGTCGCCGATGTCCCACACGCCGATGAAGCCTTGAGTTCCGCTGTCCCAGGGCGAAGGCAACACCACATCGTGAGGCAAATCGGGGCGCGGCTTTTCAAGATCGTAGGGCGGATGATTTTCATTGTTGATAGCCGCGACAAATACCAGGCCTCGCGCCGGATCGGACGCAAGTTGCCATGGCCGCACGATCCCGGTGCGCGGCCCAGCGATGATGGCACGTGGAGTTACATCGCCGTTATCGGTGCGTCCAAAGATGAAGAGGCCGGTCTTGGCATTGGGAACACTTGCGGCGCTGGAGGCAATGATGCGATCGTGAACCGGATCCACGGCCACGCCGACGATGAACAGCAGCCCGGTATGCGGCCCTTCAATCACCCTTTTCGGCGGCACATCTCCATTCGCGTTTCGATCGAAGACCAGCACGTTGCGGCCGCTGGAATCTCCCACGATGATCTCGTTGTTCTGCTCGTCCACCGCGACCGTGTGCGGCCGGACCATTTTTGTCTTGGGGCCCTGGATGATCCGAACCGGCGCTTCGGAGCCATTGGCGCCGCCGCGGAAAGTGAGCACGGCATCCGCGAGCGCGACGGGAACCACAATTTCATCGTGAGTCGTGTCATACACGATGCCGTGCATGGTGCGGCTCAAGTGCGTATCCTGACCGGCAATGATGCGCACCGGGTTTGAATTTCCATTGGCCGATCTGGCAAAGACGGCAATGCGCGGCTGGCTTACGCAATTCGGCACCAGGAGCTGGTCGCGCTTGGAGTCATAGGCCACTGCGTAGGGATTGCCGAATCCCCCAGTGGGAGTTCCCGCGGGCGCGTTGCGGATGATGCGCTTGGGAGCCGCGTCGCCGTTGGCATCGCGCGCAAAAACCAGCGCGGTGTGATCGCCGTAATTCGCCACCCACAACTCATTGTGCTCGGGGTCGATGGCCAGGCCCATGGGGCTGGAGATTCCCGTCTTCGCTCCCTGAATCACGCGCACCGGCGCGACATTGCCCTGGGCCGTACGCCGAAAGATCAGGATGGAGTTGTCGCCGTTATTGGCCACGGCAATTTCATCGTGGGCGCCGTCAACGTCGATACCCATGGGCCAGTTCAAGCGCGTGCTCGTACCCTGAATGGTGCGAACGGGCGTTGCGTCTCCAGAAGCCGAATCGTCGAAAACGTTGATGGAGGGCGCGAGAAAGTGACCGCCCACTGTGCCTGGAGCCTGGGCGGCGGTCGCACTTTTGGCATCGTAGGCCGAATAGGAAGCGATGACCGTAGAGTTGCCGTGGCTGGCGACGACCATTTCGTGGTGCGCCGCGTCCCACCGGACACCGTGCGGATCCGCCATGTTCGTGTGGGGTCCTTCGATGATGCGAACCGGGGCGTCCATGCCATTCGCTTCGCGGCGGTACACGGCCAGCATGCTGAGCTGCTGAACGGAGATGACCAACTCATCGCGGGCGGTATTCAGAGAAAGACCCCAGGACTGGTGAGGAACGTACAAACGGCGCTTCGGAGTGAGGTCCCCATTCGTATCGTAGTCGAACACCGCGATCCGGTCTTCGACGTCATTATTCACGGCGTAGATCTCACGATGGGTTCTATCAACCTCGACGCCCGCAATAAAGCCGACCTCTGTCTGCGGGCCGATAATCTGCCACATGGGGGGAGTTACGCCCGCGGAATTGCTTCCGGCAGCGCGATCATAGGTGATGACGCTTTTGCGATTTTCGTCGCTCATGACGACACGATTGTGTTCGGTGTCGAGCGCGATGCCATTAAAAGTGGGATAGGGATCAACGACGTAGTGGAGCGGCGGGAGAGCGCCACGCTTAACCATCGTCGCATCGATCTCAGGACCCGCCTGGCCTCCGGCCTGAGGTGCGGCTTCAAGTCCGGGCTCCACGTCGTCCCACAATGCACACATGTCGCCCGCCGGAGCGGCTGCAAGAGCCACCAAGGGCGTCGGGGGATAGGTGATCACGACAGGTCCCGGCCTCTTGGCAGGCGACATCAGCCAAACAATCGCAACGCCTGAGATCAACGCCAGCCGGTAAAGCCTGGAGCGCCATATACGGTTTATGGTCATAAGAGCGATCTCTCCCGAATCTTTCTACCCGAGTATTTGTTCCCGAACAGGGCCGAGGTGGTTCGCCGCGCGCAACGGATGCATCCCCAGAGTGTAATCCCATTCCCCGGAGGTCATCAGAAGAATAAGTGGATCTGGCCTCAGAATAAGTGGCTCTGGCCTCCCCAGGGCCCTCTCAGGCGCTAGCCTCGCAACGTCACCTGATCCCGAGCAGCGGCCAATAGAACGGAACAATCACCAGCAGCGCCAGCGACTCGGCGATCGTCAGGCACATGCCCACCCGGAGCAGGTCTTTTGCCTCGAAGTAGCCGTAGGAGTATCCGGCGACCATCACGCCCGATTGGTAAACGAAAATCTTGGCGCCAGCCGAGAAGGCCCAGACCAGAGCGAGCGGCAGAGGATGAATCCCATTGGTTGTGGCAAAGTTCATCAACGCAGGCATCGACGTGGCGAGCATGGAAAGTTCGTTGCCCAAAAAGATGTGGTAAGCAAAAGCGGTCCAGTAGGGAACAAACGCGAGTGAAAATACGTTGGTAACCCAGGGCCGCATCCAGTCGAACATTATGGCGGTCATGGCGTTGAGGGCCTTCGTCTGAACCAAAACGTCGCCCATGCTGATGGCAGCGGCGGTGAAGAACACGGGGAGGTAATTCAGGCGTTTCAGATCATCCTGATCCAAGACTCCCACTCCGGGCACAGCAGCCAGCAGGCCAATTCCAATGCCGATGACCGCCGGAGAGATGTGATGGATTAAATCCGTGGCCCACAAGGCGATGGCGATCAGCATGAGCAAGAGGGATCTTTTTTCGTCCTGCGTCCAAGGCCCCATCTTTGCCAACGCATCTTGCAAAAAGGCTGCGCCACCGTCGAGCGCGCCTTCTTCCGCCGGATACAGCCACAAGACCAGGCGCCAAATACAGAAAATCATGACCAGAGCACAGGGAAAGAACGCCAGGAGCCACTGGCTCCAGTAAACGTGAATATTTGTGGTCTTTTCGATCAGACCCCGGCTGAGAATGGAAGAGGCGCCTGCGATAATCATCTTGTCAAAGACGCCGGCCGTATACGTCAGCGTCACAAAGAGGCCGCGCCCAACATTGCTGCCGCGGCCGAGCCCAAAGACCTCCATCAGCCCGAGCGCTACCGCTGCCATGATGATGACGCAGGCGATCCCCGAAGGCACCAGGAAGGTCAACAACAGAGACGACAGAATGAGGCCGAGCAGAAGGCGCGAGTAGCTGGTTCCTATTTTGGACATGACAAGATACGCCAGACGGCGGGCCAGCCCCGACTTCGTGGCCATCATTCCGATGAGGCCGGCGCCAAACAGAAACCAGGGCGTTTGATCCGCGAAGCCACTGAATGCGGACTCAAACGGGACAACCTTGAGCACCCAAAACAGATAGCACCCGATGATTCCCGTCAGAGCGTGCGGTATGGCCTCAGTGATCCATGCGACGATCATGAAGAAGGCGACGGCGAGGGCGTGCTTGGGCGTCTCCTGCAGGGGCAGAGGCGCAAACCACAAAATGGCGGGCAGCAGAATCGAGAGAGCGCCGCCGATCAGCTTTCGCGCGGAGTGCGACGCGAGGGCTGGCGGGGAGTCCAGGAGCTGGTTGGTGGCACTCACTCAGTTACTGTGTCTTTGCCGGAAAAAACTCCGGCATATAGTAGGAGTACATACCGTTGGTGACGCTATCGATGGTGTAGACCTCCCGGTCCTTACTACTGAACGCAACGCCAGCGGGCCACGTGATCCCGCTCGCGGGTCCTTTGATAATGCCGCGGGGAGGAACGTCTCCGTTATCGTCAATGTTCCAGACGCCGATAAAGCCCGGTTTCTCCGGATTCCAGGGCGACGGAGCCGCGCGCGTCAAATTTGTACGACTCGAGATTGTTCTTCACGGCTACGTAGATTTTCCCGCGTTCGGGATCGACGTCCACCTGACGCACCCTCAGGATTCCAGACCGGGGGCCGGCAATTACCGCACGGGGCGCGACATTCCCGTCATCCGTTCGGTTGAAGATGAATATGCCGGTCGGTCCTTTGTTGTCGCTGCGACTCGAGACCACCAGAAGATTGCGAACCGGGTCGACAGCCACTCCCCGCACCTCGTCTAACAGGGTGTTCGATCCACGAATGGTTCGCAGAGGGGCCACATCTCCGTTCGCTGCCCTTGGGAAAACCATCACGTCCTTGCCGCCATCTTCGCCAATGATCAGTTCGTCGTTCTTCAAGTCCAGCGTGACCGTCTCAGGCCGCAAGATCCGGGTGTGGGGTCCCTGGATCACGCGGATCGGCGCTTCTTCTCCGCTGGCGCCTGCGCGAAACGTGAGAATAGCTCCGGCCAAGTGGACGGGAACTACCATTTCGTCATGCACAGGATCGTAGACGATCCCATGCATGGTTCGGCTCAGCTTGGTTGTTTGTCCCTCGATGACTCTTACCGGTCCCGCGTTTCCGTCTGCCAACCTGGCAAACACCAGTATCCTGGGTACGCTTACTCAATTGGGAACGAGAATCTCGCCCCTTTTCGTGTCGAAGGCTACCGCGCCGGGATTACCGAATCCAACGCTGGGAGTGCCCATGGGCGCATTGCGAATGACGCGCTTGGGGGCTGTGTTGCCGTCAGCGGTGCGCGCAAAGACGACGGCGCTGTGGTCGCGGTAGTTCGTCACCCATAGCTCGTCGTTTTTTGCATCGATCGCGACGCCCATGGGCCCCAGAATCCCGGTTTTGTTACCACGAAGTATCCTAACGGGCGCGACATTGCCGGCGCCGTCCGTCCGAAATATCAGGATTGAATTGTTGCCGTAATTTGCCACGGCGATCTCATGGTGAGTTGCGTCCAGGCCGAGCCCCATGGGCCAGTCGAGCTGCGTTTGCGCACCCTGAATGGTCCGCTTGGGTTTGGCATCGCCATTCGCTTCTGCTGAATATGCGGTGATGGACGGAAGCTGAAAATGTCCCCCTTGCAGCTGGCCTCCAGCCTCTTCTTCCTCGCGCGTCAGGGGAGCCCAATTGCCGTGATTGGCGACGAACATTTCGCTATTTGTCGCGTCGATCGCGATTCCGTGAGGGTCTGCCAGGCCAGTGGCCGTACCCCGGAGCACGCGCAGGGGCGCTTCCGCGGACTTAGCCTGGCGGCGAAAAACCACCACGCTATTCATGTGCTCGATCGAGACAGCGACCTCGTCGCGCGTGCGGTTCAGGGCGACACCCCAGGCGCCGTGCGGTACCGACAAGACGCGCTTCGGCTTGACGTTGCCTTCGACACCGTAGGGAAAAACCTCCATGCGATCCCCGATGTCGTTGTTCACGGCGAAGACTTCATGCTCTACCGGGTCGAGCGCAATTCCGGCAACAAACATCATGCCGGTCGCAGGCCCGCGAACTACTGTTTTGGGATCGACAACCTGCGACGAGCCACCTCCACTGGCGCGGTCGTAAAAAAAGATCGCGCCGCGGTTGGAGTCGCTCATCACGACCTGGTTGGTTTCCGGATCGACGGCCACGCTATGAAGGCTGGGGTAGGCATCCCAGACGGCGCGGGAGGGAGCGATGTCACCACCTACCGGAGCCTCACCAGCTCCTGTCGAGGCTGCCGGCGCAACCGTTCTATTCTGTTGGCCGCCCTGCGTAACCATGGCCATCAACTGCTCCGTTTGAGCGGGGTCACTGCAGGTGTCATCTTCATCGGAATCAAACATGCTGGCCTGCGCAATGCTGGTAAGGGCGGTGGGGCGATAGTGCACAAACGAGAAAAACAAGTTGGGCGTCCCGGCAAAGAGCAGCAAGCCGGCGCTCGCCGTCCCAAGAATTGCCCAACGCTTCTTACTTCTGTCCATGCCATTAACCCCACATACCCGAGGCTTTTGACGGCTGGGTCAAATAACCAGCGAAGCGGCGTACACGCCAAGTCCTAAGAATCATAATCCTCGGGTCATGTCAAATGTACTTCCATTTCATGGATCGGCCGATTGCACAGATCCGGCAACGTATCAGGACTTGGGCATATAATCGGCCGAGTCACCGGCGACCCTCGAAACATTTGCAACGCTCTGGAAAACTCCGAAGGAGGGACAAGAACATGAAACGTGCATGGTTATTGGGTGTGGTCGCGCTGGCGGTGGTTTCTGGAGCCGTCTGGGCACAGGATGCACACTATCCCATCACCATCACTCCGCCGGGCAAGGGCCCCTACACCTTTCCGGAGGGCTACAAGACGCCCTGGGACAAGATCACGATTAAGGTCACAGAAAAGCTCGCGCCGAATCTCTATATCCTTCACGGTAACGCGGGTGTTGACGCGGCACATCCGGACGCATCCGGCGGCCGCGTCGCGGTGTTATTCGGATCGGACGGCGTGCTGATGGTGGATACCGAGAACGCTCCGGTGGCCGACAAGACGCTGGCGGCGATCCGGACATTCTCCGACGCGCCGATCAAGATCGTGGTCAACAGCCACGCCCATAGCGACCACATCGGCGGCAACGCTTTCTTCGCCAAGCAGGGGGCAATCATTCTCGCGCAGGAAAATCTGCGCGATGAAATGATGCCGAACCCGAATGCGCCGCCGCGACCGGCGGGCGCTCCGGCTGTCCCGCCCGTCGATCCAGCCAGCCTTCCGGTGGTGACGTATCGGTACGACCCGGCCACCGAAGGCAAGCCCGCGGTGACCATCCATATGGATGGCGAGACGGTGGACTTGATTCCGATGATGCCGTCGCATATGGCCGGCGATACCGTCGTCCGTTTCGAAAAGGCGAACGTGATCTATGTCGAGGATTTCTATCGCAACTTCGGTTATCCGTTCGCCGACCAGGCCAACGGCGGCTCGATCAACGGCATGCTGCAGGCAATTGACCTGCTCGAGAAACTGGCCGACGACAACACGATCCTCGTCCCCGGCCACGGCACGCTGATTCACAAGAAGGACATGCTGCCCTACCGCAAGATGCTGGTGGAGATCATGGCCAAGGTGAAGACCCTGCGCGATCAGGGCAAGTCGCTTAAGGATGTGCTGGCGATGAACCTCACCCAACCCTATGACGCCGTCACGCTGGGCGACGTGCAGTCGAGCAAGGACCGCTTCATCACCGAAGCCTATAATGAGGTTGCTCCGGGTGGCCTGCCGCCGGTGGTGGATGGCAGACGCAAAATGCCGGCCTCGTTCTAAGCCTTTGTTGCCCCGAGGAATAGCTGGGGTTATCAGGCCTTGGCCCGGTACTTGATAGCTAACTCGTCGGAACATTCAGCGATCAGGCAGTGTCTAAACGAAATAGGATCAAAGCTGGGTTAGTCAACCGAGCGTGCAGAGGGTGAGCTGAATGGGTTCCTTGACGTGAGCCTTCGCAGTCCTTTTCCGTGGCTTTATCAAACGATTACGGGACCGCTGCCGCGCCGATTCTATTTGTTGGTGTTGACGCTACTGGTCCTGGTTACGACAACAGCGCGCATTCGGTCCATTCTTCTGCTGCGAGAAATAAGCCCGATCCTCTCCGGTATGACTCGCATACGGCTGGACCAAACGACGGAAGAGGAGTTTTTGAGAGCGGTTCCGGGTCTGGTTGGCACGAATCAAGACTGGAACGGACAACGCGTCTATCATCTCGCCATCTCCAATGAATCCGATTGGCTGATGAGACATCTGGAGTTTGGGGCGGCCCCCGAATGGCTGGTACGAGCCTGGGATTGGCTTGGCTACCGCTATTTGTACTTTGATGCCTCCGCAAGAGTGCTCGATGGGAAGGTATCTGGGGTTCACTACGGAATCGCCACCTACATGGGATTTCCCCGCGAGACTAGCTATATCGTGTCGGCCAAGAGCGTTCATGGATTTTGGGTTGCACGCAACGTGGGCTTTTCCGTATCAAGCGCAGCGGACGAAAGTCCACAATTCCGGGTGAGCGGCAAAGAGGAGAATGGCAACGGTGACCATCGGAGCGCATTTGTAAGCGTTGTGTTCACCCCTGATGCGCCGACGGAACTGACCTCCCATGCGTTTCACATCGATCTCAGTTGTTTTTGGGGTCTGCGCGGGTGCCGCGCGCCGCGCCAGCTTGCGCCTGAACTTTGGCAAGACAAGAACACCATCGAAGCTGCAGTCGTCTCGCGTTTGAAGGGCCGAGAGCCCTGTCCGGATCGTGTACTTGCGGGCCGTATTCGATATCTCCCCGATGTCGACGTGCTACTTCTCCAGGTAACTAACTTTCGCAGAGAACCAATCAATATGGAGGACCAAGACAGCGAAGAATTCATCACAGACTATCGGCTAGTGGACGTAATTCGCGGGAGGTCGAGAAGAAGTTCATGGAAAGGGGTTGAATACAATCCGCTTATCCCCTCGCCAGCCGATCCGCTTCAACGTATAGCCAACCTCATGTCTCCTCTCCATCAAGTCGGCGATTTCGTCTTGATGTTCTCAAATCACCGTTTCTATTCTTGCCAAGTCGCTGCCGCTACTCCGTCCGCTCTGTCCGCAGTTCGTGCAGCAATCCCTGCGCCCCGGCACCCCGAAGATGAGATGGTTTCGCTGCAATGAATAAGGCCGCCTGTTTGTCGTTTCTCTCCGGTTGATTCCTGAGGTCGGGGTCGCCACGGAAATCTCAATGCGTAAGGTTCTTGCCACTTGGTAATAAGCATTTTCGGGGTCGTCCATATGTACTACCTCTGCATAGCTCCCAATAGACGCATTATTAGAGCTGG
>CAWEMN010000016.1:0-239293 GCA_963810155.1 uncultured Acidobacteriota bacterium
TCCGCTGTGCTGGCGATCGGGATGGCGTTCGTGCTGGGTGCGATCATCGGAAGTTTTCTAAATGTGGTCATTTACCGCCTTCCCGTGATGATGGAGCGGGAGTGGAAGAAACAGTGCGCGGAGCCGTCATCGGCACCCGCTACCTCCGCTGCAACCCGAGAGACGGAACAAAGATTCGATTTGCTGGCCCCTCCTTCGCGCTGTCCGGCGTGTCAGGCCAGGATTCGTGCCCTGCACAACATTCCTATCGCCGGTTCGGCCGGTCTTGCGTGGCCGCTGCGCGGATTGCAAGACAGGTATTTCCGTCCGCTACCCGCTGATCGAGCTCCTCACCGCCCTTCTCTCCGCCGCCGTGGTCTGGCGATTTGGAGTCGATTGGAACACCCTGGGCGCCTTGGGGTTGACCTGGAGCCTCATAGCGCTCGCTGCCATAGACCTGGATACCCAGCTTTTACCCGACAGCATTACCCTGCCGCTCATGTGGGCGGGCCTGCTGTTCGCTGTCGTCTTCAGCGGACACGCCGGCGATTCAGCGGCCACCGGCCTGGCAACCTCTACCGCCCTTTCGATTCCCGCTGCCTCCCTAAAGGGAGCGTCATCGGCGCTGCTGCGGGCTATTTAAGCCTGTGGAGCGTCTACCAGGTCTTCAGGGTCCTCACCGGCAAGGAGGGCATGGGTTACGGCGATTTCAAGCTCCTGGCAGCCTTCGGTGCCTGGTTCGGCTGGCAGATGCTGCTGCCCATCATTCTGCTCTCGGCCTGCGCCGGCGCGGTGATAGGTATTGCGCTCATTGTGCTACGCAGGCACGGTCGTGAAGTGCCGATTCCGTTCGGTCCCTACCTCGCGGCTGCCGGCTGGATCGCGCTGATGTGGGGACCCCAAATCGTCGGGCGCTACCTGCATCTGGCTAGGTTGTAAGATAATGCCCGTGAAACCCTTGCGCATCGGCCTCACGGGCGGCATTGCCTGCGGCAAATCCACCGTAGCGGAGTTGTTCGCAGCCCGGGGAATTCCGGTCATCGACACCGACCGAATTGCGCGCGACATCGTGGAACCGGGCAAACCAGCCCTGAAGCGCCTGCAAGCGTTATTTGGAACCGGCAGCGGGAACGGCATGATCGTGCAACGCGGCTTTCCGTCTCCGCCCTCCTTTCACCTCGACCGCCTGCGGATGGCTCCGGCCGGCCATTTCTTCGACGTGATGACGAATGGCTTCGGCCTCATGTACAGCTACGCCTCGCGAGTTTCGCCTGAGGACCGCTGGCGCATCGCCGCATATATTCGCGCCTTGCAATTAAGCCAGCACGGCTCGACCGGGGACGTTCCGAGCCGCAGGGTCGCGCGCTTCTGGGGCAATCACGATGATTACGGCGGACACCTTGCGCGAAAGATTGGATCGCATCCAAAAGCGCGCTCTTCTGCTGGGTCTCGCGGCCCTGATTCTCGGCATGCTCGACGGAATACGCGCGCCGGAGCAATTCTTCCGTTCGTACCTGCTGGCGTTTGTTTTCTGGCTCGGGTTTCCGCTGGGTTGCGCCGCCTTCCTGATGGTTCATCACCTGACGGGCGGATTTTGGGGCTTGCCCATCCGCCGCCCCCTGGAAGCGGGAACCCGCACGCTTCCGCTGCTCGCGGTTCTTCTCTTTCCGCTCCTCCTTGGGCTCGGGCGCCTTTATTCCTGGACTCATTCGGACATTGTTGCCGCGGATGCAGCACTGCAATTCAAGCATCCCTACTTGAATGTTCCCTTTTTCCTGATTCGCAACGCGATCTATTTCCTGGTCTGGTTCGCTCTGATTTATCGATTGAACCGCTGGTCGGACGATCAAGACGAAACCGGCAATCCGCTCCTGGCCGCGCGACTCGAAAATATCAGCGGGCCGGGCTTGATCCTTTATGGACTCACCGTGACATTCTTTTCGATTGACTGGATCATGTCTCTCGAGCCCCACTGGTTTTCCACGATTTTCGGCATGATCTTCATGGTCCTGCAGGTGCTGGGCGCGCTCGCCCTGGTTATCCTGGTGGCGGGTTTGCTGTCGGAGAGCGAGCCTGATCGCCGGTGCGATCACTCCGGATCGTTTCAACGATCTTGGGAATTTCGTTCTGACGTTTGTAATGCTCTGGGCTTACCTTTCCTTTTCTCAATTTCTGATCATCTGGGCCGGGAATCTGACCAACGAAATTCCCTGGTACGTCACGCGAGCCGAAGGCGGCTGGGCCGTGGTGGCGGTCTCCTTGATTGTTCTTTCCTTCGCAATTCCCTTCTATCTTCTGCTGATGCGCGGGATCAAACGGCGTGTCCGGATGCTTTCGATTCTTTGCGGAGCCTTGCTGGTCATCAATTTTGCCGACGTCTACTGGATGGTGGCTCCCGCTTTTGAAAAAGCGGGCCCGCGCCTGTACTTGCTTGATGTTCTCTTGCCCATCGGGATCGGAGGCATCTGGGTGGCGGATTATGTGCGGCAGCTCAAGAGCCGCCCACTGCTGCCGCTGCATGATCCCAGGTTCGAAGGAGCGCTCGAACGTGGCCACTAATCCACAAATAACCCGTTCCGGCGGCTACGAAAAGAGCGACGCCAATCCCCGAGGCTTGTTCTACGTCTTACTCGCGACAGCAGGGTTCCTGGTTTTGGCCTGCCTGTCACTGATCTGGCTCTTCGATCACTTTGCGAAAACCCAGAATCCCGGCTCTTTCGTTGCCGCGCCCTTTGCCGGCCCACAGCCCCTGCCGCCGCCTCCCCGCATTCAGCCAGATCCGGGCGTGGATCTGCAGAGCTACCGGGAGTCCGAGCAGAATCTTCTCAACACCTACGGCTGGGTAGACCGGCAAAATGGAGTCGTGCGCATGCCCATCGATCGCGCCATGGAACTGCTTCTGCAGCGAGGCCTGCCCACACGTGCAACAAACAAGCAGCAGGATACGACGCCGCGAGAAGACAAATTCTTCTTCCGATCCTGCCGGAAACGGAAAAACTGTGCCATGAAAGTTTCGGCCGCATTCGTCGTCGTTGATCGTCTTCCTGGCCGCTGCCGCGATGAGCTTGCCTGCAAGAGCGCAGCTGGCCGACGGCGCGCCGATGCAAAGCGCGGGCGTGCGGCCGGACCTGCTGCGCGATGTCGGTCTCGATCAGAAACTTGGAGATTCCATCCCTCTCGATCTGCAATTTCGTGACGAACATGGCCAGCCCGTAACGCTGAGGCAATTTTTCGGACAGAAGCCGGTCATCCTGACCCTCGTGTACTACCAATGCCCCATGTTGTGCACCGAGGTGCTGAATGGGCTCCTCCGCAGCGCGAAGGAGTTGCCCCTGCAAATAGGGAAGGATTTCACGATTGTGACCGTCAGCATCGATCCGACGGAGCGGCCCGTCCTTGCCGAGGTAAAGCATGAACTCTATACCGGGCTTTATGGCCAACCCGGCGCCCCGCAAGGGTGGCATTTTCTGACGGGCAGCGAACCGCAAATCAAAGCTCTGGCGCAGGCCGTGGGCTTTCGTTACGCCTACGATTCCGCCACTGGCCAGTTCGCGCATCCGAGCGCAATCATGCTGCTCACGCCCGCGGGGAAGACTGGCGCGCTATTTTTACGGCATCAGTTATCCCTCGCGCGACCTGCGGCTGGGTCTGGTGGAGGCGTCGCAGGAAAAGATCGGCTCTCCCATCGATCAGGTTTTGCTTTATTGCTATCACTATGACCCAGCCACCGGGAAATATGGGCTCTTGATCTCGCATGTGATTCAAGTGGCCGGCGGTTTGACGGTGCTCATCATGGCCCTCGCGATCGTCATTTTGTTTCGACGCGAAAACTATGGGCCACCCAGGCGGACGCTCGCACCTGAAGAGGAAAGCAGCCTGTGAACCTCAGCCATCGCCTCATCGCGGAAGTTTTCATGGCGCAATGGCCGCAACTGCGTCCAGAGGACGCCTCGACGTCGGCCGGCGCAGGTGGACCGGCTGTATTTCTTTCTGACCGGCCTCACGCTGTTTTTCACGTTTTCTATTTTTGCCGCCATCTTCTACTTCATGATCAAGTACCGCCGGCGTTCCGAAAAAGAGTGTCCGCCGGAAACTGAGGAGTCCAAGGTTCTGGAGATCACCTGGATCGTTATTCCCGGCCTGATCTGTGTGGTTATCTTCCTCTGGGGCGCCAGTCTCTTCTTTGCCGCCGCGAGGCCGCCCCGAGGGTCCACGGAGATCTTCGTCGTGGGCAAGCAATGGATGTGGAAACTGCAACATCCAGAGGGCGCCCGTGAAATCAATCAGCTGCATATACCGGTCGGCGTTCCTGTGCGGCTCACCATGACCTCGGAAGACGTCATCCACGATTTCTTTGTTCCCGCTTTCCGAATAAAGATGGATGTGGTTCCGGGCCGCTACACCTCCGAATGGTTTCAGGCAACCAAGACCGGCAGCTATCACCTTTTCTGCGCCCAGTATTGCGGCATGCTGCATTCGGGAATGACGGGAACGATCGAAGTCATGTCGCCCACCGACTATGCGCAATGGCTGCGCGATAATTCAGGCAATAAATCCATGGCGGAAAGCGGCCAGGAGCTTTTCGCACGCCTGAGCTGCGACACCTGCCATGTGACCGACGGAACCGGCAGCGGCCCGGCGTTGCAAGGCAGATTTGGCAAAGCAAGTCACGCTGCGAGATGGCCAGACCCGCATGATGGACGACGCATACGTGCGGCAATCCATTCTCAATCCCGGGTCGCTGCCTTTGCCGAACTATCGCCCGGTGATGCCCACTTTTCAGGGGCAAATCAGCGAAGAGCAGATTCTGCAATTGATCGCTTACATCAAGTCGATCGGTTCGGAAAGGATTCAAGCGCCATGAGCACCGCCGTAGCGGAAGTTCCGGTTGAATCGCGCATCAACTATTTGAATGCGAGTTACGGAATCAAATCCTGGCTGTTTACCACCGACCATAAGCGCATCGCGCTGCTCTACCTGGGCTCCATCACGCTGATGTTTTTCATCGGCGGAGCCGCAGCCGTGCTGATGCGGCTGCACCTGATCGAACCGGCCGGCGCGCTGGTGCAGCCCGAAACCTACAACAAGCTCTTCACCATGCACGGCGTGATCATGGTCTTCTTCTTTCTGATTCCTTCGATCCCCGCTACGCTCGGCAATTTCCTCGTGCCCATGATGATCGGTGCCCGGGACCTGGCCTTCCCGCGCCTGAACTTGCTGAGCTGGTATATCTACATCACGGGCGCGGACATTCACGCTCTATGCGCTGATTTCAGGCGGGGTCGATACAGGCTGGACGTTCTACACCCCATTGAGCAGCCACTATGTCGACCACCCACGTGATCGCGACTGCGTTGGGCGTTTTCATCACCGGATTCTCTTCCATACTGACCGGGCTGAACTTCATCGTCACCATTCACAAAATGCGCGCTCCGGGCATGACCTGGAAACGCATGCCGCTGTTCCTCTGGTCCATGTACGCCACCAGCGTGATCTTTGTGCTGGCGACGCCGGTGATTGCCATCACCATGGTCCTGATCGGAGCTCGAACGTCTCTTGCACGTCGGTATTTTCGACCCGGCGATCGGCGGCGATCCGGTCTCTATTTCAGCACCTCTTCTGGTTCTATTCTCATCCCGCGGTGTACATCATGATTTTGCCGGGAATGGGCGTGGTCAGCGAACTGATCACCTGCTTCTCGAGGAAAAAGCCCTTCGGCTACATCTTCATCGCCTATTCGAGCCTGGCCATCGCCATGATCAGCTTTTTCGTCTGGGGCCATCACATGTTTGTGTCCAGCCAATCGGTGTATGCGGGATTGATTTTTTCCGCGCATGAGCTTTGCGGTCGCCATTCCCTCCGCGATCAAAGTCTTTAACTGGACGGCCACGCTCTACAAGGGCTCGATCTCCTACCAGGCGCCCATGCTTTACGCGCTTGGCTTTATCGGCTTGTTCACCATGGGCGGCCTCACCGGCCTGTTTCTCGCGTCGCTTGCCACCGATGTCCATCTGCACGACACCTACTTCGTGATTGCGCATTTCCACTACATCATGGTGGGCGGCGCGGTGATGGCCTACCTCGGAGGCATTCATTTCTGGTGGCCGAAAATTACCGGGCGGCTCTATCACGATGGCTGGGCGCGCGTCGCGGCGGTGGTGATTTTTTTTGGGTTCAACCTGACCTTTTTCCCCCAATACATGCTGGGTTACCTGGGAATGCCCCGGCGTTATGCCATCTATCCCGCGGAGTTTCAGGTGCTCAACGTAATGTCTTCGGCTGGCGCGTCGATTCTGGGCATCGGCTACCTGATCCCATTTATCTATCTGCTCTGGTCGATCCGTTATGGACCCGTAGCCGGGCCGAATCCATGGGGCGCAAAAGGGCTCGAATGGGAAACGCCGTCGCCGCCTCCGACCGACAATTTCGAGGAGAGCCCGGTCGTCCCCGATGAGCCATACGGATACGCCAAACCGGAGCACGCGCATGTCTGAAGGCGCAGTCAATAGCGGCCGTCTGGAGGCTCCGGCAACACACGACGTTAATCCCGCCTTGCAACCATCAGTTCGAGGATATCGAGCAGCAGCAGGAGGCCGGCAACTTCGGCATGTGGATTTTTCTGGCCACGGAGATGTTGTTTTTTGGCGCGATCTTTACCGCCTACATTATGTACAGGCTCATGTATTACCCCGGCTTTGAGGCTGGCAGCCGCGGGCTGGAAGCGGACCTCGGGGCGACGATGACGTTCGTCCTGCTGGCCAGCAGTTTCACCATGGCCATGAGCGTACACGCGGCGCACGCAGGCAAGCGCAAGATGTTGCTCGGCTTCCTTTTCGCGACGATGCTTCTCGGGATCGTCTTTCTGGGCCTCAAGTTCACGGAGTACGCGCACAAATGGCACGAACAACTCGTGCCGGGCTTGAATTTCCATCCCGCTGCCGAAAGCTTGCGCGGCGCCCCGGAGCACGCCGTCGAGTTATTCATGTGTTTTTACTTTTTCATGACCGGCCTGCACGCGCTGCACATGATCATCGGCATCGGGGTGCTGGGTGTAATGGCGATTCTCTGCGTGGCGAGGCAAGATTTCGCCGGCAAACTACAATCGGGTGGAAGCGGCGGGCCTTTACTGGCACTTCGTCGATATCATCTGGATCTATCTCTTTCCTTTGCTTTATCTCGTCGGCGGGCGCTACTGATGTCTGAGAAAACTCCTTCCGTGCGGACGTATAGCATCGTCTTTGTCGCGCTGCTCCTGCTGGCCGCGCTTACCACCGGCATCGCTTACGTCAATCTTGGGAGATTCAATACGGTCGCGGCATTGGCCATCGCGGTGGTAAAGATGTGCCTGGTGGCGCTCTTCTTTATGCACCTCTTGTATAGCCCCGGACTGACCAAGATTGTGGTGCTCGCCGGATTTTTCTGGGTGGCGCTGATGGCCTCGTTCATCCTGGCCGATGTCTTCACGCGTTCCTGGATCAGCCCGCCCAGGCCATTCCCGTAAACCAAAAGACCATCAAAACGGTTCCCTTCTCGGATCGGCTGCGGCACCGCTTATGTCGCCTAAAGTGAGCCGTAATAATGCATTAGCCGGCGCGGGGAACTTACTGTATTGAAACCTCCTGCCTCAAGGTGTTACACCTAGTAAGTCCCAAAATTGAAACTGTGTCTCGAGCAGGAGGCGAGCACGATGAGGCTTCCTCAAATGGCGGTCGCGCATCCAACCCATGAGGACGAAGGACCTCATTCCACAGGCGCTCTTATGACTCAAACGGAACGCAGAGCAACTGCCCGAATTCAGTTACGCAAGCCTGCGTATATCAACTTCGAGCCATACAATAACGGCGGTGTGATCACCGATATCTCCGGTGCGGGATTGCGCTTTCATACGGTCGCCCCGGTGCAGCAGGGCGGGCTTGTACGCCTCTCCATTCTCTTGGGCGCGGCCCATCAACTCGAAGCGGTCGGCGAACTCGTCTGGATGGATTCTGCGCGAACGGTTGGCGGTGTGCGCTTCACGGTCCTGCCTGTCGGGGCCGCCGAACAGATTCGGGATTGGGCCGAAGCACCCGAAGCTGGCGATTCGGCAAAGTCCAGCGCACCGCTCCCGGCGTCACCTGCTAGCGCCTCCGCTAGCGCACCAGGTAACGGGGGCCCGCTTCCGGGAAATCATGACGCGCAAGGCCGCGCGAATTTCGCAAGACGCTCCTCAGTCCAAAATTGAAGCCGGCTCTACCCCGAATCCGCAACCTGCACCGGCCACAGTGCCAACTTCCGGCCCTTCCAGTGCAAGCGAACGACCGGCATGGGTGCCTCCATCGATGCGACCTGCTGCCTCTGGCGCGCCCTTTCCGTCGCCCGCGCCGAACCTGCTTAGTCCAGGGCCTAATCCAGGCGCTGCGCGTCCGCAATCCTGGTCCGTGCCGCCGGTCTATCAACAGCCGGCCGAGATGCCCTGGGTCACGCACTTTGATCCCGATCCTCCGGCGCACGCGCCGTTTGTCCGGGGCCTGTTCGGCGGAATCGTAATCTGCGCCATGTTGGCGTCCGTGGGGTGGCTCGCTTTCCGCCACTATGGAATGAGCCTACCTTGGCGAACATTCGGTATCGCAACCCAGGCCGATCGGACTTTGTCTCCTGCTGCCTCGGCGCCGTCGGCGGATTTGCCGAGCCCCGATTTGCCAAACTCCGATTTGCCAAACTCGTTGACTACCGGCGGCAGTTCGGTGCCTTCGCCAGAGGCCCAGGCCGTCCCGTCGCAGGCCGCGCAGTCGCCGCAGCCTGCGCAGTTGCCGCAAGAGGTCCCGTCGTCAGTGGCCCCGAATGCCCAAGCGTCGGCGGAAGAAAAACCTTCCACGGATTCTGGGAAGGCAGCTGCCTCACAATCCACGCAATCGCAACTTGCGGCGCCACGGGTCGCTCCTCGAGACACGCTTAGCGCCCGCGGAAACTCACCTGCGCCGACTGCGCAGCCCGCTGCCAGGACGCCTGGGCTGTGTACCGCCTGCGCAACCTGCCGATGCGGGTGAAACTCAATACCTGCTTGCGCGGGAATATCTGGATGGCGCCGGCCGTGCTCGCGACACTACGGTAGCGTCGCGTCTGCTCTGGACGGCGGTGGAAAAAGGCAATGCCACTGCGGAGGCTACGCTCGCCGATCTATACCTGCGGGGAGATGGCGTGACCAAGAATTGCGATCAGGCGCGCGTCCTGCTGGCGGCCGCGTCTGGCAAAGGCAATGTCGATGCGATGCAAAAGCTCCAGCAGCTGAATCAGACCGGTTGCCGTTAGTCCTTGAAAGATTCTCCGCCGTGAATCTCTTCCTCTGAATCTCTTCTCTAATATTTGCGAATCAACGCCGAGCCTGAGAGGATCATTGTCCGGCTTTTCTGGACGTTTGTATGGACGCGGGATTTACAGACGCAAGGAGCGCTAAAGAATGCCTGTACCGGCCGCTTCAAACGGTCTTTTTGACGAACTCAAGATCCGCGATATCCGTTTTGCTAATCGCATCGCCGTCTCTCCCATGTGCCAGTACTCCTGCGAAGACGGCCTGGCCACGGATTGGCATCTCGTTCAGCTCGGAAGCCGCGCAGTCGGCGGAGCCGCGCTGGTTATGGCCGAAGCTACCGCTGTTCTGCCCGAGGCTCGGATCAGCCCTCAAGATCTGGGACTTTGGAGCGAAGCCCACATCGAGCCGCTATCGCGCATTACGAAATTCGTTCATTCTCAGGGCAGCATCGTCGGAATCCAGCTTGCCCACGCCGGGCGCAAAGCAAGCACGTCTCGTCCCTGGGACGGCACCGGCAAGCTCACGCCGGACAACGGCGGCTGGAGTGACGTGGTCGCGCCCAGCGCCATCGCCTTTGCCCCCGACTATCCCATGCCCGTCGCGCTCACGACCGAACGCATCGCCGAGATTGTCCGCGCCTTCGGTAAAGCGGCGCAGCGCGCGCTTGACGCCGGATTTCAACTCGTCGAACTTCATTCCGCGCATGGATACCTTCTTCATGAGTTCCTTTCGCCTCTTAGCAATCACCGCTCCGATCTATACGGAGGATCGTTTCAGAACCGCACGCGCATTGTTCGCGAGGTAGTGGAAAGCATCCGCCGTGTTTGGCCCGAACGATTGCCGCTGTTTATTCGCATCTCTTCCACGGACTGGGTCGAGGGCGGCTGGGATATCGAGCAGGCCGTGGAACTGGCGCGAAACCTGCGCGCGCTGGGTGTCGATTTAATCGATTGCTCCTCGGGAGGCAATATCGCCACCGCAAAAATCCCACTGGGCCCCGGCTACCAGGTGCAATTTGCCGAACGTATTCGCCGTGATGCCGGCATACTTACCGGCGCTGTCGGCATGATTACCGAAGCCGCCCAGGCCGAGAAAATCATTCGCGGCGGACAGGCGGATATCGTCCTGCTGGCCCGCGAAATGTTGCGCGACCCGTATTGGCCTCTTCATGCCGCCGCGCAATTGGGCAAAGCAATCTCCTGGCCGGTGCAATATCTTCGCGCAGCGCCCTCGGGCTCGCCTGCCCGTCAGCCTGTCGATGCCTTCGAGGTTTCGCAAACGCTCGCCGAGCCGGCTGCGCACACGCGCAAGTAATGATGGCATCGCCGATTCCACTGGACGTCGGCGTCTCGGCACACGTTGGCGTCTCGTCACGAAGATGCGGCAAGGACGCACAACCAATTTCGGACTAACTATTGCGTGGAAGAATTCTTTGTGTTACTGATCCGCTTTGGAGGTGTTGCATGAGACTCAAGCTGGTGCGTTTGTGTGCTCTTGTGGTTTTGTTCGCCGCAGGCATGCCCTTATTCGCGCATCATGGGAATGCGGCCTACGACACGGCCAAAGCGACCGTCTTGAAGGGCGCAACCGTTACGAAATTCGTCTGGGGTAATCCGCACACCTTCCTCATGGTCGACGTAAAAGATGACAAAGGAAATATCGTGCACTGGGCTGGAGAGGCGGGCAGCCCTTCTTCACTCAGCCTCCTCGGGTGGACCAAGGATTCCGTGCAGCCGGGGGATGTGATTACCCTCTACATCTATCAATCCAAAACGGGGCGACCGGTCGGACGCCTGAACAAAATTGTATTGAGTGACGGCTCGGAGCTGAAGGACAGCGCATTAGGATATCGGGAACAATAGTATTCCCACGCGTCCGCCCGAGTAGCTGCGTGTTTGCCTGAACGCGATCTGGCCGAGGAGAGCACATGCGAAGCTATGTTGTGAGCTTGATCGTCGCACCGGCAGCCGCGCTGACGCTATCCACGATGGCCCTCGCACAAGACGCCCCTTCCAGGACAGGGCAGGTGGAGCAGCGTCCCCCGAGCACGTATCAAAATTTAGCCAACGCCGGAACGGGCGGACCTGCTCCGCGTCACGACTTGAACGGCTTTTGGGCCGGCCCTCTTGAACCCAAGGCAGGCGATGTGCCTCTCATGACTCCCCTCGGACAATCTCGATTCAAACTCAATGTTCCCGATCCATTCAGCGCCCATTCCAATGATCCCTGGCGCACCTGTGATCCGTTTGGATTCCCACGCAGTGCCACCAACGAAACACGGGGCCTGGCATTCGCCCAGTTGCCGGACAGCATGGCGATCATGACCCAATATCAAAAAGTATGGCGCGTGGCGTGGATGGACGGGCGAGCGCTTCCGAAGGGTTTCGGAATCAAGGGCGGCCCGAGCTCGAGATGGTATGGATACTCGATCGCCCACTGGGACGGCGATAACACTCTTGTCGTGGAGACAACCGGCGTTGACGACAAGACTTGGATTGACCGCCGCGGTTATCCCCACAGCGTCGACATGCACGTGGAGGAACGCTACACGCGCACCGACCATAATGACCTGGAGCTGACGGTAACGATCACCGACCCGAAGATCTACACCAAGCCATTCGTGATCGCGACCAATAAGTTCAAGTGGATGCCCCACCAGCAGGAAGACGAACAGCTCTGCGTACCCTCGGAGGCGATCGATTACCTGAACACGATCGCTATTCCCGCCGGCCAGGATGAAGTTGCCGGCAGCAAGTAAGACTCCACTCAGAAACTCTAAGCTGACAGCGTTAGCACGAAAATCACGACGGCTCAGCCAGAGCCGGCGTCGCTTTTCTTGACACCTGATTGAGGCATGTGCTAATAGCGCGTTCACACAGGGGAGAGTCGGGCTTCCAGCCCAGTTAGTAAAACGCAAATCTTGCCGGGTTTCAGACGGAGGACATATGAAATCTGGGAGAGGTGTGTTCGCGGACCCGTTTCGCGCAAGCTTTCGAAAGGCTTCTCAGGCGCTCGCCGTCATTCTCGGCGTGTTACTGCTTTCTCTTCCCCTGGCATCCCAGGGCAATCAAGGCACGATCCAAGGAACGGTGTTTGACCAAAGCGGCGGCGCAATCGCCGGTGCCACGGTTACCGTCATCGATGCGTCCAGAGGTATTTCGCGAGCCTTGACCACCGATAGCGCCGGAGAGTATGTGGCTGTCAATTTGACTCCCGGAACCTATCTCGTTCGCGGAGAAGCCAAAGGATTCCAGACGCTCGAGCACTCCAACGTGGCTGTCGAGGTCGGCCAAAATATTCGCGTTGACTTGACGCTGCAGCCCGGCGCACAAACCCAGACGGTTACCGTCACGTCCGAAGCTCCCGCGATTGACACCACGGACTCTACCCTTGGCGGCACGGTCAACAACCAGGCGATCAATGCCCTGCCCCTCAATGGCCGCAACTTTCAGCGCTTGCTCGGATTGCGCCCGGGTGTAGTGGCCGCGATCGGCACGGGCACAGGCTCGGAGAGCAGCAACGGCTTGCGCGGCGGTGAAAACATTACGCTGATCGATGGGCTGGTCACGATGGCTCAGCAGAGCGGTGGCAGCGTCTTGAACACGTCCTACCATCAGGGCGATTCCACGAGTCTTCTGCCCGTGGACGCCATCCAGGAGTTCAACGTCGAGGTGAATCCCAAAGCCGAGTACGGCTGGAGGGACGGCGCGGTCCAGAACATCGGCGTGAAATCGGGAACCAACAGCCTTCACGGCACGGCCTACGCATTTGGACGCGATACCCCGCTCGACGCCGCCAACTACTTCGTGGGGAAAGCCGTACCCATTAACCTGGAGCAATACGGCGCGACCGCCGGCGGACGCATCATCAAAGACAAACTCTTCTGGTTTTTGGGCTATGAGGATCTGAACTATACGGTGGGCGACTCGGCCACTCCGACGATCCCCATTAGCGTTGCGACCGGAGACCCCAATTCGAGCATGGTGGACGCGTGCAATGCCGCCAAAGCCAAGGGGATTAATCCGCTGAGCGCGCAAATCGCGGGCCTGAGTCACTTCCAAGCGAGCGACCCTCTGCCCTGCACGGTGTCCCCCTCTTCGTCCACGTTCGAGAATCTGTTCCCGTTCAATGCGACAGGATCGAAGTCCTACAATCCGCCGATAACGACCATCGATCCGATTCACAACGGGATTGCCAAGATCGATTACAACGTAAACGCCACAAACCATATCAGCGGAATGTTTTTTATCGGCTACACCAATGCGACCGTTCAATTGGACCAGAATCAGCTCACGTCGCAATGGGAAAATCAGCAGCTCACGCTGGTCCACGATGAAGCCGCGACCTGGGTATGGACTCCTAATTCCACTTGGGTCAATGAATTCAGGGGCGGGGTCGCCTTGCTTCACTTTCAGGCGCAGGCGGTGGACCATAATGTTAATCCCGCCAGCCCATGGCCGGCCGGCTACGGTATTCCGAGCGGCATAACCAACCCTCTCTATTTCGGGATGCCGAAGGTGACTGTCAACGGTTTCACGGGCTTTTTGGGGCAGGGCCAGCGCGAGGGCAATCGCGGTCCTGAGGGCACGGCCGATTTCGTCGACCATGTCTCCTACCTGCGCGGCAAGCACGCTTACAAGTTCGGGTTTGAGTTCCTGCTCGGTATCGCCGACAACAACCCCTATAACTTTGGAAATGGCGCGATCGCCTTTAAGAGTCTCGCACTCTTCCTGGCAGGGACCGTACAGAAAGGCACGCTTCTGGTAGGAGATCCTACATCCGTATCCCGAACGCACTCGTACGCGGGCTTCGTTCAGGATGACTGGCGCGTGAATCACAAGCTGACTCTGAACCTGGGCCTGCGCTACGAATACGATGGGCGCCCCACCGAACGCAATAATTACATTGGCAACTTCAACCCCGACGCCAACCCACTAACGACTCCCGCCATCACGCAGGTTGGGGGCGGAGGTTTTCCTCCCATGTGGAAGGCCAATCGGAGGGATTTCGCGCCGCGCGTTGGCGCCGCATGGGACGTGCGCGGGGATGGCAAGACCGTGATCCGCGCCGGAGCCAGCGTTTTTTATAACGCGGCTCTGCTCGGCGAGACCGTTGACCTGAACCCCTTCGGAGCGAACTTCCCCAGCATCGGGGTAAATAATAGCGGCACCGCGATAAACGCACACACGCCCAGCCAGTTGAACCTCGTCCCCGGTCAGGTCAACTGGAACCTCGCAGGCCCCGTATTCCCCGCCAACACGTCCGTGCAGATCAACGGTCAAAACTATGTCGATACGTCGTGCACGTACCTGGGCGAGCCAGGGCTGCCTCCGGTTGCCAATTACAAGCCCACGCCATGCTCCTTGGTTGCCGCAGTAGACCCTAATTACCGTATACCGTGGACCGTCGAATGGAATCTCGACGTTCAGCGTGCGATCACAAACCACCTGACTTTAGAAGCTGCGTACGTCGGTAATCATGGCACGAGAGGCCAGCAAAGAGGACATCAACCAGCCGGCGATAGGCGCAGGCTGGACCCCGGCGTCGATTTCCGCGTGCTTAAGCCCGGCGCGCACCATCGCTTGCGCTCCCGATACCTTCGCGGAAGCGGCGGCCGCGCCTTACGCCAAGTTCCCATACCTGCAGAACATAAATCAGATCGGAAACCTGGACCGCTCGAACTACAACGCTCTGCAAGTGACCGCAACCGAGCGCGCTTCCCACGGGCTGACGTTCCTGTTGGGCTACACCTATTCCCATGCCTTGGACATGCTCTCCAGCGGCACGTTTGACAACGGCATCTCAGGAAACATTTCCAATCCGAATTTCCTCTACGCAAATGGCGATAACGACAGCCGCCATCGCTTCACCCTGTCGACCACTTACAGCGTGCCGGGCGTTAAATCACCCTTGCAGATGCTGCAAGGCTGGTCCATCAGCCCCATCCTGGCCCTTTATTCGGCGACGCCCTGGTCCGCTGACGATCTCACTACGGATATCACCGGGACAGGCGCGCTCAATAACGCCAGCACCCCGCTTCAATTCTGGAACTTTACCGGACCTCATTCTGCTTTTAGCTCTGGTCCGACCAATATTCCATGTTTCGGCACGATGCCGGGTTGCACCTCATATGTAACAGCGGGCGGTATACCCGCAGCCTGTATGACTGCAGCGACGGCTCCATACGCGGGCAACGCCCAGCTCACGCAACTCGCGGTCGCGTCCCTTACCGATCTGGGCTGCTATGTTCAAAACGGAGGCATTCTGACTCCTCCCGCTTATGGAACCGTTGGTAATGCGCAACGCAACATCTTCCGTGGCCAACCCTATCGCAACGTCGATCTCTCGATCGCCAAAGACTGGAAGTTCAAGGAGCGGTTCGGGGCGCAGTTCCGCATGGAATTCTTCAATCTGTTCAACCGCGCCGACTTTGCAAACCCAGTTGCCTTCAAAACGGGTACCGATCCCTCGGCGGGCGGCACCTTCGGTTGCGGGTGCTCCACGCCCGATGCCACGGGATTTACCAACTCCGTTCTCGGTTCGGGTGCCGCGCGGTCGATTCAATTGGGACTGAAGTTGACCTACTAGACTGGGCTGTCTGAACGGGTAGCACGATTCCTGCGGGGAAGAACATCGCCACGATATTCTTCCCCGTAACAATTTACGCGTTCCGCAGTTGTTCGACCTGAGGCGAGAACTTCCCTGAGCTTTGCAGTGAGAGTGATCTTATTTCCGCGGTTCAGTTAAGGTCAGTTACGCCTTACTCAAGTTACTTCCCATTTTTTCCCGTGAGTGCAGGCGTCGTTTTTGGCGGAACCCGGTGGTGTGTGGACTGTTCATAGGCATAGGCTAATTTCAGCAGGGTGGGCTCGCTGTATGGCTTGCCGAAAAAAGTGATGCCGATGGGAAGCCCCTCGCTGGTGAATCCCGCGGGAACCGTCATCGATGCCGCATATACCAGGAACGTATTCAGATAGGGCACGCCGTTGTTGTTGACGTAGGGCGGGTTGAGTCCGTTCTTGATCAGCGTCGGCTGATGTTCCACGGACTTGTGAACGATGGCATCCAGCTTGTAGTCCGCCATCACTTTCATGATGTTGATCGTCAATTGCTCCCGCGCCTGGAGGTATTCGCCATATCTTGCTGGATCGGGTTTGGGAGCGTTCTTCGCCCACTGCGCGGCTTTCGGCGGTGGAATTATTTTGCCGATGTCCGGCGAGTTTTCTACATCCTCACGCGTCTTGTAGGGTGAATTCGGATTGCGGGCGAGCCATGTTTTCAGGCCTGCCGCCGCTAATTCGGAACTGGTAGCCCTCTTGGCGAGCAACTTGACCAGGTCCGGAATGACGATGGGGTCGATCACCTCGGCGCCGGCCTCTTTCAGCTCCAGCACCGCTTTCGTGAAGGCCTCATCCACTTTCTTGAAGTCCTCGGAGTCCGGCTTGGATCCGCTGCCAAAAGATTCGCGGATGATGCCGATCCGTGCGCCTTTCAAGCCGTTCTTGTCCAGGAGCTTCGTGTAGCTGTCCGGGACGTGGCCCACGCCCAAAGCCGTGACGGGGTCTTCCGCGTCATAGCCGACCATCACATCCAGCAGCGTCGCCAGGTCTTTCACCGTTCGTGCCAGGGGGCCCATGGAGCCCACCGGAGATGGATACCCGTCGTACATTCCCGAGCGACTCACCAGGCCGGCTGTCGGCCTCATTCCCACGATGTCATTCCACGTGGAGGGCCGCCGGATCGAAGCAAATGTCTCCTCGCCGAGGGCCAATGTCGAGAGGTTCGCGCTCAGGCATGCAGCAGAGCCGCCCGATGAACCGCCTACCGTCCGCTCCAGATCGTAGGGATTGCGGGTTACTCCGAAGAGCGAGCCGTACGTGTCCCCTCCGCCGAATTCGCCGAGGGTGGTCTTGCCCAAAATAATCGCTCCTGCTTTTCGCAATTTCGCGACCACAAATGAGTCCAAAGGCGGATTGTAGTTTTTAAATACCACGGACCCTAACGTCGTAGGCATCCCTGCGGTATCGATCTGATCCTTTACCAGGACCGGAATGCCGTGCAGCGGACCGACGAAACCCGATCTCTTGTATTGCTCGTCCAGTTTGTCGGCGTCTTCGAGCGCTTTCGGGTTGAGCGTGATGATGCAGTTGATCGTAGGTCCATGCTTGTCGAAGGCCTCGATGCGGTCGAGGTATGCCTGCACCAATTGATGAGCCGTCAGCCTGCCCGATTTGTAGGCGGCATGCACTTCATCGGTCGTCGTCTCCATGATCTGAAACGGCGCATTTTTAGATTCACCGTTCTGAGCGTAGCTGGCTGGAACGGCGAAGATGCTCAACAAAGACAAAATCGCTAGCACCCTGTGTGGCATTGGAAGTCCCTCCCCCTCAACTGCGGCGCCCTCAACTGGGCAATAGTTTCGACTATCCTATCGCAAATGGCAAGGCGCCACATCAACTCCGAGATCGGCGCGGCTAGTCAAAAATAACGACCGGGGCTACAATCGCCAAATCATGCGCCAATCCACCTCGAACGCCCGACGTGAATTTCTCAAGTTTCTGGCCGCAAGCCCCTATGTCGCCGCGTTCGGCGGCGTCGCTGCCTTCATCCCGCAAAGCGCCTTCGCGCAAAACACTCAAGTGGCCTCCGACGTCATTGCCGACCCCAGCCAAAGCCCTCAACGTCTTCGATTTCGAGGAAGCTGCTCACCGCAAGGTTATGCCCGGCCACTGGGCTTATATGGCCAGCGGCGTCGATGACGACGCCACGCTTCGCGCCAATCGCGAAGGATTCAAGCACGTTCAGTTGCGTCCGCGGCGCCTGCGCGACGCCACCAAAGTAGACATGCGCGTCGAGTTGTTTGGCACCGCCTACAACAGTCCGATCTTCCTGTGCCCGACGGGCGGCGAAAAATCCTTTTTCCCCGACGGCGAATTGGCGGTCGCGCGGGCGGCCAAAGCGCGCGGCACTCTGCAGGTGCTGTCCACGATGACCTCGATGGCGGTCGAAGATGTGAACAAGACGCTCGGCCGCCCGGTCTGGTAGCAGCTCTATGCGCCGAGCTCCTGGGATGCCTGCCAACAGCTTCTGCAGCGCGTGGAAGCTGCAGGCTGCTCGGTGATCGCGCTCACCGTGGACAACACCACCGGCCGCAATAGCGAAACGTTTCTCCGCACCCGCCCGAAGGACCTGAGCCAGTGCGCCGCGTGCCACTCGGAGGGCGCCGGCCCCAGCATCAAGGAGCGGCCGATGTTCGACGGCATCAACATGACCGGCGTGCTCGCGCCGTTTCCCGCCATGGACTGGGCCTTCGCCGACCGCATTCGCAAATTCTGGAAGGGGAAGTTCCTCATCAAGGGCATCGACACGCGCGAGGACGCGCGGCTGTGCCTCGAACACGGCATTGACGGCATACTGGTATCGAACCACGGCGGACGAGCCACGGAAACCTTGCGGCCGACCATCGAGGCGCTGCCCGAAGTCGTGGCCGAGGTGGGCAACCGCATTCCCGTGTTTGTCGATGGCGGCTTTCGCCGAGGCACCGATATTTTCAAGGCCCTCGCGCTTGGCGCCAAGGCCGTGGGGATCGGGCGCCCCTTTCTGTGGGGGTTGGGAGCTTTCGGCCAGGCCGGCGTCGATCGCGTGCTCGAAATCCTTCAGGGCGAACTGAAACTGGCGATGGGCAATTGCGGCACGCGAACCGTGGCCGACATCACCCGTGCGTACGTCGCCACTCCCGATTGGAAAAGCTGAGAGCGCGGTCCCCGTGCGCCGCCGTAGAGTTCGCGCTTTGACAGAGGAGGTAGATTATGGCGATCACGTTTTCTGAAGCGACTCGGCGTTCTTTCCTATACCGCCTGGGCATTCTCGGCGCCGGTCAGACAATTCTGGGCGGCGTCTCTGGGAACCTCGCGGCCGCGGCGAAAGCAGCCGGGCAAAAGGCCGCCGACGATCCCGCGGCCTCCCCTGCGAGCAAAATCTGGAGCAACGAATATTCGGCGCAAAGGGGCAAGGTCAAGCTCCACATGTTTCGCAAACGCCTGACCGCGCCGCGTTCACGCGAAGCCGCATTGCCCGTTCTCTTTCTGGTGCACGGCTCCTCTATTTCCGGCAGGCCCACTTTCGATCTCAGCGTTCCCGGCCATGGCGAATACTCCCTGATGAACAAATTCGCCGAATTTGGCTTCGATGTGTGGACCATGGATTTCGCGGGATACGGCAGATCGTCCCAGCCGCAGGGCAATTCCAATATCGCGGATGGCGTCGAAGACCTGAAAGCCGCCGTGGAAATCGTAGCGCACGAAACCGGGCAGCAACGCTATCACTTTTTTGGGGAATCGTCGGGCGCGCTTCGCGCCGGCGCTTACGCCATGGCTCAGCCACAACGCATCAACCGGCTGGTGTTTACGGCCCTAACCTACACGGGCGCAGGTTCGCCTACCCTGGCCGATCGCGCCAAGCAGCTCGACTTTTATCGCACCCATGATCGGCGTCCGCGCGACCGTGACATGATCCGCAGCATCTTCACGCGCGATAAGGCCGGCACCTCCGACCCCGCGGTCGGTGAAGCGCTCGCGAATGCGGAATTGCCGTTCGGCGATAGCGTTCCCACAGGCACGTATCTGGATATGACCGCCAATCTTCCGGTCATCGATCCGCAAAAGATCCAGGCGCCCGTGCTCGTGGTCCGCGGCGAATACGACGGCATCGCCACCGATGAGGACTGCCTCAACTTTTATCGCAAGCTGGCCAATTCGGATCGGCAGTTCGCGATTCTGCCAGGGGCGGCGCATTCACTGGTGCTGGGACTCAATCGCCACCAGTTGTGGCATGTGACGCGCGCATTTCTGGAGATGCCGCCCCGGCTTGATTCGCTCAAGCCGTCGTGACGGCGTTTCCCGCCCCTTAACACGCGAGACCTTACGACCGTGCCGAAGCGCGCGCCTCTTTGGCCGAAGTGTAGCTATTCAGGAACGCCAGCGTCAGCGGCCAGGCTTGCGCGGCCGCAACCGGGTTGTAGCTGGGACGTGCATCGCAGAAGAAGCCGTGATCGGCGTCAGAAAATTCCACATTTACATAATTTTTGCCGGCCGCCTTGAACGCCTCCGCCACGGCGCGTGTCTGATCCGGCGTAATATGCCCGTCGCGCCCGCCCCAGAAAAGCAGGACCGGCGCCTTCACATCCTTTACGCGGCCCAGGATTCCAGGATTCATCGGATTCGGAGCGATCCCGCCACCGTAAAACGAAACGGCGCATTCCAGCGGCAGCGCGCTTGCTGCCAGGACTGCAGCGCGGCCTCCCATGCAGAAACCGATCGCCCCGATCGGAGAGCTTCCCGCAATACCGTTGGCACGCAGCCAATCGTAGGCGGCGCGAAAATCAGCTTCCATGGAGGGATCGCGAAGTTCCTTCATATGAGCCATGGCGGAGGGGAAATCGTCGTACTTGCCCTCAAACCCCGCGCCACTGCGATGGAAAAGCTCGGGCGCGACGGCCAAAAATCCCTCCTGCGCGAAGCGGTCGGTAACGTCTCGGATATGCGAATTGACGCCGAACGCCTCTTGCATGACCAGCAAACCGCGCGCGGGCCTGGCGCCGGTAGGGCGCGCTACGTAAAGCCGCATGGACGTGCCGTCGGCCACGTTCACGGTGACAAATTCGGTAAGAATCTCCATTGTGCTCTCCTGAACTTTTATTTTTAAGGAAGCTTCGCTGCTTTCGCAGACCTCAAGCTCACGGCCGGGGGACCAAAGCTGGAGCCGGAAGGATTACACACCGGCACGAAGGTTGTCTAGCTCGCGTCTGTCGTCCCACTGCGCTAGCGGGCAGGGTGCAGCGAACGCAAATAACCGATGATGGCCTGGGCGTCAGCGTGCGTCAGATGGTAGAGATGCATCGGCGGCTGAATCTCTCTTCCGCTTGCTGACTGGCCCATTTCCAGGACGCGCTGCATCTGTTCGTCGCTGAGGCTCGGCAATCCCGCGAGCGGTGGCGCAAAGGAAGCCCAATTGGGGATGTGATGCACGGGTTCGATCCAGACGGACGCGCCCTCGAGCCAGCGCGAACGATCGAGCCGATTATCCGTATCTCGCGGCGTATGACATTCCGAGCACTTGGCTACCTCTTCGACGAGATAGCGGCCTCGATCGATTTGGCTATCCGCAATTCGTGCCGGGGTCTTCTGCGCGCCGCCGGTCAGGAGCGCCGATCGGCTGCCAATAAGAAGCAGAAAACAGAAAGCCGAAAACAAAATGGATCGCATGGTCAGCCCTTTCTGGCAATTCGTTCCGGCGAAGCGAGGGGTCGTCGCCAGAATATCCGCTCAGGTCAATACATCCACTTTGCATGGAATTGCCGGCAAAATAAAGTCCCTCTGACGGGCAGGGGTTACGGTGAGCGAAGTTCCACAGCGAAGTTCCGCGGCGAAGACTTACGGCAAAGGAACATTACCATTCGTTGGGAGCGACATTGGGATCGGAGTACGGCTCGCTCCACAGCGCGATTTGCATTTGCACCGACTTGCACCAGGCGCGATGCATTTTGTCGACTTCATCCGGGGAATGTCCCTTGGCGGCCAGGAATGGCTTGACGGCATCGTTGATGATCGCGGTAAATGCGATTACGTAGCGCAACGGAACGTGTGCGGCGGATTCCACGTGGTCGGTCTTGTTTTTCTTCTGGCTGGTGTGCCGCAGGGCAATTTCCTGCTGATAATCGAGCCAGTCCTGGTCGTAGCGCCGGAAACACGTGTCGAGAATCCATTGCCGAAATCGCAGCCCGCTGTTTGCTGAATAGTGCGCGTCCGGTTTTCCGTCAGGACCCAGCGAATATTGTGCGAGATGTGAATTCGCCGCGATGACTCCGCGCCATCCCTTCACCACTTCCTCGGTTTGGTCCGATAGCACCTCACCGGCCATTCGCAGGTATTTCTGGTCTTCGCCGGTGAAGTTCACGGTTTTCTTCAAAAGCTCTAAATCGGAGACGGAAACGGGCGACTTTGCCGCTTCCGGAGTTCCATAGGCATATCCGGGAATTTCCTTGGCGACTTTCCTGATCGCTTCTGGTTGTCGCACTTTTGGCTTCATGTCGACCTAGGGGGTTATGGCCGGAAGCGGGCACCGCCAAGCGATGTCCGGGTGCGGTGCAATACCACGTAGTGCGCGATGACATATCCCAGCACCGCCGCGGCAAAAGCGTCTGAGCTGAAGTGCGCCTGTAGCGGCAAGCGCGAGAAGGCAACCAGACTCGCGAGACCATAAGACGTCCAGGGTATCCAGCTCGGATGCGGATAGCGGTCGGCGATTACCGTGGCCAGCGAAAAAGCGACGATGCCGTGGCCGGAGGGAAAGCTTCCACGCCCCTTGACGAGACTCCCATCCGTTTTTCGGAACCAGGATTCGGAAAAATTCCCGTTCAAGACCTCTCCGGGCAGCAGACGGCGGTCGATATCCTTCATCACCGAGGTGAGGATCTCGGAATCGAGGATGGCTTCGCCTGCAAGCAGGAAAGTGTGCTGCATATAAGAATCTTTCCGTGCCACTCCGACGCCATACATGATCGTTGGCAGAGCTTCCATCAGAATTGAGGTATTCCTGCCGCTGAAAGCGTTGTCGAAGCCGCTGAAGGCTCTGGTGTGCCGAAAATACTTCGCATTGTGCGCGTCCACGGTCATAAAGGCCGCGGTAGCGGTGACGAATGCCAGCGTGGGCATGAGGTGGTGCCCGTGTGCCACGGACAGCGGGAACAGCCACATTTGTTTTTGGTCGCGAGCCATATTCGGGGCCAGTCGTTTCCAGGAAACTTCCCGATCCGGGTCCGCATCCGCATCGACGCGACTCGCAGATAGGTCTGCTATAGCAGATACGTCTGCTGTATCTGATGTTGAAGCAGGGGCGGCAGCGAGCGAGTCGGCGACTGGCGGATCACCAGCTGGAGGATCATCGACACTGTCTTGCGCGGCGCAATGTTGCAGCAGGCCCAGAGCGAGAAATAGCAGGCAAAGGCAGCGACCTTTCATCAAAACTCCATTAGGGGCAAGCTGATAGGGTTAGGAGCTGGCACATGTATACATGAGAATCGGCCAGAGTTTTCCACAAATTGTGCGGCCAGCTTCTAAACAACTACCATCACCGGTTTGCTATTGACGGCGGAGCGATAGCGCCGTGTACTCTGCCTGAGTCGGTTTCTCATGCAGATATTTGCTATGCAGACGCAACAAACCTCCTCTTTCTCTTACGCTCTCTCGGGCGTGAGCCGCTGTTGTTGTCGCCCCTAAGCGCAGTCCGCTCTTCGCCGGCAGATTCGCTCTGCCTCAACTAAACGCACCAGAAGTACTTTGCGAATACCGAGGGATCCGATTGTGAAGGCACGCAGTGAACTTAGGGTGGGCCAGATTCAAATGATCGTTTCACTCCTCCCGGAGACTGTCTCCAGCCGCTGTTGTTGAACTCCATCGCGAATTGCCAATCGTGAATTGCCGATTCGATACCGACATCGGCATGCCTGGCTGGGACGGCTACACAAATTCCGACTTTGGAGGAGATGGAAATGAGTTTCGACAGCAGAGGAATATCGGCAGGTCAAAAGTTTCGGCACGGCGCGATCTTGGTTGTCAGCTGGTTGGTCTTCGGCCTTTTCGCGAGCGCGTTCATGGCCACCCCCGCATGGTCGCAAGGCGACGCTTCCATCCGGGGAACTCTCAGCGATGCGACGGGAAGCGCGATTGCCGGCGGCACCATCAAAGTGAAGAATCTTGAGACGGGACTCGCGCGCACGCTGGTAACCGACGAGGCCGGCCGCTACGAAGCGCCTGCCCTGCCCGTGGGCGAATACGAAATATCGGCAGCCAAGTCCGGATTTCAATCCGCGCAAGCCAAAGTGAATCTCGTCCTGGGACAGCGAGCCAGCATAGACCTGGTGCTCGCGGTTGCCGAGCTGCAGCAGAGCGTCCAGGTGCAGGAGACGGCGATTTCAGCCGATGTAACCACGATGGAAACCTCAGGCTTGGTGGGCGAGCGCCAGGTGAAAGACCTGCCCTTGAACGGGCGGAGCTACGATCAATTGCTGACGCTCAATCCCGGGGTGGTGAACTACACCTCGCAGCGTGCCGGAGGCACAGGCACGTCGAATTCGGCCATGGGCAACATGTTTTCCGCATCGGGCCGCCGGCCGCAGGAAAATCTGTATCTGCTCAACGGAATCGAGTACACCGGCGCTTCGGAAATCAACAACACGCCGGGAGGAGCCAGCGGGCAGCTTCTGGGCGTGGACGCCGTAAGAGAATTTTCAGTCGTGAAAGACACCTACGGCGCCGAATACGGGAAGCGCCCGGGCGCGCAAATCAATATCGTCACCGCCTCCGGCACGCAACGGCGTGCACGGCAGCGTTTATGAATTCCTGCGCAACAGCGCGTTGGACGCGCGGAATTTCTTCGACTACGGCGCCATCCCGCAATTTCAACGCAACGTGTTTGGCGGATCGCTCGGCGGGCCGCTCAAAAAAGACAAAGCATTTCTTTTCGTCAACTACGAAGGCTTCCGCCAAAATCTGGGGCTCAGCGACCTGACGCTGGTGCCGGATGCCGCCTCGCGAGCCAGCGCCGTAGCCAGCGTGCAGCCGTTGCTGGCTCTGTGGCCGGCAGCCAACGGCCCCGAGCTTTTCACCCCCACGGGGGCGCCCAGCGGGATCGCCGAGGCCTTCTCCAATCCATTGCAGCGCGTGCGTGAAGATTTCGGCACAGCGCGCTTCGACCAGACACTCGTCAACCAAGGACTCCTTCGCCGCCGTCTACACGGCCGACGATAGCGCCGCGCATTCACCCGGCAACAATCCCTTCACGCTGGTTGACATCTCCTTGCGAGAGCAAGTGGTATCCCTCAGCGAGACGCACGTCTTCTCGCCCACGCTGCTCAATCGCGCCAGCTTTGGCTTCTCGCGCGGCGGGTTTTATTTCAATAGTGGGACGACTGTGAGTTTGCCCGCGTGGGTGAATTCCGGCCAGCCCGTCGGTGCCGTCGTTGTGGGCGGCGGCACAACGCTCAACGGAGCCTCGCAAATCAGCAACGGCGGCACGAATGCCGGCAGCAACCTGAGCGCGACACGCAACCTATTTACGTTCACCGACCAGGTCACGCTCACGCACGGCAATCACCTGCTCGATATCGGCGTATGGTTCGAACGGCTGCAATCCAACGACAGTCTGGCGCAAGATCAATACGGCCAAATATCGTTCAGCAGCCTGCAGACCTTCATTCAGCAGGGTCTCGTGAGCACGTACACCTATACACCCTCCTACACGCCATTGGGCTGGCGCTCTTCCGAAGGCGCTTTCTACGTGGAAGACGCCATCAAACTGAAGCCTTCGGTGGAGCTGCGCGTCGGGTTTCGAGGCGAATTCACCACCGGCTGGAACGAGGCTAACGGCAGAGCTTCGAACTACGGCTTCGATTCTTCCGGCGTAATTCTTACGCAGCCTCTCGTTGGCAACTCCGCGCTCGCCGTCAATAACGCCAAATTTCTGCCCGCCCCGCGCATCAGCATGGCGTGGGCTCCGTTCGCTTCAAAAAAGACCGTCATCCGCGCCGGCGCCGGCCTCTATTACGCGTTACTCGACAATTTGAGTTATCGCCTGGATCAGGACCCGCCCTACAATTCGGTTTTCGCGGTCAAGAATATTCCGTTTGCCAGCATTGCTCCAGGCGCCAGCTACGCCGGAGCTAAAATCATTCCCAGCGGCGTGCAACCGAACCTGCAGACACCCACGGTGGAATCGTACACTTTTAAGATCGAGCAGCATCTGGATGCGAATACGACCTTGGGAGTCGGCTACATCGGCTCGCACGGTTACCACGAAATGCTTTCCGTGGATGCCAACCTACCCGCTCCGACGATTTGCCCCGCGTCACCCTGCCCCGCGGGCTACCCGGCGGGCGCGATCTACTATCCGGCAAATGCGCCGCTGGCCAACAACGCCGTGTGGAATACCACGCACTGGTTTTCCGAAGGAGTCAGTTCCTACAACGGACTGGAATTGGACGTGAACCACCGCATGGCTCACGGCTTGCAGTTCCGCGGCGTTTACACTTTTTCCAAAGCCCTCGACGATGGCGACAACATGAATACCAGCGTAGCCACGAATTCACCCGCATTCATCGCCAATCCGCTGCAACCGCGCGCCGATTACGGCCGCGCTTCTTTTGACATTCGCAGCAGCGCGGTGATCAACGCCACTTACGATCTGCCTCTCGCGCACATTCTGGGACGCAGCAAAACGTCGCACGGAAGCAGCGCCTGGCTCGATCGGTTCGTTGAAGGCTGGCAACTCAGCGGAATCGAAACCATACAATCGGGCCTGCCCTTCACTCCGCAGCTGTCTTACAACCCATCGAACGACGGGGATACCCGCAATCCGGTGCGCCCCTCATGGAATCCGGCGTTTGCTGGGCCCGCAATCCTGGGCCTCGTCGGCGAATATTTCAATCCCAACGCCTTTATTCAACCGCCGCCCGGCACCTACGGCAACGTGGGTCGCAATGTCCTTCAGGGTCCTGCGTTGACCGAGCTTGATCTGTCGCTGGCGAAGAAGTTTCCGATCTCTGAGAGGATCAGCCTGCAATTCCGCGCTGAATCCTTCAATGTGCTCAACCGCACCAATCTCAACACACCCAATCCCGTCGTCTTCACCGCAGCCACCGGAGGCCCTTCGCCGACCGCCGGCGTGATTACTTCAACCTCGAGCAGTTCGCGCCAGCTTCAGTTGGGACTGAAGTTACTTTGGTGAACGCGCGAAAGTCAGCTGGGAATGCCCTTTCGCATCGGATAAAATGAATACGATGTTGCAATAGGGCACGGTCGCCAAGTGGTAAGGCAAAGGTCTGCAAAACCTTTATCGGCGGTTCGATTCCGCCCCGTGCCTCCAAATCTTCAGCTGTCCCGCAGGTTCAGCACATAGGCTTACAGCTTCGATCTGCCCCAGCAGGAGTCCCAGTACGCCCAAAACGGAACGTGGATTCAACGGATCAGAGACAAAAAAGTGACGTAATTTTCCTTGACTCTTAAATCCGAGAGGTGTTAACTCCACCCCATAGTCGATTTCAGGTCCGTTCGGCTGGAACAAGGCTGTCTCAAATCATCCCTTCGTTTGGGAGATTTGCCGGTGAACACAGGGAGCCGGTATGGCAGAACTTAGGTTTTCTCCGAATCGTTTGCGGGTACTCGCTGGTCTTGGCACAACAAGTTTGTGCCCAGGAATCCGAGCACTCGGCTCCGTTGCCACTGCGGAGTTCCAACCTCTGACGAAAACCTCTCTCCCATTTCGGCTTCAGTTTCGCGGGAATTCAACCGGTTGCCGAGTATTCGCGTCGCGCAAGCCCTGAAATCGATTCGATCGCAGATTGCTAGGGGGGGTGCTATGAGAAACACAGGAAATCATTACGTTCGGAGCAACACCCGAAAAATTGCTCGAGGTGCTGGCGCTGACTTGTGCGGTCTTCCTGATTTGCGTCACGGCCTTCTCACAGGCCAATACGGGGCGCATTTTGGGAAACATCAATGACCAGAGCGGCGGCGCGGTTGCCGGTGCAACGGTCACCGTCACGGATACAGAAAGAGGCACGACGCGAACTTTGACCACCGATGACTCGGGTTCCTACAGCGCCCCGAGTCTCATTCCCGGCACGTACACGGTGAGAGCGGAATATAAAGGCTTCAAGTCCACGGAGCGTCAGAATATCGTCCTTGAGGTCGGCAAGGAGGCTCGTGTCGATCTGGAGCTTCAGCCCGGCGAGCAGACCGAAAAGATCACCGTGACCGAAGCCCTGCCGCTTGTGGAAACGACGAACGCAGTCCTGGGCGGCACGCTGCAGCCCGGCACGATTGCCGACCTGCCGCTGAACGGCAGGAATTTCATGAACCTACTGCAACTGCGGCCGGGTGTCACCGTTTACTTGGGCGGCGGCGCTTGGACGCAGAGCACCAATGGCCTGCGCCCACAGCACAACGTCTACATGCTGGACGGCATCACCGGCATGGAACCGCTAGGCTCGCAGAGCACCTTTAACGGGGTAAGCCTGGCCGGCGACGCCTCCACTCTGGTGCCGATCGATACGATCCAGGAGTTCAACGTTCAGCAAAATCCCAAGGCCGAATTTGGCTGGAAACCGGGCTCGATCACCAACGTCGCGCTGAAGTCCGGCACCAATGCCATCCACGGAACCGCCAATGCCTTTGGCCGCACCGATGCCCTTGATGCCAGAAATCCGTTCCTCACGGGAACGAATCCCGACGGCACAACTCAAAAACAGCGCATCGGACTTCAGGAGTGGGGAGCTACACTCGGCGGGCCCCTCAAGAAGGACAAAGCCTTCTTCTTCCTTGGCTACGAGAGCCAGCGCTACCACGTCGGCAACCCGAATACATTTACCTATCCGAGTATGGCCGCCGGACAAGGGGTGGGCAGCAGCATCATCGATGCCTGCAATAGCATTAAGAACGGACTGGGCAGCGCTGCGCTGAGCCCGACCAGCCTGAAAGTTTCGGGCCTGGATTCGAATTGTAGTCCAATTTCAGGCGCCTACTCGATCTTTAACCTCGACCAGGACTTCGCTCGCGATGCCGGCGGAAACGGAGTGAACGTCACCGCCAGCCTCGACACCCAATATAGCGTCGACAATGGGCTGGGCAAGGTCGACTTCAACATCAACGACAAGAATACGATCAATGGCAAGTTTTTCGAAGGCACACACCGCGGATTGGTCGTAAACAGCGCGACCATCGCGCAACCGTACTGGCGGCCGAACGACAGAGCCTGGTCCTATTTCCTGGGAGCGCAGTGGAACTACACGCCGAGTTCCGCCGTGATCAATACTTTCCGCTTCGGCTTTAACGATTTCTACCAGACGTTTGAAAATGGCGACTGTCCGGGTCAAGGCAATGGCGCTCCGGACTTTGGCATCCCTACCGGCTACGGCTCAAACCTGCCTACTTGCGGATTTACGGGGATCAGTCTCGCGGGCTTCAATGGGGGTATCGGGTGCTGCGGCAGTTTCCCCAAGTACTACGGCCCGGACCACATCTATGAGTTCATCGATCATGTCTCGATCTTGAAGGGGAGGCACTCCTTCAAGTTCGGCGGCGAGTTCCGTCAAATCGGCGCGCTGAACACGGGCACATACGGGCGCACACGGGGCGTGGCGGGATTCAATAGCGGGGCTCCCAATGCCTCCAGCATTTCTCCCGGTGTGGTCGGCGGCGCGCTCGCAAACAGTCCAGCTACAGGAGTGGCATGGACTTCCCTCGAGAACTTCATGCGTGGAGAAGCCAACGGAACCAGCTCGATCACCATCGGTAATCCGCGCCGCCGCCTGACTGGCCAGGCGTATGCGCTCTTTTTCCAGGATGATTACCGCATCACGCAAAAATTGATGCTGAATCTTGGCGTGCGCTGGGAGATGAGCTCGCCGATGAAGGAAAAGTTTGGCCGGATCGCCAACTGGGATCCAGCGAACGGCTTCCAGCAGCTCGGCATTCAAACCAATCAGATGTGGAACGAAGACAAGAACAATTTCGCACCGCGCCTCGGTCTGGCGTATGACATTCGTGGCAACGGCAAGACAGTGCTTCGGGCTGGCGGCAACATCATCTACGTAAATCCGGGCTGGTGGATGCAGGTCTTCCAGCAGAATGCCAACAATCCGCCGCAGGGGCTCGTGGCCAATCCGAGTGGATTCTTGATTTGCACGGGCTCAGTGGGCACGCCGGCAGTGCCAGGCGCAACCTGCCAGCCCGGCCCCGGAACAATCAAGAACTCCGGCCTCTCGCTCAATGCTACGCAGGTCAATTGGAATCAGACGGGCGGCCTTTACGGGGGCACCATCTACCCCAGCGCCAGCGATACCAGCAACCTGAGGTGTGGAGCTGACAAGCTCTGTGGGATTCAGGCGACGGACACCAACTACCGCAACGCTTACGTCAGCAGTTGGTCATTCGGTGTCCAGCAGGCGTTTACCAATAACCTCTCCCTCTCCGTGGATTACGTGGGCAACCATGCCACCAAACTGATCGGCATGTATTACACGAATACGCCGCTCGCGGGCGCGGGTTTCTGCCTGAACCCTGATGGCAGCGCGTTCTCGGCAGCTCAGGTAGCAGCCGTGGCAGCCGAGGCTGCAGTCGCCGGGGGCTCGGGGGCTTGTCCCGCCTTGCCTACCGTGATTAGCGGAGCCACAACGATGCCGAGTACCAACACCAACGCGGTTCAAGCGTCCCGTCCGTACAACAGCAAGTACCCATACCTCGGCTACATCTACACGGTGAGCAATCCCTTCATGTCCAATTACAACGGCATGCAGCTGACGCTGACTCAGCGGCCAACCCATGGACTGGGCTACACGCTGGGCTTCACCTTTGCCCATGCCCTCGACGAGGCCGGCGATGAAAATGGCGGGCCTTCCGGTCAGAACCCGAACAACTTCAGAGGCGAGTATTCCAACAGCGGGTTCGATATCCGCGAGCGCTTTACCGGGACGGTTACCTATGCCCTACCGGGTACAAAGGGCTTCGCACAAATGCTGGAGGGTTGGAAGCTCACTTCCATCGTCACAATTCAAAGCGCGCTGCCCTGGAGCCAGAGCTCCCAATCCGGTGGTGCCAACGATATCGCCGGAATCGGCGAGTTCGTGAACTATTGGAACTTCTATGGGAATCCGCAGGACTTCAGTGATCGGGGAACCAATCCCATTCCCTGCTTCACGAACGGCGTAAAAGGATCGTCTGGCTATGTTGGTTGTACGCCTTCGCTACCGCAGGCGTGCATCGATAAGGCCAATTCCTTCGGTCCCTTGGGACGGGCCACACTCAACAGCTTCGGTTGCCTCATGCAGGGAAGCTCGTTCATGATTCCGGCGCCGATCGGACAATTTGGCAACGTACAACGGTATATGTTCCGCGGAAATCCATTCAAGATCTGGGACGCTTCGGTGCTCAAGGATTGGAAGTTCACCGAGCGTCTCGCGGGCGAGTTCAGATTTGAGATGTTCAACGTTCTGAACACGACCCACTTTGGCAACCCGACGTTTAACGGCGGAGGATTCACCAACCCCTTCGCCCAATTGAATACCTTCGCTTCTACGGCGGCTACGCCGGACGTGGCCAACAACAATCCCTCGCTGGGCAGCGGTGGTCCCCGCGAGTTCCAGTTGGGTTTCAAGCTGACCTTCTAAACGAAGAGTCGCTTGGAGTATCAGGCCAGCGGGGCTGGACCCAAAAGTCCGGCCCCGGCCCGCTGCAGTTCGCCAATCCGGTTCTTTCTTGACTCCGGGCGCCGTACGGTGATATTCCTCTCCCCATATTTTGGGGACGTGGATCTTCGCCTTACAAACAGCATTTGCCCTCCTGCGTGAGGGGTGCGTACTGGGAGCCGGATGGTAGAGCCTGAGCTTGCTCTTGATCAGGTGACGAACGAGCAACCATCGTTTGCACGCCCGGCGTGTGCCAGTCACTCTCACCGCGGATGCGCTCAGCATCGGCATCAAGCAATCTCTCTTACGCGTGTTCTCTTCGCATAAGTTTGCTTGATCCTTGCTGCCTCAAAGGCGTAGTTGCCACCCCCGAAGATGGATCCGAACGCAAATAATTTTGGGGGGGTGTGATGAGAAATACAGGGAATAGCCTCAAGCGAATCCTTACCGCAAACTTGCTCCAGGCGCTGGCTCTTGCCTGTTCCGTATTGCTGGTCTGCGTGCCGGGGTTTTCGCAGGGCAGCAGCACGGGACGCATTCTGGGGGCGATCACCGATCAAAGCGGCGGCGCGGTGGCAGGTGCGACCGTTACCGTCACGGACACGCAGCGAGGAACGACGCGAACTCTCACTACTGACGACGCCGGCGAGTACAACGCACCGGAGTTGATTCCGGGCACATATACCGTGAGGGGCGAGTTCAGGGGCTTCAAAGCCACAGAGCGACAGAACATCGGCATCGAAGTCGGCAAGGAGTATCGCGTTGACCTCACGCTCCAGCCCGGCGAGCAGACCGAGAAGATTACGGTAACGGAAGCTCTCCCGCTCGTGGAAACCACCAGCGCCGTCTTGGGCGGCACCATCAGCAACCAACTGATCGGCGATCTGCCGGTTCAGGGCCGTAATTTTACGAAGCTTCTTGAGTTGCGCCCCGGCGTCTACCTCGCGCCAGGCAGCGGAAAATGGAGCCAAAGCTCCAACGGCATGCGCCGCGAACACAACGTTTACATCCTCAATGGCATAGACACGATCGAAGGCTTTTCGTCCCAAAGCGTGGTGAATGCCACGGGCGTTTTCGGCGACGCCACCTCGATCCTGCCGATCGATGCGATCCAGGAGTTCAATACCCAGGAAAATCCGAAAGCGGAGTATGGCTGGAAGCCCGGCGCCATCGTTAACGTGGGTCTCAAGTCGGGCACCAACTCGCTGCACGGCACGGCCTATGCGTTCGGCCGAACCTCTGGCCTCGATGCGAGAAATCCTTTTATCACCACCGGGAACCCCAAGCAGGAAACGGCCATCAAGGATTTCGGCGGAACCGTCGGCGGCCCGATTGTAAAAGACAAACTCTTCTTCCTGCTTGGCTATGAAGGACAACGCAACGCCATCGGCTCTCCTTCGGCATCTCTTGTTCTCCCGACCCGGGCGTCCCTGCTTGGCGTGGCCGGTATTTCATCGTCAACGGCCCTAAGCCGGAGCGTGTTGGACGCTTGCAACGCTCTCACCGCTGCAACTCCCCCGAAGGACCTCAGCCTCAAAATCGCAGGTCTGACGTATGGAGGAGTAGGCAAATGCGCCGTCGATCCCAACAACTCGGGAGTATTTACAGACGTCGCTGCCCTTTCTTTTTCGAATGACCCCGTCGGCGTGGGAACTCTCGATAACGGTCTGGCTAAGATCGATTACCACCTGAATGAAAAGAACACGATTACCGGAGAGTATTTCGCCGGGAACTTCGACTCTCTGGCGCCGCAGAATAACGCCACCGCGCAGGATTACTGGGACACATTTACGCATGCCAAGTCCATGGTCACCGGACTGCACTGGACGTGGCTGCCGACGTCCACCGTGGTGAACGAAGCCCGCGGAGGATTTAACCGCTATAACCAGCTCAGTTACGGCGGCGACTGCAACAACATTCCGCATCCGGATTACAGCTACCTGGCAAACATGAACAGCAACACGCTGCCCATGGCCGGCTCGGGTCTGCCCTCCAATTGCGGTTTCCCGAGCATCTCCCTCGGCAGCCCCTTCTCCACGCTGGGGAGCAACGCCGGATTCCCCAAGATCCAGGGCCCGGATTGGACCGCCCAATTCCTTGATGACGTCTCCTATATTCGGGGTCGGCACTCGTTCAAGGTCGGGTTCGAAGTGCGCCACCTGACCTACAACGGCGGCACCTATGGCGGCTCCAGGGGAAGTTTCAGTTTCAACGGCATACGCCCTTTCTGACCGGGACCTTCAACACCACTCAACCGTCCCTGCTCGCGGGCCAGCCTGCAAGGCACCTCACCGAATCTGGATACGCAGCGTTTATTCAGGATGACTGGCGCGTTACCGACCGATTCATCTTGAACCTGGGTCTCCGCTATGAAACGGTGACGCCTTTCACCGAGGGGAATAACCAGATCGCCAGCTTCGATCCAAGCTCAACGAGCGGGCTGGTGCAGGCGAGCGGAGGGCTTTTCAAGCGCGGGAATAACTTCGCACCACGCGTCGGTTTTGCGTGGGACGCCAGGGGTGATGCCAAGTGGGTCTTGCGCGGCGGAGCCAGCATCATCTACGTGATTGAAGGCTACAACGCGTTTGTCTCGCAACAGGGCGTTGCGGGAATCTCCGTCCTCGGCGTGAACTTCGACCCGACCGGAGCTTTGCTGAACGGCGTGGCCGGACCCGGCAACATCACCACGGGCCAGGTTCAGTTCCCGTCCAGCGGCCCGGGCAGCCCGAACTGGAGCATCGCGGGGCCGGTCTTTCCGAGCGGCACGCTGCGTTGCGACTCACCACTAAGCGCGGGCCCCACGAACAAGCCTTGCGCGATCCTGACCGTGGATCCGAATTTCAAGAGACCGTATGCCGGTGAATGGAACCTCAGTCTCCAGCATGCGTTCTCCAACAATGTGTCCCTGCAGCTTGCCTATGTCGGCAGTCGCGGCATCGACCTGATGGGGCTCAACGACATCAACGCGCCAGCCTTCGGTTCCGGCTGGGCAACGCCGGCGGGCGCGAGCTGCACTCCGTTAAGCGCCGCCGCCATAGCAACTACGGTGGGCGCGGCCTCCAGCATCACGCCTTCCGTTAACACGACCTGCGAGAACCTGAGCAGGCCGTACTTCAGCAAGTTCCCGTACCTGTCGAACATCATCCAGATCTCCAACCAGGATTACAGCACCTACCACGCCTTGCAGGCGACCTTGACCCAGCGACCCTGGCACGGGCTCTCTTACCTGCTTGGCTACACCTACGGGCATAGTTTGGCCGAGGCCAACGGCGACTGGAACGGTTCCAGCCTTCCGATCAATCCTTTCGATGTAAGGTCCGATTACGGCCCCAGCGAAAACGACGTTCGGCAGCGCATGACGCTCTCGCTCACCTATGCCCTGCCGGAAAAGAAAGGTTACGCGCAAATGCTGCAAGGATGGAAGTTCAACTCCATCTCCAACCTGCAAAGCGCGCTGCCGTGGGGCATAAGTGATACGACCAATGACATCAGCGGCCTGGGTCTGAAGAACGACAAGTGGAACTTCTACGGCAACCCGTCGGCTTTCGACGCCTTGGGCAATAACCCCATCCCTTACTCTGCAAGCCTGACCAATCCGGACTGCGCTGCAAAAGCGGCAGGTTTGGATAGCGGTTTTGCGCCGCTGCACCCAGGATGGACCTACACCAATGCATTGGCCAAATACGGCTGCTATGAGCAAAATGGCTCATTGCTCTTGCCCCCAGCCTTTGGAACTGTGGGGACGACTCCGACTGGCCTCTTCCGCGCCACGCCCCTCGACCTGTGGGATGTGTCCGTGACCAAAGAGGTGAGATTTACAGAACGGATGAGCGGCCAGTTCCGGTTCGAGATATTCAACGTTCTTAACCACACCAATTACACGCCATCGGTCAGCAACACCATGTCCGCCGGCGTCGCAGCCACCAGCACTCGGGACCAATCTGCCGACGGCAAATACCAAGTTTGCCGCCTCGACAGCTACTCCCGACGTGCAAGTCTCCAACCCCTCGGTGGGAAGCGGAGCGGCCCGCGGGTTCCAGATGGGCCTCAAGTTGTCGTTCTAGCTTAGCGGCTGATTCAAAAAGCAAAAGGGGCCGGACTTCAATCCGGCCCCTTTTGCTTTTCCTAAGCTCTTTTTCTTTTTCTTAACCCTTTTTCATAAACTGATCGGCAAAATCTAGCCGGCGCCCTTCGCTTGCGGGGAACCACTCTCCGAAGCGATTCGCCGCACAGATGCTTCGCCTTGCTGCAGATCCATGCCCAGCCGGGTGGGATGCAGCAGCGTGGCCAGCAGCGCCACGCCATCGCTCACCCGCGGTCCGGGTCGCGAGAAATATGCGTTCGCGTCAACGGCGTAGACGAGCCCATTTTTCACCGCTGGCACTATCGCGCCATCGCGGCGGCAGTTCCGTCGAGCGCCAGACATTGATGTTTCGTTCGAGGTTATATCCGCACGACATCAGGATGACGATATCGGGCTTTGCCGAGATGGCATCTTGCCACTCGACGGAAAACGACGGCATACCCGCTTGACCGAGAATATCCACGCCGCCGGCGAGCCGCACCATCTCCGGCACCCAATGGCCCGCCACGTACGGCGGATCGAACCACTCCAGGCACAGAACCCGCGGGCGAAACGCCGTTTCGGCCACGGCCTGCTGCACCGTGCCGACCTCGAGCGCAAGCCATTCTGCCAACGCGTGTCCCTCCGGTTCTCGACCCGCAGCCTCCCCGATCTGGCGAATGCCTTCCCAGATTTCGGCCAGGTTTCGAGGCGTAAAGCTGACCACCTTCGGTTGTCGGCCAGCCGGAAAGCGCGCCAGCGTCCCGGCCAAATCGTCCGGTGACAGCGCGCAAACGTGGCAGAGGTCCTGTGTAACGATCAGATCGGGCTCGAGCCGCAGCAGCAAATCGGCATCGAGCGCGTAGATATTTTCATGGCGACCGACGAGTTCCCTCACTTGCCGGTCCACTTCCGCGGGATGCGCCGCCGCATCCACGCGCGGCCGGATGAGCGCCGGCTTTGCGGCCGCCTCCGCCGGAAAATCGCATTCGTGCGTAACGCCTACTACGGAATCGCCTGCGCCAACGGCGTAGAGGATTTCCGTAGCGGCCGGAAGCAGTGAGACGATACGCATCGAGGCGAAGTTTAGCCCCCATGGCGGCGCAGCGCAATCGGCGAAAATGCTGCAGAAGTATGGGGGAAGTACGACGCGCTATGGCAGCGCGGACGACGCGCCCAGGACATCGGCAAAAACGAATCCGTCTCGTTCGAGAATCTGGCCGGGCGTGACCTCCAGCGCCTTCCCGAACATGGGTCCGGCAAACGCGAAAGAATGAAATTCACCGTTTTCGCCGCAAGGGTCCACGCTCGGCGGTAAATCATCCAGCAACTCACCATCGAAAACTCGGCCGGCGAAACTGCGGTCGAGCCTCTTAGGATCAACGCACGTCAAATAGGCGCGCAAGCCGCCTGCCACCATCTCCCGCGCCAGCGCGGGAGTGGGCAGGTCCCACAACGGAAAAATCGGCGTGATGCCCGTGCCGGCCAGTTTCTCCTCCCGGTAGCGGCGGATATCTGCGAGAAAGAGATCGCCGAAGGCCATATGGGAAACGCCCGAGGCGCGAGCCTGCGCAACGGCCGCGGTCATGGCCGCCTCGTACATCGCATTCGAGCACTGCGCTGGAATCTGAACCTTGACCAACGCCACGCCCGCGCTCGCGGCCTGCTTTTCGAGCAACTCCTCCCGCACGGCGTGCATGGCCACACGCGCGGCATCCTGGTTAATCGTCGTGAGTAATGCCGTGACCTCGAATTCGCCGGAGGCCCGCAATTTATGGAGCGTCCAGGCGCTATCCTTGCCGCTGCTCCACGAAAGCCATAGTTTGGGTCGCGACATTTGTCCTCGCTCGTCGCCTTTCCAGGCTTGTCAGTTTGGTCCGATCGATTGTCGCATTTCTTGTAGGAAAATCCGCCACAGCTATATACTCTTTTTTGAAGCGGACGAAACCGCAGTTTTCACGCGTCGAGGGCCCTTACGGGCGCGAATACGACTTTCGCCGCCGTCCACCCATGCCACAGAAGAGGCTCGCCGCTCGAGTGTTCGCGATTCCCTTTCCATCTTCTTTTCTTCGGATTTCCCTCTGATACCCAATTGAGATACCCAACTGAGATGCCCGACTGATGCGAAGTTCAGCGCGTACAGCAGGATCCCGCACCGCCGTTCGCAAGACGGCACGTCCGCGCCTCTCTCTCGACGGAGAGAGATGGGTGAGCCGCACCCTTGCAAAAATGGCCCTTCGGGAAAAGCTGGGCCAGCTCCTGATGGTGTCCTTTCATGGTGAGTTCACCTCTTCGGAAGGCGCGGAGCAGCGTGAGTTGCAACGCGCCATCGAAGAACTTTGCGTGGGCGGCATGATGCTGGCCACCCGGCCCGGCCCACTGGGAATCGAGCGCGGGCAGGCGTACGCCACCGCTGCGATGACGAATCTCCTGCAGAAATACGCGCGCACGCCGCTGCTTTTCGCCGCGGACTTCGAGCGCGGCACAGCCATGCGCCTCGAGAAAGGCACGTCTTTTCCGCATGCCATGGCCGTCGCGGCGGCAGGAAAACCGCAGGATGCGTACACCGTCGGACGAATCACCGCGGCCGAGGGACGGGCTGTCGGCGTGCCATGGATCTTTGCGCCGGTCGCCGACGTCAACAGCAATCCGGATAATCCGATCATCAACATGCGGTCTTTTGGCGAAGACCCGCAGCGCGTGGCCGCTTTTGTCGCCGCTTACGTTCAGGGCGTCGAAGACAATGGCGGGCTTGCCACCGCAAAGCATTTTCCCGGCCACGGCGATACGCTCGTCGACTCTCACCTCAATTTGCCCACGGTCCATAGCGACCGCGCTCATCTCAATGCCGTCGAACTGCCTCCCTTTCGCGCCGCGTTAGCAGCGGGCGTGAGCACGGTGATGACGGGCCATCTGGCAGTGCCCGCTCTCGAGCCCGACGCCGGCAAGCCTGCGACGCTCTCGCACTCAATCATCAGCGGTCTGCTGCGCCGCGAAATGGGTTTTGGCGGGCTCGTGGTCACCGACGCGCTCGATATGGGCGGCGTTGCGCGGCACTATGCGCCCGGCGAGGCGGCCGTTCAGGCAATCTTGGCCGGCGTGGATTTGCTGTTGCTGCCGTCAGTCCCCGATGCCGCCCTCGCGGCGCTCGAGCAAGCCGCAAAATCGGGCCGCTTGCCGATGGGGCGAATCGATGAGGCGGTAAGGCATGTGCTCACAGCCAAGGCTCGAGTCGGCCTGCATCGGAATAAGTTCGTCGATCTCGATTCCCTGCCGGAGCTGCTGGCGCGCGCGGAATTCGAACGCGCTGCCGGTGAGATTGCCGACCGTGGCGTGACCCTGCTTCGCGACACACGACACATTTTGCCTTTGGACGCCGCGCAGCCCCTGCGAGTTTTGCTCATCAACATCGCCGGTGATGCGGATAGTTCGCCCGGACGAGCCTTCGAAAGCGAACTCCGCGGGCGCGTGGATTCAGTCGACGCATTTCACTTCGACACGCGATTCGCCCCGATCCAGGCATTGGCGGGGGGCCTGAGGGTGCCTCCGCCTGAAAGCTACGACGTGGCCATTCTGGCGCTCTTCGTTCGAGTAGCCGACCGCAAGGGCAGCGTGGCTTTGCCTGAGGACCAGGCGGCGGCCGTGCATCGGCTGCTTGCGAACGACAAATCCGTTGTCGTGATCTGCTTCGGCAGCCCTTACGTGGTTCAGCAATATCCGGAAGCGAAAACCTGGCTTGGCGTCTTCAGCAATGCAGACGTGGCGCAAAGAGCGGCGGCTCGGGCCATCTTCGGCCAGGTGGCGATCGGGGGCCGTATTCCTGTGAGCGTGCCGGGTACGCTGCCCATCGGATCGGGCCTGGATCTCCCTGCCTATCCGATGACGCTTACACCAGCGGGCAGCGAGATGCGCGCCTTACTCGCGCCTGCGTATGCATTGCTGGATCGCGCTGTCGCCGATGCCGCGTTTCCTGGAGGAATACTCGCCGTAGGTCATCGGGGCCACTTGGCGATTCGCGTCTTCGGAAAACAAAGCGATGTTCCGCGCGCGACCAAGGTGAATGAGCAGACGATTTACGATGCGGCCTCGCTCACGAAGCCCGTGGTTACAGCCACGCTTGCCGCTATGCTCAAAGAGTCGGGCCAACTGGATTTCGAGGCGCCCGTAAGCCGCTACCTACCCGAGTGGGCTTGCGCACCGGCGCCGCAACCTCACCCAGAACTTCGCGCGCGCATCAGCATCGCACATTTGCTGACCCACGCCGCCGGACTTCCTGCGCATCAGGATTACTTCCTCAAGGTGAAAAGCCACGCCGAAATGGTCGCGCGCGCGCTGGCCGAGCCTCTTATATATGAGCCGGGCACCGATTCGATCTATTCGGATATCGACTTTATCCTGCTGGGCGCCATGATCGAGCGCTTGACGGGCCGGCGGCTCGATCAACTGGCGAACGAGCGCATCTTTGCGCCGCTGGGCATGAAAGACACCATGTTTCGGCCGGCGAAATCGCTGCGGCCGCGCATCGCCCCAACCCAAAACGATCCTGTCTTGCGCAAGCGCATGGTCCATGGCGAAGTGCATGACGAAAACGCCTGGGTGATGGGTGGCGTCGCGGGCCACGCGGGAATCTTTTCGACCGCGCCCGATCTGGCCATTTTCTGCCAGATGATGCTGAATGGCGGGATCTATGCTCATCAGCGGATACTGCAACGGAAAACGATCCGCGAAATCACCGCGCCTGCGGCGCTTGCCGCAAACATGCACTCGCTGGGCTGGGTCGTGCCCACGGAGAACTCCTCCAGCGGGCACTATTTCTCGAAGCAAAGCTTCGGCCACACCGGGTTTACCGGCACATCCATGTGGATCGATCCGCAAAAGCAGCTATTTGTCGTGTTGCTCGCCAATGCGCACCGTGTCCGCTCTTCGCCGCACAACGATCCGATCATAAAAGTGCGGCCGGCAATTCACGACGCGATTGTGAAGTGCCTGGGCCTGGAGCCCGCTTAGCGCCAAGCGATGCCTCACTGCCCAGCCACCCCGGCTACTATTATCGGTTTCGCCGCGTTTCCAGGTCTTCTGCGAAGCGGCAGCTATAATCGCCTGTGGTGAAAACTCCCTCTGACAAATTGACGGCCACCGAGCGGCGCAATCCGCGGTCGCACAGCCTCGATCAGCTGGCGACGCGGAAGATGCTGGAGATCATCAATCGCGAAGATGCGCTCGTGCCGGCGGCCGTGAAACGGGAGATTGCTGTAATTGCGCGCGCGGTGGACCTGATCGCCAAAGCTTTTGAGCGAGGCGGTCGCCTGATCTACGTCGGGGCCGGCACCAGCGGGCGGTTGGCGGCACTGGATTCGGCGGAATGCCCTCCCACGTTTGGCGTCCCTCCGCGGCTGGTGCAGGCAGTGATCGCCGGAGGGCGGCGCGCCCTCACTCGCGCCGTGGAAGGCGCGGAGGATTCCCTTTCTCAAGGCGCGCGTGATCTTGCCGCCAGAGGCATCACATCGCGCGACGTGGTCGTTGGCGTGACGGCCAGCGGCAGTACGCGTTACGTGCTGGGCGCTCTGCGGTTGGCCCGCCAGCGCGGCGCCACGACGGTAGCCTTGACCTCAAATCGAAAGTCGGCGGCCAGCCGCATGGCAAGCATCGTGATTGCTCCGCAGACAGGTCCCGAGGTGATCGGCGGCTCCACACGCATGAAAGCGGGGACAGCGCAAAAGCTCGTTTTGAATATGCTCAGCACGGCCGCGATGATTCGCGTGGGCCATGTTTACGACAACTGGATGGTGGACGTGAGCCTGACCAATGAAAAATTGCGCAGGCGTGGATTGCGAATTCTCAAAGAAGCCACCGGTGCCAGCGCGAAACGCGCGGAGCGCGCACTCATCGAATCCGGCGATCTCCGCGCCGCGCTGCTCATGCTGAAGACTGGCATGTCTGCTTCTGCGGCGCGCCTCTGCCTGAGCCGCGCGGGAAGTTTGCGTCAGGCCCTCGGTGAACGTTCAGCGCCTGGACTCACAAAATCGGTTTCGGCTCGCTCGGTTAAGATGACTTCAAGGAAGAGGGGCTAATGGACCGTTTCCGCATTGAAGGCGGCAGCCGCCTGCGAGGGCACCGTACACATCAGCGGCGCAAAGAATTCGGCGCTGCCGGCGATGGCGGCGGCGCTGCTCACCGCCGAACCCGTGCATCTGAAGAATATTCCGCGCGTGCGCGACATCATCACCATGGGACGACTGCTGGCGCACATGGACGCCCGCGTGGAAACTCCCGGAGCTGCCTCCCACCGATCTCACGATTCGAGGCGCGAAACAGTTATCAGACGCCGAGGCGCCTTACGAACTGGTGCGCACGATGCGCGCCTCGATTCTGACGCTGGGACCGCTGGTCGGCCGCTCGGGACACGCGCGCGTCTCGCTCCCCGGGGGCTGCGCCATCGGCGCGCGCCCGGTGGATCTGCATCTGAAGGCGCTCGAACAGATGGGCGCGGAGATCTCCACCGAGCACGGCTACGTGACGGCGCAGGCGCCGGGCGGCGGCCGATTGCGCGGCGCGAAATGTCGTTTTCGAGAAAATCACCGTGACCGGCACGGAAAATATCCTGATGGCCGCGGCGCTGGCCGAGGGCGAGACGCACCTCGAAAATGCGGCGCGCGAGCCGGAGGTGACCGACCTGATTGAATTGCTGATCAAGATGGGCGCGCAAATCGAGGGCGCGGGCACATCGTCGCTCCGCATTCAGGGAGTGGAACGCGCTGCACGGCGCGACTCACACCATCATTCCCGACCGCATCGAGGCGGGAACTTCCTGGTGGCCGGCGCGATTACCGGCGGCGACATCGAGGTCGCGGACTGCGCGCCGCGAGCATCTGACCTCGATCCTCGCCAAGCTGCGCGAGACCGGCGTCGACATTCGAAGCCCGGACCGGACCGGCTGCGCGTGCGCGGCGCCGCAGTAAACTGGTGGCCGCCGACGTCACCACCGAGGAGTATCCCGGCTTCGCCACCGACATGCAGGCGCAATTCATGGCGCTGGTCACGCAGGCGGAGGGGACTTCGGTGATCACCGAGACGATTTTCGAAAATCGCTTCATGCACGCCAGCGAAATGGTGCGCATGGGCGCGAACATCTCGATCGACGGCCGCAGCGCCATCGTTCACGGCCCGACGCCGCTGCAGGGCAGCGACAGTGATCGCGTCGGACTTGCGCGCCAGCGCCTCGCTGGTGCTGGCGGCACTGGTGGCGCGAGGGCGAGACGTATCGTGGATCGCGTCTATCACATCGATCGCGGCTACGAGCGCATCGAGGAGAAACTTGACGCGGCTGGGCGCGCGCATCGAACGCATGCGGTACGTGCCTGCAGTAAACGCTTCGCGCTACAATAAAAAGGGGAGGCGATTTTCGCCTCCCTCTTTTATGTGCACCACAACTGTCTGGCAGATGCGTGGTTTGCTGCCGGTCTTCGTCACTGCGTGCCGCCGCCGGTTCCTGGCGCTGCGCTTCACGCTTCTGTTTCTCGCGCTGTTCCTTGCAGGATGGCTTTGCGCGAGAGGCGGATCTTGTTGCCCTCGATGGCCAGGACCTTGACCAGCACCTGATCGCCTAGCTTCAGCTCGTCGCGAACGTCGCGAATGCGCTGTTCGGCGATTTCGCTGATGTGCAGCAGGCCGTCGGTGCCCGGGAAAATTTCGACGAAGGCGCCGAAATCCGCCAGGCGCACGACCTTGCCGAGATAGGTCTTGCCGATTTCGGCGGAGGCGGTGACGTCGCGGATCATCTGCAGACGCCGATTCGGCCGAGCTCGCCGTCGGAGGCGAAGACGTGCACTTTGCCGTCGTCCATCACGTCGATCTTCACGCCGGTGGCTTCGATGATGGAGCGAATCTTCTTGCCGCCCGGACCGATCAGGTCGCGGATCTTGTCGGTGGGAATGGTCAGCATGAACAGGCGCGGCGCGTACTGCGACATCGTCGCGCGATGTTCGGTCAGCGTGCGGTCCATGATGTCCAGGATCTGGAGCCGTGCCTTGCGGGCTTGCTCGAGCGCCTGGCGCATCAGCGGCGACGCTGATGCCGCCGACCTTGATGTCCATCTGCAGCGCGGTGATGCCGGCTCGCGTGCCGGCAACCTTGAAGTCCATGTCGCCGTAGTGATCTTCGGCGCCGGCGATGTCGGTGAGCACCGCGGTCTTATCGCCCTCGATCACCAGGCCCATGGCGATGCCGGCGCAGGCGGAACGCAGGGGCACGCCCGCATCCATCAGCGCCAGCGAACCGCCGCAAACGGTGGCCATCGACGACGAACCGTTCGATTCGAGAATGTCGGAGACCAGCCGCATGGCGTAGGGGAAATCCGCCTCGGCCGGAAGCAGGTTCACCAGCGCCCGCTCGGCCAGCGCTCCGTGGCCGATTTCGCGGCGTCCCGGTCCGCGCAGGAATTTCACTTCGCCCACGGAAAATGGCGGGAAGTTGTAGTGCAGCATGAAGCGCTTGAAGGCTTCGTCCTCGAACAGCAGATCGAGGCGCTGCATGTCTTCCTTGGTGCCCAGCGTGAGCGTGGCCAGCGCCTGCGTCTCGCCGCGGGTAAAGAGCGCCGAGCCGTGCACGCGCGGCAGCAATCCCACTTCGCAGGTGATCTCGCGAATCTGATCGAAGGCGCGCCCGTCGGGACGCCGGTGGCGTTGCAGGATGTCGTCGCGGAAATACTTCTCGCGCAGGCGCTCGAAGGCGCGCTTGGCCTCTTTTTGCCTCCTCGTCGTCTTCCGGAATCGTGGCCAGCACTTCGGCCTTGACCTCGTCGACGCGGTGGTAGCTTTCCTTCTTGGGATACTTGGCGGTGTCCAGCGCGTCGTGCAAGCGCTCGCCGAAGGTCTTCTCGATCTTCTTGGCCAGCTCTTCGTTAAACGGCAGCGGCGGCACCACGACTTTCTTCGGCTGAAGCTGATCGTGCAATTGGCGGATGGCGGCGATGATGCGCTTCACCTGTTCGTGGCCGAAGCTGAGCGCCTCGGCGACGGTGTCTTCGGAGACTTCCAGCGCCCCGCTTCGACCATGACGATGGCTTCTTCGCTGCCCGCGACGACGATGTTGAGCGAGCTCTTCTTCTGCTCGGCGGTCGTCGGATTGGCGACCAGCTGGCCTTCGAGCAAGCCCACGCGAACGGCGGCGATCGGCGTGGTAAAGGGCAGGTCGGAGATGAACGCGGCGGCTGACGCGCCGGTAACCGCGATCACGTCGGGATCGTTTTCGCTGTCCGCGGACAGCACCATGGCCGACAATCTGCGTTTCGTTGCGCCAGGCTTCGGGAAACAGCGGCCGCAGCGGCCGGTCGATCAGTCGCGAAGTCAGAATTTCGCGTTCCGAGGGGCGTCCTTCGCGCTTGAAAAAGCCGCCGGGAATTTTGCCGGCGGAATAGGTGTATTCGCGGTAGTCCACCGTGAGCGGCAGAAAATCCCGGTCATTGGCTCGGGAATCCATGCAGGCCGTCACCAGCACCTGCGTATCGCCGTACTTGCGCCAGCAACGGCTCCGTTGGCCTGCTTGGCCAACTTGCCGGTTTCGAGCGTCAGCGTACGTCCGCCGACTTCAACTTGTACTTTGTGTGGAGCATCTTGCGACATAACTTCGATTCCTTTCGCCGCGCTAACACGCGGCTCGTCATGCAATTGTTGTGAGTAGAATTCATGCCGGAGAGAAGACGGAAGAGTTGTGCGAGGAGTACGAAACGCGGCGAAACGTCGAATACCCTGAACGCAGCTCGCCGCAAATTACGCAGACGTTGCGCAATGCCGCCGTCGCAGCGAGGGAAGCTGACAATGTCTGAGCCAAGCGGCCGCAGCTACTTGCGCAAACTAAGACGCTCGACAATCTCGCGATACCGATCCGGGTCACGACGATTCAGGTAATCCAGCAATCGCCGGCGCTTGTTGACCATCATGATCAATCCGCGCCGCGATGCATGATCCTTCACGTGCGACTTCAGATGCGAAGTCAGGTAGTTGATGCGCTCGCTCAGCAATGCGATCTGCACTTCCGGCGAGCCGGTGTCTTTCGGATGGGTCCGGTATTGCTCAATCAACACTGACTTTGCTTCTCTCAAGTCGCTCTCCGTCGTACCCTATCACTGCTCTTTTCTGTTCTCTTCGACGTTCACTAGCGTACCACACGCATCGCCCGCCTCCTAAGGGGAATTTAGGAGAAACCCGGCGCCAAACCCAGCAGAAACCTGTACTGCGGAAGCGCGTACCCCGCGCAATCTCGCTCTTTCAGCAAAATAGAAAGCCGCGCTCAGATGGAATGCCGCGCCAATCAGCGACAGAAACTCCTCGCGCGTCTGCTGGTTATCGCGGAACGCGCCCAGCATGGCGCTGGTGATCGTCTCGGAGCGCTGCTTCTCCACGCCGCGCATCACCATGCACAGGTGGCGCGCCTCGATCACCACGCCCACGCCCAGCGGCTGGATCGCTTTCTGGATGGCTTGCGCGATCTGATTGGTCAGCCGCTCCTGAATCTGCAGGCGCCGCGAAAACATGTTCACCAGCGCGCGGAATTTTCGAGAGGCCGACGACTTTCTTGTCGGGAAGATAGGCCACGTGGCACTTGCCGAAAAACGGCAGCATGTGGTGCTCGCACAGGCTGAAAAGCTCGATGTCCTTGACCACCACCATCTCGTCGTAGCAGACGCTGAAACACGGCGCCGTTCAGCATCTTCTCCGGGTCCTGCTGGTAGCCGCTGGTCAGGTAGCGCAGCGCGCGCTCGAAGCGCTCGGGCGTCCGCCGCAGCCCTTCGCGCGTCGGATCCTCGCCAATCCGCGCAGCATCGTCCGCATCAGCTCGGCGACGCCTTCTCCTTTGGCCTCTTGAAGCTCATCGCTCAGCTTCAGCTCTTCCGTCTTCTTCGTGTCACTCATCGTTCGCTCCCATTCTGTTCCCCCGCATATTCAAAGCTGTTGCGGCCCGTCTCTTCCAGGCGAATGCGCACCAGACGCGCGCCGGGAAACCGCTTCAGGCGTTCAAAAATCTCGATGCACAGATTCTCCGTGGTCGGCACGCAATCGCGAAACGCCGCGACATCTTTGTTCAGATACGTGTGGTCGAACGGTTCGATGCACTTCGCGCTCACGAAACCGTCCAGATCGTCCAGATGCGCGATCATGCCCGTGGCGGGCTCAATCGTGCCCGTCACCGTCACCTCGACGACGTAGTTGTGCCCGTGGCCGTAGGGATTGTTGCACTTGCCGTAGATGCGCTGGTTTTCCGCTTCGTCGAGATGCGCGCTGTGCAGCCGATGCGAAGCGGAAAAGGCGTATCGCCGAGTCAGCTCGAGCCTCATGACGCCTCGTCCCCGTAGCAATCGACGTAGAGGTCGGGGGACTCCCAGAGCCGCACGCGGTGCAGATGCCCTGTTCGAATCTTCGGCTCAAGCAGCTGCCAGATCACCGCGGCGATGTTTTCGCAGGTCGGAATCTGGCCGGCCAGTTCCGGCACCTCGTAGTTCAGGAAGCGATGATCCATGCGCTCCATGACTTCGCGCTCCAGAATCTCCTTCAGTTCCTTCAGATCCAGCACCATGCCCGTGGCCGGGTCCGGTTCGCCGCCCACCGTGACTTCCAGCACGTAGTTGTGGCCGTGGCCATTGGGATTATTGCACTTGCCGAAGATGCGGCGGTTCTCCTCGGCCGAAAACGCCGGATTGTGATACAGGTGCGACGCCGAAAACTCGATCTTGCGCGTCAGGTAGACCATTCGTCCTTTATGGGCTTGCGAGCCGGGCGTCGCTACGGGGTACTCGCGTCCTTTCCACGCGATCTTGCCTCGTGCAGTAATGCACATCCGAGACCAATAAGGCGGCGCAATAGAGCCCCACCCCAACCAGATAGTATAAGACGCTATAGGCCGGGAAACGATTCCGCCGTAGCATGGCGGCGTAGCTCGCGTGCCGCCCTGCGAGCAGCAGCAAGCCCAACGCCCCCAGTGCCAGGTGCCACGGCGTCAAGCAGCAGGCAAAGCAGCGGAATCCACGGAATCACCGAAAGCAGCTCGCGCGTGACTCTCTGGCCGGGCCACGTCACCAGGGGAAACAGGTTCTTCGTCCAGCCCTCCCACATCGCGCCGAAACTCGCGTACATCCTGACGCGGCAATCCCGTCGCCCGGCGCGAAATGCAATCGGAAGCCCGCCGCTTTCGCGCGCCGCGCCAGCGCCACGTCCTCCAGCACCTCGCCGCGCACCGCGGCGTGGCCTCCGATCGTTCGTAGGCATCGCGCCGGATGAGCAGGTATTGCCCATTGGCCGCTGCGGCCGGCGAATCGGGATCATTTACCGCCGCAGTAAGAATAGAGCTGCGACAGGCGGCAATAAATAAAGGGAATCAGCGCACGCTCCCACCAGGTGTGCATCTCCTGCTCCGGCGAATAAGAGACCAGCGCCGCTTCATGATTCCGCGTCGGCCAGCGCGCGCGCCGCCGACCCGGGCAGATGCACCGCATCCGCATCGGTAAAAAGCAGCCAATCGCCCCTGGCCCGCTCGGCGCCCAGCCAGGCGGCGTGATTCTTGCCCACCCAGCCCGGCGGCAAAGGCTCCGCTTCAAAAGTTCGGAGCTTCGGCTGTTCGGCTGTAAGGCTCTGCAGGATTCCGGCTGTGCCGTCGCTCGATTGATCGTTGACCACGACAATTTCACGAACTTCCGGCTGCTCCGCCAGCGAAGCCACCACTCGCGCGATGGTGCGCCTCCTCGTTTCTCGCGGGTACGATCGCGGAGAGGCTCTCTTGGGGATTCATGATGAAGGGGGGAGAATGAAAGTCGCGCAGGGCCAGCCAGCGAGTTATTATAACCAGCGGAGCCTGATGTCATGAAGCGAAAAGTCCTCGGCGGCTTGTCACTCATCGGAGCGTTTGCGGTGCTCTATGTCTTTGCCATGCCGAGCTACCGTCAGGGCGAACCCAGTGTGGCGGGGCGTCGCGCTCCGGAATTCACGCGTGGAAGCAAACGGACGCCAGGTACATCTGGCCGACTTTCGAGGCAAGGTCGTGGTGCTCGATTTCTGGGCTTCCTGGTGCCCGCCCTGCGTGGAGGAGGCGGCGTCTCTAAACGCGCTTCAGCAGCGCATTTCGAGCCAGGGCGGAACGGTGCTGGGATTGAGCTGGGACGACGATCCTGCCGCGTATCAGAAATTCCTTACCGAGCATAGCGTCAACTTTCCCACCTACATCGATACCGGCAAAAAAATCGGAACGAATTACGGCACTTCGATAATCCCCGAGGTTTACCTCATTACCAAAGACGGACGGATCGCCCGCAAGATCGTGGGCCCGCAGGACTGGACCAGCCCCGAACTGACCGCGGCCATTGATACCCTGCTGCACTCGAATAAGAATCGGTATGCATGAGTTTACCGCGTTACGAAAGACGCCGGCTCGCCCGCAAGATCGTGGGCCCGCAAGATTGGACCAGCCCCGAACTGACCGCAGCCATTGATACCCTGCTGCACTCGAATTAGAAATCGGTATGGCTAAATTTTCGAGCCGGTTCCGTTATGACCCATCAATCCCTAAGGAAACGCTCCTAGAGGATGCTCCCGAAGGCACGCCGCATTGTTTACGCTAATAGTGTGCTGGCGCCGTTGGTGTATGGCCATACGCAAAGGGACCAAGACAACGATGAAAACCGCCCATTTAGCGTCTTACAGTTGGAGCAGCAGTTCTGCAATCTAGCTCGGCAGGAAATGCCGAGTCTTCCCTCTGAGACTACATATTGGGAAGACCTAGCGTACCTTCTCGAAAACGAGCACATGGTTTTACTTCTATGATTTTGTTGAAAATGTCGGTAAAGAGTTGAAAACAATTGAAGAAGGCTGGACTGATAGTTGGAAAGCCAATTTCGGATTCGATTGTTACAGAAATAAAGTTAACACCTTATTCGGCGACGAACGAATCGGTTGGCGTCTCAATGACAAGTCGGAAATGTTCAGGGAAATGCCGAAATCGCTTTCCGACCGTCTGACAGCAACCGCCTCTCGCTTGCGAGATGGTTTTGATCCGGCTCGTGGCCATTATCTAAAGGCGGTTCGTTACATATCCGACGGCCAATCGACCTGAAAACGCCATCAAAGAAGTTACAAGTGCCGTGGAGAGTGTGGCAGGGTTTTTTATTCGGCTGCTAAGACCCTCGGAGATGTTGCAACAGAAATGAAGAAAAAGAAATCATGTCCCACGACGCTGGTGTCAATGATCGAAAAATTCTACGCTTACGCTTCATCCGAGCCCGCAGTTCGGCATGGCGCTCCCGTTCCATCTACTGTGGCCTTAGCAGACGCAGAATTTTGCTTGCACGTAGGGGTGGCGATGATTACGGTATCTTCTAGAGAAGCACAATTCTTTACAGAAGAATCCGGCCACCAGCTTTTAACGCGGCGAAGCCAGCGGGCTGCGAGCGCCCTGTGCTGAGCGGATGACGCAGCAAGACAGAGCTGATGCCTTTTTCAAATCGCAGTCTTGCGCAATCGCAGGGCGTTTGAAATCACCGAAACCGAACTGAAGCTCATCGCGGCCGCCGCGATCATGGGGCTCAGCAGAAGCCCAAAAACCGGGTAGAGCGCTCCGGCTGCAATCGGCACTCCCAGAGCGTTGTAGACGAAAGCCCAGAAAAGATTCTGCCTGATATTGCGCATGGTCGCGCGGCTCAGCAGCCGTGCCCGAACGATTCCCCGCAGGTCTCCCTTTACCAGAGTCACCCCCGCGCTCTCCATGGCCACATCGGTGCCGGTGCCCATGGCGATCCCGACCTGGGCCTGAGCCAGCGCCGGCGCGTCGTTGATTCCGTCGCCCGCCATGGCCACGAACCGCCCTTCGCCCTGCAGCCGTTTCACGACGTCAACCTTTTTGTCGGGTAGAACTTCGGCGATCACCTCATCGATCCCCAGCTTGCGCGCCACGGCTTCCGCGGTGGTTCGGCTGTCGCCCGTCAGCATCACGATGCGAATGCCATCCTTGTGAAGTTGGTCGATCGCCTCCGACGTGCTCTGTTTGATGGGGTCCGCCACGCCAAGCAATCCGGCAACCTTGCCATCCACGACAACGAACATCACCGTCTGGCCGTCCGCGCGCAACGCCTCCGCGCGGTTCGGCCAACGCGCCGGAATCGCCCCCCAACCGCCGAGAAGATCGTCGAGAAGCTTGCGATTGCCGAGAACAACCTGAGATCCGTCCACGCGCCCGCGTACCCCATGACCCGTGATCGATTCGAAGTCCTCGGCGGACCCCAGTGCGATCCCTCGTTCCTCCGCGCCCTTCACAATCGCAGACGCCAGAGGGTGCTCGCTGCCTCGCTCGAGTGTCGCCGCGAGACGCAAGAGCGTTTGCGGCTCGAAGCCGGCCGTCGGTTCGACGGTGACCAGTTTGGGCTTCCCCTCGGTGAGCGTGCCGGTCTTGTCCACGACGAGCGTGTCCACCTTGCGCATGAGCTCAATGGCTTCGGCGTTTTTGAAAAGGACGCCAGCCGTCGCGCTTTTTCCCATGGCTACCATGATCGACATCGGCGTGGCCAGGCCCAGAGCGCAGGGACATGCAATGATCAGAACCGCCACGGCATTCACCAGGCCGTGCGCCAGGCGAGGCGCGGGCCCCCACAGCCCCCAAATCACAAAGGTCAAAACCGCGGCGCCCACGACGATGGGCACGAAGTACCCCGAAACTTGATCGGCCAGCTTCTGGATCGGCGCCCGGCTCCTCTGCGCTTCGGCGACCATGCGCACGATCTGCGCCAGCAGGGTTTCGCTTCCCACACGTTCGGCTCGCATGATCAGCGAGCCGGTGCCGTTCACCGTCGCGCCGGTAACGCGATCGCCTTTTTGCTTCTCCACAGGCATCGGTTCGCCGGTGATCATGGACTCGTCTACGCTGCTTCTTCCCTCCAGAACAACTCCGTCCACGGGAATCTTTTCGCCCGGCCTTACACGCAACCGGTCCCCCGGATTGACATCGTCCAGCGGCACGTCCCGTTCCGAGCCGTCCTCCCCAACAAGGCGGGCCGTCTTTGGAGCCAGGCCCAGCAACGCTCGAATCGCCGCGCCCGTTCGGCTGCGTGCCCTCAACTCCATGACCTGCCCCAAAAGGACGAGAGTCGTAATGGCCGCGGCAGCTTCGAAATAAACTCCCACCTGCCCCGAAGCGTCGCGGAAAGATGGAGGAAAGATTTCGGGCGCGAGCGCCGCGACGACGCTGTACACATACGCCACCCCAACCCCCAGGCCGATCAGCGTAAACATGTTCAGGCTGCGATTGACGATCGACTGCCAGCCGCGAACAAAGAAGGGCCAGCCGCCCCACAGCACCACCGGCGTCGCCAGGATCAGCTCAACCCAGGTGAGGGCGCGCGGTGAAATCAGCTTTTCGAGTGGAGCGCCGGGAAGATATGCACCCATGGCCGCGAGCAGAACGGGCGTCGTCAGCACGACGCTAACCCAGAAACGGCGCGTCATGCTCGTCAGCTCCGGATTCTCCTCTTCTTCCGCGGAGACGACCCGAGGCTCCAGTGCCATCCCGCAAATCGGGCAGGAGCCCGGTTCCGAACGCACAATCTGCGGGATGCATCGGGCACACATATTCGGTTTTGGTCGCTGGAATGGCGGGGACGGCGGCCTCCAACGCCATGCCGCACTTCGGGCAGGCGCCCGGCTTGGTCTGGTGTACTTCGGGATCCATCGGGCAGATGTAGTCGGCCACGGCGGCCTTGGGGCTCGGAGGAGCGGCGACGCTGGGTTGAATGGCGGCCACTTGCGGGCGCGCTGCTGCGGCTGGAGAGATAACCGTCAGCAACCGTCCAGGCGGCACTGCGCCAGACGCCATGGAGTTAGACAACGACGCCGGACGCGGCGACAAATATTTTTCAGGCGCGGCTTCGAATTTCTGAGCGCATCCGCCGCAGCAGAAAAAATAGGTGCGTCCGCCGTGTTCACTCTTGGCCGCGGCGCGTGCGGGGTCGACCTGCATGCCGCAAACCGGATCTCGTTCCATATCCTTAATTTGCCCTCAAAGGCCGCGTCTTACTGATGCGGGCCATTCCCAGCGCTGGTTTCCAGAAACTGTAGTAGATGAAAATACTACAGGAAACGCTTCAAGACGACTCGGAGCTGAGTTCACGCCGGTTCCGAGCTCACATCATGGCAGAACGGGGCGAACGCAAACGCCAAGGAGCCAGCGTAACGAGGTCAGCGCAAACAAGCAAACTTGAGGGTGGACTCCGCTGCGGGAACTGCGATCGAGATGGATCTACTGCTCTGAGATGACGGTTACTCCGGAACGATCAGCGGAAAAACCGCCTTGATCGCCGTGCCCGGATTGGCGGAAACGACTTCAAAACGCCCGCCCAACTGCAAGCACGCGCTCGCGCATTCCGGCAAGTCCCACTCCGGTCTTTCCTTGGCCCTTGCCATTGGCTTGCACCGATGCCGGAGCCGCAGGAAGACCCTTGCCCTTGTCGGTTATGGTGAGAAGGATTTCGTCCGGAGTCATCTCCAGACGAATCCCCGCCGTAGGACTGCATGAATGGCGATGAATATTCGTGAGGGCCTCTTGGATAATGCGGAAAATGGCGATCTCCAGATCGCGGCTCAATCTGGGCAATTCCGGCGACATCTCCAGTTCCGTCTTGATGCCACTTCGCTCGATGAAGCCCCCGACAAACCAATGTAACGCATCGCGCAGACCGGCCTCGTCCAGCAGCGGCGGATGCAGCAGGTAGGAGAGAGTGCGCGTCTCCTTCATCACCTGGTTTGTCAGCCGGATGCTCTCCGCCAATCGGTGCGCCAGGTCGGGTGTGAGCTTTGTCCGAATCGTATCCTGCAGCGATTCCAGATTCATATTCAGGGCCGCAAGCATCTGGCCGGCGCTATCGTGCAGTTCGCGAGCCAGCCGCCGACGCTCGTCGTCTTGTACTTGGAGCAATCGGCCGGAAAGACGCCGCAGGCTGTCCTGTGCCCGCTCCAAATCGGCGGTATGCTGCTCAATTTGGTCCAGAAGAGTCTTGCGTTCGGTGATGTCGCGCGTGATCTTGGAGAAGCCGATGAGCTCGCCCTGGCGATTTCGCAGAGGGGTGACCACGATGCTGCACCAAAACCTGGTGCCATCTTTCCTCAGTCTCCAGCCTTCACCCTCGTAATGTCCTGTTTCGCGCGCCGTCTGCAAGACTTGAGCCGGCAGGCTGCGAGCAATATCTTCCGATGTGTAAAAGCGCGAGAAATGCTGCCCAATGATCTCCTCCGCCCGATAGCCTTTGATGCGTTCCGCGCCGGAGTTCCAGCTCGTAATCACGCCATTCGTATCCAGCGAGAAGATCGCGTAATCCTGGACTCCCTCGACCAGCAGGCGAAACTGTTCCTCGCTGCGGTGCAGAGCCGCTTCGCTCTCGAGCGCATGCGCTTTCTGCTGTAAGTGAGCCACATTGCGGTTGCGTTCCTCTTCTGTAACCAGGGCCATGTAACTTTCGGTCGGCAGCACGCTGGAATGTTCTGCGCAAATCTTCAGGAAGAGCTCGCCGTGTGTCTTGCTGCCAAATCCATCCAGCGGGTACGCGCAGCGCAGAGAAAAGGAGTGCGTCTCGGCGAGGTTATTCCACAATTGCTCGAGCTTTATCGCGGCCTCGTGTTTGCCGTCCGCCCACAATAGGGCGACCATCTCGCCGAAAGCGGCTACGCGCGGCGGCTCGCCGCCGGCAGCCTTGTTCGCTCGCGCCACAACCGCTCCGAGGAGGGCCGTGAAACGTTCCGCGTCCGGCTGCCCATTGATCATGAATTTTGCCAGCGTCTCGGCCGCGTCCATGGCGATATATCGGCCTTGGGCAACCGCCACAGCCGTATCCAGGCCGCGCGATTTCAGCTTTTGTGCAAAGCCCTCGCGATGCGCTTTTGTGGCGATGACTACGGCGGCATCTCCGGCGCCCAGCGCTGTGCCCAGGAAGCGGCTCACTTCCTCCACCAGGAACGAGTCGTTCTCGTAAAAATGGACTACGTGTGCGTGCTCGCCGCTACTCCGCCACGCTGCCGCCGTATCGTTCATCTCTGCGCTGCCCGGAACAGAACGTTGAGTCGTACCCACTTGCACACTCCCACACTTGCCAAACGCTAGATTCCAAATGGCATTCTCTCACGCGATCCGTCTGTTGGTGATACAGAGAATGCTGTATTTCCATCTCACTCCTCTCGTCTTCTGTCGTATTTTCTGATTCGAGCTCAATGAGGCTGAGGCGGGACGAGGGAGAGTACAACGATCTCTGGCGAGCTCGCGACGAGGCGAAACGCTGCGGGAGCGCCCATGTCCTGAGCGCTCCCGCAGTCGTCGCAATTCACGCCGTGCAGTTAGAACTGATACGCCAGCGCGATATTGATCACATTACCGCGCCCGAAGGCGCCGCGCCCCGCTGCTGTGTTGCCCACGAAAGCAATCGTCTGGAATTGCCAATTGCTCCATTCCGCGCCCAGAGTGATCTCCCGCGTGAGCTTCCGGAAATAGCTCGCCCAAATGAACGAGTTCTTCTGCCGCGTCGAGCTGGGCAATAGGTCCTTGTTCACTGGATCATCCGTCCCGGCGCCTGCGTAGAACACGTTCCGCGCCGTGACCGGTATCGTGAACTCGAACCAACCTCCGCCATCACCGATCTTGCGTATTTGCGTGAAGGGCTGAGCGTTTGGCACCGTGGCTACTCCTTGTAGTATTCCACCGCCAAACGGAATCAGGTTGCTGCCCATGTAACCTTCTGCGCGGAAGATGAGGTGTCGCTGGATGGGAACCCGGGCGTCGAAAGTGAACGCCCAGGAATTCGCCTCCTGCACCGCGCCCACCTTCTCTTTGCCGTAATGGCCCCCAACTCCGACGGTTGCCGTCGAACCCTGAAACGGATGCGAAACGGCAACGCGCGCCTGATAGAAAGGCTGGCCCGAGCGCTCACCAAACCCCGGGGTCCCATCGAGCGAAGTCCCTGCGGCCGGCTGATCACCCAGTCGCGGATCGGCGAACGACGGCCGCAAAACTCCAACCTGGAATAGCGCGGTCGTGCTCTCAAATTTGTGCGTGTAATCGACCCGCACCTGCGGCAGCCATCCGAAAAGGTCTCCCGCTGCAAATCCCAGCGGCACGGCTACGTGAGAGAGCGACACAGGATCGAGCGGCGAAATAATGATTTTGTCCTGGCCGGCCACGAGCTTGAAGCCGCCCTTCTCGAGTTGGAAATAGGCCACGCGCAGCCGCGGCTGATTGAGCACACGGCTCTGAGGGATATTGGTGTCCACCGGACGCGTGCCGAAAAAGTCGATTTCAACCAATGCCGCCGGCTTCCAGCCGCTGGCCGGAGTTTGCGCCGGGTTGAGGACCACACCGAGTATGCTCTGCCGTGCGGTGAAAATCGTGTCATGAATCAAGCTCGTCGACTTGGTCGTTCCGTCCGGGAACGCTATGTTGGTCGTACTGGGAAACGGCCAGAGCGGGACCTCTTCTCCCACTTGACCCGTGTCGGAGAACGAGGCGTTGAACAATATCGTTCCGTAGACCCTGAGTCTGGCCGGCCCAACCGTCGCTTCGACGGGAGGATTGTTGAACGGTTCTCCCGGATAGCTCGGCCGCAACTCGTCGGCCGGAGCCGGCCCTGAACTCGGGGCCTGGCTTCCCGAGGTGTTTTGAGCCGGAGCACTTGCGTTTGGATAGGCTTGTGCACCGGCGGGTGGCGCAAATCCTAAAGACAAGAAGAAACACACCAACAGGAAAACACGCACCAACACATTTACGCTTTTCCAGCTTACAGTCCAGGCACAGATCTGCGCCCGATTTTTGTTTATCACACACCCTCCTTGACGAGTGGCCCCACCTGACCGAAGGTCCTTATGGAGCCTTCAGACTCCCCCGGTGGTGCCTCCTCGAAAATCTGGGTGAGAAACTATCACGCCTCACTTTTTACAATGTCTCCACAACGTCAAGCGTTTGTCACAATTTCCCCGCTGGACTGAATCTAAAGGGCGGCGGCTGATGCGCGGCAGCCGCAAACGTGGCCATAAACGCGAATAAAAGCATGAAGTCGCGTACGGAGAAATGACCAGACGGTGACAAACGACGCGGTTCAATCATCGGAGGCTTTCCCCCCAGGATCGAGCGAAAGATCGACCTAAAGATCGGGCTAAATCTGGGGAGAGCGGACTATAGGCGGGACGATTGCGGCAGATCTTTCAATTCTGCGGCAGAGCCACCGCTGACAGGAGCAAACCCGCGGGCTCGCTCCTGGCGCGCGGCAATGGCGCTTCTCAGTGACTCCAGGCGAAGTTGAAACCCGTCGAAAAGATCAAATCGTTGCTGACGGTACCCGGTATCGGATCGCTGATGTAGCGGTCGCTGATCGTGCTTTGCCAGCCGAGCCACTTTTTGATCTTCGTCACGAACCCCATGTCGAAGGCCACGCGATACTCTCCGGGATTGCTCAACTCGGGATAAAAGTACAAAAGTCTGATTCAGCGTGGAGTTTTCGCCGAATTTGTGCAGGAAGATATCGCCAAAGGTAAGCCCGGCGATATTGCGCTGCACCCCCGTCGAATAATTTTCCCGCGTGTAGTTACCGCCGCCAAGGAGATCGAGGGTAGTCTCCATTCGCTTGATCGCGTGATAGCCGGCGCCCAGGCCCCATATGGAGCGCAGGTCCAGGAATTGAAGCTCGTTATATTCGAAGTCCGCGCTGCCATATACGAAAGCGCGAGCCCGCAGATCGTGTTGATAGAGCGCGCCTCCGCGAATGTCGTTGGCGGTTACCCCCGCGGTCACTCCGGGAGCTACCACAGTGCCGCTCGAGGCGTAGATCGAGCTCATATAAGCGACCAGCTTATCGTGCAAAGTGGCGCGAGTGGCATTGAACCCAACGGTCAGGTTTGTGGTTTTGCTATTGCCGCGCGCCAGGCCAAATCCCAGCGCGCCATTCGTCTCCCAACCGTTGAGCAGCCCCGGATGCAGGGTGCCTTCGTAAGTCGTCTGTTCGGATTGCGATCGGAGCGCCGCCACGTTGGCGAGCGGGATGCGCTGGGCAGCGCCGGTCGCCGGAGTGATGACCAGATCCGTGCCTTCCGTGGTTGCCGTGCCGCCAACGGTCGTCCCCTGCGAAGTGACAACGTAAATCGGAGCCGTGGAGGTTATCTGACGGACAGCCGGCCATTCCACTGTGATCGAGCGCATCGTGGCCGTCCCGGTGTAATCCGTTTCGAAGGTCAGCTCTTTTCCGTCCGATTTGACGATCTTTCCGGTCAGGCGATCGCCGTTGGCGAGCGTCAGCGTATCGGCGCGCGCCACGCTCGCCAGCGCCAAAGCAGTAACACTAAAGAGGACGATCAGGCACGCCCGCATGCGCGGGCGATGACCTCTCCTCTCGCCTACCCTTCCTACTTTTACATGATGCTGCGATTCAGACTGCACATTCCGCTGGAGCTGCGCCTTCGGTTCGGGCTGAACTGGACTGGGCATATATCTCCTCGATTCGACTGGGAAATCGCACAACAGGGCCTTACGACCCGCTCTACTTGCAAGAAAGTAGTTTCCACATGGGTGGAGCAAATCTAGGGACAGGGTCTGATTCCGAATCCGTCAGACGTGACGTCGGGACCCAAGACCACTGATCAGAGAGACCAGGAAGAGAATCAGAAATACAAAAAACAGTATTTTCGCGATTCCCGCGGCCGCCACCGCAATGCCCCCAAATCCAAAAACGGCAGCTACGATGGCGATGACTAAGAAGATAGCAGCATAGCGAAGCATTCGACCTCCGTGAACGTTTGCGTTGAGCCCGTTAAGTAGCGTCCTTTGGCTATCCGGCAGCGCTGACCTAGCTCCTGGGTAGCCCTTTGACGAACGCACGGTAGGCGCCTGGAGAATGCGCCATCGTTGCCGATACCGTACCCTGCATTCTCACCGCTAACCATACAGCGAATCGCTTGTTTTCTTCAGTTTCTAAGTCGATTGCTGGCGGGGGACAACGCGCATATCCTCCGCTCTGGCTATGACTTCTCACGCTGACGAACGCGGCACCCCTGCCGGCAGCCCAGGCCGCGCCTACCGGACCGTGAAAATTGCGGCTGTGGCGTTCGTCGTTCTCCTGGGCATCGGCGCGGCCCTGCTCGCCGCAAAGTGGCCATTTACCCGGGATAACATTGTCGCCCAGTTGGCCGATGCAGCCTCGAGCACCGTGCATATCAAGAGCTTCAAAGCTCATTACTTACCGCCGGGTTGCGTGATGGAGCAGGTGCAGTTTTCGAAATCGAAGGATGCCGGCTCCCCTCCTCTCATGACCGTGGCCAGAATGACCATCACTGCAAATTTCCTGGGACTTTTTCGTGGGCACGTCAGCGCCATGCACCTGGAGGATGTGCATGTGGATATGGCGCAGAGGCACGCTGGGGACGCAACCAAAAGAGCCGGCGGCCAATCCAGCAGTTCCACAACAACCGTCGGCGAGGTCATCGTCGATCGCGCCATTCTGGAGTTTCCGCGCAAGCAGAAGCCGCCCTTGCGCTTCGATATTCACCAGCTCACATTTGGCAACGTGGTTCCGGGCAAACGAATCGCCTTCCACGCCATCCTCGATAATCCCCTGCCGCCGGGACACGTTCGAGTCGACGGCCAGTTCGGCCCCTGGAACGATTCAGACATTGCGCAAACCGTTCTGACCGGTGCGTACCAGTTCAGCGATGCCGATCTCGCGACGTTAGGAGGTATCGCCGGCATCCTCTCGTCGCAAGGCAGCTTTGATGGACCCGCTGCCGCGCTTCGCGTCCAGGGCAAGACCGACACGCCGGACTACCGCGTCAAAAAGGCCAATCACCCCGTCCATTTAAAGACGGCGTTCCAGGCTGTAGTCGACTGCCGCAACGGAAACGTGGAACTGCAAAGCATACGGGTGCAATTCGAAAAGACTACGGCCGCGGTGCAAGGGCGAAGTTGTTAAAAAGCCCGGCGGGCCTCCGAGGACGGCTTCTCTCAGCGCCGCCGATCCGGAGGGAAGGATCGAAGATTGGTTGCGCCTTTTGTCAGACGACCCGACACCTGGAATGAAGGGACCTATGTCATTCCGGGCGCGCCTCACGATTCCCGGCGGTCCCCAGCCGTTTATCAGGAGAGTGCACCTTCGCGGGGACTTCGGAATCACGGGAGGAACATTCACGCACGACGACACGCAGCAAAAACTCGACGATCTCAGCCTCCGGTCGCAGGGGCAGAAGATCTCTGACGACAACCAGGAAGACTCTCCGAAAGCGTTTTCGAACCTTCAGGGTCAGGTCGAACTCCTCGACGGCGTCGCGCATTTTACGGATCTGTTATTCACGATTCCCGGCGCTTCCGCCCGCATGCACGGCACATATAGCCTCATCGATGAGCGCGTCGACTTACACGGAGAGTTGAAAGTGGATACCAAGTTTTCGAAAACCGCCAAGGGAGTGAAGGTCGCGCTAATCAGGGCTGTTGAGCTGCTGGCGGCGAGCTCGAAAGGCAACGGTGAAGTGCTTCCCGTCAAGTTGACCGGAACGTACAGCCATCCGTCCTACGGACTCGATAAGTAAAACTCTGTAGGTCGTCTTGCCGGACCCCGGGAAGCTGCCTTCCGGGCCCAAGGGCTTGACGCTGGAGATGCTCGCGGCATTTTGATACTCTCGGGGAGCGGTTCGGACCATACTGCTTCTGTGCGCGCGCGAGCCCCTTGCGCTTGAAGCGATAGCGGCGCAGGGATTCGCTTTTAACGACGCCGCCCCGAACCTGATGGAATACCAAAGAAATAATTGCTTGGAACGCGGCCTCCCGCGGGCTGCATTTTCTTGGCGGGCCGTGAGGCCGGCGCGGATTCAGACTTGGAGTGGATGCGGTTTGCTACGCGAGCCGGCTCATGCCGGCTGGCCAAGAAAAAACGTGGCATCCGCAAGAAGCGAGGGCGGCATCTTACAGGCAGTCTGCAGACAAATCAGAAACGACGCACGGAGGCAGGCGGCGGCGCGAAGTCCCCACTTTAACTGAGCGCGCACCTCTTCGAGCTGGGTATCGGTAAGAAATAAGTTGCCTATGTAGCGACATTCAAATAGCTTTCCGACCGACAATTCGATTAGGGCGCTGGGTGATATGTTCGAATTTCTGTTTAAGTATCCCGCTGCGGCATTTGCCAGGGGCGAATTAGTCCTTCTGGGAAATTGGCCTAAATGGATACTGGATCTCCTGATCGTCGCCGCGGCCGCCGGCCTCGCCGTATTGCTCCGCGCCAAGTTCCCCAAAGCTGTCCCCACTCTGCAAAATTGGCGCATGGCTATGCTTTGGCTGATGCAGACCGCTTTGGCCGTTCTGCTGCTCACGCTGCTCTGGCATCCGGCCCTGATGGTTTCCGAGTTGAAGCCGCAGCAAAACATTATCGCCGTGGTGGTGGACGACTCCAGAAGCATGGGCATCACCGAGAGCGGCAGCACGCGACAGGCGCAGGCGACCAAGGCCGCTTCAGGGCGGCGTGCTCACGGATCTGCAAAAGCGATTCCAGACTCGGCTCTATCGCATGGATAGCAGGTTGACCCGCATCAACAGCCTCGATGAACTTCACGCCGCGGCGCCCGTCACGCATATCGGAGACAGCCTCAAAGCAGCTATCGGATGAGACCACCGACCTGCCGATCGGTGCAGTCGTCATGCTGAGCGATGGCTCCGACAATTCCGGCGGAATCGATCTCGATACCATCTCCGCATTGCGCAGCCGCCACATTCCCGTGCACACGGTTGGATTCGGCCGGGAGCAATATCAGGATGTGGAGATCAATGATGTAAGCCTGCCGGCCCGCGCCTTGGCCGACTCGCGCCTGGCCGCGAGCGTGAGCTTTCACCAGCGCGGATACTCGGGACGCAAGGCCGTTCTGGCCGTTCGCGATGGCGAAAAAGTGCTCACCACTCGCGAGATCACCTTTGGCCCCGACGGCAACATCCAGACGGAGAGCCTGCTTTTCAATGCCGGCGCCGCGGGGGCCAAGCCTCTTTCTTTCTCCATCGATCCCCTGCCCGGAGAGGAAAATCGCGCCAATAACGCACTCACTCGCCTGGTGGATGTGAAGTCCGACAAGCGGCGTATCCTATATATAGAGGGTGAGCCGCGCTGGGAGTACAAGTTCATACGGCGCGCCGAAGACGACGACCGCATCGTGCAAATCTCCTCCATGGTGCGTACCAGCGAAAACAAGATCTACCGGCAGGGTATCGCCGATTCCAACGAGCTCGTCGCCGGGTTCCCCACCAAGGTCGAGGACCTCTTCCCCTATGAAGCCATCGTCATCGGCTCGGTGGAGGCAAACTATTTCACGCCGGAACAGCAGGAGCTGATCAAGCAATTCGTCGATCGGCGCGGTGGTGGCTTGCTGTTGCTCGGCGGCCGCTCTTCGCTTGCGGACGGCGGTTGGGGCGTTTCGACCATGGCGGATCTGCTGCCGGTGGTGCTCCCAACTCGCAAGGGCACTTTCCATCGCGATCAAGCCACGGTGGAGCTGACGCCCGCTGGAGAAGACAGCATCATCTGCCGGCTGGTCGAAGACCCGGCAAAAAACATCGACCGATGGAAGAAGCTGCCTCCTCTCATGGATTACGAGGAGATCGGCACACCGAAACCCGGCGCTGCCGTCCTCGCCAATGTAAAAGCGGGAGCCCGCACCGGGCCGCTGCTGGTTACCGAAAATTACGGCCGAGGCCGCTCGGCCATCATGGCCACATCGTCTACCTGGCACTGGCGGATGTCGCTGCCGGTGGAAGACAAATCGCAGGAAGCGTTCTGGCAGCAATTGCTGCGCTGGCTGGTGTCCGATACGCCGGGACGCGTTTTTTCTTCCATTCCCAGTCCCATGCTGTTTGACGATGGGCGTGTGCGCATATCCGCCGACGTTCGCGACAAAAACTACATGCCTCTGGGCGACGCCAAGGTGCGAGGCCCATTTTCTGGGTCCCCAAAACACCGCCGCGATGGTCGAGATGACCCCCGATCCGAACTCTCCGGGTGTATTCAATGCGGAGTGGACGGCGGAAAAGCCCGGCACCTACACCGTGGAAGTATCCGGCAAAGCGGGCCGACGAAGACGTTGGCCGCGATGTGCTGATGTTCCAGCGCATTGATGGTGTGGCGGAGAATTTCCGCACCGAGCAGAACCGCGAACTGCTGGAGAAGCTCTCCTCGCAAACCGGCGGGAGCTATTACCAGCCCCAGGATCTGTCCAAGCTGGCCAGCGAGATTCCCTATTCCGCGGCGGGAATCACGATTCGCCAGGCCAAGGATCTCTGGGATATGCCCATCGTCTTTCTCTTGATTTTGCTGCTCCCGTCCTGCAACTGGCTGTTGCGCCGGAAATGGGGGGTGGTGTGAGGAAACGCTCGCTCTGCGGCTTGGCCTTGCTGGCGTTTTTCTTCTCCGGCGTGACGGCACGGGCCGCCACTTACTACGTCACGATTTCGGGGCTGGGCGGCGAGCCGGATTACGAGCAGCGCTTCGCCGGATTGGCCGGCGATATGGATAAGCTTCTCAAGCAATCGGGCGGCGAGCTGCACGTCTTTACGCTGTCGGGCAAGGACGCCACTCGTACGCGCATCAACGAAATCTTCGCCACCGTGGCACGCCAGGCCAAGGCCGAAGACGATCTGGTGGTGATGCTGATCGGCCATGGCTCTTTCGACGGCGTGGAGTACAAATTCAATATCCCCGGCCCGGACATTTCCGGGACCGAACTCGCCGCGCTCTGCGACAAGATCGCCGCCAAGCGCCAGCTGATCGTCAACACCACCAGCGCGAGCGGAGGTTCCGTCGCGGCGATGAAGAAGCCCGGCCGCGCCGTCATCACCGCCACCAAGAGCGGCACGGAAAAAAACGCCACCGTTTTTGCCCGCTATTGGATTGAGGCGCTGCGCGATCCCGCGGCCGACGTGGATAAAAACGAAGCCATCAGCGCGCTCGAGGCTTTCGAGTTTGCCGAGCGCAAGACCGCCGGCTTCTACGAATCGCAGAAGCGCCTCGCAACCGAGCATCCGCAGTTCGAGGACACCGGCAAAAGCGATCCGGTGCGCGCTCCAGCCACGGGAAGCGACGAAGGGCTTCTGCTCTCCACTTTCACTTTGGTGCGCATCGGAGAAGCACAGAGAGCCGCCGCCGATCCCGCAAAACGCGATCTGCTGGCCAAAAAAGAAGCCATCGAGCAGAAGATCGATAAGCTGAAGTACGAAAAGGCCGCCATGCCCGAAGACGACTACAAGCGAGAGCTCACCGCCGCTCTCCTGGAGCTCGCGCGCCTGCAGCAGGAGCTGGATCGGTGAACGGATTTGCCCGCGCCTGGATTTTGCCTGCCACGCTGGCGGCTGCGCTCGCGGCCGTGAGCTTCGCTCGCGCGGCCACGCCCGAGGAGTGCCTCGGGCTGCGCAAGCATGGACATAACGATCAGGCCAAAACCTGCTTCGAATCCCTGACCCAGTCCCGCGAACCCGCCGTGCGTGCCGAGGGATTCTGGGGCCTGGAGATGTATCAGGACGCCAACAACGAATTTCGCGCCGCCGTAGCCCAGTCGCCCGCAAACGCCAGCTACCGGGTCCGCTGGGGCCGCCTGATGCACGAGCGCTTCAATAATAAGGACGCCGCCGACCTCTTCCAGGAAGCGCTGGAGCGCGATCCGAAGAACGCGCAAGCCTATCTCGGCTTGGCGTTGGTCAGCGCGGATGGCTTCGACAACAAGGCGGTCGAAGAGGCCAAGAAGGCGCTGGAAATCGATCCCAAGCTCGTCGAAGCCCACGAACTGATGGCCCAACTCGCGCTGGAAGAGTCCGACTCCAAGGCCGCGGCAGCGGAAGCCGATGAAGCCCTGAAGCTCTCTCCCGAAGCCTTGGACGCCATGGCCGTCCACGCCGCGATCGAAACTCTGGCGGACCGTTCTCCCGATCCGTGGCTGGCCAAAGTGCGCCAGGTGAATCCGACATACGGCGAAGCGTACGCCATCGTGGCGCATTTCCTGTTATTCAACACGCGCTATGACGATGCCGTGACCTACCTCCGAAAAGCCATCGAACTGGATCCTCGATTGTGGTCCGCACATTCGGAACTGGGCATCAACCTGATGCGCCTCGGAAAAGAGGAAGAGCCGCTCCAGCAGCTGGAGATGTCTTACGACAACGGCTATCGTGATGCCGCCACCGTAAACAGCCTTCGCCTGCTCGACAGCTACAAGAATTTTCTCACCTTTCGAGACGACACCACCATCATCAAGCTGCACAAAAAGGAAGCCGAGCTGCTCTTCCCCTACGTTCAGGCGGAGGTGAAGCGCTCCGTCGCCACGTACGAAAAGAAATACAAGATGAAGCTGCCCGGCGCGGTCCAGGTGGAGCTCTATCCGGACCACGAAGACTTCGCCGTGCGCACTCTGGGCATGCCCGGGCTCGGCGGAGTTCTGGGCGTCACCTTCGGCGAAGTTCTCGCCATGGATAGCCCCTCCGGCCGCCCTCCGGGCTCGTTTCAATGGGCCAGCACGCTGTGGCATGAGATGAGCCACGTATTTATTCTCACCGCCACCAATCATCGCGTGCCGCGCTGGTTTACCGAGGGGCTCTCGGTCCACGAAGAGACTCAAGTATCGCCGGAATGGGGCGACCGCGTTACGCCGGAGATCCTGATCGCCATTCGCGATAAGAAGCTGTTGCCCGTGGCGGAGCTCGATCGCGGCTTTATCCGCCCGGAATATCCCAGCCAGGTGATCGTCTCCTACTTCCAGGCCGGGCGCATCCTGGACTACATTGACGGCCGCTGGGGCGACGACAAAATCCTGGACATGGTGCACTCCTACGCCCAGCTCAAAACGACTCCCGAGGCCATCCAGCAGAATCTCGGGAATGTCTCCCGAAGAGTTCGATAAGCAGTTTATGGAATGGCTCAATAAGGATCTGGCGAAAACTGCCGCTTCCTTCGACGAATGGCGCAACCGCTTGAAAGAGCTCGCCCAGCTCGCCAAGGATAAGAATTGGGACGAAGTTCAGAAGCGGGGCGAAGAGGTGCGGGCGCATCTACCCCGATTATGTGGAGGGCGCCAACGCCTACGAGTTCATCGCCGAGGCCGACTATAGCCAAGGGAGACAAAAAAGCAGCCGTCGTAATACTCACCCAATATGAAAAGATCGGCGGGCGCAGCCCGGAGGCGCTGAAAGAGTTGGCTACGCTCGAACAGGAAGCGGGCGATCCGAATGAGGCCGCCGCTACTCTCGACCGCATCAACTATATCTACCCCATGGATGAAGATGTGCACCGCCGCCTTTGCGATCTGTGGTACGAACAGAAGAATAAGGATGGCGACATCCGGGAGTGCAATGCCGTCTTGGCCTTGCATCCCCTCGATCAGGCCTCCGCGCAATTCAACGCCGCGCGCGCCTACGTCGCCGCCGGCCAGCAGGATAAGGCTCGGGATCACCTGCTGGCTTCGCTCGAAGCTGCTCCCGGTTATCGCCCGGCTCAAAAATTGCTCTTACAACTTGAGGACTCCGCGAAAGGAAAATGAACAGTGGCCACACTCGCCGAACTGAATTTGGACTCCGTAGAACTGAAAAGGCGCGTCGAACGTTTCCAGTCCGTCCGTGACAATATTCTGACTCAGGTTCGCCAGGTCATCGTTGGTCAAGAGGACGTGCTGGATCAGGTTCTCACGGCCCTGTTCGTCGGCGGCCATTGTCTGATTACCGGGCTCCCGGGCACCGCCAAGACCCTGATGGTTCGCACCATCGCCCAGACACTCGGCCTGGTCTTTCGCCGCATCCAATTTACGCCGGACCTGATGCCCTCGGACATCACCGGAACGGACATCATCGAAGAGGATCCCACGACCGGCCACCGGCGATGGACATTCGTGCCGGGCCCGATCTTTGGAAATATTTTGCTGGCCGACGAAATCAACCGCACGCCGCCCAAGACGCAGTCCGCGCTCCTCGAGGCCATGCAGGAACTTTCCTGCACGGTTCGCGGCAATCATTATCAAGTTGCCGGCCCCGTTTTTCGTGCTGGCCACGCAGAACCCCATCGAGCTCGAAGGCACCTATCCGCTGCCCGAAGCGCAGCTCGACCGTTTCCTCTTCAATACCGTTCTCGACTACCTCAGCGCCGAGCACGAGGTGAAAGTGGTCGACTTGACCACGGCAAATCGCGTGGCCCAGGTGGAGGCGGTCACCAATGCGGAGGAGATTCTGGACTTCCAGCGGCTGGTGCGCATGGTGCCGATCGCGGATTCGCTCGCGCGCTACGTCGTCGATCTGGTGCGCGCCACGCGGCACAATAGCGGACAGGCGCCCGACTTCGTCAAGAAATATGTCAACTACGGCGCCAGCGTTCGCGCCGCGCAGTTTATCGTGCTGGCCGCAAAAGCGCGGGCATTGGCGCGACGCCGCTATCACGTAACTTACGAGGACATTACCTCTCTGGCGATCCCCGTCCTCCGCCATCGCATCTTGCTGAATTTCCACGCGGAATCCGATCGCATCGATTCGGACCAGATTCTGCACCGCTTGCTCGAGTCCATGCCGCCGCCGTCGGGAGCCTGATGTGCAACGTTTTCTGAATCCATCGGTTCTTGCGGGGATCTCCGGGCTGGACCTCGTGGCCAAGACCGTCGTCGATGGCTTCGTCTCCGGCTTGCATCGTTCGCCGGAATTCGGTTTCAGCCAGGAGTTCGCCGAATATCGCGCCTACAGCCCCGGCGACGACCTGCGCCATGTGGATTGGAACGTCTTTGCCCGCACCGAACGCGCTTACCTGAAACGCTATCGCGGCGAGACCAACACGCTGTTGACCGTCCTGCTCGACGCCAGCAGTTCCATGAACTATTCCTCCCACAAAATCACCAAGATGGATTACGCGCGCTTTCTTGCCGCGTCGCTTTTCTACCTGACCACCAAGACGCAGCGCGATGCGGCCGGCCTGATTGTCTTCGACGATGAGGTGCGCGCTCACGTCCGCGCCTCGGCCCGCCAGGGGCAGTTGTTTCGCCTGCTGAGCGGCCTTGAGAATGCCGAGGCTCGCGCCAAAACCGATTACGCGAAGCCCTTGATCCATTTTCAGAATTTTCTGCGCAAGCGCGGCATGGTCGTGGTCATCTCGGATTTTTTCCACTCCCCGATTGAGATCGTCCGCATGATCGAGCCGCTGCGCTACCATGGAAATGAAGTCGTCCTCTTCCACGTCCTGGATCCGCAGGAAATGCGGCCGGATCTCCGCGAGCCCTCATTGCTGATCGATATGGAGACCGACGAGAGCATGGAAGTGACGCCGGAATATAGCCGCGGCGAGTACCGCTCAAAGATGGAGTCCCACGTAACCGAATTGCAGGATCGCACGCGCGGCGCCGGGCATGGATTACTTTCAGCTGCTTACCGATCGTCCGCTCGACGAGGCCTTGCGGCAGTATCTGACGCTTCGTCAGGGGAGGCGCTGATGGGCTTTTTGGCTCCCTGGTTTCTGGCCGGTGCGGTGGCGGCGGGATTGCCCGTCTATATCCATCTGCTGCAGCGTCACCGCACCACGCCTCGTCCCTTCAGCTCGCTGATGTTCTTTGAGCGCCGCACGCAAAGTTCCGTCAAGCAACGGCGCTTGCGATACCTCCTGCTGTTCGCCTTCCGGCTGGCCATGATCCTTCTGCTGGCGCTGGCCTTTGCCAATCCATTCATCAATCGCTCCGCGGCCAGCATGACCGGCGACAAGCTGAATCTGGTCGTGCATCGACGACTCCTTCAGCATGCGCGCCGGCACGCGCCTGGCCGATGCCAAGCGCGACGCCCTGGCTTTCCTCGACTCGCGCAAGCCCGCCGAGCGTGTGCAGGTGATGGCCCTCGCTTCTCAGCTTCATGTGTTGACCGAAGCCGACGCAGGACACCGGTGTACTTCGCTCCGCGGTCAATAGCGTGCAGCCCGGGGATACGCGCTCGAGCTTTGGCGAGCTCGCGCGCACCGTGCGCTCCATGGCCGAAACGGTGCATACGCCCATCGAATTGCATTTGTTCAGCGACATGCAGAAAAGCGCCATGCCCGCCAGCTTTGCGGAGATGGCCCTGCCCGCAAATGTTTCCGTGGTGCTGCATCCCGAAGCCAAGGCCCCGGAGCGCAACTGGACGGTGGAAAGCGTCAGCGCGCCGGGTGAGGTTTTTGATCCGAAAAAATCGCGCGTGCAGGCGGTCATCTCCGGCTATCACACCCCGGCTGCCAAGAGGACCGTCTCCTTGATCGTCAACGGGAAAACCGTCGCCACGCAGACCGTCGACGTCCCGGCCGAGGGACGGGCCAGCGTTGAGTTCCCTTCTCTCGACGTTCCCTATGGCCTCGCTCGGTGCGAGGTGCGCATCGACTCCGCGGACTCGCTGCCCGCCGATGATTCCAGCTTCTTTGCGGTGAAGCGCTCGGACCCGCGCAAGGTGCTGTTCGTGCACGAACCGGACGATACGCGCTCGCCGCTTTACTTCCGCGCGGCTCTGACCGCCGCGGCGGAATCCGCCTTTAACCTGGAGACGGTAACCGTGGATCGCGCGGCAAACGCGCAGCCCGCGGGTCATGACTTCGTCGTGCTTTCCGACCTGGCCTCGCTGCCCTCGTCGTTTGAAACTGCCTTGACGAACTACGTCAAGGGTGGCGGCAGCGTCCTGGTCGCTGCGGGAACTTCCGCGGCTCGCCACCCCAAGATTCCCATCTTTGGCGACACGATCCTCGAATCTCGCTACTACGCTCGTGCTGGCGCGCGCTTCCTTGCCGTGGGTGAAACCGATCCTTCCTATCCATCCGTTGAAAAAGCCAACCGCTGGGCCGGCGTGAAATTTTATTTCGCCGTGCGCGTCGCGGGCACGGATTCGCGCGTAGCCGTCCGGCTCACCGATCAAACCCCGCTGCTTCTGGAAAAAAAGGTGGGCGAGGGCCGCGTCCTGCTATTCGCATCCGGCTTCGATAATCTGACCAACGATTTCCCGCTGCACCCGGTCTTTATTCCCTTCATCGACCAGACGGCCCGTTACCTGTCGGGCATGGAAACGCGCGCCGGCTCGCGAGTCGTGGACTCTTTCCTGGAGCTGCGTACCGCAAGGGAACAGTCGGTCGGGGTAGAGGTCGTCGATCCCGACGGTAAGCGCCCTCTTTCCCTCAAGGAAGCCGCCGCCGCGCAGTCTTTCCAGCTGACCCGCGCGGGTTTCTATCAGCTCCGCCTGGCCAATGGCCGCGAGGATCTGGTCGGAGTCAATGCCGACCGGCGCGAATCCGACCTGGACGTCGTTCCCAAGGATGTGCTGGCGCTTTGGACGGGAAGTGCCGGAAACCCGGCCCAGCAGGCCGCTAGCAATAATATTGATGCTAAGGATGAGAAAAAACCGTACAGCCTGTGGTGGTATGCCATACTACTATTGCTGATGGCGGCTGTTGCCGAATCCCTGCTGTCGAGTCAATATCTGACCATGTCGAGGGAGGAGCCATGACCACTCGGAACCACCTGGACTCCTATATCAAGCAACTGCAGACGCGCCTGCGTATCGGCGCATTGTTGCGCGGTGGCGCCATCTTCACCTCGGTCGCGCTCGCGGTCACGGTCGTCCTCGTTCTGCTCGCCAATCACTTCGCGTTCGCGTCCTGGACGTTGACCAGTGCCAGGGTCGTGCTGCTCGTGTCGCTCGCTTTAGCGATTGGCTTTGGCTTGGCCCTTCCCTTGTACGGGCTCAACCTGAGGCGCTCCGCCGCCAAGGCGGAGGGCGCATTTCCGCAGTTTCAACAGCGCCTGGTTACCTATGCGGAGCGCGATCCGGCCAAGCGCGAACCCTTCGTCGAATTGCTCGCTGCCGACACGCTGGAAATTGCGCGTAACGCTGAGCCCAAGCAACTCGTCCCCGATGTGAGGCTGATGGGATCGGTCGGTCTGGGTTTGGCTTCGCTGGCGGTGTTGATCTGGCTGGTGCTCGCGGGTCCCGGTTATCTGGGTCACGGCGCGTCGCTGATATGGACCGGTGCCGGGCACGTCGCCGGCCCGATGTATGACTTGCGCGTTCTGCCGGGCGATGCGGCGGTGCGGCGCAATACCGATCAGTTGGTTACAGCGCAATTGAGCGGTCTGCAGACCGGCAATGCCCGCCTGTATGCGCGTTTTCAGAGCGCCACGAAATGGGAACAGGTGCCCATGCAGCCCCAGCCCGGAGGTTCCGGTTTTCAGTTCCTTTTTGCGGGACTCCCGGAGGGCGTCGAATACTACGTTGAAGCGGGCCCCCTGCACTCGAAGCACTTCAATCTCCGCGTTGTGGATTTGGCCACGGTCAAACAGATTCGCGTGACTTATCATTTTCCGGCCTGGACCGGATTGAAAAATCAGGTGGAAGAGCACGGCGGCGACCTGCGCGCCGTGGAAGGCACCCAGGCCGACCTGGAAGTCTTGATGGATCGGCCGATGCGCGACGGCAGCCTGGTACTCGACGATAAGCAGATCAAACTCTCGGGCGGCGAGGGTAACGTATACAAGGGCACTGTACAGATCGATAAGGACGGGCAGTATCACGTCGCTGCGCTCGAGCAGGGCGAGTCTTTGCGCGTCTCCGATGACTTCTTTATCGAGGCCCGCAAAGCGAATCCGCCGGAAGTGCGCCTCACGCGCCCGACCGGCGACTATCGCGCCAGTCCCATCGAGGAGATCACCGTCGGCGTGAACGCCGATGGCGAGTTCGGTCTCAACGATGTCGCGCTGCACTACTCCGTAAACGGCGGCGACGAGAAGGTCGTCAGCATGCTGAAGGAGAAGGGCGAAAAACAGGCATCTGACTCCACGACCATCTCCCTTGAGGATTTCAAGCTTGTCCCCGGCGATATCGTCAGCATCTACGCGACCGCCAAGGATGCACGCTCCGAGTCGCGCACGGATATGTTTTTCATTCAGGCCGATCCCTTCGAGCGCCAGTTTTCGCAATCCCAGCAGGCGGGCGGCGGAGGCGGTGGTGGCGGCGGCAGCTTCGGCCAGGGCGATCAGACCGAGATTTCGCAGCGCGAAAAAGAGATCATCGCCGCAACCTGGAAGCAGCAGGGTGACAAGGATAAGAAACCTTCCAAGCAGGAAACCGCGGAAAATGCCAAATTCCTCGCGGGTGTCCAGGCCAAACTGCGCGACCAGGCGCTCTCTCTGGCGGGACGTCTGCAACGCCGCGAGCTGAGCGATCAAAACCAGGAATTCAGCGACTTTGAAAAGGACATGGGTGCCGCGGCCGCGGCCATGGCTCCCGCCACCGATAAACTCCAGCAGCAGAAGTGGGGCGATGCCCTGCCCGATGAACAGAAAGCGCTGCAGCACCTTCTGCGCGCCGAGGCCACTTTCCGCGAAATTCAGGTGGCGTTTGGAGCCAGAGGCGGCGGAGGCGGTGGAGCGGGCGGCGCAGGCCGGGACCTCTCCAGCCTGTTCGATCTCGAACTGGATACCGAGAAGAATCAGTACGAGACCGGTCAGACGGCAGCTTCGGGAAGCCAGCGCGCCCAGGAAATCGATGAGGCCCTGCAGAAACTTGAGCAACTGGCGAAGCGCCAGCAGGAATTGGCGCAACAACAGCACGGAGCCACCCAAACCGAACAGCAACGCTGGCAGGAGGAGATGCTCCGGCGCGAGGCCGAAGAACTCCAGCGCCAGATGGAGCAAATGCAAAGAAACCAGCAAGGCGACCAGCAGGGGAAGCAGCAGGCTGGACAGCAAGGGAGCGGGCAGCAAGGAAGCTCGTCGCAAAGCGGAAGCTCCGGCGCGAATGGCCAGCAGGGCGCGAATGGCTCGCCCAGCGGCTCATCCTCAGCCGACAACCGCATGCAACAAGCGCTCGATCGTCTGCGCCAGGCTAAAGAAGATATGGCCCGCGCAGCTTCGCAAAATCAAAACGATGCCGCGGCTCGCCGCGCCGCCGAACGTTTGCAGGAAGCTTCCAACCTGCTTGGCGGAATGCAGCAGCAAGAGGCCGGGCAGCAGATGGACACCATGGCTCGCGAAGCCGACCGGCTCCAGAAAGAAGAGCAGGATCAGGAATCGCGCATGAAGCAGGTGTTCGCTCACGGCAACAACGACGCGTCGGGCCAAAACGAGGAGCAGAACCAAGCTCGCCGACGATCGTCAAGGGACTGCTGACGCTCTCGCCAAGCTAGAAAAGCAGATGCAGGAGGCAGCGCGCGGGCTGGGCGGCACTCAGCCGAATTCCACTTCCAAATTGCGCGATGCGCTCAGCGGCATGGAGCAACAGGATCTGCAAAATCGCATCCGCAAGAGCGCGGAGTGGGTTCGCCGCGGGATCGATCCCAGTGTGAGCGATGCCGGCGAAAAACTGAAGTCACTCAACGACAGCAGTATCGCCAATGGCATGCAGCGCTTGAGCGATCAGTTGCACCAGGCCCAGCAGGCCTTCAATCGCCAGCAGCAGAATCCGCAGGAAGCGCTCAACCAGGTGGAGCGCCTCCGCAACCAGATGGAGGCCTTGGCGCGCGGCATGAATAATGCCGCGAACCGCAACGGCCAGCCGGGGCAACAGGGCCAACCCGGTCAACAAGGACAACAGGGCCAGCAAGGCCAGTTGAGCCGGAACGGCCAGCACGGTCAGCCTGGGCAGCAGGGCGGTCAGCCAGGCCAGGGAAACCAGGGCGGCCAAAATGCGCAGGGCGGCGGCGCCCCCAACGGCGGACCGAATGGCGGGCCGCGAGGCGGCGCATGGGCCGGCGGCTACGGTCCTCTCAAACAACGGCCAATGGTATGGCGGCGACACCGGAGGTTACTGGCCTCAGGGTCGCGAGACGCAGCAGATTCCCTCCTCGCCGGAGGAGATCCAGCGCGCCTACCAGGAAGCGATGCGGCAGCTGAATGCGCTGCGCCAGAACTTCCAGGGTCAGCCGGAACCGCTGGCGGACCTGCAGGACCTGATCCGCGAGATGCAGCGGCTGGATCCCAGCAGGTTCCCGGGAAATCCGGCCATGCTCGAACAGCTTCACGATCAGGTGCTCACGAGCGTGGATAAGCTGGAGCTTCGGCTGCGCCGCCAAGCGGACGATAAGGATGCCGGACAGATTCGCAGCGGCGATTCGCAGCCGGTACCTTCGGGATACCAGGAATCCGTGGCGGATTATTTCCGGCGGCTGAGCAAGAACAAGAACGACTAGCCATCACTACAATCATATTCCGAAACAGGTCGTTGCGCGAAGGCGCGGCGGCCTGTTTTTCTTTAGAGCCGTTTCAGCGCTTTTACTTCCGAGGCGATCGCCTCGCCCACTTCCTGCGTGCTCGCTTTGCCGCCAATATCGGCGGTACGCGGGCCGGACTCTCCCAAAACTTTTTCGATGGCTCTCTCGATGGCGTCGGCGGCGTCTGGCTCTCCCAGATGGCGCAGCATCATCGCGCCGGACCAGATTTGCCCGATGGGATTGGCGATGCCTTTTCCGGCAATGTCCGGCGCGGAGCCATGCACCGGCTCGAACATGGAGGGAAATTCCTTCTCCGGATTCAGATTTCCCGAGGGGGCGATTCCGATGGAGCCGACCACGGCCGGACCCAGGTCGGAGAGAATATCGCCAAACAGATTCGAACCGACGACAACGTCGAACCAATCGGGGTGGCGCACGAAGTGCGCGCTGAGAATATCGATATGAAACTGGTCGGTGCGAATCCCCGGATATTCGCTCGAAATTGCGGCGAAGCGTTCATCCCAAAACGGCATGGTGTAGATGATCCCGTTTGATTTCGTCGCCGAGGTCACGTGCTTGCGGCGCGACTTCGCGCCAGCTCAAAGGCATAGCGCATGATGCGGTCGCAGCCGCGCCGCGTGAAGACGGACTGCTGCAGCGCAAATTCGTCTTCGGTGCCGCTGTAGAGCCTCCCTCCGATGTTGGAGTATTCGCCTTCGTTATTTTCGCGCACCACGCAGATGTCGATCTGCCCGGGGCCGAAATTCCGCACGGCAGGTTCGATGCCGCGAAGCAGGCGCACCGGCCGGATGTTGACGTACTGCTCGAAGCCGCGGCGGATGGGAATGAGCAGGCCCCAGAGCGAAACATGGTCGGCCACCTTGGGATGGCCCACGGCTCCCAGGAAAATGGCATCGAAGGGGCGAAGCTGCGCGAGACCGTCTTCCGGCATCATGCGGCCGGTCTGGAGATAGACCTCGCAGCTCCAGTCGAACTCTTTCCAGGTGAGCGAAAAACCGAAGCGGCGCGCGGCCGCCTCGGCAACACGAATTCCTTCGGGGACGACTTCCCTGCCGATGCCGTCGCCGGGAATGGTGGCGATCTTGTAGGTTCTGGATGGTGCGGCGCTCATCGTCTGCCTCAACTCTGGAGGGATCTGAACGTAACAATAAGACCCCACCCCCCGTATTTTTGTGTAAGTGTTCATTCTAAAAGGCTTTCAAACTGCGCGATTGCGTAAGTGTTCATTACACGGGGGTTGCGGGGAAACTCTGCGTAAGTGTTGATTCTAATTGCGTTTGGTTGATTGAAATGTATCCGGTGCAGAGAGATCCTTCGCTCCGGTTCGACTGTGTTGACCGGCGAAAGCTCATCCTGTTGGTGACTTTCGCCGGAGGACAGGACGACCATCCCTGGTCGGATGGTCGTTTTTGCGCAAGTGTTCATTCTGCACGGCTTTAAGCTTAGCTTGGCGGGCATCGGATTTTAGGGCCTCAATTTCTTTATTTCTTCGGCCATTAGGTGCATCACTCCGCTGCACAGCTCGAAAATGACAGGGGCTCTCTCCAAAGTGATGTTCACTTCCGGATGGATATATGGATTTCGATCAAATTTCTGAATTTCTGTAAGCCTGGTTGTTATGATTTTCTTAACGTTCGGCAGTTTATCTAGTTCCATGATGTACTTGCCCCAATCCCGTTGCGCGTGCGGCCAAGGCTTGTCGGCGAGCGCCTCGTAATAAATCAGGATCAATGATTCAGTCCCTCTTAATATGTGAAAGGCGCACGCGGTAGGAGCATCAAAAGCTAAACATCTGCCAGCTTGATTAAGATCGTAGATGATTTGTGGTGTGAAGATTTTGCGTATTTCTTCAGGGAATTTGTTCTCTGCGGTTTCTATTAGCGCACGAGTGTTGTACATCCCTTTCGGAAGGACAGTGAACACGTCTATATTCCGACACTCGCGTTTGAAGTCCTCCTCGAACTGCTTACGGCGCTGAAAGATACCTACTATCTCCGGCTGAGATAGTACGTGCGACATCTTATAGGTATGATCACTGTTACGAAGTGTTGAATTGATAAAGTCAAGCAAGCCCTTTGCCGACACGCGGGAATCTGGCATGGGTATGGATTCAATTTCTGAGACGAAGGCAGCAAGCCACTGTTCAATGCGGCAAAGGCCCATCGCCAAACCTGCAATATCCATCCCTATGTGTAGATCAGCTATGTCCTCTAGGGCCATACCGAGATAATAGAAGACGATCAGATTTGTCTGCTTCAAGTCACAATCCTTAATCGCTATGAGCCACGGTCCCCGATAGGGTGGTAAAGACGCCGCCGAAACCGCGAATACAATTGATGGCGAGAGGCCACCCTGTGTCGTGATTTTTACCGAAGGATATCATATTATCATCTGGTTATCACTAGATTTAAGCTGTTACCGTTGTAGTATTCGAATAAGCAGGGGGGGCGAATTCGAACGATAAACGTGTTCGAAACCGTTGCACGTGAAACATATTCCCATGAAACGGGTTCGGCTGGCCGGCGCGGGGGCACTGGCCAAGCCAAAGAATGAGAGTTCTTGATTCTTCGCTGCGCTCAGAATGACAGCCACTTCCCTCCCCGAACAACCGGCGGACTGCTCGGATGACAACGTCTTGTCTCGTAAGGCTGCGGTGCGGCGGCACTGGCCAAAGCCAAAGAATGAGAGATTCTTCGCTGCGCTCAGAATGACAAGCGGGTTGTCTTTTTCGATGGGCTACAAGGGCTCCGGACCCACACGCAGAATCGGCGTGTGGGGCACCCAGCAAACCAACACTCCCTCGCACCAAAAAGTCACAGGCGCTCAGAATGACAGCCACTTCCCTCTCCGACCAGATGGCGGACCACGGTGTACAATTCCGGGCGAATCCGGGACAGCAGGCGATTCTTTGACATTCGGACAGCTGCCGGGAAGAAGCTTTACCGTGGCTGAAAAGCGACGTGGTGGCTTTGGAGGCGGCTCCGAAAAAGCTGCGGGACACGCTGGAGTGGGGGGAAAGGTAGCGCGCGCGGCACTGGCAAGGCCAAAAGAATGAGGGATTCTTCGCTGCGCTCAGAATGACATGCGGGTTGGGCTCCAGACCCACACGCAGAATCGGCGTGTGGGGCACCCGGCCGTGGGGCCCTTCCCTTTTGTGGAAGATGCGTGTCGCGGTGATGCCTCATCTCTGACTTTTTGGGGTTCTTCCTGTATTCCAATGAAAGGCCCGCCAGATTAGCATCTGCTTCCCAGCGATGGAGACCGATATGAGCACCGCCATTACAAACCACGGAGATTGGGACCTTCTCTTCGCAAATGCCCTGCTAGAGCCTGATGGAGGTCGGCTGCCGGAACGAATCGGCGCGGCGGAAGCCGCGATCAACGAACGCCTGAAAGCGATAGGAAATCGCGATGATCCTGAGAAGGAAGCACTCGTTGATGCTCTAGGAACCTTGCAGGCTCTTCGCTCTCGCCGAAATTCGTTCAGTAGCCGGCTTGAACGAGACGCCTGAGCGCGGGGATCAATTCGGTTGCAGCAGCAGATTTTGTAACAACGCCATCGGCTCCCAAAACACGCACGCTGGATGTAGCTTCGCTCGTGTGGACAGTGAAGAAGAGAATTTTGGTAGAGGGCGAGATTCGGCGAATTTCGTATGCGGCTTGGATTCCATTCATAACGGGCATATCGATATCCAGCAGAACCACATCGGGCCTTAGCTGCTTCACTCTTTCTAGAGCCTGCTTGCCGTCTCCGGCTTCACCACAAACACGAAAAGAATGGCCCTGAAGCATTGATCGAATGGTGCTCCGCGTCACATTGTGATCATCCACAATGAGGACGCCGCCCGGTTGCTCAGTCTTGGAAACCTCATCACGCTCTGCAAGTTCACTAACCCAGCTTTCAAGCTGCGCCTTGTCATTTGCGTTTATTGTGGTGAACTCGACTCCGAAACCGTCATTGGCTTGATTTGCGATGCGAGCTTTTGCCGAGAACTGCGAGCCCGCATTGGTGATCCGCAATGCTATTTTGGCGTCGATGTTGAACCGTTTGTTGGCTTTGACAAAGCAGCCGTAGAGACTCAGCGTGCGAACCATAGCGATGCTCATCTGGCCGGTTTCGTCCGTTAATTCCGCGGCCCCGCCAAAATAGTATCGAGGTGCCCGGCGCGGAGTCTTGAACAGATTAGGCTCGTTCTCTTTCATCCGCTCGTCACGACCCGGCCCCCGGAGTTTTCGTGGTCATCCACGATGAGGATTTCATTTGTCAAGGCATTCCCGGATGACCGGGAGGGCTCCGGTCAGTGGCATATGGTAGGGACTCCGGCTTGTCTGTCCTATACAGGGTATACGGTAGATGGCCTACGAATTAAGTATCGCCGAGATTCATGGCTCAGGCGTGAACTCGCTCCCGGTCGGAACGGATTTCAGGTGTTGCCGTTGTAGTATTCGAATAAGCAGGGACGAATTCGAACGATAAACTTGTTCGAAACCGTTTCGCGTGAAACATCAAAGGCCAAAGAATGAGAGATTCTTCGCTGCGCTCAGAATGACAGCCACTTCCCTCTGCGACCAGATGACGGACCACGGTGTACAATTCCGAACGAATCCGGGACCGCGGGCGATTCCGCAGGACACGCTGAAGTGGGGGGAAGGTCAAAGAATGAGGGATTCTTCGCTGCGCTCAGAATGACAGGCACTTCACTCCCCGAACAGCCGGCGGATTGCTCGGATGACAACCTTAAAGGCCAAAAGAATGAGAGATTCTTCGCTGCGCTCAGAATGACATGCGGATTGGGCTCCAGACCCACACGCAAAATCGGCGCATGGGGCACCCGCGCCTACGACCTGAGACGGAGAACACAATGTCCAACAGCATATCGGCCTTGCTGCTTCGTAATCTGAGCGACGTATTTGGCGAAGGTGACCCCGTGCGGCGTCGCGCTGCAATTGATGAGCTCTTTAACGAAGACGCAGTATTCTATGACCCCAACGGCGGTATCTATCGTGGCCGTGACGAGATTCACCGTATTGCCGGTGTGATAAAAGCAACCCATCCAGATTTCGAATATCAGCCCCTGTTCCCTCCCGAGGTACTAGGCGATGCCGGACGGGTTCGATGGGTATCTGGCACTCCCGGCAAACCACCAGAGTACGCGGGAACCGATTTTATCGTTGCCCGGAACGGTCGCATTGCTTCGATCTATCTCTTTTTCGACAATCTTCCTTAGGTGTGGGCGCGGCCCTCGGCATGCGCCAAGGCCAAAAGCATGAGGGATTCTTCGCTACGCTCAGAATGACAAGCGGGGTGGGATCCAGACCCACACGCAGAATCGGCGTGTGGGGCACCCAGCGTAAAGCGGGGAAGGCGAAAGCGAGGTAACCACGGCAATGAAGCCGATAAACCGCAGGGCGTTGGGCACTGCGCTCGGAGCCGCTTTCGGCGTGACGTTTTTCAATTGGCTTCACGGCGCCAAGCACCGAACTCCTGTGCAAATAACGGTTCAGTTTGCCGAAGGTTTTCCAGTGGCCTTTCTCACTGTGGTTTTGCTGGAATTGTGGCGCTCCTATCGTAACCGCAGCAACTCTCGGTAGTCTTGCCCGCAAGGCGCTTAATCGGCCGCGGCGGCTTTGGATTTCATCCGAAAGCGCGCGGGCGGCGAGCCAAATTCGCGCTTGAAGGCGCGGTTGAACGCAGGCTCGGATTCGTAGCCGACTTCCCCAGCGATCTGGGCGACGCTATGACGCGTGGAGGCGAGCATCTGCGCGCCCAACTGCAGCCGCCAATGCGTGACGTAGGCCATGGGCGGCACGCCGAGGAAATGCCGGAAGCGCTCGGCCAGCACCGAGCGCGAAACTCCCACGCGGCGGGCGAGTTCGGCGATGGTCCACGGATCGGATGGCTGGCGATGCACCAGCGCCAGCGCGTTGCCGACATGAGGATCGCGGGCCCCCGCGAGCCATCCGGTCTGGCCCGGCGGCAAGAGATCGACATAGCGCCGCAGGGTTTCCGCGAATAACGCTTCGGAAAGCTTGGCGACAACGATTTCGCTCCCCGCCTGCGACTCTCCCGCCTGCCCGACCGAGTAACGGATGGAGTTCTCGAGCCATTGGCCGGATTTGTCGTCGCCGATATGGACCTTGAATATGGGCGGCAGCCCGCCCAAAAAAGACTTGCTGAGATGAGGGTCGCAGACCAGATAGCCGCAAATAAACCGGGTGATCTCCCCTCCGCCTCCCAGGCGCGCCAGCTTGAGGCCCTGCGACAAAATCTCTTGAATGAGCCGGCCATGATCCCGAGGCTCGACATCGCGACCGTTTCCCATGATGTGCGGATCGCCGTGCGGAAAGACGACGATGTCTCCGGCAGAGAGCGCGACCCGCTGGCCGTCCTCCACATTCGCGTAAGCGCGGCCATGCGTGAGCAGGTGATACATGATCACATGCGTGGGCTCCGGCGACAGGAAGGGCGCCACGCGGCAGGACGCGGGCGCACGGATGCTCCACGGGGCTGAAAACTCAGCGTTGTAGAACATCGATCCTTCGAGTTTTACCGTTTTCAGGACGGTCGAGAGGACATCCATTCGGGTTCCCACGCGAGTCTCCGCACTCTGGGCAAAGTCACCCGGACCCTAGAGCAAGTGAGAGACATATTAGCTTCCCGCAGGCAAGAGAGCCAGACGCACGGGCAAGCGCGAGAGGCCGCCGCGGGGCACAGTAAGGATCGGCGAATCCGATGCGATCGGCGCATCCCGATACGATCGTCCAATCGGGCGTCGAATCGGGCGCGAAGGACTTGAGAGGAGACTGTTAAAATGGATACGATTACGAGAGAGATCGAAACTCACAACGAGTACGAGAAAATCGAGAGAGGAGGCACCATGAGTCGTCGCGCTGAATTACTTGCCGCTCGCATTGAAGAGGGCGCCGCCGGTTTGGCCGGGTTTGCCGAAGGGCTCTCCGAAGCAGAATGGCGCACAGCCATGTCGGCCGGCGGGAAAGACCGCAGGCCGGTGGGCGTCATCGTGCACCACGTGGCCATGGTCTATCCGATCGAGGTCGATCTGGCGCGAGCTATCGCCAGCGGCAAAGCCGTCACGGAGGTCACGTGGGAGGTCGTCGCGGAGTTGAATGGCAAGCATGCCAACGAACAGGCGGGAGTCACCAAGACGGCGGCGCTCGAACTTCTGCGCAAGAACAGCCATGAAGCGGCCGCGGCCGTGCGCAAATTCACGGACGACGAACTGGACCGGGCGGCGCCGTTCTCACTGAGCTTCGGCGCGCCGGTGACCGCGCAATTCGTGATCGAGGATCACGCGGTGCGGCACAGCTGGCACCACCTGGCGCGCATCCGCACGACGCTGGGCAAGTGAACTCTTAACTACGGCCGACAGAGGCTAGGGTTTGGGCGAAAATGGCCGGGGCATGCCCGGCTTCCACGGGGGAATCGCGTAGCCATCACGGTTGGGCATTTTGACCTGCGGCAGGCTCTGATCGTCGAGTACCTGGTCCTCGGGGATGACACCGTTCTTAAAGAGCAGAAAGGCGGTGATCGCGTAGACCTCGTCGGGTTTCAGCGAGCCCTCCTGCTTGAAGGGCATGCCGCGGTTGATGTAATCCCAGATCGTGGTCGCGTACGGCGAGTGCATGGCCATTACGTTTGCGTCGCGGATACAAGGCGCGAGGCAAGGCCCGGGGTTGGCGGGAGGATTCTGGCGCTTGATCAACATGGGAGCCGGGCCCTCCGATCCCGTTGACGCCGTGGCATATCGCGCACTTCTGCGCGTAGAGCGGCGCGCCTTCTTTGGCGGTTCCGCTGCCGGGCGGGAGTTCCTTTCCGTCAGGACCGATGGCGATATCCCAGGCGCGGATCTCTTCCGCGGTCGGCGTGCTTCCCAAACCGTAGGTGGGCGACTGTGCCCACGCGGCGGCGCAGACCCCCAGGATCATCGCGGGCAGGAGAAATCTAAGCAATCGCATTGTGGACGCTCCCATCGCTGGCGACTCTCCACGGCTGAATCGTGTTGTCGGTGCCGCGCACACCGTGTGATTTGTAGTAATCGGGCGGCTCCTTAAAGATGTTGGCGAGCTCGGCGCGTGTCGGTTGAACCTGGCCCAGTTCATCGATGCAGCGCGACTGGAGCACACACTCTTTTCCGTCCCACTTCCAGTTCATGCCAAACCGGGTGTGCGCCATTGGGATGTACCGCTCCGCGAATCTCGGCCTCTTTCCAGGTCTGGCCGCCGTCGGTGGATACTTCCACCTTTCTGATGACGCCTCCGCCGGACCAGGCCAGGCCGGTGAGCTGGTAGATTCCGGGACCGGGCAGCTGCTGTCCGCCGGAAGGAAAGGTGATGACCGATTTCGGTCCCCACTGGAAGCTCATCGCGGCCATCTCCTCGGATCCTTCGAGATGTGGCCGTAGTCGTTATAGGTCATGTAATAGCGGTCGACCACCTTGATTCGCCGCAGCCACTTGGTGTTGTAGATTCCTTCAAAGCCGGGAACCAGCAGCCGCAACGGGAAACCCTGCTGCGGACGCAGCGCTTCGCCATTTTGGCCGTAGGCCACCATGCAGTCGTCCATGGCTTTCGCCAGGCGGAAGCTGCCCGCTCCTTTTACTTCTTCCGATCCTTCGGAAACTACCCAGGACGCGCCCTTCTGCACGCCGACCTCCTTGAGCAACAGAGAGAGGGGCACGCCGGTCCATTCGCTGCAACTGGTCAATCCGTGCGTTTCCTGGACGGTCTTGTCGTCGGGCTTCGCGCGGTTTCCCAGGCACTCGATGAAAATGAATCTGGGACACGGAAGGAAAGCGCTTCAATTCGTCCAGGGTGAACTCCAGCGGCCGGTCCACCATGCCGTGGATCATCAGCCGATACTCCTTGGGATCGATCTCCGGAACAATGGCGCCGCGGTGAGTGCCGACAAAATGGAGCGAGGATGGCGTGATAATCCCCACCGAATCCTGAAGCGGACTCAACACGTGAAAGTCAGGCCAAACTGATCGGGCGACGGTCTTTCGACCACGGGTATGCGCACGGAGGTCACGAAATGGGAGCGCTCGCCATAGGCGACCAGTTCCTTGAGGGTTTTTTGAGGCTGCGCTGCAGGCGCCTGCGCCTGACCACCCGCCGTTTGCATCGCGCCGACCGCAGCCGCAGCGGCACCCGCTTTTAGAAATTTCCTTCGGCTAGGTTTCTTCGTGTCTGGCTTTTTCGCATCCATAGGTCTCTCCCTTGCAGCGTTTTTCCAGTTCCTGCCGAGTGCACCCAGTTTCCGGATTTGCCGATGCCCACTTCCCTGCCGCGAAATGTACGCCCGTCTGCCCGATCAAATCAAGCTAAGCTTTGGGCCAAAGGCGCACGGGTTACGGCGCGAGCGGCTCGATGTGGATCAGGGTGGCGCCGTGCTGGTCTCCGAGCCACATGCTGGAGAGAGCGCCGGATTTCTGCACCTCGACATGGCGAACGTTGGTCTCATGCGGGAGCAGATACTCGGTGAATTCTCCGGTCTGGCTATTCAGGCGGAGCGCAAAATCATTGTCCATTCCAGCGCCCCAGGCATACGTTTTGTCATCGAACTCCGCGTCATAGGGGCGCGTCCACGGCGTGGGAGCATCCCACTCCTTGATCTTCTGCGTCTTCGGATCGAACATCACCATGTCGTTGCCGTTAAACCCGCCGCACCATATGCGGTCCTGGGAGTCGATATGCCCGCGCCGGCAACCCGCGTCTTTGGCCGGCATGTCGTACCAAACGGTTTGCAGGGTCTTGCCGTCGGTCATCCAAAGCTTGTCGTTGGTAAAGCCCATGCCATACATGTTGTTTTTCGAATCGGCAATCACATCGTAGGCACGAGCGGAGGGGCTGCCCGGCGGATAAGTCACGTGGGTCCAGGTGTTGGTGGCCAAGTCGACGTGCCAGGTGCCGCCGGCTTCGTCGGTGCCGTCGGCGACGTTGATCCAGATCTTGCCGTCCAGATGCTGGAACGAGGCGTCAATCATCGTCAGGTGGCCGTCGCCAAAACCCGCCTCCGGCGTGGGCGCCTTGAAGGTCTCCATTTTTTCTGTCTTGGGGTCGAGCCTGACGATCTGCATCTGCGACATATTGCCGAAGTAGACGCGCCCTTCGCGATCAAAAGCGATCTGGAGACCGCCCTGAGCGACGGTGCCAAGCCGGTTCAGGGGAACCGGATACTCCACCACTTTGCCGGTCTTGGGATCGAGCTTGCCGATAAACTGGGACGTAAAATCCGAATACCAAACGTTCCCTTGCGCGTCGACAGCGGCGTCATGCGGGGCTCCATCGGGCCGCGGCAGGTCGTACGTGGTGTAAATCACCTGAGTGGCCTTGCCTTTGGGACGCGGCAAGGTCTTCAATGGGAATGCAAAGGTATCCGCGGAACTCAAGTTGATCGTGCTGAAATATTTGGCGGCGGCGATCTGCCTTGCGGTCGGCGCGCGTGGGGCTCCGGCCGAGGGACGACTCCAAGGGTGCATGGGCGAAGAGTTGTTGGTGTGCATGGCCATCCGCAAAACCACGGGCACCATCTCTTCGGCGTTGTAACGGGAGAACAGCACTTTCTGCAGGGTGTGGCAATTGACGCAATTGCCGAGGGCCGCCTTGTCTTCCTGGGTTCCCGGCAGACTCATGAGCAACTCGCCGTTGGAGAGCTGCATGGCGAGCTTCGAGGTGCTGGTTACCTTGTTGAGCTGCAAATCCAGATGGGCCGGTTGCGCCGGCAAATCGACGGAAGTAACCGGCAGCTCATATCCCGCCGCCCGGATGCTGATCGCGTATTTGCCGGGTTCCATTCTGTCGCGGGGGAAGCTGTACTGACCCTGGGCGTCGCTGACGACCCACGTGGTCATCGTCGATCCGATCTTTTTTGCGCCAACGATGACGCCCTCCATGGAGCCCTCAGCCTGCGAGGTTACCTTGCCGGTCAACGCCGGATGAGACGGAGTCTCCGCAACGACGAAAGCGACAAAGACAATACCGAGGACGGCTGCTCCCACGAGGGTCCCTGCAAGAAGCTTCGTCTTACTCATGACAAATCTCCTTTGGCTTCGACCGGGATCTGCTTGGGGTTCCGAAAACTGAACGATTGTACACCTCTCTGACGCCCTTAAATGCGCGCAAATCGGCACCGAAGTTCTGCAGGGGCTAGCCCGGCGGGTGACCGCGGAAGTGCGCTGCCCGCTTCGTTACGATTTGGGTTATTCTGGTGTCCTGGCAGCGGCCCAGTCATTTGTCTTTTCGGACCAATTTGCCGCTCGGATTCGGATAGCCTGCCGCTCTTCGTGCGCGTACTCTTGCCCTGGTTCGAAACCTGGAGAGAAAACATGGCTAGCATCGCCGACCCTTTCCTTCGATCCCAACTGGAGCAGCGCAAACAGCGCCTCGAGGATGCCCTCGCGGGGCTACAGGAGAATGCGTCGCTGTCTCAGCTTCTGCAGGAAGTGGACTCCGCGCTGGAGCGCATGGAAAACGGCACGTACGGCATCTGCCAGGAGTGCCACGACTCCATCGAAACGAACCGCTTACTCGCCGACCCTCTCATCTGTTTCTGCCTAGACCATCTCACTACCGCACAGCGGCGCCGCCTTGAAGAAGATCTCGAACTGGCCGCCCGCGTTCAAAAGAACCTGCTACCACCGAGAGACGTGAGAGCAGCCGGCTGGCAGGCGCATTACTACTATGAGCCGCTCGGTCCGGTGAGCGGCGACTACTGCGACTTGATCGCGTCGGAAAATGGCACAGAAAACCTTCTGTTCCTGCTGGGAGATGTGTCCGGCAAGGGCGTTGCCGCGTCATTGCTAATGACCCATTTGCACGCGATGTTTCGCAGCTTGACCAGCGTCGGCCTGTCCATTGAGCAAATGATGTACCGCGCGAACCGTCTCTTTTGCGAGAGCACCGTCGCCGATCAGTTCGCGACGCTGGTCTGCGGGCGGGCATCTCGTTCAGGCGACGTAGAGATCAGCAGCGCGGGCCATTGTCCCGTATTGGCGGTTCGCAGTGGCAGCGTTTCCCATATTGAATCCACGGGCATTCCCCTGGGGATGTTTTCAAACGCTGAATACGCCGTTCACAGGACCAAGCTAGAGCAGCAGGATTCCCTCTTTCTATTCACCGACGGCGTCTCCGAGACGCGCGACGTTGCGGGCTCGGAATATGGCGTGGATCGCGTGGCCGAGTTTGTTCATCGCCAGCGGGCGCTTTCTCCCGAACACATCGCTGCAGAATGTATGAAAGACCTACGAACTTTTTCCTCCGGCGCCCCGAGGGCCGATGACCTCACGCTCCTGGTGATCCGGCGCGAGAATTAGCCGCGTCCCGGACGAGAGCCGGATGGCAGGCACCTCGCGCAGCTTTCCCGCGACATTGGTGCGCTCCAGTTCGCACGAGCTAGAGCTCGAGCTTCGGGAGCCAGCGTCGCCTTCAGGGGAGCGGGAGCATCCAATAGCAAGAGATCGATCGAGCATACATATACGATCGAGCGAGGGGAAACCGATATGGCTCAAGGAAAAGCGAACAAATGCGCGCATCCATCCTGCTCCTGCATGGCAACGGAAGGCAGCAGCTATTGCAGCGCACAGTGCGAAGCCGTGAAACACACGCCGGATATCGACTGCCGTTGCGGTCACCCGGGATGCAAAGGCCGGGCTCACTAGTGAAAAGAAATACGCGCAGTCCCACAAAACGCAAAACAACAATACGCGGGCTGCAGAAGAGGACCACGCCTGCGTTCGATCCGGTCGCCGAAGCGGGCGCTGAATCGTTTCCCGCGAGCGATGCTCCGTCGTGGACCAGTGGCGAAGCCGATCGCCAAGGCGCGAAGAAAAAGAGACACGGCCGCTAATTCCTAAAGAGGTTTTCTCACGACGATGCGCCGATGATGGCGGGCCGTCAGCGTGCGTCATGTCGTCGTGCGTCATGTCGCATGTGCGTCCATCAGGGCCATTGGGGCCATCACGGAAATTCATGATGCGCCGATTTCTATGAGCGGAGATACAGCCACACAGGCGCAGCCGCGGTTTGCAACCGAGCCGTACACCACAAACATCCCTGCCCGCCTGGATCGGCTCCCGTGGAGCCGATTTCACTGGCTGGTGGTGTGGGCGCTGGGAATCACCTGGGTGCTGGACGGCCTGGAAGTTACGCTCATCGGCGCCGTGAGCGGCGTGTTGCAGGAGCCGGACGTGATGAACTTCACGCCCGCGGAGATCGGCTTCATCGCCTCGACATATCTGCTGGGCGCGGTCTCCGGCTCGCTCGTCTTTGGCTATCTGACCGATCGCTGGGGACGCAAGCGGCTGTTCTTTATCACGCTGGCGGTTTACCTGATCGGCGTCCTGCTGACGGCGCTCTCCTGGGACCGATGGAGCTTCTCGTTTTTTCGATTCATGACCGGCGCGGGCATTGGCGGAGAGTACGCCGCCATTAATTCAGCCATCGACGAACTGATCCCCGCGACCTATCGCGGGCGCGTAGACATCATCATCAATGGAAGCTACTGGATCGGCGCCGCGCTGGGCTCGGCGTCGACCATCATTCTGCTTAATCCTCGTCTGCTGGCTCCCAACCTGGGCTGGCGAATCGGCTTTGCCGATCGGCGCGCTGCTGGGCCTATTCATCCTTACCTTGAGAAAGTACCTCCCGGAGAGCCCGCGATGGCTGATGACGCATGGATTCGCGAAAGAGGCCGAGGAGACCACTACACGGATCGAATGCGAAGTGGCCGCGGAAACGGGTGGCCAGCTGGAACCGGTCAGCGGCCGCCCGCTCAAAATCTATCCGCGGAAGTCGTTTGGCTTTGGTAGTGATCGCCCGAACGATGTTTTCAACTTACCGAAGCCGCGCAATTTTAGGCCTGGTGCTGATGATTTCGCAGGCCTTCCTGTATAACGCGGTGTTTTTTACTTACGCGCTGATCCTGACGAGATTCTATGGCGTTTCGGCGGGCCGCACGGGCATCTATCTTTTGCCGTTCGCGCTGGGAAATTTTCTCGGCCCACTGGTGCTCGGCCGCTTCTTCGACGTGATCGGCCGGCGCCAGATGATCTCGGCCACGTATGCGATCTCGGCTTTGCTGCTTACGATTACGGGATGGGCTTTCAGCAGAGGATACCTTTCCGCGAATAGCCAGACGGCGCTGTGGACGGTGATTTTCTTCTTCGCTTCGGCCGCGGCCAGCTCCGCTTATCTGACCATCAGCGAAATCTTCCCGCTGGAGATCCGTGCGCTGGCCATCGCTTTCTTCTTTTCCGTTGGCACCGCCGCCGGAGGAGTTGCCGCGCCCTGGCTATTTGGCTACCTGATCGGCTCCGGATCCCGGCAAAATATCTTTTACGGGTACTTGGTGGCAGCGATTCTGATGTCGGTGGCGGCGGTGGTGGAGGCGCTCTATGGCGTCAAGGCGGAGCGCGTTTCACTGGAGGATTTGGCTGGACCGCTGTCGCTCAGTCACGAGTAGCCGGGTTTCTGCACACGCTCGTCTGACCTGGCTCTTTTTTAACCGCTCGTCCGGCTCGCTCCTTTTTAACCGCTCGTCTGGGCTCGCTTTTCTTTAACCGCTCCTCTGGCTCGCTTGTCAACCGCTAGTGTGACCTCTTTTTCTTTTTGGATTTCGGGCGGCGTTCGCCTGATGAACGGCGGCGCCGAAAGCCTGCCACACGCGCCAATTCCCAGCGTATTCCTCGAGCATGCGCTCGGGATGAAATTGAAGGCCGACCACAAATCGATACCGCGGATCGTAAAACGCCTCGATGAGGCCATCGCCGGCATGGGCCATGGCCTGGAGGTGACGGCCTAGCCGGCGCACGCCTTGATGGTGATAGCTATTCACCTGCAAAGTGGGGCGCCGATACCATTTCGCGAGCGGGGTGGCGGGAACAACGCTGACCGGGTGGCGATAGTCATCGTAATGCTCGCCGTAGTTGATGTGCTTGAGAGCGGATTGTTTTTCCCGCTGCACGTCGCCATATAACGTGCCGCCGCGAATGACGTTGAGCAACTGCGATCCCCGGCAGATGCCCAGAATCGGAAGGTTGTGCCGCAGAGCGTGGCGGGCCAGGCGGATTTCGATCTCATCTTTGAGCGCGTGTGTTTTCTCGAGGTGACGAATATTGGCTTCTTCGTGCTTGTAACGCTTCGGCTCAATGTCTTCGCCCTCCACGAGCAGAAGGCCGCGCATGTCCCCCATATATTGAGATAGGCAGGCGCTCGCGCCCTCCGCCACCGGAACCATGATCGGAAGCGTACGCAGGCGGATCAGAAGCTGAAGGTGAAATTCGCCGACGTAGTCGATGAACTTGTGCTTGCGAGAGGTGCGGCGAGTGACGACCAGAACGACGGGGCGTTTCATGGGGTCTTCATTAAGGCTTCCACTGCACATTTACTTGCGGATTCATGGCACGAGGGTGCGGAGCGCCTCGACGAGCCGGGCGTCCTTTTCGCGTCCCTGGGAGGCAACACGGATATGACAACTATCCATGCCCACTTTATTGGAACAGTCCCGCACATACATCCGATGATCCGCAAGGAGGCGTAACTGCAACTCACCCGCAGTCATTCCGCTCTTGACCTTGAACAAGACGAAATTCGCTCCCGTGGGATACACAGCGATGCCGGGAATCGATTGGAGAGCTCCATAGAGCCAGGCGACATCGGCAATCAGGCGCCTGCGGCCCTCATGATAGGCGCCATCGGTTTTCGGCAGGAGCGAGAGAAAGTATTCGGCGAGCGTATTCAGATTCCAGGTAGGAATGAATCGGCGCAGCCGGTTCAGGAGATAGAGATTGCCGCTGTAGCAATAGCCGAGACGCAATCCCGGCACGCCGCAATGTTTGCTCATGCTCCTGACGATCAGCAGATTCGAGAATCGCTCCGCCAGAGGCAGGAGGCTGGGAATCGGGTCGCCCGCAAAATCGATGAAGGATTCGTCCACGATCACTAGTTCGAGATCGGACGCCGCGTTCATAAAATCGATCATCTCGTCGAGCGGGATAAACTGGCCGGTCGGATTGCCCGGATTGATGATCAGCAGCGCCTTCAGATTGCGGCGGTGCACCCAGTCGAGGTAGTCCGGCAAGCGCAGCCGGTAACCTTGGTCGGGATCGAGAGGATAGAGCTCGGCGTCACGCTGGTCGCGCAGCTTCTCGATATATTCGCCAAAGGTCGGTATGGGCACGGCAATGCGATCGATGAGCGTGGTATTGATCAGGACGATCAACTCGGTGGCGCCATTGCCGATAATCAGTTTCTCCGGGCTGACGTTCAGGACGGCGGCAAGATTTTGCTGGCTCATCAACGGACTGCTGGAGGGATAGGACTTGATGAGATTTGCCAGGTTGTGCTGAAGATCGCCGAGCATCTCCGGGGTGGGATAGTAAGGATTGGCAATGAAGCAGAAGTCGATGATGTCTTTGGCTTTTTCGTAGCCGACCAGGTCCGCGAGGGCCGGGGAATGCGAAGTCTCGTAGAAGAGATGGCGTTTCAGTTCCGCGGCGGAGGCGATGGTGCTGTTGGCCATAAAACCGTTACCCGTACAAAGTATACGTCCGAACGTCTTGCCTGGGGATTCACAGCTTGAATCGCCCGGTCCCGGTGGAGCTGTATCGCGGCCACGGCGCGCGACTCAACGAGCAGGCTCGAGCCCATCTTTCTTGTAGGAGGCCTCGACCTCGGGCGACGAGAGGTAGTCGACGAGGGCCTTGGCGGCTTTCATGTCCTTGACGTGGGTTGAGATAAACGCAACCACCTTCACTGGTGGCGCAAACTGCTTCGGCAGAAGCCCTACGACGTCGAGACCGCGATTCTCCATTTCGTTGACGTAGAAAATGCAGAGGTCGGCCTCGCCCTTGGCCACAAAACCCGCCGCGACGTTGGAGGTTGGGCCGAGGGTGATCTTCGAGTCGATCAGGTCGATGACGCCCAGCTTCTGGAGCGCCTCCCGAGTCGCAAATCCGTCGCTTCCCGCGGTCGGGTCCACAAACGCGATGGTCTTGGCCGCAAGAAGGGTTTGCCGGAGCGCTTTGGGTGTGGAGATGTCGGGCTTCGGCGTACCGGCTTTCACGGCGAGCGCCAGGGTAAGGCTCGCGAGCGTTGTGGCACTCTTAGGGTCGATGTTGCCTGAGGCGAGCGCCTCCGGAAAGGGCGGCAGCAGAATCGACACATCAAACATTTCGCCGCGCGCCACCTGCCGCCTGGTCCCCAGCCCCTTGCCATAGGTCAACTTGAGTTTGTAGCCGGTCTTGCTTTGGAATCCTGGGGCCACCTTATCCAACGATCCTCGGAAGGGATTCGGCGCCAGAAGAGTGACTTCGGTTTGGGCATACACGCTTAACGAGATGCCGAGCAAAAGGGCGCAGACGGCCACAAATGAAAACAGGTATTTCACGGATGACTCCTCTGATCTGCCGAACATTTCTGACGAACATTCGGCTTCGGCGCTCCAGTCCGACTTCGCTGCCATCGCCGAACGACGGCGTCACGCCAAGACCGAGCGGTTCCCAATCTACCTAATTCAGCAAAACACGGCAAACTCCGCATGAGGCATTGCGTCGTTTCCGCTCCAAATTCCTGCTTTACGCTATGATGATTGACGATGCGAAACAAGCGCGTGGTCCTCACCGCTCTCGGTGGGCCTGAAGTCCTCAAGGTAATCGAAGACGACGTCCGCGATCCGGGTGCGAATGAGCTGCGCATCCGGATTCTCACATGCGGAGTTGCATTCGCCGACGTGTTGATGCGCCGCGGGCTGTATTCCGGCGTCCCTCCGCTGCCTTATTCACCCGGCTACGCTATCGTCGGCATCGTTGACGCCTGTGGGGCCGGTATTACCGGGTGGCAATCCGGCGATTTGGCCGCAGCGATAATTAAGACGGGCGGGTACTCGCGCTATATCGTATTGCCAGAGTCCGAACTGGTGCGGGTTCCCGCCGGGCTCGACCCCGCCGAAGCGGTCAGCCTCGTTTTGAACTACACCACAGCGTATCAGTTGATCCATCGCATCGCGAAGCTGCGCCGGGGCGAGAGCGTGCTCATTCACGGAGCCGCCGGCGGAGTGGGAACGGCCGCGCTGCAACTCGGTTCGCTCGCCGGCTTGAAGATGTTCGGCACCGCCTCCAAGCCCAAGCACGATCTGGTGGCTGCACTTGGCGGCATACCCATCGATTATCGGACTGAGGATTTTGTCCGGCGCGCCGCCGGCGTGGATGCCGTATTCGATCCGATTGGCGGCCGCAACTGGCTGCGCTCGTATCGCGCGCTCGGCAAGGGCGGACGGTTTATCGGCTATGGAATGTCGGCCGCCATCGAAGGCGGGCGACGAAACACGTCGCTCGCCGCTGCGAGCTTCGTATGGCTCGGCGTCGTGAGTCTCATGCCCGGAAAATCCGCGCGCTGGTACAACATCATGACGGAGAGGAAAAAACATCCCGAATGGTTCCGCGAGGACCTCTCGCGATTGCTGGCCATGCTTCAGGAGAAATCGATCAGGCCGGTGGTCGCTGAGCGGCTGCCGTTAGCGGAAGCGGGCCGCGCGCACGAGCTTTTGGAGCAGGCTTCGGTCAGTGGAGTGATCGTGCTGATGTGTCAGGAATGATCGTTCCATTTCAGGCTGAACCAACACGTTTCTGTCCCCGACGTAACGGGATAAAATGAGCAGTGCCCACGGATTGGAAAGCTTTACGGAGGTGTGGACATGGAAAAAGTAAAAAAGACGGACGCTGAATGGCGGCAACAGCTTAACGACCAACAGTTTCGCGTGACCCGCAAAAAGGGCACCGAGCCGGCGTTCACAGGCGAATACTGGGACACGAAGAAGCACGGCGTCTTCCAATGTGTCTGCTGCGGCGAGCCGCTCTTCGATTCAAAGACGAAGTTCGATTCGGGCACCGGTTGGCCAAGCTTCACGGCGCCGATGGACGAGTCCAAAGTGGCGCTCGAAACCGATGAGTCCTACGGCATGGCGCGCACGGAAGTCATGTGCAGCCGCTGCGAGGCGCATCTGGGGCACGTGTTCCCGGATGGGCCGGCGCCCACCGGATTGCGTTACTGCATCAATTCGGCATCTCTGCGGCTGAAGGAAAACGAGAAGCCCTAGATTGCCTCCCGGCGGCTGCGTTATCCGGCAAAGCGCTTTACTTTCGATGCTTTGGGGGGGTACGCTTCCTCGCGTCTCGCTGCGTCCTACGCAGGACGGAAGCTGTTAGCGGCTGACTCTGGCGCTACATGGGCGCAGCATGAAAAGTGAGACAAGCCGCAAGGATTCTACGCCAGTGATGCCGGACCGATGGCAGGAAGTGAAGAAGGTTTTCGCCGGCGCGCTCGAGCACCCGCCATCGGAAGTGGCCGCCTACCTGAATAAACTCCGCCTGGATCCGGCGTTGCGCGACGAAGTGGAGGCGTTGCTCGCTGCGAGCCAATCGAAGGCCAGTTCCCTGCCCGAGTCAGCCCTGCAGACTCTGACCGACAACGGCGGCGTGAAAAGCGGCACCGTGCTGGGCGCCTATACGCTCTTCGAACTTCTGGGCTCGGGTGGAATGGGCGAAGTCTATCGCGCCCATGACACCAACCTCGCCCGCGACGTGGCGATCAAGGTACTGCCGGCGATATTCGTCGATAATCCGGGCCGATTGTCGCGCTTCCGGCGCGAAGCGAGGCTGCTGGCCGCCCTCAACCATCCCAACATCGCTACCATTTATGGGCTCGAGCAGTGGAACGGCGTGCATTACCTGGTCATGGAGCTGGTCCCCGGCCGGACGCTCGCTGAAGTATTGAGCGCAGGGCCGGTGCCCATCGATCGGGCGCTGACTCTGGCGCGCCAGATCGTGGCAGCCCTGGAGGAGGCGCACCAAAAAGGAGTGGTGCATCGCGACCTGAAGCCGGCCAACGTCAAACTGACCCCGGAGGGAAGAATCAAGGTACTGGATTTTGGATTGGCGAAGGCCGTTAACGACAGCAACCCGATGGATTTTTCGAACACGCTGACGCTTAGCGATGAACGATCCATTCTGGGTACGCCCTCTTACATGAGCCCGGAGCAGGCACGCGGCAAGACCGTCGACAAGCAAACGGATATCTGGGCGTTTGGCTGCCTGCTGTATGAGTTATTGACGGCGCGTCCCGCGTTTCCCGGCGAGACCCCCGCAGACACCATTGCGGCCATTCTGGAAAAAGAGCCCGACTGGACGGCGCTGCCCGCGTCGACGCCCGCAGAGATTACAGGCCTCCTGCGGGATTGCCTGCAAAAGAGCCAGCAAGCTCGTCTCGGCAATATTTCCGCCGCCCGACTTCGGATGGAGCAGGTGCAGGCCGCTGACCTATCCGCGGAGAATGCAGCGGATTCACAGGCCACGAAACGCGGGCTGAGCGGGCTGCTCCCTCCCACTGCCTCGCTGCAGATTCGCAGGCGCATACGACCTCTGGCCATGGCGCTCGTCGGAGTCAGTCTGCTGGCCGGCGGCATGGCGATGATTCCCCGATTACGCGGGCGCAATTCTCCAGCCAGTGCGCCGATCCCCCAGGAGATGCAATTGGCGGTGCTGCCCTTCAAAGTGCTGGGCGGCGACGCGGGCGTCACCGCGTTCAGCGACGGACTCACGGAGATGGTCACCGCGAAGCTGACGCAACTGACCGCACAGCACGCGTTGCAGGTCGTGCCGGCGAGCGAGGTACGCGATCGCAGCGTGGCGTCGAGCGAAAGCGCGCGGCAGGAGTTCGGCGTGAATCTGGTACTGACGGGCAGCCTGCAACAGTCCAAGGGAATGACGCGAGTCACCTGCGAACTGGTCGACACCAGAAGCCATCGGCAACTGCGCGCAGACACGCTCACCATCGCGGCCACCGATCCATTCGCGGGCGAAGACCAAGTGGTGGAGAGCGTGCTTCGAATGCTGCAGCTCGAGCTGCAACCGGCGGAACGGCAAACTCTGGGCGCACGCGGCACGCAAGTGGCCGACGCGTACGATCTTTACCTGCAGGGACGCGGGTATCTGCAAAATTACGACAAAGTAGAAAACCTGCAGAATGCGATCACCGCTTTCCAGCGGGCCCTGGCTACCGATCCGAATTACGCGCTGGCGTACACGGGGCTCGGCCAGGCCTACTGGCTCAGCTATCGCGAAAACAAACAGCTGCAATGGCTGGCGCCCGCGCAGGATGCGTGCGAACACGCGCTGAGTCTGGACCGGCGCCTGGGCCCCGCTCACGCGTGCCTGGGAACGCTCGACTCCTCGAGCGGACAGTACGAAAAAGCGGTTACCGAATTTGGCCGCGCACTGGAAGCCGAGCCTACCAACGATGACGCCTATCGCGGGTTGGCGGAAGCCTATGAGCGCATGGGCGACCTCACGCAGGCCGAGAAGACGTATCGGCGCGCCATCGATTTGCGGCCGCACTATTGGGTCGGCTACAGCTGGATGGGAGCGTTTTACTTCCACCAGAGCCGCTTCGCCGACGCGGCGGCCATGTTCAACCAAGTGATTACGCTGGTACCGGACAATATTCGAGGCTATTACAATCTCGGCGCGGCCCTGAATGGGCAAGGGCATTACAACGAGGCGATTGCCGCGATTCAACATTCGATCGATATCCAGCCAACTGCAACCGCCTATACGAATCTGGGCAACGCGCATTTCTACCTGCGGCATTATGACGACGCGATCGGGGCCTACGAGCAGGCGATCAAACTAAAAGAAGCCGACTATGTGAAATGGTGGAACCTGGGCGAGGGTTACTTCTGGAGCTCCACAAAGCGCGAGCAAGCTCCCGCGGCCTATCGGCAGGCCATCTCGCTGGCATCGGAAAGCCTGAAAATTAATCCGAACGACGCAGACGCGCTGGGAACGCTGGCGATTTGCCACGCGATGGTGGGAGAGAAAGCCGCCGCGCTCAAAAACCTGCGCGAGGGACTGCGGCTCGCTCCGCACGATTCCGAAATGCTTTTCAAGGCCGCGCTGGTCTACAACCAATTTGGGGAGACGAGCGAGGCGCTGAAGTGGCTGGGGAGCGCGCTCGGCGCCGGCTATTCACCGACCATCGCGCGCGATACGGCCAGCTTCGACAAGTTACGTGCCAGCACTCAATTTCAGGCCTTGCTACAGGCCCGGTAGAGTTCGACCAGGAGGAGAAAAATGGCCACATCCGTAGGGGGCGATCAGCAAAGGGTGACGGTTACCATCGATGCCAACACCGGCAAGTGCACTCCAGATCCATTTCACGTGAGCAAGAGCGGCAAGCAACACGTGATGTGGGTGTGCAACGATCCAACTGCCGAATTCAGCGTGGAGTTCGTGGGCGAAACACCCTTTACAGGCAACCGCTTCCACAAGAAGTCTCCATCGTCGGGAGCTGTGCCGGATCACGTGCCGGCCGGGGGCAAGCTTTATAAGTACAACCTGACCATCACGCGCGCAGGCAACGCGAAGACCTACGATCCGAATGGCCAAGTCGATCCGTAGCGCGCTTGCTTCCTATTCGGCCGGCAGCACGGCCAGAGTGAGCGTATTCACCGTGGCGGGATCGTCGCGAAGCTTGATGTAGAGCAACGTGCCGTTGGGCCGCGGCACATTTAGGCTGCTGTCCGCGAATCCAATGGGCACGGAAACCGTGTGGGTGAACTGCGGGTCTGAAGCAACCGAATCGATTAGAAAGAGATTGGTCCCGGTAAGACCGCACTGCTTGTCGGGACTGTCGGGGCAGCGCACCTCCTTGAGCGAAGGAATGCGCACCAACGTCACCAGCGGCTGCCAGTCTCCCTTTCCGCCGGCATCCTCGACGGCGCGAAAGCGTAAGGGACCGAAAGCCGAACTCCCAAAGCTCTTGAGGGGATCGAGCACCGCCATCACGGTTTGAGAGTCCTGCAAAATCAGATTGCCGTCGGCCACACTCAGCAACACGTCAAAGGAGCTGTCCGCGCTGGCTACCTCGATCTTCTCGGTGCGAGGAAAGTTCTCCGGGATCTCCGTTTTCAGAAAGAACGTTATTCGCCCATCCTGCGGAAGTAAATCCTGATTCGTCAGGTGCACAGGGGAACGCAACGGCCCAGGCTGCACGTTTTTGCTGATCAAATCGATCTTGGGACGCGGCGGCTCAACCGTGGTCTGCAAATCCAGCGCACGCCCATCCTTGAGGTCCACGCGTGCCACAAGCTTCTCGCCAGGCTTCAAGGGCGTGCCCGGCGCAGCCTGCGATGCAGACAAGCGCAGTTCATCCACTTGCCCCGCGCGTGAAAGTTTCGCCGGCTCGAAGCTGATCCCCTTTATTTCGAAACTGCTCACCTGGTCCAACCGCGTTCCCGTGAGAACACCCTCCGGGTCGCCCGCGCTGATCTTGAACGCATCGAGCCTGGCCGCCTCCGAATAGGCATGCAAATCGACTTGATCGGATGGGATCGAGCCGAATTGCTGAATGGTCATCTTCAGCGGCCCTGCGATTTCATCCTTCAGGGGAACACGTATTTCCAGTTCGTTGGGCTTGATGGCTTGCCAAGTCGTCTTGAGTTCCACTCCCTGCTCATTTTGGATACGAATTTTATCGACGCATGCCGCGCCGTTGGAGTCAGCGTGGAGAGTGTCCTCTCTTCCGGCGATTAATGCGCCCTGATCCGCGACCGGAATCACCCACTTCTCCGGATGCGCATTGAGAATGCGGAAAGCGGGCCCATCGAATGAGTCGAATCCCCAATACCCGCGCAACGTCCCTTTCAGACTCGGATCGAGTTTGTCGGCGCTCAGAGTGTGCACATCAATCAGAAAACCACCCTGCGACGGGTCCGGGGCCGCGGGCAAGTCCACGGCTTCTCCGGCCTGGCCCTGCAGGTGCAACACAAAGTCGTGCGCGATATCGGTCGAAAACACGACTGGGGCACCCTCGGCGGGAAGCACCATAGGCGTTTTTTGGAGACAGAAAATGCCGTCCTTGTTTAAGGAACGAAGCGGCGGCAGTTGCTGCGCCTCAACGGCGGGCAAGCCCATCACGATCACAGACATCGGCTTGCGAAACGATGGCGGATTATTCAGCCGCAGGTTCACCTGCGCGCCTTTCGGCACCGACAGCGCGGGAATGTATTGGTAAGAGGCTGTGTGGAGACTGCCCAGCAGCTTGGCGAGATCCACTACCGCCCCCACATAAGCGCTGTAAAATCCTCCACCCGCGAGCGAGGTAGCGCTGAGCTGTCCCATCAGGTCCGTCGACGGCCCCGAAGTAAGAGCGGCTACCATCGACTGGCTGTGGCCATCGTCCAGAACCAGTTGGTCGGTGTTCTGAGTCAAACATGTCGACTGCTGGTCCGGAGGCCGGTCAAAGCATTGCTCCTCAAGCCTGATGCCCAGCGTCCGAGCCAACAAGGCCGATCGGTCGTGGAGCGCCTTGGGATCGAAATCCGAAGTCTTCTTTACTTCGCTCAAGTATCTATCCGACCGGGAACGATCGAGGCTGGCCTGATTCAAATCCTGCGACGCGCGCACAAATACGCCAGGCTTACTGCGTACAGCCGAGCGCAAAGTGTCGAAGTCCCCGCCCGTCACCGGCGCAAGGAAAAGCAGCGCCTGCTGCGCGTCGGGCGGCACCGTCACCGTGATCCCTTCGGAGCGGACATTTCTATTCCAGGTTTCCGCTCGCGTAAACCAATCGTCGGGCGGCGGGTTGGTGGTGCCACGCAGAAATGCGACCACCAGCAAATAGCGGACCGATTGATCGTCGGGCAGCGCAGGATGAATCCACAACCGGTCTCCGGGCTGCAGGTTCGGCACTTGCGAAATGGGGAGCGTCTTTCCCGCACGCCTGACGGTCATTTCCACTTTGGGGCCGGCGAGGTCAAAGGCGGCATTCTCCGCCCAAGCGCCGCTGGTTGCTCCCAAAATTACAAGTGCGAACAGTAGAAAGCGAAACGCCCATTCACAAATGGCCGTGCGATTCATGGTTTGCGGCACGATTGCTCCCAATTCCCGGAAAAGCCTGAGGGCCGATTGGCGACCTTGCAGGGAATATCAGTACATGTGTGGATTTTTCAGTAGGGGCGGGCGACTCAGATTCTAACGTATAACGCCAGGAGGTAAAGCATTAGATGGATAATCTTTAGGACTACGGCCTTCACGAAGCAGGTTTCGAGTCTTCAGACTTTCTATCCGTGTGGCCGGATTTGCTTGCGAACTACGGACGCTATCCAGAGTCAGTCGTCGCAAGCAGCCCCGCGTCCCCTTCAAACGTCTTTTTGTTAGACCTTGCAAAAGTAACAGTTTCGCCAGCTTTGGGAGGAAGCACAATCCGAGATACGCCCCACTATGGCCCGAAGCAGACCGCGGTCTACTTTGCCGCTCAGCGACGGTCTGAAAAAGGGCTCTCAGGTCGTGGTGGAAGGGGCGTTGGCACCAGCCATAACTAGACAGCGAAAATCGCTGGAGGTCACTATGAATCTGGGAAGGCGAATGACAGCAGAATTTTTCGGTACTTTCTGGCTCGTTTTTGGCGGATGTGGCAGTGCAGTGCTTGCGGCCACTTTTCCTGTTTATGGAATCGGTTTCATTGGGGTTGCTTTCGCATTCGGCTTGACCCTCCTTACGATGGCATACGCCATTGGTCACATCTCAGGTTGCCACTTGAATCCGGCTGTAACCACGGGGCTTGTCATAGGCAGGCGTTTCGCGGCCTCAGATCTGGTTCCTTATGTGGTGGCACAGTTATTGGGCGCTTTTGTAGCTGCTGGCGTGTTGTACTTTATCGCTTCCGGAAGAGCGGGCTTCGATTTGAACGCTGGCTTTGCTTCGAATGGCTATGGGGCGCACTCGCCCGGCGGGTACTCGCTGGGAGCCTGCTTTATTGCAGAGGTTGTCCTGACGATGTTCTTCCTCCTGATCATCATGGGCGCGACGGACAAACGTGCGCCTCAGGGATTTGCGCCAATAGCAATTGGCCTGGGTCTGACGCTAATCCATCTAATTGGAATTCCGGTCACCAACCTCTCCGTCAATCCGGCACGTAGCACGGGTCCGGCGCTTTTTGTCGGGGGATGGGCCCTAAACCAGCTCTGGATGTTTTGGTTGGCTCCCATCTTAGGCGGCGCAATCGGAGGCGCGCTATACGCAACTCTGTTCAGTGAGATGAGAGTTACACCTCACGCAAAGGTGAGCACTCCTCCGATACATCCAACAGCAGCAGGAACCACGGTTTGAACAAAGCTGGAACGAATTGTCGGTTCGCCTGCTGACGCTGACTTCTGGCCTCATTCCAATGGCTATGCACCGCGGTTGCGATTTTCCGCGGGACTTGATGGGAAGCGGTATGTCAGCATCATGGTGCGGCGATGGCTGAACCCGAGCGACTCGTAGAGCCGCAGCGCGCGTTCGTTGGCAGGGTTTACCTCAAGGGCAACCGCAACCGCGTTGAAGGGCCTTTCGCGGTCCAAGAAGTTGAAAAACCTGTGAGCGATACCGCGGCTTCGTGAACCGGGAATTACGAAGATTTCGTCTACGAACAGGAGGGTGCCGCCGAATTCATTACTCCAATACGGGATCAGCAGGCTATAGCCACATATTGACGCTTCGTCGGTGAAGAGGATGATCCGGCCTCTGGATGGCTCCTGAAGCAAGAATTCGATCGTCAAAGGAAAACGCCGGTGATCCGGGACTATTGCCGGCTCGTCCTCCGAGTAAAGGGCGCGCATCATGGTGACAACCTCTTTCGCCCGATGCGCGTCGGTCATTGTAGTGAAGTCTATTTCAGGCATGCGTCTCCCCAGATTCCCTGATTCTAGCTGGTGCCGGCGGAATCAGTCGGGACCCCAAAAACAGCCGCAACGGGGCGCCCAAATCTTACATCGTGAGACCCGATTGGCGCGTTATCGGGAATTAGCCCGCTACCCCAAAAGGCCTGCTCTTGACGGCGCTGGCGGTTTTCGCTACAGTTTTCAGGTCATGAAGACACGCGGGCATCATCATCATCGCCATCATCACGGCGCCAAGCCGTGCCCGCGGAGGTTTGAGTAGCCGGAAAGTTCAAAGCACTCATTCACCCGCTGGCGCGGCAAACGCCAGCGGGTTTTTTTTTGTTCGCAGCCGAAGTCATTTGAGGAGCAGCCAATGGAACTCGATTTCGCGAAGCTTGATGGGTTGATCCCCGCCGATCGTGCAGGATGCGCAGACCGGCGAGGTGCTGATGCTCGGCTTCATGAACGAAGAGGCCTATGCGGAGACGCGAGCTCCGGCGCGGTCACGTTTTTCAGCCGCACGCGCAACAAGCTTTGGCGCAAGGGCGAACAGAGCGGCCACACGCTGCGCGTCCGCGAGATGCGCGTCGATTGCGACGCCGACACGGTGCTGGTGCGCGTCGATCGCCGTCGGGCCGGGCGTCTGCCACGAAGGCTACCGAAGCTGCTTTTTCCGGCGCGCTGGCGGCGGATGGCTCGACGCCGGTGGTCGAGGAACGCACCTTCGATCCCAACGCCGTGTACGGCGAAGGACGCGCAAGATGAAGCCGCTGACGACTGGGCCTGCCCAAGGGCAGCCTGCAGGATGCCACGCTGCAACTGTTCGCGCGCGCCGGCTGGCGCATCACGGTAAGTTCGCGCAGCTATTTTCCCGCCATCGACGATCCGGAAATCACCTGCATGCTGGTTCGCGCGCAGGAGATGGCGCGCTACGTGGAAACGGGCGCGCTCGATGCCGGCATCACGGGCCGCGACTGGGTGCTGGAGACGGGCGCGGAGGTCGACGAGATGGCCGAGCTGCTTTATGCCAAGCAGAGCCTGGCGCCGGTGCGCTGGGTGCTGGCGGTGCCCGAAGATGCGCCCGTGCAGTCGGCGCAAGCGATCTGGAAGGCAAAGTGATCGCCACGGAAGTGGTGAACCTCACGAAGAAATATCTGGCTCGCCACGGCGTAAATGCGCGCGTGGAGTTTTCCTGGGGCGCGACGGAAGTGAAGGTGCCGCAGCTTGCCGACGCCATCGTCGAGGTCACGGAAACCGGCTCGTCGCTGCGCGCGAACCGGCTGCGCATCGTCGACACGGTGCTGGAATCGCGCACCGTGTTTATCGCCAATCGCGCCGCGGCGGCCGATCCCTGGAAGCAGGAGAAGATTTCGCAATCTGGTGCTGCTGCTGCAAGGCGCGATCGCCGCGTACAGCAAGGTTGGCATCATGCTGAACGTGCGGCGCGAACATCTGGACGCGGTGCTGCAGGCGCTGCCGGCGCTGAAGAATCCGACGATCTCCACGCTTTCCGATCCCGATTGGGTGGCCATCAACACCATTGTGGATGAGGACGTGGTGCGGCACCTGATTCCGAAACTGAAGGCCGCGCAGGCGCAGGGTATCGTGGAATATCCGCTCAATAAGATCGTGCTGTGATGCGAATCCAGGCGCTGACACCGAAACGTCGCGGAGAAGATTCTCGCCGCACGGCATCGCAGCGATGCCGCCGCGGAAGCGGTGGCCGCGCGCATTATCGCGGACGTGCGACGCCGCGGCGACGCGGCGCTTTTTGCCTGGACGCGGCGACTCGATGCGATCCAGCTCACGCCGAAAACGCTGTGGGTGAGCGCAGGCGCGCAGCGGGCCGCGCTGGCGGCAGGTGCCGCAGCGAGTTGCGCGTCGGCGCTCGAGCACGCCGCGCGCAACATTCGCCGCGTGGCCGAAGCAGCAACGCCCGCGTTCGTGGAGCATCACGGTCGAGCCGGGCGTGCGCGTCGGACAGCGCGTCACGCCGATCGACACGATCGGCTGCTACATTCCCGGCGGGCGTTTCTCGCTGGTGTCGACGCTGCTGATGACGGCAATTCCGGCGCAGGTGGCCGGAGTAAGCCGCATCATCGTGGCGTGTCCGCGGCCAAACGCCGCGCTGCTGGTCGCGGCGGAGATTCTGGGCGCTGCGGAGATCGCGCACATCGGCGGCGCGCAGGCGATTGCCGCACTGGCTTATGGCACGCGATCGGTGCCGCGCGTGGATAAGATCTTCGGTCCGGGCAATCGCTACGTGACCGCGGCGAAGCGCCTGGTGAGCGCCGATTGCGCCATCGATCATGCTGGCCGGGCCCACCGAAGTGCTGATCGTCGCCACGCGACGGAAATGCCCGCTACATCGCGGCGGATCTGCTGGCCCAGGCCGAGCACGATCCCGACGCCGTCGCCGTTCTGGTCACCACGTCGCGCACACTTGCCGCCGCGGTGGCGATCAGCCGTCGCCGAGCAACTGAGCGCATTGCCGCCGACGGAAATCCGGCGCGGCGCGTCGCTCGCGGAAAACGGCGCTATCTTGATCGCCGCGGACACGTGGCAGCGCGGTGCGGTTCGCCAACCGCTTTGCGCCCGAGCATCTGAGCATTCCCGGCGGCGAGGCGGCGCTTCTGCGAGAAGCTCGATGCGGCGGGCAGTGTCTTCGTCGGTCCGTGGAGCGCGCAATCGATTGGCGATTACGCCAGCGGCACCAACCACGTGCTGCCCACGGGCGGCGGCGCGCGATCGCGCGGCGGGCTTTCTACCTGGGATTTTGTGCGCTGCACCAGCGTGCAGCAGATTTCGCGCGCCGGGTTGCGCCGCCTGCGCCCCGTGGTGGCGGCGCTGGCCGATGCCGAAGGTTTGGTCGCGCACCGGCGCGCCGTGGAGGTGCGCGCAATGAAGGCGGCGCGGCGCGAAGGCGGTGCGTAAGAGACGTGCGTCAACACGGCGCAATCGCAAACCCGCGCGTCTCCGGCTACGCTTTCGCCGCCTCGGTGCGCAGCGGATTCGAACTTACGTAGCGCCCGAAGAAGGTCGCGCCGGCAAGCTGCGGCTCGATTTCAACGAGAACACGATCGGCTGTTCGCCGGCGGTGCTGCGCGCGCTGCGCGAAGATCACGCCGCGAACAGCTGGCCATGTATCCCGAGTACGAAAAGTCGGCCGCGCCGGCTGGCGCGCTCATTTTGGCGTGCGGCCCGCGGAGATGCTGCTCACCAACGGCGTAGACGATGCGCTGCGCCTGCTGATGGAGACGTTTCGTCGAGCCGGGCAATACGCGTGCTCGTTCCCGAGCCGACTTTTTCGATGTATCGCTTCTTCTCCGCAAGTGGCCGGCGCGCGCGTCGATTCGGTTCGGTACGACGACGGCCATGCAGTTTCCGCTGGCGGAAACGCTCGCGGCGCTGAAGCGCGCGCCGCGCATCCTTTTTCTCGCAAATCCGAACAATCCCACGGGCACGTTGCTGGACCAAAGCGGCCTGGCGCGCATTCTGGACGCGGCGCGGCGCACTCTGGTGCTGGTGGATGAAGCTTACTTCGAGTTTTCGGGCGTGACGGTGCTGCCGTGGATTCGGCGCCGGCCGAATTTGGTGGTGTCGCGCACATTTTCCAAGGCCGCCGGCCTGGCCGCGCTGCGACTGGGCGCGCTCTTTGCCCGCTCCGATCTATTGCGACGCGATGCGCCGCGCGTTTACTCCCTATCCGGTGAATTCGGTAGCGCTGATGGCGGCTGAAGCGGCGCTCAGCGACCCGCAAGTTTCTGCGCTCGTACGTCAACGAGGTTCGCGAAAGCCGCTGGCATCTGGCGCGCGGCCTGGAGCGACTGGGCGCACGCGTCTTTCCCAGCGGCGCCAATTTCGTGCTGGTCGATTTTGGCTCCGGCGGCAGCCGCCTGGTCGAAACGGCTGGCGCGCCGCGGAATTCTGGTGCGCGACCGCGCCACGGAGTTCGGCCGCGATGGTTTCGTGCGCATCACCGCCGGGACCGTCGAACCAGACTGAGCGCCTGCTGCAAGCGATCGAGGAGGAGTGGTGAAACTCGCGCCCAAGCTGGTGATTTTCGACGTGGATGGCGTGCTCGTGGACGTGCACGGCTCGTTCCACCGCTCCATCCTCGATACCGTGCAGGCACTTCACCGGACGTCGCTTCACCTACGCCGATATTCAGCAGTGGAAGAGCCAGACCGGCTACAACGACGATTGGAGGCTCAGCACCGATTGGGTGAACTCGCTCGGCGGCAAAGTGGAATACGCGCAGGTGAAGCGCGCAGTTCCAGAAGATCTATTGGGGCACGAATGGTGCGCGCGGCAATGTGTGGCGCGAAAAATGGCTGGTGCCGCCGCGGCGCCTGGAACGCTGGGCCGAGCGCGCGGAGCTGGCGCTCTTTACCGGGCGCACGCGGCAGGGAACTGCGGCACACGCTGGACCATTTTGGCGTGACCAAGTTCTGTTCCGCCGTGTCGTCACCATGGACGATGTGGAGCATCTGAAGCCCGATCCCGAAGGGCTGCATTTCCTGCTCGACGGCATGCGATCCCAGCGAGGCCGTCTATCTGGGCGACATTCTGGACGATGCGCTGGCGGCGCAAGCGCGCCGGCGTTCCTTTCTTCGGGCGTGCTGCCGCACGGCAGCGAGGCGCATCGCGTGCGCGCGGCGCAATTGCGACGTCATGGCGCGCGCGTCATCCTGCATCACGCCAACGATCTGGAGAAATATTGGAAATGAGACGCGCCAGCTTACATCGCACCACGAAGGAAACGGACATTCGCCTGCGCGTGAATCTCGACGGCCAGGGCCACGCGCGACGTCTCCACGGGCATTCGCTTCCTCGATCACATGCTCGATCTGGTGGCGCGCCACGGAGCGATGGATCTGCGACATCGTCGCCAAGGGCGATCTCGACGTGGATCAGCACCACACCGTCGAGGACCTCGGCATCGCGCTGGGCGAGGCGGTGCGGCAGCGCGCTGGGCTCGAAGCGCGGCATCCTGCGCGCCGGCTATTTCCTGATGCCCATGGACGAGACGCTGGCCTCGGTGGCCATCGATTTCAGCGGGCGCGCGCACTGCGTCTGCCAGTGGCAATTTCGCCGCGCAACGCGTCGGCGATCTGCAGACCGAACTGGTCGAGGATTTCTTCCGCGGCTTCGCACAGGCCGCGGCCGCCAACGTGCATCTGCGCCTGCATCTACGGCCGCTCGACGCATCATCAGGTGGAGGCGCTCTTCAAGGCGTTCGCCCGCGCGCTGCGCTTTGCGGCCACGCGCGATCCGCAGCTGAAGCGCGTGCTGCCGAGCACGAAGGGGCTGCTATGAAAATTTCGCTGGTCGAATACGACGCGGGCAATCTGCCCTCGGTGGAGCGCGCGCTGGCTCGGCAGGGCATCGAGACCGAGCGTGCCGCAACGCCGGAAGCGATTCGCGCTGCCGCACGCCCTGATTCTTCCCGGCGTCGGCCATTTCGGCCAGTTGATGCGCACGCTGCAGCGCGAGCGGACTTGCTGGCGCCGATCCGCGAGGCCATCGATCGCGGCACGCCGCTGCTGGGCATTTGCCTGGGACTGCAGGCGCTTTTCGCTGGCGAGCGCCGAAGCGCCGGAGCGATGCCCGGCCTGAATATTTTCCCAGGGCAAGTGGCGGCGCTGCCGGCCACCGCCAAGTTGCCGCACATGGGCTGGAACCAGCTTGCGTCGCGTGCGCCCCTCGGTCCTGCTCGAAGGCGTTCCCGCCGAGGCCTACTTTTATTTCGCGCATTCCTACGCCGCCCTGGACGCAGGCGAATGCGGCCGTGGCCCTGTGCGATCACGGCGTGCCGTTCGTCGCCGCGCTCGAACGCCGGAATCTCTTTGCCGTGCAGTTTCACCCGGAAAAATCGGGCGACACCGGAGCGCGCGTGCTGGCCAATTTCGTCGCCCGCGCCGCCGGCCAGGGACGCACGATGACGCTGGCGCGCCGCATCATTCCTTGCCTCGATACCGACGGCGAGCGCGTCGTCAAGGGCGTGCAACTTCGTGAATCTGCGCGATGCCGGCGATCCGGCTGCGCTGGCGGCGCGCTACAACCACGAAGGCGCCGACGAGCTCGTCGTGCTGGATATCGCCGCTTCGCGCGACCACCGGCCGACGTTTCTTGAAACCATTCGCCGCGTCGCCGCCGAACTGGCGATTCCGCTCACCGCCGGCGGCGGCGTCGCCACGGTGGACGAAGGCCGCGCGATTCTGCGCGCCGGCGCGGATAAGCTCACGGTGAATACCGCCGCGCTGCGCCGCCCGGAGCTGCTCACCGAACTGGCCGCCGAGTTTGGCTCGCAAGCCGTGGTGCTGGCGATCGACGCCAAGCGCGTCGGCGACCGCTGGGAGGCTTTCGTGCGCGGCGGACGCGAGTCGGCGGGCGCGACGCCGTCGAATGGGCCCAGCGAGGGACGGAACGCGGAGCCGGCGAGATTCTGCTGACCTCGATGGATCGCGACGGCACGCGCAGCGGTTTCGATCTGCCGCTGACGGCGGCGATCTCGGACTGCGTGACGCGTGCCGGTCATCGCCTCGGGCGGCGCCGATAGCCCGACGGATTTTCTGGACGTTTTCGTCGAAGGGCCGCGCCGACGCAGCGCTGGCTGCTTCGATTTTTCACGAGGCCATCCAGGGTCTGCGGCGAACTGAAACGCTTTCTCGATTCGCCAAGGCGTGCCGGTGCGGCTGAGCGGCTAGACTCAGCTTCCAGCCGAGGAGTTGCGCAGCCGGAGGAGCATCTACAGTGAGTCACGCGTGATCATTCCCTGCATCGACCTGCAGAGATGGCCGCGCCGTGCAGTTGGTGCACGGGCGCAAGCGGCGCCTGGCCGTGGACGACGTCTTCGGCCTGCTCGAGCGCTTCCGCGAGTATCCGTTGCTTCACGTGATCGATCTGGACGCCGCCGATGGGCAAGGGAAGCAATGCGCGCCTGGTGCGAGCGCTGTGCCGCCGCGCGCTCCATGCGCGTGCGCGTCGGCGGCGGCATTCGCACGGTGGCGCGCGGCCAAGCGGCTCCTGGACGGCCGGGGCGGAAAAGATCATCGTCGGCAGCGCCGCATTCCGCGACGGCGGGGTCAACGCAGCCTTTCTTTCGCGTCTCGCCCGGCGAGATCGGCACGCAAGACGCATCATCGTGGCCGTGGACACCGAACGGCGGCCGCGATGCTGGTGCGCGGGTGGCAGGAAAAGCTGCGCCTGACGCCGGAGGATGTATTCCCGGAGCTGGAGAAGTATGCCTCCGAGTTTCTCTGCACCTACGTTGACGCCGAAGGCACCATGCGCGGAACAAATCTGCGATGGTTTCGCCAGCTGCGCAAAGCGACGCGCCTGCCGATCACCGCGGCGGGCGGAATCCGCAGCTAGCGGGAGGTGCGCGCGCTCGAACGGTTGGGAATGAATGCCGCCGTGGGCATGGCGCTTTATCTGGATCAACTGCATTAACTAAGGGCCTTAGACACCTCTATCATTCAGTAACAACAGGACTTATCCGCGGCATTGGAGTTTTCATTTGCCTGCAACAATGATCCTGCTAAACTGAGCTTTGCAGTATCGGTGTGGCACGGCTTTGACGCTCGTCAGTCCGTCCCTTAGGCCTCTTCCAGATGAAACGGTACGGTGAACATCGTATTCCCGGACGGCTGTTTGTCGTCGAAGGCATCGACGGCTCCGGCAAATCCACGCAGTTGATGCTGCTGCATCAGTGGCTCAAGGCCGAGGGCTATGGCGTGGTCTTCAGCGAGTGGAACTCCTCGCCGCTGGTGAAGGACACCACCAAGCGCGGCAAGAAGAAGCAGCTTCTGACGCCGGCGACGTTCAGCCTGATTCACGCCACCGATTTCGCCGACCGCACCGAGCGCAACATCATTCCCGCTGCTCAAGGCCGGCGCCGTGGTGCTCTGCGACCGCTATATCTACACGGCGTTTGCGCGCGACGCGAGCCGCGGCATGGATCCAGAGTGGATCCGCGAACTGTATGCCTTCGCGGTGAAGCCCACCGATCGCCTTCTATTTCCGCGTGCCGCTCGAGATGGCCATGAAGCGCATCAGCGACGCCCGGGCCGGCTTCAAGTTCTACGAGGCGGGCATGGACCTGGGCCTGAGCGACGACCCCGACGAGAGCTTCCGCCTGTTCCAGGGACGCATTCTCGAGGAGTACGAAAAGATGGTTCCGGAATTTGGCCTGACCGTCATTGACGCCACGCTGCCGATCGAAACGCAGCAGCAGCAGATGCGCCAACTGGTGCTGGCCAAACTGACCCAGGCGCGACAATTGCGGGTGGCGCCATGAAGGAAACCTACGGCGTGTCGCTGCCGGGCCTGGAATCTGGACGACCTGGTCGGCAAGCTCATCGTGATCGAGGGCACCGACGGCGTCGGCCGTTCGACGCAGATCCGTCTGCTCAAGGAGTGGCTCGAACAGCAAGGCCACGCCGTGCTGGATACGGGATTATCCCGCTCCGGGCTGGTGGGAAAGAGCATCAAGCGCGCCAAGGAAGGCCATACGCTCGGCCGCATCACGCTGAGCCTGTTCTACGCCACGGATTTTGCCGACCGCCTGGAGAACGAGATCGTGCCGGCGTTGCGCGCCGGCTTCGTGGTGCTGACCGACCGCTACATCTATTCGCTGATGGCGCGCGCCATGGTGCGCGGACTCGACCCCGCGTGGGTGCGCAACATTCATCGCTTCGCGCTCAAGCCTGACGCCGTGTTCTATCTGCGCATCGGCCTGGATGAACTGATTCCGCGCGCCGTCTTCGCCCGCGGCTTCGATTACTGGGAATCGGGAATGGACTTGTACTCCACCGAGGACATGTACGACAGCTTCCGCAAGTATCAGACCGCGCTGCTCGACCAGTTCGACCGGCTGGCCGAAGAGTTTCATTTCAAGGTGATCGACGCGCGGCCCGAGCCTCGGGAGATATTCGAACAGCTGAAGGCGGGCATCGACCGCATTCTGGCTCCTCCACCGGCAAAGACCGCCTCAGAACCAGCGGAAAGTGTGAAACCGGTAGAGGAATTGGTAGTCGAACTGGAAGAATCCGCTGAAGAGCGGCGCAAAAGGGCCTAGAAGATCATGAGCAGTGACGACCGAGTCGAGGACGACGAAGTCCTGGTTTCGCCGGCATCAAGCGCCTTGAAGCGTTCGATCCGCCGTGCTCTCGGTAAACAGAAACGCGCACGGAAAAAACTTGGTCTCAAGCCAGTGCACGACCTGCGTGTCGCCCTGCGGCGCTGCCGCTCGCTCGCCGAAGGCTTTTCCGCGATTGACCCCGACCCGGTCTGGCGCCGCCTGCGCAAGGCGTCCAAGGAACAGCAGAGCGGACTTTCCGATTTGCGCGACGTTCAAGTGCTGGCGAACTGGGTGGAGCCGCTGCGCCTGACCGCGGGGCCGGCGGGCACTACGCTGGCGAAGCATCTCCGAAAACGGGAGCGCCGCGCCAAACGAGAAGCTCGAAGCTCCCTGAAGTCCTTTCCTCGCAAGAGATGGAAGCGCTGGTTACGCCGTCTTCCTGTGCGAGCCGAACTTATTCCCGTAAACGAGTGCCGGCTGACGCAGCTTGTTCTCGAGCAATTGACGCGCGTTCGTGATCTTCACGATCTGCTGGATGAAAGAGCCGGGCCCGGAGAGCTGGCACGACTTGCGTGTGACCGTGAAGCGCTTCCGATACATGGTGGAGAGCTTCTTGCCGGAAAAGAGCGCAGCCTGGAGCGCCGAACTCCAGCACGCGCAGGATTTGCTTGGAGAAGGTCACGACCTGGACGTCTTGCACGATCTCATCGCGCGGCTTTCGCGCAAAAAATCGCTGCCGAAACCGGCTTTATCCCAATGGCTGGAGCGCATTGAACGGGCGGCGGAAAAAAGGCGCCGGGAGTATACGCAACTCATCTGCAAACGGCCCGAGCGTCATGGCCGCGAAGAAACTCCGCACGCGGATTCCGCCGAGAGCGCCAACCAGCAAACGCTGTGGGATCGATGGCGAAACCGAACTCGCCGCCATGGCCGCGGTCAATCGCCGAGACGGCGAAGAATCCTCGAGGTCAGCATCCAGAAGAGAGTTGCGCGCAAGGGCGAGAGCGAGTCGATATCCAGGCAGGCCACGCCGGATTTCTTCAGCGCGGTAAACGACGACGTCGCTTTGACCGCGTGCGAGATGAATTCGTCCATGTGCGGCGCATGCCCGAAGCAGATTACCTCCCCACCGAGTCGCGCGAGCTCTTCCACCAGGCGGCCAGGTTTGGCTTCAGGCTTCAAAGCATCCGTAGTGCGAAGCTGCTTGGGATCGAGACCCAATACTTCGCAGACAATCTCGCCGGTCTGCACCGCACGCACGTAGGGACTTGAAAGAAGCGAGGCGGGTTTGACGCGCAGATCTCGAAGCCCGCGAGCCGCCGCCCGGGTCCGCTGAATGCCCTTCGGCGTCAGGTAACGCTCCGCCTCCGGAGGACAATCGACGTCTTCGCGGTCAATGGCGATGCCATGTCGCATCAAGTAGAGACGCATAACTTTTCCTGGGAAATCCTCCGGTTCATCCATAGGCTCCGATCTATCGCGCGGCGAAACCATATTCTAATTCTACCTTTAGATGCTCGGAGAGGATCCATTCGGCGCGGAAATCAAAGCAGCGGTCGGTCAAGCCGCGGAACGCCCGGATAGCAAGGCCGGCCGCCGCACTCCATTCGTACTTTGCAGCCGCCGAACGCGAGCGAAGCGCAGCGGAAGCCCGAACTCGCTTTCAAAAAGCTTGGCCTTGCGGCGCAGTTCGCGCAGATTGACCTGATTTTCGGAAGTAGCGGAGATGCGCACGACGATGGCCTTACGCTGAATTTTCGTCTCCACCCGCCGCACAACCTGCGTCCCGCCCGCATCCAAGGCTACCGCGAAGCGCAAGATCGCAGCTAGCTGGCGAACGCGCGTGCGGTCCGCTTGCGCAAGAGATCTGTAAAGGCGATGGTGGGCTTCCGGCATCGATTCGCCATGGTAGCGCACCAGGCAAGCGACCACGGACTGCTGATGCTTGCTGAGGCCGGGGATGTCGGCGTGACCCACGAGATACTCGCCATGCTTATGGTGCCCGCGCACGTTGACGGCGAAGCCCACATCGTGCAGCAGGGCACCCAGTTCGAGTGTAACGCGCTGTGCGGAAGCCATTTCGTGCAACGGCGCCAATTGATCGAAGAGTTGAGCGGCCAGCCGCCGCACGTGTTCGCAATGGCCCGCGTCGGAGTGCATCCGCGCGGCAAAGCGGCGCGCCTGCTGCCGCAGCGCCTCCGCGCGTTCGTCATGCGCGCTCGCAGGGCCGAAATGGGCCGTCGCCAATTCATGCAGCACTCCCTCACGAACTCCAACACCGGGAATGATCAGGTGGCGTGCGCCGAGCACGTCCGCCAGGGTCGTAAACAAAACCGCGGCGACACCCATGACCTCGGCGCGATCGCGCCGCACGCCAAAGGCGTCCATGCGCCCCTCGACATCGAGACGTAGGATCTCCCACTGAATAGCCCGCAGCCGGCGGAGATTCAAAGTGTTGAATCCGGCGATGCGCGGACCCGGCGCGACTCGAGCCAATGCCTCGGCGTTGCCCCCGCAAGCCACGCCCGCGTTGCGCCCCAGTTGGGGCGACCCGCGAAGCTGAGAGCGCAGCACAGAACGGATGTGCGCCTGCAATCTGGCGTAGGCTTCGGGCGTAAACGGACCGGAAAGGTTGAATTGCTCCATCAATCGCACCGTACCGAGTGGAAGCGCGAAACCGCGATCGACTTTTCGGCCCCGGAGAAAGCTCATCTCCAAGCTGCCGCCGCCCAGATCGAGAATCAATTTTGGAGCGAAGCGTCCCACCGACACCGCAAAGACCGCCTCGCGCACCAGCCGCGCCTCTTCCGCCGAACCGATCGCGGTGAGTTCAATCCCGGCCTCGCGAAGGATGCGTGAGATCAGAGCGTCGCGATTGACAGCCTCGCGCATGGCACTGGTGGCCACCGCCGAATATTCATCGACCTTGTAGCGGTCGAGCAGGCTTCTGAAATGCATGAAGGCCTCGACGGCCCGCGACATCGTGCGCGGGTCCAGCCGCTTGCGGGTGAAAACATTGTGCCCCAGCCGCACCGCCCAACGCGCGCTGGCAAGCTCCCGTATCTCCGTGGCCGAACTTGCGCGCGCCACGACCGCGCGAATCGCGTTTGATCCGGCGTCGAGCGCAGCAATCACCAGCGGTGAGGGAGTTAATGGCATGGGGAGACACCCGGAAAGCAGTGCTGAAAGGAAAGACCGACGAGCCGAACTGCAGCAGCGAACCTGAACCGATTCAGTGACGCCTCCATGGCGCGAGGAAGTATCGGTTCGCAACCTCGGGCGGCAAGCGCTTCGCCGCGACGCCGTCAGAATAACATTACTCCGCGAACGCAATATTAAATTTTATTCACGCGAATACTTTCAGTAATGAGGGAGCGGGACGCCGCGCAACCGACGCGGCGCCGCGACGGTCCGATGGGCACCTGTTTTTCCACCGGCGCGTTTCACAGGCGAGCAGACAAATGCTAGGCTCGCCATGCCCCGCCGGACCAAATCGTGCGGCTGCTCGCGTGTGGGGCCGCCGAATCCGCCGCCGGCCATTTGGAGAGGACGCATGCGATAAAATTTGGACGGACATGTTCTTGCTCGGTCTTCCCGTCACGGAAAAGATTCTGCGGTCGGTGATTGTCTATCTGTTTCTCATCGGTGGCCTGCGCCTGGCCGGAAAGCGCGAACTGGCTCAATTGAATCCGTTTGACCTGATCGTGCTGCTGACGCTCTCGAATACCGTGCAGAATGCCATCATCGGCGACGACAACACCGTCCTGGGAGGGCTGATCAGTGCGGCCACGCTGCTATCGATGAATTACTTTGTCGTGCGATTTCTGTTTCGCCATCCCAGGCTCGAGCGCATCGCGGAGGGTCAATCGGCGCACCTGATTCATAAGGGCAAGATTCAGGATGACCAATTGGCGAAACAGATGATCTCGCAACCGGAACTGGAGGCCGCGGCACGGCGGCAAGGCATCGCTCACCTCCGCGACGTCGAGGAGGCCGTCCTCGAACCGGGAGGCATCATTACGTTCTCCGCGATGGAACCCGTGCCCGAAGTGCTCCGCCATCGTGAGTTGCTGGCGCTTATCGACAAATTAACGCGCGACGTGGCAGCCTTGCGCGCAACTCCGCCTTCTCTGCCCGGGGCGTGATTTTTAGATCATCGATGCGACAATCAAGAGATGCGGCGATCAAGAGCGAATTGCGGCGAGGCTTTCGCGGGTGGCAATCACCATGCGGCGTATATCGTCATCGCTGTGCGCCGCGGAGACGAACAGTGCCTCGAATTGCGATGGCGCCAGCAGAATTCCCCGCTGCAGCATTTCGTGGAAGAATGACGCGAAGAGTTGGGTGTCGGACTTTTTGGCCGCAGCATAGTTTTCCACCGGGCCCGCCGTGAAGAACAGCGTTAACAAGGATGCCGCGCGGGCCACGTAGCCGGCGATCCCGGTTTCAGAGAGTGCTTCCCGCATGCTATCCGCGAGTGCCTTCCCTTTTCGCTCCAGGGCCTCGTAGAAGCCGGGGGCGGAGAGCTGCTTCAGCGTCTCGATGCCTGCGCGCATGGCGAGCGGATTACCCGACAGCGTGCCGGCCTGATAGACCGGGCCCAGCGGCGCGACCTGCTCCATCAACTCGCGCCGGCCGCCATAGGCCGCGACGGGCAGACCGCCGCCAATAATTTTGCCCAGCGTCGTGAGGTCGGGCTCGATCCCAAACAGCGTCTGCGCGCCTCCATAACACAGGCGGAAGCCGGTGATGACTTCGTCAAAGATGAGCAAGGCGCCGTGGCGCCGCGTTAATTCGCGCAAGCCGGAAAGGAAACCCTCCGCCGGCGGAACGACGCCCATATTCGCTGCGATGGGCTCGACAATTACGGCGGCGATCCCGCTGCCATGCTTCGCAAACAAGCGCTCGACGGCGGCGAGATCGTTGTAGCGCGCGTCCAGGGTGAGTTCCGCCAGCGCCTGGGGAACGCCGGGAGATGCCGCAATGCCCAGCGTGGCCAAGCCCGAGCCGGCTTTCGTGAGAAAGCTATCGCCATGTCCGTGATAGCCGCCCTCAAACTTGACGATGAAATCCCTGCGCGTGGCCGCGCGCGCCAGCCGCACCGCGCTCATCGTCGCTTCGGTACCCGAACTGACGAAGCGCACTCGCTCGAGCGAGGGCAGAGCCCGATGCAACATCTCGGCCAGCTCAATCTCCAGTTCCGTCGTCATGCCGTAGCTGGTGCCGCGTTTCGCCTGGTCCGCGATAGCGGCCGATACCTCGGGGCTGGCATGCCCCAGAATCAAAGCGCCCCAGGAGCAAACGAAATCGAGATACGCGTTGCCGTCCACATCCCAGATCTGGGCTCCCTGCGCGCGGTCGACCACGAGCGGCATGCCGCCTACCGCGCCAAAAGCGCGCACGGGGCTATTCACGCCGCCCACCAAAAGTTGCCTGCCGCGCTCGAAGGCGCGTTGCGAACGGCTGTGCTGGTTTTTCGCGGTCGTTCCCACGTTGAGATGCTCCGTCAGTCAGCCTTACATGCAGAGAGATTCTTCGCTTCGCTCAGAATGACAATCAACAGGCCTTGGTCCATCGCGCTACGTCCTTGGCGTGATAGGTGAGCACGATTTCCGCGCCGGCCCGCTGAATCGCCGTCAGAATCTCCATCACGATGCGCTTTTCATCCAGCCAGCCATTGCGCGCCGCGGCCTTGACCATGGCATATTCCCCGCTCACGTTATACGCGCCCACGGTCACGTCAAAGCGTTCGCGCACCTGGCGAATGATATCGAGATAGGCCAGCGCCGGCTTGACCATGATGATGTCCGCGCCTTCCTCGAGGTCCAGCGCAACTTCGCGCATCGCTTCACGCGAGTTTGCGGGATCCATCTGATAGCTGCGCCGGTCGCCAAACTGCGGCGCCGATTGCGCCGCCTCTCGAAAGGGCCCGTAAAATCCGGAGCAATACTTCGCGGCATAGGAAAATATGGGGAGCTGCGAAAAGCCGTGCGCGTCGAGCGCCTGCCGAATCGCGGCCACGCGCCCGTCCATCATGTCCGAGGGCGCGACGATATCGGCCCCGGCCCGCGCGTGAGACAGCGCCTCGTCGGCCAGCAATTTCAGCGTGGGATCGTTGGCGACTTCTTCATTCTCGATGACCCCGCAATGACCGTGGCTGGTGTACTCGCAGAGGCAGACGTCGGTGATGACCACGAGATTGAGCTTGGCGCGCCGAATGGCTTCGATGGCCCGCTGCACCACGCCGCTGGGCGAAGAGGCTTCCGATCCGACCTCGTCTTTGTGTTCGGGAATGCCAAAGAGGATCACGCCGGGAATTCCCAAGCCCTCGACTTCGCGGCACTCCTCCACCAACTGGTCCACCGACTGCTGGTAGACGCCCGGCATGGAGCTAATCTCCACGCGCGTGCCTTTGCCGGGGCCCACGAACATGGGATAGATGAAGCCGCTGGTGGAAAGCCGCGTTTCGCGCATCATGCTGCGCAGGGCTTCGGTGCGGCGCATGCGGCGCGGACGTTGCGCTGGAAATGTCATTTGTACCTCCTGTCGCTGGCGGACTTATTCTCCGTCGTGTTCCGGGCCGCGTCGCGGGCGTCATCATTTGTCGCCGCGAAATAGCGCTCCAGAGCGGCGACGAGCGAAGCCGTGGTGGCCTCCGCCGCTTCAATGGCAAGTGGCCAGCCCGCTGTGCGAATGGCCTGCGCCGTGACCGGTCCGACAGCCGCGAGCGCGACCCGCGAATTCCATCCGGCCGGGACGCCCTCACCGGCGCAGATTCTGGAATTCACGAAAAGCCGAGGGACTGAAAAATGTAACCGCGTCGGCCTTCCCGCCGCAAATGGCCTCGACGAGGGATGCGTCAACCGATTCCGGCCCCGCGGTCCTGTAGGCAATCACTTCTGTCACGTTTGCACCTGCCTTGCGCAGCATCGACGGCAACTCCTCGGTGGCACGATCGCTTCTCGGCAGCAGCACGCTCGTCCCGAATATCACCGGCGAGAGCTTCTTGGCCAGTTCCGCGCCGCTGAATTCCTGCGGCACAATCGTGGCGCGCAGGCCCTCTCGTTCGAGAGAGTCACGCGTCGCCGAGCCGACCGCCGCGATATTCCTTGGCCAATCCGCCGCGCTTTGCGCGCAGCCTTTGCCGGCGGGCCAGGCCCCCAGCACGCGGCACCGCCGGAGGAAAAAAGTCACCGCGTTGGCGCTGGTAAAAATGAGCCAGTCGAACTCGCGTAGCGATCGAATGCAGCGATCGAGATCGGCAGTATCCTGCGGATCGAGGAATCGCACCAGAGGCAGCGAAATCGCCTGCGCACCCGCGGACTCGAGTCGCTCCAACAACTCCTGCGACTGCTCGCGAGCGCGCGTAACCACGATTCGGCGCCCCTCAAGAGTTCGAGATTTAACCGTGTTCAACGCCGCGCTCCGCGAGCCGCAGCAGACGGTCCGCACCGCGTTCGAGCAGCGCCGCGGCCACCGTGCGTCCCAGTTCTGCAGCCTTTTCCAATGAACCCGTGCGGCTCTCGCGCACGGATTCGGTGCCGTCGGGAGAGAACACGCAAGCGTCCATGGTCAAATTCCCCGACTCGATGCGGCACCACGCTCCGATGGGAACCTGGCAGCCGCTTTCGAGTCCCGCGAGCAAGGCGCGCTCCGCCTCCACGGCCACCTGGGACTCGGGATGATTCAACTGGCGCACCGCAGCGGAAATCTCGCCGTCTTCGTCCCGTATTTCGATCCCGATGGCGCCCTGCCCCGCAGCCGGAAGGCAGAGATCGGGAGGCAGGATCTGCGTGATTTGATCCGCTCTACCAAGCCTCTCCAGGCCCGCTTTGGCGAGCACAATCGCGTCGTAATCGCCCCGCGCCAGCTTGGCGAGGCGCGTGTCCACGTTCCCGCGCATGTCCACCATCTCGAGATCCCGGCGGTAGTGCCGCAATTGCGCCTGGCGCCGCAGACTGCTGGTCCCGATGCGCGCACCGCGCGGCAATTGATCGAGCTTGATGGCGTTTCGAGAAACCAGCGCGTCGCGCACATCTTCCCTTTCGCAGATTGCCGCAATGCGCAGCGCCGGGGGAAGTCGCGTAGGCATATCCTTCATGCTGTGGACGGCCAGATCGATGCGCCGGTCGAGCAGCGCGTCTTCGAGTTCCTTGGTGAAGACGCCCTTGCCGCCAATCAAGCGCAGAGAACTCTCGCGGTCGCGGTCTCCGGAGGTGCGGATGATCACGAGCTCCGCGGCAGTTCCCCGCTTCGCAAGCTCGGCGCGCACGAATTCGGCCTGCCACCGAGCGAGCGCGCTGCCGCGCGTACCAATCCGAAGAGAGTTCAACTCTTTCCCTGATCGAGCCGGAAGAGGTCCCTGAGGGCTTCGAGATTGCGGAGTTTGCGGCGGAGGTCGGGCACGGCTTTCAACTGTGCAGTAGGTTCGAGCAAGACGCGGTTTAGCAGCTCATCCATCAACGCGGCGATACGGACTTTGTCATCGGGCGCGAGATGAGGCATGGTGCTCAGCCTCTCGCGCAGGAAGGAGTCGCGCTCAGACGAGAGCCGCGCGCGCAATTCCTCCAGCACGACTCCCGTTTCCACGCCCGCCTGCCAAGACTCGAACTTGGCCACATGCTCCTCGACGAGGGCTTCCACTTTGGGAACTTCGGCTTCGCGGGCGCGCTTATTCTGCTCGACAATCTCTTTGAGGTCATCGAGCCCGTAAAGATAGACGTTATACAGGTCGGCGGCTTCCGGCACGACGTTGCGCGGCACGCCCAGATCGATCAGCAGCAGCGAGCGATTGGACCGCGCCGCCATGGCGTGCTCCACCGCGGCTCGCGACACCACCGGCTCCGGACTGGCCACCGAGGAGATCACCATATCCGGCCATTCAAGCGCCGATTCCAGGTCGCTCCAGTCGACTACCTCCGCGCCGAAGCGGTCCGCCAATTCCTTGGCGCGTTCGCGGGAGCGATTGGCAACGCGCAGGCGCGAAATTCCGCGGTCGTGAAGATGCGCCACGACCTGCTCCCCCGTCGATCCCGCGCCCAAAATAAGAGCGGCGTGAGATCGCAGGCTGCCGAAAATACGCTCCGCCAATTTAACGCCGGCGAAAGCCACCGACATAGGCCGAGTGCTGATTTCGGTCTCGGCTCGGACGCGTTTACCTACTTCGAGCGCGCTCTGGAACATGCGGTTGAGCACCGGACCGGTGCCGCCATGGTCGAGTGCAATCCGATAAGCCTCGCGTACCTGGCCCAGAATCTCGGCCTCCCCGAGCAACATCGAGTCGAGCCCGGCTGCGACGCGAAAGAGATGCCGCACCGCCTCACGATCGTGGCGGCGATACATGTTGCCATTGAGGGCGGTGGGCTCGATCTGGTGAAAGGTCGCGAGGAAAAGCTCCATGGCGCTGACGCTATCGGTGGCCGATTCCGGCGGCACTCCGTAAAGCTCGCTGCGATTGCATGTCGAAAGCACCAGAGTTTCGGAGAGAACGCCTCGCGCGCGCAGCTCCTCCGAGGCCTGACGCGCCTCCTCAGGCGTGAACGAGACGCGTTCGCGCAGTTCTACCGGGGCCGTGCGGTGATTGAGTCCTACGAGGACAATCTCCACCGGTTAAGTGCTCCCTCGCGCGAATCGGATAAGGCTCACCAGATCCATCAGAAATACCGATGAAAGCTTGAAAGATAGAGATTGACGATGCTATAGCTGAAAAGCACAAAGATAAAGTTGAATACGCACAGCGCGGAGGCGCGCGCGCCGCGCCAGGAGCGGGTGCGGCCCAGCCACAAATAGCCGGCATATACGGCCAGAATCACGAGCGTGATGATCTCCTTGGGGTCTCCATTCCAGTAACGGCCAAAGATACGATTCACCCACAACAGACCGAAAGCGATTCCCACCGAGAGCGATACCAGCCCCACGATGACGCTGCTGCGGCTCATTGTCTCCAGCGTTTCAAGGGCTGGAAAGCGCCAGACCATGCTTCCCAGGTGCCGGTTACGCAGCAGCCGGTTTTGCACCAGATAGATGCCACTGAGCACGAACGATAGGGCAAACGCCGCGTATCCCAGCACATTCAGCGTGATATGCAACGCAAGCAACGGCCCCTGGGCCGGGGGAGGCGTGGGGCTGGCCGACGGGGGACCTTGCGCCAAGGCAAAGACGGCAATGACAAAAGGCAGAACAAAAGCGCCAACGGAACGGTTTCTGTGGAACAACTGCAGGCCTAGATACGTGGCGGCGAGCAGCCAGGCAAATAGCGAAAGCGAACCATAGAGATCGTCATAAGGAACGGTATGGGTCGAACGGGATCGCTCGATCAGGGCCCAATAATGGCAGGCCAGGCCGAGGATCAACATCCAGGTGCCGAGCCGTCCAAACGCGCGGCGCGCCGTGGCCAAAAAAGCCGTGTAGCCACCGAAGCTGACGAGGTAGCAGACGATCGTAATCAGAACGAGGTGATTCGTCATTTGGGAAGGGTAAACAGCCTATTATAGCGCGAATCGGCGAGGGAACGGCAGGACGCTCTTCTCAGGTGCGACGCTGGCGCGCTCGCCGCCGTTTACACCCCGAGTTGTGACGCAAGGTCACCCATGTCGCGAGCCACGACGTCAAACTGGCCGGGAGTGGCTTTGTCCGCCTTGCCGCCAACACCCCACTCGTTTGGGCGAAAGATGAACGCGGTCCGCAGCCCGCAGCCGCGAGCGGCATTCAGGTCGCCGACGTGCGCAGCGGCCATCATCGTCTCCTGCGGCTTGAGACTCAGCAGTTCAGCGGCCATCAGATAGACTTCGCGGTCAGGCTTGTAGTGCTTCGCCAATTCAGCGGACAGGATCAAGTCCCAGGGTAAGCCGGAGTTCTTGGCCATATCCGCGAGCAAAGAGACATTCCCGTTGGAGAGCGGAGCGATGGTGTATCTCTTCTTCAGCCGGAGTAGCCCGGCAACGGAGTCGGGCCAAGGCTTCAACCGGTGCCAGACGCGGTTCCAGTGATCTTTCTCTTCTTCGCTGAGCCCGGTAATACCAAATTCTTTGAGCAAGTCCTCCAGCAGCTTTCGATGAAGGTCGTCGAGCTTCGTCCAGGGAAGTTCGCCCTTTCGCACCTTCTCCATGGACGGCGCATAACCGTTACGCCAGCGATCCGCGAATTTGGCCCAGTCCACCTTCAGGCCTTTGTCTTTGCCCCAAGCAGTGCCTTCCGCAATGATGGAGCCGCGCCAGTCCACAACGGTTCCGAACGTGTCGAACACGAGCGCTTTCGGGGTCGGAAGCGTCGTGCGGGTCGTACCGGCATTGGTCCCTTGGGCTCGAGCGCTCTCTGCGCCGAATCCGGGAAGGAAGGCCGATGCCGCTCCGGCGCCGATTGTGTGCAATAAATTTCTCCGGGTGAGGTGTGCGCTCATTGTGAGGCTTCCCTGTCGCAGGCGCGAAGTAGCGAGAGCGAGCGAATTATATCGCCGATTCACGCATTCTGAAAAAGATCAGTTGCGCGGGAGCAGTTGGTATCCAACGAGACCTTCCTTCTTTGTGCGAGATGCGGCTGGCTGCTAGACTCCCAGCGAACGATGAAAAAGCTTAAGAATTTCGATCGGAGACAGTGATGAACAATCCAGCTCCCGGGCCCGCTCCCAGTCCCGCTCTAGGTCCCACTCCGGACAAAGTCATGCAGATCATCACGGGAGGCTGGGCGTGCAGCATCCTGGGCGCGGCCGCGCGGCACGGCCTGTTTACCGTCCTCGAAGGAAAACCGGATACCGTGGAGAATGTCGCGAAAAAAACGGGTATCTCCTTGCGTGGCGCGCAGGCGCTGCTCGACGGCCTGACGGGACTGGGTCTTCTCAGTTTGTCGGAGGGACGGTATCGGAACAGTCCGGAAGCCTCCGTCTTTCTCGTGAAGGGCAAAAACAGCTATCTCGGCGCCATCGCTGAGGTCTTTCTTGAGGATTTCGGGACCTGGCAGAAGTTGCCCGAGGCCGCGAAGACCGGAGTACCGAGCGCGGCAAACACCGCGGACATGGAGGACAATCCGTTCTGGCATCAGCTCGTTCCCGCGATTGCCGCGCTTTCGTATCCCATTGCGCAGATGTCAGCGGAGCGGCTGGGCATCGCCAAGGCGGGCGCGGTCTCGTGGCTGGACGTCGGCGGGGGCTCGGGCGTCTTCTCGGCCGTCTGGCTCGGCGTGAACAAGCAGGCTAAAGGGGTCCAACTCGATTGGCCCAACGTTAATAAGATCAGCCGCGGGTTCGTCGGGAACTTTGGCGTCGCCGACCGTTTCCAGACGATTGACGGCGATTTCCACACGACCGACTTCGGCTCGGCGAAATACGACTTTGCGATCTACAGTCACATCGCCCACTCCGAGCCGCCGGCGGAAAACATTGCGGTCTTCCGCAAGTTCCGAAAGGCGCTCAAACCGGGCGGGACACTTATGATCAATGACTTCATCCTGAACGATGACCGGACGGGCCACCCGTTCGCGATGCTGTTCACGTCGCAGATGCTGGTGGCGACGAAAGAGGGTTCCACGTACCGGCAGGCGGACTATCGCGCGTGGCTGGGTGAAGGTGGATTCAAGTCGGTCGAAATCGTGCCGACGGGCACGCCGTCGACGCTGGTCTTCGCAAAATGAAAAACGTGTCGCGGTTCTTCTGAGTCTGCTCTCTCGCAACGTTCCCGCGAGCTGATCCGCTACTAGCGGCCGACCTTCTGGACGCTGAATTGTTTATCGTAGACTCGAACAGCGGCCGCCTGCGTGACCGTCAACGTCTTGCCGTCCTTGGAGACCTGTTCCGTATCGACGGAGATTTTGCCGTCTCGATTGTGCGTTCTTTCAATCGTGTTCGCATCGATCCGTTTGTATGAAATCTCCCGAGGATCGCCTCCGGTGGTCTGGTGAGGTTTTCCATCGAAAGCGACGGGATGGGTCTCGGTGCTCGACTTATTGTCCTTGCCGATCGTCGCACGGATGCTTATAAAACCGTCGGGCGAGGGCACGTTGATAATCATCTGGCTTTGCTGCTGATAGTTGGAGGTCTTCTCCCCGTTCAGTTGCCAGATACCGAGGAACGGGTCGTTTTGCGCCATCAGAGTCGTGCTGAATGCGAAGGTTGCAACCAGCAGGCCTAAAGATTTCCACGACATTTGTACCCTCCCCACTCAGATAATTGACACTCAGATATTTGCGAGGCTCTCGAGAGTTCGCTATGCGCGGATGCAGGTTGACCTGAATCCGCGCATAGCTTGAATGTCGCCGGGTCGCGGCCGGCTACGTTCGCGAGGTATGCAAGAAATCAGGAACGATCAGGAACGCACGTACTTGTTGAACCAGCCGATCGTGCGCTGCCAGGCCAGGTCGGCCGCGGCTTTGTTGTAGCGTTCGGGCGTCGCATCGCAATTGAAGCCGTGCACAGCGCCCGGGTAGATGTAGCCTTCGTGTGGAACGTTGATTGCCGTCAGGGCCTTGTCGTACGCCGGCCACGTCATCGCCAGCCGTGTGTCGAGTTCGCCGTGATGGACCAGAATCGCCCCTTTGATCTTCGGGATGTCCGCATCGGCAGGCGGCCCGCCGTAGAACGGCGCCGCAGCGGCCAAATCGGCTCCCATGCGTGCGGCCAGGTTATTTGATACGCCGCCGCCAAAGCAGAAGCCGGTGACGCCAATCTTGCCGGTGCAGTCGGGGCGCGACTTCAGCCACGTCGCCGCGGCCACGAAATCTTCGAACATCTTCTTGCCGTCGACCTTCGTGAACATCTGCCCGCCGTGGTAGTCGTCGCCGGGGAAGCCGCCCAGGGAGGTGAGCCCGTCCGGCGCGAACGCCATGAAGTTAACGAGCGCGAGCCGCCGCGCGACGTCTTCGATATGAGGATTCAGGCCGCGATTTTCGTGCACGACGATAATGCCGGGCAATTTCGCCGGCATCGCGTCGCGGGTGTCCGCGCTGACCGGCCGGACGAGATATCCTTTAATCTTTCCGTTTCCTTGCGGCGACGGAATGGTCTCGTAGGAGGCCTTGATGCGGTCATCGTTCTTGGGGACCTGCTGCGCCCGCGCGTACTGCGGCATCAGCGCCTCAATAACTGTTGCCGACGGCAAGACCGCCGACCGCGAACTTCTGCACGCCATCCATGAAGGTACGGCGACTGATCACGCCGTGAATAAAGAGGTTATAGAGTTCTATGGCCTCTGCCGGCATCTTGGGTGGTTTTGTTGGCTCCAAATTTGGCTCCATCGCTGACTCCTTTCGGCGAAATATCCTTCTTCGGGGGGAGAGGTTAGCACGCGAAGCGGCTGCCGCGCTAGCGGCGGTTCAAGCGATAATGACCCATGATCCGCCCGGTCCCGGCCATGCGGCCCCTGCTCGAATTTGCTATCATGCGGGGGAAACCGCAAACCTGAACCAAGCCCAGAGGGATCGCCTACTCGAGTCGCCATGGAAGCGAAATCAGCAGAGCTTATCTCCGCGCCCGGGAACGCCAGCCGCACCGCGCTCTTCCTGCGAGCCTGCCGTCGCGAACCTGTTCCGCGCGTGCCGGTGTGGATGATGCGCCAGGCGGGGCGCTATCTGCCCGAGTATCGCGCGCTGCGCGAAAAACACGCCTTTCTCGAAGTGGCCAAGACGCCCGAGCTCGCGGCGGAGGTTTCGCTGCAGCCCTACCGCCGCCTCGGCGTCGATGCGGTGATCGTATTTTCCGACATTCTGATTCCCGCCGAAGCGATGGGCGCGCCCATCGAATTGGGCGATGCGGGCCCGGTCATCACTTCGCCGGTTCGCACGGCCGCGCAGGTGGACGCGCTCGCGAGCTTCGATCCGGAGCGCGAGACGCGCTTCGTCGGCGATGCCATTCGCCTGCTTTGCCGATCGCTGGGCCCGGATGTGCCCGTCCTCGGATTCGCCGCCGCTCCCTGGACGCTGGCGTGTTACCTGATTCAGGGCGGCTCGCGCGAAGGTTTCCCCGCCGCAAAGACGATGTTCCTGAACGAGCCGCGCGTGTTTCGCAAGCTCCTGGAAAAGATCGCTCGCGCCACGGCCGTCTACCTCAAGGCACAGATCGCCGCCGGCGCCGCGGCCGTGCAACTTTTCGACACCTGGGCAGGCGAACTGGATGCCGCGACGTATCGCGATTTCGAGCTGCCGGCCACGCAACTGCTGATCGATGAGCTGGCGGCCGGCGATACGCCCGTGATTCTTTTCTCCAAGGCGTCGCATCATCTGCTCCCGATCGCTTGTGCGCACCGGCGCCAACGTGCTGAGTGTGGACTGGCGCATGGATCTGGCCGCAGCTTCGCAAAGAGTTTGGCGACCGCATCGCCATTCAAGGCAATATCGATCCGATGCATCCTGCTGGCTTCGCCGGAAGCGATTGTGCGCTCGGCGCGCGACGCCGTCCGGCAGACCAAGGGCCGCGGACACATTCTCAATCTGGGCCATGGAATTCTGCCCGAGACGCCGGTCGAAAACGCGCTGGCTTTCATCCGCGCCGGGCAATCGGCGCCCCTGGAAGATGGTTCCGAGCCGCAGCACGGAGACGGCCGCGGCTCCAGTAATCCATTGATGCATGAGCGATTCGCCAAATTCCGAACTGAATCTGGAGCTCAACCACGAGCGATTCCACATTTCGCAGGATTTTCTCGCGCGCTACAACCGCCCCGGCCCTCGCTACACCAGCTATCCGACCGCGCCGGTGTGGCGGGACGATTTCGGCCCGGACGATCTCGAGAGCGTCTACGCACAAGCCGAGGCGGCCCGCACGCCGGTCTCGCTCTACATGCATCTGCCCTTCTGCGAGAGCCTTTGCCTGTTCTGCGCCTGCAACGTGGTCATCACCAAGGACCACAGCGTCGCGCCGCCCTATCTCGACACGCTGAAACGCGAGATCGAACATGTCAGCCGCGTCGTCTCCACGAGTCGCCCCGTGGTGCAGTTCCACTGGGGCGGCGGCACGCCCACCTATCTGACGCCCGCGCAGATGGAGGATCTGTTCGGCTTCGCCGCGCAGAAATTCTCCTTTGCGCCCGACGCCGAGATCGGTATCGAAGTCGATCCGCGCGTCACCAACACGCAGCATCTGGAAGCGCTCCGGCGCCTGGGCTTCAATCGCCTGAGCATGGGCATTCAGGATTTCGATCCCCAGGTGCAGCAAGCCGTCAATCGCGTGCAGCCCCTGGAGATGACTCGCGAATTGATTGCCCGCTCGCGCGCGCTCGGCTTCGACAGCATCAACGTGGACCTGATCTACGGCTTGCCGTACCAGACCGCCGATCGCTTTGCGCGCACGGTGGATGAGGTGCTCGACGCTTGACGCCGGATCGCGTCGCGCTGTTCAGCTACGCGCACGTGCCCTGGTTGCGCAAGCAGCAAGGCGCGCTGGCGATGTCACTTGCCCGAGGGCATGGAGAAATTCCGCATCTTCTGCACCGGCGATCGAAAAGTTCCTGCGACGCGGGCTATCAGTACATCGGCATGGACCACTTCGCCAAACCCGACGATGAACTCGCCGTCGCCCAGCGCCAGCGCACGCTGCACCGCAATTTCCAGGGCTACACCACCAAGGCCGGCGCGGACCTCTACGGCATGGGCGTCAGCGCCATCAGCGCCATCGGCTCCTCCTACGCGCAGAACTATCGCGAACTGCCGCGCTACACCGAAGCGGTCGAGCGCCGCGGCATTGCCACCATGCGCGGCTATCGCCTGAGCGAAGACGACCTGCTGCGGCGCACGCTGATCACCCGGCTGCTCTGCCACGCGGTGATTCGCAAAGACGAGATTGCGCGCGAGTTCGGCATCGACTTCGACGACTACTTCGCGCCGGAACTGGCGCGCCTCGCGCCCTTTGTCGATGACCGGCTCGATCGAGCTGCACGGCAACGAAATTCGCGTGACGCTGCTGGGCCGCATCTTCATTCGCAACGTGGCCATGATCTTCGATCCTTACCTCGAAAAGCAGCACCTCGCCGAACAGCCGCTCTTCTCGAAAACGCTCTAGCTCCCTCCGCATCCCCTGTGGCCACCGCCCCCAAGATACTCGTCATCGGCGGCGGGATCTCCGGCCTGGCCTGCGCCTGGCGCTTGCAGCAAGCCGGCCTGCGCCGTGCATCTTGCTCGAACGCGGCCGCGCGCTTCGGCGGCGTCATCGACACCGTCGAGAAAGATGGCTTCCTCTTCGACATCGGCCCGCAAAGCTTTACGAATACGAAAGCCCTGTCCGCGTTGATCGAAGAACTGGGTTTAGGCGGAGAACTTTTGCGTGCCGATCCCCGCGCCCCGCGTTACATCCTGAAAGGCGGCCGTCTGGTGCCCGCGCCCCTGGCTCCGCCGCAACTCTTGTTGCACTCCGTTGCTGGGCGCGAGGACCAAGCTGCGCCTTCTCTGCGAGCCCTTTGGCCGCACCCGGCCGCCCGACACGGACGAGTCCGTTGCCGCATTCGTCCGCCGAAAATTCGGCCAGGACCTGCTCGACAATCTGGTCGGCTCCGTTTGTCTCCGGCGTCTACGCCGGCGATCCTGAAAAACTGAGCCTCGCCAGCGCGTTTCCCGGTCGTGCGCCACCTGGAAGAGGGCTTCGGCAGCATCATTCGCGGAGCGCTGAAGCAACGGCGGGAAAGCGCGGGCGCGCGCGCCCAGCTTTGCAATTTCCGTGGCGGCCTGCCGGAAATGGTGGCCGCGATTGCGGCAAGGCTGGGAGGCTCCGCCCGGACGGGCGCCGAAATTACCGCGATTCGCCGCGCGGCGGCATGATCCGCGATGTTCGAAGTGACCTACAGCGTTGGCGGCGCGACGGAAACCGCAACGGTCGGCGCTTTAATCATCGCAGCGCCCGCGGACCAGGCGGCGCGCCTGCTGAGCGGCCTTGACCCCGGATTCCCCGCATCCCTCGCGCGCATTGAATATGCAGGGGTCGCCCAGGTATCGGCGGGTTATCGCGTCGAGCAAATTAAGTTTAAGAATCCGTGAGAACGGAAGCGGACTGCGGGGCTTCGGCTTTCTCGTTCCACGCAGCGAAGGATTACGGCTGCTCGGAACCGTTTGGAACTCCTCGCTCTTTCCCGGGCGCGCGCCGAGCGGCATGGCCAGCTTCACAAGCTTTCTTGGCGGCATGACCGATCCCGAAATCGTCTCTTGCGCCCCGGAACGCATCGCGGCCATCGCGCACTCGGAACTTTCATCCGTTCTGGGCATCAGCGGCGCGCCTGTCTCGCAGCACGTTTCGCGCTGGGATCGCGCTTTGCCTCAATACAATATCGGCCACGCGCGCATCGTGACGGCTCTGCGCGAACTGTGCGCAAAAACGCCCGGCATTTTCCTGGCCGGAAACTATCTGGCGGGTCCTTCTCTGGGCGCGTGCATGGACCACGCCAACGAAGTTGCCGATCTTGCGGCGCGCTCCATCGCTGCAGGCTGACGCGGGTCTCGGCCGCTTTTAGTGCTTGCTGGCGCGGTGCGCGAGGCGATATTTGCGCCGCGCCAGCGCTTCGCGGAAACGCCGGCGGTCTTCCGCAGTCTGGCAGATCACCGGAGGGACCGGCTTAGGCTCGCGATTTTCGTCCAGCGCCACGAAGGTGACGTAGGCGCTGGTGGTGTGCTTCTTCTGGCCGGACAAAACATCTTCCGAAAAGACCTTCACGCCGATCTCCATCGAGGTGTGAAAGGCGCGGTTCAAGCTGGCTTTGAGGATGATCAATTCGCCCATGCGGATCGGATTGCGAAAGTCGATGTGATCCACCGAGGCGGTGACGGCCATGGAGCGGCAATGCCGATGCGCCGTAATGGCCGCCGCGATGTCCACCAGATGCATCACCCGGCCGCCCAGGATATTTCCGAACACGTTGACGTCCTGCGGGAGCACCACCTCCACCATGTCCGTGCGCGAAGCGCTCACGGGTTTTCCCGGCAGCTTCTGCGAACTCGCCTTTCGTGCTCTCTCCGGCAATTTATTCCTCCGCAATGTGGCGCCCTCCCAGCCCGATTTGTGGCTCCTGGATCGACCGGCTATAATACGCGCTTGCGAGCCCGTTGACAGCCTGGGCCCCATGAACACCATGACTGAAACAATAAAGAAGCCGCGACGCGCTATGCTCGAGGAATTCCTTTCAGCCCATCCGAAAGACCCCTTTGCGCGCTACGGATTGGCCGTCGAGTGCGCCGGCCAAGGCGATGCTACCGGGGCCATCGAGAACTTTGACAAGTTGCTCGCCGACAATCCGAATTATGTGGCCGGCTACCTGCAATATGGACAGTTTCTGGCCCGCCTTTCACGAACCGCCGACGCCAGGCGCACGCTGACTAACGGCATCGAGGTGGCCCGCAGGACCGGGGATCAGCACGCCGGGTCGGAGATGGAAACGGCTCTGGCGCAATTGTCGGCCTGATCGCTTCGTGTTTTTCGCAGATACGCCAGCGCACGAAAGCGCGGCGCAGTGTTACAATCTCTATATTCCTGATGATCATCCGGCGCATCCCGCTTTTCCCGCTGAATCTAGTGCTCTTCCCCGGGACAGTGCTGCCTCTGCACATCTTTGAGCCGCGATATAAACGCATGATTCGGGATGTGATGGCCAGCGAGGAGCCTTTCGGCGTGGTGCTCTCGCGCGAAAACGGCATGGCTACGACCGGCTGCACCGCCTCCGTGCGCCGGGTGGCCCGCAATTACGACGATGGGCGCATGGACATCCTGACGCTGGGTGAATCGGCATATCGGATCGGCGAGTTGCACAAGGGAAACGAATACCTGGAGGCAACGGTTGAGCTGCTGGCCGATGATTCTCAGATCGGCTCCCCTGAGATAGCCAAGGAGCTCATCACTTTGTTTGTCGATTGCCACCTGCTGCTGCACGAGAGTCCATCCTCGGATATCGATATGGAGGATCTGTCCGACGCCCTGCTCTCGTATAGAATCGCAAGCGATCTTCCGCTGGAATTGGACACTCTGCAGGAGTTGCTGGAAACGCGCGTCGAGGCGGAGCGGCGAGCAAAATTAGTCAGCCGGCTGAATCAATTATTGCCCCAGCTCGTGCAGATTCAGCAGATGAGATCGAAGGCGGCCGCCAATCGGCCGAATTAAGGCGTCGCGGAGCAAGATCTGAAAACGTCTCGAAACTAAGGGGAACCCATGGCAAGCGAATCCGCAGCGGTAAAAGCATCGACAATCGGGGAGTGGCGGCGGATGGCGGGGCCCGATGCCGGCGCGGCTCGTGGCGTGAAGGATGAGATGCGATGCGTCCTGCTGCGGAAGCTGGAAACAGGCGAAGAGATGTTTCCGGGCATTCGAGGCTACGAAGAAACGGTCCTGCCGCAGATCACCAATGCCATCCTGGCCCGGCATAACTTCATTCTGCTGGGCCTGCGCGGCCAGGCCAAGAGCCGCATCCTTCGCGGATTGATCGGCTTCCTGGAACCGGAAATTGCGTATATCGCCGGGTGTGAGATCCACGATCACCCGCTGCGGCCCATCTGCCGCGCTTGCCGTGAACTGGTCGCCGAACGCGGCGACGCCACGCCCATCGCGTGGCTCAAGCGCGAAGACCGCTTCGTCGAAAAGCTGGCTACGCCCGACGTAACCATTGCCGACGTCATCGGAGACGTCGATCCCATCAAAGCCGCGCGCGGCGGGCGCGACCTTTCCGACGAACTGACCATGCACTACGGCTTGCTGCCCCGCGCCAATCGCGGCATTTTTGCCATCAACGAATTGCCGGACCTGGCGGGGAAAATTCAAGTCGGGCTCTTCAACATCATGCAGGAAGGCGACGTGCAGATTAAGGGCTATCCCATTCGCCTGCCCCTGGACGTCCTGCTGGTCTTCACGGCGAACCCGGAAGACTACACCGCCCGCGGAAAAATCATTACGCCGCTCAAGGACCGCGTCGGCAGCGAAATCCGCACCCACTATCCCTCGACCGTGGAAGAGGGCATGGCGATCACCTCACAGGAAGCGTGGACGGTGCGCAACGGCGGCAGGAAGCTGCATACGCCCGACTACCTGCGCGAAGTCGTGGAGCAGGTCGCTTTTCTGGCCCGCGAGGACAAGCGCGTCGATCGGCGCTCTGGAGTGAGCCAGCGCATGCCCATCGCCTGCATGGAGGCCGTGGTCAGCAATGCCGAACAGCGCGCCGCCAAGAATCGCGAAACCCACGCGGCGGCCCGCATGGCCGATATTTACGCCGCCATTCCCGCCATCACCGGCAAGATGGAGCTGGAATATGAGGGCGAATTGAAGGGCGCGGAGACCGTCGCCCGCGAACTCGTCCGCGCCGCCATTGGCCGCGTCTACACCAAGTTCATCGGCGACGCCAACATGCAGCCGGTGGTGCAATGGTTTGAGAATGGCGGTGAGCTAAAAGTTCCCGAGAGCGCCCCGGCCGCCGAGCAGCTTGCCGCGTTGCGCCGCATCACCGGGCTTTTGGAACACGTGGAACGCCTGGGCGCCAACGGCAAGGACCCGGCACTTGCAGCCGCGGCCGGCGAATTCATTCTGGAAGGACTCTGGTCGCACAAGCGCATCAGCCGGAATGAGGAACGTGGCTTCTTCGCCGAGCGCCCGAAACCGGCCGAGCCGCGCGAACAGTTCAATCGGCCGCCGCGTCGCCAGTACAATTAAGGAAATCGCGTGAAATACATCCGCTACTCGAAGTACACGGGCGAGGCCGCCGATTCGGTGGACCTCGAAGAGCTGATCAAGCGGCTCGGCGACTTTTTCCTGCAGAGCGGCTTCGAGTCGCAGTACTACGGCGTTTCCGAATTCGACCCCGAAAAAACGATGGAGTCGCTGCGGCAGGCGATCCTCCGCGCTCTTGCCGAAGGCGATCTGCTGCCTGAAGATTTGCTCGAGCAATTGACCCAGGAAGGCTCGGGAAAATCGGAAAAGGAGCTGCAGGAGCTGCTCGACCGGCTGATCCAGCGAATGATGGAAGAGGGCTACATCAATGGGCCTCCGCCGCAGGTTACGCCACCGCCGGGAAAGACGCAGCGTGGCCACGTGGGCGCGGGACACGACGCTCAGAACCAGGCCCGCTTTGAAATTACCGACAAGACCATCGATTTTCTCGGATTCCGCACGTTGAAGGATCTGCTCGGCTCGCTCGGCAAGAGCAGCTTTGGCCGCCATGACACGCGCGAGCTGGCCACCGGCGTCGAATCCGGAGGGGTTTCGCGGCGCTATGAATTTGGCGATACCCTGAATCTGGACGTGAGCGCCACGCTATTCAATGCCGTCCGCCGCGAAGGCGCGAAAGTGCCCATCGAGCTCGATTACCCCGACCTGATGGTCCATCAGTGCGAATACCAAAGCTCCTGCGCCACGGTACTGATGCTGGATTGCAGCCACAGCATGATCCTCTATGGCGAAGACCGCTTCACTCCGGCCAAGCGCGTGGCCCTGGCCCTGTCGCACCTGATCCGCACGCAGTACCCGGGCGACTCGCTGCACCTGGTGCTGTTTCACGACAGCGCAGAGGAAGTCCCGCTCGGCGAGTTGGCTCGCGTGCAGGTCGGCCCGTACTACACGAACACGCGCGAAGGCTTGCGCCTGGCGCAGCGCATTCTCTCGCAGCAGAAAAAAGACATGCGCCAGATCGTCATGATCACCGACGGCAAGCCATCGGCATTAACGCTCGAAGACGGCCGCATCTACAAGAATGCCTTCGGTCTCGACCCACTGGTGGTGACGCAAACGCTGGAAGAAGTGGCAAAGTGCCGCAAGTCGGGCATCCTCATCAATACGTTCATGCTCGCCAGCGATTACAGCCTGGTGCACTTCGTGCAGAAGGTCGCCGAGATTTGCCGCGGTAAGGCTTACTTCACCACTCCGTATACGCTGGGCCAGTACCTGCTGATGGATTACATGTCCAAGAAGACTCGGCATATTCACTGATCGGCTGCGCCAACACAGACACGAATGACCACGGTTCACACTGGAAACAAAGCTCCCAATTTTGAGCTAAAAGACCTCGACGGCAAACGCGCCTCTCTGCAGGAAGCGTTGGCACGCGGGCCCGTGGTGGCCGCCTTCTTCAAGGCCAGCTGTCCGGTCTGCCAGTTCACGTTTCCATTTCTCGAGCGTCTCTTCAAGGCTTATGGCTCCGACCGCGCCACATTTTGGGCCATCTCTCAGGACGATGCTCGAGACACGCGCGACTTCCGGGCCGAATACGGAGTCACCTTCCCTGCTCTTATCGATGACGATGGATATCCCGCGTCCAATGACTACGGCCTCACCAACGTGCCCACTTTTTACTTGATCGCGCCCGACGGAACGGTGCAGGTCGATAGCGTCGGCTTTGGCAAAAAGGCTCTGGAGAAAATATCGGAGGAGCTGGCGCGGTTCCTGGGCCGGCCGGTCGCACCTGTTTTCAAGCCTGGAGAAGTGATCCCCGAATCAAAGCCTGGCTGACACTCGAAAAATTAGGCTCCGGGCGAGCCTGCGCTCCATCCTACATTTCCAGTAGTAGTGGACTTGAATTTGTCTGTGGGTCAGGATTGTTGCCGCAGGTCAAGCGACATGAAGAGACTGTTCGGGTCGAGCACGTACTCGGCGAATGGCGGGCAATCCACGAAGCCGCTGCTCCTGTAGAGCGCGTGCGAAGGCCGAAAATATTCCCTGGATCCTGTTTCAAGGCTAAGGCGCGACATGCCGCTGGCTCGCGCGGCCGCAATGATGTGGTTCAGCATCGCGCGTCCCGCTCCCCTTCGGCGCATGGATTGAACGATATGCATCGACTTGACCTCACCGTGATCAGCCGAGAGCCGCTTCAGCGCGCCAATCCCTACAAGCGTTTCATCATCCCACATCGTCCAAAAGCTGATGTCCGGCGATTGCAACCCGGTGAGGTCCAAGGCGTGCGCGCTGCCCACCGCCGTTTCCGCCCGGGCACGGGTCAGATGGCTATATATGAGATCGACCACGCGCGGGTCGCTGAAGTCGCCCTGGGTGATCCGCATCATGGCTGGCCGAAATTCAAGCTGCCCACTCTCAAATTTCCGTGAAATCTTCGAGGACCTTCTTGTGCTTTACCGGCTTGCGGCGCTTATCCGGAATCACGCGCTCCGCCGGAGGACTGCCCGCTGCCAGCCTGGCGCGGCGCCTGGCTTCCGTCGCTGCGGTGAACTTGCGCTTCCCTTTTTTGCGTGGCATCGAAACGCCCTCGTCGAATTTTAGCTCAGCCTGCGCCACCGCAGCTGGCTTGGATCGCGATCCCGCTTTCGCCTTTGGCGGCTCTTCCTTTGCCGACTCTTTAGGATAGAGCACTCTCTGCTTTTCGACTCGTGCAAATGGCGTAAGGCCGTGCGCCTCGCGCCGGCTTCCACTCATGATGTGCTCCACCGCGATCCCACGCGCCAGCAACGCATCCGCCACCAGAGAGCGATGGCAGCGCCACGGGACCGCCTCCGCGCACATCACCGCGCAGCGCTTCTGCTCGCACTGTCGTAGCAAACCCTGCAGCGCCTCCTCGAACTCCGGCGTCTGCATGTAGTCCGCGTATCCACGAAAGCTGGCGTTCCGCCAACCCATGTTGATGGAATCGGGCCGCGGATGGCGCAGCCCGCCGAGTTCCTTGAGATGCGCGTACTCGATACCTTCACGGTGGAGAGAGTTGGCCAGGGCTTCGCTATTGAATTGCGGATTATGGCGCGACCGGGGAATGGTGCGAATATCAACCAGCCGTTCCACCCCATTCTGCTGAAGCAAGGCAATAAATTCGTCGATTGGCCGGGTCGAATGCCCGATGGTGAGAATTTCCGGGGCCACGCCGCCGGGCTCGCGTTCCCTGACTTCGGACTTCCCCGATGATTTCCGCGCTGCGTGCATTCAGGCAGCTCCGCCCAACAAGCTGTACAGCAGAATCAGAAGCACGATCAGCGTCAGCAAAACGTAAAGCCGGTCTTTTTGGAGCGCGAAAGCGATCATGGAGAACAAAACCCGCGCCACCGGCGTGCCAATCAGCAACAGCAATCCGCATTGGATGATGGCGCGCCCGTCGCCATGCCAGGCATTGCTCATCACGCCAAGGACGTCGCGCAAGCTTCCCCGCTGCGCGTCAAACGTCTCGTAGTGCGCCGGTACCTGGCCATAACGCAGGAGATAGAGGATGCCGCCGGCCAGGACCACGATTCCCGAAATGATGACGCCGGTCTGGAGAAGCGTCGCCAGCATCCCCTCGACCCTCTGGTCGTTCCACTTCGATCCGAGCGACTGCAATTCAGGCTGATTCGATTGCGGCATTCAAAATCTCCCGGTAACGCTGCCGTAGATCATCTCGATTCCCAGTACCACGATCACCAGCGCAAACAGAATACGCAGCCATTTTGTCGACGCTCTCACCAGCACGCGTGTGCCGATCGCCGACCCTGCCAACACGCCGAGCACCACGGGCATGACCAATCCAGGAGTGACGAACCCGCGCCGCAGATAAATTCCCGCGCTGGCCGCCGCGGTCACTCCGATCATGAAATTGCTGGTCGTTGTGGACACCTTGAACGGTATGCGCATCACCTGGTCCATGGCCAGCACCTTGAAGGCGCCCGATCCAATGCCCAGCAGGCCCGAGAGCGTGCCGGCGCCAAACATCAATCCGAAGCCCGCCGGTACGTGGCGCACCTCGTAGCTTTCCGGACCTCGCGCAGTCGGATAACTGGAGTTGAGTCTCAAGCGGCTTGCCCACGGGTCCGCCGGACCAGCGACTAAGGGATCAATCCGCTTGCGCATGGAGAGTGCGGCCGAGATGATCAACACCGCCCCGAAGACGATGGCGATAATGCCCGAGGCCAATCGGGCGGCAAGAAAGGCCCCGAACAACGCCCCCAGGGTTGTGGCCATCTCCAGAAACATGGCGATGCGAATATTCGAGAATCCCTCGCGCACGTAGGCAGCGGCTGCACCCGAAGACGTGGCAATCACGGATATGAGTGACGCTCCGATGGCGTAGTGGATATTTACGTGAAAGGCCAGCGCCAGCAGGGGTACGATCACCACGCCGCCGCCCAGTCCCGTCAACGCGCCGAGCAGGCCGGCCACGACAGAACCCACAAAAACGAGGGAAACAAAAGCAAGAGTCGTCACACGGGTAGCACGCGCCGGGCGGCCCTCATCGCCAATCTTTAAATAGCTCCATCGGTAGCGCCATCACCAGGCGAATGCCTAGCCTCCCTTGGCCAGCAGAATCCCGAACAGGATCACGTCCAGCAGCGCCATGACAGCCACCGCCAGTTCCAGCACAAAGGATCGCGCCTGGTTGAACTGATCCACCATGAAATCGTAGAGCTCGCCCATGGTCCGAAGCTTCTCATCCACCAGGTTGCGGTATTCGGAAACACCCAGCCTGGCGGCCGCTACGCGATAGATTCGCGCGTAATAGACATCGCTCACGAACTTGATCGCGTTGTCGATCCGCTCCGTCAACTCCATCACGTCCAGTCGGATGGTATTGAAGCGCTCCGCGTCGCGCGGCAAGCTCCAGCGTTGCAAAATGATATTCCGCTTGGCTTCCAGAGCATCGTAGACGTCCGACAACAGTCTGGTCATCAGCGCGTCGTAATAACGAAACTCCAGAAGCTGCATCTTGGCATATTCCACCACTTGAAATGTTGCCGCCGCGTCTTCCGCGCGGTCATAGATCACCGCGGCCGTTGAGCCGATGACCACCAGATCGGTGGGATAGTAGGAGACGCTCATCTCCAGGATCTCTTCGGTCATCTTGGGGGCCAGCGGCGTGAATTCGCCGCGCACCAACTGCACGATTTCGGCGGAGTGATCGGCCAGGAGCTCGGCGGCTTTGGCGTGTTCTCCCCCGGACTTCAGGACCTGCTCCAGGCTGGTAATGAAGTACGACTCATAAAGCCAATCCTGCGTGGGACGAATGACCGCGGTGCCGATTTTTTCCACGTGCCGGCGAGCTATTTCGCGCGCCAGCGTATCGATCTCCGCGGCGTCGATCCATCGTGAGGCTTGCGTGAGGACGGCGTTCCAGTCACCTTCAAAACGGATTTCCAGTTGCACCACGACGACTGCGAAGGCGTAATACTTGAGCGAACACGCAGCGCTTTGCCCCCCGCCCAGGCTCAGTGGTTCAGCAGGCTCGACAAGGGGTGCTTCCTCGAAGCGAACATAGTCCGGCGTTCGCCGCGGAAACACGCCTTTGACGGGGCCGCCTCGCGGCCCGAGCAGTTCCCGGAGCTTTTTGAGGTCGATGGCTTCGGCCACATCGTAAAGGAAGAGCAGCCGGAAGCACCCGCGCAAGAGCACGAGGTCTTTTAGCATGAAATGGCGCGGGAACCAGGTTCCGCGCGAACCAGCCGCCCCAGCTTACCACGCAGGCCTGGACCGCCTGTTACGCGGCTCCCGCCGACTTGGCTTGCGCCGCGGCTTGCACCGGCACTTTCTTTGCCGCCTGCTTGGGGATGCTGAGTTCGAGAATGCCATTATTCAGGGTGGATGTCGCGCGCGAGGCGTCCACTTCCACCGGCAGTTCAATCGATCGCAGGATTTCGCTCGAGCATCGCTCGCTATAAATTACATTGCCCTTCTTTTCTTCCACATTGGACTGCTTCTTGCCGCTGATCGTAAGCCGGCGGGGCTCCAGGCTCACCTGCAACTCATTGGCGCTGAATCCCGGAACCTCGGCCCGTACGGTTATCGCCTCATCGGCTTCGCGCATCGTCATATGTACGGGATGAAGCAGTTCCGCCTCCGCCTTGAACCAGTGATCGAGGTCCCGCCCGGAGCCGCCGTCGCCCTCAGACATTTCAAATGCGCGGCGCGAGATCGCATCGTAGAGTTCGTTCAACCGGTTGTAGGCCGCCTGCGGTTCTACGAACCTGACCGTGCTGGACGCCGGATTCGCCTGTATCGCGGTATTTTTTCCTGTCTGTTGAGTTATCCCTGCTCTTTCGGCCATCTTTCCTCCTGCGGCTCGGCGAATTTGCCGAACCCGTGGGCCCTGACTGTAAATTTGCAGGGCCATTCCGGTTGATACTACCGCGGTCGTCCAAGAAGAATCGGGGAAAGCTGGTATTTCGCATTGCGCATGGAAAACATGCCCGCGCAAAAGGTATTTCGTGTGGGCATCCCATCTGTGCTGAAAAAAACAAAAGGCCGGCGCACATCGTGCGCCGGCCCCAGCTCCCAGCAGATCTGAGTCTATTGCGTCTTTCTTGCGGTATCCACCGTAGCGCCTGACGTTCGGTTATCCGAAGAACCCGCTGCGTCGGTGGTTGGCGGCGTAGTTGCTTGCTGTTCCGGGGAAATCTTGTCGCGTGTGAGATAGAGGATAAACGGAGTAATCTCAAACGGCATCTTCTCGCGCTCGGTCACCATGCCCACCGGTTTCGACTTCAGCAGTTGCACCTGATCGTCCCATGGATCGAACTTGAGCCGCCCGCCGAGGGGTAGCGCCGCAAAAACGGCCTTTCCATTTTGCGCCCCCTGGCTGGCCTCCGCTGCGGTAGCGGGCGACGGCGCTGCGTTCGTTCCGGCCCAGGCGATCGGCACTCTGTCGCCCAGGTGCGGACTGATCAGATTGGGTATCTCCTTGGCGCGTTGTTGCAGCACTTGCACGAACTGCCGCGCGGTACCGAGTTGATCCTTGTAAGGAGACTTGGCCAGCAGCTCGACAGCTTTCTGGTTGGCCGTTTCCTCCTCTTCCTGACTTCGAGCGAACCCGAAATGGCGGAAGGTGTCCTGATCGTCCCACAACATACGGTCATAGAACGCGTACTGCGTGTCCACGTGATGTCCCAGCACTACGTGCGCCAGTTCCATGGCCAGAATCGTGGCCAGGCTGGCTTCGTCGGGCAGAACGTCGATTAACCCGCGGCTGAGCACGATGGTATGTCCGATAACAAACGATTCCAGCGTGGAACTCATCAGCACCCGGCAGCGAATATCCGGTTCGATATCCAGGTTGTTGGTTACTTCGAGGTTGCTCACCACCGTCTCGAGGACCTTATCCACATCGCCGCGCGGAGAAAGGATGCCCAGTTTCTCCATGCGGTCCGCGATGTTGTCTTCCGCCTGGCGTTCCCACAGGCGCTGTTCCTGGAGCGGTGAATTATCGTTGGCGTTTTCCGATTGGTCTTTGATGGGCGAGCGTGCCTCCACCATCACCTTATTGAGTTCTTCTTCGCGCCTCACTTTTACCTGGTTCAAGTCATATCCCCAGAGGCGGGTTTGCGCCTTGAACATGAGCTTGCGGGCCACGCCGTATTTCAGGCTGGTCTCCTCGCAGTAGATGTAGGCGGGAAGCCATTGATTGTCTCCGGCCAGCAGGCGCCAGCTATCAAAGTGGAAAAAGTAGTTTGTCTTGGTGGGGCGCTGGTAGGCGCCATTGAAGCGCACGATATGAAACGTCTGATCTTCCACCCAGATGCGGCCCTTGAAGCGTCCGCGATCGCTCTCTTTGACGGGCGTCACGTCGAACACCAGGCAGCGCACTTCTCCCAGGAATTCGCGGCGTTCGTACTCGAACTTGTAGTGCTGCTTATCGAAGCTATTGGCGTCGATATAGATCATCTGCAAAAAACCGCGCGGCAGGAACTCCATGGACATGGTCAGGAAAGTTCCCAGGCCCCCGGCCGCATACTTCAGGTTCGGGGCCCCTTTGTCGCTCGTGAGCGGCTGCAAGTCGAGCCCTTTGGCCAGATCGGCTTTGCCGAGAAAGTACTTGTCGCCGGCGGGCACCGTGCCCAGCGCCTCATCCGGCTTCAGCAGCTGGATATACGTCTCCACCAGCGGCGCGTATTGGTGCAGCGTTTGCACCTCCGCCTTCTCCTGCGCCACGATCCGATCCACGGCTTGCTGCAGCGCCGCCGACGTCGGAGATTGCGCCGAAGCCACGCCGGGAATCGCTGCAAAGACTACCGCTGTAAAGAAGCTCGTTCTCCACGAACGCATAGGCCCTCCAAAATCAAACCCAAGTTGGAAAAATCAATATGCCAGTTGAAACACGATGTGAACGACAGCCGGAAAATCCACCGCACGCCCCTCTTGCAATGCCGGTTTGAAGTGAATCTGCTGCGCCGCGCGAACCGCCGATTCGTCCAAGCCGTGCCCTAAACCCTTTTCCACGCCTTCGACCTTGATCTGTCCCGACGCCAGGAAGACGACGTCCACCAGCACTTCGCCCTCTATCCCCAGCTTGCGCGCCTCGTCCGTGTAAACCGGATTGGGCTTCGACAATATGGCCACCGATTGCACCGCGGGAGTTTCGTCGGCTGCTTTTGGCGCACTCTTGGCAGGCACCTGCGTTGCGGCCTCGGCATTCGCAAATCCGCTCGACTGCACCGCCTTCGGGCCTCCCGTTCCCCTGGTCGACGCCAGCACTGTGCCGCCGAATCCGGCGCTCACCACGCCATTCCCATTGCCCTTGCCACCGGCGCCGCCCACGCCTGTGCCGTTCCCCGTGCCGCTACCGTTGCCAGGGCCCTCGGAGGAATCAAAAGAACCCACGCGCGCTACGTTGATACGCTTGGCGGGATCGGTCTCTCCGGCCAAGCCGTGCGGATCGCCAAAATTGCCGCCCGCGGGTGAGTCGCCTAACATGCCGGTCTTTACTTCACGAGGCTTGACGGGCTGCAAATCAGGAGCATCAAATTTCGCTGCGATCACGGGCTGCTCCAACTTGGGCAGCTCTGCGTTTCGCACCTCCACTGGTTTTGGCTTCGGCGCAGGCAGCGGCCGCGGAGCAAAAAGCTTGGCAATGTGCTGTGGCTGCGGCGGCTGCACCGGTTGAGGCTGCGGCTCTACCTTCGGGCGCAGGGGATGCGCTTTCGGCTGCGGCACCTCGATCATCGGCCCGGCCAGGGGCATGACCGAATACTCAACTTTGGTGATCAGATTGGGAGGCAGCATGATCTCCAGCAGTATCAGCGCAACGACAATGCCGACCTGGCTAGCCGTGCTGGTCGCTAGCGCGCGCCAACTGATCCGGCTCTCCGGCAAGGTGTCGAGCCGGGCCCCGACCTGCTTTTGGCCGATCATCTTTTGCCATGCGTCTGGGTCTCGAGCCGGAGGTGCCGGTGGCCGAAAACGGATCTCAAAATTGCCATGCGTGAGATGGGTTACTGCGCTGCTCATTTTGGGATACCCTGCAGTGGAGTCTTGTGCCGAAAAGCGGTTGTGGCTTCTTCCGGACCGAGCGGCCATTTCCTCGGGATCTGCTGCGGCCTGATTGCCAAATGCCCGCTCCCGTGAGACGCCCGAGCAGACGTAACTAGGGCGTTACTCTCAGTCGATCGGAATTCAACCATGCTGGACGATAGCAAGCGGTAAATTAAAAGGAATACGGCTCAGGCAGGGAAAGGGAAGGTTGTTTCACTGTAGGTCGAAGGTTTCCATCTACGGATACAAGAAGTCCTACATTTTTCATGGAGTCGCTTTCGACACCGTTCAGGCCTTTAGGCTTCGGTCTAAGGCCTCTTGCTTTCGCTCGTTACGGTGCGAGCACGTCGTTCTGCGGCGGCGCAAAGTCAGGCTTCGTTCCTGGGGCAGCGGCTGGCCACATCAATCTCGGTAAAAATGACCCATTGGGAGACTTTCGCTTCGGCTGTCGCTCGGTCAACTAGCTGCCTGAATAGGAGACAGCTATCATCGAAGGGTTATGCACTATTTCGCCTTAGCGTGTGACTTTGATCAGACCCTGGCCACCAGCGGCGTCGTCGCTAAAAGCACCCTGGCAGCCTTGGAGCGGCTTCTCGCCTCGGGCCGTAAGCTCGTGCTCGTCACGGGCCGGCAACTCGACGATTTACTTCGGATCTTCCCCGAAATTTCGCTCTTCGAGAGGGTGATCGCCGAAAATGGCGCCGTTCTCTACCGTCCCGAGACTCGCGAAACGAAACTGCTTGCCGAGCCGCCCCCTCAAGCTTTCGTGGACTCCCTGCGGCGGCACGGAGTTTCGCCTCTCTCCGTCGGCCTGGTGATCGTGGCCACCGAGGTCCCCGAAGACGCGAAAGTACTTACCGCCATCCGCGAGCTCGGCTTGGAACTTCAAGTGATCTACAACAAGGGCGCGGTGATGATTTTGCCATCCGGGGTCAACAAGGCCACCGGCGTGCTCGCCGCTCTTTCCGAAATGTGTGTCTCCCATCACAACGCCATCGGGATTGGCGACGCCGAAAATGACCACGCTTTGCTGGGAGCCTGCGAGTGCGGCATTGCGGTAGCCAATTCCATTCAAACCTTGCGGGAGCGCGCCGACCTGGTTACCAGCGGCCCCAACGGCAAAGGCATGGAGGAGGTCATCGACAGGCTGCTGCTCGACGACCTTCGCGGAGTGCGAAATCGCCTGGTGCGCCATCCCATCCCGATGGGAACGGCCGCAGATGGGACGCGGGTTGCGATCGATTCCTACAACTCCAGTTTCGTGATCGCCGGCCCCTCTTCCAGCGGAAAATCGACCGCGATGATCGGGCTGCTCGAGCGCCTGGTCGACAATGATTTTCAGGTCTGCCTCGTCGATCCCGAGGGCGATTACTCGCATCTTGAGAATATCGTCACGCTGGGGAGTTCCGAGCGGCCCCCCAATGTCACCGAGATCTTCCAGGTTCTCCAGAATCCAAAGTCGTCGCTGATCGTAAATCTGCTGGGGTTGCCGCTCGTTGACCGCCCGCTCTTCTTCGCCGCGCTCCTGCCCAAGCTGCTGGAGCTTCGCGCCAAGTCCGGACGGCCCCACTGGATCATCATCGATGAAGCCCATCACCTCTTGCCCAGGGAACGCGACCAGAACATCGGCATGATCCCCCAGGAGTTAACCGGAGTCATTCTGATCACTGTGCACGTCGATGCCGTGCTTGAGGCCGCCTTGAAGTCCATGACCGGAATCGTGGCCCTGGGCGCTTCCCCGGAAGAGACCATTCGCCAGTTCAGCAGAGCCGTAGGAGTGCCGCCTCCCGTTCATGGCGCATTGACGAACCGCCCCGGCGAAGCATTCGTCTGGCTGCGCGATAGTCCGAGCGGCCCCGTGGCGATCCGCATCCAGCCGGCGACCAGCGAAGTCCGCCGGCACAGGCGCAAGTATGCGGAGGGGAAACTCGGGCCCGACCGCAGCTTTTTCTTCAAGGGCCCAGGCGGAAAGCTGAATCTGCGCGCACACAACCTGAACATGTTCATACAAATTGCCGAAGGGTTGGACGATGAGACCTGGCTGCACCACCTGCGCCACGGCGATTATTCCCAATGGCTTCGTGAGGCCATCAAGGACGAAGCCCTCGCGTCGGAAGTGCGCGAAATCGAAAAGGACGGAAAGGAATCGCCGCAGAAGACCCGGACCGCCGTCATCGAGGCCATCAACAAACGCTATACCCGCGCGGAGTGAAAAAGCGTATAGCTCCGGGCCTTTTTCCACCCCCTACGGCAGAACCCCCGCGAAATTACAGTAATCGCCCGATGACGACCGTTTCACCTTCTGGGGTACTTGTGGTCGGGATCTAGTCCCATGCACACACACCCCAAAGGAGCGGACCAATGCCAAAAAAGTCCGACACGAAACGTTCACCTCGTCGTTCCAGTCGGCAGACCGACCGGAATAACAAGGCACAGCAGGGCCGTCAGAAGGCGTCCGAGTCTCAGACGCCACGCCGCGAAGAGCACCGTATGGACATGGAGGAGTAGGCGCCTCCCTTTTGCGGCAATGTCGCCTTCGGGAAAAAGCTGCCTGATCGGGCGGAAAGACCCCCCGGTAAAGGTAGCTTCAACGTGCCGAAAAGAGTGGCGCTTTTCCCGGGAAGCAAAATCGACACTTCGCCGCTTTACAAGTCCGGACCATCAATCTCTCCGGGCTTGGGCCGCGCACAAACCGCAAAGCTCACTAACAGGATGAGCTTTCGCTGAAAAGGAAAACAGGGGGCGAGCGCTCCATCATGCAAACCTCTCGCCCCGCGCGGCCTGTTCCTTGAGTTCCAGAAAACCCCTGCCGAAATCAGAAATGCCACGTCATTTTTGCGTAAGCGCTGCGCTTGATCAGGCTGGATTGCACGATCTGGTCGGTGTTGCTCGTTTCCAGATGATGGTCGTGCAGCAGGTTCTGGCCGACCACACTGACGGAAATGCGCTCACCGCCCTGCCAGGTCAGGTTGGTATCGAGCCGCGTATATGACGGCACATTTTGAGATGCGAGACGCCCGACGAAGAATGCGGAGAGGTCGAATAGGAAATGTCTCGGAAGGACGACGTGCGAGCGCAGTTGGACTCTGATTTGCTGGGCTGTTTCCTTCCGTTCCGGGGCCAGTCCGAAAATCCTGACTGTTCGGCGCCGGGTGCAAGTGCATCGCCAGAAATGTATAGCTGGGACTAAGCGTCCATCGGTCCGATACTTTCCAGCGGATCGCAGCTTCCGCGCCATGGGTCTCTCCGTGCAACAAGTTGTCAAACATCAGCTGGAGAGACCAAGTAAAGCGATGAGGCGTTGGATTCGAGGAAGGGTGCCGTCGGTTCGACGGAACGAAGGTGGTTGTAATGGTTGAAAAACGTGGTCAGGTCGAGCGAAAGCCGCCTGCTGAACTCCCTGCGCACTCCAAGTTCGGTGGCAAAGAGATTTTCATTGTCTTCCCGCGGGTTGCCAAAGGCAGTCACCAGAATCGGCAACCCACCGGGCCCTGACAGTGCAAGTTGCGTAAATCGTACTCCAAGGTCAGCGAAGGATGGCGTCCGTTCCGCAACGGAGAAGCTGGACCACATCATGGTACGGCTGGTCGCAACCCAGGCGATCCGCAGGCTCGGCTGCGTGGCGGACCCGGTGAAAGAATTGTGTTCGAGTTTGGCTCCCAGCGTAAGGTAGAGGCTTTGTTTCGGAGAAACCGGCCGAGGCGTTGTCCGATTCATCCAGAGACGCCGGCCAACCGGTGCTAGCGAAGAAGACAAGGATCCACACTCGCGACGCGATGGAGGAGCTGCCTTGCCAATCCTTATTCGCTAGCTTCGCCGAAAGAGAGGATTACTGCGGGAAGACCACGGCGACGAGACCCAGATACCGAACGCCGTGAACCAAGAGGGAATCCCAACTTTTTCTGCTGCAAATCTGCCTGTATGATTTTTACCACGCCTGATGGGCAAGGGTGCGGAGTTGAGTCCGTTTGTGTCCCATCGGTACTCGCACTCCCGAACGAGGCGGAGTCAGCTGGTTGAGCTTTGGTTGGCTCTGGGCGCTAACGGCAAAACCACCCGCACGCGAGTTCCGGTTCGTTCGGAGCTGATCTCCAATACTCCAGCGAGATCTTTCACCCGTTCGCGCATCCCCGTGATACCGATCCCGGGCTGAAACTCCGCAGGCGCGTCGCCACTCCCTTTTCCCTGATCCTGCACCTCTAACCAGGCCTGTTGTGAATCGGAGCCAATGCGGAGCGTGGCGGTCTTGCTCCCCGAATGCCGATGGATGTTCGTCAGGCACTCCTGAAGAATGCGGAACAGCACCAACTCCACTTCATTCCCTAGTCGATCGAGATGTTCGGGAATTTCCAGCCTCACCTGAATCCCGCTCCGCGTGGCAAATCCCTGCACGTACCATTGAGCCGCCGATGCCAGCCCCAACTCCTCGAGCAAAGGCGGATGAAGAAGATGGGAGATCGTCCGAATTTCCGATGCGCAACCTTTCGCCATCGCGGCAGCCTCTTCGAGCTTTTGGGTGGCGGATTCCTGCTCTATCTTGGCTGCATCCAACGCTAACGTAACCGCCGCGAGGTACTGGCCGGCGCTGTCGTGCAATTCGCGCGCGACGCGGCGCCGCTCTTCATCTTGAGAGCGAATCAACTGCGCGGACAGCTGCCTCAACTGTTGATTGCTTTGCTCCAGTTCGGCTGTCCGTTCCCGCACCTGCTTTTCCAGTTCGCTGTAGGCCAATTCACGGGCGGCCCTGCGCTGCTCTTCCGCCTTGCGGAGCTCCTGCTCGGACTTCTTCCGTTCCGTTACGTCCCGATTGATCTCCAATCGGATCGCGGGTTCCCACTTGGTTTCCTGCTGCAGTGTCGAGCGGCTTGCCACGAAAATCTCGGCGCCGTCGCGCCGGGTCTGAATGAGTTCTTGTTCCCAGTTGCCTTGCCGCATCAACGCCGCTTTACTCTGATCGAGCGGCTGAGAGCAAACAGTCTTGAGGAGCACGTTGATATCTTTGCCGATGGCTTCTGCGGTCTTCCAGCCATAAAGCTTCTCGGCGCCCTGGTTCCAATATCTGACCGTATCGTCGGTGGGGTCGAGCTCAATAATTGCATCATTGGCGGCATCGAGGACGTGCAACCCGATGTAGCCGGGCAAATTGTCCGCGGCGATTTGCCTCTCCAAGGGCCACGATAAGGCCGGACACGAGCAGAAATCCGAACAACCCGAATACGTCATCGCGGCCCGGTGCCGCAAACAATTTATTGCGGAGACAAAAACAAGACCCACACACCCACTGCTCCCGAGACGGCCGTCAGGACAGACGGACTGAGTCCACACCACCACGAAGAGAGAACAACTGCGGCGCAAAGTATAAGATACCGGCTGGCGTTACCGGGAGAAGGCCCGAGCAGCTCACCCAGGGCAAGGGCCACCGCCGTCGCCGATAGCGCGATGACGTAACGGCCGACGCTGCTCTTCGGTATCTTCATGCGGAACGCAGCGGGCCAGGCTTAGGGGAGTAGTAATGTTACCATGGGGTGTTTACCGGATACTGCGAGTCGCGCCCCGAGAGATGCCCTTCTACGCAATAAGTCCTTTACAATAAGCATATCCCAAACGGGTGCGGCACCGGAGACATACATTACTTCCTGTATTGTCCCTGTCCCGGCCCTGTCCCGGATTGACACTTTGCGCTCTCTCCCCGGCATACCTGTCGGGCAAACACAGTGACTCACCTGCGGAAACCAAGATGTTGCTGTATCGAATGAAAACTCAAACCGTCCTACCTTAGTAGTTAGTTCCGACATGGCTGCTCGAATCCTACTGGTGGACGATTTCCAAGGAATACGCGGCGGTGTTCGCTCCCTCTTAATGAAGGAGCGAGTCGAGATTTGCGGTGAGGCTGCGAACGGCCGCGAAGCCATCGAGAGGGTTCGCGAATTGCATCCCGACCTCGTGCTTCTCGACCTGATCATGCCTGTGATGGACGGCATGGAAGCCGCTCATGAAATCCATCGCATCTCTCCAGCGACAAAGATTTTGTTCTTTACCATCGAGGATAGTCCGGAAGCTGCCGCCGCCGCGCGCAGAGTCGGAGCCGACGGGCTTATCCCTAAATCCGCTGCCGGAAGCGAATTAATTCCTACCATCAAGCGTCTGCTGCACAATTAGCATTCGACACAAGCGAATTGCCCTCGATTCCCTGCACCCGCCGTTGACTCAAGCCAGTACGGTCGCGTAACGTTCCGCCGAGTCGAAGGCCCGCTAAATCAGCTATGCTCGCTAATTTGTTTTTGGCCCCTCCAAGCGCAATGCTGTCCACAGCTAGTCAGATTACCGAAAGGAGAATCAGTCATGTCACTCGTGGATTTTGTCGCCACCCCGAAGTTCGAGGAATACAAGGAGCGATTCAAGCAGCATTACAATCTGGAGCGCCGCGCTGACGGCGTCATTCTCGCTCAAGCGCATACCGCCGGCGGACCCATCCAGCTGAGCGTCGAAAATCATCGTTCCGTCGGCCAGCTCTTCAAGACCATCGGCGCCGATCCCGAGAACGAAGTCATGATCTTCACCGGGACGGGCGAAGACTTCATGATGGACGCCGATCCGGAGGGCTTCAAACTCGAACAAGAGGACCTGCAGCATTGGGCATACGAATATGCCTATAAAGACGGCAGGATCAACGTCAGCTCTCTGGTAAACGATCTGGAAATTCCCACCATCGGCGTGCTGAATGGTCCGGGCTTTCATACCGAAATCTGCCTGATGTGCGACATCACCATTTGCGCTGAAGACGCCATCATTTTCGATCTGCACTATGACATCGGCTCTGTTCCGGGCGACGGAATTCATAGCTGTTTGCTGGAGTTGCTGGGCGTCAAGCGCGGAGCCTACGCCCTGCTCACGGGCCAGGCGATTGACGCCCAGAAGGCTCTGGAGTACGGCCTGGTGAATGAAGTGGTGCCCCGGGATAAACTCCTGGAGCGAGCCTGGAAGCTTGCCGACCACATCATGACCCAGCCCCGCATCACGCGCCGCCTCACCACTCAAATCGTTCGGCGTCCCTGGAAAAAGAGGATTACCGACGACCTGGACGGCGGCTTTGGTATCCAGATGTTTGCGCACCTGGCCAAGAAGAAGTCCATCCACAGCCGAAGTCACATCGCTTCATCGACCGCCTACGTAAAGGAGGGCAAGAAAAACAACATCAAATAGCGGCTTGCGGAATGGACGCGCAAGCCTGAGCCCATGGCACCCATACATCGCGTGTGATATAAACGCGTAAGCTCGCCGCGAGGTGTCAGAATGCGTAAATCAAAAGCCGGCTCCGTGGATCGCCGATCTTTCCTCAAGAGCGCTGCCGTCGGCGCCGCAGCGCTGGCTGCCAATCCCGTAGCTTCCCACGCGCAGCAGATCGAAGCGCGCGCCGTCGCTCCCGCGCCGGTGCCGCCCGAAGCCGAAATCGGCACGCCCACGAAGCTCGAGGTGCTCACCGAAGAGCGTTCCGGCTCCGATTTCATGGTCGACGTCATCAAGTCGCTGGGCATCGAGTACGTCTGCTCCAATCCCGGATCGAGTTTCCGCGGCCTGCACGAGTCGGTGATCAATTACGGCGGCAACAAAGGTCCAGAGTTCATTACCTGCTGCCATGAAGAGTCGGCCGTCGCCATGGGCCACGGCTACGCCAAGATCGAAGGCAAGCCGCTCGCGGTGTTTGCGCATGGCACCGTCGGACTGCAGCACGCGGCCATGGCCATTTACAACGCCTGGTGCGACCGCGTTCCCGTTTACATCGTCATCGGTAATATCGTCGACGCCACCAAGCGCCTGCCGGGCGTCGAGTGGATGCACAGCGTCCAGGATGCCGCCGCCATGGTGCGCGACTTCGTCAAGTGGGACGATCTTCCGGCTTCGCTTCCCCACTTTGCCGAATCTGCCGTGCGCGCTTACAAAATCGCCATGACGCCGCCCACTCTGCCCGTGCTTCTCGTCGCCGACGCTGAATTACAGGAAAATCCCATACCCAACGGCCTCGCGTTGCACATTCCCAAACTCGGACAGCTTTCTCCGCCCGTGGGCGATTCCGCCGCGGTTGCCGACGTCGCTCGCATGCTCGTGGCCGCGCAGAACCCTGTCTTGCTCGCCGATCGCGTCGGACGCACCGCCGCCGGCATGAAAAATCTTGTCGATCTTGCCGAAGCTCTGCAGGCTCCCGTCGTCAGCCGTCCCGGCCGCATGAACTTCCCCAGCCGCCATCCGCTGAACCAAACCGATCGCGCCAATGCCCTGATCCGCGAAGCCGACGTGATCCTGGGCCTGGAGATGGCCGATCTGTCCGGGCAATGTGAATAGCTTCCGCGATCAGATGCGGCGCACCTCCGAGCCTATCCTGAAGGATGGCGCCAAGCTGATCAGCATCAACGCCGACGATCTCTACACCAAGGCCAATTACCAGGATTTCCAACGCTTTCCCGAAGTCGACCTGGCCATCGCGGCCGATGGCGAAGCCACCCTGCCGTCGCTTACCGAAGCCGTCAAGCGGCTACTGACCGACGATCGCAGCCGCGCCTTCCAAGCAGCGTGGCGCAAAGCTCGCCGAAGCGCGCCAGCAATCGCTCGACCGCGCCCGCGAAGCGGCTACTTACGGCTGGGACGCCAGCCCCATCAGCACCTCGCGGCTCTGTGCCGAAGTCTGGAACCAGATCAAGGACCACGACTGGTCGCTCGTTTCCGCTTACACTTTCGTCAACGCATGGCCCACCCGCTTGTGGAATTTCGACAAGCACTATCAATATATCGGCGCCGCCGGCGGCTACGGCGTCGGTTACGGCGCGCCGGCCGCGGTGGGCGCGGCGCTTGCCAACCGCAAATATGGCCGCCTCTCGGTGAATATCCAGAATGACGGCGATCTGATGTATGCCCCTGGAGTTCTGTGGACCGCGGCGCATCACCATATTCCGCTGCTCACGGTGATGCACAATAACCGCGCCTATCATCAGGAAGTGATGCAGGTGCAGATCATGGCCGACCGGCACAATCGCGGCATCGATCGCGCCGGCATCGGCACCACCATGACCGAGCCCAATATCGAGTTTGCCAAGCTGGCGCAAAGCATGGGCGTGTATGGCGAAGGTCCCATCAGCGATCCCAAGGATCTGGGGCCGGCCATCAAGCGCGCGCTGGAAGTTGTCAACCGCGGCGAGCCCGCCGTCGTCGACGTGCTCACCCAGCCGCGCTAAGCGGCGCTTCTAGCGCTGGAAAATGAGCGGAGCGAAAAATATCTCTGACGAGATCACAACAATGAAACGCGATCCCCACGTCCGTCATGTATTCCTAATCGTCGCGCTCGTCGCGGCCTTCTCGCTTGCCGCGAGCGTTGCCGCCCAAGCCGCACCCCGCCCCCAGAACGCTCCCGCGGGCAATGCCCAACGAGGCAAGCAAACCTTTACCGATCGCACCTGCGCCATGTGCCACGGCAGCCAGGGTGAGGGCAATATCGGCCCGACCCTCGCGCCGCCCCCGCGAGCCTTTGCCGATTTCTCTCGATACGTTCGCCAGCCCGGCGGCGCGATGCCGCCGTTCGCTCCGCAGGCTGTCTCCGATGCCGACCTCGCGGACATCTACGCATTTCTTCAATCCGCGAATCCCGGCCCCTCGAGCAATCTTTCCGCGCTCACCGGCAACGCCCAGACGGGCGCGCGCATTTTCGCCAGTGACGGCTGCTACGAATGCCATGGCCGCGTCGGCCAGGGAGCGCAACAAACGGGTGCGCCGCGCATCGGTCCGCCCGCGCTCTCGATCGATGCATTCGCGCGTTACATTCAGCGGCCCACCGGCAATATGCCTCCCTACACCAGCAAAGTTGTCTCCGACCAGGCGGTCGCAGACATCTATGCGTACCTGAAATCGGTCCCGCCCCCGCCGCCGGCCAAAAGCATCCCGCTGCTCAACCAATGATGCTTCGACTTCTTTTCTCATCGTGGGAAAAGCAGCACTGATCGGTGTTGAGCAAAACGAAATGAGGCGAGGAAACTAGTGAATAAGATGCACGGCAAAAGTTTTGCCCGGATCGCCGCGTTGATCGCGACGTGTGCGCTTCTTACTTTCGCCGCGGCGCGCCCCACCGAGATCAAGGTGGTAACTTCCGGCGCGTTCACCGCGGCCTATCTCGAATTGGTTCCCGAATATCAACAGGCCACGCACAATAAGCTTCTGACGGAATTCGGGCCCTCCATGGGCACAACGCATAACGCCATTCCCATTCGACTCGATCGCGGTGAGGCCATCGATGTCGTGATCATGGCCGCGCCTGCTCTCGACGATCTCATCAAGCAGGGCAAGGTCCGGGCGAACAGTCGCGTCGAATTGGTCCAATCTAAAATGGGTATGGCCGTCAAAGCGGGAGCGCCCAAGCCCGACATCAGCACCTTGGACGCGCTGAAACGCACGCTGCTCGCGGCAAAGTCGATTGCGTACTCCGATAGCGCCAGCGGCGTCTATCTCTCGACCGAGCTGTTTCCGAAGCTCGGCATTGCCGACCAGATTAAAAACAAGAGTAAAAAGATCGAGGCCGACCCGGTGGGCGGGGTCGTTGCGACGGGAGAGTTCGAGATTGGCTTCCAGCAGATCAGCGAGCTGCGTCCGGTGAAGGGCATCGACATCGTGGGAGAGCTGCCGCCCGGGGCGCAGAGGGTAACGGTGTTCGCCGCGGGTATTCCCACAACCTCAACGCATCCGGAGGCGGCCAAGGCGCTCATCCAGTGGCTTGCCTCGCCGGCCAATTACGCAACCATCAGGAAAACCGGCCTGGAACCGGCGAAGTCCAACTAGGCGAAGCCTCCCGATGCCTGCTGTGATTCAGGATGCCCAGCCTTTTTACCTTGGCTCTCAAATTTCAAATTCGTAGTCGTGCGGGGTGTTATATGATTCCGCGCCTAGGGAGAACATCATGACCACAAAATACATCGCCTTCTTTGTCTTTTTTGCGTTTGCGCTTTCCGCCGTAGTGTCCGGCCGCGCACAGACCGATACTTCCAGCCCGACAAAGGTCACTGGAAAACCAAAATCCACATCTTCCGGCCTGCAATATTGGGATATCACCGTCGGCACCGGCGCCAGCGCAACGGCGGGAAAGACGGTGACCGTCCATTACACCGGTTGGCTCGACAAGGGCGGCAAGAAGTTCGACAGCTCCGTCGACAAGGGCCAGCCTTTTATGTTTCAGCTTGGCGCCGGCCAGGTGATCAAGGGTTGGGACCAGGGCGTATCGGGAATGAAGATCGGCGGCAAACGCCAATTGCGCATTCCGCCCGAACTGGGCTACGGAGCTCGCGGCGCCGGCGGCGTCATCCCGCCCAACGCCACGCTCATCTTCGACGTCGAACTGCTCGGCGTCAAATAACCGCCAGCACCTCATCGCCGCGATGCCGGCCATCAAGCCGGCATCGCACCTACGGCATTCGACAGGCGAAGTTTTCGGCTAGATCGATGCTGCCGTTTCCCTTGTACTGCGCCACTTGGGGATACGGGCACAGCGGACGCGTGCGTACGACAGTGCCTTTCGTGATCAGCGACGCGACGATCTCTTTGGGCGCCGTGCCGTGCTCCCGCCACTGCTCGAGCGGCGTCAGCGTGTCGAACACGTTGGGGCCCTCGCCTCCGCCGCAGTGCCCCATGCCGGGCACCATGTAGAGCCTCACGGAATTCTCCACCTGACTTGTGCCCAGCACGCTTTCGACCTTCTTGTAATAGTCGATCGAGAATCGCGGCGCCACGTTCTGATCTCCCCAGCCGTGATAGATAATCAGTTTGCCTCCGCGCCCCACAAACGTCTTTAGATCTGGCGACGTCGCGCTTAGAACGCCGTTGTCGATCTTCATGGCCATCGCCAGGTGCTGGCTGAGGTCGAGGGTGCGGAAATCCCAGTTGGCATCCTTGAACACCACGTATTTGAAAAGGTCGTCGGCCACCGCGAGCGGCCTCGGACCGCCCGCCGTCCCTGTCCACAGCAACTCGCTGCCGGGCTCGAATCCGGGATATAGCTCCTTGCCGGTTTTCGGATCGTTCAGGGGCGCGTAGATTTTCTTCGCCGCCTCCACCTGTGGCGCCGTGAGGCAGCTGGGGCCATCCGCGCCCTTGCACTGCGTCACGGCCGGATCGAATTTGCAGAGCCTGGGATCATCGATGATGCCGTCCTTCAATCCATCGCGGGCGTCACATGCATCGAGCGCGGCCTGATGCAGCACGGCAAGTTTCTCAGGAGGAATCCTGCTCGCCGGATCCTTGAGGGCTGCCTGCGCCGTCGCCACCAGTTGAAAGCTTTCACCCGTTCGGTCATAGCCAGGATCTCCGGCGACGATGCCCTCGAAATCCTGGGGAAAGCGTTGCGCCTCCATGAACGCCTGCCTGCCGCCGCCCGAACAGCCGGTGAAGTACGACAAGCGCTGCCCTATGCCGTAGAGCGCGGCAATCGTCGTCTTGCTCTTGAGCGCCGTTTCGTGCACCGCGCGATAGCCGAAATCGATCAGCTTCTCGGGGTGGCCGAGCGCGAAGCTCGCGCTTCCTCCCAGGTGCCCGGTATCGGTGGACGCGGCGGCGTATCCGCGACGCAGTGCGTCCGCGAGCGCGACATATTGGATCGAGCCGCCCCAGCCGCCGTTCCCGACCTGCTGAAACTTGCCGTTCCATCCGGCGAGTGGCAGCCAGGCTTCCGCCTTAATGTCGGAGTCGCTCGAGGGTGTGAGGGTCATGGCCACGCGGCAGAATGCAGGCAGGTCGGCGAACGCCTCTTTCGAGCCCTCCGGCGGCACGAACTGCCCCGCGGAAACCGCCTGCGCCGAAGTGACCGTCGCGTTCGGCAGGGTGAGCGACGCCAGCCGCGCACACGCGGCTGCGTCAACACCTCCGCCGCTACCCAGCGAAGTTCCCTCAAACCGTTCGGACACTTGCTGCGCGTGGACAATTGCGCCCAAATAAATCGTCCCGCCCAGCAATATGGCGCAGGTCACCGCGGAAAAGATCTTCATCGGCATCCTCCAGCATAGGCAAAGGGCAGCGGTTGCGAAGGGTGCTCGGGGATTCCCTCGCCCTAGCCAATGCGCACACTTATACACCGCGCGCCCTAACGAATGAACCGAATTGTTGCTCGCCTCGCCCTCTTGTAAAGAGATGCAGAGATGCGCTTCCTGGCGCTACTTCTCGCCGGCATCAAACCGTGCAATCTCCGTGAGCGCTGACCAATCCTGCTGGCCCAGCCCGCGAGCCTGCGCTGAGATGCAGCGGTCGCGCACTACGTTTGCATACGGAAGCGGAACGTGAACCTCCATGGCCGCATCGAGAATCAGCCGCACATCTTTCAATCCGCCATCTAGCGTGAAACCCGCATCGCCGAATCTTCGCGAGCTGATTCTCTCGACGTATTCCGTGGCAGCGGGCATCCACATCTTGAACATATTCGTGAGAAATGTCGTATCGACGCCGCGCTTTTCCGCCAGGAGGTACGCTTCTCCAAAAAGCTCCAACATTCCTGCGACAATGAAGTTGCCCACGAGCTTCAGGCTCATGGCCACAGCCGGATCGGTGCCCACGATGAGCACCTGCCGCGTGTAGGCCTGGAAGACAGGCCGGCACCGCTCGACAACATCGGGCTCACCCGCCACGAAGGTCAAAAGCTGCCCCGCAGCCGCGGCATCCGGACGCCCCGCCACCGGCGCCGCGATGTAGTGGCTGCCTTGCGCCGCGTGCAACTGGGCAAGCCGCGTGCTGACCGTTGGTGAGATCGTGGTCGTGGAGATATGGATGGCGCCTCGACGCATTCCGGCCAGAAGGCCGTCGTCGGTCATCATCGTCGCAATCACCGATGCGTCATCCATCAGGTTCGTCACGACGATGTCCGCCGCAGCCGCAGCCTCCCGGGGAGTTCGCGCGGCCTTCGCGCCCGCCGCCACGAAGGGCTTGCTCTTCTCCGCGGTCCGGTTGAACACCGTCAGAGGGAACCCGGCGCGCTGAATGTTGTGCGCAATTCCAGAGCCCATGCGCCCGAGGCCAACGCAGGCCACAGAGAGAGAGTTAGAGGTCATGCCCAGTCTCCTTTTAGTAGCGTGTTCGTGCTGTGCCTGGGGAATACTATCCGACGAATTGCTGCGCGACAAAGTGCCATCTCTGTGATACGGTTAGCGCAGCTTAGGGGTGGTGTTCTGCACCGTTCGATCCCGTATTTCATTTTTGACAGCCATGCGAAGGCCCAGGTCCTTGCCGCGCCGTCTTCGATATGGACGGCTAGGCGACTTTTAAGCTTGGCTTAATCTTGCTCAGAGTATGAGCAAGCACAGGTGTGTGTGTATTTGATCCTCAGTTTGTCCAAAAAGGGGTGGAGGTGACTTTGATGAAGCGTAAGTGGGTGTGTGCTTTGAACAAAGCGATTCGGGTGGTCACTTGTTTGACTTGTGCGCTGTTGTTAGTTGGATTCCCACTATTTTCCCAGAGCAATACGGGCCGTATTATCGGAACCGTTACCGACCAATCAGGCGGCGTGATCTCTGGCGCCGCTGTCGTCGTGACGAACACAGAAACCGGTGTGGCGCGAAACCTGGTTAGCGACGCCGCCGGAGAGTTCATCGCGCCCAACCTGAACCCGGGCAAATATTCCGTTCGCGCCTCGATCGCGGGCTTCCAGGCGTTTGAGCGCCAGAACATCGAGTTAGAGGTCGGCAAGGATGTCCGCATTGACGCACAGCTCACTCCTGGTCAGATCACGCAGACGGTTACCGTTTCGGAGAGCATTCCGCTGCTGGACACCACCAGCGCCACGGTCACCGGAACCCTCGCTACGGCCACGATCACCGATCTGCCCTTGAACGGCCGGAATTACCAGAATTTGCTGCAATACCGTCCCGGCGTGACCACCAGACCGGGCGGCGGAACGCTGACGACGTCGACCAACGGGCTCCGCCCCGAGGACAACAATTACTACGTCGAGGGCTTGGACAACGATGAGCCTTTCACCGGGCAGAGCATCATCAATTCGACGCTTCCTGTCGGGGACGCGGCCACGTTTGTGCCTATTGACGCGATTCAGGAAGTCAACGTCCAGACCAATTCACCGGCGGAATTCGGCAAGCGGCCCGGCGCGGTCATCAACGTCGGCCTCAAGTCGGGCACGAACACCCTTCACGGTACGGCGTTTGCCTTCGGGCGCTCCGATAAATTTGATTCGGGGGAGTATGCGTTCCCCGGCCCGGCACCCAAACAGCCTGCGGAACTCGAGCAGTGGGGCGGCACGGTGGGCGGGCCCCTCGTAAAGGACAAACTGTTTTACTACGGTGCATTCGAGCGGCAAACCTATAACGTCGGGGCTAACTATCCGGTTGTTGCGCCAACGTCAGCATCCATCGGGAATCCAACGCAGAGTATTCCTGACGCCACGGCTGCGTTAGTAGCATCGTGCGCCGCGAAGCCCGCTCAGACTTTCTGCGGTCCCGGGGGCAGTTTCGTCGTGAATCCCCTCAGCGCGAAACTATTGCCGCTTTTCGGGACAAACAACACCAACACCGACCTCCAAAACTATGGTTTCCCCAACATCGTCAGTATTTATAACACCCTCGGCAAGATCGACTACCACCTAAGCGATCATCATACGATCGCTGGATCGTATTTCTTCGGAAACGGTACCACACTGGCGCAGAGCATAACGGGCCCGGGAATCACCCAAGCCTTCTTTAGGGACAACGCCGGACTGCGGGCCCAATTTGTTACTACGAGCTGGACCTGGACCCCGAATTCAACGTGGGTCAACGATCTTCGGTTCGGATGGAATTTCCATCATCGCGTTGACCACGTGGACGACATCGCCACGCCTCTCAGCACTTATGGCATCAACACCGGCGTGACGAATCCGGTCCTGGGCGGCTTCCCGACGGTCCAGATAAATGGGTTTTCACAACTCGGCGGCGATCAAAATCTGCCCAAGTCCTATGGCCCGAGCAAAGATTACGACATTGTGGATCATGTCTCCTTTTTGCGCGGCAAACATGCCTTTAAGTTTGGCGTGGAGACGCTCTTTATGAGGCCGTTCTTTGGCAACTTTTCCGGCGGCCGGGGAGTCGTATCCTTCGGCACGACTAAAGGCGGCACGGCTTTCGCCGGTTCTACCCCCTTGGAGGATTTTCTTGCCGGGACCCCCGATAAAAGTGCCGGCGGTACGATTCTCAACGGCGACCCGCGTCGGGCCCTGAGGCAGGAGGACTATTCGGCGTTTTTCGAGGATGTCTGGCACATCCTGCCGCACGTGACGGTGAACTACGGCCTGCGCTATGAGTACTTCACCCCCTTAGCGGATTCCAACAATTTGATCGGCAACTGGGAACCCAAAGTGGGTTTCGAGCAAGTCGGCGTGAATATCAACTCCGCTTACAACGGTTATCACAAGGACTTCTCTCCGCGAGCCGGCGTGGCTTGGGATATCGGCGGTAAGGGCAAGACGGTTATCCGCGCGGGCGGCGGCGTCTACTACGTAGACATGGTGATTGGTGCCATGGTCGATAACATCTCTCTCCCCGGGAAGCCGTCGGGCATTACGGCGATTCCCACGGCATTGAGCACTTCGGGCACTGTGACTCAACCACCGCTCAACCCGGCCGCAAGCGGCGGTATTTTAACGGGCTTTATTACCTTACCCGGTAATCTGCTCAACTGGTCTCCGGCCGGCCCGATCTTCCCGTCGGGGACGGTAAAATGCGGCGATGGCGTCACGCCGGACCCATCGAACTCTAACAAGCCTTTCTCGCCGTGCAGCGTACTGTCCATCAACAGGAACCTCGTTCCACCCCGCGTGGAGACTTGGACCTTTGGTATTCAGCGCACTTTGAGCAACAACTATACGTTGGAAGTGAACTATATCGGCGATCACAGCGGCAATTTGGTTGGCATCCAGGATCTCAATGCGTTCAATCCGAACAGCCCCGCCGAGATCGCGTGCGGCCACTGTGAAGCCGTCACGGACCGCCCGTTCTACTCCCAGTTCCCCTACTTGCAGTTCATCAACTACATGTCTAATCTGGACGCGTCGAATTACAACGCGCTGCAGACAACTCTGACCGCGCGCGGTTATCACGGGCTCGGCTTCGTGGCTGCCTACACCTATAGCCATGCCTTGGACGACTCCTCCGCAAATCGCAACCAGCAGGTTCCGATGAACAATTTGAATCCGGCCCTGGACTACGGGAACTCGAATTTCGACCAGCGCCATCACTTCTCTTTGACGCTGAACTACGCCATTCCCGGGAAGAAAAGGGTTCGGCCAGATGCTCGAGGGATGGAGCGTGAATTCGGCCATCCTGATCCAGAGCGGGTTGCCCTGGAATCCCGTGGATACCCGTGACATCAGCGCAACCGGAGATAAGAAGGCGGACCGTTGGGATTTCTTCGGCAATCCCAACGATTTCAAAGAGGGTAAATACCCCATTCCGTTCTTTAGCAACCCGGCCACTATGCCGGCGATGTGCACGCAAGAGGCTACGGCCATCGGCACTGCAGGCCCGGGCGGCAACTTGGCGACCTTCGGTTGCTTTGCCCAGGGCAATTCTGTGTTGATCGCGCCGCCAACCGGCACGTTCGGAACAGTCGCCCGGAATGTCTTCCGCGACGATGGCTTCCGCAATTGGGACTTTTCCTTGTTCAAGAACTGGACGGTCAAGGAAAGGCTTTCGGCCCAGTTCCGGCTGGAAGTTTTCAACATCCTGAATAACGCGATCCTCGCGAGTCCGGGCAGCGGCGGCCTCAACGGTAATGGGAGTTTAGGCTGTGGATGCCAAACGCCTGACAGCGCGGGACAGAACCCGTTACTCGGAACCGGTGGCGCCCGAGCCATGCAGTTGGGCTTGAAGCTGCTGTTCTAGGGAAACGCTAAACCTTAAAGTGGTCGGGGCCGGAGCCGCAAGGTTCCGGCCCTTTACCATTTTGGGAGTACAATCCCACGCGATGCGAACTCCTCCCCTTCTCCATCCTTGAATGGATCACCATACAGTCGCGGCCGTCAGTATTTCGGGCAGTGGTCTCAGCGTGTTGGGTAGCCTCTATCTTGCTTATGACCTCCTCGGTGAACAACACGGCCCGTTGCGATTGCTTACGCGGGCCGTAACGTACGCCATCGTCTTCGGCGTCGGCTATGGCCTCGGTCTCGGTCCCTTCTTTGGCCTTGTTTCCGGTATTGCCACCGGTATCACTCTTTCGATCGAACTCAATCGAGTGGCTCGCGGGCTGGAGCATTATTCTCTTCCCTGGGAAGCGCTCTTCTCCGCAATGCGTGCGATCGGAGTTGGAGTGGGACTCTACAGAATCGTCGGCCTTGAATTCGCCATTGTGTTTGCCATTGTCATCACAGTTGGCCAGATCGTCGGCTATTCTCGCGGCATGAGACCTACCATGGATTACGTGGCGTCTCGCCGTCCGCGTCTGACGCGTCGTCAGTTTTGGGGAACTGTCGTCCGTACCTTTGGCTATTTTGCCACGGCGCTGATCTGCAGCGCTCTGGTTCATCACGTGGACTGGTCTTTTGCAATTCGAGTAGGGCTCGTGACGGGCATTGTTACCGGCGTGGGGCAGACGATCATTCCTTATATCGAGTACTACGCGGACAACCTGCCGGAGCGTTGGCTCGGGGCCTTCGGCATCGGACTCATCCTTTGCGGCTTTGCCCTGCAATCGCTGCAGTATTGGCTCGCGTTATTTGACGTGCACTTGTCGTAGGTCTTGTCTCACCGGATAGAGCAGCCCCATCACCGCATTACCGGCGCGAGCCGCGCACGTTCGGGAAAGTACCTTTCGCGTCATCCGCGGCCCACAAACTCATCGCCCGGGTGCCGTCTTAACGGAGAATAGAAGGCGGAGGTAATCGTGACCTTACGCCGACTCCTTGTGCTTTGCGCGTTGCTGGGAGTGCTCATCGTCGGCTGGCTCGGATGGCGGCAGCCCTCATCTTCCCTGCATGCTGGGGGAATGCCCGCGCCCACAATCAGCAAGCAGCCGGTCACCTTTGCGACTCGCACGTTTGATCCCACGGCACCGCCGGCCGATATGCCGCCGCTCTCCCCGGGCGAAGAGGCGGAGTGCGTTTCGAATTTCCAGTCTGAAGCCACTGTCGGCGGGCAGTCTCGGCGATCCGACGCCACGCACGCGATCGTGACCATCACGCAGATCAAAGTCGCGCTGGCACTCGACATCACCATCTGGGTGCCCGGCGGAGTGACCTCTCACGTGATCGACCACGAGCAAGGCCATCGCCAGATCTCGGAATATTACTACCAGACCGCCGATCAGGTTGCCGAACGCGTCGCCGCACCCTACATGGGCAAAGAGGTCGAGATCGCCGGCACTGACCTGCAAGCCGAATTCAACAAACTGCTCCAGCAAATGGGCGCCGAGATCACCGATGAATACAGCAAGGAGTTGAACCCCGATCCGGCGCAACTGCGCTACGACTTCATCACCGACCACAGCCGCAGCGACGTCGTTGCGGGCGATGCTGTCGCCCAGGTAATCAGGAACCTGACGTTGACATCAACTCAGCCGGCCGCGATTCCAGGAAATTGACACACGCCAGACGAAACGCCCGGCCGAATCAGCGAAACTCGGGCGCTTCCGTGCGAAATCTTCAAAAGGTGGATGAATCGGGAAGCGGTCAATCCCCAATCGGCGGGAATCCCGTCTCTCGCTCAATGGCCGCCGGCGCCTGCGCGATTACCCGCCTACTTCTGGGCGCTCTTCTTCGCTGCCGCCTGAGCTGGATTAGCGCTGGCCGTCGTGCTGGTAGCGGGTTTGTTGCCGGCGGGAGTTCACTCCCGTGGCATTCGCGGTCGTGGAATTCACAGTGGAACCGACTTCGTTAACTTTCTGTGCCGGCGCGGCAACCGCATTGTCCAATGCTGAGCTGACCTGAGTTTGGGAACCCTGCACGCCCTTGTCTGCGGCGCAATTTAGGGCGTCTCCCAGTCCGTCCACGGTTTTCTCGGCGCTCGTTTTCAGCTTGCTCTTGAGGGAGGAGAACATGCCTCGCCTTCGCTTCTGGTTGGTTTGCAGCCGGAGCAGCCGCTGTCGAAGACGGCTGCGGGCATCCCGTCGCAGGGGCGGTCGCATTCGAAGCGCTCTTGGGAGCGTTAGCCGGAGCGGGAGTCCCTTTCGGCGCAGGGGCTGCTGCCACGGGAGCCGCGGCCGGTGCAGCGGGTGCTGCCGCGGGAGCGGCTGGAGCCGCTGCGGGAGCGGGTTTTGCCGCCGCAACGCTGGACGGGTCCAGCATCGCGTTGACGATGGTTTCGGATACGCCTGCCTGCTGCAGCTTCACCAGATCCTGAGGCGTAAGGTCGTACGGCTTGTTTTGCCGCTGGATGGTTTTCAGCACCAGCGATTCCGACACGTTCGCTTTCACCAGCGCAATAATCGTATCCACTCCGTTGGCATCCGGCTGCCCTGCAACCGGTGCCGGTGCCGCGCCGGCCTTCCGTCAACGGCCCGATTCGTCTGCGGGCTTTGCGCCAAAAGCGTCGTCACCGAAGCGAAAAGCAGGAAGGGCAGGGCTCGAAAGCGCATGGTCGCATCTCCTTGAAAGACGTTCCGAATTTCTCTCGGGGGCCGGAGAGATACTTGTACCCAGGGTTTTCTTAAGCCGCACGTTATACACCCTCGGATGGCGCGTTGCACTGTTTTTCTTTGGAGGCAGGCTCGATTGCATTTTCAGCAAACGACTGGGGGAGTGGTGCCAAGCCCCTGCGTCGGCCGGACGCTACGATGGGGGCATCGAGGTGTGATATGCTTCTTACTATCTCGATGGCTACGGAGGCATTTCCTATGAAAAATCTGGTTCTGGGTCTTGCGCTTTCCGTGCTGGTTGCCTTGCCCGTTTTGGCTGCGCTCAAAGTAGGCGATAAGGCGCCCGATTTCTCGGCTCGCGCTTCACTGGCAGGAAAAGAATTTAATTTTTCTCTGCAAGACGCGCTGAAAAAGGGGCCGGTGGTGGTCTATTTCTATCCCTCCGCCTATCACCAAGGGCTGCGATCTCGAAGCGCATACATTTGCGGAGATGAAAGATAAATTCGATGCCGCCGGCGCCACCATCATCGGCGTATCGGCCGACAGCATCGCGCGACTCGATCAGTTCTCGGCAGACCCGGAGTATTGCGCCGGAAAGTTTCCGGTAGCCTCCGATGCGAATCGCGAGATCGCCACGTCCTACAATCTGACGACGACCGCCGTAAAGCCCGGCCAGACGGATGTTCGCGGCGTCGCGATTGACCATGACTTTATCGAACGCGCGACTTTCGTCATCGGCAAAGACCACAAGATCATCGCCACGCTTTCGTCCAAGGACGACAATCTTTCACCCGATGCGCACGTGGAGAAATCGTTGGCGATCGTGCAGCAGCTCGCCTCCAAGTAGAGCGGCTATACGTTCTAATTTGCGCGCAGCGCAAGTCGCTGCGGCGCAATAGAGCCTTACGCGAAAAGGCCGGCAGTTCCACTGCCGGCCTTTTCATTTTCCCTTGCTGGCGATTCCCTTCCTCCTCCGTCACGTTGACGGCCCCTCGTCGGGATGAATAACAAATTCGTTCACGGAGATGGGCCTCGGGTGTATAAGTGTGCCGGTTTGGCCATTATGACGGCCCTGATTCCTCTTCAGCTGCGTTAGCGATGAGCTTGGCGACAGACGTTTTGGCGTGGAAACTCCGCAAGCTCACAGAATCTGCGCATCGTTAATCGAGGAGACAACATGAATTTGCAAACTCTTCACATCCCCCAATGGCTCTGGTGGGTAGTCGCATTGCTGGTCGTGGCGCGTTTGCTATCGCTTGATTCTGCGGTTGTTTGGCGTCGTGCTCATTCCCCAGAATAACGTCGGCATCGTCGACAAGCGCTATGCCGTGGTTGGGAAGAATCGCACCCTGGCGGAAGGACAAATTGTAGCTCTCGACGGCGAGGCTGGAGTGCAGGCCGACACTCTGGCGCCCGGCCTGCACTTTTTCCTTTGGCCCTGGCAATACAAGATCAAGCTGCAAGAGTTTCTGGTGGTTCCGCAGGATTCCATCGGCGTGGTCGAAGCACGCGGCGGAATCCCGTTGACGGAAGGCAGAGTGCTCGGCAAGAGGGTCGAGTGCAAGGCGTTTCAGGATGCCCGGGCATTCCTGGTAGGCGGCGGGCAACGCGGTCCGCAGATTACGGTGATCCCGCCGGGAACTTACCGGATCAATACGGCGGTGTTCTCTGTCATGTCCGCCAAGGTGCTGGAGATACCGGTCAACGCGGTTGGCGTCGTTACCATCAAGGACGGCAAGCCGCTGAACACGGGCGAGATCGCCGGGCCGGAAGTCAAAGGCCACAACTCGTTTCAGGATGCGCAGGCATTTATCGACGCGGGCGGATACAAGGGCTTGCAGGAGCAGGTGATTCTGGCCGGCCGCTACTTTATCAATCCCATGTTTGCCACCGTGGAGATCAAGCCCATGACGGCGGTGCCCATCGCCAACGTAGGCGTGGTGATCGCTTATGTCGGCGAGCCGGGCAAAGACGTCACCGGAGACGCCTTCAAGCACGGCAATCTGGTCAGCAAGGGAGAAAAAGGTGTTTGGAATGATCCCCTGGATCCGGGGATGTACCCGATCAATCCGTACACGCTGAGAGTGGAGTTGGTGCCCACCGCAAACGTCGTCCTGAATTGGGCGGACGGAAAGACCGAAGCGCATAACCTGGACAAAGATCTTTCGACCATTACGGTTCGGTCGTCCGACGGGTTCAAGTTCAATCTTGACGTCAGCCAGATCATTCACATCCCGCGCTCGGATGCGCCCAAGGTCATCGCACGATTCGGCAGCATGGTGAACCTCGTCACTCAGGTCCTCGAGCCAACGATCGGCAACTACTTCCGAAACGCCGCGCAGAATTCCGACGTGATTGACTTCCTGAAGAACCGTCAGACCAGGCAGGGACGAAGCGAGAAAGTCCATCTCCGACGCCTTGCAGGAGTACAACGTGGGAGCGGTGGACACCTTGATCGGCGATATCACTCCGCCGGATGAACTGATGAAGACTCTTACGGACCGCAAGATTGCCGACCAGCGAAAAGTCACTTTCGATTCCCAACGCCTGGCCGAAGACAATCGCAGAGAGCTCGAAAAATCGAAGGCCATGGCCGATACCCAGGCCAGCGTCGTCACCGCGGAGCGAAGCGTTGCCATCGCCGGGTTCGCCGCCGACGCGACGATCAAGCAGGCCGAAGGTCAGGCAAAGGCCAAGACGTTGAATGCCGAAGCCGATGCCACGGTAACCAAGGTAACTGGAGACGCCGACGCCGGAAAGACGCTTGGCCGTAGGAACGGCCGAGGCTGACGTTATCAAGCTGAAGATTGCCTCGATGACCTCGGACAACTACGCCGTGATTGAGACGGCGAAGGCTCTCTCGGCGAGCGGATTCAAGCTCGTTCCGGACATCGTCGCCGGCGGCGATGGCGGTGGATCGAACTCCTTGATGAACGTCTTCCTGGCGCGTCTCATTAAAGACGGGAACACGGCTTCACCTTCGAAGCCCTGAGAGCGCGCACTGGCGTGCTGAAATCACAGGGGCATGTCAAGGCACGCCACGTGAAGTCCCCTTCCCGCGGAATTGCGCCTGAGCTATCCTTGCGCCTCACACTCGCGAGGTGTCATCCGTAATGTTTGGACTCTTCCACCTGGGCTATCTCTTCTACCCCTGGGGATTCATCGTGCAATTGGTGGCGCTGGTGCACTTCTTCCGCAGCAGGCCAAATGGATTCTGGCTGTGGGTCATTTTCTTCGGAGGTTTCCTGGGCGCCTTGGTATACGTCGTGGTGGAGATGATTCCCGATGCCGGCTTGCTGCGCAACGTTTACCAGGGATATGGCCGCAAATCGCGCATCCACGTTGTGGAAACGGCCATCATCGACAATCCGTCAGCCGCTAATTTTGAGGAGCTTGGCGAGCTTTATTGGGATGAGAAGCAGTACGCCAAGTCGCGGGACGCCTTTGACCGCGCCCTCGCCACCCGCAGCGATTCTCCGCATTGCTTTTACCGGCGTGGACTCTGCCTCATGGCGCTGGGCCAGCCGGCGGAGGCGCTGCCGGATTTCGAGCGCGTGGTTTCCGGCGATCCGAAGTACGACTCCTATCGCGCCAAGCTGATGCTCGCGGAGGCTTATGCGGCCACGGGACGCGAGCAGGAAGCAGCCCCGCTTTTCGCCGAGGTCGTGCAGCATTCCAATACTCCCGAGACGCTTTACACCTACGCGGCGTTCTTGAAATCGCAAAACCGCACCGAGGAAGCGCGCGAATGGACCCGTCAGCTGCTGCAAAAGAAGCGCACCCTGCCACGCTACTGGCAGCGGATCGAACGGCCATGGTTTCGCAAGGGGCAAGCTTTGCTTAAGGAGTTGGCCTAAGGTTGCGCTATGATAGGGCGGTCAATTAATGTCATCCTCCGAAGCCACAACAAAAAGCATCCGGGTAAAGGTCAAAGCCGAGTATGATCCCGGCCGCTCCAGCCCACAGCAGAATCAGTGGTTCTTTCTCTACACGGTCCGCATAACCAATGAAGGATCGAACACGGTGCAGCTGATCAGTCGCCATTGGGTGATCACCGACGCGATGGGAAAGGTGCAGGAGGTTCGAGGTAAGGGCGTCGTCGGGAACCAGCCGGTCCTGGCTCCGGGCCAAAGCTTTGAATACACCTCGGGCTGCCCGCTGACGGTGCCTTTCGGCTCGATGCAAGGTACCTACCAGATGATCAATGATCGTAAGGAGCAGTTTGATATCGAGATCGCGCCATTTGTGCTCGCGGAGCCGCATAGCACCGTAAATTAGGCCCCGGAGACGCGTCTTCAGGCTTCCCTTTCAGTAAGCCGCTCCGTCTCTAAACCCGGCCCGATAACTTTTCGGAAACAGCCGTACCTCATTCGTTTGAAGCAGTGCTGTTTATTCACTATAGTTGAGCAAATCGACCAAGCGAGACTCATCGGAAATCTGGTGGCTAGGGTTCTGCTGCACTCATTCGGCTAGGCGAAGGCCTCGGGTCCCAGCGCCAGGGAGTCGAAGGATGAACGCGGGAGTTGCTCGGCAGCGTTTAGCCACGTTGGAAGGCCGAAGAAGGCTGGAGGGATCGGTGACACGCACGGGGGGCGGCGGGCGAAGAATGTGTCCTCTCACCCTGGAGGGTTGCGTGAAGTCCGCGAGACTCAGCGGGCGCTGAAGAAATTGTGGCAGGGGCTTCGCCAATTGGAGGGAGAAACAACATGAGTACCGCGCAACCGCCTATCGTGGCAACTTCGTTATTGAGCGGCTCGGTTCAGGTCCGAATAACGATGCATTCGTCGGCGATCTGCAGGGACGGGCGGTGCGTTCTCGTGTCCAGTGTTGGAGTCAACCTGGTGGCGATTGAGTCACCTTTAAAGAGTCCGCAAGGAATAGCGCTTCTGATTGCGGCCTAGCCGCATTGGTGGATTTTCCTGTCCGATCGTTGCTTCGAGCCCCGGCAATGGCTCTCTATGCGCAATGGCCATACTTGCCAGGGCATACGATTTCAAAGTGGGCCGTGCAGCACCCTAGGAATCGATCATCGCCTTCGGGGGCTACTTCGCCGGCTGGATCTTGGCACAACGTCTGCCCGCAGGAATCAGATGTGCGCAATTGGGCCGTTCGCTTTCAGTGCTCACGTTTGCCCCGCACTGTATCGTCTAGCGGCGCAATCATCAGGGACACCAGCTACGCTTCCTGGGCTACGAATAGGGGTGGGCGTCGGTTACCACGACGGCGATGATACTTCTCGGCGGAATGTGGCGCGTTCCCACTACAACTCGGTGGTCGGCCAACCGGAAGTAATAACGATCAGGTTTCCTGGATTCCTTCCGGCTTGCCCGCGCCGGGAAGGATGGCGTCAGAGAGTGGGGACGCTCGCGGTGGGTTGAGGTTGGTTTTCGATTTCAGCCAGTTCCTCACGCAGTTGTGCCGCTTCGGCGCGATACTTTGCCGACTCGACATGGTACTTGACGGCGCCAACGCTGCCCATCGCATTGAACACCTTGGTGATCGCATCGTTCTTGCCTTTGCCCGTATGTTCGAGTTGGTAGGCAAGATCGTCTTGGTCTTGGGCGTCGCCTTCCAATCCGGCAATACGGCTCTGAAGATCCTGGATTTTGGCCCAGTTCTGAGCCCGCGTGAGGGCAGGATCGCTCACACGCGCGGCGGCGTTTTGGTACGTCCCGCTTTCCTGTAGATCGGAAGTGAAAGCCTCGAGATTGTTTTGGCCCTGAGCGTTGCCCTGGTCGGCGGCCAATCCATACCAGGTCAAGGCCCTGGCATCGTCCTCCCGCACGCCTTGCCCGTACTGATACATCCAGCCGATCTGATTTTCCGCGTCGCTGTTCCCGTGAGCCGCAGCTTCGACGAACAAAGACATGGCCTTGGCGTAATCAATCGTCACGCCGAGGCCCGTCTGAAACATATAGCCGATATTTTCCATGGCGTCGTAGCTGCCATGGTCCGAGGATTTCTGAAACCAGGCGAGAGCCTCGTCGTAATTCTTCGGCTGGCCCCATCCTTCCTCAGCCATGAAGCCTAACTGGTTTTCGGCTTCGGAATTGCCGTGCCCGGCGGCGCGGAGATACCAGGCATGGGCTTGGGCAAAGTCTTGCTTCACCCCATACCCGCACTGGTAAAAGTAGCCAACTTGCTTTTCGGCTTGCGAGAGATTCTGGTCGGCCGCTTTACGGTACCAATCAAGGGCTTGTTTGTAATCACGCTTGACGCCAAGTTTATCCTCGAACATGCCGCCGAGATTGTATTCCGCGAGCGCATAGTCCTGCTTCGCTGCGGAACGAAAGTAGGCCAGGGCGCGCTTGTAATCCCGCGGCACACCGAACTTATGTTCATACATGTAGCCCAGGTAATTTTCAGCCGGAGCATAGCCCTGGTTCGCCGACTTCGTAAACCAGAGCAGAGCCTGGCGGTAGTCTTGGGGAACGCCAACGCCGCGAAAATAGCGGTCGCCTACGGCCGAACTGCGCCTGCGCATCTCCCGCAGCCGCGGACTCGCGAAGAACGTTGGGGTCTTGGTCCGCCGGCTGTGCCGCCGGCTCGGGCGACGTCTGGACCGAGGCGCCCGCGGGCGCCTGCGCTCGGCCCGCGGATACCAGGGCGAACATGAAGAGAGCTGCTACCGTAGCGCGCGTAGGAAAACTCATGGAGACCTTTCCCTCGACGATTCTCTACCTATTCAACCCAGCGCCTCGCCGCGAGTTGCAGGACGCCTCTCGACACCGCAATCGCCTGACATCTTCCGCTAGCCTCGCACACGAAGGCTCATATAACGATAGACTGCTGGTACTAAACGCCCAGAATGTGCTCAATGCTGTATCCGCAAGGCGGGCAGCATCGGTTCCCCCAGCCTGTACGGCCTGGCATTAGGTACCGATGTCTCGAGATGGAGTTAAGCTCCGATATTGCAATTGTGGGAGGCAAGAGATAACTTCCGGTTGGCCCGTTGATCGGGAGTTGGTGCCGCAGCCTGCGGCGGCCAGTCCTGATCAGAAGCACGCACCGCCCGTTCCGTTAGATTTGGGCTCGGCCGCCGTCAACGAACAGTTCGATACCCGTGACGAAACTGGAGTCATCCGACGCGAGAAACAATGCCACCTTCGCAACTTCCTCGGGTTCCCCCATCCGTCCCATCGGGATCGTGGACACAATCCGCGCAATGACGTCTGCAGATTGCCGATTCGCTAGCGGCGTATTGATGGGACCGGGACTAACGACGTTTGAGCGAATATGACGGTCCTTCAGATCTGTAGTCCAGGTTCGCACGAAAGAGCGGATGGCAGCCTTGCTTGCGGCGTAGACGCCGAACGCGGCAGTCCCCTTAACACTCGCGACCGAGCCGTTGAGAATGATCGAGCCGCCAGCCTTCAGGAACGGTAAGGCCTTTTGCACGGTAAAGAGCGTGCCCCTTACATTGATGTTGAATAGTTTGTCGAAATGCTCTTCGGTGACGGCCCCAAAGGGAACGAATTCGCCAAAGCCGGCGTTGGCGAAGACGATGTCGATTCGTCCCTTCACCCTGGAGACGGTCTCGTAAAGACGATCAAGGTCAGCCGTCTGGGCAACGTCACCCTGAACTCCGGAAACGTTGGTGCCGATTGCCTTCACGGCTTCGTCGAGTTCCTTCTGGCGGCGGCCCGTGATGAAGACATAGGCACCCTCTTTGACGAAAAGCTTTGCCGCGGCCAACCCAATCCCTTCTGTCCCGCCGGTGATAACGGCGGTCTTGCCTTCGAGCTTTTTGGTCATTGTTTTTTCTCGTCGTTGCTGGTCTGGAACTCTCCGCTCCGATGCTTAACGCTCGAGCGATTGAGGCCTAGCACCGCCTGGCCGTGGTGGGCGCCGAACCTAAGCAGAGGTAGCCTTTCCGTGATAGGCAGGCGCAAAGACGTCCTGCACAAATTTGTCAAACGAAGTCGGTGTGGTGTTCTCCGGCGAACGAGGCTCCTGCGCAGCGAGGACTCCTGCGTTGATGGCCGTGAACATCTCGATGTACACCGCGGCTTTTTTCGGCGTCATGCCCATTTGCTCTAGCACCTGCTGCACCTGGTCGTACGGAAACTGCACGTAGCGCAGATCCGGTTTGCCAATGGCGCGCGCAATCACCGCGGTAGCTTCCGTCATGGATAAGTCGCGCTCGCCGAGCAGCTCGCGAGTCTGTTTGCCGGAGAAATCCAGGTTCAGGAGGCGCCGGGCGGCGTAGTCCCCGACGTCGGGTGTCGCGATCATGGGCAGCTTCAGGTCGGGTAGCAGTGCATGCCCGAAGATTCCCATCCCCTGAATCATGCCGATCGCCGCCAGATTGTTCTCCATGAAATACGCGGCGCGCAGGTGCAGAACGTTCAATCCGCTGATCGCGTTAAGCTTTTGCTCCGAAGAATGTAGCCCCGTGACTGGCCCGGTCCCTACCGGAACCTGCGCTCCGTAGCTGCTCAGGTACACTGCGTAACGCAGGCCCGACTCCGTCACGGCCTTCGCGATCGCATCGCTCTCTCGCTCCTGGTCCTCGCGAGACGTAATCGGCGGCAACAGCAAGTATGCTGCGCGCGCTCCTCTGAAGGCTTTGGCGAGCGTAGCCGCGTCGCTCATGCTGGCCGTAAACGCATCCGCGCCCTTGCGCACAAATCGTTCCAGTCGCGCCGCATCGCGCCCTACGACGCGCACCTTCTTGCCCTTCGATAGCAAGAAATCGGCGATGATCGAGCCGGTGTTCCCGCTCGCCCCCAAAATCACATACATGGCATCCGTTGAGACCGCGACCCTGTCTTTAAGGCTGTTCACATTCGTTTCTCCTTTTTTTTACAATTCACCGATCCGTTTGAAACTCGGGTGCCCCGTGCATTATATGTGCCTATACTCAGCACATATGGATGCAAAAAATCACTGACTCGCTCGACGGATATCCCCCACTACATCGGCGAGGGTTATTCCATCGAGACTATTCTCGAAGCCGGCCTGCGCTTTTTTTAAGACCGACGACATGCATCCCTTGATGTTGGAGCTGATCGGGCATCTCTTCTCCACTGGATAGCGATGAATCGCGAATGTCGCAGGCGCCGCGCTGGCGCGGTAAATGTCTAAAAGCGTTATTTGCTTAGGGGAGCGCGTAAGCCTGCTCGCCCCGTTCTTGCCGCGAGTCGTCACGATCAGGCCTGCCTTCGAGAGTTTCGAGAGCGACTTCCTCACGAAGGTGGGGTCCGCATTCACACTTTCAGCGAGGGTTGCCGAGGAGATTTCCTTGCCATGAAAAAAACCAAGCGCTGCCATAATGTGCGCTGCAACGGTAAATTGGACGCTTTTTACTGACATACATTTTTCCTGTCCTATATGTGATGCTCACCAGCACAATTAGTTGTATCTTTTTCCGCCGGCAATCGGCGGGCTCCCAACGGGGCAAACACTTCACCGCTTCACGTCATGCCGCGGAAGTCTTGCTTAGTGGCGGGTCGCCGGCATCGTGTGTCGACGCCACGGATGAGAACAGTGGTATAAGCCCCTCGGGCAATGTGGGGTGAGTCAGGATCGCGTCGCGCAGCGCGGTATAGGGCAGTCCTCCCATCATGGCGATTTGAACGCAAGACATCACCTCGCCAGCGCCAACACCGAAGGCAGTGAAACCGAGGATGCGATCGCCATCGGCTTCCACCAGGGCCTTCAGAAAGCCGCGTGTTTCCGAAAGCGTGTGCGCACGCAGCACTGCTTCCATTGGAATCTTGAACAAGCGGTAGGCAATGCCTCCGCTGCTTTGGCTTCGTTCTCGCTTAGTCCGATACGCGCTAATTCCGGGTCCGTGAATAGGCAGTACGGAACTTGCCTGCCCGTCGTTGTGTGATTAACACCAGTGAGGTTGTCGTGCACCACGCGGAAATCGTCGATGCTGATGTGCGTGAACTGCGGGCTGCCTGCAACCTCGCCGATCGCCCAAACGCCGGGCGCGGTCGTCTGCAGGCGATCGTTGACTTTGATGTATCCGCGGTCGGTGAGTTCGACGCCGGCTAATTCCAGGCCGAGTCCCTCGGTGTTCGGAGTCCGGCCGGCCGCGACCAGCAGATGACTGCCTTTCAGGGTTTTCTCAGCTCCATTCTGCTCGACGACGATACTTACCGATTCGCCCGATTTTCCGGATACGCGCTTAGGCTGGGCATTCAGAAGAATCTCGATACCCTCGTCCTCGAAGCAGAGTGCGAAGAGCCTCACATACATCTTCGTCTTCTTGAGCCATCAAACGATCATTGCGAGCGATCACCGACACTTCGCTGCCGAATCGGCGCATCGCCTGGGAGAACTCGACTCCGACGTAGCCACCGCCGATCACAACCAGGTGTTCGGGAACTTCGTCGAGTTCGAGCGCTTCGATATGCGTGAGCGGTTGTGCTTCAGCAAGCCCAGGAATTGCTGCCAACGCGGCTCGAGTACCAGTGCTGACGATCACGTTAGTGCCGCGCAGTTGGCGGGTACTCCCGTCGGGGAGAGTGACCTCCACCGTTCTCGGAGCGATGAACCGTCCGGTTCCGAAAAGGAACTCCGCTCCCGTGTTCTTGTAATTTTCCAGATACATCTCGTTCAAACCCGTAACCATTTTGCGTTTGCGGTCACGGACACCCGCCATGTCGATCGTGAAGCCATCGCAAGAGATGCCAAACTCCTGGCTTCGGCGAAAGTACGATGCGACCTTCGCGCTGTGAATGACGTTCTTGCTCGGCAGGCAGGCGATGTTCGGGCACGATCCGCCAATGTATTTGCGATCGACGACTGCGACGCGCTGTTCCTTCGCCAGCAAACGTCCACGCAGCGACCGTCGAGCCCGTGCCGCCGCCGAGAATCACCAGATCAAATTCTTCCGGCTGCTTCTTAAGTGCCTGGGTGGATGACGTGTTTTCTGCGCTTTTCATGCGGACGTTCCTTTCCGAGCGGCGGGTTCACTCTTCGCTTGCATTGATTTCACGAGATCGGCCGCCGACGCTCCTTCGAGCGCCAGTCCGTAGCCAACTTCTCGCACAATGCGCTCTTTCAAGGGTTGCATGAAGTGCACGCGCGTGTTGCGTCGGGTCACCTCCGGCGCCTTCAAGTACAGTTCGGCTAGCTCCCGCGCCCGACTGAGCGCCTTACCGTTCGGCACAACCTCGGCAACCACTCCCCATTCCTGAGCCGTACGCGCCGTCAGTGGCTGTGGGTTCAGCAGGAACGCTTCCGCTCGGCCTGCTCCAGCGCGATAACTCCACGTGGTAAAGATTCCGTCACCCGGCACAATGCCTCCGGCGAAATGCGGAAGATCGTGAAAGGTCGCACCCTCGGCCGCCACAATCACGCTGGCAAGTAGCGCATACTCCGAGTGCACGTGGGCACGTCCCTCGACAGCCGCGATGACCGGCACGCGTATGTTGGCTAGATTCTCCACAATCTGAACGCCCTCGTCGTGAACCTGGCTCCAAACGCCGGGATCGGCCACGTTGCCGAAGGATGAAAAATCAATGCCGGAAATGAACTCCCCGCCCGTTCCGGTCAGAATTACGATCTTGTTCGCTCGATCTTGCGCAATCCGGTAAAACGCATCGACAAGCTGCGTATGATCTTGAGCCGTGAAAATAAACGGGCCGCCGTTGCTATGGAATTCCACCACCAGTACGCCGTTGGCATCTCGCGTGAGTTTTATGCTGCGATAGGAAGCAAAGTAGTCATTTTGAAGTTGCATAGGATTCTCCTGTCGTGTTGTCGGAGCGTTTTGAAACAGCGCGTCATCATTCAATTTTGCACCCTGAACGAATCGCCGGCAATCCAGACACTGTGATAACCCCCGAATCGTCGGCCAACCGGAAGTAATCCGTTTCGTCTGGGCTACGAATGAATCAGGCACGTGGATTACTTCCGAATGGCTCGCCAGGAGGCATTGCAAACGCCCGCAGAGCGGTCCGTAGCAATCGCAAAGTTGTGAAACTCCCAACCGTCACACCCGCTTGTAATTTTCACGCCTCGCGATTCTGATCATTGCCGCTGCGCTGCGCTCAACATCCTCATCTGTGGTGGCCCAACTGGACACGCTGATCCGCATCGCCATATGCCCGTGCCACTGCGTCCCCCCAGACCAGCAGGTCCCATCCTTCTGGAGATCCGTGATGACCCGCCGCGTCTCTTCTGCGCTCCCGAACGAAACCAGTACTTGATTCAAGACCACGTCGTTCAGGATGGTGAAGCCTGCCTCGCGCAGACGTTCCGCGAACGCCTTCGCCTGACGACAGTTTCGCTCGATCATCTCCCGTAACCCGCTGCGTCCGAGTGAGCGCATCGCTGCCCACAACTCGACCCCGCGCGCCCGCCGCGAGCTTTCCGGCGCATAGTGCCAGGGCTCGCGCCCGTCACCCGGCGTCAGATAAGCGGCACTCAGCGCCATAGCGGTGTAGAGATACTCCGGGGTCCGTACCACTGCGACACCCGAATCGTAGGGCACGTTCAGCCACTTATGGCAATCAATCGCCCAGGAATCGGCAGCGCCGGCGCCCGCCAGCAAAGGTGCGTACTGCGGTGAGACGGCTGCCCAGAGCCCGAAAGCGCCATCCACGTGCACCCAAGAACCTGCCTCACGCGCGCGGGCACAGATTTCCCCTGCTGGATCAAACGCACCGGTGTTCACGTTTCCTGCTTGAACGCAGACCAGCGTGTTATCGTCGAGTGGAGGCAGTGCGTCCAGCCGCATTCGTCCCTGGTCGTCCGCCGGAACCCGCGTCACGCGCGACCGCCCTAGCCCCAGCATCGATAACGCCTTCAGCACCGAAACGTGAACTTCGTCGCCCACCACCACTTGAATCGGCGGCGCCCCAAACAATCCGTCCTCCTCGACGTTCCATCCGGCGTGTTTCAGTAGTGCGGTCCGCGCTGCGGCCAAGGCCGAGAAATTTGCCATCGTCGTGCCAGTAACGAATCCCGCCCCCGATCCGGACGGCAGACCCAGCAGGTCCGCCATCCACTCCAAGACAATTTCTTCCAACTTCGCCGCTACTGGAGACATCGCTTGCATGGCCGCATTCTGGTCCCACGCTCCCGCCAGCCAGTTTGCCGCCAGAGCTGCAGGCAACGAGCCACCGACGACAAATCCGAAATAGCGGCCTCCGGTCGTCGCCACAGTCGCGGGCGACCCGATGTCATCGAGCAGCGCCAAAACCTCCGAGGGATCTGATGGCAATTGTGGCAGCGGCCCTCCCAGTTCCTCCAATCGCGCCACGCAGGCCGGCGACGGCGCGACATGACGATTGCCAATCCCCGTGACGTATCGGGCAGCTCGGTCTGCGGTCTCCGCCAACAGTTTCTTCATGGATGCCTTTCTCCGGTCCTAGTCTTCAACACGTAATACGGTCGTCATCATTCCGCAAAACAGCCCTGCTATCGATACACGGGTGGCGGGTTGGTCCTTTGGGTCATCCTCCCTGACTTGAAACGCGTTCCAGCATCACGCCGCGAATCTTACCCTTTGGAGGTTTCAGAATGGCATACGTCAGAGGTCTGCGCACGCTGGCCATGGTTGCCCTCTTCATCGCTTTGGGCGCCTTCAGCGCAAACGCCGACAACATCAAGACCGTTTTCGTGATCGCGATGGAGAATCACAACTGGGCCCAGCCGGCGAATAACTTCAGCGGCGGCATTCAGCAGGTATATCTAAATCCTAACGCGCCTTACATTAATAGTCTGGTGAACGGAACGTCGGCCATCAGCTCACAGGTCTCTTTCGCCACCGCCTACCATAATGTTTTGGCCACTCCCAGCGGAAACAACCCCCATATTCATCCTTCCGAGCCCAACTACCTCTGGGCGGAGGCCGGCACCAATTTTGGCGTGCTCAATGACAACGACCCCTTCAAGGCTTCGGGCGGCACAAATCAGAACACCGACCAGCACCTGGTCAGTTTCCTCACCAAGGCTGGAAGGACCTGGAGATCGTATCAGGAGGACGTTGACGTTGATCTGAGCACCAACGTCCCTCTGCCGCGGAATCAGTGGACCGTTCCGCTGGCCAGTTTCTCGGGCCACTTTGCCACTGGCGTCAACGCATACAACGGCTCCAATCAATATAACTACGCCGCGAAACACAACCCCATGGTCTTCTTCACCGATACCAACGGCGGTAACGATCCGACTCCCTCGAATCCGTTATCCCAGCAATACGCGCCGCTGCAGCAGTTGGCCATTGACCTGGCCAATAACACGGTCGCCGATTACAACTGGATCACGCCGAACCAATACAACGATATGCACACCGCACTCACCGGCGGCTACAAAGGTCTGGTCGGCGACGCGGCAAATATCAAGCAGGGCGACGACTTCCTGAGCCAGATCATCCCCATGATCATGGCGTCGGATGCCTACAAGAACCACGGCGTGATCATCATCTGGTGGGACGAATCCGAATCCGACGGCGTCGCCGACGACAACGCCGACAGGTTTGACCACACGATCGGCGAGATCGTCATCTCTCAGCACGCTCACGGCAACAACGGCCTCCCCTACGCGAGCCCGGTCGAGTTCACGCACTCCTCCGATTTGCGTACCATGCAGGAGATCTTCCGCGTGGGAGGACCGCTTCTCGGTGATGCCGTCAACGCCACCGACCTGTCCGACTTGTTCGGCCCGGGTTCGGTCCCGAAGAAGCCCTAACCGCGCGCTCGATTCACCACCGCTACTGGTTCGATGTTTTCGGTAGTGATGATGTTTTCGGTAGTGATGATGTTTCGGCAGTGCTTGCCCAGGCGTAGAGATCGGGGGTCGCGGGAGGAGGACCAACGAGAAGACCAGCGATCTCTGCGCTTCGGCTCTTCCGGGTATAGCCAGCACGCCGTGCCGTTCGAATCTCACCCCCGAGTCTCAATTCTCCTTCCCGGCCCATTCGAATACTACAAGGGCACTACAAATAATATTGATGACTAGATGATACTATGCTATACTCGCGCATGTTCTTCGGTAATCCGTCGCGTTTAGCTCCGCCATTTTCGGCTCTCACTTTGTGCAGCCCGCGCCCCCTATCAACGCTTACTTCGTCGCTTTCTTTGGTCGTGACGCGGCGGTGCTTTCTGACTTTCAACTTTCGACGACGAACCGCCAATCCCTATGTGTCTCACCTCAAGCCGCGCAGAATGAACACTTGTGCAAAAGTCGGCTACAACTCTTCTGCAATGAACACTTACGCAAACCTTGGAGTTTCAACCCTTGCAGAATGAACACTTGCGCAAAAATGGGTGGGGGGTACCGGTGCAAAATCGACTTCACCGCTTCCACAGGCCGCAAGCGCGGGCCGCAATCACTTGGTATAATGGCTGACTTTGCTTTCCGTCAATAACATCTCGATGCGCTTCGGCGAGCGGCGTCTCTTTGAGGACGTCACCTGTAGCTTTATGGCCGGGCGCCGCTACGCCATCACCGGGCCCAATGGCGCCGGCAAGTCCACTCTTATGAAGATCCTGACCCAGGAGATCGAGCCTTCCAAGGGTTCGGTCACGCGGCCGAAGAAACTCGGCGTCCTGCGGCAGGACCAGTTTGCCTTCGACAAGTTCCGCGTCATTGACACCGTCATCATGGGCAATGCCCCGCTGTGGAAGGCTCTCGAGGAGCGCGACGCGCTCTACGCCAAACCGCACGACCAGCTGACCGACAAGGAAGGCATGCGCCTGGGCGAACTCGAAGGCATCATCGGCGAAGAGGGCGGCTACACGGCGGAAGCCGATGCCGCCGTGCTGCTCGATGGACTGGGCCTGGAAGGCGACGACCTGCACGAGCGCACCATGAGCGAACTGCAGGGCGGACAGAAGGTTCGCGTGCTGCTGGCGCAGGCGCTCTTTGGCACTCCGCCGGCCCTGCTGCTGGACGAACCGACCAACCACTTGGACCTCGATTCGGTGCACTGGCTGCAGGATTATCTCTGCGCCTACGAAGGCGTGCTCATCGTGATCTCGCACGACCGCCATTTTCTGAATAGCGTCTGCACGCACATGCGCGGATATCGATTACGAAACCGTCATCATGTACACCGGCGGGTACGACGATATGGTCATCGCCAAGACGCAGATCCGCGCCAGCATCGAGGCGCAGAATGCCGTGCGCGAAAAGAAAATCGCGCAGTTGAATCAGTTCATCGCGCGCTTTTCGGCGGGCACGCGCTCCTCGCAGGTGATGTCGCGCAAGAAAGAAGTCGAGCGCATCCAGACCACGGAGCTCGCGCGCTCCAATATCCAGCGGCCTTACATGCGCTTCGACATGAAGCGGGCCTCGGGGCGGCATCCCCTGGAAATCAAGAGCGTCGCGAAATCTTACGACGGCCTGAAAGTCATCCCGCGCTTCACGGCGAGCGTCACGCGCGGCGAGAAGATCGCGCTGACCGGCCGCAACGGCACCGGCAAAACCACGCTGCTGAAGTCGCTGATCCGGAACGCGACCGGATACATCGACGACGCGGAGAAGCATTTCGCGATCGACGGCGGCACGGTCATCTGGGGCCACGAAGTGGCCGTCGGCTACTTCGCGCAGGACCACACCGACTCCATCGTCAAGGGAACGACCGTAATCGACTGGCTGCAGCAGTTCGATCAGCAGGCAACGCAGCAGGAGCTGCGCGGCCTGCTGGGCCGCATGCTCTTCAGCGGCGAAGACGCTCTCAAGCCCACGGGCGCGCTTTCCGGCGGAGAGTCCGCGCGGCTGATTTTCTGCAAGCTGATGCTGCAGAAACCGAACTTCCTGGTGCTCGACGAACCCACCAACCACTTGGACCTGGAATCCATCAACGCGCTCAACATTGCCTTGCAGAAATACGACGGGACGGTGCTGCTCGTGACCCACGACTACGACGTCATCGACGAAGTCGCCACGCGCATCTGGCATATCGAGGGCGGACACATCGAGGACTTCAAGGGGCCGTACTCGGAGTACGTCGCTTACGTCCAGCAAAAAGAGAAAGTCTCTTAGGTTAAGGGAATTTACCGCAGCTCTCCGCCTCTCTGACACGAAAACAACGTCAGCACGACCCGGGTAAGGTAAACTCCTCCATCATTTCGGGACTGGAGTTGCCATGGCACCGGCACCGAGCCGCCCGCTAGCCACAGAAGCCGCCAACGCGCCGATCACACCGGCCAAAGTCAAAATCTGGCAGATGACTCCCACGGAGTGGCTGATCTGTGCGGTCGCGGCCATCGGGTTTGCCTTCGATACTTACGAACTTCTGGTTTTGACGCTGATCGTGCGGCCGGCGTTGACGGAGCTGCTGCCGCCGACCGCCGGCCCCGATGTGTTCAATCGCTGGGTAGGAATCCTCTTTTACGTTCCCGCGATTGCCGGCGGCGTGTTCGGGCTGCTGGGGGGCTATCTCACCGATCTGCTGGGGCGCCGGCGCGTCCTGCTGTGGAGCATTTTGCTTTACGGCATTTGCACTTTCGCGACGGCTTACGTTACGAGCCCGGGTCAATACTTGCTGCTGCGCTGCGGGACGTTTGTGGGCGTCTCGGTGGAGTTCGTGGCCGCGACGGCATGGCTCGCGGAGTTATTTACGCGGCGCGAGCAGCGCGAAGCCGTGATCGGCTATACGCAGGGTTTCGCCTCCACCGGCGGGCTGCTGATCAGCGCCGCATATTATCTCGCTGTGACCTACAGCCAGCGGCTGCCCATGATTCACGGCGGGCACCAGGCCTGGCGCTACACCGTGATCTCCGGATTGATTCCCGCGATTCCGCTGCTTCTGCTGCGCCCCTTTCTTCCCGAATCGCCCATCTGGAAAAAGAAGAAGGCCGAAGGGACGCTGAAGCGACCCAGCCTCGCGGAGCTTTTCCGTCCGGCATTTCGCAAGACGGCGCTGATTACCTGCCTCATGATGGCCTGCTCTTACGCCGGATCGTTTGGCATGTTGCAGCATTTCGCCAGAATTATTCCCGGCACGCCGAGCGTGAGAATCCTGTCGCGGACGGCCCAGGAGCAGCGTGTGACGAAGCTGCAAGGCTGGCAGGAGTTAGGCGGCTTGGGCGGGCGCTTGTTGATGGCTTTTCTGGCCGTGTACGTTTTGAGCCGCAGGCGGCTGCTGCGAATATTTCAGATTCCCGGCTTGCTACTGATCCCGCTGGTGATGTTCCTGCCGGCGAGCCGGGACGGAAATATGTCCACCGCGGGAATTTTCGCGCTGGGGCTTTTGACCATTGCCCAGTTCAGCTTTTGGGGAAACTATCTGCCGCTGGTTTATCCGACGTATTTGCGAGGTACGGGCGAAGCATTTGCAGCAAATATCGGAGGGCGGATGCTGGGCACGTCCGCGGCGATGATCGTGACCTCGATTGTCGCGTTGATGCCCGGGGGCAGCGCCAGCCGCCAGCTTGCGTACGCGGCGGGGTTCGTCGGACTGCTTTCTTACCTGATTGGCTTTGCGGCGAGCTTCTGGCTGCCGGAGCCTTCGCTCGAAGTCACGCCCGACTAGCGCAATTTGAGGCGAGGGATGAGGCGGCGGGCGTTGCCCTCGTAAATTTTGCGGCTGTCCGCCTCGGGAAGTTGCAAGGCATCGAGCGAGCGGATGGTCTCACGAGTGTAGCCGGGTCCTTTTTCCGGATCGAATGGAGAGTCGGAAGCGAAAAGGACGTGATCGACGCCGAAGAAGTCGAGGCCGCAGCGCAGGGCAGCTCCCGATCCAAACGTGGCCGTATCGGCGTAGAACATTTTGAAATAGTCCTGGGGGCGCTTTTTCAGGCGGCGCAAGTGAGCCGAGAGGTCTTCCTCTTCGGTGCGCGCGCCGAGTTGATCGAGGCCGGGGCCGGTGCGTCCTGAAAAATACGGAACCATGCCGCCCAAATGATGAGTGATGATTTTCAGGTTTGGGAAGCGGTCGAAATATCCGGCGAAGACGATGCGCGCCATGAAAATGCTGGTCTCGTAGGGCCAGCCGAAAACCCACCACAGCTCATATTTTGATTTCTTTTCGGTCTGATAATCGGGAAAGCCCGCGCCGCGCGCGGGATGAACCCAGATGGGCGCGTCGAGTTCCGCCATTTTCGCAAAGATGGGCAGAAACTCGGGCTCATCGAGAGGCCGTCCATTCACGTTGGTGTAGATCTGCACGCCCACAGCGCCAAGAGTATTTACGGCGCGCTCGATCTCTTTCACCGCGGCATCGGGATTGTTCATGGGCAGGGCGGCGATGAATCCGGCAAAGCGGCTGGGATGCTTGGCCACAAGCTCGGCCAAACCGTCGTTGGCCAACGCGGCGAGCTCTGGAGATTTTTGCGGATCGCCGATGGCTTCGATGGGCGGCGCCGGAAGGCAGGGCACCTGAATGTAGTCCCGGAATTCGTCCATCATGCGAAAGCGCAGGTCGAGATCGATGAGCGAAGGAATTTCGGTGACGCGCTTCTTGATGGTGGAGCCGCGCTCGGGAGTGACCAAAAGGCGTTCGTAGAACTTTTTCGGGAAGACGTGGCAGAAGATGTCGATTTTCATCAGGGCCTCAGACGAATCGTAGAACCCGAGATTTCCTTATTTCGCTCGGCAGCATCGCCGGGCTGTGCGCCGTGGAAACTAACAAGCGCGCAAGCGGATGTCAACGCCGTGAAGGGCTGTGGCGAAGGGCACATTGTGTCGCCCCCGAACGGGGCTCGGACCTATATGCCACCCCCTTCCCAGCGCTGCCGCGCTGGGCTACGTTGTTTCGCCCCTAACGGGGCTCCTCGTATGAGCCACACCGGAAAACCTTGATTGTCGTCCGACTGCGTTCAATCCATCGGTAAGCCAACGTAATTTTCGGCCAGCGACTGCGCGGCGGCGCGCGAACTGGTTACGTAATCGAGCTCGGCCAGCTGACGGCGCTGATCGAAGGCGTTGTCATCATCGAAGCGATGCAGCATGGAGGTCATCCACCAGGAGAAACGCTGCACCTTCCAGACGCGCCGCAGGCAAGTTTCCGAATATTGTTCGAGCAAGTCCCACCGGCCGGAGGCGTAGAACTCGGCGAATGCGGCGGCCAGGACGCGGACGTCGGCGACGGCCAGATTCAGGCCCTTCGCGCCGGTGGGCGGCACAATGTGGGCGGCGTCGCCGGCAAGGAAGAGCCGGCCGAATTGCATGGGCTCGACGACGAAGCTATGCATTTTCGTGACGCCTTTTTGCAGGACGGGGCCCTCGATTAATTTCCAGCCTTCATCGGAAGCCAGGCGTGCCTGAAGCTCGGCCCAGATTGTTTCGTCCGGCCACGCGCGGATGTCCTCCTCAGGCTTGCACTGGATATAAAGACGGCTCAGGTGCGGCGAACGCATGCTGAGCAGGGCGAAGCCGCGCTGGTGATAGGCGTAGATCAACTCCTCGGAGGATGGCGGGGCCTCCGCGAGAATGCCCAGCCAGCCGAAGGGATAGTCCCGCTCGTAGACGGTGAGGGCGCCGGCGGGAATGGATGGACGGCAGACGCCGTGAAAACCGTCGCAACCGGCAATGAAATCACAGGTCAATTCGCTTTGCCGCCCGTCTTTTTGAAAGAGAATGCGGGGGTGCGGGGACTCAAAATCGCGCACGCTGACGTCATCGACCTCAAAAAATAGTGGGAGGCCGCCGGCCAGGCGGGCATCGACGAGGTCTTTGATCACTTCTCCCTGCGGATAAATGGTGATGGCCCGGCCGCCGGTCAGGTCGGCGAAATCGATGCGATGGGTGCGGCCGCCGAAGCGCAGATTGACGCCATGGTGCACCAACCCTTCCCGCCGCATCCGGGCGCCAACACCCATTTCGTTGAGCAAGTCGACGGTGGTCTGTTCGAGGACGCCGGCGCGGACGCGTTCCTGACAATATTCGCGGCTGCGCGATTCGAGCACGACGGAGTCGATGCCGCGCAGATGGAGCAGGTGCGCGAGGAACAGTCCCGCTGGTCCGGCGCCGACGATGCCCACCTGGGTCTTCACGCGGAGCCTGCGAGGAAATCGAGAAGCGCGGCGGTGAATTCCGGCTCCGCTTCTATATTCGATAGATGCGCTGAGTCCAATTCGACATAGCGCGCGCCGGGAATCAGAGAGGCGAGCTGGCGGCCTTGCGCGGCCGGCGTGGCCGGATCATGCGAGCCCGAAATTACCAGAGTTGGCGTCTTCACGCGCGAGGCTTGCGCGGTGAGGTCCGCATCGCGAATCGCTTCGCAACAGGCCGCGTAGCCCTGGGGCGGCGTATTCAGCAACATCATGCGAACCGCAGCGACCTCTTCCCGGGCCTCGGCGATAAATCGCGGAGTGAACCAGCGCTCGATGATGGAGGGAACGAGAGGCGGCATGCCATCGGTCTTGATGGCGGCAATACGCGTATTCCAAAGCTCCGGACTGCCGATGTGCGCGCCGGTATTGCAGAGCACCAGGCGCTCGAAACGCTCGGGGGCGTTAGCGCCCAGCCAGATTCCCGTCTGGCCGCCCATCGAGAGGCCGCAAAAAGTGGCGCGAGGGATCGTAGCGGCGTCGAGCAGCGCAATAACGTCGCGGCCAAGCTGGTCGTAGGTGTAAGGGCCAGGCGGTGCGGCGGAAAGGCCATGGCCGCGAGTGTCATATCGCAGGATGCGGAATGCATCCTGCAGGGCGGGTATCTGCGGATCCCACATGGACAAATTCGTGCCCAGTGAATTGGAGAAGACGATGGCAGGGGCATGCGGCTTCCCGTCCAGCCGGTAGTGAAGGCGCGCACCGCTCGAATCAGCGAAGGGCGTAGACGGGCTCCTGGCTGGCGATTCGTCTCATGCTTTCTGACGGCGCGAGCGCGATTTTGGCCGAGAAATGCGCCAAGGAAGCGACTCTAACTGCCGCGAAGTCAGGGGTCAAGCGAGTGGAGCGAAGGGCTGGACGGCGGAGGCCGGTGCGAACCGCGCGAAATATTTTCGCCTGCTGGTGAGACAAAATGTGCAAGAGTAAGTCTCTTCATGGCCGGAAGCCAAAATACCAGGCGCGGAGCGCGCATCGCCTTCAGCTATCCGAGTTTCGTGCGTTACCTCGGGGCTCGCATCTTGTCGGTCGTCGCGCTGCAAATGCAGTCGGTGGCGGTTGGCTGGCAAGTGTACGAAATTACGCGGAGTCCACTGGCGCTGGGGCTGACGGGACTGGCGCAGTTTCTTCCCGGCATACTGCTGTTTCTGGTCTCCGGGCACGCGGCAGATCGCATCGCCCGCCAGAAGCTGGTGGTGGGCTGCTTCGCGGCGTACACGGTTTGTTCCGGCGCGCTCTTGTTCATCCAGAGGGGCGGAGTGCATTCCGCGCGGCCGATTTACGTGATTCTGGTAGCGCTGGGTATCGCGCGGGCTTTCAGCGGGCCGGCCACGCGCGCGCTGCTGCCGATCCTGATTCCGGCGGAGGATTTTCCGAGCGCGGTGGCGTGGGAAGCTTCGCTGATGCAAACCGCCACGGTGCTTGGACCGGCACTGGGCGGAGTGCTCTACGCAATTTTTCGCGGGCCGCAGGCGGTGTACGCGACGGCGATGATCGCGTGCGCCGCATCGGCCGTATTCGCCATGGGCATCGGAGCACGCGGCCCTACGCGGCCTCCGCAAACTTTTACTGTGCGGACTGTACTTGCGGGCCTGCGGTACATCTGGCAGCAGAAGGTGATCCTCGGATCGGTGTCGCTGGATCTATTTGCCGTGCTGCTGGGCGGCGCGGTGGCGCTGCTTCCCGTGTATGCCGGCGAGATTCTCAGAACCGGGCCCTGGGGGCTGGGACTGCTGCGCAGCGCTCCGGGAGCGGGTGCGGCGGCCATGGCGGTGCTGCTGGCCAACAAGCCGCTGCGGCGCAGGGCGGGCGCGACGATGTTGTGGTGCGTGGCGGGCTTCGGAGCGTTTACGGTGGTGTTTGGGCTTTCGCGGAACTTTACGCTCTCGCTGATCTCGCTTCTTTTCGTCGGCGCCACGGATATGGTGAGCGTGGTGACTCGCGGAACGCTGGTGCAACTCAGCACGCCGGATGAAATGCGCGGCCGCGTGAACGCGGTGGAGATGATGTTCATCGGCGCATCCAACGAGTTGGGGCAATTTGAGTCCGGGATCACGGCGCAATGGTTGGGAACCGTGCCCGCAGTCGTGGTGGGAGGCTTGGGCGCATTAGTGGTGACGGCTTTGTGGGCCTGGGGATTTCCGGAACTGAGGAGGGCGGAGCAGCCCGGAATGCCGGAAATGGCGGAGCCCCAAACCTGATTTTGCGGTAGGAATTCTTGGCCCCGCTGCTCGAATGCGACGGTTGGGCCCTGCGTCAGAGAAATCACGTTAGGACAGAGGGATGCTCAGGGTTCCGCGTACTGTCCGCCGTCTGAGTTTCATATCGCAAGCCGCCACTGCTAATATGTTTACCTTGTACTTTGTTTATACAATGTATATATTCTATAGATATTGGAGGTTTCTAAGATGTCCAAAGATGTTAAATCTCTGCGACTATTAAGCGGCAGGTTGAGGCAGGCGTTGTAATGAATCCATCGAGCTCTTACACCGAGATTACTCTCAGTCGCTTGCGACACCGCCTTAGCGAGATGCTTAATCGGGTCCAGTACGGCAGAGAATGCGTGTTGGTGACGAATTACGGCAAAAGAGTCGCTCTACTTGTCCCCGTTCCGAAGGAATAGGAGATGAAACAATGAAGATATCGAGCACGCTGCAAGGGCTCCGCTTGGTTGGCCAGGCAGAAGGTGACAGGCGTACCTATTACGTATATCAGGGCGACGGACCTTACGTCGTTGCATCCCGAACGACCGAGGCGGACTTAATGTGAATGTTGTGGAAAGCGAGGCGCCCGACGTGGTGGCGCGGCGATTCAAAGGCCAACGAGTGACCAGTAACACGCTAATGGAGAAGGGACGTCGGCCCGACCTCTTTAACGCGTCGTTTGCTGCACTTAATTCTCTCTACGTAATGGTTGCCTTAGGCCGAGCTCGAAAGCTGAAAAAGCGCGAGGGCCGGGCCCTGGTCTTCTCCGTAAGAAAGTGATGGGTTATTGGCTGCAAAGAAACTGGAAAATTGATCGACACGATCCAAATTATGAACTTGCCACGACTGCGGAACGCACTTAGAGTCTTTCCAACATCGAATTTGCGGTCACCTCTGGAAACGGCCCCGCCGATTCTCCCTAGTCGGCGGGGCCCTCGTTTTATAGACTGGCAACCAGTTTGGTAACGCAAACGCACCCTGCACCCGAGATCGAGCGCGTGCGGCCTCTGAAGATGGGCCTGGCGCTCACGACGATTCTCCTCTTCGCGCTGTTCGCCTGGATCACACTCTTCAGGGCCGGACCCTACGGCGCACCGGACCATCAGTGGGGCTCGCCGGCGCACCGCACCGACTTCAGCGTATATCGTGATGCAGCCGCGGCCGTGCTGCACGGCCAAGATCCATATGAGATCCGCAATCAGCGCGGCTGGGCGTACGTCTATCCGCCACCGTTTTCGGTGGTCATGGTGCCGTTTGCGCTGCTGCCGATGCCGGTAAGCGTGCTGGCGTGGTATTTCGTATGCGCGGGACTGACGATCTCCGCGGTGAGCATGTCGGGGCAGCTGGCGGGAGCCGGAGTCAGCGGAGAACGCAAGCGTCTGGCGATCACGTTCCTTCCAGCGTTGCTCGTGTCGATCTGGTTTACGGTGGGCCTGACGCGAGGCCAAGCCTCCGTGCTGATGACCTGGCTGATCATCGCCGCGATTTTTTGGGAACACAAAGGCCGCGTCGCCGCGGCGGCCGCCTGCCTGGCGGGTGCGGTGCTGCTGAAAGCTTTCGCGCTCTCGCTTTTGTGTTACTACGCGTGGCGCGGGAGATGGAAGATGGTGGCGGGAAGCCTGGCGGCAATTGTCCTGGGCGGGCTGTTGCTGCCGAGCGCGGCCTTCGGCTGGCGCGGGAATCTCCATTACATCGGCGAATGGACGCGCGAAGTGGCGGCGCCGGCGCTTGGGTCGGAGTCCTCGCGATCGCATTCAGAGCTGTACGATCAACTGCTCAGCATGGAACGGCCACGGAATCAAGATTTGGGCTCGGTGCTGCAGCGCCTGGCGGGAGGCAGCCACACGACGCCGATGGTGCTGGCGCTGGCTCTGGCGGTAGGGTTGCCGATCTGGCTCGTGGGGCGGAGGTCGACTCGGGAGTCGGAACCGCTGATCCTGGGAGCGGTGGTGGTGTGGATGCTGCTGGTTTCACCGGTGGCCGAAGATCACTACTTTTCGCTGTACGTGCTGCCGGCCGCGTGTGCATTGGCGGCACTCTTGGCCGCGGAACGATCAAAACGCCGATGGGGATACGCCATTCTTACTCTCGTCGGGTTATTGAACGTGGGATCGGTGGTCGACCGCCGCTTTGAAACCTACGGCGCAGTTTTCTGGGGAGGACTGCTGCTGCTGTTTCTGCTGCTCTATATCGCGCGCTCCGAACTGGATGCCACGCAGGCGGCACTGCGGGAGTATGGCGAGCATGTCGGCAACGATTGAAAAGACCTGCCCGAGTTGCGGAACGACGTTCACGTGCCGGCAAGAGGCCGGGTGCTGGTGCGGCGACGTACGGCTGGCGCAGGCGACAATTGAAGCGTTGCGCGCGAGATTCGTCGGTTGCCTGTGCGAAGGCTGCCTGAGGAAAGAGGCTTTGAGAGAAAAGCCGCAGCCTGGAATTTCCGCAGACACATAGCCAATTTCCTGAACATCTCCGAATTTCAAAAAAAGAAGCGCCCCACCAAAGCGGGCGCTTCCTTCAATTCTCGCAGGTTCCAACTCAGGCGAAACGATGTCAAGGTGTATCGCGTCATACAGCTTGTTACACGATTGTGACAACCGCGGCATTCTCGAGGGGTAGAATGCCGGGCAACAGGGCTCGGGCCAGCAGACAGCAATGCGCTTGACGCTAGGCTTGGACCTGTGTCATTTTTTCGCGCAACAATATCGCCGCCGGGGTGATATCTAGGAATAAGGGAGGTGTGGATATGAGTTCGTTTATCTCCGTCTACAAGGAAGTCCTATCTGCTGGCGCCAAGAGGGCGCTTTTTTTGTTTGGTGTGAGCCTGGCAGTCATTCTCTTCTCTGTGCCCGCTTCGGCCCAGCTCAATTACGGCCACATTTATGGCGCCGTAACGGACCAAACGGGAGGAGCCATGGCAGGGGCCATGGTGACCGTGGTCGACGTGGACCGCGGAATCTCGCGGTCGTTGGTGGCGGACGACGCCGGAGAATTTTCGGCTTCGAGCTTGCTGCCCGGCAATTATACGGTGCGCGCCGAGTCCAAGGGTTTTAAGGCCGGTGAGCACACGGGCCTTACTGTGGGAGTCGGCCAGGACGTTCGGGTTGACTTCACGCTGCAGCCCGGCGAGCAGACCCAGACGGTGACCGTCACTGGCGAAGCTCCGATGGTGAATACGACCAGCGCTACCCTGGGCGGCACCGTGGAAAACGCGGCGATTGTGGACTTGCCGCTGAACGGGCGCGCCTTCCAGAAGTTGCTGGATTTCAGTCCCGGCATGCAGCAGATTCCGGGCGGCGGCACTCCGGCATACAACGTCAACGGCCAGCGCGGCACGAACATCACCTGGATGCTCGATGGCGTGGACGAGATCAATATGGCCGGCGGCGCGGGACCCACGGTGGGCGGAAACGGCGGCGGAGTGGACGGCGTAACCATTTTGTCGCTGGACGCGATTCAGGAAGTCAACACGATCCAGAGCCCCAAGGCGGAATATGGCTGGATGGCGGGCTCGATCGTCAACATCGGACTGAAATCGGGAACCAATAGCGTTCACGGTACGGCCTTTGGCTTTTTGCGTAACGGCGCGCTGGATGCGAAGAATGCCTTCCTGGGAAGCGGACTCTCCAAGGCCGTCGATAATCTCAAGCAGTACGGCGGCACGGTTGGCGGGCCGCTCAAGAAAGACAAGATCTTTTACTTTGGAGCTTACGAGGGGAATCGCTATAAGCTCGGGGCTCCCAAGACACTTGTCGAACCGACCGATGCACCAGGGCTGGGAGCCACGAACAGCATCCCGGACGCGATCGCCGCGATGAATTCGATCGCAGGCCAGAAGATCAGCACCATGAGCGTGTTGATGGCGGGATGCAGCGTGCAGGCGATCAACCCCGCGCTGAAGACTGGCGCAGCGGTAGCGCCCTTCTGCGGGCCCGGCGCCAGCGGCGCCCCGCTCAGTTTGTTTCAAAACTCCTCGGCTTCGGCCACTCAAGGAGTGCAATTTAATAACAACGGCGGCTCAGACAACGGGCTCGCAAAAATCGACTACCACCTGAACGACAAGAGCACGCTCAACGGCGAATATTTCTTCGGCAACGGAAATGTCAACAACGCTACTTCCGCCACATCGCCTTTCTGGCTGGCCGACAACCATTTCCGAACTCAAACGGGCAGGGTTGTCTGGGTCTGGACGCCGAAATCCTCGATGGTGAATGAGATGAGGTTTGGTCTTCTGGAATACACGCAGCTTGGTTTTCCGGACGATTGCAATGGAAACGACGGAGCGCCGAATTACGCGAGCGCTTACGGGTATAACCTGGGGTTGACCATACCTGCGCCGCAATGCGGGTTCGCGAACGTCGGCATCACCGGGTTCGGAAGTTTGGGCAGCCAGAGCACCAATGGCGGACCCCAGGCCAACCATTTCAGCGTCTGGTCTGGAATCGACAGCCTCTCCTACACTCGCGGCAGCCACCTTTTCAAGTTCGGCGGCGAGATTCACGACACTCTATTCAGCGGCAGCAAATCGCTGACGAACGATAATGGCACGTTTAGTTTTGGCAAGACGAATGGTCTGGTGGCAGGTGCAGGCACGGGCACACCGCTGGAAGACTTTTTGGCGGGTGCTGCCGCGTCGGGAACCATCCTGGTCGGAAACGCGACCCTCTCACAACCGGTTCACTACAACCGTTACTCCCTGTTCGCACAGGACGACTGGCGGATCCGGCCGAGAATAACCCTGAACCTGGGTGTGCGGTGGGAGTACGTCCAGCCCATCTATACGCCAAATAACGTGTTGGGCAATTTCAGCCCGGGCGCAGGACTCGTCCAGGAGACCGGCGGCAATACGGTCTATAACCTTCCCAAGAATCTCTTCTCGCCGCGCCTTGGAGTGGCGTGGGACATAACCGGCAAAGGCACGACGGTGGTCCGGATGGGGGCCACCTATATGCACGACTTCCTGGTGTTCCAGCAGCTACTGCCCAACCTGCAAGCTGTGCCAACCGGATTTGCCCTGGTTCAGCCGAACGGCACTCTGGCGCCGCAGCCGGGCAACAACCTCCTGGGGACCCTGGCTCTTGCTACAGGATCAGTAAACTGGTCGGGCACGGGGCCGGTGGTTACGCTGACTCCTAACGCGCGAATAGCTTCGGATTCGCCTGCGGGAACGGCGTTCCCATTAATCCGGCTGCACCTGTATCAGCGGGCAACCCGAGCAATCCGGCACCTTGCAACCTCGCTGCGCTGACTCCCCCGACGGGTTTCAAGCCGGATGGAGTTATCGGCTGGAACCTCTCCGTTCAGCATGCCTTCGGGAATAACCTCTCCTTGAACGTGGCCTATGTCGGCACTCATGGCGAGGACCTCCGCGGGACAACGGACCTCAACCAGCCCCTGACTGGAATCAGCAACGGAAGTACGGTAGCTAACGAGCAGGGCCGACGGATCTATACCCAAAACTGCCCGACCGCGTTCGGCGGCTTGGGCCTGAATCCAGCCCAGTGCTTCCCGTATCTCGGCCAAATACTGGAAAATCTCCCCAATGAAATTTCCAATTACAACGGGTTGCAGGCGACCTTGAACCAGCGGCTTTCGCATGGCCTGCAGTTCACTGCCGGGTATACCTATGCCCATGCGCTCGACGAAGCCTCCGGGGTCTCCAACTCGGCCAATGGCAACCTGCAGAACACTCAAAACCCCCTGCTGGACTACGGCAACGCCGCATTCGACGCGAGGCATCACCTGACACTCACGGGCACGTACAACATCCCCGGTTACAAGACGAAGGGGCAGATGCTGCAAGGCTGGCAGGCGAACATCGCACTCTCAATCCTGAGCGCGTTGCCCTTTAATGCGCAAGACAGCACCGACGACCTGAGCGGCACGGGCATCAATCAGGATCGTTGGAACATTCTGGGAGATCCGGGCAACATCACCGCAGGAACGGCCGCGCCGATTCCCTGCTTTGGCGTTCCCGGCAGTTCGTTTGCGAAGACCGGCACCGGCTGCACGGTCGTAGCAGCGGGCTCAGGCGCGGTCGGGACACCAGGGTTCGTGTCCAACATGCCCGCGCAATGCGTCGCGTCAGCCACAGCCAACAGCATCTCGAACGGCGGTCTCTTTAATGTGTCCTCCAATTCCGCGGTTCCGGTGAATACCACCCAAGCAGCGGCCAACGGTTCGTACAACGCCTTGGCGGGCCTTGCCAATCTCGGCTGCTACTTCGAGAATGGCACGGCAATCGCTCCAGCGGCACAAGGGACCTATGGCAACATGGCCCGCAACGTCCTGAGAGGCCAACCCTTCAAGGAAACCGATCTGTCGATCACGAAGACGTGGAAATTCGGCGAGCGGCTAACCACTCAGTTCCGCGCCGAAGTCTTCAACGTCTTCAATGCCGTGGAATTTTCAAACCCGGGACAATCGACGGCAACCGCCAATCTGGCTGCGCCGGCAACTTTCGGCTCGGCAAGTTCCACGCCAAACACGTTCAGCTTCATCTTCGGAAGCGGCGGTCCGCGCACGATGCAGTTGGGGTTGAAGTTCCTCTTCTAGACGGCGATCCCAAAGCGCACTGCGCAGGCACAAATTGAGAAGGGCCGGAGCGATTCCGGCCCTTCTTATTTTTTAGTGAGATTTCAGCAGCGGGAGTTCTTCGGAACCGCAACATCTCCAAACGCAACCGTCTCGAACCAAAACGCTCTCAAACCAAACCTGTCTCGAACCTCGACGATCTCGGACGGAGCTACTTTGCGCCGGCCCAAGCCAACTTGGCTTCCGCGCACTCGATCACGATTGTGCTGAAGCGATTGACGGCGTCTTTACTCACAAAGGGGTGGGGATCGCCGGGCTTGCGCGCGTGCAACGCATCGATCTTTGCGAACATGTTATCGAGCGCGCCATGGATGGAGACGATCGTATCGACGCCCGCTTTATCCTCGATCTCCTTGAAGCGCTTGGCCGAGGCGAGATAGGTTTTGATCATAGTCTGGGTGTCGGGAAACACTTGAACGCCTCCCTGCACCAGGTTCATGGTGGTGCCGCCGATCATGGCGGCCAGATGGCGCTGGCCGCCATCCTGAACAGGAAAAACGATCGACAGGCTGGCGGCCGAGGCTCCCGGAGTGGAGTAAAGCGTGACGGTGGTGTCGCCGAGCGTCACCTTCTGCCCATCCTTGGCCACCATGTCCTTGACGGGTTTGACCCTGGCAGGCGAGTTATCGTTCGCAAGGAAGTCCCAATCGCCCTGAGACATGATGACGCGCACCGACGGAACCGCTTTCTTCAGAGCGTTGATTCCCCAGGACTGATCCGAGTGGGAGCGCACGATCACCGCGTATTTGATGTTTGCGGGATCGAGATTGAAGGTGTGCAATTCATCGAGGAGCTGCGGCGTGACCCAATCGAAGTTCGTATTGATCAGAATGATTCCATCGGAGGTGGTGAGCGCCCAGGTAGATTCCGTTTTCGTGCCAATGTAATAGAGATTGTCGAAGACTTTTGCGGGCGGCGCATACCACTTTTCGCGGGGCGTGGGAGTCAATTTCGCGGCCTCGCCGGGCTCCAGGGGAACGTCATGGCCGACGGCCGGCGGCTGCACGCCGGGTTTCGGCTCGGCGCACATCTGGTTGGAGGCGGAATCGAAGGCCTGCCACGGCTGGGCGTTCGCGCCGGTGGGCGAGACGGCGGCCTTGGCCGCGGCCACGTGGGCCTGCGCCGTTTGCGCCTGGGCACGCGCGTCCATCGCCGGCCAAGCCGCCAGCAAAACCGTCAAGAGTAGAGGCACGCAATAGCGCTTCATATTCGTAATCTCCTTGGGATCTAGATTCGCTCCGAGCCGGATCGTCCGATGCAAGGGACCTTCCCCAGCGCAGCCCCTTCCCTAGCGCAGCAAGGTACGCCATCGGCGAACGCGGGTCAATCTCGTTGCCACCACGTGGTCGTTACCACCACGTGAGTGCAGCGGTTGCATGGAGCGGAAGAGCAAAGCGCGACGCGGATGCCGCAGTCATTCACGGCACGGCGGCATCGCCACACGGCAGCGCGCGTGCATTTGCCGCAATTAGCGACAGGGACTGATACGTGATACAAATATGCTTGACTTGAGTCGCGAGCTATCTTAGAAACGACCTGACTTGCGGGCGCCGGAGGGAGAAAACGGGCCCGAAGTGGACAGGGCATCCCCAAATATTGGATCGATCCAGCGGAGCGAAGGCCTGATTGTGCGACGGACTTGTGGCCGATCAAGCGATAAAACTGACGCCGCCCGCGGAATTGAGCAACTCTCAGGATTTCTGCACTGTAAATGGAGGCAATGGCAATGAGGAATAGGGCTATCACGAACGTACTGGTGCTGGTTGGCCTTCTGATCGTTTCGGCGCCGCTCTTCGCACATCACGGAAACGCCGCGTACGACAACCGCACAGTCACGGTAAAGGGAACCATTACAGCTTGGCTTTGGACCAATCCCCACTCCTTCCTGAAGTTCGACGCGAAGGATGAGAAGGGGAACACGGTGCATTGGATCGGCGAGTGGAACGCACCCGCCACGCTCATCAACTTTGGTATTACGGCAAAGTCATTCCATGTCGGAGAAGACGTCACCGTGACCATGGTGGGAATGGCCAAGAGCGGCTCTTCCGTCGGGCGCGTCACCAAGGTCATCCTGCCTGATGGACAAGAGTTGAGCATGGGCTCTGAGCGGTAACCGTTTGGCGCGAAGCAACGCGCCAGTAAAGAGCAACGAAGTTGCGGCTCGGGTCCGGGCAGGCGTTCGCAGAAGATCCCGAAACTCGAGACTGAATCCGCAGTCGGATCTTAATAAGGAAGGCTTACGAAAATGCTGAACCGCTTTGTAGCCGCAACGGCTGTGCTTGGCCTGTTGGTTTTCTCGCCTGTTACGCGCGCCCAATCTACCGCGCCGAGGGAGTCGGGGAAAAATATACACCGCGACGGTTGGGACCGGATCGTGCCCGCGCCCCCGAAAACTCCGACAACGACGCCCGGGCCCGCTCCCGTCCATGATCTCAGCGGAATCTGGGAACCCATACCGGGCTATCGCGACGGCGTGTTTGCGACGGGCCCGAAGCAATACCCTTCGGACGGCAAGCCGGAGCACGAATTGCCGTTTACGCCCGAAGGGCTGAAGGCGTGGAAGTCGCATAAGCCGGGCTTTGGCACCACGGCAGTTCCCATTGCAGATAATAACGATCCATTCGATATTTGCGATCCGATCGGATTCCCGCGCCTCGAGCTGTTTAACCTCAGAGCGATACAAGCTGTGGAACAACAAGAACCAGGTGCAGATCGTTTACCAAAACGATCAGGTGTGGCGGAACATCTGGACGGACGGGCGAGCGCTTCCGAAAGAGATCCTGGAGCCCCGCTGGTACGGATATTCAGTCGGCAAATGGGTGGACGACACCACTTTGGTGGTCGACACGATCGGGTTGGATGAAAGGACCTGGATCGATAACGTTGGGCGGCCCCACAGCGACGAATTGAAAGTTACGGAAACGTGGCACCGCGTGAACCACGACGTCATGGAACTCACGCTGACCATCACAGACCCGAAGATGTATACGAAACCATGGAACGCCCTGGACAAATTCCGCCTCGGGTTGCAGACGGAGTCGTTTGATATTCGGGAGATGCTGTGCTCTGCTTCGGAAGCAGCGGACTATAACAAGACCGTCGCCGAAGAGGCTGCCGCAACAAAAAAGAACGCCAAGAAGAAGTAGCCTGCGAAAAAACTTTCCGGCTTACGCATACTTGAACGCAGAGAGCCGAGGCAGCGAACGGATTTTAAGCTGCCTCGGCTCTCTGCATTTCGTAGTGACCCGATTTACCCACATACGAACGGCGCCTGTGCCGATACGCACAAAATAGGTAATGGCGCTGATGTTTTAGCGCTACTCCTCCGGCCGCTCGGCATCGTTCCTGCACGTATGAACCGCCCTGCATCGCCCGGCTGTCATGGCCCCACGATCGTCGCCCGCGCCGAGTGACCCGCGGCGCTTTTGACCATACGTCGCCTTGCCGCAGGCCGGAGAGAAATCCTTGACACGTGGTATTGGCGAGAGTATAGAACGCGCACACCAAAGGGGAGAACACAAGCCAGCGAAAGCCGGACACAGGAGGAGGAATCAATGCTAAGCGCGTGTAAGCATCGCCTCGTTTGTGCGATTGTTTTGAGCGTAGGGCTTCTCGTCTTGTCGGCCAATGTAGACCTCTGCGGCACAAGGAACCACGGGCACAATTTTAGGCACGGTAACTGATTCCTCCGGCGGGACGGTGCCGGAAGCCTCGGTGCGCGTGATCAACAGCGGCACCAACGCCACGCAAATCACAACGAGCGACGCCCAGGGACGTTACCGCGTGCCGGACCTGTCCGTGGGTGAATACCAGGTCGCCACAGAAAAGGCGGGTTTCGAGACCGTCGTTCACAAAGGAATCACGCTCAACGCCGGCGCCGATGTGGTGGTGGATGTTTCGCTGCCGGTCGGGCAAGTGACGCAGGCGGTGACGGTGGAGGGCGACGTTACGCAGGTGGAGACGACCTCCTCGGCGATCTCGACGACGGTCGAGGCTACGCAAATGCGCGATCTGCCGCTGAACGGGCGCAATTTTGAGGAACTGATTCTGCTGGCCCCGGGCGTGATCAATGAGACAGGCGCGGGCGCGGCCAAGAATTCCTACATCGGATTTGGCTCCTACTGGTCGGTTTCCGGCTCGCGCGCCAACGGACAAGGCGAACTTCTCGACGGCACGGAGGTGCAAGACTATCAGGACCGCGGGTCCGGCTCGGGCATCCTGGGCACCACGCTGGGAATTGATGCGATCGCGGAGTTTCAGATGCTGACGAACACGTACGGCGCGCAGTACGGCGGCAACGGTTCCGTAGTCAATGCGGTCACGCGCTCGGGAACCAACGCCTGCACGGTTCGGTCTACGAATTCGTGCGCAACAGCGCGCTCGACTCCAGGACTTTTCCCGCCACGACCAAGCAGCCTTTTGAGAAAAACCAGTTTGGAGGCACGCTCGGCGGACCCATCAAGAAAGACAAGATGTTCTTTTTTGTGAATTACGAAGGAATACGCCAGGTTACGGGTCTAACCAACCTCAAAGTCATACCCGACCCAAACGCTCTGCAGGGCTACATTCCAGCGCTCGGAGCGCCGGCGAGTTGTAACGGTCCTGGAGCACCCGCCGGTTACGTAAGTTGCGGCCCCGGAAGCACAAACGCCGCCAACTTCGCGACTATCCAGCCCTTCCTGGATCTCTGGTCTCCCGCCTCCCTGGGCAACCTGCCGGTGTGAGCAATCTTGGAAACGGCACAGAGCAGGTGCAGGTAAACGCGAACTCCCCGGCCCGCGAGGATTACGTGATGGGTCGTTACGATTGGACTCTCTCCTCGAGCAATTCTCTCTTCGCGCGATATCTTTTCGACAACGCGAACCTGACGGAGCCGTTCTACGGCCAGTTTCCGACGTGGTCGAATTATGACCGCACGCGAAATCAGTTCACTACGATTGGAGAGAAGCATATTTTTTCCAACTCTCTGATTAACTCGCTGACGCTGGGCCTGACCCGAACATTTCTGTATCTCCACAGCAATGGCCAGCGCAGCGACATCCTGGACTTTTCGGGCGATCTAACCACGGGGGTCGGAATACCCGTGGTGGATGGGAATGTTAATGCTGGTTCCGGAATTTCCAGCGTCGGGCCTGGCGCGATCAGTCCGGTTCGATACGCTCAGAACAAATTGTCCGCGAGCGATGAGATTTTCTGGACCAAGGGGAGCCACAGCCTGCGGATCGGTGGCGGTGTCATAAGAGTCGACACCAACGGTGTTCACATGCTGAACCCCGGCGGAAGCTGGAGCTTCACAAATCTTGGGAGTTTCCTGACGGACTCCCCGAATTCGTCCACGGGGCCGTGCAATTTCTACAACAACGAGCCCGGCTGCGTCGCCAATGGCGTTCCCTACCCGATTCCCTCCGCCGCGCATGATCCGCGTGAAATCGATTTCTCCATGTATGTGCAGGACGATTGGAGAGTGCGGCCGACGGTCACCCTGAACCTCGGATTGCGGTACGCGCCGACGACCAACCCTGTCGACGCCACTCACCAGCTCTATGACCTGCTTCCTGTGCCGTTTGGACAGACGGGAAATCTGCCACCCTCGCAAGGCACAGTGGTGGCGACGGGACTCACGCCGGTAAACAACTTCATGCTGAAGAACGATTCCTTCCACAACATCGATCCGCGTATCGGCATCGCCTGGGATCCCTTCAAGGATCACAAAACGTCGGTACGCGCCGGCTACGGAATCTTCCACCAGATCATGTCGTATCGCGACTTTCGCAACGCTGCGTACGCTCTGTACCCGTGGACCGTGAAGACCCAGACGGCCGGACCCTTTTCCTTTCCATTCCTCAACCAGTCCCCTAACAACTCCCCGACAACGGAGGCGAATGGAACGAATCCCTACAACACCACACCCTATCAGCAGCAATGGAACCTGAGCATTCAGCGCGAGATCATGAAGAACACGGTCCTGACCGTGGCCTACGTCGGATCGCATGGCGTTCACCTGCTGGGCCAGCAGGACGCGAATCCTCCAGTGCCCGTCGGCGGGTTAACGGCCGCTGGCACAGGCGGGCTGCAATTCAGCGGCGGTCAAAGCCTGTGGCCCACTTTCGCCGGAGAGTTCGCAAACATGGCGTCCGCGCCTGTCTTCGTTTCAGGCACGACTATTGGTCCCTCGGGTGCAGTGACTCTCAATGCAAATGGCAGTATCACTTGTAACGGGCCGGCGACGGTGTCATGCAGCCTCGCCAATCCAAGCGGCGCCCCGATTCTGGATCCCGCTACGGGGCAGCAGGTGTTCTCGCACATCGTGCAAGCCGCGAGCTACTCCGATTCAGGCCAACAATCGGGTCAACCCCAATTTTTCGTTTATGAATAACGGAGTAACGAACTTGTGGTCGCGGTACAACGCGTTACAGCTCGGCGTGGTTCGCCGCATGACCAATAACCTCTCGGCGCAAGTCTCCTACACCTATTCGAGCTGCACGGACCTAAGTTCGGGAGACTGGACCCAGGAGGGCGGTACCATCATCGCCAATCCCTACAACATAAGCGTGGATCGCGGGAATTGCCTTTTCATGATCCGCCACAACCTGACCGGCAATTTCCTGTACATACTTCCCTTCACCAAGAACCGGTTGGTTTCAGGCTGGCAGCTTGGCGGAATTCTGTACTTCGCCACGGGCAGCCCTTTCGACGTCACGACGTTTAGTAACGGCTCGTCCGACATCGGGTCTGTTGGCAACGACCGTGCGAACTATGTACGCCGGCGCGCCGGCTTGCAACAATACGCCCATCAATGCGAATTATGCGAGCTCCAACGGAATCAGCTACGTGAACGCGAGCTGTTTCGTGGCGGCGCCCGTCGGCGAACTGGGCAACTTAGCGAGAAACGCCTTGTTCGGGCCCGACAACATCACCTTCAACCCTTCCCTGCAGAAGAACACGAAACTCTCCGAGCGCCTTAACATTCAGTTCCGGGCTGAGTTCTTCAACGTGTTTAATCACACGAATTACGCGAACCCGGGCTTTCCTACATTTCAACAAGGTGCCAGCACAAACAACGTTACCGTCGCGAGCGGGAGCACGCTGCCGACCTTCGGACAGCTGAATTCCGTAAACGGCACCATGCGGCAGATACAGTTTGGATTGAAGGCCATCTTCTAACCGGGTCGTACCGAGTAGAGTCAAGCGGGGCGGCGTACTCAAGAATTGCGGCACGCCGCCCGGCGGCACTTGGGGTGCGGCCCCCCCAAGCGTCAACGCTCCCTCCAAGCATCCTTACGACTGCATTCAGTCCTGATCTTCCCTGCTTTTAATCTTCTTTGCTTTTTAATCCCCAGGGAATCGGCTTGGCCCTCCTGTGTACGCTATGATTGTGTTCCGAGAAAACCATTGGCGAAGATTGATGAACTCACCGCCAATCGACGAATGACCCATGGAGCGTGATCGTTATGGCCACTAGCGCAATCGAAAGCACCAACCAAGTCCGCTGGGACCTCAGCATCCTGTATTCGGATATCGACGACCCGCGACTCGATTCCGACTTGAGCGAACTCGCAGACATGGCGAAGCATTTCTCATCTCACCTACAAGGGCAAGCTCGCGGAATTGCTGGGGCCCGCGATCAGGGACTATTCGGAAATCGAGATGCTCAGCGGCAAGATCACTTCCTATCTGTTTTTGCGCGAGAGCACGGATTTGACCAACGCGGCGATCAAAGCCAAGCACGCCGACCTTTCAGCGGGAATTGAGCGCGCTGCAGGGAGAGCACCTCACTTTCTTCGAATTGGAACTTGTCCAGCTCAGCGATGACACGCTCAAGAACTGGTACGAAAGCGATCTCGGTGGTTGCCAAGCATCGCCCGTGGATCGAGCATATCCGCGTCTTCAAGCGTCACTTCCTGAGCGAGCCGGTCGAGTCCGCGCTGACGAAGCGTTCGCCGTTTGACTCCAGTTCCTGGGGCGATTTCTTCGATGAAGTGGAAGCGGACCTCGAATTCAACTTTCGCGGCGAAACCAAAAATCTCACGGAGATGGTGCATCTGCTCACGGAATCCAAGGATGCCGAAGAGCGCGCGGAGGCCATGAAATGCGTGAATGACGGCCTGGGCGGCCCATTTGCGAAGTACTGCCGCGCAGACGCTTTACATGGTCGCCGGCTCGAAGGCCGTCGAGGACAAGGAACGCGGCTACGCGCACCCGATGGACTTCCGCAACAAGGCGAATCGGATTCCGGACTCCGTCGTCGATGTTCTGCACAACGCGGTCACCACGCTGGGCGGTTCGCTGACGCGGCGATATTACAAATTGAAGGCGCGCCACCTGGGGCTTCCGCTGCTGCGCTGGAGCGACCGCAATGCTCCGATGCCGTTTGCCGATACCACGGTGATTCCTTTCGACGAGGCGGCGGACATCGTCACCACTTCTTATGAAAGCTTCAGCCCCACGCTGACGACGATCGTGAAAAGCTTCTTTGCCGACCGCCGCATCGACGCGCCCGTGGTGAAGGAAAAGCGTCACGGCGCGTTCAATTCCTCTCACGTTCTGCCCGGCGGGAAGCCTGTTTCCTACACGCTGATGAATTATCTGGGATCGCAACAAGGACGTGATGACGCTGGCGCACGAACTCGGGCACGGCGTGCACGGCATTCTCGCCGGCGAAGCGCAGGGCCCGTTGATGTTCCACGCCCCGATTGCTTACTGCGAAACCGCGTCCGTGTTCGGCGAAATGACGACATTTACGTTGCTGAAGGAGCGGCTCATTCGGTCGGGAGACAAGAACTCTCTGCTGGCGCTGATCATGGCCAAGATCGACAGCATGATTAACACCGTCGTTCGCCAGATCGGATTTTCGAACTTCGAGCGGCGCCTCCACGGTATGGACGATTCCTACACGACCTGGACGGAACCCAAGAAACGATCGGTCGAGGAATTAAACGCCATCTGGCTAAAGACCGCGCAGGAACTCTACGGCGAGGAAGGCGAAATCTTTACGTACGAAAATTGCGATCATCTGTGGGCGTACATTCCGCACTTTCACAGCCCGTTTTACGTCTACGGCTACGCCTTCGGCGAACTTCTGACGCAAAGTCTTTTCGCGCAGCGGCAGCGTCTGGGGGCCAAGTTTGAGCCGCTCTATCTGGAGCTGTTGCGTTCCGGATCCACCAAGAACGTTGTTGAACTGCTCGCGCCGTTCGGCCTCGATGCCAGGAGCGACGCCTTCTGGAACGACGGCATCACGGTAAGCCTGGGAGCGTTGATTGACGAAGCAGAACAGATGTCTCGCGCTTTGGGCGTGATCTAGGCCGCAGACCCTGACGATTCCTTGGAACAGGGGCAACGGTGACCCGAGAGCAGCCAGAATATTGAATGGGGTCTACCTAGAGTGGCTGATCGGGTCTTGCAATCGTACGCCACATGTGAGCGACCGAACTATTGTCGTTCCCCAGGCCCTCTTTCGGCTGCTTGAAATGACGCCCGATGACATCAACGAAAGGGTCAACGGTTACGACAGCATTCGGATCAAAGGCATATAAATCGTTCACGGTCACCATGCGCGGTTCCATGTACCACTTGTGTTTGCGAACCATCTCGTAGGTCGCCTCGATATAAGGTGGTGGAACATAGTCGACACCGAACAGGATCCGATAGAGATCCGGGTATTCATATCCCACTGATGGATCCGGATAGTACCGGAGGGCCTGATGGTAACGAATCGCAAAACTGACCTTCTCAGAAACGTACGGCTCGAAGAGCTGGGCTCCCCACCATCCGTGGTCCGTCCGAATAATTTCCTGCACCACGTCATGGAGCAAGCACGCAAGAATGATTTCTTCCGACATGCCATTCTTCATTGCCAACTTCGCACTCTGCAAAACGTGGTTTGACGTGTCCATGAACCGCAGATGAAAAAAATCCAGCAGTGTGGGACGGGCAGGCATCGGCGGAAGCTTCTTCACGTTTTCGCCTGTGCGCGGAACAACTAGGAAGCCTGCACATTGGCGGAACGGTCGAGTTTCGATCTGCGCCTCAACTTCGGCTACACTCGGATATTTTTTAGCCTCCTTCTGATCGCCACCCTTATTGCGATCTATCGTTCTGTTCAGCTCGGACAACATGTGGTGTTCCAAAGCATCCGCTCGTGCTTCGGAGTCCATTCGGTTGACAGCCTCGGCACCTCCGAGGCTGCCCAGAAAAGCCCTTCGATCGATTTCCATGCGCCCTCTCCTAAATCCGAAATGTACGCCGCCTCGATAAGGATGTCTACAACCTGGTGTAATCATCTTGGCGCGCACGAATAGGTGGGAACAACTTGGGAACAGAACCCAGGTCGGAAGGAGCTTTGGAAGGGTTCGACTCCTAAAAAGGCAATCGAATCATCAAGGACTTGGCGGAAGCGTGTGGGAGTCGAACCCACCATCCATCCCGCGAAGGGACGGATCGCCGGCTTTGAAGGCCGGGAGGATCACCGGACCCCTTGCGCCTCCGTGATGATTATACAAGGCTTAGTTAACGTATCCAGGCTCCAGAGGCTGCGAAATCTGCTCTGGTGCTGGTGCTACAGCGATCCGCGCAACCGCGTGGTGTAGATTGGAAATGCTCAAGTGAGCGTATCGGCGGGTCATCGCGAGCCCTTATGGCCGAGCAATTCGGCTACGTTCCCAAGCGTTGTTCCCGCCTGCCACAGCCGACCCGCGTAAGTGGGCCTCACATCATGCCAACGGAAATTTAGAATTCCTGCCGCGCGGACCGCTGGGCGAAACCAGTCCACGTTAAGCTCAATGTCTTTCCGGCAAGGTTGCGCACGACTCGACCGGTGCCATCGCCGCGTGAACGGAATTCCGCAAGAGCCCGCAGCGCGTCACTATTGAGCGGCACCACGATTGCCTCGCCGTTTTTTGGTTCGCGGTTCGATGGCGACGCGCGCCGCAGATCCACGTCGGCCTGAGAGACCGCTCCAGGTAGTCGAGTGTGTTTACGCCTTCTGCGGTGATAATGCCTAAGAACTTGAGTCTCGCTTCAGGCCTCGCGAGGTCCCTCTTAAGTCCGAGGACAATAGCGCGCCGCCGTCGCTTAAACAGTCACGTTCACGATCAACGTCGTATTGTGTTCTAGCGGCGCGACCTCACCCAAGAGGTCCGGCAAGCTCAGAATTCAAGCCTCAGCGCAAATTGAATGTTGCGTGCTCCGGTTCCCCCGGAAGGCACGATGGTCTTGGTAATGGCTCCCGCCGTCCCTCGCGGACTCTCCGAGAACGGGGTGAAATCCTTGGCGCTGCCGCTGAACGCGACGCCGTTGGGCAACGCGAAATTGGGATGATTCAGGATGTCGAAGAATTCGGCGCGGAACTGGATCAGGCCGGCTTCTCCGAGAAATCCTGCTTTGGTGTCCTTTACCAATGAAAAATCCAGATTCCTGAATGGCGGGCCGGTCAGGATGTCGCGCCCCGAAGTGCCCAATTGACCCACGTTGGCGGAACAATTCGTCAACCCAGGCCCAAGACAGTTTGGAGCGATGGAAAACATGGCTGGGTTATACCACTGGTTGATGTTGCCCGTGATCACAGTATTAGGGTCATACGGAATCGGAGTGTAGAAGGGACAGGGATTGTTCCCGGCCTTAGGCTGCCCCGGCTGCGACGTGCAAGGGTATGCTGCAAGAAGGGCCGGAGTGTTTATATTGACGCGGTCATTCTGTCCCTGCAGGACGCCCGACTGAGAGCGATTGTTCGTCGTAATGACGGAGAATGGGAAGCCCGTCTGAATGATCGCAATACTGCCCAGCCACCACCCGTTCGCCGCTTTGGTCACGAAGGCGTTGCCACTTGATAGAGTCGGCAAGTGATAGGTGAGGTTGATGGCCACATTATCCGCGATATTGAAGCAAGCCGGGCCCCAGTCCACCATTTGATCCAGCGGATAGACGCCCTGCAGGCCAGCCGACGCGGAGCAATCGCGAACATTCTCCTGCCCCTGCGTATCGTCCATCACCCGGCTGAGTGTGTATGCCGTCTGGAATTGCAGTCCGTGGCTCGTCCGTTTTCCCAGAACCACCTGCAACGCGTTATAGCGGGAATCAGCCGCCGTTGCGACGTTGATCGTGCTGGGCCCGAATGTGCCCGGCGCGCAGAGCACGGTTCCGCAGTAGGGGTTCACGGTGTGGTACGCAGGCGACCCTGCATCCCAGAACGGTACTCCGCCGTTTACGCAGAGACTCGCGGGATCGCCGCAAGCGCCAGTCGAGGTGGGTAAGATCGGATTCGATTCGCGGACGGTGGACAAATGCACGCCGCGGTTACCCACGTAGCCCACGCTGAGACCCATACTCCACGGCAGTTGCTGCTGCACACTGGCGTTGTACTGGATCATATACGGGCTCTTGAAGTTGTAGTCGATGAACTGAGGAGTGACAGACCCCGTGGTGTTCAGAATCGTCCCACTCAACGGAAACACGAGCGGCGAGTACGTCGCGATCGAGGGCATCGATTGCGCCGTGATGTCGGTCAGACCCGAAAATGGCGGACTTCCAATCACATCCTGTTGCAAGGAGGCGCCGATATTCCCGATGTCGTAGTAGATGCCAAAGCCGGAGCGGATCGCGGTCTTTCCGTTTCCAAACAGATCGTAGGCAATGCCCACCCGCGGACTGAAGTTCTTCTTGGTGTTGTTCTTGACGATAGGACCGACCGTAAATGGATCTGTGAAGTCGTTGATGACCCGGGATTGGATGCCGTTGAGCTCATGGGGTGTGGTCATGAATTCGTAGCGTAGGCCCATGTTTACGGTCAGTCGCGGCGAAACGCGCCAGTCGTCCTGCGCATAGAACCCGAGCGTATTGAAGACGGTAAACCGGTAGCTGACCGAGGTTAATGTCTTGAACTCGATCAAGTTCGGATTACCCTGCAGAAAACTCGGGAAATCGGGGTAAATGATCTGCCCGTCGATGCTTCCCCCGGGTGAATTGATCACTTCATTCCACCGGTTCAGTTGGGTCCCGAATTTGAAAGAGTGCTTGCCTCGGGTCCAATTCACGTCATCGCTGAACGTATAGATGTTCTGAAGCTGCTGGCCCGGAACAGTCGAGACCGTCTCCAGCGAGACATACGTGCCATTCGTGCTGGTCCCGCCGCCTATGCCGATATTGCCCATGGGAAAATTTCCGATGACGGAAGGGCCAGGAGTGGCATTGACGCCCACTGTCGTCGGGTGAGTGCGGCTGAAGGAGAGCCTTGCGGTATTCAGCACCGTCGGCGAAAAGATGTGATTTTCGGAAAGGGTGATGTACTGATTCCGATTGTTCTGCTGCGATATGTCCCCTTGCAGGAAATAGACGGATGAACTGGTAGGACTCGCGCTCGTATTGACCACCGCGTTATCGATGGTGTAGCGCCCGAAGAGTGAATCCGCCGCCGAAAAATTCTGGTCAATGCGGATTTGGCCGTAGTTCTGTCCTGTGGTGTTGTGGGTGGCGAAGATGTCGTGGCTCACGGTTCCGATCGTCGTATTCGGCAGGGGATACAGAGCCAGGATTGGAGCAATGCTGGAATTAACTACTGTTGGCGCGGTAACGTCGGGGCAAGCTGCCGGGCTGATGGTCGCGCCCGCCGCAGCGTGGCATCCTGCCGCGGGGACAATAAGGTTCTGCGCCACACTGAGGTTCAGCTTCAATCCCTCGTAGGTTGCGAAAAAGAACGTCTTATCTTTCTTGATCGGGCCTCCGAACGCACCGCCATACTGGTTCTTTTGCAATAATGGGTTCGGTTGCCCGGCCGTAGTCAGAAAGAAGTTCCTCGCATCCAGCTTCGAGTTACGGATGAATTCAAAGACATCGCCGTGGAATTGGTTCGTTCCGCTCTTGCTGACCACAACGACCTGGCTGCCCATGGACAATCCGTACTCGGCGGAGAAGTCGGAGGTGATGATTTTGTATTCCTTGACGCCATCCACACCGAGCGTACTCCCCGCATTCCCTGGATTGCGGCCCTCCTGGGTCGTGGTGACGGCGCCGTCGAGGGTGAAATTATTGGATCGCGGCGGAGCCCCGTTCACGCTGTACGATGTGGCGCCGTTTCCGGAAGAATTTCGATCCGGCGTAACGCCCGCTTGCAGCAAGCTCAGGTCCACATAATTTCTGCCGTTCAGCGGAAGGTTCTGTACGCTTTGCTGGCCTACCACGCCGCCCAGCGTGGCGTCTTGGGTATCCACCATGGGGATCTCGCTGCTGACGGTTATCTGTTGCGCGGTCGCTCCCACCTCCAGAGTAAAATTAATTACCGGCGCAGCCGCGACCTCGAGCGTAATCCCCTTGTATATTTCCGATTTGAAACCAGCGGCAGTAACTTCGACCTGATAATTTCCCGTGGGCAATTCGAGCGCGTTGTAAGACCCGTCGGCACCCGTCGTTAGCGTCCGTGTGATGTTGGTATCGACGTTGGTCACCTTGACCATGGCGCCGGGCACGGATGCGCCCGAGGAGTCTTTTACAGTGCCCACGATCTTTGCCGTGGGCAGTTGTGCGAACGAGGCGATTGCAAACGATAGGCATGCGGCGACAACGAGCATCGCGCGCGAAGACCACAGACGTTTTTGCTCTGAAGTTCTCCCCATTTGTGCCTCCCCATTCCCAGGAAGAGAAGTCTGAGGATTTCGGGGTTCTCCCTCGCGCGAAATCCACGCTTCCGGTGCCGCCTCCATAGTGCGTACGACATTAAAATTACCTTAAGATGGCCTTAATATCTAAATTGCAAACACCTCCCCGCCGCTGCCAGGGTCGCGCCAGTATCCGGTAACGCGATTCATCGGGAGTTGGCGCAGCAGAGCGGTGGGGTGCGTTGGGAGCGGTCCTTCCGGCAGGGAGTGGCTACTACTAAAGATAACGGCGTCGGAATGGACCGAAAGACAATTGAGGAAGCTGGGTGTGTTATCTCAAGATAAGGGCCTCTTTGAGTTTGATCCCTTTGTCGTACGCGGCAGCAGCGCGTCGGACGATTCCCGGTCCGACGTCAACGAGGTGCGCCGTGTCATTCCATTAGGCCGTCTACTTGGCCACCATCAGAATAGAGAACGAGCCCGGCACCATGGGGCCCCGAGCAATGCGTCCGTTTGAGAGTGGCGGCGTCCCAGCCGGTGGCGGATCAAACATTGCTGCGATCAGCAAGATGCGGTTTGTCTTGCTGTCGAGCGTGAGCGTCTTGGCGCTCGGCATCGTGGTCAGGCCCTGTTCCACAGCGAAGCTGGTGGGGCTGTTCTCCTTAATCACGGTCAGGGTGCCTTCGGCGTGCGAGCTGAATGCTTCCATCGTAGCGGCGTTGAACACGGCGCCATCGGTGACGCCGCTGAGTGGCAGCGTGGTTATGATGTTGCCGTCGTCGGCGTTGAGGATCACCATCACGTGGGGATCGCGGCAGGCGACAAAAAGGACGCGATTCTTAGCATCGATTGCCAGCCCGGCGCATGTGCCGGCTTTACCGGAAACATCGTAATGAGCAGTCACCGCAAGTGTCTTGGCGTCCAGCACTGCGATGTTGCCTTTATCTTCTATATCGACGTACACGTGGCCGTTGCCATCAGTGACCGCCTGTTCCGGAGCTCCCCCCAGATCGACAGTACCAACGATAGAACCATCTTTTGCATCGATTACCGTTGCGTACGGCGCGGAGTGGCTGAGATCATAAACCCGCTGGTTAAACGGGTCGAACAGAATGCCGTCCGGGTTGCCCTGTACTTTGATGGTCTTGATGACCGCAAGAGTTTTTGAATCGAACATTACGACGGGATTGCTGGTTACGAAACCGTGATTTGTCTTGGGGTCGACCACAGCTCCATGTCCATTGACATTAGGAACTTCGCCGGCCGGCTCCAAAGTATCCAGATCAAAAACGGTGATTCGTGCTGTGGGGCCGCTACGCGGAACGTATAACCGGCGGCCAACAGCGTCCGCGTAAACATAATCAAAACCGCCATCGCCGCCAACTTTGGCCGTCTTCAGCACCTCATACGGGCCTGCCGTTGGGGCCTGTTGAGCCAATCCCAGGGACGCCAACATCACGATCCCTAATGCACACACAACTGGTAAGCAAAATCGTCGCATGAGATATCTCCTCGATTGAGCGGGAGTGTCCATTTCGGTCTCGAAGCTGCCACCGAATATACACCTAATTTCGCGCGTATCGTCGGACGGCACAGACTTGGTGCGACTGCGCAAGACGAAAGACAACATCTACTGGAAGGGACAAGGTAGGCCACGAAAAGAAAGTAGGTCTGGAAGAAATAAGAGCCGTATATCAAAAACAATCGTCTTTTACGACTCGACGTCTTCTCGTCCAGGCCTGTGTTTCGATGAGGTGCTGTGATTTCGTTTTTTCCCCCTAAGTTAAATCTTGACAAGAACGCCCCCCTGCTATAACTACTGCGCCATTCAGGCCCGCGTTTAGCCCTTCGGACATCGGATCCCTCTAGAACGTCCCAGAAAAGGGGTGAGCCATGCGTTTCAAAAACGTTTCCCTCCTGTTTTTCTTCCTAACTCTGTTGAGTGTTCAATCGCTGAGCGCCCAGACTGCCGGTACGGGAGCGCTTACCGGCACGGTCAGGGACCCGTCCGGTGCGGTGATTCCAAACGCGACAGTTACGGCGACGAGTCTGGACACCGGTGCGACGCGATCGGCGACGACTGACGCGGATGGCACGTTCAAATTTAATTTGCTGCCACCCGGAAATTACAAGGTGAGGATGGATGCTACCGGCTTCAAGCCGCTGGAAGTCCCGTCTGCGAGTGTCAACGTGACGGAGACCTCGGTGTTGGATCGGAAGCTCGAGGTGGGTACACAAACCCAGGCCGTCACCGTCGAAGGCGAAATCGAAGCCATTCAGACCGCTAGTTCAGCCCTGGGTACGGTCGTGAGTAACAAAACCGTGACGGATCTTCCTTTGAATACGCGGAACTTCACGAATCTCTCGGCCATGACCACCGGGGCCAGCAGCAATGTCAGCAACGCCACGACCATCGGAAAGGGATCGACGAACATCGCGGTGAATGGCGGTGGCACGGCCCAGAATACCTATCTTGAGGATGGAGTTCCGGTTAACAATTGGTGGAGTCTGGGACGGAGTCACGGAAGGAACTGCTCATTGGAACATTTGCCATGCCCAATCCGGATGCCATAGCGGAATTCAAGATCCATCACTTCCACCTACGATGCCGGGTACGGGCGCAACCCAGGCTCCAACGTCAATGTGATCACGAAATCGGGCACCAATAGTTTCCACGGATCCGCGTTCGAGTTCTTTCGCAATACAGCCCTCAACGCCAACGACTGGTTCTTTAACAATCAAGGTTCGCCGAGGCCGGCGTTGAATTCGAACCAGTATGGCGGGGCAGTCGGCGGACCCGTTAAGAAGGACAAGCTTTTCTTTTTTGTCTCCTATCAGGAGACCGGTCAGAAGAACGGAATCGCGAGCTACGCCTCTTCTACAGTCACTTTGCCTCCCATTCCAGGCGGCAATCGCGGCACATGCCCCACCGGCTGGACGTCGCTGTCCCAATGCGATGCGGCTGGACAAGCCTTTGTGCCTGCTCTGGGCGCGGCGATCTGCCCGCAACTCCACGCGGGCGTGAAAAATGACAACGTCGTAACAGGAACTGGCGGCGTACAAGTCGCTTGCGACGGCTCAAACATCAATCCCATTGCCATCAGCATGCTGCAACTGAAACTTTCCAATGGCGACTATCTGGTTCCTGGGTCGGGCCTCGGTCCAAACACACCGTCCGGCGGTTATGTGACGAAGACCTTCTCGGATCCCGCGATTTTCAGGGATCATGAAGGGCTCGGAAACTTCGACTATGTGATCAACAGCAAGCACACGGTGGCGGGCCGTTACATTTATGAAACTGACCCGCTGAATGCAAATTTTCCGGCGCTGAACGCACTCGAGCCGGGCATCGCCGTTCCTGGCAATCCCACGTCCACGCAGAAAACAAACCATGAAGCGCTCTTAAAACTCACATCGATCCTGTCAAACAATCTGGTGAATGAAGCGCGAGTATCTTTTCAGCGCTATCTGACGGTGGATACCGTCGGAAGCGTGTTCAAGAATTCGCAAGTGGGCGTCGTGGATTTGACTCCTGGAACCGACAACCTGTCGTATTGGACCATCGGCAGTCAGTTTGCCTTCGGTTCCCATCCCTTTTTCGGTACCGTCTTCCCGGAAAACCAATTCGAGTGGGCCGACGAGGTCTCCTGGACCCACTCGAAGCACACCTTTCGGACGGGCTTCGAAGTGGAGCGGGTGCAGGCGAATCTCAGTTATCCGAGCCTGACGATTGGAAGCCCTACGTTTGGCGGGTTCCCGGATTTTCTCATCGGCCGCGCGGCCTGCAATTTTTCCGGGTGCGGTGCCGCCAATCCCGGTAACACGAACGGCTCGTCGTCGAGCAATATTTCGGGCGTAGGCGGCAATACCACGGCGAACTCGGCATTGCCGTTCAGCCTCCGCTTCATTTCGCTGAATGCCTTTGTTCAGGATGATTTCAAGGTGAGCCCGCGCTTGACCCTGAACCTCGGATTGCGGTGGGAATATGACGGACTTCCAACCGAGAAGTCCGGAAATTTCTCCGACCTTTGGCCCACTTTGGCCACCGCGGCGCCCGCCCCCATAGTCACCGTGCCCGGCGGTCCAGGTTCCACGCTGGCCGGCTACGTTGTTCCGGCGAATTACAACGGTCTAGTTCCAGCGGGCATAACCAGGAATACATCGAATTTTCCGACTTCGACGACTCCGCCGTGGGACAACTTTGCGCCACGGATCGGTTTCGCCTGGCAGCCGACCTCGAGCAATCGGCTGGTCATACGCGGTGGTGCAGGATCGTTCTTTGATTTGCTGGCCGCACAGTACACCGCGAATGCCCTGAGCCACACGGGCCCGCTCTTTGGGCCCCCCGCGGGCGGCGCTCCTACCGCGACTCTTCAGAATCCCTGGGCTATCCCGCCGGGAGTGGTTCCCGCTGCCCCTGGAACGTTTGGCTTTCTACCGCGTTGGGTTCTCCTTGGTAACGGCACGTCGAACACTGCGGGTTCAGACCTGGCGGCCGGAGCCTTAGGGGATAATCAGACCCTATATGCCAAGGCTCCGGTGACCTACGAATGGAACTTGAGCACCCAGTGGCAATTCGTGCGAAATTGGGTGCTTGAAGTGGGGTATGTGGGTTCCCATGGCATCCATCAGGCGACGACGGGCTCGGCGTCCGGTCCGACTGCAGACGGATCACCGTCCTCTGCGCCCATCAATATCGCACAACTGGTGGGCGGACCCTGCGCGAGTTGCGGCCTTACCGGCGTCACCACGAACACAGCCCAAAACGCCAGGCTCCGCGTGCCGATCCTCGGAGTCCAGCCGAATGTCGCGCAAACGCAGACGAACGCAAGCTACAAATACAATAGCTTGCAAACGACCGTGCGGAAGCAGTTCAGCCAGGGATTGCAAGTGCAGGCTGCCTACACATTCAGCCGCGCTTTCAATCAAGCTCCTTTGGGAATCAACACGTTTCCCTACTGGATCTACGCGTACTCGCCAAACGGCTCCTATCATCCACACCGTTTCGTGGTGAACTACACTTGGAACCTGCCTTTCGGCCACCCGCGCGGCTGGCGGGGTATTCTCGCCGACGGTTGGAGCTTGTCCGGTGTAACTGTCGTGCAGAATGGTGTGCCTCTGACGATCACCGACAACCGGGGAGGAAAAGTTTTTGGCAACTCCGGCGGGCTTTCGACGGCTAATTACTGCGTGGGAATGACGCGCGCCAACGTGGGCGCGTCGGGCAGCTTACAAGATAAAGTGTCTAGCGCTCTAAATGGCGGGATCGGGTTCTTCAATCCTGCGGCATTCTGTGCGCCTCCGACCGTCGGCGCCATCAATGGAGCGGGAGGAGCAGCAGGATACGGCAACGCCGGCTTCGGAGAAATACTAGGCCCGGGCCAGAGCAACTGGGACATGTCTTTGGCCAAAATATTTAAGGTTCGGGAAAATCAAAGCCTGCAGTTCCGGACCGAATTCTTCAATGCTTTTAACCATCCTCAATTTAGCGTTCCCGTAGATGTCAATGTTCCGGACGGGAATTTTGGGCAGATTACGACCAGTTCGGTGAACCCGCGGGTACTTCAGTTTGCCCTGAAGTACCTGTTCTGAGTGTCTGAATCGAGAGTTTTTTTCGCTCGGTGAAGCAGGCACAGATCGTGATCGAGGAGTGGCGAGTAGAGTACAACGCCAGGAGACGCGCTCGCCCCCTGGTTCCACCAAACTCGATTTCACAGCACTCGGCTGTGATATAAACTCTTCGGTTTTTTGCCCCTTTCCTTCGGCTGGGGCGATCAATGGGCAGGAAGGCGGAGCTGGCTTCGGGAATATGGGCTTTGGCAATGTTCCAGGCCGGGGCCAGAGCAACTGGGATATGTCTCTCGCGAAGCTGATCAAGATTCGCGAAGGCCAGAACCTGCAATTCCGGACCGCCTTTTATAACACCTTCAACCACCCGCAGCGCGGGTCAGAAGTCTTCGATCAGACCTTTTCTCTCAATTCCTTATAAATGAGCTCGGTCAGGGTGGGCTCGGGCAGGTTGCCCTGAGCATTGGGCACCGGCGAGGCGGTCGGTTCGCCGAGGGCGGCTTTAATTTCAGTAAGCGACTTGCCCTGCTCGGCGAGCGCTTGAATCTTGTCCCACTTGGCCTGGATCAAAGCCACTTTTTTCTTCACATCGTCTTTGGAAAACAGAGACTCGCCGTGACCGAGCACATAGGTAGTAGCGTCGAGCGCCAGCATTCCTCTGACGTTGTCAAACCATCCTTTGACAGAGCCCTGCATCGCCGCATGGATCGGCGTGTCATCCGGGGCGCGGTCGGTGACCACGAGATCCCCTGTGAATACGGCCTTCAAATCGGGGAAAAAGACGGTCAGGTCTCCGGCAGTATGTGCCGGGCCGAAGTTGAGGAGCCGAACACGAACGCCATCGATGGTCAGGGTCTCGTCTTTTCCAATCGTCCGGGTGGGCATACGGTCCGCGGGCGCGGCATCACGGGCGCGAGAAGCCTCCATCTCCTTCTTGCAGTTCTCCTGCGCGATGATGGTGACGCCGGCGGGAAGAGCGGCGAGTCCCCTAAGATGATCGCTGTGGGTAAGGATCACGGTGTTCACGGGTTTGTTCGTAATTTTTGCGATCTCGCCCAGGACCGCCTTCGCTGAATCCTCGGTGGTCTTTGTGTCCACGACGATCACGCCCGTGGAGCCGATAATGATGCCGGTGTTTTCGCCGGTGCCTCCCACGGTCCAGTAGAAATTGTCACTGATCTTCATTACTCGAAGCGGCCCGGCCTGGAGCTGAGCGAAAGCAACGCTGGGAAGCGCGGCGAGAGCCACGATCATCAACGAGAGAATCAGTTTCGTTCGGCTCTTTATCCCTTGGTCGCGCATGCTTTTTTCCTCCTCGTTCCATCCAGGCGGCCCAGCTTTGGCCACGGTTTTTCAGGGCCTTCGTCAATCCGATCCTGTGTACGCTGGCGGTTGGCAGAGAATAACCAGAGGCCTTCGCGACTGTCAATCAAGCGAGTATTTTGGCCGCCCCCGTGAGATACTGGCGCTGGCAAACCCCAGGGATGGCTTCAGCACCGGCTCGAATCAACGTTTCGGGCGCCGGGGAGGGATCGAATGTCACGCATGCATCTTGGAAAGCTCAAACTCTTGAGCCGGTTCGGCATTGCAGTCATGGCCACGACGTGGCTTTTTCCGGGAATGCCCTCTAACGCGCAGGAGGGGGAAGGCGGGCCAGCAGCAAAAGGCAAAATTTCGCGGCTTCCCGCATCGGAACTCACATGGAAGCTGCCGCCTGGCGTGGACAAGTCTTACGATTCCATCGATGGGCATCGCCTTCACCGCTACGTGGAGGAGCAAGCGGCGATTTCGCTGAGATATCGCGATGCCGGAAACCAATGGTGGGGCCGGATCGCCGGAATGCCTTCCGGCGCGGAAACTCAAAAGTGGGTGGAACAACAGTTTAAAGAGATCGGCGTGCCCACCGAGACCAAGATGATTCCCGACCCGCAGGACATTCCGAAATCATGGGAAGTCAGCGTCACGGCGAACAGCAAGACGATCAAGCTCGAGAGCTCGCAACCGATCATCGACTTCCCCACATTCATGCCTTCGGAAAAAGGGGACGAAGAGCTGGACACGGTGTGGGTCGGCCTCGGCCAGGCGTCGGATTTCATCGGCAGGGACGTCCGCGGCAAGGCTGTCTTCATCTACAGCATTCCGACGCCCAGCTCGCTCGTTCAATCGGCCATGTGGATGGGTCCGGTGGCCCGAGCGCAGCGAGCCGGAGCAAAAGCAATCATCGTTGATCTTGCGATACCTGGAAATATGCACTACGTGAGCCATATGAATGGGGCATTGAGGAATTTCAAAGTGCCGATCTTTACCATCGGAGACACCGATGGCGCCAATGTTGAGGCGCTGCATGCGATGGCGAACGGCTCCGGAGTGAAAACGCATTTGCGCTGGGAGGTCGAACATCATCCGGAACTTCAAGAAGGCGTGATTATCGGCAAGCTGCCGGGAACAACAGACGAGAACATCGTAATGATCGCCCATACCGATGGCTACTTCCAGGGGGCCACGGACGATGGCGCCGGAACGGCAGCCCTGCTGGGAACTGCGGAGTACTTCGCAAAACTCCCCAAGGAAAAGCGCCGGCGAAATATGTATTTCGTGGCCCTGCCGGATCATCACGGCGGCGACTATGGCGGAAAGTGGATGCATGAGAACTTCCAGGCGATTTTCGCGAAGACTGCGGTGCTGCTCAATTCCGAACATGTGGCGGCGATGAATGCGGTGTGGGATCGTCCCTGGGGCACCAATGTGGAGCCCAGCCTGATTCCGACCAATGGCGCGGCTCCTTCCTGGTGGGGTGTTTACGGCAGCGAGCTTTTGGCCCAGATCGTTCGCGACGATTACGCGCTCTTTGGCGTGCCTACGCAGGTCGCCGGGGGCGGGTCGGCTGGACAGTTGGCGAGAATCCAATTCGACGCGCCCTCGTTTTACCTGCACAACAAGGGCGTTTTCTATCACTCCGACGCGGATGTGCCTGGGGTGGTGCCGGAAGGCGCGCTCAGAAATGCGGTCCAGGCTTTCGTCAAGATATTCAATGACGTGAACAAAGTGGATCTAAAGAATCTGCAGCCCCCGCCATCGTCGATGCCGACGACAACGACATCGCAGCGGGAACAGTAACCCCGAAGCAACCCCGATCAGCCGTCCTCAGAATTGATCGCGCTGGCCGCGCGGCTGTGGACCAGGCGCGGCCAATTGGTTATTCGTGCGCACTAAGCCCTCAAACGCGGCAGCAACTCGAGTGCGTTGTCGCGATCGATTGCACGGAGCTCATTCGCCGTGAAGCCACCGTTTTCCAGTACACCTTTGGCAACGGCGGCAGCGGAACCTCCGCCGAGAGGGTAATCGGTTCCAAAGAGGATGTGCGATGCGGGAACCAATTTCTTGAACGAAGGCAAAGTGTAAGGGCTAAAGGCCTGGGCCGTGTCATAGTAAAACTTCTGCAACTCCGGAATCAGCCCCGAGGGCAGCTTCTGGGCAGCGCCGGCGAGACGCGTGGTGATGTACGGAACGGTGCCTCCGCCGTGGGACCAGATAAAGCGGATGTCCGGGCAGCGCACGGTGGTACCCGTGGATAGCAGGCTCAGAATTGTGCGCGTGGTATCGAATACGAATTCCACACCGCGATTCTGGGCATCGGTAAGCGTAGCCTGGCTATCGCATGCGGCGCAAAATGGATGGCAGAAGACCACAGCTTTGCGGCGATTCAATTCATCCATAAGCGGAGCGTAATAGGGGTTGCCGAGGTACTTGCCCTGATAGCTGGAGAGGATTCCGATTCCATCGGCCTTGAGAGTATCCATTGCATACTCCACTTCACGAAGTGAACCCTCCACATCAGGCAACGGAAGAACGGCAAAGAGGCCGAACCGGCCCGGACGATCCTTGACCACCTTGGCCCCATATTCATTGCATTCGCGAGCCAGGCCGCGCGCGGCGACGTTATCGCCGAACCACACGCCGGGATCGCTGATCGAGATAATCGAAGTCGCGACGCCCCCCTGGTCCATCTCTTCGAGCGATTTTTCCGGAGTCCAATCCTTTAACGTAGGCTGGCTGACACCTTTTGCGGTGCTGAGCGAGTACAGCTTAGGAGTGGAGAAGTGGTGGTGAGTATCGATTCGAAGAGGCTTCCCCGATACGGGTGCGGAGGTCTGCCAGCCCGACAACGGCTTGGGGATGGCGGCAGCGGCGCCCGCGGCCGCAAGCCCGAACAAAAATCTACGCCGGGAGTCGTTTCGGGCCGAAGCATCATCGTTGAATTTGGACATCGAATCGTCCCCCTTCTTTTAGCGGCATCCTGAGCCGATCAGCAGTGATCGGCTCAGCAATGCCAATGTCTTAGAACGAATACTTCAGCGCCAATTGGATAATACGCGGGCTGACGGACGTGGTGCTGATCTGGCCGAAGTTAGGAGCGCTTGCCACCGTCACCGGGTTACTGAATTGCGGGTGGTTCCAAACATCGAAGAACTCAGCCCTGAACTCAACGGACTGACTCTCGCGGACGGCTGTGATTTTCGCCAGCGAGATGTCCCAGTTGTTTTGGCCCGGCCCAAGGACGGCGCCGCCCCCCATATTACCGAAACCCGTACCGTTGCCGATTGCGGGAACGGCGCAGAGAACACCCTGCGCTTTCCCATTCAGATAGCCGGTTCCGCCCGGGACCAGCCCGTTGCCTACGCGTTGCGTCAAGCTGCCCGAGGTCAAGAGGTTGCTGTAAGACATTCCCGGGCAGATTTGAGCGGTGGAATTGGCGCCCTGGCCGCCGAAAAAGATAGAGCCGCCGGTGCCATCGGTGATGGTCAAAGGTGTTCCGTCCTGTATCGTGGTGACACCCGAAGCACTCCAGCCCTCGGCTACCCTGCCGAGCCATCCCTGCGGATGCGGAAGAGGCAGGTTCCAGACATAGTTCAGAACAAATCTTTGGGGCCGATAATTGTTATTGGGTTCGTATGCGATGGTCTGGTACGGCGCCGTATTGGTAAAGAATGGCAAAGCGATGAAGGCTCGGCTCCAAGTGTAAGAACCCTGGAGTTGCAACCCGTGTGAAAGCTGCTTTCGTACCGTAGCCTGCAAGCTGTTGTATTTGTATGCGGCCGTGCTTGCGATCATCGAGTCCGTGGGCGATATGCCAAGATAAGGAACCCGCAAGACGACGTTGGCAACGGTATTCGTCGACACTCCTGTGAGAGCGCAACTGGAGCAGCCTGCGCCGGCCAAGGGCGCCAAATTGAATCCTTGCACGGTCGTACCCTGTCCCTGGGCGCCAGAACGAGATTGCCCAACCTGGTTGATGCCGTGAGATCCAACATAACCAAGTTCCAGGACCCAATTCCGCCTGAACTCGTACTGAGTATTCAAGTTCCATTCGTAGGTCAATGGCGTCTTGAGATCCTGCTGGACGGCTGTCTGTGAAATGCCGGAATTAGCAAACGTGACCGTGTTTACCCATCGCGGAGGGAAACCATACGTGCCGGAAGGACCGGGAAGAATGACAGAGGGTAAAACCCAGGGGTTCGCCAACGTCGCGGTGCTCGGCGGCGTGATCGGAGAGACCGAACCAGGAGCAGTCACCCCAGGATTGCCGTCCGCGAAAATCTGGCCACCGATAATGTCATAAAAGTAGCCGGCTCCTCCACGGACGACCCATCGATTGGAATCGAGCGGCTGCCATGCAAAGCCGACGCGAGGAGCAAAGTTATTCCAGGGAGCACAACGTTCGGTGGCGCAATCCTTGTTGCTCTGAAAAAGGCCAGCCGGAAGAGGACCGCTGTAGTTGCTGGGGACAATGAATCCCGCCAAGGACCCGGTTTGAGGCGTGCTTCCCGGCAGCGGGGAGGCATTCGCCAAGTTCGGCCAGAAATTGCTGAAGTTGCCATCTTTCAAGTAAGGAAGACCATCGTATTCCCACCGCACGCCTAAATTCAGAGTCAGGCGAGAATTCACCTTGAAATCGTCCTGAACGAAGCCGTTGAGGTCCGTCGCCCGAATCAGATACCCAAACGAGGCGGTGGGCGCGGTAAAGTTCCCGGTTCCGGTCAGGTTACTTGCCGTCCCGCCATTCGAATTCGTACATCCCGCAACGTTTGCGCAGCGGCCGATGAGGAAGTCGGCAAATCGCGGAAAGGTGGGATTTCCAGCCTGGTTGCCGGGGTAGGAACGGCTTAACTGGATGCGTTCGGCCTCGAATCCCGTTCGGAACGTGTGCTTACCGTGCGTCCAGGAGATTTGATCGGACCACTCAAACTGGTTTTCCGGAAAGACACCGTCGAAGAAATAGTGCGGCCCGAAAGAAAAGCCGCCGCTCCCCGCGCCCACTGTGAAGTAGGAAAGATGGTCATATCCGGGGTTCAATGGGACGATCCCAAACTGCGAGTCAGAGAACTGGTTGGAGTAAGTATCGATGGTTACGTTTCGCTGAAAGGCGATTCGGGCTTCGTTCACCAGATTATTGGTGAGGACGGAGGTTAATTTGAGCAGTGCGGCATGATTCCATTTTGTGGTGACGACCGGATAGCCGGGAAGCGTATTACCGATCAGCGTGATATTCAAAGTCGGAAAGGGCGAATTCGTGGGATCCTGCTCGTAGGAGTATCGTCCTGAGAGTGTGTGCTTACTGTTGATCACATAATCCAAATTGCCCATTCCATTGTGATCGCTAAAGCGGGCGGGATCGCTGAACGTAGTCGTGCTGTAGTTAGCGCTACCCGATCCTGGAATCATGTAGCCGCCGCCCGGAAGCTGGGTTTGCAAAATGCCGATGGCAACCGGATTGATGTTAAATAGCGCATTGGCGCCAGCAGACCCGGGGCACTGAACGTTTACCGTCCCCGCTTGAGCCGTATCCGCCGTTACGCCCGGATGACCCGCCGGGCAGATTGCCGCCGCCAAGGCCGGTATGAAGGCCTGTGCCGCCGCATCGCACTGCGAAGGGTCAATGAAACCCTTGGGGCAGGTGCCCCGGTTCGCCAGCGGAATCGGGGGCAACGTCGCGGTCGAGGAGCCATAGCCGACAATCCCATTCTTCTGGCGCGTCTCCTGATAGGAGACGAAGAAAAATATCTTGTCTTTCTTGATCGGCCCGCCGAAAACGCCGCCAAACTGATTTGAATTCAGCACGGGTTTCTGCAAACCCTGAAAGTTCCGGATCCAGTCGTTGGCATTCAATGCGCTATTGCGGAAGAACTCGAAAGCACTGCCGTGGAAATTGTTTGTGCCGGATTTCGTGATCACATTGACGTTCGCACCGGGGTTACGCCCGTAGCCGGCGTCATAAGTCGATGTCTGAATCTTGAATTCCTGGATCGCGTCGGGAATCGGAATGGCAAAAGAGCCAAACTCCACACCCTCCGCGCCGGTATTGAAACTGAACCAATTGTTAATGGGTACGCCATCCTGCAAATAAGTATTCTGCGCGGTTCCCCCGCCGTTTACGGCAATGAGCGTACTTCCCTTCCCGGTGAACGAGGCGTTCGTGACCGATGCATTGGCCCCGGCTGAAAGCGTCAGGAGGTTTGTATAATTGCGAGTATTCAGAGGAAGAGAAGTAATCGCTGTTGTGCTCATGACGGTCCCGAGGGCCGAATTTGCCGTCTGAATGGTTTCAACCTCGCCCTCGACAGTTACGGTCTGGGTCTGAGTACCGACTTCGAGAGCGCGGTCGAGCACGGCCGTTTCAGTGACATTGATACGAGCTGAAGGAATTTCGACCGGCTTAAATCCGGTGGCTTCGAACTTTACGCGGTAATCCCCCGGCGGCAAAAGTCCAATCGTGTAGCTCCCGTCCGATCCAGTGGTGGCAGTTCTGACCTGCCCCGTATCCAGACTGGTGACTGTAATTGTTGTATTCGGAACCACCGCACCCGATGGGTCCGCGATGGTGCCTTTGAGCGCTCCGGTGGCCGCCGTCTGTGCGAAAGCCGGGCCGCTCATAATTGCCAGGAAAAACAGTACGGCCAGATTCAAGGCATTTAGACCGAAAATCCGCTTAGGCATGACACCCCTCCTGTTTTTAGAAACTGCGACCCCGTCGAACCTGAGTGAGCGTGACTTTGTATGGCGTATTACTACAGCCCATCGGGGGTGTCAAGCAACAACGAAGAGCACCGACGTTCGGATGACGCCAGAGGAATTGCGTACGGAGGGATTAACAAAGCGCGAAGTGCCCCTTGTGGGAGGCGTCAAATTGGCCCACGGACATTTACTTCACGGCAGCAGGGACGGATCCCTTTTTCCTGGACAGGAGGGTGCTGTAGAGGCGATCGAGATAGACGTCGCTTTGAATGTGGTGAGACTCGTTCAAGTACTCCCACTTGGAAAGAACTCGATCCGCCTTGAGCTGATCCAAGGTTTTTCCCTGATTGATGCCGGCCTGTACTGCCGCCGCCGTACCCTTGAGCACGGCCAGCATTTTTTCCAGATCCTCTCTCGATGCGAGATTACCGTGGCCCGGAATGATTTTTACGTCGCGGGACGCATGGGCCAAAATGTATTCGGCGGCCGCGATCTGGCCCTCTACGCCACCCGTTCCGTCGGTATCCATTTCAATTGCCGGAAACCCGGGCGGCGACCAGTTCACGAAATCATCTCCCGTTTGAACCACGGTGGCTCCCGGAAAGACATAGATCGTGTCCGTGTCGGTATGGCCGTAGGCAAAATGGATACCAAAGAGGTCGCCGGCTTTCGTATGCAAGGTGAACTGATCGTCAAAAGTAATGACGGGAAGCGCGATTTCCGGCGATGGAGGAAAAAGCTTTCCGCCAGCTTGCATTTTCTTCCGCGCGTTATCGTGAGCGACGATAGTGGCGGACTTGCCGAAATAAACATCTGCGCCGCTATGGTCGCTGTGCCAGTGCGTGTTCAAGACGTACTTTACGGGCTTATCCGAGATGGCCTTCAGAGCGGCCGCGAGCTTGTCTGCCGCGGGGGCATAGCCACAGTCTACGAGAGTTATTCCATCTTCTGAGATCAAGGCTCCGACGTTGCCGCCCACATTTGCTCCGGCGCCTTCGGGGCCAAGGAACTGCAGCAGATAGATATTGTCGGCAAGTTTCTGAGTTTTGACTTCCACCTTGTCCCAGGCGATTTGACGCTGCGCCGAGACAGAAGATACGAGAAGAGCTACCGCGATGAGCACCCACGAATATTTACGCACGAGCCCTCCCGCATTGCCCGATCACAGATACTGGATCACAGATAGAAGTGTTTTTGACCCACTTCAGCGAAGAAAATTGCCTGCGCATCGCTCGGAGAGCAGAACTCCAGCGAAATTGAGATCGCAACGCAGGATCTATTTCTTGGGAGGTTCCGTCAGCTCCCTCAAAGACCTCAATGCGTCTTGTTCCCTATTGTTGGTGCAGTAATACTCTTGCAGGTCTTCGTGCCCGAGCGACCAAGTGCGAGGAGCGGACGTCCAGGGCTTCGTCAATACTTTGGGATCCTCAATGGTGACCTGATACGTGAGGTAATTCATGCTAGGCCTGGTCAGCCGTTCCACCACATGCTCCTGATCGCTGTGAAACCATCCGGTGAAGTTGTTCCAGGTTCTTTCGTCAATGGCAATCGTGTCGATGACGAGCGTATCTCCATCCCAATGAGCAACCGACTCGCCATTAAAAGTGGGATCGGGATCCTTGCTATGCATGCGGCCGTCAGTGGGGATCACGCGGAAATTGTTATTCAGTTCATTCAACTGAATTAACTGCTTGGCGCTCTGGGCGAGCTGCACAGGATAGGGATTCGTGATGAACATGCCCGGTACCCCTCTGGGCATGCAGTTCACGGAGGGGCGAAGTATTTCAGCATCCAAAGTGGACAGCTTCTTCACTCGTTCCGCTGCCCAGGGCTGATAGGGGGGCTTCTCTTCAGGAGTCACTTTGGGATCGAACTGGCTTTTTGCGGGATCGCCCTCGGCGGTCAGGTCTTCTCGCCCCATGGTACCCGGGAACCACACGCCGGAAAGGTCGGGATGTCCGTTAACCTTTGGCGCGGGGCCGCCCGGTGGGAGACGTTTTGCATGTGACTTCCCGAAACCGGGAGTGCCGATCTGTCCTTCCTGGGCATTGGCGGAAAAACAAGAGGAGAACCCGATTGCGAAAAGGGCCACGGCAATGAGCAGGTAAATACCGAGAGGGCGCCTCATGATCAGCCTCCTTATGGGCATAGCGTGATTTATGCCCGAACAAGCATTCAGTTTTCCCCGCCGCCTTCACCTGTAAATCTCTTCCCTCCGACTACAACTTCGCGGCCATCGGGAAGCTTGATCGTTTCGGCCGCACCTTTTGCCGTGCCGTCCTTGCCAGGGACAGCTCTTACAGTCACTGTCTTGCCGATGTTGGCCGTAAAGTCAGCCCGCACGGTGCCCGTTCTCTTCACTGCGATCGGCGAGGCGCCTTCGAACGTCCAAGTAGTCACTTTGCCGGTTGCGTCCTTCGCTTCGACCCAGAAGTAGGCGTGCGGATTTTCCCACTCCAATTTTGTGAGCGCACCAGTGATGTAAATCACTTTACTGCCATCGAATTCAGCCTGGAAACCATGATGCGCAATCACCGGCGCGGCCGCGGGAACCAGAGCAACAGCGGAAAGCAGGGCGATCGGGAGAATACGTTTCATGAGAAACCTCCTGTGTGATGACCTGTTGGTTGAGACCGAACCTGGCCGCAAAGATACCACGGTATCCAGAACGCATTCAATCAACCTAAAGTACCGCTGGGCTAATTACCGTTGGGATCGGCGCCGAATTTGAATACGCGGCCATCCGATATTTTCAGTTCCTGTAAGTAGCCGCTGTTGGAGCCATCTCTGGCAGGGAGGGCCGTCACGGTAATTTCATCTCCCGGTTTAAGCCCGCCACGATCAGCCCTGCTCAGCCCAGCCCTGCGCAGACCGCCCGGTCCGGTGAATTCAAAAGCCCATTTCACAACCTTGCCGTCGGCGTCTTTTACGTTCACGGTGAGATAGGAATGGGGATTGATCCACTCTACCTTGGCCACGGTTCCCGTGATCGTCATATTCTTATGAATATCGAACTGAGACTGTACGGAATGATGGGCCGATAGAGAAACCGCGAAGCCCAAGACCCACAAGGCTCCAACTGCCAAAGCACCACTGAGCTGCGAACGCCTCATATCGTCATTCCCTCCTGGATGTTCCTTTGACGGTCCTCAGCGTGTGTCCGTTGCCGCAATTATCCGCGAAGCTGCTCCAAGAGTCTAGAACAAGTACTTGAGCGCAAATTGCAGAACCCGCGGGTTTACCGAGGTGCTGCTGATCTGGCCGAAAGTTGAGCTGCTCACCGCCGTGACCGGGTTGCTAAATTGCGGATGGTTCCAGGTGTTAAAAAACTCAGAACGGAATTGCAAAGTCTGAGATTCCCGGATGACAAATGACTTGGCAAGCGACATATCCCAGTTGTTCTGGCCAGGGCCGCGGACAACGCCTAATCCGGAATTCCCGTACATTGTCGAGGTATCGGTCGAGGGGATCCCCAGCGACGCCGCGGTGGGAAGGGTGCAGAAGGCGCTGCTATTCAAGTAGGTGCCAACCCGCTGCTGCAGATCGCCTGTCGTGGGAATGTCGGCATAGGTTTTCCCGGGGCACAACTGAGCCGTGGAGGTCGGGCCGCCGCTTCCGCCGGTGAACACTGTTCCGCCGCGCGTGTCGGTGATCGTCAGAGGCGTACCATTTTGAATGGTAGTGACGCCGGACCATGTCCAACCCTGAGTAACTCTGCCCAACGCACCTTTGGGGTGACCCAACGGAAGGTTCCAAACATAGTTCAGAACAATCCGGTGCGGATGGTAAGAGGGGTTTAGCCCGTAGACCCAAGCCACATACGGGGCAGCGTTTTCACCCACTTGAAAACTGGTGAATGCCCGGCTCCAGGTGTACGCGGCCTGAATCTGCAGTCCGTGCGACAACTGCCTGCGCACCGTCGCCTGCAGGCTGTTGTATTTGTAGCTCGCCTGCGTGGCAAACTGCGTGTCCGTCGCCGAGACGCCCAGATAAGGCACTCGCAGCGGAGTATTTGCGGCCGTGTTGGTCGCTACACCCGTGCGTGGATCAGGACTGGCGGGACTGACGAGCAGGGCCATATTGTAAGGAATACCGCCAGCCTGCCCGGAACCACCTCCGGTTCCCGCGACGGGCGTCGAGGCCTGGTGAATACCGTGCGAACCGACATAACCCAACTCCAATACCCAGTTCGGCAGAAATTGATATTGCGTGTTCAGATTCCATTCATACGTCAGTGGAACCGTGAGGTCCTCTGCCAGGGTGGGCATGCTGATGTTTGAACTCTGGTTGTTAGACGTATTCACCCAGAGAGGCGTGAACCCAAAGGTTCCGGGCCCTGCAGAAACCGTCTGGGGAAGAACCCACGGATTGGAGAGACTCGCGGGAGCTAATGCCGCACCGCCTGTTGCCGGCGAGCCAACGCCGGGAGTCGTAAGAGTGACGGGGTTGCCGATCGCCTGACCGGCAATCAGATCATAGAAGTAACCCGCGCCACCGCGAACCACCCAACGGCTATTTGACGTCGGCTGCCAGGCGAATCCTACTCGAGGAGCCACATCATTCCAGGGCGCTCCGTTGGGCGTCGTATCATTCCGGCTGCTCTGGAAAACTCCCGCGGGAACTGTTCCCTGGTAATTGCCAGGAACGATAAATCCAACCAACGTACCGGTCGCCGGTGAATTCCCAGGCACCGGACCTTTAGCTACCAGGCTCGGCCAGAGGTTGCTGATCGTTCCGTTTTTGTCGGTGGGAAATCCGTCATATTCCCACCGAACGCCTACATTCACGGTCAGCCTGGGACTGAGCTTGATATCGTCCTGAACGAAGCCATTGAGCTGGGTAACACGAAGATTGAAGTTGAAACCTGCATTAGCCGCAGTCGAACCGCCAACGCTCAACAAACTGCTCGAAGTGGTCCCGTTCGGATTGCTGCAGCCGGCTGAACCCGTTGCACATCGGCCGATCAAGAAGTCGCCGAACGAATTAAAGACGGGATTGCCGATCGAGAGGCTCGGGTAATTTTGGAACAGCTGCACACGCTCCCATTCAAAACCTGTTCGGAGCGTATGCTTCCCGTGTGTCCACGAAACCTGATCGGCCAGCTCGTACTGATTTTCAGGGGCATAGGCGCCGTAGAAATAATGTGCCCCAAACGAGCCCATCCCGTTAACCGTGAAGTAAGTCAGGTTGTCAACGGCCGGAGTCAGATCGGTAACGCCGACCTGTGAGTTCTTGAACGGGCTCAGTTCCGAATCCAGCGTGACGTATCGCTGATAAGAGACCCGAGCTTCATTCACGAGGCTGTTCGACAACACCGAAGTGACCTTCAGCAAAGCGGCATGAGCCACTTTGGTTGTCGTAACCGGATTGCCGGGGAAATTGTTGGCCGGAACCGTGGCATTAATCACCGCAAAGTTTCCAGTAAGCGGATCCTTTTCGTACTCAAAGCGCCCGGTCAAAGTGTGTTTGCTGCTCAGAATGTAGTCAAAGTTGGCCATGAATTGATGGTCTTTAAAATCGGCCGGGTTGGTAAATGTCTGCAACGGATAGGGCGCGTTTGCCTGCGTCCCGGACGGAAGACTCGGGATCATGTAGCTGCCGTCGGACAGCTTCAGTTGAAGGATGCTGATGGCAACGGGGTTCACGTTGGCCGTTGGGCTGGCGAGAGTCGGTGCGCAGAGCACCGAGATGCTGCCCGCCTTTGATTTATCGCCCGGAGCAAGAGGATTGTTGGTCGGGCAGACCGCAGCGGCGAGCGCAGGGACGAAGGCTTGTCCCGCGGCGTCGCATTGTGACAGCGTGGTCCAACCCGCGGGGCACGACCCGCGATTGCCACCCGGAATCGGGGGCACATTCACGCTCGAGTAGCCGTAACCTGTGATCCCGTTTTTCTGTCCCGTCTCCTGATAAGAGGCAAAGAAGAAAAGCTTGTCCTTCTTGATCGGCCCGCCAATGACTCCGCCATACTGGTTTTGATTGTCGACGAGCTTGGACCCCCCGGTTGTGTTGCGGAACCAGTCGTTGGCATTGAGGGCGGTATTGCGAAAAAATTCGAAAGCCGCTCCATGAAACGCGTTTGTGCCGGACTTAGTGACGACGTTAACGTTCGCGCCAGGGTTGCGTCCATATCCGGCATCATAGGTCGAAGTCTGGATCTTGAATTCGGCGATAGCGTCGGGATTAGGAACCGCAAAAGCTCCATAGAGGGTGCCTTCAGTGCCTGTCCCCAAGCTATACCAGTTATTGATGGACACACCGTCTTGCAGATAGGTGTTCTGGGCTGTTCCTCCGCCGTTGACAAGGATCAACGTGGAACCTTTTCCAACCGAGGCCGCATTCGTCACGTTCGCATTCGCCCCGGAAGACATCGTCAAAAGGTTCGTGTAGTTGCGCGTGTTCAGGGGTAACTCTGTAACTGTGCCGGTGGTCACAATGGTTCCGAGGGCCGAGCTTGCCGTCTGAACAGCCTCAACGTCACCTTCAACCGTTACGGTCTGCTCCTGAGCGCCGACTTCCAGAACTCGGTCCAGAACCGCTGTCTCGGTAACGCTTACCGTCGCAGAAGGAATTTCGACCGGCTTAAATCCCGGCGCTTGAAATCTCACGCGGTAATTGCCAGGAGGAAGCAGGTTGACCTTATAAGTGCCGTCACCTCCGGTGGTAACGCTTCGCACCTGACCGGTTGCGACGTTCGTCGCAGTTACTGTAGCGTTGGCTACGACCGCGCCGGACGGGTCCGTGACCGTGCCCGTCAACGCACCGGTTCCAGCCGTTTGAGCCAGGAGAATCGGCGCAGACCCGAAAAGAACGAAGATGAGTAAAAGCACGGCAAAACAAAAAACGGACGAGTCCCTGTGCTGCTTCAGCATTGCGTCACCCCGATTTGCGAACGCGGCTGGATTGCGAATACCATAGGCGTCAAAAGGGAGTCAAGACAATTAGGGGAACTGAAACAATAAAATACCTTGTAAGACCGGCACTTGCGGAAACTTCCGCGGCTAAGGCGAGTCCAAGGCGGGCTTGGCACAAGGGGGAAGCTTGAAACGACTTACCGGAATTTCTGCAGTGATCTGCTCATTTGCGGCCGGGCTCACATTCCTACTATCGCCCGCATACGCGCAGGCTCCAGACCCAGTCACGAAATTCGATCCGGCGCTCGATACGATACTTTCGCCTGAGAGTAAGCTCGAGCCATTGAAGGCTGATGGTTTTACGGGCGGTGAGGGGCCTGTCTGGGTGCAGGATGGGAAATCCGGATACCTTCTGTTCAGTGACGTCCCCGGGAACCGCATCTACAAATGGACGCCTGCGTGTGTGAAGTTCCCTTGCCCGCCCGACGGAAAGCTCTCGGTTTTCTTGGAACATGCCGGTTACAAAGACGAACCAGCAGCAAACCCATCGAGCTCGAGCGCGACGCCAAATCGCGGATCGAATGGCCTGACGCTTGACCGGCAACGCAGGCTGTTAATTGATGCTAACGGCGACCGCGCGGTGGATCGATTGGAAAAAAACGGCACGCGAACCATACTGGCGGACCGTTACGAAGGCAAACGATTCGGTTGCCCGAATGACATCGTAGCCAAGTCCGATGGAGCTACTTATTTCACCGACGGCCCCAGCGGATGTCTTCCGGGAGGAGAGACCAGTCCGGAGAAAGAGTTGCCGTTTCATGGTGTTTACTCGGTTAAAAATGGGACCGTGCAGTTACTGGATAAGGACCCGGGAGGCGCGCCACCAAATGGCATAGCTTTTTCCCCCGATGAGAAGATTTTATATGTGACCAATGCGCCTGCTCAGAGGCTGATTTTTGCTTATGACGTGCAACCGGACGGCAGCGTCAAAAACCGCCGCGTTTTCGCCGACCTTAGCGCTGAGAAAGGACTGGGCGGGCCGGACGGCCTCAAAGTCGACCGGAAAGGTAACGTCTACTCCGCGGCAACAGGTGGTCTGTGGATCTTCTCGCCGGATGGCAAGCGACTGGGGAAGGTGGCGGCTCCGGAAGGCGTGCGGTTTGCTAACCTTGCCTTTGGCGATCGGGATGGCCGAACGTTGTATATCGTAAGCGCCAAAATCCTCTACCGCATTCGGCTGAATGTTGCCGGCGTCCGGCCTTGATATTGGCTCCCCATTTCTGCTTGCCTGCGGAAGCGCCGACCTTTGATTAGACGTCCCACAAACGAAGGCTTGCTTCACGTTGATCATTGACAGCTTTGCACGACTGTAGTATCACGCACCCAGTTTGTTTGCGCATACCGGGGGTGCAACATGCCGAATTCTGTTCGCCGCTTTGGGGTGTCCTTTGTCTTGGTGTTGTTGTTTTCGTCTCTCCTTTATTTTGGTGCCACGCCGGCCCTGAGTCAGACGGCCGGTACGGGCGCACTAACGGGTACTCTCACCGATCCTTCAGGTGCGGTTGTGCCGAACGCAACAGTCACGGCGACCGGCGTGGATACGGGACAAGTACGCTCAGTCACTTCGGACTCTGACGGCACTTACAAACTCAATCTGCTGCCTCCCGGCAATTACCGCGTCAGAATCCAGGCAAGCGGATTTACGCCAGTGGAAATATCCTCCGTTACCGTAACGGTCACGGAAACGGGAGTTCTCGACCGAAGCTTGCAAGTCGGCGCTCAAGCTCAAACGGTAACTGTGGAAGGCTCGGTGGAAACAATCGAGACCACGAATTCCACGCTTGGCACCGTCGTAGCCGGCAGAAGCGTCACCGAGTTGCCGCTGAACACCCGAAACTACACGAATCTTTTGACCATGACCGCGGGCGCGAATTCGCCGGTCACAAACGCCAGCACGATCGGCAAGGGATCGCCCTTCATTGCTGTTAACGGCGGGGGAACGGCACAGAATACGTACCTGCAGGATGGGGTCGTCATCAACAACTGGTACAGCTTCAACACGGGTGTGGAAGGAGTGGCCTTCGGCTCGTTTGCCATTCCCAACCCGGATGCCATCTCGGAATTCAAGATTCAGACTTCAAGTTACGACTCAGGTTACGGACGCGGTCCTGGTGCCAATGTGAATGTGATCACCAAGACAGGCACTAACAATTTTCATGGATCGGCATTTGAATTCTTTCGTAATACGGCGCTCAACGCGAATGACTGGTTTCGGAACTTTAATGGGCAACCGAAGGCGGTGGTGAACTCAAACGTGTATGGCGGCGCCGTCGGCGGCCCGATACGAAAGGACAAGCTCTTCTTCTTTGTGTCTTACCAGGAGAGCGATCAGAAGAATGGCCTGACGGGCTACGGGTCTTCGACGGTCACACTGCCTCCGATCCCCAACAGCAACCGAGGCAGCTGCCCGACAGGGTTTACGACGCTTTCGCAATGTGACGCGGCCGGCCAGGCTTTCATACCCGCACTCGCGTCTGCCATCAGCCCGCAGGCGCCCTGCACCAATACCGCAGGTTCCGGCGGCGCCCAAAACACTACGACGCCGGGGGCAGCGACGGCACAAGTCCAGTGCCCAACCGGGGCAGCGACGGATCCGCTCTTCAATCTCAATCCCGTAGCCATCAGCGTTCTGCAACTGAAGTTGCCTAATGGAAGCTATGCGATTCCCGGTTCGGGCGCCCCGCTTACCAACGGCAACGCCGGATACATCACCACAACGTATTCCGATCCCGCGTCATTCAAAGACCATAATGGCCTCGGAAATTTCGATTGGAGTCTCGGCAAGCACACCGTATCGGGCCGGTATCAATACGAGCGGGATCCGCTTAATGCGCCCTTCCCGGTCTTGAATGCGAACCTTTACGGGAATTTTCTGCCGGGTAATCCCGTGAGCACGATTAAATGGAACCATTCAACGATCCTGAAAGTCACTTCCGTGTTGTCGAACAATCTGGTCAACGAATGGCACGCGGCCTACCAGCGAAACAACGTGCTGGATACGATTGGAACTCCTTTCAAAAACTCGCAGGTTGGGATCGTCGATCTGCAACCCGGAACGGATTATCTTTCCATGCTGGGCGTAGGCACGAATTGCGTCGGCAGCGGACTTTTCTGCCTCGGAGGCCAGTACCAGTTCGGCGGCAGCTTTATCGACAATCAATACATTATCGGAGACCAGATTTCCTGGACGCACGGTAAGCACACGATCCGGACCGGTTTCGAGGTGGAGTGGATCAGGTTCGAGCAGACATATTTCGGCCGTTCCATCGGCAATCCGACGTTCTCGAGATTTTCGGATTTCCTGGTCGGCCGGGCGGGATGCGCACCCGTAAGCGCCACCTGTAATGGCGGTAATGCAAGCAACATTGCGAATGTCGGGAACTTCACGTCAGCCAACGCCGGGGTTCCCTTCCACTATCATGCCCTCGACCTCAGCGGCTTCATCCAGGATGACTACAAGCTGAACACACGATTGACGCTGAATCTGGGAGTACGCTGGGAGTACGACGGATATCCAACCGAAGAGCAGGGGCTCTTCAGCAATGTTTTTCCCAGCGTTTTGAGGACTGTGGCGCTTCCGGGTACGAGCGCCGCCACAGGTACTTTGGCGGGATTTGCCGTCCCGAAGAACTACACGGGTCTGGTTCCTCCGGGCCTCTACGTGGCGAACAACAATGGACCCGCGCTCTCTGGTGCGCCTCGCCGCGACTTTGCTCCGAGGGTAGGTTTTGCCTGGCAGCCAACTACAAGCAATCGGTGGGTTGTGCGCGGCGGGGCCGGATTGTTTTACGATCTGATTTCCGGCTCAACATTCCTCGGATTGACCGGGATCAGCACGCCTGCGCTGGGACAGCCGCAAATCACGAGCCCTACCGGAGCGACGCTGCAGAATCCATGGGTTATTCCGCAGGGCGTTATCTCGGCGGGTCCGGGGCTATTTGGCTTCTCGCCGCGCTGGGTGAATCCCGGAAACCTCACATCCACGGCGACGAGTTCTAACCTGACGGCCCAATCCATCCAGGAGGACATGACTGTTCCGGTTACGTACGAGTGGAATCTAAACACTCAGTACGAGTTCCTGCGGAGTTGGGTGCTGGAGCTCGGGTATGTGGGCTCGCATGGAATTCATCAGGCAGCTCAATCGCGAAGCGGCGCACAGGGCCAGGCCGGCACGATTACGGGCCTCAATCTTGCGCCACTCGCGGGTCCCGGATGCACCAGTTGCGCACTCACCGGAGTTACTACAAACACGGTCAACAATGTGCTTTTGCGTGTACCGGAGCTGGGCATTGCGGCGAACAATCCCGTTCTTGCCACGCAGGAAAGCTACAAATACAACAGCCTGCAGGCGACAGTGCGCAAAAACCTGTCGCACGGCCTCCAGCTGCAGGGCTCCTATACATGGAGCCGGGCATTTATCACGCAACCCTTCGGCATCAACGTCTATCCCTATCTTATCCATGCCTATGAGCCGAATAACAACTACCGCCCGCACCGCTTTGTACTCAACTACGTTTGGAACTTGCCGCTTCCCCAACCGCAGGGACTCGTAGGACGAATAGCGGAAGGGTGGAGCGTGTCCGGCGTGACGACCATTCAGGATGGCGCTCCCCTGACGATTACAGATAACGGCGGATCCATTTTCTTTGGAGGTGTCGGCGCAATCTCGACTGCCCAGATCTGTCCGGGAATGACGTACGCAAACCTCCTCACCTCGGGCAGCTTGACGGACCGGGTCTCCAACGGGTTGACCGGCGGCCCTGGATATCTGAACGGCGCAAAGCAAGGAGTACTGTGCAGCGTCCCTGCCATTGGGAATGGCACCGGGTTTGGTAACTTGGGCGGCGGTGCCGTCCTTGGGCCGGGCCAGAACAACTGGGATGTCTCTATCTCAAAAACCACGAAGATCAAAGAAGCACAATCGGTGCAGTTCCGCGCGGAGTTCTACAATGCATGGAACCATCCGCAATTCAATAATCCAACGATCACCGCAAACAGCAGCCTGGGACAGATCACGAGCACGTCGGTAAGTCCCCGGATCGTTCAATTAGCCCTGAAATATCTGTTCTAGAGGGCGACTGTCCTACGAGGTCGTCTTATTGAAGTGAATCAGTTGATGTGGTAGCGTACGGGCAAAACCTGGAGCCATCGATCCAATTAGAAGGAGGGAGATATCACATGACGCGTACTCTAATAGGCGTTGGCTTTGTAATTCTATGTTCGCTGGTTGCTGCGGCTCCCTTATTTGCGCATCACGCCTTTGCGGCGGAATTTGACGCGAATAAGTGCGTCGATCTTTCAGGAACGCTTACGGCATTTGAGTGGCAGAATCCGCACGGGTATTTCCACCTGGATGTCAAAGACTCCAGCGGCAGCGTAGCTGCCTGGACCTTCGAAACTCTCTCTCTGTCTTCATTAAAAAGAAGCGGCACGCAGAGGCGAGATTTCGAAGACAGCGTCGGGAAGACCGTCACGGTAAGGGCATGTCTGGCGAAAAATGGCGCCAAGAATCGGGCCGCGGCGGAGACGATCAAGCTTGTTGATGGCTTGTTGCACAGAGTTGGCCAGGACGTCGAGCATAAATTCGGCGATGAGAATCAAGGGTACGCGCGTTGAAATGGCCTCTCGCCCAAGTCCAACCTTGAGGAGGCTACATGAAGCGAGGCGTAATTCTTAGCACAGCTCTGGCGGGAGCAGCTTTGCTGGTCGGTGCAGCGCCGCTGCTTGCTCAAGAACGTCCGGCCGGGAAATCGAATTCAACGCCTCTGCCGCCTGGCGGACCGGCGCCGCGGGCTGCGGATCATCATCCAGATCTTTCAGGCGTCTGGTTCCCTGGACAAGTGGGAGGTTTCACATTTACCGAAGCGGCAAGGCGTCAATTCGATCCTAAGGTCACGCCCGAAGAACCGCCTCCTTTTCAACCCTGGGCGGCGGCCAAGATCAAGAGCATGACCGCTACGGATTACGAATTGGGCCGCGCCTCGGTGAACTGTCTTCCCCGGGGCGTTCCGGGCTGGTTCCTGATCAACCCATATCCCTTCCAGTTGGTGCAAAGTCAGAGTCAATTGGTTCAGCTCATGGAGCTGAACAATAATTGGCGATGGGTGCCCATCGACGGGCGCTCTCATGATCCGGATCCCGATCCTTCATTTGATGGCGACGGCGTCGGTCGTTGGGACGGCGACACACTCGTGATCGACACGATCGCTATTGATGAGCGGACGTGGAACAACTTCACGGGCTGGTTCCACAGCGATCAGGAGCACGTCATTGAACGCCTCACCCGCCCGGACATGAACCATCTTATCGTGCAGGTTACGATCGAAGATCCGAAAGTGCTCACCAAGCCATGGACGTCCGCTCCACGCGTCTGGACGCTCGGCAAGGAGCGGCTCCTCGAGTACTACTGCACAAATAATCAGGACGTAGACCAGTACAAAGCTCTCAAGGAAAAAGAGGCCGGAGGCGGTAAATAACGGGACGATGGGAACGGCTCGATTGCGTGGCAGGCGCCTCGCAAACATGTGCTAAACAAAACCAAGCTTTCTGAAGTAAGATTCGCGGTACTGAGCAGTGGCAATTCTCCCTAACCTAATAAGGATGGCACGTGAAACATAGATTTGAGCGGTTCCACAAGATAGGAGGCGTTATGAGGCGTCTTGTTGTGCTGTGCTGCGCGGGGTTGCTTGGTCTGGCGTTGGCAGGCGTAGCATCAGCGCACCACTCGGTTCAGTCGCAATTTGACATTCACAAAACGGTTACAGTCTCGGGCGTCGTCTCCAAGCTCGAATGGATCAATCCGCATTCATATCTCACCCTGAACGTGAAGGACGCAGACGGAAAGACGCAGAAGTGGGCGTTTGAACTAGGCGGCGCCGGCGCGCTGCGCAGGGCGGGAATGAGCAGGGCCGACCGGGGAGGCTTGAAGCCGGGCGACGAAGTGACTGCTACCGCACTGGCGGCCCGGGACGGTTCCAATAGCGGCTTCCTGCAAGAGTTGAAGGTTTCGGACGGGCGTGTATTTAAATTTACCACGGACGCAAACGGAAATTAACCGGAGGTGCGCTCCATGTGTTTGTCGCCGAGCAGAGTCATTACGTTGATTGCGGCCTTGTGTCTCCCGGCAGTAGTTGTGTGCGCGCAGGAGTTGCCGCAGCCGCAGGGTCGGCGTACGGTGAATGCTCCCCCGAAACCTTCGGGTACCACGCCACGGACGGCTGATGGCCATCCCGATCTGACCGGTGTGTGGAACGGACTCGGCGACAATCTGAACGGCGTGCCCAACCAGATGGCCAATGACGGTATCTCTATCGATAGCGAAAACTCCTCTCACGATATCTTCAGCCATGCAGATGTCGCAACGTTTCCGCGAAACGCGACTCGCGGCCAAAACAATGAAGAGGGTGAGCGCGCAGCCTCCCTGTTGCGCCGGGTGGGCTCAAACCGGCCGGTCTACAAGCCGCAATATTGGCAAATGGTGAAGGAGCTGGATGCGAACGCCAACGAAGAGGATCCCTCGAATAACTGCATGCCAGCAGGCATTCCTCGTGCCGGCATTCCCTCTTATATCGGCCAGACCCCGGGCTATTTCATCTTCATCTACCCCGGTCAAGGCGGCTTGATCGCCACCCAGACGATGTATCGGATGATCCCGGTTGACGGGCGCAAGCACACCCCATTGCAGGACCTCGACGGAACCTACACGGGAGAGGCCATCGCGCGCTGGGACGGAGATACCCTGGTGGTGGACACCTGGGGATTCAACAGCAACACCTGGTTTGACCAGATTGGCGGCTACTTTCACAGCGAAGATATGCATGTGGTGGAACGCTTCCATCGCGATGGCAATACCCTCACCTGGACCGCTACGGTCGAAGATCCCGAGGTGCTGCTGGAGCCCTGGACCACCACTCCCCGGGTCCAGTTGCTCAATCCCAGGCCCAACGGCATGCTTAACGAGTCGCAGCCCTGCAGCGAGCGCGATTTGGCTCACACCGTCACCAAAGAACACCACTAGACGGTGGTCTTCATATGTAAGCGGTTTGGCTTAGTTCGATTCATGTGAGGAGGCCGGATGTCGGCAACATTAAGAGCGGTTTTGATAACGTGCTTTGTCGCGTTGCTTGCGATCGGAACTGCCGCGCAAAACAAACCGGCAGCCGGTTCCGCGGCCAAGCCAGGCGCTGCGAGCGACACAACGGACCGCATGAAAGTCATCAGGGCGGCGGCAGACGCCCTGGGAATGATCCGGTGGTCTGATATTGGCGCGGGAGCAACCCGGCTTCCCGGGATCGATGTGGTCAATACCATGGAATTTTTGGCCGCGGGAGCGGACTCCAGTTCCGGTCAGCCGGTTCAAACCGAATATCACGTTGCGATTGGGTACAATCCCCCGGCAATGCGCATGGAGATGAATCGGACAGGTGCGGGGCCTCAGCACAGCATTCAGACCGTACGAGAGAATTATGCGTGGGACGAATCTGAAATTGGGGCCGGGCTCGTTGCCGGCAAGGGTACAGCGACACCGCAGGCGTCAGCGGTCAAGGATCGAAACCTGCGACTCTGGACGCTGCCTTATGGGGTGGTCAAAGCTGCCATTACGGCGGGCGACAAGACAAGTGTTTCTACAGAGGGTGGAAATACGATTCTAACCTTTCCGCTGACAGGACCACTTGCGGGCATCACCGTGAAGGCCACACTCGATGCGAAAAATTTCATAACCAAGGTGGAAACCCGGCCGGACAATGCAGCTCAGACGAATTTGGTCACCGAGACTGAATACTCCGATTACGCGGATCACGGCGAGATATTGACCGACATCAAGTCGCCCGGCCACATCGTGCGAAAGCAGGGTGGACGTACAGTGATGGATATCCGCGTGAAGAACTGGGAGTCAAACAATCCGTATCTGGTGTTTCCCGTGCCTGCTAATGTGAAAACGGCGAGCGCAAGCGCCGGCTCTGATTCCGGCAGCACAACGGCGCGCCGCTAAACTTCGTCGTTGAGCTCCCCTAAGCCCGGCGCAGGCAACTCTTTAGCCTGGTTCAGCTGATGGTATCGGCAAACGACTGAATGTAACGACCCAAAACGATCACTGCGAACCACAGCACCAAGGAAGTAGCCGCGATAAACTTGGCGAATAATGGCGCATCCTCTCCGGGGCCCAGTCTTTCGACACTTTCAAAAGCGCCCGTAAGATAGAACACGCCCATATTCACTCCAAGAATCAGCACTGCCAAAATCTTCAGCCAAAAAGCGACGTCGAACGTGTAATAGGTGGGCATCCCGATGAACGCAAGTACGCCGGTGAGGACGTTGATGCCAAATCCTGCCAATCCCCACGGCACCAAACGATGGAGCGCCGCCATCGGTACCTGTTTCATGAAGCCGAGCATTCGGAGATTCAGCACGCCGGCGGTGCCGATAATCAATCCGAGCCCGATAAAATGCAGATCCATCATGAAAGCCCACCAATACTTGCTGATGAGCATCAGGTCGGTAAACTTGTCGGGCCTGGGCTCAAAGGCATGAATAAAGGCCGACACTCCGGTGTCCTGGATTCCGGTGGTGCCGTCTGCCTGGTAAATCTCAGGATGGCGGATGTCACCTCCTGTGGTACCCACCCTGGCCATGAGCAGAACCGTGAGGATCGAAAAAATAAGGATGCCCACCGACCAGCTTCGTCCGGCGGATGATCGCTGGCCCTGGCGCCAGAGCATAATCAGAGCAAGGGCTCCCGTGAATAGCATAAAGAAAATGGCGAGCATTGCAGCGCCCTCGTGCCTTGTGATCAGGTCGGCTGAAACACCGGAAGCTTTTCTAACCGCCCTTTGGGCGCCGATTCCACTGAAGAAGGCCGGAAGCGTCAGCAGGGCCATAAACGCAAAAATAATCAGGCTTGCGCGCTTGAGATCTTCATTCCTTTCGAAAAACGAACCAACCAGCAATCCAAGACCGATAATTGTGCCAATGATCGGAAAATGATTGAGTAAGAGATGCAGATGCGCCAGATTCATGAATGCTCCTAAGCCCTCTTGCAGGCTAACAAGGATACGTCAGGTACTTGTAGGTGTAAGCCAGGAGACGACCCGCAGAAATCGCTCCGATCCAAAGAACAAGCGACCATCTGGCCAAGCTCGCACCTCGTGCAATCATGGCCTTCTCGTCCAGGCCGGGGTCCCCAAATACGCGTTTCTTTATCAATGTCAGCACCCAAACAGCAAACCCGATGACGGTAAGCTTCACGTAAAAGACCGGGTTGGTAAGAGCCTTTGTCGGATATGCATACAAGAGCAAGGCGCCTGAGGCGGCGTTGATGATGAATCCGAGCCACATGATCGGGAACAGCCGCTTCAGCGGTGCAAGAGGTATCTCCCTGGCGACGCCAAGAAGACGCAAGTCAAGAACCGTATTTGCGCCCACGAGAAGCGCCAGACCGAACGTATGAAAAAGAAGCACAAAGTAAAAGGCGAATGGGGACTCAGATTCGCGCAGCCAGGTGCTGAAGGCGCTCGCTTCTATGGCTTGCAAGAATAATGGGGGCAAGTGATCTCCTTATTGGAATGTCCCCAGCTTTCCGAAAGCGGCAGCTGGTACACACATCACGCGAACGACGGAATCAGGACGGCGGCCGTAGCAACTGAAACCCAAAGCAGCAATTCGACAAGCCCCGCTATTTTGACGCCTTTCGGCACTTCCGTCCCTGCGTTCAAGCGCCGGACTTTTTGCTGGACGACAACGTGCCAGATGACGCCGACAGGTACCAGGATGCCAACTTTCGTAAGAAATGCCGGATTATGCAAGTAGGTTTCGGCGGAACAGGCGAACACCATGAAACCGCCGCACACGGCGACTCCCAAGCCGATCCAGTTCCATACAAAAACGGACTCAGAGATCTGGTAGGGGGTCTGCCGGTCCTTGCCGATTCCGAGCAAACGAAAATCGACAGCCAGAATTGTCCCCACCCACAGCGACAGTCCGGAAAAGTGAATCAGCTGAACAAACGGATAGGCCCAATCCGAAGTGGCAATGGAAAGAGCCCAGGACGTGTTTTGTAACCATCGACCGAAATTCAGAATGGCGTCCATTGTTTACTCGGACACACGGAGTCCGTCCCCCGCTATCCCAAACCGGTGAGCGCCGCCACTTCAAGGCTCGCCAAAATTGCGCCAATCCACAGCAGCAGTGAAACCAGCGCCAGCACCTTCATAGCGGCGGACGTATCCGGAGAGCGCCTCGCTCGTGTGACCTGCCGCTGCACGAGCAAGCCGAATATAATCGCGACAAATATCACCGCAATTTTGAGCTGGAAAACATCCGCTCGAACAAAGGCAGTGGCATTGCCGGCGAATAGAACGAATCCCGACAGTGTCGCAAAGGCCAAACCAGTCCACGTAAGCGGTAAAAACTGCTCGGCGACGTCTGCAACACTCTGCTTCTTCCCGGCAATACCTAACACTCGAAGGTCCACAAATACGATCGTTCCCACGAGCAAGAAAAAGCTGAGGTAGTGAATAATTTCGACGACTACAGCTCCGGCTTCCGAGTTGTCGATAGCCATAACCCAGGGAAGCTCTTGCAGCCAGCTGCAGAAGCGAAGCACGATGGAGTCCTCCGGGCGGGCATCATACTAATTGCCACGAATTGCAACGTCAACTCATCTTTCCCCCGGGGCGAGTCAGGCTCTTGCGGAAACGAATTCCCTTCGCTCCATCCTCAGGTGTATAAGGATGTCCAGCGTAGTATTCACGTTGCGTGTGCGCTATCGAATGCACGGCAGAACTTTCGCGAGAAGGAGCTTGGGCGCTATGACTTGCTTCAGTTCGAGAGGAAGACTTGCTCTGGCTGCGGTTCTTTCATTGCTTCCGCTGGCAGCGGTTGCCCAGGAGTTGCCGCAAGAGCGGCGTATGATCAATGCCCCGCCGAAAGCCTCAGGTACCACACCGCGGACGGCTGATGGCCATCCCGATCTGACCGGCGTGTGGAACGGACTCGGCGATAATTTGCTCGGCGTGCCTAACCAGATGGCCAACGATGGCATTTCGGTGGATAGCGAAAACTCCTCCCACGACATTTTCAGCGGAGCGAAAATCGCCACCTTTGCCCGCAACAGGAACATCGATTGGACCGCCTCAGCCGAAGCGGGCGAAGCGGGTGAGCGTGCAGCCACCCTGTTGCGCCGGGTGGGCTCAAACCGGCCGGTCTACAAGCCGCAATATTGGCAAATGGTGAAGGAGCTGGATGCGAACGCCAACGAAGAGGATCCCTCGAATAACTGCATGCCGGCAGGCATTCCTCGTGCCGGCATTCCCTCTTATATCGGCCAGACCCCGGGCTATTTCATCTTCATCTACCCCGGTCAAGGCGGCTTGATCGCCACCCAGACGATGTATCGGATGATCCCGGTTGATGGGCGCAAGCACACCCCATTGCAGGATCTCGACGGAACCTACACGGGAGAGGCCATCGCGCACTGGGACGGAGATACCCTGGTGGTGGACACCTGGGGATTCAACAGCAACACCTGGTTTGACCAGATTGGCGGCTACTTCCACAGCGAAGATATGCATGTGGTGGAACGCTTCCATCGCGATGGCAATACCCTCACCTGGACCGCTACGGTCGAAGATCCCGAGGTGCTGCTGGAGCCCTGGACCACCACTCCCCGGGTCCAGTTGCTCAATCCCAGGCCCAACGGCATGCTTAACGAGTCGCAGCCCTGCAGCGAGCGCGATTTGGCTCACACCGTCACCAAAGAACATCACTAGAGCTGGTTCTAAGTTACAAGCGGGCATTTCTCAAACGGGCGGGGTTTTCAGTGCTAGTCGGCGCGACTGCAAAACGCAATCAGGTGCGCGTCTAAGCGAGTAATCGCGCGGAATCTCCCCCGCTAAGCCGCGGGCGGCTCTGGCTTCATGGTTTGCTTCCGTATCCCGCACCGGAGTCGAGGCCCCACCCAGCAATGATGAACGATCTCCTGAGACGTACGTCGGGCTGCGGGCAGGCTGAGCATTTCGCGTCTCCCGAAATAGTGGCGCAAGATTCCCGAAGAACCTATAGCGCGCCGGCTTCACCCGGCCGAAGAGGTGGCGGCCGTGATTATCGATGCATCCAACGATACGAGACGGCACTGAATTGCCGTTAGTAGGCTGCTGTTTTCAGAAATGGCGGTGAATTCAAAGGAGGCACGATGGCAACTGCAAAAGTAGTAGTAGCACCCATGAAAGCTGTGCAGGTTCCC
>CAWEMN010000017.1:0-19798 GCA_963810155.1 uncultured Acidobacteriota bacterium
TCTTCTCTTTCGGCAGATAGGCCATCAGCATGTCGGCGCTGTGATTGCCCTGGTTGTACGACGGATCGCCCAGTTCGTACGCCATGTCCTGCACGTGGAAGGTTTCCATGATGCGTGTGCCATCGGTCACCGCGTATGCCCCGTCGCCGCGCGTGTCGCCGCCCTACCGTCTCGATGGGAGCGGGCCGCCTGCTGATCATGTACATCGGGCTGAACATCGCCATCCGATCCGGTTCGAGTTCGCGCGCTGCCGGATAAAACATGATGTCGAGGTAGTACTGCTTGTTCGATTCGTGCGTCACCATCGTGGTGCCCTGCGAGAGATATGTGCGCAGGCCGCCCGCGTGATCGAAGTGGTGGTGGGTATTGATCGACGTATTTGATCGGCTTGTTCGGGCACGAGCCGGTTCGCTTCGTCGATCACCGCCAGCGATCGCGCCTCGTTCTGCGGCGCTTCCACCACGACCACGAAGTCGTTGAACTCCATGAGCATGCTGTTATACGGCCCGCCTCCCAGCAGCCAGACTCCGTCCGCAAGCTTTCTGGCTTTCCACCTTCAACGGCGGTGCCGTCGCTGTTCGCACCGTCTCCGGAACCGGCATCTTGGTTACCGGCACGTTGCGTCTTCACGTCTGACACGTCGATTTCGTAGTAGTTGTGCGCTGGGTTCAGCCTCGGGTCGCCTTGATGCACATGGATCAGCCCCGGAAACTTGATGCCGCCGAAGTCTTTATATTGGGTGTAGCGCATCTCGTAATCCATGTCGCCGTACACTGGGTTGGGAAACCAGGTGTCCACTAACTCGACCAGATTCTGGTCATTGATCGTTCCGTTCACCTTGTACTTGCCCATCCTGAACGAGACGATCGTCACCTTCCTCCCAAATTGTGAAAGGCCAAAGTCCGATGCCCCCACAATCGGCAACGTGATCGCCGTGGCATCCGATGCTGCCAGCGCGGCTTTCAGGAATCCGTGCGGGGTGAGCACCATCTCAAGCTGCCGCAGATCGGAGAAAGAGACGCCATCGAGATATCCCCGCGTCAGTGGTACGGGCGTGTCGCCCTGCATGTCCCACGCGTAATTGCCGCTTAAGATAGCCGTCACGTGTTGCTCCGGCATGGCATTTCTGCCCACCAGCGGGTACTTCCCCTGCCTCCGCGTGTAATCTTCTCGTGACCACTTCGCGTCGTAGTCGATCACCCGCGTGTAGTCGGCGACTTCATACTTCGGCCAATCTTCGGCGAGCCCGTAAGTCTGGCCGATTTGGGAAAGCCAGCCGGTGCCGGTAATTTGAATCGACTTCAGGTTGGCGCCCCCCATGGCCTTCAGGGAGGCTTGCAAAACGGACCGAGCATCCTGCGCCGATGCAGTCCCTGCAACCAGAAAAACCAGTGCGATCAGGATACTCAGTCTTCGCCTCATACGCCCCTCCTCACCGCTTGCATCTCTGCTCGACTCCCACGGCTGGACTTGCGGCTTCCACTGGGCGTCATGCTAGAGCCGCCCCCGAGTCCCTGTCAATCTGCGAGGGCGATCTCTGCGTAAGTTCCAAACCAAGCCTAGTACGCGCGTACTCCGTGCGCCATCTCCGAATTGGTCCCAACGTCCTATGGCGCAAACCGCGTTCCTCGATCAAGCTGTGTTGAGAGGATGAATGCAAATCGTGTCGCTATGAAGAACGTTGAGACTACAGAAAAGCTGCTGCGGCGCAGCCAACGCAGGAGCCAATTCACGGCCAGCGCCCTGGTCTTCGAGCCGAAGTCAGAGGCCATCTTGCGCGCGCGCACTGGCGACCTCGGGCCTCAGGGGTGTTTCATCGATACTCTAAATCCCTTCGCTTCCGGGACCGTAGTTAAAGTGCGCATCAATAAGAGCGGTATGTCCTTTGAGGCTTGGGCCAAGGTGGTCTACTCCCTCGACTCGATGGGCATGGGGTTGGCGTTTAAGCCCGTCGGACCGGAACAGCTCTGGGTGCTCCAGGAATGGCTGGGCGATTCGGCCGGCGATCTGCTGCCGAATATCTCCATACCTCAGGTCGAAAAGGAGTTTTCCACCCGGGAACCCAGGAAGGATATCCACTGCGAAGCTTTGAGTGAACTCATCACGGAACTCATCGGCCACGGTTTGATACCCGAGGAAAAAGGCAACGCCATCCTCCAGAAACTTAGCCGCTGCGCTCAAGCCCAGTAGCCATCTACTATCTGTCTCAAGCGTTCTTACGGGGCTGCGTTTCACGCAGCACATTTACGAAAAATTTGCCGCCGAGGGTCACCCCAGCCTGCACTCGGCCGGTCACGCTCACGCGCGCACCCTGGCTCGGAACCCCGAAGCCGCTGCTCCACACCCATAGCCGGCCCGTTCCATCGTCCAATTCAAAAGCGCCTTGGCCCACCGTGCCAAATGTCACGCCAAAGGAATTGATCACCTGCCCCGCGATCGTGATGTCTTTATCCATATAGCGCGCGGGATCGCCATTGATCTGGGAAATCGGGATCGTGTCACAGCCGGCGAGGAACAGGGTGGCGCAGATCGCCAGCGCGAGAACGATTGGCGCGGTATGAGCTCGAAGGCGTTTGTTGGTTTGCATCAGTCTCTCCCCAGAGGCGGCTTTTTGCCTCACGAAATCTATGCTCCAGCAGCCGGTCTTCCGAATTTAGGTCCAGCGGAACCAAGCCAGCGCCAGCAGAAACGAAATCACCGTCCACGCCGCGAGCACCGCCAATCGCCCCGCCTGCGCCGCCAGGGGCGCGCCTTCCAGGATCGTTGCGCGGAGGGCGTCGTTCAGCGCCGTCAGCGGCAATGCCCTGATCAGTGGATGCACCACGGCAGGGAAGCGTTCGTAGGAGAAGAACACGCCGGAGAAGATCCACATGGGCATCATCACCAGATTGATGAGCCCGCTGACGCTTTCGATCTTCTGCGCGCGGCTCGCGGTAAGCAATCCCAGGCCGCCAAACGCGGCCGCGCCCAGCGCGCTGAGCAACACAATCGCCAGCCACGATCCCGTCACGCGCATGTGAAATACGAAAATGCCAAAACCGAGCAGCAGCCCCAGTTCCACAACCATCAGCACCAGGCGGCTGCTGGTGAGCGCCAGCAGGAAATCGCTGCGGCGCATCGGCGTAGCCACAAAGCGCTTCAATAATTTGCGCTGCCGCATATCCACCAGCGCAAAACCCACGCCCCACATACCCGAATTCATCAGGTTCATGCCCAGCAGGCCCGGAATCAGAAAATCAATGTAGCGCGCCCCGGGCTCGCTCGAAGCGCGCGCCGACGTGGGCAATGGATTCGCGCGTCCCGCGGCCGCCTGCAAGGCGTCATCGGCCTGCGCGCGCGCCAGCACACTTTCCGGTCGGGCCGGATCGTAGCGGTATTCGAAGCCTCCGTTGTCGTCGGGAATCACCACGAGATCGTATCTCCCCAGCCGGAAGCCATTCGTCGCTTCAGCCTCGCCAACGATCTGCGCGTGCAGCGGCTGCGAGGAGTGCTGCACCATTTCGAGTGCCGCCTCCGCGCGCGGCGCTGCCGCGATCGCCAGACTCGAAATATTCGCTGGTTTGGAGCGAAACGCGATGCCCAACCCAAAAGCGAGCAGCAACGGAAACAGGAAAACCCAGAAGATCACCTCGGGCTCGCGCTGCATCTCCTTCAGCCGTGCAACCAGCAGGTGTGTGTATCCCGACCAGCGGCCATTTGGTTTAACAACAGCGCGCTGCGATCGTGCGCCGTCCCTTACCACATCGGACGCGATATCAGTCGCCGCCGGCCCTTTTGCTTCTTTTGGTTTTGCGGGTGCGTCCATCATTCTTCTCGTAGGTGTCGGCCAGTGAGTCGCACAAATACGTCCTCCAGGCTGGCCTGGCGCGTTGTCAGGTGCAGCAACTCCGCCCCTTGCTCTGAGACCGCATCGAGCAGCGCCGGAATCGTCACGTGAGGCTGGCGAACGGTCAGGGAGATCAATCCATCATCGGCGCGCACCGATTCCACACCCGGCAGCCCGCGCCATGCTTCTTGCGGCGTTTTGGCGCTGCCGTCGCTCGAATTGCCGGTTACCGAAAACTCCACCATGTGCTGGCCGCCTAGCCGCTCGATCAATTCCGGCGGCGTCCCCGCCGCAATCACCTGGCCATGGTCGATAATTGCCAGGCGATCACACAGGCGCTCCGCTTCGTCCATATAATGCGTGGTGAGCAGCACCGTCCCGCCCCGCCGCTGGAATTCGCCGATAATCTCCCAAAGTTGCCGCCTGCTTTGCGGATCAAGCCCGGTTGTAGGTTCATCGAGAAACAGCATTCGCGGATTGGCCACGAGCGCCGTGGCCACGGCCAGCCGTTGCCGCTGCCCGCCGGAAAGTTTGCCCACCCAGGTCTCCGATTTTTCCACCAGCCCCAGTTCCGCGAGCACCTCCTCCGCCGATCGCGGCTGCCGGTAGAAGCTCGAGAAAAGCTCGATCGTCTCGCGCACCGTGAGCTTTTCCGAAAGGCGCGTCTCTTGCAGCGAAATTCCCAGCCACTCGCGCAACTCGCGCGCGTTGCGTTCCCACGAACGGCCGAGGACGCGCACCTCGCCGGAAGTGGCCGGCAGCAATCCTTCGAGGATCTCGATAGCGGTGGTCTTCCCGGCTCCGTTGGGCCCGAGCAGCCCGAAGCATTCGCCTTCACGAATCTCCAGATCGAGTCCGCGCAGCGCCTCTATTTTGCCATCGTAGATCTTGCGCAGACCACGGCATTCAATCGCCAGGCTCACGCCCTCGATTCTAACGAAACCCCGCTCAACGCGCCGCTTCGTCTTTGTAAGCGGGCTTTTGCCCCGGGGTCGTGCACAATGTTTGCTTGGAAAGATTTAAGAGAAAAGATTTAGGAGAAAAGTCGCGCCCGCAGTTCTGACCAGGTCACGTGCCATGCCGGCGATTCGGCAATCATCTTGATGCCAAAGATAAGCGCGATCAACAAACAGTGCAGCTCGGCGCGAACCGCCTTCCCGGAAAACTCATTCCACCAACTGATGCGCGTTCCGCCGGCGAAGCGTGGAAACCACCGGGGAACCTCTTTCATGTAGGTTTCGTAGGGCGCGCCGTAATGCTTTACGAGAAATCCCTCTTCATAGTGGACAACCACGGAATACAACGCGGCGCACCACAACAGCACCACCGGAGCAAACCACGGAAGTTCCGCCAGGAAGGTGGCGCTCACGCAGATCAACACATTGCCGACGTAGAGAGGATTGCGCACCAGTTGGTATGGCCCTCCGGTAGTCAACTCCAGAGGCATTTTCAGCCGATGGTGGATGTATGATTGCGCCCAAATTCGCACTGCCATGCCCGCGAGCAGCAGTGCAATCCCGAAAGCCCAGATCAGCGCCGGATTGCTGACTTGTTCGTGCCTCCAGAAAAGCGCCACGATGAGCGGCAGATTCACCAGTATTCCGCGATGTCGAAAAGCCCATTGCCCAGAAAACATCCACCGGCCCCCTGCGATGTTAGCGTTGCAGTTTAGATCAGATGCTAACGTGTCCTGCAAAGCAAAACATAGGTGTTTCCTCCGGTCAAGGTGCGAGTCACATTTGCACGCTGTTTCTTTGCACCTGCGGGATAAATCCTGTCAACCTGTGGCGGTATGCCCGGACCGTGAAGCTCTCTGCGAGATAGACGCAACTTTACTCCGGTTCGAAACTGGGCTGGAACTGGGTCGAAACTGAGGTCGAATCTGAGTTTATGCCTTGGCGCTCATGCGAGCTGCCGAGCCCTTCATATACTGGTCGCGGCACTGGATCGAGCAGAGATGGATCGCCCCAAGTTCGAGAGCCCGCCGGTCGTCCCAGTGGTCAAGCAATCGGATGGACCGCTGCACGGCCCTCGTCGTCTCCACTTCCAGGTCGTAACCGAGTATCCACTCAATTGACGTCGGAAGCTTGTCCGGTTTGTCCGCCCCACACTGATCGCAGGTAATTTTCACCATGGCTTGCCTCCTCCATTCGCGCTATTCCCATCCATGAGATGCGCGGTTCAACGCGGCGGGGAAGCTAAAGTTCGTTGCCGAGAAGGCGTCTTACTGCGGGGATCAATTGAGTTCCAGCTTCGGATTTATTTACAAAGCCCTGCGCGCCCAGCAGGCGGACAGCAGCTTCCGCTTCGGGCGTACACTCCTGCACCGTGAAGAACAGAATTTTTGTCGTGGGCGCCAGACGCCGGATCTCAAAAGCAGTCTGGATGCCATTCATCACCGGCATGTTGATATCGAGGAGCACGAGATCTGGCTTGAGCGCCTTCACCTGTTCGAGTGCCTTTTCGCCGTCCTCCGCCTCGCCGCAGATCGCCATGGAGTGCGCGTCCAGCAACTCGCGTACCGTCGTCCGCGACACACGGTGATCGTCTACCACTAGAATTCCTGCCGTAATGGCCTCCGCCAAAGCGAGTCAAGCAACCGCTGCTTTGGCCTTTTCATCGTGCGCCCTTCATCGCGCCAGAGCCATACAGGATTATCTGTAGTATGTTCAAAAGCGAACAGCTTCAGCTCAGCGCCGGAAGCCCCGCCTGATCACCACTGCGGGCCCGAAACCATAGTATCCGCCGCCCCAATACGCGCCCGGATAGCAGCCCCATCCCCACGCCCCGCAATATCCATAGCCGCCGTAGAAGTAGGCTGGCGGCGGGTAGCCCGGTCCTCGCCCGGCCCCGCGACGCGCGGGATAGTTCGCATAAGCATCTTGATCCTTGTAATCGCCTTGCGTCACTGGCCGAAACGCAACCTGGCCGTCTTCCGTGGAGACAGCCAGCGGCGATTCCACTCGGAAGCTCAGCAGCGTTTCCGGAGCGATCGTAGTCGGCCGTCCGGGCGTGTACATCACTGCGGCGACTCCGGCCGTCGCGCCCAGTGCCGCGCCAATCGCAGCGCCCTCTCCGCCTCCCACAACGCCCCCTACAATGGTGCCGAGCACGGTCGTGGTCCCTACTGTTGCTACGCTGCGCCCCGCATCTCTTTGCGGAGCCGGTGAAGGAGCAGCCTGCTGCATTTCCGTGGTCACGGGCGTCTGTTGTCCGTCCACCAGCGTCAATTCGGTGATCTCGACGCCCAGCTTCGACACACCATTACCCTGATTCGCTTTCTGGGCCACGGAAACACGCCCCATAACCGTCTGGCCGCGCCGCGCTACTACCCAGCCGCCTGCAACAATGGGCTGGTCCAGTACCGCGCTGAACGTGTCCCCCGTGTGGTTCTGATCGCTCGACAGCCATTGGTTGGTGCGCACCGCAATCACCGCACCTGCAGGCACCGTGAGCGTCGCCGGCGCGATCCTGGCTGGCCCGGTCGGCGCGCCTTGCGGCTCTGCCGGTTCCTGCTGCTGTGCCGTTTGAGGTTCGTCCGCCGCTGGAGCATTTGGCGTCCCGCCTTGGTCTTGCTGCGCCCATGCCGCCACAACAGCCACATAAAGTGCCAAAACGAAAATGCTAAGCGTCTTCACCAGTATCGCCCTTGAGCCCATGAAGTCCCTCTCCTTAACGGCGTAATTACCCTGATTAGAGGATGATGCCTCTCATCCTCTGAGTTGCCCGTCCCGGGGTAGGCGTTACGTCACAACGAAACCGTCGCCTCACCCTCGGCGCGGCTCATACCCCGGGCATCGCAGCACTGGCAGGGGCGGATACTTTGCATAGGTGCTGTCCGTTAACGAACGCTCGCATAAATAGAAGACGTTTTCTCGCTTTCCCTCTATGCGCTTTGAGTGGCGACAATCGTAACAGAGCCCAACGCGGGGCCCCTCCGCAGTGCTCATTGGGGCAGGATGGGCAGGCACAGCGGCGGCTCGACGTGAAAGTCGAGGTGTCCGATTTCCTCGAGCGCGCGATCAAGCAAAGAGCTGCTGCACGATTCCAGCGTCATGATGAAGGGCAGCGCTGAGTGTGGATAGCCCGGCTTTTGCAGCAACGCATCGATGCTGATTCCGAATCGGGCAAAAACGGTGGCAACTTCGGACACGATGCCCGGCCTGTCTTTGACGACAAAGCGCACGTAGTGCGGAACCACGAAATCTCCGCTCACCGATTGCGGATCTTGCGCGAGCTCCCCCGTATCCGCCGGAGTGGAGTTGGATTGCCGCGCGATCGTGTAAAGATCCGACACCACCGCTACCGCCGTGGGATCGCCTCCCGCGCCGAAACCCGAAAGGATGATCTGTCCCGCAAACTCGCCCGTGGCCATCACCAGATTCTGATTTCGCTGCACATGTGCGATCAGAGAGGAGAGCGGAACGAGCGTGGGTCGAACTGCCGCCAGCAGGCGCAAACCGCTGCCCGTATCCTTTTGCGCGATTGAAATCTGCCGGATGGTGCAGTTCAGCTCGCGCGCATAGCCGAAGTCGACAGCTTCGATGGGCGAAATCGGGGCGCAGGGAATCTGCTCGCTGCGCACGTTCACGCGCAGTCCGGCCTGAGCCAGAATCACAAGCTTCGCCCGCGCGTCGTAGCCTTCGATATCGCTTGTGGGATCGGCCTCGGCAAAGCCCAGCTCTTGCGCTTCCTTGAGGGCCGTACCAAAGCCGGCGCCCGTGGCTTCCATTTTTGTGAGGATGTAGTTACAGGTGCCGTTCAGAATTCCCGCGATGCGATTCAGTCGGTCGCCCGCCAATCCTTCCTGGATCGCGATGATGGCCGGAATCCCTCCGGCGACCGATGCGCCAAACTGGAGTTGTCGGCCCGTTTGCCTTGACAGCCGCAAAAGCTCCTGGCCGCGGTCCGCGATCAGCAGCTTGTTCGCCGTAACGACGGATTTTCCCGAGCGCAGCGCCTGCGCCACCCACTCTCCCGCGGGTTCGAGGCCGCCGACCAGCTCGACCACGATGTCGGCATCCGAGGACAGCACGTCCTCAATTTTTTCCGTCCAGCGGACCTGCGTCGGAACCCAATCAACCCTTTTCCGCGCGATATTTCGGTTGCAAATATGCGTAAGCAGAAACGGGCTTTGCGGATTCTGCGATAGTAGCTTGGCCACCGAGCGCCCCACGGTGCCGAAGCCGACCAACGCAATCTTGAGCTTCGTGCTCGCGGACGCGCGCGGCGCCGGCACACCTTGATCTTCGAGCTTTGATGCCGAGCGTGGCGCCACGAATCCCTCACCTCTCACTGAATTGCGCTAAAAGCGCTCGGCAGAAGTTAGCAAGTAATCCCTGCAAGGGCAAACCGCCGGCGCGCGAATCATGGTCCGATTATTTCTTGTCAAGTGTGTCGAAGACTTCTTTGGCGGCGCGAAAAGCGTCCACGGCCGCGGGCACGCCGGCGTAGACACCCGCTTGCAGAAAGACTTCCATGATCTCGTCGCGCGTGACGCCGTTGTTCAGAGCGCCTTGCACGTGCAGCTTGATCTCATGCGGGCGGTTCAATGCCGTGAGCATGGCGAGGTTGATCAGGCTTCGCGTTTTTCGCGTAAGGCCGGGCCGTGTCCAGATCGCGCCCCAACACCATTCCGTGACAAATTCTTGGAGCACGCGCGTGAACGGGTCCGCGGAGGCCATGGCGCGCTCGACATAGTCGGCGCCCAGAACTTCGCGCCGCACCGCCATGCCTTCGTCATATGTTTTCTTGTTCAAGTGACTCTCTCCTCGGGGATGCGAGCAACGAGCTCGAGCATAGTATAAGCTGCGGCATTCGTTTCAAAAACGGGCGCGGAAATAAGTCTGCGTAACGAGATGTTTGATTTGCTGAAGACAGCGAACCGAGGGGAGCTTATCGCTCCCGAAAGAGGCGGGAACTGCGAAGCGGAAGGCTTTTAGGCAGCGTGCACGCCGCTGTTTATGACGCGCACCGCGGAGCTCTTCACCGTTTGCTCGTTATCTTCCATCCTCGAGCGTACGAAGTTCAAGACAGCAAGTGTGGCGATCGTCAGAAGGGTCGCTGCCACGATTAAGAGTGCTTTCTTGCCTTTCCGCATGCTTTCTCCTCTGAGCCTTCCCGATCCCCTGGGAGTTCCTCACCAATTTGACTCAGAAGAGCGAAAAAGGGATAGCCCCGCCGCGCCTCTAAGTGTCTATTTCATTACGAATCCATAAATACAGGGGTAAATGAAGTTTGAGACCTGTACGGAGGTACAGAAAGAGGGCAACTGTGCTTCTTATTGCCACGCACGGAAGGCGTGCGGAAAACAAAAGCGTAATGCGGGCCGGGTCCTAATTGCGGAAACCCGGCCGATGTACCGTTGGCTTAAGGGATGTGCCTACAGCCTATTCGTAGTAGCCTATTGGGTAAGGCCTATTGGTGATAAGGCCTATTGGTGATAAGGAACGATCAGCGCGGCATGCGCCGAAATATGCCCGTCCAGGGCCTTCATCACATCGCCACGGGTCGCCGTCAGCGGCAAATCCAGCTTCTGATCGACGGCATAAAGCTCGAACGCGTAGTGATGGGAGGGGCCTGCGGGAGGGCACGGAGGACGATAACCGGCGATCCCCCCCTGTCCCGGGTTGCCGTTCGTCTGTAGGCTCCCGTCCGGCAGTTGCTGTGTATTGTTGGCGACCGCCTCGGGAAGCTGGCTGGCGCTGGCCGGAATATTCCACACCATCCAGTGCAGGATGTCGTCCACGCCCTTGCGCGGCCTTGGTTCCATATCATGAGTGATCAGCACGAAACTGATGGTGTCCCGTGGCGGGTTCACCCAACGAAGCTGCGGTGAAACGGCTTGCGCGCCCGCCGTGCACGTATATTTCACGGCCAAAAAGCTTCCATCGGCCATGGAGTTACTCATCACTGCAAATGGAGGCGGCTGCGGCCCGCGCCCACCGCCGCCAGCCGGGGCCTGACCTCCGGCCGGCGCGCCGGCAGCGCCACCTGCTGGGGGATTTTGTTGCGCATTGCCGTTGGCAACGCTGGCCAGAAGAAAAGCGAAGGCTAACAGCACTAAGGCCACCTTGGTTCGCATCCCGTCGATCCTCCTTTTTGCCCTTGAAGCTGCTCGAAGCTCTGACACCTGGGACGAGCGGCGCCGCATTCTAACCTAATCCTGCGGCATTTAGAGCCATTGGATATGGCCGCTATGAATATCCCTACGGTGCTCCTCACTGGGATACCTGGGAAGCCTGACACGTTACGTCTAAATTGATATGCTACTGCCAATTTAATTTAAGGAGCACGCCATGGTCTCCCGCCGTCACGTCCTGCTGGGCTCGATTGCCGCTGGCGCAGCGACGCTTTTGCGGCCGGCGAGCTTCCTTTCGGCGGGCGCTTCGCAGCCTTCCACGCCGGTTGATTTCAGCGTGCCCGCGGGCGCTTGCGATTGTCACACCCACATATTCGGGGACTCGCGGCAGTTCCCGTGGTCGGCGGCACGCACCTACACGCCTGAGCCCGCATCAATCGCGGAGATGCGCACGTTGCATCGGGCCCTGCATATGGATCGCGTCGTCATTGTAAATCCCAGCGTCTATGGCTCCGATAACTCCTGCACTCTCGACGCGGTGAAGCAGCTCGGCGCCCGCGCCCGCGCCATTGCCGTGATCGATGACAAAATCTCCCCGGCCCAGCTCGATGAGATGGATCGAGCCGGAGTTCGCGGCATTCGCCTCAACTTTGAAACCTTCGGCCTCACGGATCCGGACGCTGCGCGGAAAGTATTTCAGTCCGCGGTGCAGCGGCTGGCCGGGCGAAAATGGCATATCCAGTTGTACACGCGACTCGTGGTCATCGCAGGCTTGCAAAAGGAGATTATGGCGTCCCCACTCCCGGTCGTCTTCGATCACTTTGGCGGAGCGCAGGGGCCGCTCGGAACAGGGCAGCCGGGTTTTGGCGCCATACTCGACCTGGTCCGCACCGGCAAGGCTTATGTGAAGATTTCAGGCGCCTATCGCGTCTCCACCAAGGCTCCCGATTATCCCGACGCTGCCCCGCTCGCAAAGGCGCTGATCGCCGCGAATGCGGAGCGCATCGTGTGGGGCAGTGACTGGCCGCATCCCGGCGGAGGGGCGTTACCTGGGCACAGCGCTAGCGATCTCGCCCCGCTGCTTCAGATCGACGACGGCCGCCTGTTGAACCAGCTCGTCGTGTGGGCCCCTGATGCTGCCGTGCGAAAAACTATATTGGTCGATAATCCCGCGCGCCTTTATCGTTTCTAGCGAGCGAGCGGGTGGAGTCAAAAATGAAAATCAACCCCATGCGATCTTCCTGGGCGATGTTTGCCGCGCTTGCGCCGGCATCCGTCGGCGCGTTTGCCCAGGCCCCCGCCGGACAGGGCGCCCCGGCGGCTCCGCAGACCGATTACGCGCGAATGACCATGAAGGTCGATAGGCTCGCCGACAATCTCTACACGCTCACGGGCCTCAACGGAGCCGGCCGCACCGGAGGCGCGATCGGAGTTTTGACGGGTCCGGACGGCATCTTCATGGTGGACGCAACCTTCGGTCCGCTGACGGGCAAGGTTGTAGCCGCAATCAAGACGTTCTCGAGCGCGCCCATCCGCTTTATCGTTAATACACACGCGCACGGGGACCACACTGGCGGCAACGCCAACTTTGTGAAGATGGGTGCCACGATCTTGGCGCGGCCCGAGCTCCGAGCTGCACTGGCGGCGCAGCAAGGTTTCGATCCCGCTGGACTTCCCGAGATCACGTACACTTCGCCGCTGACGTTGCACATGGATGGCGAGGAGGTAGTTTTGATTCCGGTTCCACCGGCCCACACTGATGGTGACACCATGGTCTACTTCCGCCATGCGGATGTCCTCATGATTGGTGATTTCTTCCGTGCGGGTTATCCCAATATTGGCGGCACGCTAAGCGGCATGATCGACGCGCTGGGCATGGCGATCGCCGTCTGCGGGCCCAATACGAAAGTTGTTCCGGGTCACGGTCCGGTAATGAAGCGCGCCGATATCATCGCGCACCGGGATATGGTCGTCGCCGTTCGCGATCGGATTTCGGAGTTGATTAAACAGGGGAAGAGCGAAGATGATGTGGTCGCGGCGCACCCCACTGCCAGCTTCGATCCTACTTTTCTTAGTGGCGTCGCGCAGTATTACGATGAGGGCACGATCGTCCGATACAAAAACGGAGATGCTTTCGTCAAGCAGGTCTACGAACAACTGAAGCCCAAGTCCTAGCGCGTGGTGCTCAGCCAGACTTGGTTAACGTAGCGAGACTTGGTTAGTGCGCAGTTCGACCGTCAAGTTTTGACAGTACTTAGGGGAGAGGTGGCCAATGATGACTCCGGAAACAAACAAGAAGGCGGCAGAGTCGGAGGAAAGCGGCTCTGTTGGACTCTCGAGGCGCGATTTTATCGCCGCCACCGCTGCAACAGGGATCGCTCTGGGCGCCGGGCAATCCGCTGCAATTGCAGCTTCTCCTCAAGTATCGGCAACCAAGCCTGAAAACTCGCTGCCGGATGGGAAACCGGAAATGTACACGGGGACTCCCTCCGGAGCTGTACTCGCGCAGCTCCGGGCTGCGGGTATTCGCACGTTATTTCATACCAACACGAGCGGCTTCGTGCCCTTATGGGAGGCCATCGATGCTGCGGGGGACGTGCAAGTCATCAACATGACCCATGAGGGACAGGCGGTCGCGGCCGCGGCGGGCTTTACCCTGGCCAGCAGGACCATGGGATTCTTTTTCGGGAGCCACGTCGGGACGTTCAATGCCATGAGCAATCTATACAACGCCTGGAAAGACCGGGTTCCGCTGCTGGTCACTTTTTCAGGGGGAGGATTGGCCGAGCAAGGGAAGGATGGCTTTGAGTCCTGGGATAATCCGCTGGGACCAACTCAACCCTTTACGATGTGGACGGGAACCCTCCTGCCCGAGGACATGACCGGTGTCCTTCGCCGTGCGATGAAATTCGCATTTGGCCCGCCGAGCGGCCCGGTGACTTTGAATTGGGGCGCAGGCGGAGCACAGGTTGAAAGCCAGATTTACAAGATCGACCTCGCAAACCTGCGCTACAAACCGCGCGGCCAAGCCGATTTGATCCAGAAAGCTGCGCAATGGCTGGTCGAAGCTCAAACCCCCATGTTTGTTCTGGGTTCCGAGATTGGCGTGGAGGGAGCGTACGACGAGATTCGGGCGCTATCGGAAAAGCTCTCCGTTCCGGTGGTCGAAACAATGCATAGCCTCTATGCGAATTTCCCCAACGATCATCCCTTGTTTCTCGGAGAGCTTGAGGCGCAAAGATTTCCTCGGAAAAAAGATTTGTTGATCAGTTTTGGCGAGAGCTTCACGTCCAGCAATGAAGATGCGCGGGGACTTTTGGGTCCGAACAGACCCATCGTGCATATCAGTCACGACCCCAATACTCTCGGAAGAGCGGTGGTTCCCGACCTCAGTATTCTTTCGGAGGTGCGCACCGCCATCCGCGACATTTCCGATTCCGTCGACGGCATGCTGACAAAAGACCGCATGGCCCGAATTCGCGCCAGCAGATTGGCGGAAGTATCCGCGTTGACGAGCCAGCTGAAGCAATCCCGGGAAATCGCATTACATGCCCGCTTCGATAACAGTCCTGTCACTTGGGAGCGCGTCGGCTATGAGTTGCAGAAAGCGCTCGATAAGGATGCCGTGATTGTGCCGGAGTTGGGGACCGAATATTACAAACTCTTGCGGCAGCTCACTCTTGGCGGATCGAATAAGCAAAAGATCGGGCGCACGAAAGGTGACGCACTCGGCTGGGGAGTAGCCGCGGCATTCGGCGTCAATGTTGCACTGCCTGACCGGCAAGTCGTCTCGATACAAGGCGACGGCGGATTCCTGTTTGGTCAGTCGGAGACCTTGTGGAGCATCGCGCGCTATGAGGCGCCCATGCTGATCGTGATTATGAATAACCGCCTTTACAACGAGAGTCGCGATCGCAACATGCTCAACGGCGGTCCTTTGTACGAGGCTGGTAAGGATTTCAATGGTTATCTGGGAGACCCCAACGTCGAATTCGCAAAAATTGCCGAAGCTTACGGCTTGAAAGGCGAAAAGGTGAAAAACGCGAGCGACCTGGCCCCGGCACTGCAGCGATGCCTGAGAAGCATGCGGGACGGCAAGGCGGTCGTGCTGGATATCGACATCGCACCCGATGGACCCGCTTTGAGCCAGGGAACTTGGTACCAGCGGTACTCGCTGGCTGAGATCCGGAAGAAAAAGCTGAGCGCCTGAAGACACATTCAAAGGATTTCCTGGGAGGTCTTTCATGCAGGGCGGCCGCAAGATAGAGAAAATTCTGATCCTCGTGCTGTTGAATCTCGTGGTGTGGATTGCCGCGGCGTATCTGAGCCCAGGAATCGCAGCCCAGGTCTCCGCAACTGCTCCAAACAACCAACAGGCTCAGATTGACAAGGGCAGACAAGTCGTAGGGCAGACATGTGTCGCATGTCACACGAACATTTTGAGGATGCTGCAGATTCATAAGAAATCTGCGGACCAATGGAAGGACACGGTCTACTCCATGGTTGGCCGCGGAGCGCAGATCATGCCCGACGAGATGGACTCTGTGACCGCCTTTCTGGTAGCAATCGCCGGGGGCAATCGCGAGGCAGCCGCGCAGGCACCGGGCGGCGGCCGGCGGCCCGGAAGGGCGGAGCAGCAGGCGCCTGAAGCCGAGGGCAGAGCCGTACTTCAGCGTACCTGCCAGCAGTGCCACGATTTGGCGACGGCGACGACAAAATTGCCTTCGGAAGATTGGACTGCGGTCATCGCAAAAATGATGACCTATGGTGCGAAGCTCACTCCCGCGGACCAGCAAAAACTCGCCGAATATCTGAACGGGCTTGCGAAATAGTTTCCGGCCCTAAATGAAGCAGCGGTCCACGGGTGTGGACCGCTGCTCGAGCAAGCCAAACTTACCTCTGTCAGTAGCCGCTGCTAAAAAATCAGCTTGGCCCCAAGCTGAATCTTACGCGGCCCGCCGGTACCAAACACCGGCGCGCTATTCACCACGTCCGGAGTCCCCGGAGATACGCCGAATGTGGAAGGTGTGGCGGGATTCGTCCCTCCATTCGCGGCGTAATTGACGGCGTTGATGATGTTGAAGCACTCCACGCGGAACTGCGCCGTGAAGCGTTCCTTGATCTTCCAGTTCTTCGCCAGAGACATATCCCAGACCCGCAACCTTTGGCCGCGCAAAACGTTTCGGGCCATGTTGCCAAAGGTTCCCTGAGCCGGCGGAACGATCACGGTGCTGCCCGTCATATAGCAGCCGAAGTTGCTAAGGGCGGCCAAACCGGTGGCATTTGGGTCGGAGGCAGGCACATTTGGATTGACCGGCAGGCCCGAGGCGGCATTTATGCAGGCCTGAGGCATACCCGCAGTCTTCTGTGCAGCAGTAGTTGCTCCGGCAGGGACCGCAACCGAGGTGCAGCCCTGCGTCTTGCCAAACGTGCTGGTGGCAATTCCCCAGCACGGGAGCATCGCCGTTGTGCCTTCCGTAAAGTCCCGAGCGTTACCTACCACGCTCCAGCGATCGTCCTGCTCGCCGGTTCCGCTCAGGTCAGAGGTGGTATCAAACGCGCCCACCGGTACACCGGTCAGGATGTTCAGTGTCGAGTTGAGCTGCCAGCCTTCCAGAAGTTGTGCCGGGGACTTCTTCCCGGGAATCAGATACGTTCCAGTCATCGTGAATCGCTGCCGATAATCGTAGTCGCCGCTGCCGTAGTCGAGTCCCGGATTCGTGCTATCCATCACGCCTTTCGGGTTCGCCGTCCCATCCAGCGAATGGATATCGAGTCCGTGGCCGTAGGTGTAGCCCGCCGTAAGAGACAGTCCGTTCGAGATGCGCTTTCTCAAGCTGGCTTGCAAAGAATTATAGTTGGAACGGTCGACGCTAAACTCCGTCGAAATCTGACCCAGATAAGGGAACTGGTTATAGTAAGGCCGCCTTAGTTGTTCATTGGTCTTCACGCCAGGCGTTGGCTGATTGGGGTCGAGAGCGCCGGTTCCCCACGCGCCATGATTGCCCACGTAACTGACGTCGAGCGTAATGGTGTTGGTGATTGCGTGCTGGATGCCGAGGTTCCACTCTCCGACAATGGCCATTTTGAGGCCCGGATCAACTACGCCAAGATTACAAACGGCCGGGTTCGCTGGGTCGGTGGCCGGATTTGTAGGCAGCAGTGGGTTTACCGAGCCGAGGCCGTTGCCGCAGGAAAGAGTCGCGGTAGTGGGTATGCTGCCAAAAATCGGAGTGTTAACGGCCCAGTTTGATTGAATCAACGTCGCCAACGACGCTCCCGAAACGGTGCCGTTTTGGAGCGTACCGGGCCCCGCTATCTTGGTGCCATTTGCCAGGACCAACGTCGCTCCTGCGGGCGTCGCCCAAGCCGTTTCTTGTGACGTACTAATTTGCGTAACAAACGGCTCGTAGAATACGCCTCCGCCCGCTCGAACCACCGTAGTCGCCTTACCCGTCACGTCCCAGGCAATTCCAACCCGAGGCGCGAAATCCTTCTTCGACGGGTTCCACAGAGATCTCGAGCTCGATTGCTGGAAGAGCCCGGTTGCGGCAGTGGGGTCAAAACCGCCGGCGTTGTTGTGTGCTTCCCTCTGGGGCCCTTCATAGTCATATCGCAGCCCAAGGTTCAGCGTGATTTTGGGAGTGATCCGCCAGTCATCCTGAAAAAAGCCCCAGTAGCTCTTCCACGTGAGATTCTCGTTCGGATTCCCAACCAGGATTGAATTGGCGGTAGCGTTTGAATTTGGTGAGCCAGCCAGGAAGGCTAGAAGCGGTGTGGTTAGAGTTGGACTGTTAGCCACAGTATTAAACGCTATCGTGCCGCTCAGACCCGAGAAGGAGCCGCCGTTCCAATCGTACGAACGAATCCCCGCTCCGATTTTGAAGACGTGCTTTCCAAACGTACGCGAAACCGCATCTTCACCCTGGAAATACGCCGGCAGGGAACTGCTGCCCAGGCCGGAGCCCAGCGCCGTAAAACCGGTTATCGTGATGCTTCCCAGCCCGCACTGCGTTACGCCGGATACGAAGCCCAGGCTCGCGTAGTCTGGAGAGCCAAACTGTTGCGGAAAGCAATCGCCTGGCTGTGCATTTTGAAGCAACCGGTCATATCCGAACCGCGCTTCATTCACCCAGGCGGAGTTCGGAGTCCAGACCCATGCGGCCCTTACCACTTGAGACCGTATGTGATATGGCCCCCTCCAGTAAGGCTGTATGCGAGTCCCGCTCTGTCCGATGGGTTTGCCGTTGCCGTAAACGTATTCGCCGTGAATGGCATTCTTGTCGTTGAGGCTGTAATCGATCTTCGCGATGACGTTGTTCGAACCACCAATCACTGGGAAGGCCAGAACGTCGCTGGTCGGGTTGGCTCCGGATTGAGAGTTCCCAAACAAACCCTTGCTCGCGTCGCAAGGTATGAGCGCGCCATTGGTGGGATGGGACGCGGGATTCGTGCAGCCCGCTAGGTTCAGACTGAGTTGACTCAGCGGGATATTGGCTCCATTGAGGTTGGCTGCATTGATGACGGCAATAGCGTCAGGAAAACTTTGGCCGGATCCAAAACCAGCGGCCGTGGTAGGAACAGTGGCAGTCTTGGCTGCTGCAATCGAGAAGTTCTGTTTCTCGAAATTTGTAAAGAAGAAAACCTTGTCCTTCTTAATGGGTCCGCCCAGGCTCGCGCCCCACTGCTCGACGGTGGTAGGCTGCTTAGTCGTCAGAAAGGCGTTCCTGGCTTCGAGCGATTGGTCGCGGCCAAAACCGTAAGCCGTCCCGTGCAAGCTGTTGGTGCCCGACTTCATTCCGATATTGATGTAGGCGCCGGGCCTTGGGCCGTATTCAGCTTTCGGATCTTGCATAATGTTGATTTCCTGAATGCCGTCGACCGGCAGTACGTTCGCCTGCTCCGGACCGCCGGCACCGGAACCTCCGCCCAGCACCGCGCTTGCGCCCGTGTTGACGTTGCCGCTGAAAAGGCCGTCAACCATGTAGCCGTTTGCAGCATTGCGTTGTCCATTGCTTGTGTACGAATTGGGTCCGCCTCCCGGTTTCATCTGTACTCCCCGGCTTGTCATCCAAAAGATGCAAGTAGTTGCGGCCGCTTAGTGGCAGCTCGGTCAGCGCCTGATTTTCGATCACGCCGCCCAGGGTCGCGTTCGTCGTCGTGATGTCGGGAACCGATTCCGTCACCGTGACGGTCTGCGTCTGAGACCCGGGCGTGAGCGAAGCGTCCGCGCGTGTTCTTCTGCCGACCTCAATGGCAATGTTTTGGCGATTGAACTTGTTGAACCCCATCGCCTCGACGCGCAGTTCATACTGGCCGGGGATTAAGCTCGGAGCGGAGTATTCGCCGGAATCATCGGTGACCAGAGTGCGCGAGACGCCTCTCTGCACGTCCACCACGGTCACGTTGGCGCCGGCGATCACGCCGCCGGTTTGGTCTGTGACCACACCCATGAGGCGGCCCAAGTTGCCTTGGGAGAACGCCGCCTGGCAAAGCATCAAAACAACGACGCACGCCGCCAATGTGGTGACTATTTTTTCGAACCTGAAGTTTTTCGGAAGCATCCCCACACCCCTCCTACAGATTTTTTTGACCCCGTTGACTGCAAACTGCTGCATAACGAAAGTCGCCTGATAAAATTCTTGCCATCCCTACCTTGAGGCAGGGCTCCGCTCGGGTGTTATTTTGGTCGCGGGACTACAGGCGTTTCCCTAATGAGCGCACACCCAAGTGGCTGATCCGGAGGCCCCCCTCAGTCAGCCGAGCGTACGATGCAATATCACTGTATCTGCTTAGGGGTCAAGCGAAAGTTACCTGAACACGAGGGAGCGCAGGCCAGTGCGCTGTCACCAAAAGCCGATACGCCCAGCCGAGTTTCTGGAAAGCTGGGT
>CAWEMN010000018.1:0-12561 GCA_963810155.1 uncultured Acidobacteriota bacterium
GGTCGGTGTTGCAAAAGACTGCGCCGCCTTGTCCATGTCGGCACCGACACATAAACTGGTAGTCGAAGAACAGGCAAAACCATCACGATTTGCCAGATCACCATTGCCGGAAATTCCGTAGCGACCTGGAATGCCACATTCCCCATCAGCTTTGCGGCCCAATTGAGCAATGGTAATTATGGCGTGCAAATCCCCTTTCAGAGCGGTTCCCCGGCGAATGGCACCGGAGGCACGTCGACCATAGCCGTCGGAATTACAATTACCGCGCAAATTGAGAACACCAGCGCCGTGGCCAACGCCACGGTTACGCTCGACTCGGGTATCCGCGTATCGATTTCGCCATCAAGCTTTACGATCGGAACGAACGAGACCTTCAACTTTTTCCCCACGTATGCGGTCTCCGGCACTTCGAATCAGACTGTAATTTGGAGCGTCACCGGCGTCGGCGCGATCGATCCTAATTCCGGGCTGTACACCGCTCCTGGTGCGACGGGCACTGCAACCGTGACGGCGACCTCCGCTGTGGATACAGCCCAGTTCGCCAGCGCTACCGTGACCATTGTCACCGCTACGGACCCGACCATCACCTCGATCACTCCGTCTACCGGGGCGTTAGGGGCTACGTCTCAGCAGGTGTACCTCTCTGGGTCGAGCTTCATCTCCACCACCAGCGTGCTGGTGAATGACACTCCCATTCTGACTGGGGTCGTCTCACTATCCTCGAGCACGCTCCTCGTCGTGGTCCCGGATTCAATCTTGTCATCCACTCAGGCTACAACGCCCCCTACGCCTTTGCCGCTCACCTTCACTGTGGAGCGCCAGGGCGGCGCCGAACAAGGCTGTTCTCCGTCGTGTCAGCTCACGCTCTCCGCGGTACGACCGGCGGTGGTAGCTGTCACTCCCGACAGTATTCAGGCCACAGGCAGTAAATCGGTGACTCTGGACGGCGGCTATTTTGGAACCTCGAACCCAACGCCAGGCTTTCCGGGAAGCGCGGTCGTGAACGTGCAGTTCAATGGCCAGCCGGCGCCTGGCCCGTCATTCCTCTCGGACAGGCAATTGAGTTTCACCCTGGCTGCTCCGAGCAGCGGCGCCGGACTTTATCCCATCAGCGTCACGAACAAGGTACCAGGCTCCCCCAATGGATCGATGGCCGTCGTGAATCTCGCCGTGCAGCCGTCCCCGTCCGCGCCTTCAGCGTCTTCGACCACCGCCGTGGGTACGACGCCATCCTCTATCGCAATCGATACCGCTGCGGGAATCGCTGTCGTGGCGAATAAAGGCTCGAATGACATTACGGTGGTGACCTTGGGTACTCTCTCGGGTCCCGCTCTTGGCGCTCAAAAGCTATCGCTCTGTACTGGATCTCGATCTGGCACCGCTTGGCAGCCCTTGCCCTGTAGCCTCAGGTCCCGTTTCCGTGGCTGTCGATAACCTCCGTCATCTGGCGCTCGTGGCAAATAGCGGGAGCGCTAACCTTGCGGTCGTGAATATCAGTAATCCCGCTGCCCCCAGCGTCACTGCTCTCGTGAGTTTTCCGTCCGCGAGTTCGACGGTGCCCGTAACCGCGTTCCTCCTGGCGCCGCAAGCGGTGGGGATTAATCCGGTCAGCGGAACCGCACTGGTAGCTTTCACATCCACCATCAATGGATCGAAAGGCTCCAACGTGGGAGCCATTCTGGATATGAATCAGCTTGCGGCCACAGTGGGCGCTGTCACCTTGCCGCCGGCGGTCATAAACGTCGTGAACATCAATAACGGCCCCAATCCCCACATCGCTGTCTCCTCCAGGCTGAACTGGGCTCTGTCGACTCCGGGCGGCGCTGGATCGCTTTCCATTGTCGACTTGGGACGCCAAACCTTAAATTCAATCAGCGCCATCAGCTGCACCTCAGGAACGGTGACGGTCACTACCACGAGTACAGTGAGCTTGCGAGCGGGGCAACCTGTTCTGATCACCGGCGCGACTCCGGGTTTCAATGGGATATTCTCCGCGACAAACCCGGCCGGTCCCTCGTTCACATACTTCCTGGCGTCATGTCCGTCAGCATCGGGAGGTGGCGGAGTCGCGAGCTACTCTCTGCCCGTAGCCACGGTCGCCACGAACTCTAATGTCGGCGGAGTGGCCATCAACGATGAGTCCCAGAAGGCTCTTCTCGTCGATCCCAGCCAACACCGTCCCGGCCTTTATCTTTAACATTCTGGATCAGAGTTCCCAATGCGTTTTGTCTGGGGCCGCATGCGTCACGAATGTCGGCAACGTTGCCGCCGCGATGAATCCGCTTACCAATATCGGCCTGATTCTAAATCAGACCAATAGCAATGCTCCCGCGGTTGATCCAACGACGCCGACCGTTGTTCCCAATTCCACTTTCAGTGTGGGAACCTCACCAGCCGATGTCGCCATTGATCCGGCGACGGATACCGCGCTGGTCGTCACCCCAGGCCCCCCGGGTTCTGTGAGCATGTTTCCTCTTGGCACGTTGCGCTCGCCTCAGATCGTTCAGAGCAGCGTGGGCCCCGCCGTCGCCGGCTCCACGCAAAGCTCCTCTCAGGTGATTCTCAATTCAAGCCTCGGCTCCGCCGCCGTGCCGCAAGACCAGAAGCTAACTCTGGTCGGTAACTTCCCGAGCGGTTCTGTCCCCAGGCTCGACGGTGATCCCACACCCTTCACTGGAATCTCGATTTCGAATGGCGGTAGGGTCCTTATGGCCACGCTATCCGGAGCAACTCTCGCCGGCAATGGCCCTCGCCAATATGCGATTGATGTAGTTGCCTCCGGACTCGTTTCTAATGCCGCCCGGCTGCAAGTGATTCAGGCCGTCAGTCTGATCACCAGTGATTGCGCCGCACCCGCGCCGCAAGGGGTAGCGATTGACGCGGTACTTAACGTCGTAGTGGTCACCGAGCCCGGATGTAACGACGTTTCCATGGTTAGCCTCTCAGGCAGCACAGGCTTCCCCATGGGCACCGGCTTTGGACCCAACCCCGAGCTCGCCGTCGGAACAATTCCCACGGGAGTGGCGGTCTCTCCTGTAGCCCACCTGGCGGTCGTGGCCAATTCGGGCAGCAACAGCGTCTCGGTCGTCGATATCGTCAACGACGGTGTGCCGACAACGTTTACCACCGATCCCATCCCGGCCGGGGTCGCCATCAATCCTGGCACCGGCCAGGCGGTGGTCGCCTCCAACGGAGCCAGTGTTGTCGATACCTTTCCGGTCTCCACTACGGCGCAGACACCCACCAGGATTACCGTGCAGCAAGGGCCCATTGGCGTGGCCATCGACCCGGTAAGTAATTTTGCTGTGGTGGCGAATAGCACCGCGAACGACGCAAGCTTGGTGAATCTGGGTGCCAGCGTCACAGCGCATAGCACCAGTCCCGGCTCCATTCCCTTTCCTCAAGGTGTAGCGTTCGATCCGATAACGGATACGTTCATGATCACGGCCAGTGCCAATAACCAGGTTGTGCTCCTCAATCCAAATACGGGCCAGACTTCTGGCATCCGCGTGGGCATCGGCCCCAGCTCGATCGCTTACAATTTCGCCAGCAGCACCCTCGTCACGGCGAATAACTTGAGTGGAACAATGTCCGTGATTGATTTCCTGGACCAGACGGTGCGTAGCGTCTTCTCGCTGTCTTCCTCTACGCAATTCGCGGTCGATATTCACCCGCAGACAAACCTGGCCGTGGTTGCGGATCCGGTGCACAATCAGGTTCTGTTGGTGCCCTTGCCGCATTAGTTGAATTTGCGACGAGAGTTACATTTTCGCCGGGTAACAAAGTTGCCCGTTGTGACATGCAACAAAAGCCGCGTCGCCGGGCATCTCACCCCCACCGGGGAAGTTCCCAGCCGCGGCGCGACAGTTCGCGATCCAAGTTGACGCCTTGAAAAGGCGGTCGCTATAATCCTCGATTTGATTTTGTGAAGGAGAACGTATGAAACCTCTTCAGCAGCGGAGAAAACTCTGGATTCTGATTATGGCAGCCCTGTTTCTGCCGGCGGCCGGCGCGTGGGCCCAGACGGCGGGCGGCGCGGCTGCTTCGGGTGCGATGAAGGTTGGCATTCTCAATGTGCGCCAGGCCATCGTCACCACTGCAGAAGGCAAGCAGGCATCGGCGCAGCTTCAGAGCCAGTTCGCCGCGCAACAAAACGATCTGCAGAACGTGCAGAAGCAGATGCAGGATCTGCAAAATCGGCTCAGCAATGGCGCGCGCACCCTGAGCGATGATGAACAGAGCCGGCTGCAGCGGCAGGGCGAACTCTTGAGCCGTCAGTTTCAACGCAAGCAGGATGATTTGAACGAGGCCGTAAATGCGGCTCAGAGCGACATCATCGACAACATCGGAAAAAAGATGCTCGATGTCCTGGACCGTTATTCCCGCGAAAACGGTTATAGCGTCGTGTTGGATACGTCAGCGCAGGGATCTCCCGTAGTCTACGGCTCGAGCCAGATCGATGTCACTCAGGAGATTATCCGCCTTTACGACCAGGCGTACCCGGTAAAGGGTGGTGCTGCCGCGCCGTCCGGCTCTGCCGCTCCAGCAGGACAGCCCAAGACTCCGGCTGCCTCGCCTGCGGCGCCAAAGAAGCCGACCCCGTAACCGCGCGGATTCAACCGCGCTAATTGGCCCCGCTGGTTGGCCGTTCTTAGTTCGCTGGCTGGCGGAAAATCGGACGGCCTCACTGCGAGGCCGTTGCTGTTTTCGTAAATTATTCCTGTGTCCCAGTGACAATCTAGGTCACTCCGCTCGCCGCCGTTCGCTTGCTTTTATGGCGAGTGACGCCTATACTGTTGTTTCGTTGAAGCCGGTCGAATGTCCGAGTGGGCGCGAGCCCACTTTTTTGTTGCAGGAGAAGCCGCCGGCCGCGTACCTCTGCATGGAGTTGGAGCGTATACGTCAAGCCGCCGAACGCGCCGCACAAACGGCCGGAGTGGAAGTCGTTGACGTTGAATGGAAAATCGGCAAGCAACGATTTCTGCGGGTTTACATCGATAAGCCTGGAGGGGTCGGTCATCGCGATTGCGAGGCGGTAAGCGAACAGCTCGGCGTGCTTCTCGACGTCGAAGACCTTGTTCCCGGCCCCCGATACATTCTGGAGGTCAGTTCTCCCGGTCTCGACCGTAAGCTGAGCAAGGCCTCCGATTTCGAGAGGTTTACCGGCCGATTGGCCCGCATCTCTACGACTGAGCCGATCGAGAATCTGACGTTTTTCGAAGGACGCCTGGCGGGCTGCGGCGAGGGCCGGGTGAAGATCGAAGTCAAGGGGCGCATAGTCGAGATACCCCTGGCTGGGATTCGCAAAGCGAACCTGGTAGTCGAGTGGTAGGAGCAAAGCATGGCGAATCTGCTAGACCAAATGATTGAGCAGATCAGCCGGGAAAAACACATTGAGCCGGCGATCATCGTGGCGGCTATCGAAGACGCCATGGTGGTTGCGGCGCGGAAGTATTACAAGACTGAGGAAGACCTCCGCGCCAAGTTCAACCCCGAAACCGGCCAGGTAGACGTGTATTCGGTTCGCGCCATCGTGGATGAGGTCGCCGATCCCGAAAAAAGAGATGACGCTTTCCGACGCTCGCAAGGTCGATCCACGCACCGAAGTCGGCGGCGAACTCCTGATTCCCAAACCCACAGCCGTCCTCGGCCGCATCGCCGCGCAGACCGCCAAGCAAGTCATCATGCAGAAAGTGCGGGAGGCCGAGCGCGACACCATCTTTAATGAGTACAACGGGCGCGCCGGCGAATTCGTGAACTGCATCGTCAAGCGCTTCGAGGGCCCCGATGTCATCGTGGATATGGGCCGCACCGAAGCGCGCCTGCCCAAACGCGAGCAATCGCGCCTGGAAACTTATAATTTGGGCGACCGCCTGCGCGTGGTTATCAAGGCCGTCGATCGCGCCGCGAAAGGCCCTCAGGTGGTTGTCTCCAGGGCCGATCCCGTGCTCGTGCAGCGCTTGTTCGAAATGGAAGTTCCCGAAATTTACGATGGCACGGTGCAGATCCGCGCCGCCGCGCGCGAAGCCGGCGAGCGGACCAAGATCGCCGTCGTGAGCCGGGATAAGGATGTCGACCCCGTGGGCGCCTGCGTGGGCATGAAGGGCATGCGGGTCCAGTCCATCATCCGCGAATTGCGCGGCGAAAAAATCGACATCATCCCGTATTCAGAAGACATTATGGCCTTCGCTCAGAAATCGCTGAGCCCGGCTAAAGTTACCCGCGTGCAAATTGTCGATCCGGAAAATCATCACCTCGAAGTCATCGTCGAGGATACCCAGCTTTCTCTTGCGATCGGAAAAAAGGGCCAGAACGTCCGGCTCGCCAGCAAGCTGATCGGCTGGAATGTCGATATCAAGAGTGAGGAAGAGAAGCGCCAGGAGATCGAGGCGCAAATGGCGGCGCTGACGGCTCCCGGCACTCCCTTGTCGGAATTAGCGGGAGTGGGTCCCAAGACCATCGAGAAGATTGAAGCGCACGGCGTCACCAGCATTGAAAAGCTGGCCGACATGACGCCGGAAGAATTGACCGCGATTCCCGGCATCGGCGAAAAAATGGTGGAGAAAATCCAGCTCTCCGTCGCTGCTCATTTCCAATCCATCGAACAGCAGCAAGCCGCCGAAGCTGTTCAGCCGGCCGAGATTGAGGAACAACCAGGCGAAGCTGAACCGGTCGCCGAAGACTTGGCCGATCCGGCCGCAGCCGATGCAAATGTCGAAGCAGCCTCGCCCGAGACTCAGCCGGACAATCTTGAGGCATCGCAGGCCGAGGCTGGGGTTTCCGCTCATACTGAGCCGGTGGATTCGAAGAGTGCCAACGAAGAGGAAAAACCAACAGAGGAATGACGGAACCAAATCAAATCCGCATCAATGAGCTCGCCCGCGACCTCGAAGTAAAAGCCAAGGCAATTATCGACTATTTGCCCGAGGCGGGGGTTACTGAGAAGAAGACCCATTCGAGCTCCATCGATGTAGGCGCAGCCGAAAAAGTCCGCGCGCACTTCCGCCAATTAGCGGAAGAGGAAGCCGCCGCTGAGGCCAAGGCAGAGGCTGACAAGGCTGCCCGGGAAGCAGCTGCGAAGGCCGCTCGGCTCAGGCCCGCGGCGCCCGTCGCGCCTCCGGCCGTGGCTCCGCTGGTCCCGGCTCCTGCTGCTGTCGCCGCCGCGCCGCCTGCGCCTCCAAAGATTGCTGTTCCCCCTCCGCCTGCTGTGAAGGCACCTGTTCCCGCTGCCGCGCCGGTTCGTCCGGCTGCCGCGCCGCCTGCTCCCAGCGCTCCGCAAGCCGCGCCGCCCGCGGCGCCACCGCCTGCGAAGCCGACTCCCGCGCCGCCGCCACCTTCTGTCATGCCGCGACCGGCAGTTCCACCCGCGGCTCGTCCGCCGGCACCAGCGACTACGCCGGGCGGCGCTCCGCGTCCGCCGGCGCGTCCATTAGGTCCCGGCAGCCCTAATCCCTATCGCCCGGCAGCTCCGAGTTCGCCTCCGGGGATGGCTGCGCGATCAGGTGCGCCTGCGGGCCAACCCATGGGTAACCGTCCTGGCACTGGACCAGGCGGCGCTCGCGCTCCCCAGCGTTTCCCGGGTGCGCGTCCCGGAAATTTCCCGCAACGTCCCGGCGGACCTCCGCAACGCCCCGGGCAGCGCCCCACTCGCCCTGGTGCGCCTACAATTCCGATGCCTGTCGTGCCTCCGCCAAAGGCGGAGCCGGGCAAGCCAATCTATGAACGTAAGCCGGCCGCGCGAGCCCGGCCCACTCTCGAGAAGCGCTTCGAAGAGGGTGAACGCAAGCTCCACCCGGTGCGCACTCGCCCGGGCGTTACCGAGCGTCGCGCCACGCGCATTGAGCCCATTGCGCAACCCCCGCGCCCTCCGCGCGAAATCACCATTACCGAGGGCATCACCGTCCGCGACCTCGCCGAGAAGCTAGATGTGCGCGCCAAGGATGTCTTGAAAGAACTGCTCGATCGCGGCGTCTTTGCGTCGATCAATCAGGCTTTGGATGTGCCCACCGCGACGAGCCTCGCGGAAGCCTTCAGCGGAATCGTAAATGTCGTTTCCTTCGAAGAAGAGGTCGTCCAGGAGGTTGCCAAAGAGGAGACCAAGGGCAAACTCGAGCCGCGCCCGCCGGTCGTGACCGTCATGGGTCACGTCGACCACGGCAAAACCAGCTTGCTCGATGCCATTCGCAAAACCGACGTCGCTGCCGGCGAAGCCGGAGGAATTACGCAGCACATCGGCGCCTCAGTCGTCTCGATCGACGGCCGCCGGATCGTCTTCGTCGATACGCCGGGCCACGAGGCGTTCACCCGCATGCGCGCTCGCGGCGCTAAAGTGACGGATATTGTGGTCCTGGTGGTCGCGGCGGACGACGGCGTAATGCCTCAGACGCTCGAAGCCATCGACCACGCCCGTGCCGCTAACGTGCCCATCATTGTGGCCGTAAACAAAGTCGATAAGCCCGATGCTCAGCCGGAACGCGTCAAGCGGCAGCTTGCGGATCGCGGCTTGATGCCCGAAGAGTGGGGCGGCGATACCGTGGTCGTCGAAGTCTCCGCCCGCGACAAGAAAAATATCGACAAGCTTCTGGAAATGATCCTGCTCGTCGCCGACCTGCGCGAACTTCGAGCCAGCCCTTCCGCTCCTGCAAGCGGCACCGTTCTCGAGTCGCGCGTGGATAGGGGCCGCGGGCCTGTGGCTACGGTTTTGGTGCAGAATGGCACGCTGCACACCGGCGATGTCTTCATCGTCGGCGCCGTCTTTGGCAAAGTGCGCGCCTTATTTGACGATCATGGCCGACCCGTCAAGCAAGCCGATCCATCAACGCCCGTCGAGGTTCTGGGATTGCAAGGCGTTCCCGAGGCTGGCGATCAATTTCAGGTGGCTGATGAAGCCAAGGCTCGCCACATCGTCGATTATCGGCAGGGCAAGTTGCGCGAAGCCTCGCTCGCGCGCAGCGCCGGATCGCGTATTACCCTCGATCAGTTGCATGAGCAGCTGAAGACCGGCGAAAGCAAGGAATTGCCCATCGTCATCAAGGCCGACGTGCAGGGTTCCGTCGAGGTCTTGAGCGAACTGCTTCCCAAGCTCTCGACCGATCGAGTGAAACTGAAGATCATTCACGCCAGCGTGGGTGGCGTAACCGAAACCGATGTCCTGCTGGCTTCCGCGTCGGGAGCCATCGTCTTTGCCTTTAACGTGCGCCCAGACCGCAAGGCGGCCGATCTCGCCCAGCGCGAAAACGTGGAGATCCGTTCGCACTCGATCATCTACGAAGTCTCTGACGAGATCAAACGCGCCATGGCCGGCCTGCTCGATCCGGTCTTCAAAGAAGTCCACCTCGGACGCGCGGAGGTGCGCAATACCTTCCGCATCAAGGGACTGGGCACCATCGCCGGCTGCATGGTTGTCGACGGCATCCTCAAGCGCGATGGCGAGATCCGTGTCGTGCGTGAGGGCACGGTGGTCTACACCGGGCGCGTCAGTTCACTCCGCCGCTTCAAGGACGATGCCAGTGAAGTGCGCTCCGGTTTCGAATGCGGCGTCGGCGTCTCCAATTTCAACGACATCAAGGTCGGCGATATACTTGAGTGCTTCTCGATGCAGAAACAGATTCTCGCCGAAGCTACCGCCTGACGTTGCTATAGCTTTGCTGTTCGCGAGTTCCCTGGGGGCCGTACTCTCTTCGTGTCATTCTGAGGAGCGCAGGCTCGGGCGTGATAAAGTTCTTAGGCCTGGGGCGGCAGCGACCAGGAATCTGCAGTTGGTTTTGGCCGTCCCCTGAGTAGGTTGCCATGCCTGTCGGTTTGCTGACCTTGGAGATTTACATACCCGACGCTCATTCGCTGAAGGACAAACGCCAGGTAATCCGCAGCCTCAAGGACCGCCTGCGCTCGCGATTTAACGTGGCTGTGGCCGAACTCGATTATCAGGATACCTGGCAGCGCTCTCAGATTGGCGTCGTCAGCCTTTCCAATAACGCCGTGCATCTCGAGCAATCGCTCCAGGCTGTGTTTATGGAAGCGGAAAATCTGCTCGGCCGCGACCTGGTTGATCACAATCTCGAAGTGTTGTGACCATCCCGCGGCGACGTTGCGCCGAAGCCAACGCCGGGCAGGTTTTGTGTAGTATTGGCTATATGACCGTCGCAGGACATCGGCACGAACGCGTCGCCGGCGAGATCCGGTACGAGATCAGCGCCATGCTCGCGGGCGAACTGAAAGATCCGCGCCTCATCGCTCTCGCCACCGTCACCGAGGTGCGCATGACGCCCGATTTGAAGCAGGCTCGCGTTTATGTCAGCGTCATGGGTACCGAAGCCGAGCAAGCCTCCACCATCAAAGGACTCACCGCTGCCGCCGGCTTTATCCGTCACGAGCTGAGCGAGAGATTGCAGCTTCGCCGCGCGCCCGAACTCTTCTTCGTGCTCGACCGCTCCGAGGAGTACGCCCAGCGCATCAACGAACTCCTTCGCCGCGCCAAATGCCCCACCTGACGCCCACACCCGTTTGTTGCAACTTTCCGGGTAACGAAGTATAAGGTGCGGCACACCCGCTTTCGGATTCTTGCGACGGAGGTCGCCAACCCGTGCGAAGAGCATTGTTCGTTGCGTGCCTGCTGATGACACCTTGTGTTTCTCGAGCGCAAAAGACGCCGCCTTCCTGGGAGGGTCTGAACACGCTGCGCGCCGGTGACAAGGTCGAAGTCGTGGAAACCAGCCGGAAAAAACACACCGGAACTTTTACAGCTGTATCCGAAGAGTCGCTCACTCTGCACGAGGGCGCAGCCGAGCAGTCCATCAGGAAAGAAGACGTAATGCGCGTGACGTCTCTCGCGAAAAGTCATCGCCTGCGCAACGCGCTTGCTTTTGGCGCCGTGGGCGCCGTAGCAGGCGGGGGGATCGGAGCCGCCCGGTGCTCCGGAGATTTCATGTGCGGCGTTCAGACCGGCATTTTCGGGGTCTCCGGTTTTCTGGGAGGTGCGGCAATCGGAGCCTTCGTGCCCAGCCATCCGACAATTTACCGCGTCCTGGCGAAGCCGCGACCCGCACCTGGCTAAACGCCACTTCAGGCGACGCGGCTTAACGCGACGCAGCTTGACGCGCCTCCCGCGCCCGGCATACTCTTCGCGCAGTTAAAGCAGTTAAATAGGAACGTCCGCGTTTTCTGAAATCGCCGTGCCCGACGGAGGCTCTCTTGCGACGCATTCTCGTGCTCCTCACACTTAGTTTTGCCTTCTTGATTTCGTCGCCGTCATTTGGCCAGACGCGCGCGGCCCGCACCACGCTCGACATCTACGTCATCGACGTCGAGGGCGGCAACGCCGTGCTCTTCGTCGCGCCGTCCGGCGAGTCGCTGCTGATGGACACCGGCAACGTGGCCCCCGGGCGCCGTTCGCGATGCCGGCCGCATCATGGCCGCATGCCATGACGCAGGCCTGACGCAGATCGATCATCTGATCATCACGCACTGGCACGGCGACCACTTCGGCGGCCTGGCGGAACTCGCGCCGCAGATCCCCATCCGCGAATTCATCGACCACGGCCCGAACGTGCAGCCCGGCGCGGCCGCCGACGAGTTTCTGCAGAAGACCTATCCGCAGCTCATCGCCAACGCCAGGCACACCGTCGCGAAACCGGGCGACAAGATTCGCCTGGCCGGCGTTGACGTGTTGGTGGTGACTTCAGCCGGAGAGGTGATCAAGACACCCTTGCCGGGCGGCGGCAAGCCCAATCCCTATTGCTCCAATTTCAAGCCGGGAGACAATAATCCCGAGGACCCGCAATCGGTCGGCGATTTACGTTACCTTCGGCAAATTCCGCACCGTTCACTTGGGCGACATCACCAAGAACAAGGAGTTCGAACTGATGTGCCCGAATAATCGCCTCGGCACGGTCGACCTGCTCTTGGGTCTGCACCATGGGCAGTCCAGCTCCAATTCGCCGGTGATCGTGCACGCGCTGCATCCGCGGGTGGCCATCATGAACGACGGCACGCGCAAAGGCGGCGAGCCGGAGACGATGCAGACGGTTCACTCCTCCCCGGGCCTCGAAGATCTCTGGCAGCTTGCATTTCTCGTTGCTGAGCGGCCAGGAGTACACCCAGCCGGGAATGTTCATCGCCAACACGGTCGACGACCCGCAGCCGGCCATGCCTGTTGCTCCGATGGCCGCGCCCACACCCGGACCGGGCGCGCCCCCTGCGCCGGCGCACAATGGCACGGCCTACTGGATCAAGCTCTCGGCGCAAACCAGACGGCACCTTCACCGTCACCAACACCCGCAACAACTTCTCCAAAACATACAAGCCCGGAGGAGCAAGCTAGTCGAACCAGGGAGTCGCCCTCCGTGGCCTTCCCGAATCACAGCGGAGCCGTGGTCAAGGATTACATTTACGCTGGCGGCAGCACATCGCTCTATGGCTTCAGCGCCGCGTACAATCCCGTCAGGGTCGAATGAGCGACAAAACGAAAAGCGAGTTCTGGCGACGACATCTTATTGGCGTCGAGAATCCTCTAGTGCACTTCGTGGCGCCAAACTCTCTGGATTTGAAGATTATAGAAGAGGC
>CAWEMN010000019.1:0-45091 GCA_963810155.1 uncultured Acidobacteriota bacterium
GAAGAGATGTAACAAGGCACCAGAGTCCCGAGATTTCGCCTATGCACTCAGTCGGACTGAGTCGAGGATTGGCCGTGCCTGGCGAAGCGGCGGCATAACCAGTGCGTTGAGGGGCGCACGAAAAAAACAACAACAAGCGATTCGAGGAAGAAAAGAATAAACCACTGCCATAGAAGAAAAGGGTGAATATGCGTTGTATAGAGGAAGACGCCCGCCGCATGGAGCAAGAACAAGATGGACATTAATACCCAGAAAGCAGCTCTGCGCCGCAATTGCCAACGGTGACCAAGCAAGATTCCACAAAAATCCCACCGAAAAAAAAGCAGCTTGCACTAGGCTGTCGTGTCTCTCCCAAGCTTCGACAAGCCATGGAAACCAAGTCACGCTGGCTATGATTATGCCGGCCAGAAGGAGAGCGATAAGAACTCCAAAGAGCACTGGATAGTTTGTAATTTTCTGCATTGGCACGCTTCTTGACGCGACATCATGCGATATCGGCGATGAGCTGCCCATCAGCGTAAATGTGATCCTTGGCCACGCCTCCGCTCGGATTCAGGGAAGGCCACGGAGGGCGACTCCCTGGTTCGACTAGCTTGCTCCTCCGGGCTTGTATGCTTTGGAGAAGTTGTTGCGGGTGTTGGTGACGGTGAAGGTGCCGTTGGGTTGCGCCGAGACCTGATCCAGTAAGCCGTGCCATTGTGCGCCGGCGCAGGGGGCACGCCCGGTCCCGGTGTGGGCGCGGCCATGGGAGCAACGGGCATGGCCGGTTGCGGGTCGTCAATCGTATTGGCGATGAACATTCCCGGCTGCGTGTACTCCTGGCCGCTCAGCAACGAGAGGTGCAACTGCCAGAGATCTTCGAGGCCCGGGGAAGAGTGAACCGTTTGCATCTGTCCGGCTCGCCACCTTTGCGCGTGCCGTCGTTCATGATGGCCACCAGCGGATGCAGCGCGTGCACCATCACGGGCGAATTGGAACTGGACTGCCCATGGTGCAGACCCAAGAGCAGGTCGACGGTGCCGAGGCGATTATTCGGACACATCAGTTCGAACTCCTTGTTTTTGGTCAAATCGCCCAAGTGAACGGTGCGGAATTTGCCGAAGGTAACGTGAATTGCCACCGATTGCGGCGTCCTCGGGGATTATTATCTCCTGCCTTGAAATTGGCGCACTCGGGATTGGGCTTGCCCCCACCCGGCAAGGGCGTCTTGATCCAGCCTCTCCCGCCGAAGCGACCACTAACACGTCCACGCCGGCCATGGCGACTCTTGTCGCCCGGTTTCGCGACGGTGTGCCTGGCGTTGGCGATGAGTCTGCGGATAGGTCTTCTGCAAAAACTGATCGGCGGCCGCGCCGGGCTGGACGTTGGGGCCGTGGTCGATGAATTCGCGGATGGGGATCTGCGGCGCGAGCTCGGGCAAGCCGCCGAAGTGGTCGCCGTGCCAGTGAGTGATGATCAGTATGATCGATCTGCGTCAGGCCTGCATCCCTGGCAGCGGCCATGATGCGGCCGGCATCGCGAACCGCACCGGGGGCCACGTTTCCGTGTCCATCAGGATCGACTCGCCCGAAGGGGCGACGAAGAGCACGGCGTTACCGCCCTCGACGTCGATGACGTAGATGTCGAGCGTGGTGCGGGCGCGCGCGTCTGGCCAAATGACGGCGACGAAATCAGGAAGGCAAAACCAAGTGTGAGGAGCACGAGAATACGTCGCAAGAGAGCCTCCGTCGGGCAAAGCGATTTCAGAAAACGCGGACGATCCTATTTAACTTTTAACTGCGCGAAGAGTATGCCGGGCGCAGGAGGCGCGTCAGACGGCCGAAACTCGAATTTCTTAGGAGGTAAAAACCCCAAGCGAAAGTCACAACACCCAGTACGCAAACAACGAGGCGTCTGAACGGGGTCGCTTGAGCTCTTGCACGTTCATCATCAGTCGCAGTAATAACTGTTTCATTGATGAGATGCTTCGCCGGTGAGCGCCTGCACAACGAAATAAATACCGATAGCGATCAGCAAAAGCCCCGTTCTATGTGATGTCAGCGTCACTAAACACCGCGGGCGGTAATTTTTACTGCGCGAAGAGTATGCCGGGCGCAGGAGGCGCGTCAAGCTGCGTCGCGTTAAGCCGCGTCCTGAAGTGGCGTTTAGCCAGGTGCGGGTCGCGGCTTCGCCGGGACGCGGTAAATTGTCGGATGGCTGGGCACGAAGGCTCCGATTGCAGCGCCTCCCAGAAAACCGGAGACCCCGAAAATGCCGGTCGGAATGCCAGTGAAACACATGAACTCTCCGGGGTGGCACTGGGACGCTGCGGCTGCGATGCCCGCGCCTGCTGCGCCGCCCACGGCGCCGAAAATAAGCGCGTTGCGCAGGCGATGACTTTTCGCGAGAGACGTCACGCGCATTACGTCTTCTTTCCTGATGGACTGCTCGGCGGCACCCTCGCGCAGAGTGAGCGACTCTTCTTGATACAGCTGTAAAAGTTCCGGTGTGCTTTTTCAGGCTGGTTTCCACGACTTCGATCTTTTCACCGGCGCGTAGCGCGTTCAGGCCGTCCCACGAAGCCGGCCCTTTGTGCTCGAGAAACACAAGGCGTCATCAGCAAGAACGCAACAAATAATGCTCTTCGCACGGGTTGGCGACCTCCGTCGCAAGAATCCGAAAGCGGGTGTGCCGTAGCTTATACTTGGTTACCCGGAAAGTTGCAACAAACGGGGGTGGGCGTCAGGTGGGGGATTTGGCGCGGCGAAGGAGTTCGTTGATGCGCTGGGCGTACTCCTCGGAGCGGTCGAGCACGAAGAAGAGTTCGGGCGCGCGGCGAAGCTGCAATCTCTCGCACTCAGCTCGTGACGGATAAAACCGGCGGCAGCGGTGAGTCCTTTGATGGTGGAGGCTTGCTCGGCTTCGGTACCCATGACGCTGACATAAACGCGAGCCTGCTTCAAATCGGGCGTCATGCGCACCTCGGTGACGGTGGCGAGAGCAATGAGGCGCGGATCTTTCAGTTCGCCCGCGAGCATGGCGCTGATCTCGTACCGGATCTCGCCGGCGACGCGTTCGTGCCGATGTCCTGCGACGGTCATATAGCCAATACTACACAAAACCCGCCCGGCGTTGGCTTCGGCGCAACGTCGGCGCGGGATGGTCAACACTTCGAGATTGTGATCGACCAGGTCGCGGCCGAGCAGATTTTCCGCTTCCATAAAAACAGCCTCCAGCGATTGCTCGAGATGTACGGCGTTATTGGAAAGGCTGACGACGCCAATCTGAGAGCGCTGGCAGGCATCCGATAATCGAGTTCGGCCACAGCCACGTTAAATCGCGAGCGCAGGCGGTCCTTGAGGCTGCGGATGACCTGGCGTTTGTCCTTCAGCGAATGAGCGTCGGGTATGTAAATCTCCAAGGTCAGCAAACCGACAGGCATGGCAACCTACTCAGGGGACGGCCAAAACCAACTGCAGATTCCTGGTCGCTGCCGCCCCAGGCCTAAGAACTTTATCACGCCGGGCGTACGCTCCTCGGAATGACACGAAGAGAGCGCGGCCCCCAGGGGAACTCGCGAACGGCAAAGCTATGAGCGACGTCAGGCGGTAGCTTCGGCGAGAATCTGCTTCTGCATCGAGAAGCACTCAAGTATGTCGCCGACCTTGATGTCATTGAAATTGGAGACGCCGACGCCGCACTCGAAACCGGAGCGCACTTCACTGGCATCGTCCTTGAAGCGGCGGAGTGAACTGACGCGCCCGGTGTAGACCACCGTGCCCTCACGCACGACGCGGATCTCGCCATCGCGCTTGAGGATGCCGTCGACAACCATGCAGCCGGCGATGGTGCCCAGGCCCTTGATGCGGAAGGTGTCGCGCACCTCCGCGCGTCCGAGGTGGACTTCCTTGAAGACCGGATCGAGCAGGCCGGCCATGGCGCGTTTGATCTCGTCGGAGACTTCGTAGATGATCGAGTGCGAACGGATCTCCACGTTTTCGCGCTGGGCGAGATCGGCCGCCTTGCGGTCTGGGCGCACATTAAAGGCAAAGACGATGGCTCCCGACGCGGAAGCCAGCAGGACATCGGTTTCGGTTACGCCACCAACGCTGGCGTGAATGATCTTCAGTTTCACTCGATCGGTCGAGAGCTTGGGAAGCAGTTCGCTCAGGACCTCGACGGAACCCTGCACGTCGGCCTTGATGACGATGGGCAATTCCTTGCTTTCGCCGGTCTTCAGCTGCTCATGCAATTGATCGAGGGTAATGCGCGATCCGGCGCTGCGCGCGAGCGAGGCTTCGCGCAACTTGCCCTGCCGATAATCGACGATGTGGCGAGCCTTGGCTTCGTCAGCCACCTGAAATTGATCGCCAGCCTCGGGAACGCCCTGCAATCCCAGAACCTCGACGGGCGTGGATGGATCGGCTTGCTTGACGGGGCGGCCATGATCGTCAAATAAGGCGCGCACTTTGCCGAAGACGGCGCCGACGATGAAGACATCGCCGGTATGCAGCGTGCCATTCTGCACCAAGACCGTAGCGACAGGCCCGCGGCCCCTATCGACGCGCGATTCGAGAACGGTGCCGCTGGCAGGAGCGGAAGGGCTGGCGCGAAGTTCGCGCAGTTCGGCGACGAGCAGGATCATCTCCAGAAGCTTGTCGAGATTTTTCTTATCGCGGGCGGAGACTTCGACGACGACGGTATCGCCGCCCCACTCTTCGGGCATCAAGCCGCGATCCGCAAGCTGCCGCTTGACGCGTTCCGGCTGAGCATCGGGCTTATCGACTTTGTTTACGGCGACGATGATGGGCACGTTCGCGGCACGGGCGTGGTCGATGGCTTCGAGCGTCTGAGGCATTACGCCGTCGTCGGCCGCGACCACCAGCACCACAATATCCGTCACTTTAGCGCCGCGAGCGCGCATGCGCGTGAACGCCTCGTGGCCCGGCGTATCGACGAAGACGATCCGGCGGCCGTCGATAGAGACGACTGAGGCGCCAATGTGCTGCGTAATTCCTCCGGCTTCGCCGGCAGCGACCTCGGTTTTGCGAATGGCATCGAGCAAGCTGGTTTTGCCGTGGTCGACGTGACCCATGACGGTGACGACCGGCGGGCGCGGCTCGAGTTTGCCGCTTGGTCTCCTCTTTGGCAACCTCCTGGACGACCTCTTCTTCGAAGGAGACGACATTTACGATTCCGCTGAAGGCTTCCGCGAGGCTCGTCGCCGTGGGCACATCGAAGGCCTGATTGATCGACGCGAAGACGCCGCGATCGAGCAGTTCTTTCAAGACGTCCTTGGCGCGCACATCGAGTTTCTCGGCGAGGTCGCGGACGGTGATGCCCTCGGTAATGGTGATTTCGCGCGGAGGGCGCGGGGGCTGCGCAATGGGCTCAATGCGCGTGGCACGACGCTCGGTAACGCCCGGGCGCGTGCGCACCGGGTGGAGCTTGCGTTCACCCTCTTCGAAGCGCTTCTCGAGAGTGGGCCGGGCTCGCGCGGCCGGCTTGCGTTCATAGATTGGCTTGCCGGGCTCCGCCTTCGGCGGAGGCACGACAGGCATCGGAATTGTAGGCGCACCAGGGCGAGTGGGCCGCTGCCCGGGGCGTTGCGGAGGTCCGCCGGGACGTTGCGGGAAATTTCCGGACGCGCGCCCGGGAAACGCTGGGGAACGCGAGCGCCGCCTGGTCCGGTGCCGGGACGGTTACCCATAGGTTGGCCCGCAGGCGCACCTGACCGCGCAGCCATCCCCGGAGGCGGAGCCGGAATCGCCGGGCGATAGGGATTAGGGCTGCCGGGACGCAATGGACGCGCCGGCGGACGCGGAGCGCCGCCCGGCGTAGTCGCTGGTGCCGGCGGACGAGCCGCGGGTGGAACTGCCGGTCGCGGCATGACAGAAGGTGGCGGCAGGCGCGGGAGTCGCTTCGCAGGCGGCGGCGCTGCGGGCGGCGCGGCTTGCGGCGCGCTGGGAGCAGGCGGCGCGACAGCCGGACGAACCGGCGCGGCAGCGGGAACAGGCGCCGTCACAGCAGGCGGAGGGGGAACAGCGGAAATCTTTGGAGGCGCAGGCGGCGCGGCGGCAACAGCAGCAGGAACCGGGGCCGGCGGCGGCTGCGGCCGGAGGCGCGACGGGCGCCGCGGGCCTGAGCCGAGCGGCCTTCGCAGCTGCTTCCCGGGCAGCTTTGTCAGCCTCTGCCTTGGCCTCAGCGGCGGCTTCCTCTTCCGCTAACTGCCGGAAATGCGCGGCGGACTTTTTCGGCTGCGCCTACATCGATGGAGCTCGAATGGGTCTTCTTCTCGGTAACCCCGGCCTCGGGCAAATAGTCGATAATCGCCTTGGCTTTTACCTCGAGGTCGCGGGCGAGCTCATTGATGCGGATTTGATTTGGTCCGTCATCCTCTGTTGGTTATCGTCCTCTTCGTGGCACTCTTCGAATCCACCGGCTCAGTATGTGCGGAATCCGCCAGCCTCGGCCTGCGATGCTCAACGATTAGTCGCGGTTGCGTCTTGGGCGAGTCTGCTTCGACGGCGGCCATCGGACTGCCGCCGGGTCGGTTCCAAGCTCCTCTTCGGCAACTGGTTCGGGCTTCGCCGTGGATCATCCTGCATCTCAGACCCGATCGGCCTTCAGCCGCTTGTTGCTCCTCGAGGGATTGGAAATATGCAGCGACGGAATCTGGATTTTCTCCACCATTTTTTCGCCGATGCCGGGAATCGCCATCAATTCTTCGGCGTCATGTCCGCCAGCTTTTTCGATGCTGCTGATGCCGTGGACCTTCGATTTTTTCGATGGTCTTGGGACCCATTCCGGCAATTCCGACAACGCCGTGCCGGGCGCGGTCAGCGCCGCCATCTGCGCCTCGATCTCCTGGCGCTTCTCTTCCTCGCTCTTGATATCGACATTCCAGCCGATCAGCTTGCTGGCCAGCGGACGTTCTGGCCCTTTTTGCCGATGGCAAGGGAGAGCTGCGTATCCTCGACGATACTTCGAGGTGATGCGTTTCAGGATCGACAATTCTGCACGCGCGTCACCTTCGCGGGGCTCAGCGACTTCTGAGCGAAGGTCATAATGTCTTCGGAGTACGGGATGATGTCGATTTTTTCGCCGCGCAGTTCGCGAATGATGGACTGGCACGCGCATGCCCTTCATGCCCACGCACGCGCCCACAGGATCGACATCCTTATCCCGGCTCAGCACGGCAATCTTGGTCCGCTCGCCGGCTTCGCGCGCGGCGGCACGAATCTGCACGGTGCCATCGTAGATTATTTACGATGGCACAATGGGCGCCGCGCGAAGCGGACCAAGATTGCCGTCGTGAGCCGGGATAAGGATGTCGACCCCGTGGGCGCCTGCGTGGGCATGAAGGGCATGGGTCCAGTCCATCATTCCGCGATTGCGCGGGGAAAAAATCGACATCATCCGTATTCAGAAGACATTATGGCCTTCGCTTCAGAAATCGCTGAGCCCGGCTAAACTTCTCCCGCGTGATTGTCGATCCGGAAAATCATCACCTCGAAGTCATCGTCGAGGATACCCAGCTCTCTCTTGCCATCGAGGAGAAGCCCGGCTCCGCCAGCAAGCTGATCGGCTGGAATGGATCATCAAGAGTGAGGAAGAGAAGCGCCAGGAGATCGAGGCGCAAATGGCGGCGCTGACGGCCCCCGGCACCCCTTGTCGGAATTAGCGGGAGTGGGTCCCAAGACCATCGAAAAATTGAAGCGCACGGCGTCACCAGCATTGAAAAGCTGGCCGACATGACGCCGGAAGAATTGACCGCGATTCCCGGCATCGGCGAAAAATGGTGGAGAAAATCCAGCTCTCCGTCGCTGCTTATTTCCAATCCATCGAACAGCAGCAAGCCGCCGAAGCCGTCAGCCGGTCGAGATGGAGGAACAACCAGGCGAAGCCGAACCGGTTGCCGAAGACTTGGCCGATCCGGCCGCAGCCGATGCCAATCTCGAAGCAGGCTCGCCCGAGACTCAACCCGATAATCTTGAGGCATCGCCGGCCGCGGCTGGGGTTTCCGCACATACTGAGCCGGTGGATTCGAAGAGTGCCAACGAAGAGGACAAACCAACAGAGGAATGACGGATCCAAATCAAATCCGCATCAATGAGCTCGCCCGCGACCTCGAGGTAAAAGCCAAGGCGATTATCGACTATTTGCCCGAGGCCGGGGTTACTGAGAAGAAGACCCATTCGAGCTCCATCGATGTAGGCGCGGCTGAAAAGGTCCGCGCGCACTTCCGGCAATTGGCGGAAGAGGAAGCCGCCGCTGAGGCCAAGGCAGAGGCTGACAAAACTGCCCGGGAAGCAGCTGCGAAGGCCGCTCGGCTCAGGCCCGCGGCGCCTGTCGCGCCTCCGGCCGCGCCGCCGCCGGTTCCGGTCTCCTGTTGCTGTCGCCGCCGCTCCGCCTGCACCTCCAAAGATTGCTGTTCCGCCTCCGCCTGCTGTGAAAGCGCCTGCTCCGGCTGCCGCGCCGGTTCGTCCGGCTGTCGCGCCGCCTGCTCCCAGCGCTCCGCAAGCCGCGCCGCCCGCAGCGCCACCGCCGGCAAAAGTGACTCCCGCGCCGCCGCCACCTTCTGTCATGCCGCGACCGGCAGTTCCACCTTCGGCTCGTCCGCCGGCGCCAGCAACTCCGCCGGGAGGCCCTCCGCGTCCGCCGGCGCGTCCATTAGGTCCCGGCAGCCCTAATCCCTATCGCCCGGCAACTCCCGCTCCGCCCCCGGGGATGGCTGCGCGGTCAGGTGCGCCTGCGGGCCAACCCATGGGTAACCGCCCCGGCACTGGACCAGGCGGCGCTCGCGTTCCCCAGCGTTTCCCGGGCGCGCGTCCCGGAAATTTCCCGCAGCGTCCCGGTGGACCTCCGCCACGCCCCGGGCAGCGGCCCACTCGCCCTGGTGCGCCTACAATTCCGATGCCTGTCGTGCCTCCGCCCAAGGCGGAGCCCGGCAAGCCGATTTACGAGCGCAAGCCGGCCGCGCGGGCACGGCCCACGCTCGAGAAGCGCTTTGAAGAAGGCGAACGCAAGCTACATCCGGTGCGCGCCCGCCCGGGCGTTACCGAGCGCCGCACCACGCGCGTGGAGCCCATTGCGCTGCCCCCGCGGCCGCCGCGCGAAGTCACCATCACCGAGGGCATCACCGTCCGCGACCTGGCGGAAAAACTCGACGTGCGCGCCAAGGACGTGCTGAAGGAATTGCTCGACCGCGGCGTCTTCGCCTCGATCAACCAGGCGCTCGATGCGCCCACGGCGACGAGCCTGGCGGAAGCGTTCAGCGGCGTCGTTACCGTCGTCACCTTCGAAGAAGAGGTGGTCCAGGACGTCGCCAAGGAAGAAAAGCGGCAAGACATGCAGCCGCGCGCGCCGGTCGTCACCGTCATGGGTCACGTCGACCACGGCAAAACCAGCCTGCTCGACGCCATTCGCAAAACCGAAGTGGCCGCCGGCGAGGCCGGCGGAATCACACAGCACATTGGAGCTTCCGTCGTAACCGTGCACGGCCGCCGGATGGTGTTTGTCGATACGCCGGGCCACGAAGCGTTCACGCGCATGCGCGCGCGCGGCGCGAAGGTGACCGACATCGTCGTGCTGGTGGTTGCGGCCGACGACGGCATCATGCCGCAGACGCTCGAAGCCATCGACCACGCCCGCGCCGCGAACGTGCCCATCATCGTTGCCATCAACAAGGTGGACAAGCCCGACGCCGACCCGGAACGCGTCAAGCGGCAGCTCTGCCGACCGCGGTCTGATGCCCGAGGAATGGGGCGGCGACACGGTCATGGTCGAAGTTTCCGCCAAGCAGAAAGAAAAATCTCGACAAGCTGCTGGAGATGATTCTGCTGGTGGCCGATTTGCGCGAACTTCGCGCCAGCCCTGCCGCGCCGGCAAGCGGCACCGTGCTGGAATCGCGCGTGGACAAGGGACGCGGACCGGTGGCTACCGTGCTGGTGCAGAACGGCACGCTGCACACCGGCGATGTGTTTATCGTCGGCGCGGTCTACGGCAAAGTGCGCGCTCTGTTTGACGATCATGGCCATCCGGTGAAGGAAGCCGATCCCTCCACGCCCGTCGAGGTTCTGGGCCTGCAGGGCGTGCCCGAGGCCGGCGATCATTTCCAGGTTGCCGACGAAGCCAAGGCCCGCCACATCGTGGATTACCGGCAGGACAAGCTGCGCGAAGCTCGCTGGCGCGCAGCGCCGGCGCGCGCATCACGCTCGACCAGTTGCACGAACAGCTCAAGTCCGGCGAAGCCAAGGAACTGCCCATCGTCATCAAGGCCGACGTGCAGGGCTCGGTCGAGGTCCTGAGCGAAGTGCTGCCCAAACTTTCCACCGATCGGTGAAACTCAAGATCATTCACGCCAGCGTCGGCGCCGTCACCGAGACCGATGTCCTGCTGGCTTCCGCTTCGGGCGCCATTATTTTTGCCTTCAACGTGCGCCCAGACCGCAAGGCCTCCGACCTTGCGCAGCGCGAAAACGTGGAGATCCGGCCGCACCGCATCATCTACGAAGTCACCGACGAAATCAAGCGCGCCATGACCGGCCTGCTCGAGCCGGTGTACAAGGAAACGCACCTGGGCCGCGCCGAAGTGCGCAACATCTTCCGCATCAAGGGTACGGGCATGATCGCCGGCTGCATGGTCGTGGACGGCATCATCAAGCGCGACGCCGAGGTGCGCGTCGTGCGCGAGGGCGCGTCGTCTACACCGGGCGCGTCAGTTCGCTCCGCCGCTTCAAGGACGACGCCAATGAAGTGCGCACCGGTTTCGAGTGCGGCGTCAGCGTCTCCAATTTCAACGACGTGAAGGTCGGCGATATCTTCGAGTGCTTCTCGATGCAGAAGCTGATTCTCGCCGAAGCTACGGCCTGACGGCGCTCTAGCTTTGCTGTTCGCGAGTTCCCCTGGGGGTCGCGCCCTCTTCGTGTCCTTCCGAGGAGCGCCGGCTCGGCGTGATAAAGTTCTTACGCCTGGGGCGGCAGCGACGAGGAATCTGCTGTCGTTTTGGCCGTGCCCTAAGTAGGTTGCCATGCCTGTCGGTTTGCTGACCTTGGAGATTTACATACCCGACGCTCATTCGCTGAAGGACAAACGCCAGGTCATCCGCAGCCTCAAGGACCGCCTGCGCTCGCGATTTAACGTCGCTGTGGCCGAACTCGATTACCAGGATACCTGGCAGCGCTCTCAGATTGGCGTCGTCAGCCTTTCCAATAACGCCGCGCATCTCGAGCAATCGCTCCAGGCTGTTTTTATGGAAGCGGAAAATCTGCTCGGCCGCGACCTGGTCGATCACAATCTCGAAGTGTTGTGACCGTCCCCGGCGATGTTGCGCCGAAGCCAACAGCGGCGCGGGTTTTGTTGTCATCCTGAGAGCCTGTGACTTTTTCATGCCAGGGAGTTGGTTTGCGGGTGACCCACACGCCGATTCTGCGTGTGGCTCTGGAGCCCAACCCGCATGACCTCCTGAGCGCCTGTGATTTTTTAATGCGAGGGAGTTGGTTTAGTGGGTGCCCCACACGCCGATTCTGCGTGTGGGTCTGAGTCTCTCCGCATGCACCCACGGCGCTCGGCGAAGACGTGGACGCCTCCTGTCGCCTACTGAGAGTTAAAGGATGTCTTCGACATCATCCTGAGCGCCCGTGACTTTTTAATGCGAGGGAGTTGGTTTAGTGGGTGCCCCACACGCCGATTCTGCGTGTGGGTCTGACTCTTCTGCATGCACCCACGGCGCTCGGCGAAGACGTGGACGCCTCCTGTCGCCTACTGAGAGTTAAAGGATGTCTTCGACATCATCCTGAGCGCCCGTGACTTTTTAATGCGAGGGAGTTGGTTTAGTGGGTGCCCCACACGCCGATTCTGCGTGTGGGCCTGGAGCCCAACCCGCATGACCTCCTAAGCGCAGCCGGGCTCCTCGGCATGTGGCTTTCCGCGGGCTGGGCTGGAGCAGCCAACTCTCTCTCTGCGGACGCTCCCGTTGAATCTGCTTTCCTGTAGTATTGGCTATATGACCGTCGCAGGACATCGGCACGAACGCGTCGCCGGCGAGATCCGGTACGAGATCAGCGCCATGCTCGCGGGCGAACTGAAAGATCCGCGCCTCATCGCTCTCGCCACCGTCACCGAGGTGCGCATGACGCCCGATTTGAAGCAGGCTCGCGTTTATGTCAGCGTCATGGGTACCGAAGCCGAGCAAGCCTCCACCATCAAAGGACTCACCGCTGCCGCCGGCTTTATCCGTCACGAGCTGAGCGAGAGATTGCAGCTTCGCCGCGCGCCCGAACTCTTCTTCGTGCTCGACCGCTCCGAGGAGTACGCCCAGCGCATCAACGAACTCCTTCGCCGCGCCAAATCCCCCACCTGACGCCCACCCCCGTTTGTTGCAACTTTCCGGGTAACGAAGTATAAGCTACGGCACACCCGCTTTCGGATTCTTGCGACGGAGGTCGCCAACCCGTGCGAAGAGCATTATTTGTTGCGTTCTTGCTGATGACGCCTTGTGTTTCTCGAGCACAAAAAGGGCCGGCTTCGTGGGACGGCCTGAACGCGCTGCGAGCCGGTGAAAAGATCGAAGTCGTGGAAACCAGCCTGAAAAAGCACACCGGAACTTTTACAGCTGTATCCGAAGAGTCGCTCACTCTGCGCGAGGGTGCAGCCGAGCAGTCCATCAGGAAAGAAGACGTAATGCGCGTGACGTCTCTCGCGAAAAGTCATCGCCTGCGCAACGCGCTTATTTTTGGCGCCGTGGGCGGCGCAGCAGGCGCGGGCATCGCAGCCGCAGCGTCCCAGTGCCACCCCGGAGAGTTCATGTGTTTCACTGGCATTCCGACCGGCATTTTCGGGGTCTCCGGTTTTCTGGGAGGCGCTGCAATCGGAGCCTTCGTGCCCAGCCATCCAACAATCTACCGCGTCCTGGCGAAGCCGTCGGCCCGCACCCGGCTAACTCGGGGCGGCTAACGCCACTTCAGGCAACGATATGCGACTGTAAGAGCTAACGGTTCAGACGCCTGTTGGTACTGGTGCTTGGCTCCGGCGCAGCCTTGACGCGCCTCCCGCGCCCGGCATACTCTTCGCGCAGTTAAAAGTTAAATAGGAACGTCCGCGTTTTCTGAAATCGCTGTGCCCGACGGAGGCTCTCTTGCGACGTATTCTCGTGCTCCTCACACTTGGTTTTGCCTTCTTGATTTCGTCGCCGTCATTTGGCCAGACGCGCGCGCCCCGCACCACGCTCGACATCTACGTCATCGACGTCGAGGGCGGTAACGCCGTGCTCTTCGTCGCCCCTTCGGGCGAGTCGATCCTGATGGACACGGGAAACGTGGCCCCCGGCGCGGTTCGCGATGCCGGCCGCATCATGGCCGCTGCCAGGGATGCAGGCCTGACGCAGATCGATCATCTGATCATCACTCACTGGCACGGCGACCACTTCGGCGGCCTGGCGGAACTCGCGCCGCAGATCCCCATCCGCGAATTCATCGACCACGGCCCCAACGTCCAGCCCGGCGCGGCCGCCGATGAGTTTTTGCAGAAGACCTATCCGCAGCTCATCGCCAACGCCAGGCACACCGTCGCGAAACCGGGCGACAAGATTCGCATGGCCGGCGTTGACGTGTTGGTGGTGGCTTCGGCGGGAGAGGTGATCAAGACACCCTTGCCGGGCGGAGGCAAGCCCAATCCCGAATGCGCCAATTTCAAGGCCGGAGATAATAATCCCGAGGACCCGCAATCGGTGGCGATTCACGTTACCTTCGGCAAATTCCGCACCGTTCACTTGGGCGATTTGACCAAAAACAAGGAGTTCGAACTGATGTGTCCGAATAATCGCCTCGGAACCGTCGACCTGCTCTTGGGTCTGCACCATGGGCAGTCCAGCTCCAATTCGCCCGTGATGGTACACGCGCTGCATCCGCTGGTGGCCATCATGAACGACGGCACGCGCAAAGGTGGCGAGCCGGAGACGATGCAGACGGTTCACTCTTCCCCGGGCCTCGAAGATCTCTGGCAGTTGCATTTCTCGTTGCTGAGCGGCCAGGAGTACACGCAGCCGGGAATGTTCATCGCCAATACGATTGACGACCCGCAACCGGCCATGCCCGTTGCTCCGATGGCCGCGCCCACACCCGGACCGGGCGTGCCCCCTGCGCCGGCGCACAATGGCACGGCCTACTGGATCAAGGTCTCGGCGCAAACCAACGGCACCTTCACCGTCACCAACACCCGCAACGACTTCTCCAAAGACATACAAGCCCGGAGGAGCAAGCTAGTCGAACCAGGGAGTCGCCCTCCGTGGCCTTCCCTGAATCACGAGCGGAGGCGTGGCCAAGGATACATTTACGCTGATGGGCCAGCTCATCGCCGATATCGCATGATGTCGCGTCAAGAAGCGTGCCAATGCAGAAAATTACAAACTATCCAGTGCTCTTTGGAGTTCTTATCGCTCTCCTTCTGGCCGGCATAATTATAGCCAGCGTGACTTGGTTTCCATGGCTTGTCGAAGCTTGGGAGAGACACGACAGCCTAGTGCAAGCTGCTTTTTTTTCGGTGGGATTTTTGTGGAATCTTGCTTGGTCACCGTTGGCAATTGCGGCGCAGAGCTGCTTTCTGGGTTTAATGTCCATCTTGTTCTTGCTCCATGCGGCGGGCGTCTTCCTCTATACAACGCATATTCACCCTTTTCTTCTATGGCAGTGGTTTATTCTTTTCTTCCTCGAATCGCTTGTTGTTGTTTTTTTCGTGCGCCCCTCAACGCACTGGTTATGCCGCCGCTTCGCCAGGCACGGCCAATCCTCGACTCAGTCCGACTGAGTGCATAGGCGAAATCTCGGGACTCTGGTGCCTTGTTACATCTCTTCGATGTTAATACACACGTTCTGTCATTCTGGGAGCCTGTAACTTTTTTGTGCGAGGAAGTTGGTTTGCTGGGTGCCCCACACGCCGATTCTGCGTGTGGGTCTGGAGCCCAACCCGCACGTCATTCTGAGGAATCCCGTATTTGGGGATGACGAAGAATCTCTCTTGGGTCGCAAGGCTGACTCAGGACGGGCGAGAAGGTCGCCGCCCCCTCACAAAGGCAAGGCGGAGCGAGGCTCTCTCTTTACCTGTAGGGTAAAATAGAGCATGCTCGCATTCCGCTCGCTCCAACCCAGTCTGCCCGGTACTCTCGGAGTGCCGCTGATCGGTGTTACTTCACCTCCGATGGGTCGCTGCAGAAAAATGGCGGGTACCGCCGCCGGCCTTCTTCAGCTCACTTCTGTCTTCGGATTAAGGCCAGCATAATGAACACTTACGAAAAAATCGAGGCTAACTCCCGCAGAATGCGCACTTACGCAATCATTGCATTTACATCGCCTTTAGAATCAACACTTGCGCAAAAACAGGGGTGGGGGCCCCCTCCGCACGGACCATTCTCCACGCTAACTCGCAAGCCGGGTCCGCCGCCCTGCAACGGGAAGAGGGCGACTAGATTGGCCCCCATCATCAGCGCCCAAGCGCTCTCAAAAAGATTCGGAGTCGCGCCGCTTTTTACCGATATTGGGTTCACCGTATCCGAAGGCGATCGCATCGGATTGATCGGTCCCAACGGGTCGGGAAAATCGACTCTGCTCGCCATGCTTTCCGGCGCGATAAAACCGGACAGCGGAACCGTCGCGGTTCGCAAGCGCACCACCTTCAGTTGTGTCGTTCAGAATTCGGAGTTTGCGCCGGGCGAAACGATCCAATCGGTCGTCGAGCGCGCGGTCAGCCGAACGGCGGTTCCGGAGCAGGAGCGCCTCTCGAGAATTGCGGAAACGCTGGGTCGTGCAGGCTTCACGGATCTTACCGCCGAAGCCTCCGCATTGTCGGGCGGGTGGCGCAAGCGCCTGGCCATTTGCGAAGCGCTGGTTCAGGCGCCCGATGTGCTCTTGCTCGACGAACCGACGAACCATCTGGATCTCGCCGGGATTGAATGGCTCGAAGACGTAATCCGCAACGCTGAGTTCGCCTGCGTTGTCGTCAGTCACGATCGGTATTTTCTCGAAAATATCGCCACTCAGATGGTTGAGCTCAACCCCGCTTTCGAGAATGGTTACCTGCGGGTCCAGGGAAACTACAGTCGCTTCCTCGAGGCCAAGGAAGCCTATCTCCATGCTCAAAGCAGGCGGCAGGAATCCTTGGAGAACCGCGTCCATACTGAAATTGAATGGTTGCGGCGCGGCCCCAAAGCGCGAGCCACAAAAGCGAAGGCGCGTATCGACAAAGCCAACGATATGATCAGCGAGCTCGCTGAACTCAAAGGCAGGATACGTACCCGAACGGCCGATATCGATTTTTCCGCAACGAACCGGCAAACCAAACAACTGATCGTGGTGGAGGGGCTAAGCTACGCGTTTGGCGATCGCACCTTGTTTGAAAAGCTGGATTTCACTCTCACCTCCGGAATGCGAGTGGGACTCGTGGGACCAAATGGCAGCGGGAAGACCACGCTGCTCCGCCTTATGAAAGGCGATCTTCAGCCTGCGCGTGGCGAGGTTCGCAAGGCTGATTCACTGAGGATCGTCTCCTTCGACCAGAATCGCGAACTCGATCCCGACCTGAGCTTGCGCCGCGCCCTGGCACCCGACAGTGATTCCGTCATCTATCAGGATCAAGTGATTCATGTGGCCTCGTGGGCGGCCCGATTTCTTTTTTCAGGTGAGAGCCTGAACCAGCCGGTAAGCCGGTTGTCCGGCGGCGAACGGGCTCGGGTCTTGATCGCTCAGTTGATGCTCCAGCCGGCGGATGTCCTGCTGCTCGACGAACCGACAAACGATCTGGATATTCCCACCCTGGAGATATTGGAAGAAAGCCTGTTGGAATATCGCGGCGCGCTGGTGCTCGTAACGCACGACCGTTACATGCTGGATCGGGTCTCGACCGTGATCCTTGGACTCAACGGCCTGGGCGAGGCGGAACGCTTTTCCGATTATTCGCAGTGGGATCTTTGGCAGGAAGCTCGGCAGAAGGCAGGCAAGCCGCTCGTGGCGCCGCAGAGCAAGCCGTCGCGTGGATCTGCTCTCACGCCGAAAGCCCCGGTCGCAAGCCCGGCACTAAGTCCGGCCGTAAAAAAGAAGCTTTCCCATGCTGACGCCCGTGAGTTTGCAACCATCGAAGAGCGCATCGCCCAGGCCGAACGCGAACTGCATGCTACATATGCCACGCTGCAAGACCCTGTCGTGATGGCGGACGCACCGCGCCTTCAAGAGGCCTGCGTCCACGTCGCGGACGTTCAGAAAACGGTGGACAAGCTATACGCGCGCTGGGTCGAACTGGAGGAAAAAAACCGCTGATTCGGCGAACTGCCCCCGCAGTTAATGAAAGGAGTTCAGGGAAAGCAGTTAACGGAAGCAGTTCATCAGAAAGAATTTCACGGGAAAGACGGTGGCGCTGCGCGACGTCTGGTTGCGCGTTCAAAACTGTAGGCAAGCTCGAGCAGTCGCGGTTCGCTGCAGGCGCTCCCCGTGAAGCTGACGCCAAACGGCGCCGGCTTGGCGTTGAACCGGTCGGGAAACGGCGGAGTCGGCGCATTTGGAATCGTGCCGAACGGAACGATTACGGTCGGGTATCCCGGCTTTGCCGCAATGGCGGCTCCCGTCGCGCCCGGAAATAAAAGAGCGTCCAGGCGATACATTTTGAGTGTCGCATCGATGCCGTCTGTGCCGGCCAATTTAATATCCTTGGCGCGGTCCGCCTGATATCGGGCGCGATCGGCATCGAGATCCATCTCATCTGAGATGTCGAGCTGAGACTGTCCAAATTTGATCGCGCCGGCCGCCGTGTGAGCGAGATTGAATTGGCGAAGTTCGGTCAGCGACTTGACGGGCGCCGCGGGTCCCAAGTAGCGAGCCACTTGTTGAAGTCGCGCTTCATGCCGTATTTGAAAACGATGGAGCAATTCTGATCTTTCCCTTTTGCATTCTGGTCGCCTGAGCACGTGTTCCACAAAACCAGGTTATTCCGTGCATCGGGGGAGATGACGCTCGGAATGTCGGCTGGATCGACAACGGTTGCTCCGAGCCGTTTAAGAGCCGCAATCGCCTCGGTCATGAGAGCTTTCTGGCTGGGGTTGAGGCCGCCGGTCGGAGTGGTCGTGCCCGGCGCCACGACTTCGTCGTAGTAGAAGGCTCGCGGAATTCCGATGCGTGCGCCTTGCAAACCGGTTGATTTGAGAAAGCGCGTGTAGTCATGCCCGGGCGGAGGCTTGCACGCACCGGTAGCCGAATCATTCGGGTCGGGCGCAATGCCCTCCATGGCTCCCAGCAGGATCGCCGCGTCCGTCACTGTTTTCGCCAGAGGCCCAGGCGTGTCCTGATCCGCTGTGATGGGAATGACGCCGTAGCGGCTGATGCGCCCCACGGTTGGCTTGATCGCCGCAAGCATATTTTGATTGGCAGGATTGAGGATCGAGCCGGAGGTCTCCGTGCCGATATTGGCAGCCCAGAAATTCGCCGCCGTGCCAACGCCGGAGCTCGATCCACCAGCCACAAGTGCGGGACGCCCGTCGAAGGTGGCTTCGCGCGGATCACGCCTCGGATCGTAGGGGTTCATGCCAAATCCGCCGAGCGCGCTGTAGTCCCCAGGCATGGGGGTCGGCGTGCCAGCGACCCAATTGGCGAGCTCTGTCATGTTCGTCTTCGCGATGATCAAGGCTCCCGCGGCACGAAGATTTTTTGCGAGCGTCGCCTCATAAGGCGGTATGAAACCATCGAAGGCTAGCGCTCCACCCGTTGTTGGCATGTTCGTGGTGTGGATATTGTCTTTAAGGGCGATTGGTATCCCATGAAGGGGACCGCGTATTTTGCCGCGAGCGCGTTCCCGATCGAGAGCGTCGGCCTCTTTCAGAGCGTTGGGATTCACCGTGATCGCTGCGTGCAGTTTGTCTTCATAGAGCGCGATGCGAGTTAAGTACTGCAGGACCAACTCTCGCGATGTGACGCGTCCCATCTTCATCGCTTCCTGCATCTCGGGGATCGTTGCGTTCACTACGGTAAACGATTGGTGAGCCCGATGTGACGCTACGCTCCCTTGTCGATTCTGAGCAGAAACAGGGATCGCCTTAGACATCAGTGCAAACGATAGGAGCAATGCCCAATATTTCATGCGGGAGATTCTACGCCAGACCGCAGTGAATTCTCAGTGAGGTTTGACCTAATGCTCGGCGAAGTCGCCGCTACCAAGCGTCTCGTGTCTACGATCAGGGTATCGCCCCGGCGGTGGCCGATGAAGTTCCTTGTGTTGATGACCTCTCGTGCGGTGAGGAAGATTGTGACGAACCCCTGGGCTGCGCAAAACGCTGCAGGAGAATCGGTTTGATCAGCGAAGTCCACTTGGCGTAAAGCTTGGCGCTCGGGTGCAAGCCATCGGCAACGAAAAGGTCGCTGGACAGGCGCCCTTGTTTATCGAGCATGGGCGACGCTACATCGATAAACGCCGTATGGTCCTGGGTACGCAGAAAATCCTGAATAAGTTGATTGGCCAGCTTCATCTCCGGCCACACTTTCCAGCGCAAAATGGAAGGTTTGATGGAGATCACATAGACCCAGGTTTCCGGCAACTTCGAGTGCACGATCTGCACGAATTGTTGAACGTCTTGGGCGACACTCTGAGGGGATTTGCGGCCGGGCGAAGCGAGATCGTTGTCTCCGGCGTACACAACCACGGCAACCGGATGATAGGCAATCACGACGCGGTCGGCATAATGATTGATGTCCGTGTACTCAGAACCGCCGAAGCCTCGGTTGATCACTGCGAGCGGCTTCATGTCGTCCGCCAGGGAGCTCCAGTAGGCAATGCTCGAGGAGCCCGTAAAGACGATCACTCCGGGCGGCACCGGATGGACTTTGTCTTGACGCTCAAACGCACGAATGGATGATTCCCACTCTTGCGCCGAAACGGTGGCGCGAAATTCGCGCAAACCGATTCCCAGAATCCCGATGCAAAGAATTGCCCACAGCAGCGTACCTCTGCGAAAGGGACGGCTATCTTTAGTTAACATGAGCGAAAGCGTACGCCCTGCGATTCGCAAACGCAATTCTGCAGAACGCACGCCACTTGAATAAGTCGAAGACTTCAGCAGAAACGGTCATTGATCCGGATTCTGCGAGATTGGAACTCCCGAAATCTTGTTGGCCTTTCTCTGCCGCGGCTTTGTCGGCCGCGCGAGCGCCCGATCGTTCACAGCCTGCCCTGAAAACAGGGAAAAATACAGGGAAAACTCCGAGCCTTTCCTTTGCCATTTTCGTGCAATCGCTTGTGCGAAAAGGACCTTCTGGTGATTCCATTTGCCGATCATTGTTCGATAACAGGGAAATTTGGGAATATCAGGGAACCGCAGGCTAGGCCGTTCAGCCACAAGGCCAGTATTCACAGGGGCTTACACGAAAAGCGTGCTATCGAGATCTCTCCGGAAACAGGAAGCGCTCTCTTACCAACGGCCATCGTCGAATACGCGGTTCCATCTTGGCCCCTCAAGAGCGTGGCTACGCGAAGCGAATGGGGTATGTTTTGTTTCGAACGTTATGACCTCAAGCAAAAAAGAAGCTGATGTTTGCTGCTTAGCCCAGTCCAAAGCTTGGGACGTTGAATCCGCTTGATCGTCGAACCGACCGTTGGGGAATATCGTCATTTCATGCAAGTACTCTGCCAACCACGATGCCTGCTCAGGGATATGCACGAAACCGTTCTCGATCGTGCTGGTTACCGAGTGCATTCGCATCACTTTTTCCATTTTCGGCTCGTAGCGGGTAACGCCATGGAGGCCGTCAGCGATTAGATCTTGGATGAGCTGTGTTCCCGATGCTTTGTCTTCGATTAGGATGTTTTTGACACTATAATTTTCAGCCTGCTGCTTCACCGTTCGCCTGAGATCCGGATAATTCAGGCGGCTGCGCAATACATCGAGGAGATACAGATGATTCTTTACCAGCCCCCATGTGGTGCATACGCTGTAATCGCTTAGCTCGGAACTTTTGTTCGCAGTGTCCCAACTTTGAAATATTAGTTCGAATTCCGTCGGCCGTTCTTCGGGTCTGAAGATCTTAAACCAGTGGGTCTTGATAAGGCCTCCACCGGCGGGCGCGGGAGCCTGCTGGTACTGACCTGCGAAATTGTATTCGCCCATTACTTCTCGCACACCAGCGAGAGCTTCGAGCGGCTCTCGCTCGGGATGTAGAGCTTCCCCTCGTTGGCGAACAAATTCCCGGCGTACGAAGGGCGTATTTATGACATAGCGTTCGGGTTCCTCGGCGATCGCAGCAAATTTCAGGACCTTCCAATCACCATGTTTCAAAACATGGCCGACCAGATCATCTTCATGAAGCCGCTGCATGATCAAAATGATGCAACCGGTCCGTTTGTCATTGAGGCGGGTGAGAACTGAATTGTCGTACCACTCGTTTACCGAGTTGCGCCGCGTTTCCGAGACTGCTTCATCCGGCTTTAGCGGGTCGTCAATGACGATGAAATCCGCGCCTCTACCGGTTAGCACACCGCCAACTGACGTTGCCAAACGGAAACCTCTCTGGGTAGTCGTGAAATCGTGAATCAATTGTCTGTCCGCCGCCAGTCGCGTGTCGGGGAATAGATCCTGATACCAATGAGCAGTGATGACGCTGCGGCAATCTAAAGCCAATTTATCGGAGAGATCCTGGGCATAGGACGCGCAGATGATTTGCGCGTTGGGGCGATGTCCCAAAAGCCAAGCGGGAAAGCTGATCGAGGCCATGTGCGATTTCAAAGATCGAGGAGGAACATTGATTATCAGGCGGCGCAATTTGCCTGCCGCACACTGCTCTAGCGCCTCCCCGATGACTTCGATATGCCAATTCGAGAGATATTGTGTTCCCGGATTTGGTTCCCGGAAGGCCTTTTCAGTGAATGCTACAAAATCGCGGCGCAAAAACGGTTGGAATTCCTCTTTACTGAACTCTTCTTTACTGATCGTCATCGGTTTCTCCTTTCACGCAGCCACCCTGTCTCTGCAGGACCCGTTGCATGATCTCGAGGTCGTCGGCATTAAGCTGTTTTCTGGGCGCGTCAACAGCACGTTCCTCAGCAGAACGAACGAGTGCAATCAATTGCCGTGACGCGATCAAATCGCCCGAGGCTGCCTTATTCGCTAATTGCTTGAGCGCAGCCTCTAATTTGGTGACCCTCTTCCGCACTCCCCCTTCCTTGATTACGATTTCTTCTTCTAAAATTTCTGTCAGAACCGTGGCCATATTGCGTTTCCCCTTCGGTCGGCCCTTCCGATTTCCGGAAACGCCTTTGTGGAACTGACTACGCTTCGGCGGCTTGCCGTAGCCGACGTTGTAGGAGTTATTACGCATGCGTCACCCGTCCTTTGTTTTTCGCGCAACCTCGCGAAATGAATTTGGGCACAAAAAAGCCCGCCGGTGTGGCGGGTTCTATCGGTCAAAAACACTTGTCTGTTGAGGCTACTGCGCTTCGGCGGAGCGCTCCTCCACTTCGCGGTGGTGCCAGGCGCCGATCAGGAACGCGAGCGCGAATGTTTCAGCCGGGCGCCGACTCGATTGAAATCGATGAACTGCGAAACCTAGCTCCTTCGTTTAATGATTTCCGTAATCCATTCCTCGACTTGCCTCGCAATCGGCGTGGTTTGCGGCACCCATTGGACTAACTTTAAGTCTTCGCACAATTTCTCGCGCGACTCCTGAAGCGTCGGAGTTTTAATTTTTTCTTCGACCTGACGTTTGTCGCGCTCCGGCGGGCGTGGAGGGCGCAGACTCCAGAGTCGGGCGCCGGGTCCGGCTGATACGTCGATGCTGGTAACGGGAGCCGGATGCTCGCTTTTCTCCCAATGCCACATGCTCGCCAGGCTCTCTGGTTTGAGCGCTTCGCCATAGTTCTTTAGCACCTTCGCGTGGTGCGATTCAGGGGCCACTTCCTGCATTATTCTGCGCAGTTCGTCGATTTCTTCCGCCGTGAGATCTCCAATTCGCTGGCGACAGTATTTAACAATTTCGTTAAATTCCTTGAGCCAAACAATTTCAGACGGATCGCGGGTCGTGAGGGCTCGCCAGTCAACAGGTACGCGCGGCCTTAGATCCAAGACCGGAACCGGAACGGTACGGCAGTGCGCGCCTTTTTCGCAGGCGCGGCATTTTCCGTTTTCGTCCATCGTGAAATAGGTATCACCGAAGACGTGGACTAGCTGTTTGTCCCGAAGAAAATGCCCGTGCTTTCCTAATTCAGCTGCGCGGGATTCAGACTCGAAGCGGTCGCCGCCAATGTCTCGGACTAAAATTTTCCGCTTGTCGCGTTTCGGAATACGGCTGGACACAATGGTGGGCCTCAATCCTCTCTTCTCGCTTTCGCGGCGGCGGAGGTTACCGGGAAATTTATTATCTCCTGACTTGTGACAGAAAGCAAATAAGATCGTAGGAAGTCTCCCGAGCTATAGACGCGACTGTTCGTCCGTGGCAAGGGGGGTCACGAGCCGACCTTTGAGCCTGCCCTCGTGATGAGAAGAAGGTCGCTTCTTACGGTCATCCACGGGATTCTGAGCACATATCTGACGGTCCTTCCATCAGGCAGCTGCTTTGTCCACTCTCGTCATGCTCAGGCATTCGATCCTCCCGAACGCTGAATGACGACAGGGACCCTGGGAATGACACTGGGGGCCTAGTGGACTGGCGGGTATATCGTACAGCAAATGTTGACCGAGAGGACGCCAAAGGAACCCTCGCTGATGATGGAGGAGGCGTTGCCAGCCGACTAATGGCGCCCACTCCCCAACGCGCTTGGCTCTTCCCTTGTGCATCGGTCCTTAGTGGGATCTGGCTTCGGCGGAAATTTGTCAACGCGATACAACCAAGCCCTTCGGCCCAAAAGCAGCCAACCGCAAATGACGATAAGCATTCCAGTCGCCAACCCTGTATTTGTCGAGCAATTGAGGTCAGAGTCGCGCGCAATCAGCGACTTAGGTCAAGTACGGGTCATGAGAATCCCGACAGCCTGATTCTGGCAGTGCAAGATTGGGATTTTGTATGCCAGGTTGAAACGGTCAGTCGTACCGGAAGCGATTGGGAACCCAGGGATCAATCCTTCCACTACAGTCGCACAGGTCTCACCCAAGCGCCACGTTCACGGGCTGTGGTCGTGACAGAGATGATATGGCTGCAATCGAAATAGCCTCTTGTCTGAACCTCCCTGAACAAACGGTAAAGAACCACATCCATCGACTGCTGCGGAGGATTGGAGCGAACGACCGCCTGGACGTTGCCGAAATGGCAGGTGTTCAAGAACTCGCGAATTGACATCCGTAGAACCTCTTGTTTGACCAAGCAGCGCGCTCGCGTCCAATATCCGCAGCATATGAGCAACCTGTCGCCCAGCCGCGTATAAAAATTGCGAAGCGTAATTGCGGCGGCACGAGGCTAGCCAGCATGCGCCGATACGTTGAAGTGGTCGCTCGACTCGGCTTAGCTATTTCTGTGAAATCGGAACTCCCGCTTTCTTTTCCGCGGCCTTCTTTTCGAGGGCACGAGCCCCGGCGAGAATGTTAACGGCATCATAGTCATCCTCGGTACACGCAAACTCGAAGAGCGGCCCGTTCTCTAAGCTCAGGGGAACGATCGCTGACCAGGGTTTCGTCCAAGTCGAGGGGTCATCGACCGTGAATTTGTATTCGACCGTTTCCGCTGAAATGCGCGTAAAGCGCTCGGTAATTTTCAGTGTCTTGGAATTGGCACCTCGGAAAGTATTGTCAGGCCGGAAATTGACAGTTTCCACCACCAGCGTGTCACCGTCCCAATGGCCGACCGCATCCCCATGCCACTGCGTGAACATTTGCCGGGCCATGTGCACGCGCGTCTAACGGTATGACACGATATCCGTTCACGCCTTGAATCACCACGCTGTCAGGAGTTTGCAGGATGTGCAAATCGGCATTGTACTCGCCCGGAAGAATGGGCGGGCCGCCCCCGGGACTGACGCAAGTCGTGGCATACCCCAAATCCAACGGAACATCGGCATGCACGACTCCGTTGCCGTTATGGTCGTCGACAACGTAGTCGTGGCCTTGGACGACTTTAGCCGCTCTTGCCGCTTTAGCCTCTGCAGTCAAAGGAGGAATTCTGCCATCCGGCGGGTCCACAACCAGAGACGTTCGTGGGTTTGGCTTGATCCCGTTTTGCCACGGGCTGAGGCCGAAGGTTGTCGGGTCATAATCGACGGAGTTGGCATTGAATAATTCGTTGCCATAGTGCTCCTCATCCCCGTCGCGAGGCTCAAACGCCGTCTGCACGCCTGTCTTGAAAGAGTCTTCCGTTTCCTTGGGCGTCAAAAACTCTCTACTGCCGTATTTGGCGGGGCGCTCCATGGGAGTAAACGTGAGGAAGTTGTAATACCCGCTCATGTCCGGATGACCGTCCGCGGCTCGAGGCATGGTTTTGGCCTTTGTGTCTGCCGCCGGCCTAGAGTCGGCCTTTGCGGTGGTCTTCGTGGCCGCGCCAGACGGACCCTGGGCCATAACGAATGCCGGCGCAAACAAAACCAGCGCCGAAGTAAACCCAAATGCAGCCGCCGAAACCCAAAGACGGTTATTCACTTGAACCTCCTCTTCATCCGCGACTCACTTGGTCTGTTTGTTAGGGTACTTGCTATATTGGCCGTAAACCAGATCGAGCACAAATTCCGTGCAGTTGAAGTCCACCAGCCGGATGTTTTTCTCCATGCGACGATAAAGCGGAAAGCTCACTTTCCAGGGGCGCGTAAACACGTTGGGATCTTCGATGGTGGCTTCGTACATGATGTGATAGGGACTCACCTGGGTGTAACGCTCCACCACATGCAGCGCATCGCTGTGGTAATCCCCTGCTCGATCAAACCAGGTGTAGGGAACAAATCCGGTGGAGTCCACGACGAGCGTGTCGCCCTCAAAGTGTCCGCGTGACCATCCCATCCAGGTGTCAGCGGGAGCTTCCTTGGGGACGCCCTTTTCGTTTTCGTTCATGTAGATCGTGCGCAGGGCACGCGCGAACTCATAGGCGATGACGATGCCGTCTCGGCCCTGAACAATTTGAAATGGAAAGGGCATATAGTTCGCTCGCGGGACACCCGGCATATAACACTTGAGCTCCGGATCGCCGGTGTCATGCCGATGGGGGTCGCTGGTGACGTTTACGACCATGCGTTTTTCCGCATTCTCTTTCTTTTTCGCCAGCGCTTCAGGCTTGTACGGTATTTCTCCACCCTCCACAATGCCTTGCCCGCCGGGCCACGCGTCATACGCGCCCAACATGTCAGGATGCGGCCCCGCCTGCGCGTCATGGTCCTGAACATCGATATCGGCGGCGACAAAAGCCTGCCAGATCCCGTTGAAGTCGGGTTTGCCGTCTGCTGTTCGCGGCGCCTTATAGGCAGGAAATTGGCCCGGGGTCGGAGCCTTCGCGGCGGCGGCCGGAGTTTGACCTACGACCGGCTGGGAGGCCACAAATAAACATACCGTGGCTGCAGCCATCACAAAACCAATCGCCACATCTGGTAAGCGGCTTCGCAACAAGATGGTCACCGAATTAGCAGAAGTCTATGTTTGAATCGAATGTAGTGTCAAATCCTATTTTCCTCGAACAGCGCGTCCCATCGTGTCCCTCTGCATCGAGGTGGGTTGGTGTGCAACCGGATCGCGCGCAAGCGAAATTCGCGGCTTCTGAATCCGCTTCGCGGCAGCCGCAAAGCACGCGAGGCTTCACTTGACACGCATGCGTTCATCGGGATAAGGGTTATCCGTTATATGATCCGGTCGGCCGCCCAACGGCTAACGAGGAGGGCAAAAAATGAGAATTATTCTTACGGTAGCGCTTGTAACGGCGCTGGCGGCTGGCCTCATGGCGGCTGACTCAAGCGACGCCATTCCCGCCGAGGGTGGTGCCATTCAAGTTACGCCGATCATGCGCTCGGGAGTGCAGATTGAGTTTGGCGGCAAAGTCATACAGGTGGATCCCCTGGGGAAGTATGACAATGTCGACATTCCGTTCGTGGGGAAGTTCGAAGCCTTGAAGCCGGCTGATCTGATCCTGGTGAGCGACACCCAGCCCGACAATTTGGATATCGCTGAGATCGTCAAGATTCGCAAGCCGGGTACACCGGTGGTCATGCCCGCGGCCGTCGCCACGATGGCGGGCGCAAAGATTCCGACGCCCACAATCATGGCCAACGGCGATACCATGACCGTCGCGGGAATCAACGTCGAAGTGTTACCCATGTACAACGTGGCGCATGGCCCCAAGGCAGGCGAGGTGTACCACCCCAAGGGTCGCGGTAATGGCTACGTCCTCACCTTGGGCGGGAAGCGCCTCTATTTCATGGGCGGCACTGAGTGTACGCCGGAAGCACGCGGCGTAAAGAACGTCGATGTGGCCTTCGTGCCCATGATCATGCCCTTCACGATGACCCCGGCCGAAGCGGTCGAATGTGTCATGACTTTGCAGCCGAAAATCGTCTACCCATATCATTACGAGGGGCAAAGGAGGGACGAGACGCTTTTCCGGGCCTTCTTGAAAAATACACCAGTGGATGTTCGGATCAATACGAAGGGGTGAGCCCGAATCGGGCATGCGCTCCGCCGTGTCGATAGCAGATCGGCGAACCAAATTCAGTAATCGAATGGAACATGGGCCTGATCTCGAGGAGTCCATGACAAATCGCAGACAGTTCTTGAAAGGTGTGGCGGGCGACATCGGCGGGGACCCTCTTGCTGCGTCCCAGCCTGATGGGCGGCTCGCCGCAATTGTCGCAGGTCGCCGCTGCAATGCCCAAGCACAAGCCGGTTATGGTAGGCGGTAAGAAAATTAAGACCGTCGACGTGCACTGCCACGTCAATATTCCCGAAGTGACGAGTTTTCTCAAGGGCACGCCACTCGAAAGAGGCGGTGGCGGTGGCACGGGAACAGCCAACCCCGCAATCGACGAAGTGCGATTGCAGATTATGGACAAGGAGGGGATCGACGTCGAAGCGGTCAGCATCAATCCCTTCTGGTACTCGGCCGATCGTGATCTGGCCGCCCGGCTAATGGATTTTCAGAATCAAAAGCTCGTCGAGATGATAAAGGCCGCGCCTGCAGGGCGTTTTGTGGCCTTTGGCGCCGTTGCCCTGCAGTTTCCCGACCTGGCAGCCAAACAATTGGAAGATGCCATGAAGATGGGACTGAAGGGTGCGGCCATCGGCGGCCACGTCGAAGGCGAGGAGATCACACTGCGCAAATATGATGTCTTCTGGGCCAAGGCAGAGGAACTGCAAGCTCCCCTCTTTATGCATCCTCAGGACAGCGCGCAAGCTACAGGTGTTGCCAAGAGGGTCAAGGGATTCGGCGGCTTGGACAATGTCATCGGCAATCCGCTCGAAACCACCATCTTCATTTCACACATGATTTTTGAGGGCGTGCTCGAGCGTTTTCCGGGCCTGAAGTTGTGTTGCGCCCACGGCGGCGGTTTTTTGCCGTCTTACGCCGATCGCATGGACCACAGTTGCTTTGACTCACCCGCACGATGCGAGGGCTCTCAAGTCAAGAAAGCGCCCACGGAATATTTGAAGCAACTCTACGTCGATGCGCTGGTCTTCACTCCGGAGGCGCTGCGACACCTGGCCGCAGTCATGGGTCCTGCTCACATCATGCTTGGGACTGACTATCCCTTCAAGTGGCTGGAGGCCGGGCCGAACACGCTGGGCCCCGTGGATCACGTCTTTGCGACGCCGGGTTTCACCGACGCGCAAAGGGTTGCCATCCTGGGCGGTAACGCCTGCAAGTGGCTTGGTATTCCCACGGGGTCATAGCCACCGGCGGGCTTCGTGTGAATGCTTTACCGTATCGCGTGAGTGAAATCTCGTCATATACTACTTCCAGCACTATTAGTACTGGCCATGTTTTGCGCGTCCTGGATCCCGCCATATGGAGAGGCGGCCTCAACAGGGAAGCGACCCAGCAAGTACAGAGTTCGCGAAGGCAGGAGGAGTTCCCGATGAGTAATCAGTTAGGCGTTTCCTCGAAAGCCTCAGGGATCGTGTTGGCGACCCTTCTATTCGCGCTGGCATTCGTTGCGGCGCAGGCGCCTTCGGGTGCGGCCGCAACCGCAAAACCAGCGGCCAAGACTGCGGCAGCAGACGCAAAAACTGGAGCCAACGCGAAGGCCAAGACCTGGGTCCTACCCCGCACACCGGACGGACATCCGGACCTGCACGGATATTGGACCAGCCTCAGCTTCACGCCCATGGAACGCCCTGCCAAATATGGAAATAGAGAGTTTTTAAGCGATGCGGAAATGAAAGAAGCCTTCAACGCAGGCGTGCATCGTACGTTTGATTCTTCGGGTGACGATCCTCAGGGGGAGTTATTTAATCCCAATTCCGCCGATTACGATGTGGTTACGTTTGGGCTGGCGCCCTGGCAAAACGGGGTCAAGCCGAACCCTCGCACGTCCCTGATTGTCGATCCGCCCGACGGTCGAATCCCGCCCACTGACGGCCGACGCGAAAGCGGCGAGGGATGCCAGGAATGCCCACGGCTATGTGATCGACAACCATCGCGGCGGCGGCGAGGTGCACGCCGATGTCCCCACCGATTTGGGAGTGCGCACCGCCTGTATCTCTATGAGCGGCGGGCCGCCCATCGTTCCCGGCGAGTACAACAGCGGGATTTTTATCGTGCAGAATCCGGGATACGTGGTGATCGAAGCGGAGTACGGCACGGAAGTTCGCATTGTTCCGCTGGATGGACGTCCCCATCCTTCGGAAAAGATTCACCAGTGGAGGGGGGATGGGCGCGGCCATTGGGACGCCGACACGCTGGTAGTGGAAACCGCCAATTTTAGACCTGAGGATCCCTTCCGTGGCGCTAATCCTAAAACTCTGAAGATTACGGAGCGCTTTAAGCGCGTTGCGGCGGACCGGATTGAGTATAGCTTTACGGTCGACGACCCCTCGACATGGACAAAGCCTTGGACAGCGATTGTTCCCTTGAATACGGTCGATGGACCGTTGTTCGAGTACGATTGCAGCGAGAACGACAACGACGCCGTTAACATCCTGGCGGGAGCTCGCATCATGGAAAAGAAGGCCAACGGTTCGTCGGCGAGCCCGATTTCGCAGAAATAAGCGACAAAGAGAAAAGGCCGGCGGGTTCGAGCCGGAGCGGGCCGCTCATTTAGCTAGCGACGCTCGTGGGAAATACCGACGGCCCCTTCGAATCCGTATCTCTTTCGCGATGCGATCATCAAGAATTGCTTCTCCGAACGTTCCATACGAAGACCTAACCGCACGACGGCAGGGTGGAGTCGTTAGTGTATCTCCCTACTGGTAACTAATTTTATCTGCGTCCTGCCTTAGTGGTCGCAGAAACAGGCTACACGACGTGCTGGTGCGCGGTTGGATGTGGATCTGAGTGACCCTGCCAATCCGAAATCTCCTTCGAACAACAAGGAAGATGGAACCGGTGCGAGGAAAAGGAAAGGGTGAGGCGTCAGCCAATGATGGCCGACGCCTCACTCGAGCGTGTTGAACTCTAGAAGTCCAGGTGAACACCAAACTTGATCAAGCGTCCCGGCAGCAACCCGGTGACATTCCGCCACGCCCCGCTCTGACCGGGTGCGGTCGTATTGTATCCGGTGGCGATGCTCAAGATCGTGCTCGCATTGAAGATGTTGTAAAAATCAACGGTAGGCTCGATCTTCAATCGCTCCCTGAACTGAATGTCCTTGGCCAGCCGGAAGTCGAGCTGATTGTTCCTGCCGTAAGGGAAGACGGTCTGCGGTGTCACCACTTCGACCTTGCAGGTGGTGCATCCATTCAAAGAGGTGAGATTCGCGTGGCCAGTTGCGGCCACGTATGAAATGCCGGCTCCGGCTTTATAGGACAAAGTGCCCTGCAGCGGAATCGACGGCAGGTTCTGTTCATTGGCACTGACCTTGATCTTCCACCACGGGAGCGTGTAGACCGCCGCCATCTTGAACTGCAGATTCTGGTACCACGGCGGATTGATGTAGCACGGAGCGGCGTCGTTCGCTGTACCGAAATTATTGTTGGCGAATTCAATCACGGACGTGCTGGTTGGCGTTGCATTCGAAGTCCAAGAGAGGTCCTGTGGAGAATTGACCTCGACGCAGTAGTTCGTCACCTCATGTCCGGCGGTGGCTCCCCCCTGAAGGAACAGGCCGTGAAATCTCGCGGTAATCAGGCCATCCACACCAGTGAAGACGTCCGTCTCGTTGCCGCAGCCGGGCGCGTTCACTCCTCCGTTGGGATTCGCCGAAGACGAGCACGCAAAATTCGAAGCGGGCTGCACCAGGTACGTGGCCGTTCCTTTGAAAATGTCATGGGATCGTACAAGTTGCACAACGGCGTCCCACCGAATCCCGAATACGCGGTGCTCGCGGTTGGTGTCTCGCAGTATTGGTCATAGCCCGTCGCCGGGATCGCCGTGTTCTGCGCGACCATCCGGTTGCCGAACCATGTCCGGTAATAACCGACGCTCACTGCGATGCCTCGGGTGACCTCCTGTTGCACGGAAAACGACATCATCCAGTCGTTGGGGCGAGCCTGCCAGCCGTGGGTCAAAGAGTTTGCGTATGTCACGCTGGCCGCATTGGATTGGTTGTAGAAGCCCGACAGTGTTCGCGGGTCCCAACGCGCAGCCGACACCTGTCGCAGTATTGCAAACGAGCCCTGGTGCGCTCCCGCTGCCCTGAGCGCTGGTAAAGACCGCGCCATCAGTAGCCGGATTGAAAGTACCCGAGTAATCTGTCCAACTCCTGGTGGTCGCGGTGATGAGTCCGTTCCCGGGGTTCGTCAGCTGGCGCAATACCGGTATTCCCTTCGGTAAGAACCCCCCGTGAAAGCGAGGCTTTGATGGCCGTTTTTCCATTGCCGAAAAGATCGTAGGCCACTCCCAACCGCGGATTCAGGTCCTTCCAATCCACCACGTTCTTCTGAGCCCCATAAACCTTGGCGGGAAGCCCGAACTGCGGATTTGCAGGCACTGTCTGGTCTGGGTCGGTCGCCTGAAACCAATCGAAACGCAAGCCGATGTTGACGGTCAGTCGCTTGAGTCTCCACTGGTCTTGCCCGAAGATGGCGTGATCCTCTTCGCGATTGATATTGAAGTAAGGAGCCAGGTTCTCGGTTACCTGAACCGGCAGAAGCGCTTGCGTCGTTGTGCCGCAGCCCAGGCTGTTTATCGTCGCCGGAGGCGATCATCGGTGGCGAGGAGAGTACCTGAACTTACCGCTTAATCTGTACGGAGTGGTCGGCAAGCCGGCTGCGTTGAGCTGGCGCAGGGTTATTGGGCGTTGGCTGCGGTCAAAATTGTCTGACATTGCATCGTTAATCCGACACCTTGCGGGAAGCCGTTAGCGCCCGAGGGATTTGTGTAATTGAAAGTATTCGACCCTCTGGCCTGAAGTTCGGAATATCCAAACTTAAAGGCATGCGCGCCGGTGACGTACGAGGCGGTGAAGTTTTCGTTTATGTTGCTGAAGGGTTCGGTGATCAGAGACGTGCCTGCAGGCGCCGAGTAGGTAAAGTTGGCGGTGCTATCCGTGACGGCATAGCTTGTGGCGGTCGCTCCGCCCTGATCCACCGGCCGCAAATTCATATTGAGGTTCCCGATCACGGCCGTGAAACCCGCCCACAATACGAGTTTGTTGTTTACTGGAAAAGTCCATGTGGCCTGCTCGCGCCAATTCGGCTGGTAATAATGGTCGGTGGTCGCTTCCGGCGCCAGGAGTCCCTGGTTGATCGTATACCAGCAGTTGCAGTTGTTCTCCTGGCTGAAGTTTTCCGTGAACTGATTCCGCTTGGTCGCTTGCCACGTCAGGCGTAGACCGCCGTCGGTGTAGGTGTTACTGATGTAGGCGCGGCGGCTGGGGTCCGCGGCGTAATACAAGTTATTGGGATAGGCAGCGGTCTCCTGGGCATCGTAGAAGTAGTGATCTCCAGCCTGATAGGAGGAACTCACCCAATGCCGCGCGTCGGCGAAGAACCACAGCTTGTCCTTTATGATTGGGCCGCCGACTCCGCCGGCAACTTCATACAGGCTGTAGATCGAAGACGGAGCAGGCACGCCGAGCGCTTGGAGTGCCGGCGTAACGTTCGCTGATTCCAGACCCTTGGTCCCAAAATCGGCCTGCAGGGAGCCGTGCAAGCTGTTGCCGCCGTTCTTTGGAATAATGTTGACGTGGCCGCCGAGATTCCAATCCTCAGCTGCATACCCGCTGGACTCGATCTGCAATTCCTGCGTGGCCGTGGGGTTGCTACTGGTCATCTGGTTGGTGCCGCCACTGTGCATGGTTCCGTAGTACATGCCGTCCCGCATTAATGCATAGTCGCCCGAGGCGCTCCCGTGAATTCGGAAGCCTTGCGCCTGTTCACCCTGCAGCCCGCCCACGTCCTGATTCCCAGCCGCAGCGACGGCCCCTGGAAGCAGAGAGGGATAATCCGCAGCGCTCTTGCCGATGGGCAGCGACTCGATCACCGCGTTGCTGATGATGGTCTGGACCACCGAGTCCTGCGTATCCAGCAACGGCGCTTCGCCGCTGACGGTAACCGTTTGCTCCACGGTCCCCGGTGTGAGGCTGAAATTCACGGTGGCCGTGAATCCTGTCGTGATCTCAACACCCTCGCGCCTCGACGTGCTGAATCCATTTTGAATCGCCGTCACGATGTAAACGCCCGGCGGCAGGTTCACGATTCTGTACAGTCCATCGTCGCTGGTGACTGTCTCACGCGCCTGCTCGATCAGCGCAGGACTGGATACTTGAACCTTCGCGCCGGCAACTTTAGCTCCCGAGGAGTCGGCTACCTCTCCCGCGATGACACCGGAGTTGTTGCCCGCTTGACCCCATGCAGACCCCGCTGAAAACAGGCACACCACTAACAGATGTCCGAGGATGTATTTTCTCATGACTACCCCTCTCTCCCGTTTCAAGTCTGGCCCCTAAGGTAAGGACGGGATGTTGGCGCGGAAAATACACCCGGCATACGGGAGTGTCAAGCTGGAAGGGGATTCATCACTACAGAATGGCAGACAGGCTGGACATTGAACGCAGAGACCTTCATGTGTATATTGGCGCCACTGGGAAAGCACGAAGGAGTTCCCAATCAAACGGACCCAATCAAAAATGGAGACGGATTATGATGAGGATCCTCGGATTGCTTCTGCTTATCTCAGGTGTGGCACTCGCCCAGGCGCCGCCGGCGCAGGCACCTATTCTCAAGCCTATCGGGACCGTCGATGACCTTATGGTGGGCGTCGTCTGGCCCCTCTCGGATGATCTTTTCTACATCGCCACACGCGACACACCCGGGACCGATGAACAATGGCGGCTCTTCCAGGGGAAGATGCTGATGCTTGCGGAATCCGCCAACCTGCTCATGATGCCCGGCCGCGCATGGGACAACAATGGTTGGATGAAAGACGCGCAACGCCTCTACGACGCCGGGAGCGCCGCGTTCCGAGCCGCAAAGGCTCACGACCTCGACAAGTTGGCCGGCCTGAATGACCAGATGTATGCCGCCTGCGTCGCCTGTCACAACGACTACCGTCCCGATTACCGGAAACGTCCGTTAACGCCGCCGCAATGATCTTCTCTGCATAAGCAAATGGTCTGCACAAACAAATGGCCCACAAGCGCGGACCACGCGCCTGTGGGCCGCTGAATATCGCCGTGATTGTTACCGACTGTGGACCGGTGCTATTTCTTCTCCTGAGGCACAACGTCGTCCTTCGTCGGCGCTCCTACCTCTGATTCCGCTCCAGGCGCAGAGCCTCCGAATAGGAATTTCCGTCCGTCCGGAAACGTCATGTTGACTCCGACACCCTTGTTGTCAAACGCCTTGGACTGATAGCCCTGAACGATCAGCACGGTTCCGACCGGCACGGTGTTCTTGGTTACCCCATGTCGGATGAGAGAGTTCGGGCTGCCACCTTCAAATCCCCAGTTCACCACCTTCCCGTCCGGTTGGGTTACGTCCATCCAGAACCAGGAGTGCGGATTGATCAATTCTACTTTTGTAATCGTTCCCTTCACGGTGACTGGCTTGCTCGTATCGAAGGTCGCCGCAAAGGCATGATGCGCCCCTGCCGGCTTCGCGCCCACCAACAGACTCGCAACCAGTATCAGGACCACCAGCATTCCCTTTAGTTTCATAGCAACTGTGCTCCTTTGCTCTTCAAGTCTACCGATCCGATCCACGTGCCCGAGCCGATAGGCCGGCATCATCCCGCGATGCGGCCCGCCGGCTCGCGTTATTTCTGCGAAATTGGAGTTTGCGTCTTTCCTTCCCCGGCCTTCTTTTCAAACGCTCGGGCTCCAGCAAGAATGTTGACGGCGTCGTTATTATCCTCGCTGCAATCATACTCGAATAGCGGCCCGGTGCTCGCGCTCATGGGAATGATTGCCGACCAGGGCTTCGTCCAAGTCCGGGGGTCGTCAATCGTGAACTTGTACTCAATCGTATCCGCATCGATGCGCGTGAAATACTCCGTAATCTTCTCGGTGCTCGGATCGCCGTTGCGATAGGTATGATCCGGCCTCAAGTTAGTGGTCTCCACGACCAGCGTGTCGCCCTCCCAATGACCACGAGAATCTCCATGCCACTGATGAATATTTGCAGAGGGATGCGAAGCCACACCCGAGCCTACGGGGATGACACGAAACTCGCTTCCTGTTTCGGTCTCAATCAGTATGTGGCCAGGATTCTGCGCGATGAACAAACCGCTGTTGTACTCAGCCGGAGTCAAGGGCGGTCCGCCTGACTGGGTGACGCACGTCGTACCCTGCCCTAAATCCTTCGCGACGTCGGCGTGCACTATGGCCCCTCCGTGATGGTCGTCAACGACGTAGGGAAACCCTCCGGTCGGCCTCGGTCCGCTTGCCAATCTGGCCTTCGCTTCTGCGGTCAGGGGAGGAATCCTGCCATCGGGCGGATCCACAACCAGCGACGTTCGTGGGTTCGACTTGACCCCGTTTTGCCACGGGCTGAGGCCGTAAGTCGTCGCATCATAATCAACGGAGTCCGGGTTGAATAATTCGCCGCCATAGCGGTCCTCGCTGCCCTGTCCGCCAGGATCGTACGAACCCCGAACACCTGACTTGAAAACCTCTTCCTTTTCCTTGTCGGTCAGAAACTCCCTATTTCCATATTTGGCGGGACGTTCCATCGGAGTAAATGTGAGATTGTTCCAGTATCCACTGAAGTCCGGATGGCCATCAGCCATGCGGGGCATAACCCAAGTTTTGGCCTTGGCTGCAGAATCTGTATTCTTCTGGGCTGTCGGCTGGGCCGCTGACTTGGCTGCCGTCTTCGCGTCAGCCTTTCCTGTTCCGGTTGACGACTGGGCCGCCATAAATGCGGGCGTGAACAGGAGCGTCGCCAACGCTATCCCTAGCGCAGTGGATAAAGGACTGAAGTACTTTCCCATCTGGGACGGCCTCCTTTTTCCTACTTCTTACTATATTGGCCGTAAAGCAAATCCAGAACGAACTCGGTGCAGTTGAAGTCCACCAACTGGATGTTTTTCTCCACGCGACGATAGAGCGGAAAGCTTATTTTCCAGGGGCGCGTAAACACGTTGGGATCTTCGATGGTGGCTTCGTACATGATGTGATAGGGACTCACCTGGGTGTAGCGCTCCACCACATGCAGCGCATCGCTGTGGTAATCCCCTGCTCGATCAAACCAGGTGTAGGGAACAAATCCGGTGGAGTCCACAACGAGCGTGTCGCCCTCAAAGTGTCCGCGCGACCATCCCATCCAGGTATCAGCGGGAGCCTCCTTGGGAATAGACTTGTCATTCGGATCGGTGTAGATCGTGCGGATGGCTCGCGCATACTCATAGGCCATCATAACGACATGAGGAGTTTGAATGATTTGAAACGGAAAGGGCATATAGTTCGCGCGCGGCACACCCGGCATATAGCACTTGAGCTCCGGATCGCCAGTGTCATGCCGGTGGTCATCGCTGGTGATGTTTACGACCATGCGCTTTTCTGCATTCTCTTTCTTTTTCGCTAGCGCCTCGGGCTTGTAGGGTATTTCGCCGCCCTCGACAATTCCTTGCCCGCCAGGCCACGCGTCGTACGCACCCATGACGTCAGGATGCGGTCCCGCCTGCGCATCATGATCCTGAATATCGATATCGGCGGTTACAAAAGCCTGCCAGATCCCGTTGAAGTCGGGTTTGCCGTCCGCTGTGCGCGGCGCCTTGTAGGGAGGAAATTGACCCGGGGTTGGAGCCTTCGTGGCGGCAGCCGGGGTTTGACCTACGACGGGCTGGGCCACCACCAACAGAAACACCGCAGCCGTAGCCGTCACAAAACCAATCGTTACATTTCGCAAGGGCCTTCGCATCCAGTGGTCTCCAGGGTCTCGAAACGGACGGGCGCTTGGAATCGGCAGAACCGCGCTGGACAGCCTTCTCAAGCTACATCTAGCCCGAAGGCTACATTTGAACAGACATAGTGTCAAGCTGCTTCACGGCGCAACCCGGGCACTTGTGGCTCTCCTGGTAGATCGTCAAGAAGCTCGACGACTGTTCGAGCAATAACTCCCGGAATTTGAAGCAGTCATTTGTTGCAGGGCTGGCGGCGCGCCTGTTCGAACTGGTCGAAAAGTCTCCCGGCCCCGGAACCCTCGAGCGTCCCCATGACATGACCCTGGTCCTTCTCAACGGAAATCCGCACGGTCAATCCTTGCCGGCTAAACTGCTCCGCTTGCTCGTGCATACTCATTGCCCAGCGCGTATCCAATTCTCCCACGAACATGTTGATGCACATCTTCGCAATCTCGTGGACACGCGTCTCAGTGGGCTCAGGAAGGAAGCCAGGAAGTCCCGTGACAGACCAGAAATATTCGGGATAGGACGCGGCGATAAGAAAAGCACTTATCCCTCCGTTTGAAACTCCCGCGATATGAAACTTATTATCCAGTATCTTGTAATCGCCGAGAAGTTTGGTCAGAAACGCCGGAAAAATCTTCTCCCCTCCACGAAAGAAGAGCAGGCCGTTGGGCGCCGCCGGGATGACTACGATATAGCCGCGTCGTTCGGCTTCCTGCTGCCAGTTCCCCCGCAGCGTGCCCTCAACCGTGCCGAGCGTCTGCCGCCCGCCCGGAAACGCAAGGACCGCCGGATATGACTTTCCTGGATCATATCCGTTGGGAAGCACGACAACGTAATACACCTTGAGCCCACTGATGTTTGCGGTGCTGCGGATCACTTCGCTGGAGAGGGGTCGAGCGCCCAAAGTCAACACAACCGCAAGGGCCCATAGGGCAGTCCGCTTAAAGATGCGACTGCCCATCAGAAATTCCTCCCGGCGAGCTTCCTATCGGATTGCCTTCTTGCGGGAGTAACGTGAGAAAGTGGCGACGCCGAGAGGCAGCGAGACACCGCTCGGCGTCGCATTCTTGCCGCGCTTACTGCTTTACGGACGATAGTTGCGTCGGGGTGAGCGCATTCGGCGGCGGCGTCGACGACAGCCCCTTAAATATGAACCGCTGAACACGAGCGCCTGGCGCGACTTCCGCAGCGTAGAGGTTACCCTTGGAGTCGGTCGAAATCAGGTGCACGCCGCGGAAATTGCCGGGCTCCGTACCTCTCTGTCCAAACTGGTAGAGGACCTCGAGGCTCTTGCGGTCCAACACGACGATGCGCGAATTGCCGTAGTCGGCCGTGTACAGGAATTGCTGATCCTTGTCCGGCGACAACGCAAACCCCGACGCCGTCTCTTTTGCCGGGCCCGCTCGGTTGATAAACACTTCTTTGATGAACTTGCCCTCGGTTGTAAACATCTGGAAGCGCCTGTTATTGCGGTCTGTGACGTAAACCATGCCGTCGTTTGACACAATGATGCCGTGCACAGGGCTCGCGAAAGCCGCAGGCCCGGGGCCTGTCGCAGTGAGCGCGGCGGGGGCGGTTCCCTCAGGCGCAGCAAAGGAGGCTTGCCCACCGGCTGGGCCGCCAGAGGGCCCAGGACCGCCCGAAGTTGCGTCGTCTTGCGGCGGCTTGCCATACGGACCCCACATGCGCTTGAACTTGCCCGTCTCCGCATCGAAAACGACGACGCGGCGATTCCCGTAGCCATCGGCGACGAAGACCTCGTGCGTCTTGGCAGAGACGAAGATATCGCCGGGCTTGTTCACGCTGTTGGTGTCCGTGCTTCCCTTGCTTACCGTGCGCCCGCCGATCTCGAATATAAACTGCCCCTTGTTGGTGAACTTGATGATCATGTCGTCGGATCGCTTCGTCTTCGACTGGCCGCTCGGGCTGCTGCCGCTGATCCAGACGTTGTCCTTATAATCGACGAAAACGTTGTGCTCGGCATCAGGCCAGTCGTATCCAGCCCCTTCCCCGCCCCACGCCTGGACAAACTTGCCGTTCGCGTCCAATTCCACAACTGGCGGCGCTGACGTTTTCCCTTCAGGAACGGTGCGGGGTCGATGGATAAACCATACATTGTCGTGTTGATCGACAGTAACCTTGGAAACGTTACCCACCACCCAGTTATTGGGGAGCTTTGGCCACGTGGTGTCCAATTCGAAAATCGGCATTTTGACACTCTTCGTGTCCGGCGCGGCCGAGGCCCGGCTGACCATTCGCGGGCTCACGCTAATAGCGATCGCAAATGCGATCAAACCCAGACCCGCCATCCATTTCTTATTCGTCATTGCTTTCCTCCTCAACTAATGCGATTCAGCCCAACGCATACCATCACGTCGCCCATAAATCTTGGTTCTTTCGTGTCCGTCAGAATGTGCGCAAGAACTCGCAAGTCCACTCCAAGGCCGCCAGGCCAGAGTTGCCGGTTTCCGTGAAATGCCCGCCGCCCTCCAAATGACCCGCCCCAGTTGTCGTTATATAAGGATCGAGGTGAACGAAGAAGAGGCGCCATCTCCTCAGTCCATGCCGACTTCGCAATGTACGAAGAAGGCCTATGCGGAGACCCTAGCGGCGAGAGTGATACCGCTGCGAAACCCGGATTGTCAAGGTTAATTTTCAATTCTGCCGCTGCAATGTGAGAGAGTTGGCCTGGAGCGACGCATATTCTAAGCGGGCGTTTCTATCTTGGAGCGTGTACAGTTATGTCGGCCAAGGATCGTTACTTCAGGCGACTCTTGTAACCCTCGGCGAGCATGGGTACCTGGTAGAGCGAGTCGCCGGCCAGAACGTATAAGGTCTTTTTGTCGGGCCCTGCGAAGGCAACCTGCGCCGGTTTTCGCGGGATTGGGATCGACCCGAGATACTTCCCCTCTGGGCTATACACTTGGACGCCCGAGTTAGCGGCGGCATAGAGCCGGCCCGCCCCGTCAATGGTTAGACCATCGGCGCCACTGGCCATCGCACCCGTGTCGCCTTTCCGCAATCCCTCGGTGACCGTCACGAAGGTTCTTTCATTGACGGCGCTGCCATCGGGTTTGACGTCGAAAGCGTGAATGGAATCTCCCTGCGTATCGTCGACATAGAGAGTCTTCTCGTCCGGGCTCAGGATGACGCCATTGGGAAACGTGAAGTCTTCTGCAACCTTCATGACCTGGCCGTCCGGTTTGAGGTAATAAACGGCCGGCTTGATGCCATCGGCCGGTATCCCGCGATCGTCGGTAAAGTAGACGCCGCCCCGCTTGTCGATGGTCAGGTCATTCAGATTTCCAAAACCGTGGCCCTCGAATTTGTCAGCGAGCGTAGCCCTGGCGGGAGCAAGTACGCCCACCTGAGAGGGCATCCTTTCTACGGCTATCACGCGGCCCTTCAGATCAAAGAGGAAGCTGTTGGTGGCGTTTGTATCTTCCATGTAGCTCGAAAAGTTTCCATCCTTGTCGAGCTTCCAAATCTTGTTGGCGGTCCGCTCCGTAAAGAGCAGGCTTCCGTCCGGAGCGGCAGTAGCACCCTGGGCGCCCTGCAATCCTCGCTTCAGCAGCTGCACTTTCGAGCCAGCTGCTACGATGCCCGGAATATCCGTGGCAACTGTGTCCGCCGGCGGAGCTTGATCCGCGGGACGGCCTGCCTCTCCCTGGCCCCAGGCGAGCATGGATGTGAGCATGCACCACGTAATTGCAAGCAGCGTTTTCGACTTCACGGATTCTCCTCCCGCGCGAAAGTTGAAACTTTTTCCAGGGGGAATTGCCCGTTTTTTCCAACCGCCATCCAGTGGCAGCCAGATAATACACCGCATCGAGAAGTTCCAGGCGCGATTTGTCGTCGCCGTGGCCGCACTCTTCGAGCGGATACATACTGAACTTTTGAAGCGCCTCGACACCGAGTTGAATCAGCTCCGTGGTAGGCATGCGGGCCTTCGTCAGCGTAAATCGTTTCATGTGTGCGAACGAGAGAGACCGGTGTAGTATGTTGCCCGCTTTCCGGATCCCAAACGAAATTTCGGTAAACATGTGATATGTGCTACCCGTCGAGTCCCGCTATGAGCGCGCAAACCCCGACTCACAGGCCGGTCGCGCGCGATTCGCACACACTCATGAAAGGAACGCCGACATGAAGCTCGGATCGAGACAAGCCATCGCCGGCTTGGCAGCAACGGCAGTCATCGGCCTCTTAAGCGTTTCCCCGACGCCCGCGTCCGGTCAGGCTATCCGAGGCGACCAATCGGCGGCGGCGACGAAACCGCTAGTGGCGGAACAGGTCTTCACAAATGTCCAAGTGCTGCGGGGCATCTCGGTTGCCGAATTCATGGGCACCATGGGTTTTATTTCCGCTTCTCTGAGCCTGAACTGCCTGGACTGCCACGTCAACGAAAGCGCCAACGACTTTGATAAGTATGCCGTGGACACCCCGATTAAGCAGATCGCGCGCAAGATGCTGCTGATGGTGCAAGCGATCAATAAGCAAAATTTCGGCGGTGTAACCACGGTGACTTGCTACACGTGCCATCGCAGTGACGTCGCTCCGCGTTTCACGCCGAGTCTCGCGGAGCAGTACGGCATGCCGGCTCCGCGCGACCCCAATGACATCGAAGTTGTCGCGCAGCCCGCGCCGGGGGCGCCTTCCGCCGAACAAATTATCGACAAATATATACAGGCTGTCGGCGGGCCGCAGCGGCTGGCCGGACTTACCAGTTTCACCGCTCGAGGGACGTATGCCGGGTACGACACGGATTTCGCGAAGATTCCAGCCGAGATCTACGCCAAAGCCCCGGCCGAGCGCACAACGGTCGTTCACCTGGCGGGCGGCGACAGTACCTCGGCCTATGACGGACGCACGGGTTGGATCGCCGCGACAAACACCCAGCTACCCATGGTCGCGCTGACGGGAGGAGATCTGGATGGCGCTGCGCTGGATGCCGAGTTCGCTTTTCCTGCGGGGATCAAGCTATACCTCACCGGATGGCATGTAGGCTTCCCGCCCACAACCGTCGATGACCGCGACGTTGTGGTCGTCGAGGGCACGGCCCCGCAAGGCTCCCGCGTGAAACTATTTTTCGACGAGGAGTCGGGCCTGCTGTTGCGGATGGTACGTTTCACGAAGACGGTACTTGGCCTGAACCCATCGGAAGTTGACTACGCCGATTATCGCGATGTCGGGGGAGTTAAGGTGCCCTTCAAGTGGACCGCCACTTGGACAGACGGGCGGTCGGAGTTCGAAATGACTGACATCAAGCCGAACGTTCCGATCGACGCGGCGAAGTTTGGCAAACCAGCTCTACCCAAGTCGGCAAAACCGTAGCCCTGCTGCGCGTCGAATTTGTCGAGCGTTGTTGGCTTAAGGAATAGAGTCATTCATCAGAGCCGCAAGCACCTGGGCCGCCAACAACCCTGATTTCTTCGCTCGCTGAGGCCTCGCGCGCACTCGTATTACGCATCGGCCGAGACGCGGAAGATTGAGTTTGTGATCTCCTACCAGCCTCAAAACATATCGGGAGATATCCTTTGCGCAAGAGCACACCGTAAACTTCCGCGCGTTGTATTCTTCCAGTCGACTCACGCCGAATACCATCAGTTCCACAGCGGGACTGTCAGCACATTCGGCATTTCTGGATCAGGGTAATATCTCTCCCAGTCGCCCTGCTGTGGAGATGAACTCGAAGCAGCGAGGGAGCCACTTCATTTAGGTTGACAAGGAAACTGAGGAGGTATAGATACTCCACATCTTTTCCAAGCCCCCGCTGTTACGGAACGCCAATTTAGGGACCGCACATTCACGAATTGGGAGGACCGTGTGAAGATCACAGGAAAACACCTGCTCTTCGGTCAAACGCTGCTCGGGATGTTCTGTCTATTCTTCGTCGCAGCCCCAAGCCACGCGAACACTTGGTATGTCAAGGGGGATGCCCATCCGAATGGTCACGGCAACGGCGATCGTCCGTTCGATAGTTTGCAGGATGTGGAACAGTTTTCGCTTCCCGGTGACACGATCTTTGTCATCCCGTCGAAAACGCCGCTGGATGGCGGCATTCAATTGAAAGAAGGTCAGCAACTGATCGGACTGGGAACTCCGGTGAACGTGGCCGACGTCCACAGCGCGCAGGCACTGATTACGAACACGAGCGGCGCACGATATGACGGCGATGCCATCCGCCTGGCCGCTAACAATCTGGTGCAGAACATCCACATCGATAATGCGTTCCGTTCCTCCATACTGGGAATCAACGCCGTAGGAGCGCAAATCATCGATAACCTGATCACCAACGACATGGCCGTGCACGACATCTTCGCCATAGAAGGTCCTGCGCCCTCCACCTGCGGACAAGTGACCGCGACGCCCCCGACTTTCAAATGCGTCGGCGAATGGCCCAAGGGCTACATCTTGTTCGCGCCTCAGACGAATCACTTCGGGGCTATCACTCTGATTTCCTGCGGGCCGGGTTCCCGTTCCTCCGTGACCAATGGCGACGTGCGGCCGGAAGGGTACTGCAAGTTTCTCGATCCAAGCGCGGGATGGAGTGCCCGATACGGGCCAGGTGCTCATCACGCGCAACGTGATTCGCGATAGCAATTCCGATGGCATCATGTTGATCAATGACTTCGGCGTGGTCGCGAATTTAACGGTGGCCGAAAACACCATCAAGAACCTGTCGCAGCCCTTGCCGGATCCCGCGGCGGTCGGAATCAGCGACCACGTCGTTCGCTCGCGCGGATTCTGCATCATCACCATCGAAAACTCGGTAAGCAATTTGAGCTTGACCCAATACACCTCCTCCAATCTGTCGCCGCACGGTAACTTCGCCGCTGACGGCATCGTCTTCCTCACGGCCGGCTTGAATCCCACAAACAACGCCGTCCTCCGGGATCTCTCCATCAGCAATCCGTTTCTGACCGGCGATACTAGCAATGGCGATTCGATCGAAATTCAGCACCGGGGCAGCACCAACGGCGTGAACAACATTGATATTGCCCGCGCACACTTGAGCGATCCCGCGAGCACCAATATCAAATTGATCGAAAGCTCCAATCCCGATAATGGTACCTACAATGTGTCGATCGCGGATTCCGTGATGAGCAATATCAATACATTGGGTAATGAAGACGCGCAGATCCGCTACAGCGGCACCGAGCGCAACGCCACCAAGGCCATCAATCTCTCCCTGCGCAATGTAAGCGTCTCCGGCCTTGGCCGAGGCATCGGTCTGGGCAGCGCGACGAATACCGAACAACGTCCGCTCCTTGCACGTTCTACTGGAAAATTGCTCGTTTTCCAATCTCACCCGGGAGGCCATCTTCTGGTCGCAGGCCAGCGGTAAATCCCTCGGGACGGCCGGCGGGGCCATTTTCGATTTACGGCGGAGGTTCTTTGGGCAGCCTCGGCAACAATCGCTTCGTCAATGACGGACAACCGGGATTTGTTCCGGTGGGGGTGGCTGATCCTTCGGGCATCGATCCGGTGTCCATCGACGGAACGCTCTCCTTTACCAATCCCAATATCACGGTGCCTATCCAGGTATTTGCTTCCAATGATTATTGGGGCGGTGGAGCGCCGACTGTTTCGGCAACAGCAGGACCAGCCACAAAGGTATTCATCCCGGCGGGCAGCAACGTTGCGTTTACTTCGACGAGCTTCCTGACGGACGATCCGGCGCTACCTTAACCCCGTACGCGCCAGGCATGGCCGATCTAACGCTTAAAGAGCACCGCTCACGCGGTG